>JAXHMQ010000023.1:0-110169 GCA_034521365.1 Halofilum sp. (in: g-proteobacteria) | reverse complement strand
GAGCGGTGGATGCGCTCGAAGCTCTCGGCGATGACGGCCTGCACGCCCAGCAGCTTGGTGCCCTTGGCTGCCCAGTCGCGCGATGAGCCGCTGCCGTACTCCTTGCCGGCGAGGATCACCAGCGGCACACCCTCCTCGCGGTAGCGCATGGCCGCATCGAAGATCCACATCTGCTCGCCGCTGGGCTGGTGCCTGGTGACCCCGCCCTCGGTGCCGGGGGCGAGCAGGTTGCGCAGGCGGATGTTGGCGAACGTGCCGCGCATCATCACCTCGTGGTTGCCACGGCGCGACCCGTAGGAGTTGAAGTCGCGCGGCTCGACGCCCTGGTCCATCAGCCACTGGCCTGCGGGACTGTTCTTGGCGATCGCGCCCGCCGGCGAGATGTGGTCGGTGGTGACGCTGTCGCCGAGCAGCGCGAGCACGCGTGCGCCGCTGATGTCCTCGACCGGCGCCGGCTCCTCGCTCATGCCCTCGAAGAACGGCGGGTTCTTCACGTAGGTCGACTGCGGGTCCCACTCGTAGAGCTCACCCTCGGGGATCGTGAGGCTGTTCCAGTGCTCGTCGCCGCCGAAGACCTTGCCGTAGTTGCTCTCGAACATGCCGGCGTTGATGTGCCGCGTGATCATCTCCTGGATCTCCTGCGGCGACGGCCAGATGTCGGCCAGGTAGACGTCCTTGCCGTCCTGGTCCCGTGCCCAGCGGCTCGCGCTCGAGGTCGGCGTCCATCGTCCCGGCCAGGGCGTAGGTGACCACGAGCGGGGGCGAGGCGAGAAAGTTCATGCGCACGTCGGGATGGATGCGTCCCTCGAAGTTGCGGTTGCCCGACAGCACCGAGCAGCAGATCAGGTCGTGGTCGTGGATCGCGTCACTGATCTCGGGGCGCAGCGGGCCGGAGTTGCCGATGCAGGTCGTGCAGCCGTAGCCGACGACGTAGAAGCCGAGCTGCTCGAGGTCGTCGAGGAGCTCGGTGCGCTTGAGATAGTCGGTCACGACCTTGGAGCCCGGGGCCAGGCTGGTCTTGACCCACGGCTTGACCGGCAGCCCGCGCTCGAGCGCGTTGCGCGCGAGCAGCCCCGCGCCGATCATCACCGCCGGGTTGGACGTGTTGGTGCAGCTCGTGATCGCCGCGATGACGACGTCGCCGTCATTGAGCTCGAAGCGCCGGTCGTCCATCTCGACCTCGGCCACCCCGCGCGGCTCCGCCTGGGCCGAGCCCACCGCGGCCGCGCCGCCTTCCTCCTCGAAACGTGCCTCGTTGTTCGAGCGGTTCGCGCGCTCCTCGAGCGCCGGCTCGAGGTGCTTGTGGAACATCTGCTTGGCGGTGCGGATCGGGATCCGGTCCTGCGGCCGCTTGGGCCCGGCGATGCTGGGCTCGACGTCGCCCAGGTCGAGCTCGAGCACCTCGGTGTACTCGGCGTCGGGGTCGCCGTCCTCGCGCCACAGTCCCTGCTCGCGCGCGTACCGCTCGACCAGCGCGAGGTGCTCCTCGCTGCGCCCGGTGAGCTCGAGGTAGCGCAGCGTCTCGCGGTCCATCGGGAAGATCGCGCAGGTGCTGCCGAACTCGGGCGACATGTTGCCGAGCGTCGCGCGGTCGGCCAGCGGCAGGTGCGACAGGCCGTCACCGAAGAACTCCACGAAGCGCCCGACCACGCCCTTCTCGCGCAGCATCTGTGTGACCGTGAGCACCAGGTCGGTCGCGGTCGCCCCCTGCGGCAGGCTGCCGGTGAACTTGAAGCCCACGACCTGCGGGATGAGCATCGTGATCGGCTGGCCGAGCATTGCGGCCTCCGCCTCGATCCCGCCGACGCCCCAGCCGAGCACCCCGAGGCCGTTGATCATGGTCGTGTGCGAGTCGGTCCCGACCAGCGTGTCGGGGTAGGCCTGCAGGACGCCGTCCTTCTTCTCCCCGAAGACCACCCGCGCGAGGTACTCGAGGTTCACCTGGTGGACGATGCCGGTGTTCGGCGGCACCACCTTGAAGTTGTCGAATGCCTGCTGGCCCCAGCGCAGGAACTGGTAGCGCTCGCGGTTGCGCTCGTACTCGATCTCGTTGTTGCGCTCGAGCGCCTGCGCGTTGCCGTAGACGTCCACCTGCACCGAGTGGTCGATCACCAGCTCGGCGGGGGAGAGGGGGTTGATGCGCTCCGCGTCGCCGCCGAGCGACTGCATGGCCTCGCGCATCGCGGCCAGGTCGACCACGGCCGGCACCCCGGTGAAGTCCTGGAGGATCACGCGTGCCGGGGTGAACGCGATCTCGTGCGAGGGCTCGGCCTTCGGGTCCCAGCTCACCAGCGCCTCGATGTCGTCGCGGGTGACCGTCTCGCCATCCTCGTGGCGCAGGAGGTTCTCGAGCAGGACCTTGAGCGAGAAGGGCAGCCGCTCGAGCTGGCGCTTGTCGGCGACCGCGTCCAGGCGATGGATGCGGTAGTCGGTTCCGTTGACGTTCAGCGCAGCGCGGGCCTCGGTGCTTGCGGTCATGGGTCCTCCGGCAGCCGGTCGGGCGGGGGTGGGATCAGGGACCCGCATTATAGTCGCAACCGGGGGTCGCCATCGATGGCGACCGCACGCGGGCGCGCCGGCTCCGTGCATCCCGCGTGTGCGCTGTATAAAGCTCAATAAACACAGTGAGATATGGCGTTTTTCTGAATATGTACTTAGAAATGTTGCGCAACCTCGAATTTGTGATTGTGGGCGCGTAATAAGCGCCCTATACAGTTAGTTATGTGATATATCTCGACTGTTTCTAGATATGCCGATTGACTCGCTCAATCGCCGCGATGGCCACTGCAGGCGCGTGCGCGGGGCGACGGTCACGGGCCGGCACCGCGGGTGCTCGCGCCCCTGGCGGGCGCGCCGCAGGGGCGCGGCAGGCGCACCGCGCGGTAGGCGCTTGGCGGGAGACGATCGTGCGGTCGTTCGGGGCCCGCCGCACGGGGATGGCCGCGGCGGCCGGGCGCCGGCGCGAGACCGGGCCGATCGAGCTACGCTGCGGCTCGTTGCGGGTGACCGAGCGAGGCGCGCAACCGGTCGCCGTCGCGGCGGCGCGCTGATCGCGCATGGGCGCTCCAGGGCGCACGGGGACGGGAGATCAGGTGAAGGAATCCGCTCAAGCCACCGTGAACGGGCAGCCAGTGGGCGCCGGTCGCGGTGCGGCGGGGGGCGACAGGGTGATTGCGTGTGGTCGGCCACAGGGAGGGTCGGGGGGTTCCGGGACAATGGTCGTGATACGAGATTTAACATGATGCTGCATTATGCGCATACATCGACCCCGCCCCGCGCGCGGCTTCTCGGTGTTCTCTTGCCGTCTCGCGGAGCTGCTCGCCGCCCTGAAGCGCGACGCCGGAGCTGCCACCGCGCGCTTGCGTCGGCGCAGTTGCCTGGCGTTGCGCTGCTGGTCATCGACGAGATGGGCTTCCGCTTGGCTCGAGCTCCGCTACGGCCGCGGATCGATCCTGATCACCACCAACAAGGGCATCAAGGACTGGCCGGAGCTGCTCGCTGGCGACGAGGTGCTCGCCACCGCGATCCTTGATCGGCTCCTCCATCACAGCCACGTGCTCAACATCAAGGGCCGCCGCTACCGGCTCCGCGACCTCGAGCAGGCTGCCGGTCTCCAGCCCTCAGCCAACACGCCACCGGTGCGTAACACTGGGTGTCGCCTCATTGCGTAATACTGGGTGTCGCTTGACACGGAGCTGGGCCGACGCCACGGCGTGGCGGAGAACACCATCTACCGCTGGAAGTCGAAGTTCGGTGGCATGGAGGTCTCCGAGGCGAAGCGGCTGCGCGAGCTCGAGGCCGAGAACGCCCGGCTCAAGCGCCTGCTGGCGGAGGCCGAACTGGACAAGTCGGCGCTCAGGGAACTGGTCGAGGGAAAATGGTGACGGCCGCGCAGCGGCGCCGGGCCGTGGATCACCTCACCAGTCGCCGCGTCAGTGAACGCCGGGCCTGCCGTCTGGCGCACTTCAGCCGCTCGGCCGCATGGTATCGGCCCAGGGGCCGGGATGACGGGGCGCTGCGGAAGCGCCTTCGCGCGCTGGCCGAGCGCTACCCGCGCTACGGCTATCCGACGCTGCACGCCCTGCTGGTAGCCGAGGGGCGGGTCATCAACCGCAAGCGAACCTACCGGCTGTACCGCGAGGAAGGCCTCCAGGTGCGCACCAAGCGGCGCAGGAAGCTGCACCGACCCCGGGTCCCGATGCCCGTGCCCACGCGGGCCAACGAACGCTGGTCCGCGGATTTCGTATCCGATCAGCTGGCGAACGGGCGCCGCTTCCGCGTGCTCAACCTCGTCGACGATTGCTCGCGCGAGTGCGTGCTGCAGGTGGTCGACCTGTCGATCTCCGGCCAGCGCCTGGTCCGCGAGCTCGGGCGTCTCGCCCACCGGCTCCCGCGGACGATCGTGTGCGACAACGGACCGGAGTTCACCGGCAAGGCGATGTTCCTCTGGGCGCGGGAGACGGGCGTCAAGCTGCACTTTATCCAGCCCGGCAAACCCACGCAGAACGCCTTCGTGGAGAGCTTCAACGGCAAGTTCACTGGCCTCCGCCCCACTGACGTTGCCGTTGCCGGCTACCGTGGCGACGCCGTAATCGATCCCGTAGTCCGGGGAGCGGTCGTAGACGACGCAATCCGGCTCGAGGATTTCGCGAAGCAGGCGGCCGGCCCGCTCATCGATTGTTTTGGTATACGCTCGCTTCGGCATCGTGGCGTCACCGCTGGACCTTCCGGATTATACCGTGGGTTTTGGACGTAGAGGTGGAAGGAGTTGCGGACGACACGCGCCTCACCGAGGTCCGCCGGCGACTGTACGACGAACTGCGCGCCCGTCCGCGCGACTGGGTCTGGCCGGCACATCAGCAGCGCCCCTGCCCTCTTTAGGGACTGGTTGTTGGCCGTGGTCGCAGGCGGGCGCGACCGAGCCGCGACGCTCGCCGACTGTTCAAGGATCACCGTATCTCGCGGAGCAAGTTCTCGCTATCCCTACTTGTACCCTCCGAGCTCGGTAACATTTCGTGTAAACGGCCACGCCTCTTCGCCTGAACGGGCCCGAATCAAAGTCCAAGCAAAAGACACGCGGTTCCATAGAGGGGGGGCACCTCGCCCGGTGCCCGTGTCGACGGTGCCTGCGGGGATGCTAGGCTTAGCGCGCAGTCGACTTGGAATGAGGCCTCCCGAGCGGCCCCAGATTCCGGCCGTGACTTGCCGATCCCCGCGGGTGTCGCCTGAGTTCATGTAAACAACTACAACGGCGGATCTCTCATTGGAATACCTGGTCATCATCGCGCTGGTCGTTGGAGGCCTGATTTGGCTAAGTGGCTCGGACAGGAGATCAAGCAAGTCTCCCCGCGAGTCGCGAGGACCGACACGGGACGACGACGTTCGCGTTCGAAATCACGGTGTGCTAGCGAGGCTAGTGGCCGGCCACGGGCACCGAGAAGAAATCGTCACTAGCGATTTCGAGCCGTTTTGGCGCCCTGCCGGTCGCAAAGTCACCGTGCAAGGCTATTCCATCGACGGAGGGTTACTGTATGTAGGCCGGGAACTGGCCGCTGTTGATGGCTACCAGATTGAACCCGCACTGATCGATCCCAAGTTGAAAGTCGACTCAGCGAATCCCGACCGCGACGGCGCCGGCATGGATTACTGGCCGTCGTACGAGGGCATTTCACCACGCTGCCGCGCCGCTTTCCTCGAGTGGGCTCGCCCAAGGCCGCAAAAGCCCGAATGCGTATATCGGCTACGTGTTCCTTTACTTCTACGGCCTCGAACGACGATTGCTGCACGACCACCGAAATGGAGCCGCGGATCAGGACGAGCGTCGCGCAATCTTTAATGAGGTTAAACGCCTGCTGAAACTCTACGGCGATAATCGCTCGTTTGCGCGTTACGCCCAAGGGTTCTTGTATACGATCTATCTCGGTCAGGGCGATCGTGACCTGACCCAATCCCCGCCACTACGGGTGCATTCAGGCAATGATATTCCTCCGCCTCTGAAGGTCGGACTCGGTCAATTCAGCAAAGCGGGCAATCCGGATCCCGGCTGAGTGGGCGCTGGCGTGGGTCTTTCATGACCCGGAAATCCGACTGCGTACGCCGGCAACGCGTTGCCGATCGGAATTTGAAACCCTGTTCCAGCACCTGTACAGGCAACGGCATGGTGACGGCATCGTCGTCAAGCCGAACAAGACGCCCGTGCGCGCAAGGTATTACCCTGCGTCCGGGGGGCTCCGTGAGGAAATCGATATCTACGGTGGACCGACTCTCCCGGATATCACGAACCTCAAGCGCCCGCGCACCCTCCTCACCGAGGTCGCGGAACAAGCCACGGACAAACTCGACGCCTACAGCCGCTTCATAGGCAAAGACGGGAACGGTCGCGATAGCCTCCAGGGAGTCGCGCTCCTGCCCGCGGAACTGGGCGGTCAGACCGATCACCCCGCGCTCGAGGCGCTTCGTGCGACGGTCGAGCACTACGTAGAGGATCGCGACTGGGCTTTCGTACCTGCTTCCGCGCTGCTGGAGCACTTCCCGATCCAGAAGCCGCACCGGCTTTCCAAGAAGGAATCCGTCCTGCTGGCTCAGCTGCTGGAGAAGATGGGCTTCGGTATGGAGCCCGATGTTCGGTTCAGCGGTCTCAAGCCTGGACCGGACGAGCACCTAGCCGTCTTTCGACAGAACCAAGATGCCCCGGCTGCACCCTCGTCGGCCTTTGAGGCCGCCGCCCTCGTCATGCGCCTGGCGGCGATGGTTTCGGGCGCGGACGGTGAGGTCTCGTCGGCTGAGGAGCAACAGCTCGAACAACACATAGAGACGAGCCTGTCGCTGGAAGCCGGCGAGCGAAACCGTCTTCATGCCCATAAGGAATGGCAGCTCCGGCACGATCGAGGTATGGCGGGACTCAAGGCGCAGATCGAGGAGTTGTCGGAATCGCAGCGCGAAACGATCGGCGAGTATCTTGTCACGATCGCCGCAGCGGACGGCCACATCGATCCCGGCGAGGTGAAGATCCTGCAGAAGCTCTACAAGCAACTCGGACTCGACCCGGAGCAAGTGGTATCTGATCTGCATGGCGCGAGCGCCGGGCCGGTTACGGTCAAACCCGCAACGCCCCGGAAGGGCTACAGCATTCCCGAGCAGCCGGGCCAGCCGGCCCACGAGCCCGAGGCGACAGCGACCGACAGCGGTCGTGCCGCGCTCGACCCCGATGCGCTTCAGCGCAAACTCGCCGAGACTTCGCAGGTCTCCACCCTCCTCCATGGAGTCTTCGCCGAGGAAGCAGGCGATGCAGAGTCCGAAGCCCACTCCCGGGAATCCGACTCGCAGACGCCGACCATAGATGGCCTGGACGCTGAGCACTCAGCGCTGCTGCGAGAGGTGGGCGAAAGCGACACCTGGGAGCGAGCGGCGCTGGAGCAATTGGCCGATCGCCACGGCCTGATGCTCGACGGGGCTCTGGACACCATCAACGAAGCGGCGTTCGATCACTGCGATGCGCCATGCGTCGAGGAAGACGGCGACGTCTACGTACTCGATCGTGAAGTCTACAAGGAGATGACCCAATGAGCCGAATCCGTGAAAAGGAACGTCGAGCCATTCTCGACTCTCTGCGCGCTGGCGTCGTGCCCCGAGTCGGTCAGCAGCACATCCAGGTCGGCCGAGCCAACGAGGTTCAGGCGCTCCTACAGGACATCCACAACATCGCCGACGGCGGATCGAGCATTCGCTTCATAATCGGTGAATACGGATCCGGCAAAACCTTTTTCCTGAACCTGATCCACTCTATCGCCCTTGAGAAAAAGCTGGTTTCCACCTCCGCGGACCTGACGCCCGACCGCCGGCTGCATGCAACGGGAGGACAAGCCCGCGCGTTGTATGCCGAATTGATGAGAAATATCTCCACGCGCGCCAAACCTGAAGGCGGCGCCCTCGCCAGCATTGCGGAGCGCTTCGTATCCGAAAGCCTGAAGCAGGCGCGTTCGCGCAATGAGTCGCCGGTATCCGCCATTCACGAGCGCCTCGGTCACTTGACCGAGATGACCGGTGGCTACGATTTCGCACTGGTGATAGAGGCCTACTGGCGCGGGCACGACAACGGTGACGAACAACTCAAGATGGATGCAGTCCGGTGGCTCCGCGGCGAATTCTCGACCAAAACCGACGCGCGCAAGGCTCTCGGCGTCCGCACGATCATCGACGATGCGAACTGCTACGACCACCTCAAACTGATGGCCCGTTTCGTTCGCTTGGCGGGATACCAGGGCCTGCTCGTATCGCTGGATGAAATGGTCAACCTGTTCAAGCTGTCCAGCAGCCAAGCCCGCAAGAGCAACTACGAGCAGATCCTGCGCATCCTCAACGACACGCTCCAAGGTCGCGCGGAGGGCCTCGGCTTTCTCATGGGCGGGACGCCGGAGTTCCTGATGGACCCGCGCCGCGGGCTCTACAGTTACGAGGCGCTGCAGACGCGACTGGCAGAAAACCGCTTCGCCCGGGACGGCCTTGTGGACTACAGTGGCCCGGTGATCCGCCTCGGCGAATCTCACACAGGAAGATCTCTATATCCTGCTTACAAAAGATCCGGCATGTCATGGCCGGCGGCGACGAATCACAGTACCTCGTACCGGACGAGGCGTTGCAGGCGTTCATGGATCATTGCCACCAGCGAATCGGGGCCGCTTATTTCATGACACCACGCAACTCGATCAAGGAGTTCGTGAACCTGCTTTCCGTACTGGAACAGAATCCGGATCTGGACTGGCGCGAACTGATCGGAGACGTTCAGATCCAGCCGGAAGAAGCGGAGGAAATCGAGGCCATGTCCGATGACGACACCGACGGCGGAAGCAGCGCCGCGCAGGGAACGTCAGACGACCTCGGACGACGAATTACAGACCTTCCGGCTGTAGGTTCACTGGCCTATGAGCGACGCACGGAACCATCCGAGGCCTTCGAGGCCCTGCATCCACATATCCAGCGATGGATCTGGCGCCAAGGTTGGCAGGCCCTTCGCACCGACGCAGGAGCGCGCGCATACCCTGCGCTCATTGAAGGTGATCGTGATGTGATCGTCGCTGCGGCCACCGCCGGGGGCAAGACCGAGGCGGCGTTCCTCCCGATCCTGTCCTGCCTGCTCGGCGAAAATACCAATCAGTACGAATGCGAGGGGCTGGCACTTTACATCGCTCCGCTGAAGGCCTTGATCAACGACCAGTGTCAGCGGATGGAGCTGACGGTCGAAGGCACGGAGATTCCGGTAGTCCCATGGCACGGTGACGTCGCCCGCAAGCAAAAGAATCGCTTCCTCAAGCACACCCGAAGGCGTGCTGCTGATCACACCGGAATCGCTGGAGGCACTGTTTGTCAGGCATGGCCACCGTATGCCCTGGCTCTTCGAGCGTCTCGCAGTACCTCATCGTCGACGAACTTGCACGCATTTATCGGGGTCGAGCGCGGCATGCAGCTGGAATCGCTGATGCATCGCCTAGAGCTCGCGGTGCGGCGACGCGTACCGCGTGTCGGACTGTCGGCTACCCTCGGAGACATGAACCTCGCGGCGGAATTCCTGCGGCCAGGCGGGGGGGACGAGGTGGAGACGATCGATCTCCACGGAAGACTCCGGGACCGCTTTGAAGCTACAGGTCCGCGGCTACCGCCACGAGCCACCCGCTCTCTCGCCGGATGAGGCGCAAGCGCGGGAACAACGTGGCGAGCAGGTCGATCCCGAAGACGCGCAGAACGGGGATGTGCGTCGATATTGCCAGACATCTATTCCATACACTGCGAGGCACGAACAACCTGATCTTCGCAAATTCCCGCCGCGATGTGGAAGAACTACGCGGATCTCCTGCGCCGCGAGTGCGAACGCTTGGGCGTGCCGCTCGAGTTCTTCCCTCACCACGGGAGTCTATCAAAGGATCTGCGCGAGCATGTCGAAACCGCGTTGAAAGCCGATGCCCAACCGGTCACAGCGGTTTGCACCTCGACGCTGGAAATGGGGATCGACATCGGGGCGGTCGCCAGCATCGCCCAGATTGGCCCGCCCCATCAGGTGGCCAGCATGCGCCAGCGCCTTGGTCGCTCCGGGCGCCGCGGCGATGCAGCGGTGTTGAGATCTATATCCAGGAAAACGACGATCGACGACAAGACGTCACCCCCGGACCGCCTTCGGCCTGCGCTGTTTCAGGCCGTGGCCATGACGGAGTTGCTGCTCGTCGCGCTGGACCGAGCCACCTCGGGTTGGCGCGCTGCACCTGTCCACGCTCATCCAGCAGATCCTGTCGGTGATCGCCCAGCGCGGGGGCGCTACGTGCGCAAAGTCTGTGGAATGCGCTGTGCGAGGCCGCGCCGTTCGATGCCGTGGAGCGAGGCCGCTTTCTGGCTTTGCTTCGCCAGATGGGCGCGACCAGGCCTCCTCATGCAGAGTCGCGACGGAACACTCCTGCATGGCGAGGCAGGCGAACGCATTGTCAATCACTACAGCTTCTACACCGCCTTCACTGCCGCAGAGGAATTCTCGCTCGCCGTCGACGGCAAGGTGCATCGGCACGCTGCCGATCGACCGGCCCGGTGATGGAAGAATCGTATCTTATTTTCTCCGGCCGACGATGGCGGGTGCTGCACGTCGATATGGAGCACAAACGCATTGAACTGGCGCGCGCCACGGGGGGGCGGGCGCGAGTTTCGGCGGTACGCCAGGTGCAGTACACGACAAGGTACGGGACAAGATGTTCGAGCTTTACCGGCAGCTCAGCGTTACCGGCCTACCTTGATGCTGAGGCGAAAGAGCTGATGATGGAAGGTCGGCACCACTTCCACGAGATGGCTTTACAAGAGGCCTCTCTGTTGAAGGACGGTCGGGACACTCTCATTTTTCCGTGGGCGGGCGATATTGCGATGGACACATTAGCGGCGATCCTGACCAATAGGGGTACTCAGGCTGAGCGTGAAGGCGTCTGCGTCACCGTCAAAGATACCGCAGAACCAAGAGGTACATGCGAAGCTGCGAGATACAAGGAGATGGGCCACCTCCATCCCCGCTGGTCCTGGCTTCCGGAGTCCCGGAATAAGCAGAGTGAAAAATATGATGAGTATCTCGATGAGGATTTGCTCAGCCTTGACTGGGCGTCTCGGCGACTCGACACGCAGGGGGCGTTACTAGTGGCGGAGCGGCTGACGCACGATGAGCGGTAACCGTGAGAAGCGTTGATAGCGGTGCAGAGCTTCGCGCTGAAAAGGATCGTGCTCGATTCGAAGGCCTAACCTTCGCTATCGTCGGCACGAGCGCGGGGACGATCCCGGAGACGATCGTCGCTGCCGCGGCCGGCGCGCTAGACTGCCGCGATCCATGGCCAAGTCCACGGCAACACACCGGTCGGCGGCGATCACGACGGTCGGCCACGGCAGCCGCTCCGCCAGCGAGCTGATCGCGGTGCTGCGCGCGGCCGGCGTGGCGCGCGTGATCGACGTGCGCAGCTACCCGGCGTCGCGGCGCTGGCCCTGGTTCGGGCGCGAGGCGCTGGAACGCGCGCTGGCGGAGTCCGGCGTGGGCTATGCCTGGATGGGGCGCGCCCTGGGCGGCAAGCGCCGGGCCCGTGCGGATGATCGCGCCCGGCACCCGGCGCTGGCGCCGGGGCTCGCGGCCTTCGCGCGGCACATGGAGGGCGCGCGCTTCGCGGGGGCCTGCGACGGGCTGGCCGCCCGCGCCGACGACGAGCGCCTGGCGCTGCTGTGCGCCGAGCGCGACCCGCGCCAGTGTCACCGCTGGCTGATCGCCGATTACCTGGTGCTGGTGGCCGGCGTGGCGGTGCGGCACTGGCTCGCGCCGGGGCGTGCCGGGGCCCATTGCCCGAGCGCGGCCGCGCGCCTGGCCGATGACGGCCGCCTGCGCTACGACCTGGGCTGCACCGGGGCGCTGCTCGACACCGACTGAGCCGGCCCGGGCTTGCTAGAATCCCCGCCGTGATCCGCGCGGCCCCCATCCAAGCCCGCCCCGGCCCGATCGACTCGGCGCGCGAGCTGCCGCCCGGGCCGCTCTACGTGTTCGGCTACGGCTCGTTGCTGTGGCGCCCCGGGTTCGACTACCGGCACGTGGCGCGGGCCCGCGTCTACGGCTTCCACCGCGCGCTGCGGGTCTGGTCGGTGCACCATCGGGGCACCGAGGACCACCCGGGCCTCGTGCTGGGCCTGGACGCCGGCGGCTCCTGCCTGGGCAGCGTGTTCGAGGTCCCCGAGGCCGCGAAGCAGGCAACGGCGGAGTACCTCTGGGCACGCGAGATGGTCACCGACGTCTACACGCCGCGCCTGGTGCGCGCCCACGGTCCCGGGGGCGCCGCCCTCGCGCTCACCTTCGTGCTCGACCGCGGCCACGGCCAGTACGCCGGCACCCTGGCCCCCGAGGAGGCGGCGCGCCACATCCGCGACGCCCGCGGGCGCAGCGGGCCGAACCCCGAGTACGTGCGCGAGACGCTCGCGCACCTGCAGGAGATGGGCGTGCACGACCGCTCGCTGGACGCCATCCTGCGCCACCTCGAGGGCCCCTGAGCCGGCGCCGCGGCGCGACTGTCGTGGCCGCCCCGGGAGGCGCGCCATGTGGCCTTGCCGGGTCGCGCGTAGTACCTTGGCTGCAAACGACAGCACGTCTGCCGCCGGGCGCCTCGATGCGCCGGGTAGGCGCGATCGGGGGCCGCCATGCACCCAGTCCGACGGACCGTCGCCGACACCACGCGGCGGCTGATCCACCGCTTCTACCACCACTTCTGGAACGGCCGCCACTACGAGGCCGCCGATCGGCTGATGGCCCCGCGCGGCGTGCTGCGGGGCACCCTGAGCACGTCGCAGGAGCAGGGGCCGGAAGGCCTGGTGCGCTACGCGCGACGCCTGACGCGCGCCTTCCCCGACGTCGAGATGCAGGTGCACGAGCTGATCGTCGAGCGCGACCGCGCGGCCGCCCGCGTGACCTGTACCGGCACCCACCGCGGCGAGGTGTTCGGGCACGCCGGCACGGGGCGCCGCGTGCGCTACGACTGCTTCGTGCTGTTCCGCGTGGCCCGCGGGCGCATCACCGAGGTGCGCGTGCACTCCGACCGGGGCGAGCTCGAGGACCAGCTCGGTGGCCCGGGCGACGACACGCGCAGCCACTGAGCGCCGCCGTCTCAGTCATCGCTGCCCGTGGCGACCCCGCGCCCGGGGGCGGTGATCCACTCGCTCCAGGAACCGGCGTAGAGGCGGGACCCGCGCAGGCCGGCGTGCTCCATCGCGAGCGCGTTGTGGCAGGCGGTCACGCCCGAGCCGCACATGTGCACGACACCCGCGAGCTCGGCCGTGCCGAGCAGGCGCGCCCACTCCGCGCGCAGGGCCTGCGGCGAGCGCCAGTGGCCGTGCGCGTCGAGGTTGGACGGGAACGGGCGGTTGCGTGCGCCCGGCACGTGGCCGGCCACCGGGTCGATGGGCTCGTGCTCGCCGCGGAAGCGCTCGGCGCTGCGCGCATCCACCACGAGCGGCCCGTGCGCGTCCTCGAGCTCCTGCGCGCTCGCGCGCATGGCGGCGTCACGCGGCCGCGGCCGGAAGCCGGCGGGCGCCGGGGCCGGCGCGTCCGCGTCCACGGGATGCCCGCCCGCGCGCCAGGCCGCGAGGCCGCCGTCGAGGACCGCGACGGCATCGTGACCGAGCCAGCGCAGCAGCCACCACAGGCGCGCGGCGAATGCCCCGCTGTCCGCGTCACAGGCGACCACCTGGGTGTCGTTGCCGATGCCGTGGGCGCCGAGCCAGTCCGCCAGGTCCTCGGGGTCGGGCAGCGGGTGGCGGCCCGTGTCCGGGCCCGTGGGCCCGGACAGGTCGCGCTCCAGGTGGGCGTAGACCGCGCCGGGCACGTGGGCCTGTGCCCACGCGGCCTCGCCCGCCCCCGGATCGGCGAGGTCGAAGCGGCAGTCGACCACGCGCCAGCCCGGGTCCCCGAGGTGGCGGCGCAGGGTGTCCGTGTCGATCAGCGTCTTGTGGGTCATGTGCCCTTTCCCGCGTGTGCCCCGGCCGTGGCGCGTCCGGCTGAAGAGACTGTGCAACAAGTCCGGCACCTACTGCGGAAGTGCCACGGCGGCCGCTTTCGGCGATCCTTCTCGTCACGTAGTGCCCACTATGCTCCTCGAACGATCGCCGAAATCGCCTCGCCGTTCCACTCCCTCGCTACGGCGCGGACTTGTTGCACAGTCTCTGAAGCCGGACCCACGCAGCGCATGGTGGCCCCGGGATGTTGCAGTCGCCGCAGGCGCCCACGAGGGGAGCCCGGCTCGCGAGCGAGCTCGCCCCTGCCGGGGCACGGGCAACCGCCGGGGCATCCATTGCCTTGCAGGAGCGACCTCTGGTCGCGAAAACGGCGACGAGGCAACCGCGGCGCGTGTCCAGGCCACGCGCGCGCATCTACCGGTAGCCCATCTCCTCGAGGATGCGCTCGTAGGTGCCGTCGGCGCGGATCCCGGCCAGGCCCTCGTGGAAGTCGGCGAGCAGGGCCTCGCCGTCCTCGATCGCCCGCGAGACCATGATGTGCAGCGTGTTCTCATTGAGCGGCGGTTCCAGGAACACCAGCCGGTCCACGTCGTGGCCCTCCCCGTTCGCGAGGTAGCGGATGCTGGCGAAGCTGCCCGCGATCATGTCGATGCGCCCCGCGTACAGCTTGCGTAGGTTGAGCACCTGGCTTTCCTCGGGCTCCTTGTCGAGATAGTCCGCGTTGTCGAAGGCCTCGTTGACCGAGTAGCCGCGCCCGTACCCGATGGTGTAGTCGGTGAACCCTCGCAACGAGTCGAAACGCGACCGTCCCAGCGAGTCGAGTGCGACCAGGCCGACCTCGTCGGTGTAGATCGGGTCACTGGCGATATAGGTCTGCGCCCGTTCCTCGTTGTAGTAGGCGCCGAGGAGCACGTCGCGGTCGCCCTGCTTCACCTCCAGCATGGCACGGGCCCAGGGCATGAACTCGACGGTGACGCTGTGCCCGGCGCGCTGGAAGGCCGTGCGCACGATCTCGGTGAAGAAGCCGTCGCGGGGCAGGTTCTCGCCGTAGTACGGCTCCCAGTTGAGCGTGCACAGCACGACCTCGCGCGCGCTCGCCGGGGTCGACAGCAGCGCGGCGCACAGCAGCGCGGCCGCGGCCAGCGTGCCGCGGCGGGTGTCCCTGGGCATGGTCATGATCGCTTCGACCTCTGTCGCGACGGGTACCGGGATCACCCGCGCTGCTTGATCCGCTCCATGGCGATGCGCAGGCTCGTCTGCAGCTTGTTCACGGCGCCGGCGAGCATCCCGATCTCGTCGCGCGAGCGCACGTCGATGTCGGTGGACAGCTGGCCCCCGGCGATCCGTTCGGCCGCGTCCGTCAGGCGGCGGATCGGGCGCACGAGGACGCGCCCGAGCAGCAGCAGCGTCACCAGGATGAGCGCGACGTCGAGCACGGCGGCGCGCCGGATCTCGGTGCGCACGAGCTCGTTGAACCGGTCGTTGAGGAAGCGGCGGCTGACGTAGACCTCGAGGACGCCGATCATCTCCTCGTTGTCGTGCAGCAGGGTCGTCTTGCTCAGGATGAAATCCCCCTGCGGCTCCGAGGTTGCCTGCACGACGTCCCATTCGCCATCGCGGCGCCGGCCCATGAAGACGCTCTCGCGGTCCTCGCCGCGGATGATGATGGCGTGGACGCGGCGCTCGAGCATCGCGGCCTCGATCGACTCCGCGAGCTGCTCGCGGTCGAGCGCCCACAGCGGGCCGATCAGGTGCTGGGAGAGACGCTGCACCGTCGTCTCGGCGAGGCGCTCGAGCTCGCCCGACAGGCGCTCGCGCGCCTGGGCCAGGTTGTAGACGGCGAACCCGGCGAGGATGAGCGTGGTGACCACGAGCAGCGTGACCAGCACCTTGGTCTGCACGCTTCGGTACCACGCGACCTTCTGCACTTTGTCCTGCCTGGCCATGGCGCGGATCTCCCCCTTGTGTACCGGTGCAGCTGGAACGGCCGCGTGCGCGGCCGGCGCGCGGCACTAGCGTCCGGCGCGGGCGTCCGCCAGGAAGCGCCGGGCCTCCTGCTCGTCGTCGATCTGGGCCGCCAGCCGGCGGATCAGCGTCTCGACGCCCTCCTCGCTCTCGAGCCCGCCGCCGAGCTCATCGACCGCCTCGTCGAGCAGGGTCTCCGCGATCGGGCCGATCGCGGCGATGTAGCGTGCGCGCAGCGCGTCGAGATCGATCGCCGGGGGCGCCGCGGGCCCGCATCGGCCGCCGGGTCGGCGTCCTGCCCGGGCGCGGTTGATGCCGCTGCCGCGGTCGCGAGGATCTCGAGCACGCGGCGGCTCTCGAGCGCGGTCTCGCCCGGCAGCTCGGTCGGGTCCGCGGCGCTCTGGTACTTGACGTGCGGCGACGCGGCGAGCGCCCGGGCGGCATCGTAGCCGCGCGCGGAACGGTACTTGAGCCCGGTGATGGCGCCCTCGTCGAGGGTGATCATCGCCGAGTGCCGATCTTCGGTGGTGATGAAGAACGCCCCGGACTTGCCCTCTTCCATGGCGGCACGCAGATCGGCGACCAGGTTGTCGAGGGGCACGAGCTCAGTCATCGGCTGCCACGCATCCGGGCGGGTTGGTTCGCAGGGATCTGGCCGGCCGCGGCTGCGCCACGCGCCGGGAGTCCATGGCCGGGGATGGCGCGGGCCCGCTCGGGCGGGATCGGCCACGCGTCGCGTGCGCAGCCGCCGCCCAAGCGTCGCACGACTCTATTACCTCAGCAAGGCCGTTGCAATGTCGTGGCGCTTGCGGCACGGGAGACGGCTGCTCGTCAGTATTTGCCCACGAGGTTGATGAACGCGCCCTGGCTGTCGAAGCTCTGGTCGGTCAGGTCGTCGGAGAAGTCGGTGAAGTTGTAGCCGATGCCGAGCTTGATGTTGTCGCCGAGATGGCGGTAGATGCCGACCAGCGCGCCGCTGCGCGTGTCCTCGGCGTCGACCAGGTCGAGGCGACGGCCCTCGAGGAGCACGTCCCAGCGGCGCAGCACGTGCCAGTCGACGCGCAGCACCGCGAGCCGGGCGCGGCTCTGGAAGAACTCCGGGTTCTCGCGGCTCGCCGCCAGCTCGCCGATGCGCATCGCGTACTTGCCGCCGATGCTCCAGTTCGGCGTGAGCTCGGTAGATCGTGTCGGCCGATACCACGTGGCTCTTCTGGATGAACTCGGCGCTCGAGCCGTCGGCGATCTCCTGCTCGGGGGCTGGCAGGTTGTAGAAGTAGGTGTACTTGAACAGCGTGTTCCAGCGGTCGTTGTCGACCGGACGATGACCGTAGCCGAGCACCGCCTCGACGTACTCGCCGTCGAAGAACTCGCCCTGGCTGCTGTCGCTCTGCGACAGGTTGAGCTTGCCCAGCACGCGGCTGGCGGGGGTCACCTGGTACTGCAGCCGGTTCTTGAGCAGGTATGTCGTACGCTCGTTCGTCTCGGTCTCGTCGGTGCGCAGCTCGACCGCGCCGCGATAGTCGAGCGCGTCGCCGGTACGCGTGCCGCTCAGGCCCAGCGCCTGGCGCTCCGTCTCGGCCCCGGTGCGCGGATCCTCGAGCGTGCCGACCTCGGCGGACGCGCCGAACGCCCAGTTCGTGCTCGCCTGCGTGTCGATGCCGTAGGCGTGCGTGAGGCCGGTGGGCACGTCGCCGTGGGCGTAGCGCTCCTCGCCGTAGACCGTGGTCGCCTCGCTGTAGCGCGTGCGGAAGCCGGTGACGAAGCGTCCCTGGCGCTCGAGCACGCCCGTGGCCGGCTGGCGCTCGTTGTCGAGCGAGTAGCCGGCATAGAGCCGGGTGGCCTCGGAGTAGAGGTACTCGGTGCCGAGGCGCGCGCCCGTGCCGGTGTCGCCGCCCGAGAGCTCGCCCTCGCCGCGCAGGCGCTCGGTGATCTGGGTGCTGCCGCCGACGCCGAGGCGGTCGTTGTCCTCGCGCGTCTCGGTTGCCTCGGCGGTCGCCTGGGCGAACGTGTAGGCGCTCCAGTCGGCCTCGGGGGTGTAGTCGAGGCGCACGCCCAGGTCCGTGCGGTGGCCCTCGTTCTGGGTGTCCGGCACGACCGGCGAGTCGTCGTCGCGGCGGTCGTAGCGCACGCCGCCGGTCACCTTCCAGCGCTCGTCCAGGCGATGGCCCACGTCGGTCGACAGCGTCTGGGTGTCGAGCCCCTGCGTCTCGGCGCGCTGGTCGTACTCGGCGTGCACCGTCGTGCGCTCGGTCACGGGGACGTCGAGGCTGCCGCCCGCCTGGTCGACGTCGCGCGTGGTCGTCTGGCCCGGCGCCGAGAAGCCCGCCTCGCGCCGTTGCAGGTAGAGCGTGGCGTTGCCCGGGGTGCCGCGCACGACGTCCGAGAAGTCCGCCGCGGACTCGACACGCCAGGCGCCGGCGCTCGCGTCCGGGGCCGGCGTGGCGCCGGTCTCGAAATCGAAGCCGCCGTCGTCGGAGAGCAGCGTGGTCGTGCCCACCCCGTCGGTCTGCGCCGACTCGACCCTGAGCCAGGTCCCGGCGGTCTGGCGCCAGGTCACGTCGACCCCGGCCAGCGACTGCTCGGCCCCGACCTGCTCCTGCCGGTTGCCGGTGACGCCGAGCTGGAGGTGGTCGCCGAACCACTGCGACACGCGGCCGCCGACGGCGACGTCGTCGAGCTCGTCGAAGCCGGGCGTGTACTCGTAGCGCACCACCAGGAACACCGGGTTGCCCGCGAGGCTGCCGCCCGCCTGTACCAGGCTGCTGCCGTCGGCGCTCGAGGGCAGCGGCGAGGTCAGCAGCACGCGTCCCTGGATCGCGTCGATGTCGTAGTCCTCGCCGGCGACCAGCGAGTTGGACTCGAGCACGAGGCCCGAGTCCTGGTCGCGCACCTCGACGCGGATGCGCTCGGAGCCCTGCACGATGTCCTGGTGGCGCAGGAAATACAGCGAGCCGCCGGTGCCGCGGAACTCCTCGCGCGCGGCGATCGTGCCCGGCTCGGCGGCGAACAGGTCCGCCTGCGTGCGGCGCTCGCCGAAGTTCGTCGTCGCCCGGCCCTCGTAGTGCCCGTAGGCCCCGTACAGGCCGCGGTCGATCTGGGCCAGCTCGTTGTCGAGCAGCTCGGCCTCGAAGTTGCCCCACATGCCGAAGGTCCGGTCCTTCTCGGCCTTGACGTAGAACTTGCCCGAGGTGGGCGCGTCCTCGACCGTGGTGCTGTCGTCGCCGAAGGTCGGGTAATGGCGGTCGCCGTCGAGGCGGCGGAAGAGCGCGTCCGGGTTCTTGTCGGTGAAGTTCGAGAAGATCTCGTCGAGCGGTCCCTCGCGCGTGTCCGCGCTGCCGGTGATCTCCCAGCCGGCGTCGGTATGGCCGTTGGTGTAGAACGCGAGCCGGCCGTCCACCCAGCCGCTCGAGTTGTAGTGCTGGTCGTCCTGGGTCACCAGCCGGGCCGGCCCGTTCGTGTCGTCGATCCCGGCCGTGATGTCGGCGATGCCGATCGTGTACCAGTCCTCGCGACCCATGCGCAGGTCGCGCAGGTAGACATCGCCATTGCCGCCCTCGTCGAGCACCGCCACCTCGACCGTGTGCAGCCCGTGCGGCACGAGCCGCTCCACGGCGAAATCGCGGTCGTCGTCGACCGGGACGGGCTCGCCCATGACCCACGGCGTATGGCCCTCCGGCACATTGCGCCCCGTGACGGTGATCGCGCCGCCCTCGACCGGCACGTTGACCTTCTGCACGAGGGTCTCGTCGAGGCCCGCGAGGCGTGCGCGCGTCGCCGCGCCCGCCTCCTGCTGCGCATCCACCGCCGCCGGATCGTGCAGCAGCCACAGGCGTTTCGGCGCGGTCTCGTCGAAGCGACCCTGGTCGTCGTAGACGCGCAGCACGTACTTGAGTCCCGCGGGCAGCGACGGCTCGGCGTGCCAGTGCGAGGTCATGTCCGGGCCGAGCGGCACGACATCGACCGGCTCGACGGTGGTCGGGTCCGCGGGCTCGTAGAGGCGCACCTCGGCGCGCTCGATGTAGGCGCCGTAGTTGGTGAAGCCGCGGAACGTCGTGCGGTTCTCGACCGACTCGGTATCCGGGTCGTCGGCGAGACCGATCGTGGCCGGTGTCGCGATCACGTTGAGCCGGCGCTCGCCGCGCCCGGCGTCGTAGCGCACCTCGACCCGGGTCTCGTTCAGGGCGACGTCGGTACAGCGCTGCACGTCCGCCCCGTGCGGCATGGCGTCGCGGATGCGCTCGCCGTCGACCGTGATGCGCATCGGCGCGAGCGCGTACGGCGTGACCGGCTCGGTCGAGCGCGTGACCTCGACGACCTCCTCGAGCCAGTCCGGGTCGGGCGGCACCGCCACGTCGCGCAGGATCTGCGCGCGCACCCGCCCGTCCGGTATCCGCCGCGTGGCCAGCCCGGGATCCTCGAGCGGCTCGCTGAAGCCCTTGCCCTCGTAGGTGAGCGGCACGTCGCGTTCCAGGCGTTGCGTGACCGCCTCCATCACGCGCCGGGCGCGCACCTCGGAGAGCCCGCGCGCGTCGCCGTAGATGCGTGCGGCGCGTCGGTCGAGCAGCTCGCGGTCGACGTGGCCGATGAAATTGACGCGCACGTTGCGCGCGTCGGCGAGCTCGTCGAGCACGCGCCCGAGGCGCGTGACCCAGTCGTCGCCGATCTCGGGGTCGCCGTCGACGAACGGGATGGGCTCGAGCGGCGGCTCGCCGTCGGGCATGTACTCCTCGGTGACGTACTCGCGCAGGTCGCCCTCGGCCGGGCACGCCCGGACGTCGCTGACCTCGCTCTCGCTGCCGCGCGCGTCGTGCCAGATCTCGATCTCCACGCGCCGGTTCAGCGCGCGTCCGCGCTCGGTGCCGTTGGGCGCCACGGGCTCCGAGGCGCCACGCGAGTCGATCATCAGCTGGTGCTCGTCGAGACCGAGGCGCGCGCGCGCGGCGGCGGCGACCTCGCGCGCGTACGCCCGGCCCAGGCCCGTGGCGTCGCCGTAGCGCGCCCGCGCCTCGCCATCGAGCGCGGCCGCATCGGTATGCCCGACGAAGCGCACGCGCAGGTGGGGCACGTCGCCGAGGCGCTCGAGCGCGGCGGCGAGCTCGTCGAAGCTTCCCTCGGGCAGGCGGCCGCGCGTGCTCGCGAAACGGATCGGCGCGACCGCGTTGCGCAGCTGGATGACCTGCGTGTCGCGGCGCCGGCGCTTGATCACGCACGCGGGCTCCTGGCGGCACACGCGCACGCGCTGCGTCTTCGCCGGCGGCACGTAGCGCTCGGGCTCGGCCGCGTCCGCCGGGTCGCGGTACCAGACGCGCACCTCGACGCGGCGGTTGCGCTGGCGCCCCGCGGCGGTGGCCGGATCGGCGAGCGGCTCGGCCGCGCCCCGGCCTTCCCAGGTGACCGCGTTCTGCGCCAGCCCCAGGCGACTGCGGACATAGTGCGCCACCTGCTCGGCGTAGAAGCGCGACCGGCCCCGGGCGCCGCCGTAGACCTCGCGCTCCGCGTCGCTCAGGCCCGAGCCGTCGGTGTGGCCGATGAAGTGCAGCCGCAGGCCGGCCCGGCTCTCGAGGTCGGCGAGCACGCTCTCGAGCGAGCGGATGGCGGCGCCGTCGATCCGCGGCGTCCCCCGTTGCGTGAATTGCACCGGGGCCCCGTCGGCGACCAGCTGCTCGCTGCCGCCGTCGGGCGTGCGCCGCCAGACGCCGGCGCGCGCCGGGCCCGCCCTCGAGCCCCCAGATGGTGAGCGCCCGGTCCGGCAGCAGCTGCTCGGTGTTCGGTGCGGGTGCCGACGTCTCGATCACGGGCCGCTCGTCGTCGACCGGCCAGGCCGGTGTCCATGCCGCCCACCACGGCTCCGGCGCAGGCGCCTCTTCTTCCGCGGGCGCCTGCTGCGCGGCGACGGGCAGCGCGAGCAGCGCGAGCGCGATCACGAGAGCGGCGCGGATCATTGCGCGTCCCCGGGGCGACCCCGGCGCCAGAAGATCTCGGTCTCGATGTCGAGGTCATAGGCGCCCTCGCGCTCGGCCCAGCGCGCGGCGATGCGCTCGCGCACCGCCTCGAGGCGGCGCTCGGCCAGGCCCTCGCCCTCGGCGTCGCCGAGGTAGGCCAGGCGCAGCACGCTCGGGCCCTCGGCCAGCTGCTCGAACAGCGGCTCGAGGCGGCCCTGCCACTCCGGGCGCAGCTCCGCGGCCGCGGGCTTGAAGGCGGCGCCGGCGAGATCGAGGCGCACGACGCGGTGGATGGTCGCGCCGAAGTTGACCCGCACCATCTTGCCGCGCGTGGCGCGCACGACACGCGGGTTCTCGCTGGTCACGCGGAAGCCCGAGGGCAGGCTGCGCGGGTCGACCTTGAGGATGATGTTCGAGCCGCGGTCGCGGTCGGGCACGGCGGCGCAGGTGACGTGGTAGCGCCCGTGCTGGTCCGTGGTGATCAGCAGCCCGCGCGGCGTGGTCACGCGCACGCCCGGCACGCCGGGCTCGCCCTCGTCCTGGTGGCCGTCGGCGTCGCGGTCGTCGAAGACCTTGCCGATGACGTCGGTGCAGTCGAATGTCGGATCCGGCACGACGCGCACGGTGGCGGTCGCCTCGCGCGAGGCGCTCTGCCCGATCGCGCTGTTGCGCGCCCGGGCGCGGTTGGTG
Source organism: Halofilum sp. (in: g-proteobacteria) (assembly GCA_034521365.1). Taxonomy (GTDB): domain Bacteria; phylum Pseudomonadota; class Gammaproteobacteria; order XJ16; family Halofilaceae; genus Halofilum. The sequence continues at coordinate 87,571 of JAXHMQ010000023.1, read as the reverse complement.
TACTCGCCCTCGCCGACGCCGCCGCCGACGACCAGGATCAGCTTGATGCGCAGCGGCTCGCCGGCCGGCAGCGTGAGGTCGCTCCAGGTCAGCTCGCGACCGTCGCGTTCCGGCCCCTGCTTCTGCCCGTCTACCGTCGCCGAGCCCTCGACGTACTTGAAGCCGGGCGGGATGGTGTCGCGGATCGTGGTCTCGGGCAGCGGCCCGCCGAGCTGGTTGGTCGCGGTGATCGTGAACGGCACCAGCTGGCCGCGGACGACGTTCTTCATCGGCGTCGCCTTCGTCAGCGTGATGCTCTCGTCGAGGTCCGGGTCGACCGGCAGGTGGTGGTTGTAGACCCCGTTGTAGTTCGCGCTCTGCGGCCGTCGAGCCGCAGGTTCAGGTACGTAGCGCGGTGCCCGGCCCGGCCGCGATCGACGTCCCGGGCGCGGTGTCCTGCGTCTGCGCCTGGCACAGGTCGGGTCGCCCGTCACCGCGTCGTCGGGACAGGCGGCGACGTCGTACGGCGCGCTCGTCCGTCGGTGGTCGGCGGATGATGCGCGACGGTGCGCCATGCCGCCCGCTACCGTGAGCTCGACCAGGTAGTCGCCCGGCGCGGGACAGCTCGGGTCGCTGAAGTTCAGCTCGAACAGGTAGAGCCCGTTCGAGGCCGTGCGCTGGCCCTGCTGGGTGGAGTCGTCGAAGCAGCCGGCGGCGACGGGCGTGCCGGTGCCCGTGTCGAGCAGGATTGAGCTCGACGTCGGCGACCGCGGGTGCGGTCGATCGAGATCGTAGACGACGCCGTTGGCCGTGACCGGCATGCTCTCGCCGGTGATGTTGGCGCCGGCCTCGAGATCGATGTCCGTGATGACCTGGCGCCCGATCGTGCCCAGCGTGGCCAGAGTCTCGCCAAAGGTCGTGGTCTGGCCGGGGAAGCTGAACGTGAGCGTGTACTCGCCGCCCGGTGCGAGACCGCGCAGTGCATACGTGCCGTCGCCCCCGGAGTCGACCGCGCCGATCGTGCTGCCGTTGAAGCTCACGGCCACGCGCCAGCCCGGCAGCGGGCGCTCCGTCGCCGTCGTCGAAGTCGTCCCCGAGGTCGCCGTCGAGCCAGACGCGCCCGGTGAGATTGGCGACCCCGGGCGCGCCGCCGACGTCGATGCGCACGCTGCCCGACTCGGAGATGCCGCCGTCGGCGGTGACCTCGCCGGTGTTGTCGATCGTCGTGCCGGGCGCGAGCGAGGCATCGACGCGGACACGGAAGCGCAGCACGGTGGTCTCGCCCGGTGGCAGCGTCCCGGCGTCGGCCTCGACGACCGGGTCGGAGAACGTGACCGGCGCGGCGACGCCGTCGAGGCCAGCCGAAGCCGGGGATGTATTCGAGCTGGCCGGGTACCGGGGCGTCGAGGTCGTCGGTGATCGTGACGTTCGTTGCTTCGACCGGCCCCGTGTTCTCGACGCGCACGGCGTAGTCGAGCAGGCCGTCGGGCTGGAGCGTGCCGCCGCCGACGACGAAGACCTCCTTCGAGACGGCGAGGCTCGGCTGGCCGCCGACGATCACGGTGGTCGGCTGGTCGCCGTTCTCGTCGTTGCCGTCGGCATCGGTGGGCTCGTCGGGCTGCTGGTCGCTCGTCAGCGTGCCCTGGTTGCCGATCACGGTGCCGTCGGCGAGCCCGCTGTCGACGGTGACACGGAACACGACGGTCGCGCTCTCGCCCGGGTTGACGGTCGCGCTGTCGGCGTCGGGCAGCGCGCCGGGCGGCACGAGGTCCGACGAGCTCACCGGCAGCCCGCCCTCGCCCGACGACAGCGGCGACGCGCCGCCGGCGCCGTCGGGCACGGCGACACCGTTGAGCGTGGTCGAGCCGGCGACGTAGGTCGTGTCCGCGGGCACGTCGTCGATCAGGACCGTGCCCGTCGCCGGGGCGGTGCCGTTGTTCGAGACCAGGATCGTGTACGTGAGCTCGCTCGCGCCCGATTGAACGGGCTCGGTGGACGCGCTGACCGTCTTCTGCACGTCGATCAGCGGCGCGGCGCCGACGATGGTCTGCGTGGGGTCGTCGGCGATCGGCGTGTCGGGGTCGTCCGACGGGGTCGTGGGCACGACGCCGCTGCCCGTGCCCTCCGCCGGTCCGCCGACGCCTTGAGTTCGAGGATGACCGTGCCCTCGAGCAGGTCGTCGTCGACGCTCACGCGGAAGGTGATCGTGGCGGCGTCGCCGCTCTGGGCCGTGATCGTGCCCGCCGCGCTGCCGGGCGTGTTGATCGCGAGGCCGTCCTCGAGCGGCGAGCGCGGCTCCGAGCCGCCGGCGTCGGGCACGGGGCTGCCGTTGAGCGTGGTGCTGCCCGCGACGTAGCTGGTGTTGCCCGGGACCGCGTCGGTGAGCACCGCGCCGGTGACGCTCTCGGTGCCGACGTTCTCGACCTCGATGGTGTACTCGATCGTGTCGCCGAGCGCGAGCACGTCCGCGTCGCCGGTCAGGTCGGCGTCGCGCTTCGTGACGACGAGGTCGGGCTGAGCGCCGAAGACGGTCTCGGTGGGATCGTCGTCGTCGACGGTCGCCGGGTCGTCGGTCGGCTCGGTGACGTCGAAGTAGCGGTCGCTCACGCTGCCCTGGTTGATGGCGCGGTCCTGGTCGGAGACGACCGGGCGCGAGTCGATCGCGAGCTCGAGGCTCGCCGTGCCGCCGGCGGGCACGACGACGTCGCGGAAGTCGACCAGCCCCTTGCCGGCGGTACCGCCGTTGGGATCGCTCGCGTTCGTGCCGAAGCTCCCCGGCGGGCTCGTGATCGTGAGGCTGCCCGGCACGTAGACATCGTCGGCATCGAGCGCGCCGAGATCATCGGTGATGTCGACGCGCGCCTCGCCGCTACCCGAGTTGCGCACCGTGATCGTGTAGGTCAGCGTGTCGCCGGGGTTGGCGGTCGCGAGGTCGACGGCCTTGTCGACCTCGAGCACCGGCGCCTCGGCGATGGTCGCGTGGTCGTCCTCGTGGTCCGCGCTGCCCGGCGTGCCGTTGGTGAGTCCCTGCGTGTAGACGCGCGTGTCCTCGGGGAAGCTGCCGCCCGTGCCGTCCTGGGTGGCGTAGCGCGTCGCGCCGGCAACGTTGGTCAGCGACGCCCCGTCGGCGGCACCGGCGTCGAGGAAGGCGGTGTACTCGACCGTGAGCGTCTCCCCGCCCCCGACCGCGGCCGCGCTCGACTCGAACGTGAGCTCGAGCGCGCACGCGTGCCGCTGGCTACCAGGACACCGTGTCGGTCGAGTCCCGAAGCCCGCGAGCGTGCGCGTGCCGCCCGGGCCGCTGATCGCGACGCTGTCGATCACCGGCCGGGTCGCACGCATGCCATCCGGCAGGAGGTCGGTGATGACGGTGTCGTGCGCGTCGGCGGCGCCGACGTTCTCGGCCGCGATCGTGAAGCTGCCGCCCGCGCGGTCGATCGTGGCGGGCCCGGACTTGGTCACGACGAGATCCGGCTCGATGACGTCGATCGTGTGGCTCGAGACCGGGCCGCCGTCGAGATCGTCGCTGCCGTTCTCGGTCCGCTCCCAGGTGTAGGTCGCGCCGTTGGTGAACGTGTCGCCGGCGACCCCGCCACCGGTGTCGTTGTGGCGCACGGTGACGTCGATGACCGCGATGTCGCCGGCCGGGATGTCGAAGCCGTCGGGATCGCTGGCGCTCGTGATGGTCAGCACGTTCGAGCCGTCCACGCTCGCCGCGAGCGGCTCGCTCACGTCGCTCGTCGGCGCGTGGTCGAGCGCGAGGAACTCGACATGGGTCGGCAGCGTATCGGTGACGACGACGTCGAAGAGCTTCGCGCCGAAGGCGCTGTCGGGCACCCGGATCCGGTAGACGATCTCGTCGCCCATGGTCGACTCGGTCGTCGTGCTGGTCTTGGCGAGCGGCCCCGGTGTCGGCGTCTCCACGGTCACGCTCGCGGTCGGCCCCGGTCCGCGCTCGACCGGCGTGCCCTCGCCGCTCGCGTCGGGGTCGATCGTGAACCAGCGCAGCGCGCCGGCGGCGTTGGTCAGCTGCACGCCGGGACCGACGTCGTCGTCGATTTCGACGTTGTACTGCAGTGTCAGGGTGCCGCCCGGCGGTACCAGGTCGTCGGCGCCGCCGGTGTCGATGGTCCACTGGACACGCCCGTCGCTGCCGAAGGCACCGGGGAAGGCGCCGCTGACGTCGCGTGGCCCGTCGATGGCGGTCCCGCCGGCATCGGTGATCGTGATGGTGGCGACGATGGTGCCGGCGGCGAGCGCGTCGGCGCGCATGCCGTCGGGGATCGTGTCCTCGACCACGACGTCGTAGGCCGGCGCCCCGCCCGTGTTCTCGAGCTCGACCGTGTACGGGATGGTCGTGCCCGCGTCGACGGTGTCGGGCGGCGTGGGTGCCGTCGTCGTCTTGACCGGGTCATCGAACGCCGGGACGACGATGTCGATCGTCGTCGAAGCCGGGTGCTCGACCGCCGCATCGGCCCCGTCGAGGTAGCTCACGGTCACGTCGTTGGCGGCGTCCTCGGTGGCCGGCGCGTCGGCGCGCACCAGCGCGCTGTACTCGATCGTGAGCGTGTCCGCGGTGGACGTGTTTCGGCGACTCGCCTTCGTTGACGACGTCGCCGAAGTCCCAGGTCAGCGTCTGCGCGTCGCCGGGCGCGCCGGAGCCGGTGACGCCGTCCGGCTCGGGCGTGGCCGCGGGGTCGGGGCTGATCGCCCCGCCCTGCGTGATCGTCGCGCTGCCGGCCTCGTATTCCAGGCCCGCCGGCAGCGTGTCCGTGACGCTGAAGTCCTCGAGCGTGCCCTCGGTCAGATCGGTGATCTCGACGCGGTAGGTGACGCGCTCGCCCAGGCGGTAGTCGCCGTCGCCGTCGCCGCCGTCGCCGAGCGGCGGGGTCGACACCTCCGTCTTCGCGACCTGCGTCGTGTCCGCGCTGGTGAAGCTCGTGTCCGTGCTCGCGCGGTAGTCGTCGGGCTCGGCCGGTGCCGTCGCGTCCGTGCGCTCGTTCGTGTCGGCGCCGTCGAGCGAGGTCCAGTCGACCGTGGCCGCGTTGGTCAGTACCGTGGCGGGCGCCAGCGCGTCGCGCATGCGTACCTTGTAGAGCACGGAGACGGCGCCGCCGGCGGGCACGTCGACGTCGTTGCTTGCCCGGTCCCAGGTCAGCGTCTGGGGCGTGGTGCCGGTGACCGCGGGGGCGACCAGGGTGTTGCTCGGGTCGGCGCCGGCCGGGTCGCAGCTGCCGTCGGCGAGGCGGAAGGCGTCCGGCTCGCTGGCGGCGAGCTCGGCCTCCGGCGGCAGGGTGTCGCTGAACGCGAGATCGAACGCCGTGCTGGCCGCGGCGCCGCGCGTCTCGTCGAACGTCAGGCAGTACTCCACGAGGTCGCCGGCATCGGGCGGCGTCAGGCCGCCGAAGCCGTCGCCCGCGGTCAGGTTGCGCGCCTGCTTGGTCGGCGTGATCAGCGGCTCGAGGATCGTCATGGGGGCAGTGGTGACGTCGGGGCCGCCGCTGTTCTCCTGCGTGCCGTCGTCGTCGATCGACGAGAACGCGTAACGCGCGGTGTTCACGAACGTATCGCCGGCGTCCTGCCGCCGGTCGTGTTGTCGACGCGGACGGTGATCGTGAGGTCGATGGACCCCTGCGGCGGGATGTCGATGCCGTCCGCCGTATCCTCGATCGTCAGCGTGTTCGTGCCGCTGTCGTAGGCGAAGGTCGGGTTGCCGGTGGCGCCGCCGTTGAGCGTGGAGCTCCCGGAGACGAACGTAACCGCCTCCGGCAGCTCGTCGGTGATCACGACATCGAAGATCGAGACGTCGAGCGTCGAGGGATCGCTCGGCACCCGCAGCGTGTACGTGAACGCCTCGCCGATGGTGGCCTCGGCGGGGTCGGGGTTGTCCTTGGCGAGGTTGCCCGGCTCGCTCGTGCGCAGCTCGACGGTCGCCGTGTTCGTGGGGCCGTACTCGCGGCGCGCGGGAACGGTGCGTCGCCCCCGGCAGCCCCGGCACGTCGTCGTCGTCGAAGGAGAACCACTCCAGCGCGCGCGCGGCGTTGGGCAGCGGCAGGTCGGCGCCGATGTCGTCGTCGACGGCGACCTCGTAGACCAGCACCAGCTGCTCGCCGGGCCCGAGCGTGTAGTCGTCCGTACAGCCGCCGGTATTGCCATCGAGCACCCAGCGCACGTCGCCGCTGCCGGCGAAATCGCCGTCGGGGTCGATCGGCGCACAGGTGGCGAGGCCGGTGCCGCCGACGCTGATCGACGTGGTCGTGATGCCCGCGACGCCGCCGCCGCGCATGCCCTCGGGGATCACGTCCTCGATCACCGGGTCATAGGCGGTGCCCTGGCTCGGGTTGTCGATCGTGATCGTGTAGGTGACGGTGTCGTTCTCGCCGACCCGGTCCGGAGGTGACGGGCTGGAGGTCTTGGCGGCGCTCAGCAGCGGCTGCAGCACGTCGACCGGCGCGGTTCCCGTCGCCGTGAACGTGCCGCCACCCCCCGTATCGAATTCGAGCGTCGCCGCATTCTCCTCGTCGAGGCTGATGTCGGCCGGCGGCGGGATCTCGACCTCGTTGCCATTGCCATCGGGGTCGGCGTCCACGGTGACGACGTCGTAGCTGAAACGCAGCTCCGGCGTGGTCGTGCCGTCGCCGTCCGTATCGGAGATGGTGACCGTGCCGAAGTCCCAGGTGTGGGTGGTGTCGCCGGCCGACGGCGGCGGGGGATTCGGGTTCGAGGGACTGAAGTCGTCGAACGAGAAGCTCGAGACGTCGCCGGTGAACTCGAAGCCGGGCGGCAGCGTGTCCGTGATCGTGAAGTTCTCGATCGTCGACTCGGGCGCGAGGTCGACGACGACCTCGTAGGTCAGGCCGTCGCCGACGCGCAGATCCGGCTCGCCGTCGCCGCCGTCGCCGAACGGTGAGGTCGTGTCCGTCACCGTCTTCGTGATCTGCGTGTCGTTCTCGATGATCACCCGTGCGATGTCACTGGCCGGATGGTTGCGCGCGCCGTCTTCGTCGCCCTTCGTGCCCGTGGGGGCATTCTGGTCGCCCACGTGCGAGCGGTCGCCGTCCGGATCGGCGAGCGACCACGCGTCGGTCAGCTCGGCGCCGTTGTCCGCGACCTCTTCGGGGTTGACCGTGACCTGGACCTCGCCGCGATAGAGGATCGTGATCGTGCTGCCCGGATCGAGCTGCTCGAGGTTCGAACCGGGGCTGCCGAAGTTGCAGACGTCGGAGTCGAACACGATCCGGTCGGGCGGCCCCGCGGTGTAGTCGCCGCAGCTGATGTCGACCGTGCCGTCGTCGTCCGTATCGATGCCCGCGGTGGTCTCGTCGAGCACGATGTCGTCGGTGACGAGCTGGTCGTCGACGATCAGGCCGAACACCGGCGCGTCCGCGCCCGTGGCGGCGTTGTCGATGGTCACGCGGTACTCGACGATATCGCCGCCCTCGGCGTCGACGGCGCCGGCATCGTCGTTGGCGTCCTGGAACCCGCCCGTCTGCGTTACATTGCGCACCTCCTTGCGGAAACCGACGCTGGGCTCGGCGACGGTGATGTCCGCCGTTGCCGCGAGCTCCGCGTCGTCGCCGCCGAAGGCACCGGAGGCGAAGTCGAACGACGGGTTGCCGGCGCCGTAGTCGACGCTGAATGTCGCGTCGAGCGCGTTGCTCACCGTGTCGCCCTTCACTGTCGCGTCGATGTTGAGCAGGCGCGCGGTCAGGTCGCTGGTGAGGGTCCCTCCGCCATTCGCGGTAATGTCGTCGAGCTGCCAGTCGACGCTGCCGCTGACGACGGGCGGTGGCGACAGCAGGCCTGCGGGGGTGCCGTTCACCGAGGCGATGCTGGCGCCGTCGGCGGTCGAGTCGGTGCGCGTGACGTAGCCGAGCCGGCCGGCGGCAGGATCGAGCCGGTCGCGAACGGTGATGTCGCGCACCGCCTCGCCGGCGCCGGTGTCCAGGCCGAACCACCGTGCGCGCAGCTCGAAATCGGCGTCCTCGCCGACTGCGATCTCCGGATCGACGGTGTGGATCTCGCTGGAGTCGGCCAGCGATTTCTCGAGCTGGAAGCCGACCGCGAGCGCCCGGGCCCGGTCGAGGCTGAAGTCGCTGCCGGTGTCGGTGCCGTCGGCCTGCACGACCGACCCCTCGACCGTGCCGACGAGCGTCAGCGGGCTGCCGTTGTCGTTGGCGGTGGCCGTGACCTCGATCTCCGCCTGATCACCGCGGCGCAGCGTGCCGATCTGGTCCGCGTCGCAGGTGAACGCGGCGCAGGTGCCGCCGCTGCCGCCGTGCCGCGGTCACGACGTCGACGCTCACCCCGCTCCAGCCGGCGCCGATCGTGTCGAGGCGGAACTCGACCGGCTCGGCGATCGAGCCGTTGTCGCCCTCGTTGCGCAGGGTGAAGGTGAACGTCTCGGTCTGGCCGTCGACGACGATGACCGGCGACGGCGTGACCCGGGTCGAAATCGATGTCCGGCGTCTGGAAGTCCAGCTCCGCGCTGTCGGTCGCCGGCGGCGGCGAGACCTCGGTGCAGCCCGCGGTGTCGCTGAACTCGACCGACACGATGTTGACGGCGGTCGCGATCGGCTCCGGGTCGAGGCCATTGGAGACGGTTTCGGGGTCGGTGAACGGATCGCTGGTCGTGTCGAGGGCGTCGTTCATGATCGCCTGGAAGGTGACGGTCGTGGACTCGCCGAACTCGAGCGTGCCGTTGAGCAGGATCCGCGGGTGATTGCCGGGTGTTCCCGGCTCGCCGTTCGTCTCGCCACCATCGAGGGTCGCGTCATAGGCGTCGAAGCTCATGCCGCCGCCGGTGACGATGGCGGGCACGGAGGGGTCCACGCGCAGGCCATCGGGCAGGTCGTTGAGCACGGCCATGTCGTTGGCGGGCGCGCCGTCGTTGCGCAGCGTGAGCGTGATCTCGACGCGCCCGCCGGGCTGCGGATCGAAGGACTGCTGGATCGCGTCGTCGGCCGAGAAGTCCGGCACCATCAGCAGGCGTGCCGTGTCGGTGTTGTCGGTCGGCGAGCTGAGGTTCGACGGATCGCCGTCGGGATTGTTCTCGCATCCCCAGGCGCAAGTCGGCCCGGTTGTCGCTGTTGAAGCAGTCGGTCCCCAGCGTCTCCTCGATCGTGTAGACGGCGGTCGTGCCCGGGGCGATGCCCTCGAACGGGGGCTCGTCGAGCGCGAAGTACGCGTCGCCCAGGTCCGTGATGTCGAGCCCACCGGGCGGGATCCCCGGGCCCGACGTCACGATCACGGAATCGCCCGGCGACGTGCGGTCGATCTGCGCGAGCAGGATGTCGCGAAGGCGTGACTGGCGCGTGTAGTGATCACCGTCGTTCGTGACCCGGATGGTCCACTCGATGGTCTCGCCGGGGATGCCGACCACGCGCTCGTCGGTGCCATCGTTCGACCGGTCGAGGTTGTCGCCGGTCTTCTCGACGGTGATGTCAGGGGCGCGCACCTCGATCTGGTCCTGGCGCGGACCGAAACCAAAGAGCTGGCCGTCGCAGGGGCGCTCGCCCTGGCCGCTGACCGTGATCGTGTGCGGGCCGGGCAGCGAGGATTCGTCACTCGAGATGTTGTAGCGGATCAGCACCTCGGCGAAGTCGCCGGCGGCGATGTTCTCCTCCGAGGGCGTGACCAGCTCGGCAAGCGGCGGAATCTCGTTGCTGGTGAATTCGTACTGTCCGCCGCCCAGGCCGGCGGGATCGGCCAGCGCGGCCTGCCAGGTGGAGCCGCCGTCGGTGCTGAACTCGACCGTGCCCGGCACAAGGTCGATGCCGACCCCGGTGGGCAGCTCCTCGATCACCTCGACGTCCTGGATGCGTGAATTGCCGTTGTTGCGCACGAGCAGGCGCACGGTGCCGTCGTCGGGATCGAATGGGCCGCCCCCCGAGGTGTCGTCGGGGTCGCAGAGGTTGCAGAACGAGGCCTCGTGGGTCAGGCGCAGGGACGGCTCGGCAAAGATGAAATCGGGCGAGTCCGCGGCCAGGGGATTGGTGTACGGGCCGTCCAGGTCGCCCTGCTGCACGGTCGTGCCGGCACAGCCCCATTCGCCCGCTGCCCGGTTGCTCTCGGGGCCGTCATTGGCGATCGCACAGGCGGTGGTCGGCGGCACGTCGGCGACGACGTTGATCTCGCAGGTCGTCAGTCGCGGGACCTCCGCTATCGTCCACTGCAGGAGATCGCCGGACGGGTTGGTCAGGTCCCAGTCGTCGCCGCCGCAGCTCGGGGTCGCGGCGTCCGTGTCGGCCAGGTTGACCCCCAGCTTGTCCGCGAGATCGTTCTGGATCCGGACGTTGTATGCGCCGCCGTCGCCGCTGTTGGTGACGAAGATGGTCCAGCTCACCTGGTCGCCGGTGACGAAGATCTCATCGGGGGTCACGTCCAGCGACAGGTCGCCCTGTCGTACCTGCACCGGGGTGAACTGCCCGCTGGTGCCGGTGGTGAAGGCGCGATCGAGCGTGGGGGTGCCGCCCACCGAGGGCGACAGCGTGGTCTCGTTGTCGTCGTAGTCGACCCGGACAGTGACCGGCGTGCCGTTGCCGAAGCCGGTGGTCGCCCCGGGCAGCAGTTGCACCGAGGTGCCGATCGTGCCGCCGGTGAGCTCGAGTGCGCGGTCGACGAACGACCAGGTGGGTCCACCGGACGCGCCGGGGTCGTAGTCGAGCTCACCGGCGTTGTCGAGCGAGAGGAACTGGCCGCCGTAGCTCGGGGGCGGCGGGTCGACGTGGCGGTAGTCGCTGCCGTCCACGGCCAGCTGGGCGAGGATGTCGGAGGCCTGGAACGGGTTGGCGTTGTCGACGCCGATGTCGAGGCCCAGTACCTCGCAGACGTCGGCCGTGTCCTGGCCCGACTCGGTCGCCACCGTGACCGCGACCTGGGCGCGCTGTACCGTGAACTCCTCGCCCGGCGTGGTGTAGATCGTGTCGGCCGGGTCGGAGAGCGTGTTCTCGCAGGCGCCGGAGCCCCCCTCGCCGTCGCGGATGATCAGTTGCGCCGTCGGGTCGATGGTCAGGGTGCCGCCCGCGGGAAGTGCCGCGTCGGATACGGTGGTCGAGTAGCGGATCCGGACCTCGCGGTCCTCGGAGGGGTGGGAGACATTGTTGTCGTCGAAGAAGCCCGAATCTGCGAGGAAGCGCAGGTCGAGCACGAACCGGCCGCTGTCTTCGAGGATTGCGGACGCGGGCACCGCCTGGAAGCCGCCGGAAACGGTGCTGCCGCCCTGCAGCGCGTTCACCTCGACGGTCGCCGTGACCAGCTGCTGGGCGGCGACGCCATCGAAGTCGTCGCTGAACTGGCTGCCGACGTCGTCGGCGGCGTCATACCACACGCCCGGGTACCCTGCCTCGAACTCGTAGGTCGCCTGGTGCGGGATGCACTCGCCCTCGCCGGTCTCCTGGTTGCAGTCGCCGTCACCGGGCTGACCCGTCTCGAACGGGCTCGGGGCGGTGACCTCGAAGTGGAAAGCCTCGGCGATCACCGGCGTCGGCACGTTTGCCAGATCGATCTCGGCGCTGGCGCTGGTGCCGCCGACGGTGCAGCTCTCCGTGGTCGTCGCCGGCGTGACCGTGGCCGTATTGGTCATGGTGGTGCCGCCGAGGCAGGCCTCGGAGTCCGGCGGCGCCTGGAAATCGATCGTGAGTGTCTCGCCGAGGGTGCTGCCGTCGCCGGGATTGGCCACGTCCCAGGTCAGCGTCTCGCCCGGATCGCAGCTGCCGCCGGGACAGGTCACCGTGCCCGCGCTGGCGCTGACCGTGACCGGCTCGCCGAGCGCCGAGGGCAGCTCGTCGGTGATCGTGAAGGTGTCGTCGACGATCAGGTCGGTGTTGACCGCCGACATGCCGACGTCGTAGCGCGCGGAGTCGCCGCTGCCGATGCCGAGCTGCGAGACGCTGGCGGACTTGCTCACGCCGAGGCCGGGGATCGGCTGCGCCTCGCCGAGTGGCCCGGAGTCGGTCGGCGAGCTGAACACGGTGCCGCAGACGTTCTCGTAGCGCGGCTCGTACTCGACCGTGCCGCCGCCCAGGTCCGTGCACACGTCGGCGGGCTCGAGGGTGACCTCCAGCGTGGTCGAGGCCCCGCTCGGGAGATTGCCGCTACCGGCCCCCTGGTCGCCGACGTAGCGGAACAGCCCGGATCCCTCGTACGTCCATTCGCCGGAGGGCCCGGTGGAGACGACCGTGACCGCGGGTCCGCCGTTCTCGAGGTTGGTCTGCAGCGTAACGTCGTTGGCGGTGCCCGCGCCGACGTTCTCGACCGGGATCGGGAACGTGACCGGGTCGTCGTAGTCGAGATCACCCGACAACGGCGTGTACTCGAGCTCCGGGTTCTGCAGGTCGAGTACCACCTCGGCGACCACCGAGAGGTCGTCGAGCGATACCTTGTGGCGCGAGCGCACATCGTTGCTCAGGTCGTCGCAGGAGAGCACGTCGGCTTCGGCGCGCACGGTGAAGCTCTCGCCGGGAGCGAGGTAGGGGATCGTGGCCACGTCGCCGGGCGGATTCGGAATCGACACCGTTCGCGGGGGCGTGCCCACCACGGTCAATGGTGCGATGAACCCGAACGAGGGGTTGTCCGACAGGTCGGTCTCGTCGATCTCGACCGCGAACAGACCTCCGTCGCCCTCGTTGGATGCGGTGATGTCCCAGCTCACGGCGTCGCCGGGGCCGGTGGTCGTGTGGCTCAGGGGATCGACCACGAGCGCGGGGGCCCCGTCGCGCACCCTGACCGTCTGCGTCGCCTGCGCCGGGCCGCCGTTGCTGTAGTCCCAGTCGAAGCCGACCGTGTTCGTGCCCGTGCTCGCGTCGATGTCCGCGAGCAGCTCGAAGGTGACGGTAACCGCGCAGTCGTCGGGCAGATCGTAGGCCTCGACGCTGCCGTCGAAATCCACGTCGAGACTGTCGCCGTCGTCGGTGACCTGGACCGTGGGTGTGGAGCCGCAGCCGGGGCCGGACAGGCTGGCGAACAGCGGTGTCCCCGTCTGGTACAGGAAGCCCGTGGGTAGCGTGATGTCGAGCGTGAGGTCCTGCGCGGCCTCGTCGGGATCGTCGTCGGCGTTGCTCAGCGTCGCCGTGAAGACGTCACCGTTGCCCGTGGTCGCGACGTCCGTGGTGCCGTTCCAGGCGCCCCCGACATCCATGTAGGTGCGGCCGGGCTCGACCGGATCGAACGAGCTGGATGTCGAGACGCTCGGCTGCGCCGCGACGGTGCCGGGCCATAATGCCAGGGCGAGCGCAAGCACTCCGCCGCTGAACGGCGGAGGCACGCCGCGTCGTCGTCGACGGCTCACCACGATCCACATCCCGGCCGATCTCCTGTCGGCACGAGTGCCCCGCACACACCCAGGCCATGCAATTCGAGGACCCCGATTCCCCGTGGAGCACCGGGCGCGCGGCGCGGGCGGCCCGTAACGTGAACCGCGTCACACGCGCAGCTGCTGGTCCCCACCAGCCCCGGTCCGAGTTGTCTCAGAAAACGCCCGCCTACGACCGGGTGCACGGTACGACCGGTCGCATTTGGGCGACCGGTGGTGCAACGATCCCGGCTGTCGCGCTCGCCCGCCTCGATCCGCCCGGCTTCACGCCGGCAGGAAGTCGATCGGGTACGTGATCGTGACCGGGGCGACGTCCTTCTCCCCGAAATCGAACAGCCGCACCCGCTGTGCGACCTTCTGCTCCACCTCGCTGGCGTCGAGGCTGCTCGCGACCACCTCGCAGCTCGACACGCGCCCGGAGGGCTCGATCGTGAGCTTGAGCGTGACCTTGCCCTTGAGCGTCGGGTCGCGCCGCAGCGCGCGGTTGTAGATGCGGTAGAGCGCCGACTTGTTGCGGTCGAACACGATCTGGATCTCCTCGTCGGTGCGCCCGGCCTGGCCCTGCTGCGTGCGCGCCTGGCGCTGGGCCCGGGCCGCGCCCTCCGCCATCGCGCTCTGGACGCGGCTGGTCTCGCGCTCGCCGACGCTGCCGCCCGCGCCGCCGACGTTGCGGCTGAGCTCGTCGGTCTGGATGCCCTCGCTGCTCTGTCCCGCCTCGGCGGTGACGATGTCGCGGCTGACGTCGGTGGCCTCGGAGCCCTCGTCCGAGATGCTGGCCTGGTCGCCGAGCCGGTCCTCGACCGAGCTGTCGGCGAGCTCCTCGAGATCGTCGCTCATCGCGAGCAGCCCGGTCTGCGAGGCACGCTCGCGAGCCTCGGCCTCGGCGGTGGTCTCGGGCTCCGGCGCCTCCTCGACCGGCTCCGGCGCGGTCTCCGCGACCTCGGGCTCCTCCTCGGGCGGCTCTTCCTCGACGGGCTCCGGCTGCTCCTCCTCGACGATCTCCTCGGGCTCGGGCTCGGGCTCGGGCTCGGGTTCGGGCTGCTCCTCGCGCTCGACGACGAGCTCCGCCAGGCGCTCGGGGATCTCGCGCTCCTCCTCGAGATCGCGTTGCGGCAGCTGGAGCTGCGGGATGATGATCGACACCCAGAGGAACAGCAGCACCACGAGCGTGGCGATGCGCTTGAGCTTGCGGTCGTCGTCGGTGGTGCCGCCCCAGGCGACGGCCATCTCCCGGACCGGCTGGGCGCCGCTCTCGGCGAGCTGCTTCGCGCGTTCCTGCAGCGCGCGCCGGCGCTCGGCCAGCTCGGCCTTGCGCTGGCGCTGGCGCTCCTTCTCGACCCGATCCTCGAGCTCGCCGATCTCGGCCGCGGCCGCGCGCCACTCCGACTCGGCCTCGTCGACCGCCGCGCGCAGCTGTGGCAGGCGTTCGTCGTGGGCCTCGATCTCCGGGCGGTGCGTCGCCAGCAGGCGGTCGTAGCGCTGCGGGTCGATGGCGCCGCCGAACAGCGGGCACTCGCCCTCCTGGTCGCGCAGGCTCTCGAGCGCGGTGACGAGGCTGCGCAGGGCGTCGATCCGCGGCGCCTGTGCCTCGAGGCGCTCGACCTCGGTCTTCGACTCGCGGAACCGGGTCTCGGCCTGGCGCGCGCGCTCGTTCGCGGTCGCGAGCTTGTCCTCCAGCCCCGCCTGTCGTCGTGACTTCCTGTCCTCGGCCACGACGTCAGGATTCCTCGTTCTGGCGCGCTTTCTGGATCACCGCCAGCGAGATGCTCGTGTAGCCGACCTGTGTGCAGCTCTGCATCAGCTTGCGCAGCAGCCGTAGGGCAGCCTCGCGATCGCCCATGATCGTGACCTGGTCCTTCTTGGCCACGGCCCGGGTGGTCAGGCCGATCACGCGCTCGCGCGCGGCCTGGAGCTCCGCGCTGACCGCGGGCACCGTGCGCTCCCCGGACTGCAGCACGCTCTCCACGTCCGCCACCGGCCGGCCCTGCACGAGGATCCGGTCACGGGTGACCATCACGATGATGGTCTGCTCGGGCTTCTGCTCGGCGATCGACTCGGGCAGCTCGAGGTTGTCCCGGTCCGGCAGCTGCTCGGCGGTCGAGGAGTTCACCAGCAGGAAGAACACCAGGATCGTGAAGATGTCCATCAGCGCCGTGAGGTTGAAGCCGGGGGTCTTGCGTCCCCGGGAGGCGCGCTGCATCCGCTGGATTCGGCGTGTGCGTTTCACGGCTGGTCCCTACCCCTGCCCCGAGCCGGGTGCGTCACCGATCGAGACCTGCGGGAACAGCTCGACGCGCTCGACGCCGCCGAGCTGGGCCACCTCCGCCTGGCGGGTCGCATCCATGACCGCGACCACCGTCTCGTAGTTGATCTGCGGCTCGAGGAGAACGGTCGCCTCGCGCTTGTCCGGGTAGTTCTTCTTGATCGCGAGCAGGACCTCGCTCAGGCCCTGGAAGTCGTGGCCCTCGCCCTCCTTGTTGCCGATGCGATGGATGACCTTCTGCCCGTCACCGATCTCGAGCGCCTGCTCGCGCACGATCACCTCGACCTCGAACTCCGGCTGGTCGGGCGCGTCCCCCGCGGCACCCTGCGGCAGGTTGAGCTGCAGGATCGTGATGCGCGAGAACACGGCGGTGATCAGCAGGAACGGGACCAGCACCACCATCAGGTTGAGGAAGGCGGTCACGTTCAGCTCCGGCGGATCGCCCGAGCGCCGCCGGTAGTGATGTCGTCGGCGTGCCATCAGGAGGTCGCCTGCGGCTGATCGCGCTTGCCGAACTCGGTGATCAGGTTGAGCGTCTTGACCGAGGCCATCTCGAGGCTGTCGACGAGATCGGAGGTCTTGGTCGACAGATACGCGTGCAGCAGCAGCAGCGGGATGCCCGCCATCAGGCCGAATGCCGTCGTGTTCATCGCCACCGAGATACTGGCCGAGAGCAGATCCGCCTTCTCGGCCGGGTTGGCCGCCGACACCGCCGTGAACGCCTCGATCAGGCCCATGATCGTGCCCAGCAGGCCGAGCAGCGTCGCGATGTTGGCGAACAGCGCGAGATAGTGGGTGCGCTTCTCGAGCTGCGGGATGATCTCCATCATCCCCTCCTCCATCGCGATCTCGATGTCGTCACGCCGGCGCGCGCTCGCGCGACGTCCGAGACCGAGGTTGATCAGCCGGTTGACGTGCGTGTCGGCATCACCGGTGAACTCGTACACCTCGTCGAACTGGCCGTGCTCCAGCATCGGCCGGATCTCCTCCCAGTTCTTCTGGCTCGTGCGCCGCGCCCGGGTCAGCGTGATGTAGCGCTCGATCGCGATCGCGATGCCGAGGGCCAGTACGGCCACGATCGGGTACATGAACGCGCCGCCGGTCTGAAAGAATCGGACGATGGGATCGATGAGTGCAAAGGCTTCCATGGGTGACTCCTGCTTACCCTGCCGCGATGGCGCGGCGCCGAGTTACTGCTGTTGCTGATGGAATTCGTGGTATTTCACCTGGCGGCGGAACTCGGGCGGGTCGACCGGCTGCAGGCCCTCGTCGAGCAGATCACGCGAGAGGTCCGTGCGGACGCCGACCTCCGAGTTCTTCCAGGGGACGATGTAGAGCGACTTCGGAACCTCGCGGTTGCCGATCACCGAGGTGCCGCCGACGGCACGCGTACCGTCGCCCTCGCCCGCATCCGCCTGCCCGCGCGAGTCCCCGGGCGATTCCCCGGGTGTCTCGCCGGCGACGTCCTGCGCCACGACCAGGGGCGAGGCGAGCACCAGCACCACGGCCAGGACACTACGGTACGCGGCGTTCGACATCCGCGATCCAGCGCTTGATCGTTTCATCGTCGTCATCCGTCCGGGCCTGGTAGGCCCTGAAGTTTTCGAGTGCGCATGGAGGATCCTGCAGGTAGATGTCGCAGAGGATCCCGAGGTTGCGATAGAGCCGTGCATAGTCGGGGACTTCGTCGATCCCGTCCGTGTACGTGTCGCGCGCTTCCTCGAAGCGTCCGGCCTGGCGGTGCAGGAGCCCGAGCTGGTTGTAGGCGGGGCCGTTCTCCGGATCGCGCTCGAGTGCTGCGCGCAGTGCCGTGCGCGCCTTGTCGGGCTCGCCGACGGCGCGGTAGGCGATGCCGATGTTGACGTACGGGCCCGCGAGGGTGTCATCGCGCTGCGCTCGACGTCGCGCAGGGCCTCGATGGCCGCTGCGTGATCCGTCGCGTCGCATCAGCTCGAGCGCGCGTTCGTAAGCGCTCCGGGTGGCTTCCGTGACCGCCCTCGGTTCCGGCTCCGGCTCCGTCGGGCCGGTCGCGCAGGCCGCGAGCAGCAGCACCATCGCACCGACGGCGAGCCCGTGCTGTGACACACGTCGCAATCCGTGGCCTCCGGGAGGCTGCGCCGCAAACGCGCACAGCCTCCTAGTCGATCGCTTCGACATAGTCCTCGCTGACCTCCGCCTTGGCGTAGCGGGCCGGCAGCAACTGGCCAAGCTGGTCGACGCTGCTGCTCGCATCCAGTCGTTGTAGACACCGCGCGCCAGCAGCTCCATGTTCTTCTCGTGGATGTTGATCGCCTTCTCCTCGAATGGGTAGCGCGCTCCTCGAGCAGGATGTTGTACTGCTGCAGCTCGAGATCGGACAGTCCCTCGGGGCGGTCGGACTCGAGCAGCGCGCGCGTGAAGTGGTAGTAGATCTCACCCAGGTGATATGTGGCCGCCGCCGTGACCTCGGCGACGCCGTAGTCGATCATGCCCTCGAACTCGGCGAGCGCCCGCTGCATCACGGCCTTCTTCTTCTTGAGGCTCTCCTGCAGCGGCAGGGTCAGCTTTACCGACTTGAACTCGGCGACGATCGGCTCGGCCAGCGTCAGTGAGGCGTGCGCGGCGAGATACCTGGTGCGCGGCGTACGTTGGGCGCCGGCGTTGGCGTCGGCGCGTACGATCGCCTCGAGCTGCGCACGGCGCCGCTCGGGCTGCTCGGTCTTCCGGTAGAGCTCGGCCAGGCGATGGCGCGTCTCGACGTTGTATTCCACCGGCTCGGGGAACGCCTGGACGTAGCGGCGGTAGACGGCGATCGCGTCGCCGCTGCGCCCGACCTCCTCGTAGAGCTCGGCCGCCTTGATGTTGGCGTTGCGCTGCAGCTCCGGATCGGTGGCGGCGCGCTCCATGCGCTCGGCACTCGGCCGCCGCCTCGGCGAGGCGACCGCCCTTCTCGTAGACGACCGCGAGCTTCTTGGTGATCTCGTTCTGGCGCTCGCTGTTCGGATAACGCCCGCGATAGCCCTCGAGCACGTCCGCCGCGCGGTCCCAGGACTCGAGCTGGATCAGCGCCGCCGCGGCGTCGAACTCGGCGGTCTCGCGTATCGGCGAGCCGGGCACGGCCTCACCCACCCGCAGGAAGTGGCCCACGGCGGTTTCGAGCTCGCCGGCGTCACGCGCGCCCTCGCCCTGCTTGTAGATGCTCGCGGCCAGGCGTTCCTCCAGGTCGCCGTGCAGCTCGGCGTTCTCGCCCCGGGCAGCGGTCAGCGCGAGCGCGTTCTGGTAGGAACGCTCCGCCTCCGCGAAGGCCTCGAGGTCGAACTGCGAGTGCGCCACGACGACCCAGGCGGAGCGGCGCAGGTCGCGCTCGGCGTCCGGGTAGCGCTCGATCAGCTGCATCCCGGCGTCGCGCGCCGCCGCGAAGTTGTCGCGCTGGAACAGGCGCCGCGCGGCCGCGCCGAGTACCGTCGGGGCCCTGGGATGCGCCTGGAAGGTCTCGGCGAAGCGCAGGCTGGCGTCGATGAGCTTGCGCTCGACCACCGCCACTTCGGATTCGGGCGCGCGCTCGAGCAGCTTCTCCCACGCCGAGACCGCGGCGAATGCCGCCTCCGCGGCCCGCTCGTGGGTGTCGTAGTCATAGGCCGTGGTGGTGTATTCATCCGCCGCGGCACGGAAACGGGCGTTGTCGTAGAGCAGGTCCGCGAGCAGGAAATTGAGCTCGGGCGCCTGCGGGTCATCGGGAAACGAGTCGATGAACTCGCGGTACCAGGCGATCGCCTCGCTCACCGCCGCCTGCTGCTCCTCGGCCTCGCTCTGGCGGTCCAGCTCCTGCGACAGCGCGTGGTAGTGCTGCGCCAGCTCGACCAGGTTGGTCTGGATGAACGCGAGCGTGTCCGGGCGCTGCGCCAGGTCGTGCGTCTGCCAGTAGAGGGCGTCGGGGGCATAGGTCTTCGCGAACGTCTTCTTGGCCTCGATCACGAGGCTCGGGAAGCCGCCCTGCTGGTAGACCTCGATCACCCGGCGCTGGAACTCCGGCGCGCGCTCGTGCAGCGGGTTGCGCTCGGCGAACAGCGTGAACGTCTCCGCGGCGTTGGAGAAGCGATCCTTCTCCAGGTAGTGGTTGCCGAGGTCGCCGTAGACCATGTCCATGTAGGCGCGCGGTTGCCTGTCCGCGAAGTAGTCCGCGATCACCTCGGGCCCGCCCAGGTAGGAGAAGCTGAAGCTCATCACGCGCAGTGTGTCCTCCATGCGCTTCTGCTCGGCCTCGTCCATGCTCTCGATCATCTCGCGGCCGGCGGGCGCGTTCTTGTCCACCAGGCGCACGAAGGAGTCGAGCGCGTCGCGGTAGCGCGACTGCTTGAAGTGCGACCAGCCGTGCTTGTAGACGGCCTGGTCGAAAAACCCCGAGCCCGGCCCGGCGGCGACCGTGTCGGCATAGGCGCGCTCGGCCTCGATGTAGCGCTCGCGCACGAACAGGATCTCGCCGCGGCGGAACTGGGCCTCCGCGAAGCGCCGCGAGTACGGGTACTCCGCGACCAGGGTGTCGAGCGTCCGCATCGCCTCGTCCTGCTCGCCGCGGATGCCGTAGGCGCGCGCGAGCTGGTAGAGCACCTGGTCGCGGCGCTCGTAGTCGGGGTACTGCTCGAGCAGCTGCTGGTAGAGGCGGATCGCCTCGGCGGAGTCCGCGCGCTCGCGCAGCATCTCGGCCTCCGCCTCGCTGGTGGGTGCCTCCCCGGCGAGCGCGTCGTCGATCTCGCCCTGGGCGACCGGCTCGCGCGTGCGCGCCTCGATCTCGGCGAGGTCGGGGTCTTGCTCCGGCGAGGGCGCCGACTCGATCGCGGTGCCCTCGTCGACGCGGCGCTCCTCGCCCTCGCCGCGCGCCACGATGGGCGACTCGACTGTCGCCCGGCGCGCTCGCCGGCCGCGGGCGCGACCACGCCGCGCTGGATCTTGAGATCGGCCAGGCGCCGCAGCGCCTCGGTGTCATCTCCGACTCCGGCGTCTCCTCGAGGAACGCGCGGTAGCTCTCCATGGCGCGCTCGAGGCTGTCGCGCGGAACCTCGTCCGAGACGTCGATCGTGCGCGCGCGCAGGCTGCCGATGCGGTCGCCGCCGAAGCCGCCCGCCGCGCAGCCGGTCAGCAGGAGCGCGGTGGCCAGCAGCGCCATGCCGGGGGCGGCGGCGCTCACTCGCTCGCCTCCGGCTGCGCCGCGTCCTGTCCCGTCGGTGACGGGTACTGCTTGGAGGTGGCGCGGTCGTAGTTCTCCGCCGCCGCGAACCGGGCCTTGGTCTGGTACTCGCGCAGGCGCGCGCGGCGCGCACTCAGCTGCTCGATCGCGAGCTGCTCGATGAAGCGGCCCTGCTGCGCGCGCACGCCCTCGAGCCGGCTCTGCAGGTAGGTCAGGCGCTGCTCGAGCCGGGCCAGGCGCTCGCCGTGGCCCTCGTAGAGCAGGGGCACGGACTCGATGCGCTTGAGTAGCGACAGGCGGCTCGCGTCCGCGCGCTCGAGTGTCCCGGCGAGCGCCTCGATGTGCTCGTGGAAGGCCGACAGGCGGTCCGCGTACGTGGTGCGGATGCGCCAGCGCAGCACGCCGCTCAGGCGATTGACCCGGTGGCGCAGCGACGCCGGCGCATCCTCGGGGAGCGCGCGCCGCAGACGATCGATGCGCGCCAGCATCGCGCGCTCCTCCGCGGTCGCGAGCGCCATGGGCTCGCGCTCGCGCAGCAGGCGATCGCGCTCGGCGCGCGCGGCCTCGAGGCGCTCGCCGATCGCGCTCAGGCGCGCGGCGCGGCGCTGGTAGCCGGCCCGGACCTCGGGCAGGCGGGGCTCGTAGAATGCACGCCGGTGCGCGATCAGGTCGCGGAATCCGGGCAGCGCGTCCTGCCAGCGCCCGACCCGCTCGAGCAGGTCGCTCAGGTCGCGGTAGTTGAGCCAGGCCTGCTGGAAGGCGCGCCCGGCCATGAGATCGGCGAGGTAGCGGGTCGGGGCCTCGTCGGGCAGGTCGCCGAGCTCGAATGCACCGCTGCCGTCCGCGGCCGGCTTCGGGTCGCGCTCGACCAGCGCCTCGAGGAAGCGGCCCTCGCGGGTCGCCCGGATCGACTCCTCGAGCCGCCGCACCTGGGCGCCGTAGACCTCGACCGCCTCGCTGTAGAGCACCGCCGCGCGGCCGTAGGATTCCAGCCGGGCGAAGGCGTACGGCGCGGCCAGGAAGGCCTCCTGCACGGCGGGGTCGCGCGGATCGCGCCCGCGCAGCTCCATCCAGGCGACCAGTGCCTGCTCGTAGCGCTGCCGCGCCGCGTCGCCCCAGCCGAACCACAGCAGCGCCTTGTTCGAGAACGGGCCCTCGAGGCGTACCCGCTCCAGCGGCGCCTGCGCCGCCTCGGGCTGCTCGCCCTGCAGCAGGGTGAAGCCGAGGGCCAGGTTGGCCTTGTCGCGCAGCGCCGCGTCCGCGGCGCCGCCGGTGCCGACGGCGCGCAGCAGCGCCAGGCCCTCGTCGCGGCGCTCGCTGCGCAGCAGCGCGACGGCGCGGTTGTACGCCAGGAAGCCCTCGATCGGCTCGCCCTCGTCGACCGCGGCGAGCGCCTCGGTGGCCGCGGCGGGTCGATCCTGGGCGAGCAGCACCTGGCCGCGCAGCAGCCCCGCGCGGCGGGCCAGTGTCCCCGGGACGTCGCCGTCGATGCCGCCGATGGCGTCGAGCGCCTTGTCGTACTCGGCGCTTCTCCCAGGCCAGGCGGGCCAGGCGCCAGGCGGCCTGCTGGCGGATCTCCGCGGGCACATCGGGCGCGAGCAGACGCTCCATTGCGCGTCCCCCGCGGCGATTCATGCGGTAATCGAGCTCGAGGTCGCCGATGAACAGCTCGGCGGCAGCCCGATGCGGGCTGAGCGAGTCGAGCTCCGGCTGGTCGAGGCCGAAGTGGAGCGCGAGCTCGGCGTCCAGGCGCGAGATGGCCTCGAAATGCTCGCCCTGGCGGGCATGGAACAGGGCGACGCCGAAGAGACGTCGTGCAGCGTGTCGGGCACGGGCATGACTGCGCGCGCGCCGGGTACGGCGGCAAGCAGCACAAGGCCCGTGAGGACCACGATCGCGCGATCGATCTGTCGGGGGCGCATCGATGCCTCCAGGCGCCCGACCGCTACTGCCGGGAGACGATCTCCAGTCCCGGCCGGCGGCTGCCCGTGTCCACCACGCGCAGCTCGATCAGTCGCGGTCCGGCGGCCTTGTCGAACTCGAAGCTGTCGCTGACGTCGTAGTCGATGTCGTCAGCGCTCACCCCACGGATGGTCACCTCCAGGCGGTGCGGTCCGGAGGTCACGTTGGCCACCCGCAGACGCTGCACGCCCCCGTCCAGCAGCGCCTGGAGCTCGCGGTACTCGTACACGTGACTCGTGAACCGGCTGTCGTCGAGTCGCACGTCCACCGAGTCGAGGCTGAACTCCTCGGTGGGCTCGATCGACAGGAACAGCGCCATCTGGCTGCTCGATGGATAGACGAGGCGCTCCTCGAGCCGCTGCAGCTCCTGGTCGATCCGCAGTACCTCTTCCTTGAGCTGCTGCACCTGCTCGTCGAGGCTTTGCTGTCGGCGTGTCCGCGCGTCGTCCTCCGCGGCGCCGGCCGCCCACGACGACACCAGCAACGCGGCCACGACGGCGCCCGTGAATGCCCGGGCCATCACATTGCTCCGCGCGGGGCCCCTGCGCCCGCCTCTCCGGTTCGTCGACAATACTAGGCAGCCTCGATGCCAAAAGCCACCCGGGGTCGACGCCGCCTGTCGGCCACCTGCCACCGACCGGTAGACTGTGACTTGCACGGAGGAACCGACCCGTCGTGACCACCTCATCAGCGGAACACGCCGGCGCCCGCGCCGCCGCGCGCCGGCGCCTGCTCGCCTGGGCGATGGCGCTGCTGGTGCTGCTCGCGCTCGCGGCCGCGTGGAGCTGGACGCCCATGCGCGAGTGGATCGATCCGCGCGTGCTCGCCGAGGGCCTCGAGCGCATCCGCGCCGAGCCGTGGGCCCCGATGGTGGTGCTGGCGGGCTTCCTCGTGGGTGGGCTGCTGGTGCTGCCGGTCACGCTCATGACGGTGCTCACGCTGGCCACGTTCGGCCCGGTGCTGGGCTTCGTGTACGCGCTCGTCGGGTCGGCGGCCAGCGCGATGCTCAGCTTCGGTATCGGGCGCGGCCTCGGGCGGCGCGCCGTGGAGCAGCTCGCCGGCACGCGCGTGTACCGGATGTCGCGGCGCCTGGGACGCCACGGGCTGCTGGCGATCGCCCTGCTGCGCATGATGCCGGTCGCCCATTTCACCGTCGTGAGCCTGTCGGCCGGCGCGTCCCACGTGCGCGCGCGCGACTTCCTCGCGGGGACCGCGCTGGGGATGGCGCCCGGACTGGCCGCGATCGCGCTGTTCTTCGACCGCGTGCAGGCCGCCGCCCGGCAGCCCGACCCCGCGCAAGTGCTCGGCGTGCTCGCCGTGGGCGCCGCCATCGTGGCCGCGCTGCTGGGGCTGCGGGCCCTGGTGCGCCGGCGGCGCGCCGTCGGGAAGGTCTGATCAGACCTCCCCCGGGCCAGCCCGGGGCGCGGACGCCTATAATGGGGTGAGGGTGCGTTGGCGCAACGGCGGCACCCCGGGCTTCGATGGGCATCCGCGCGGCGATCTGGAGACGCATCACGGCGTGGCTCAACCACGAGCGCCCGCAGCACGATGTCCCACCGTCCGACTACGAGCGGCTGAGCTACGAGATCCGGCCCTGTGACGTGATCCTGGTCGAGGGCCGCTCGCGCGTGGCCGATGTCATCAAGTCGATCACGCTGTCCAACTGGACGCACGCGGCGCTCTATGTAGGGCGGCTGCACGACATCGACGACCCGGCCGTGCGCGAGCACGCTGCGCAGCCACTACGACGCCGACGCCGACGAGCAGCTCCTGATCGAGGCCCTGCTGGGCACGGGACGATCGTGACGCCGCTGTCGGAATACCGCCACGAGCACCTGCGCATCTGTCGCCCGCGCGAGCTGTCACGGGCCGATGCCCAGGCGGTCATCAACTACTGCGCACGCCATCTCGGCAAGGACTACGACGTGCGCCAGCTGCTCGACCTTGCACGCTTCATGCTGCCCTACAACATCCTGCCGCGGCGCTGGCGCTCGTCGCTGTTCACGCACAACCCCGGTGCCCCGACGCGTACCGTGTGCTCGTCGCTGCTCGCAGAGGCATTCGCATCGGTGCGCTATCCCGTGCTGCCGGTGCTGCGCGAGGATGCCGAGGGTCGGATCCGGTTGCAGAAGCGCAACTTCAAGCTGTTCACGCCGCGCGACTTCGACTATTCGCCCTATTTCGATGTCATCAAGTATCCCGTGATGAGCTTCGACGACCTCGCGGTCTACCACCGCCTGCCCTGGGATCGCGAGACCATCCTCGCGAACGCGCCGGGCGACGAGGTCGTGGTGCCGGCCCCGGGCGATGCCGAAGCGCCGGGGACGGGTCCGGGTGCCGGGGACGGCGCCGATACGGATGCCGAAGACGTCGACAGCGGGTCGCTCCGCCGCAACGGGCAGCGGGCGCGACTGGTAGAATCCCGCCCGGTCGCATCGGAGGCAGCCCCATGGCGCAGGCAGGCAACACCACCCACGCGGGCCGGGCGCGCTCGCCGCGTCCCGTCTATGTCGTCGACGGGGCGCGCACGCCGTTCCTCAAGTTCCGCGGCCGGCCCAACGCCTTCAGCGCCGCCGACCTCGGCGTCGCCGCGGGACGCCAGCTGCTGCTGCGCCAGCCCTTCGAGCCCGATGCCGTCGACCAGGTGATCTTCGGCTGCGCCGGACCCGCGGCCGAGGAGGCCAACGTGGCCCGCGTCATCGCGCTGCGCCTGGGCTGCGGCCACGAGGTCCCGGCCTGGCACGTGCAGCGCAACTGCGGCTCGGGCATGCAGGCGGTCGACGCCGCGCTGCACGACATCCAGGATCGGCGCTCGGAGCTCGTGCTCGCCGGCGGCACCGAGGCGATGAGCCGCGCGCCGCTGCTGTTCGACGAGCGCTTCGTGGCCTGGCTCGCCGACTTCCAGAAGGCAAGCGGTCCGGTGGCCAAGGCGCGCCAGCTCGCGCGCCTGCGCCCGGGCTGGCTCAAGCCCGTGGTCGCGCTGCTGCGCGGTCTCACCGATCCGGTCAGCGGCCTGTCCATGGGCCAGACCGCGGAGAACCTGGCCTGGCGCTTCGGCATCTCGCGCCGGGAGATGGACGAGTACGCGTGGCACAGCCACCAGCGCCTCGCCGCCGCCCAGGACGAGGGGCGCCTGGCGGAGATCGAGCCGCTGTTCGGCACCGACGGGCATGCCCACACGGCCGACGACGGCCTGCGGCGCGAGAGCACGGTCGAGGACCTGGGCCGCCTGAAGCCGGTGTTCGAGAAGCCCTTCGGCAAGGTCACCGCCGGCAACAGCGCCCAGGTCACCGACGGCGCCTGCGCGCTGCTGCTGGCCTCGGAGGACGCCGTGCGCCGCTGGGACCTGCCCGTGCTCGCGCGCATCGTCGACAGCGAGTGGGCCGGCGTCGACCCGGCGCAGATGGGGCTGGGCCCGGTACACGCGGTGACGCCGATGCTCCAGCGCCACCGCCTGGCGCTGGGCAGCGTGGACCACTGGGAGCTCAACGAGGCCTTCGCCGCGCAGGTGCTCGCGTGCACCGCCGCGTGGCGCGACCGGCGCTACTGCCGCGAGCAGCTGGGCCTGTCGAAGGCCTGGGGCGCGATCGACCCGCAACGGCTCAACGTCGACGGCGGCGGCATCAGCCTCGGGCACCCGGTGGGCACCAGCGGCGCGCGCATCACGCTGCACCTGGCGCACGTGCTGCGCCGCGAGGGCACGCGCCGCGGCGTCGCGACGCAGTGCATCGGCGGCGGCCAGGGCGGCGCCATGCTCATCGAGAACCCGGAGGCGAGCGCATGAGCACGCCCAGACTGCAGCACGCGCGCCTGGAGCACGACGACGACGCCATCGCCTGGCTGACGCTCGACGTCGCCGACGCCAACGCGAACACCTTGTCCTCGGCGGTCCTGGGCGAGCTCGAGAAGGTGCTCGACACGCTGGAGGACGAGCCGCCGACCGCGCTCGTGCTGCGTTCCGGCAAGCCGGGCTTCATCGCCGGGGCCAACGTGCAGGAGCTCGCCGGGCTGCGCTCGGCCGAGGAGGCGCGCGCGCTGATCGAGCGCGGCCAGCGCCTGATGGACCGGATCGCGGCGACGCGCTGGCCGACGATCGCGCTGATCCGCGGCTTCTGCATGGGCGGCGGCCTCGAGCTCGCCCTCGCCTGCCGCTACCGCATCGCCGACACCGACCCGGGCACGCGCCTGGGGCTGCCCGAGGTACGCCTCGGGATCCACCCGGGCTTCGGCGGCACCGCGCGCCTGCCCGACCTCGTCGGGCCGCCGGCGGCGCTGGACCTGATGCTCTCGGGGCGCACCATCGACGCGCGTGCCGCGCGCCGGCATCGGCCTGGTCGAGTACGCCCTGCCGCCGTGGCAGCTGCCCGATGCCGCGCGCGCACCTGGCGCTGCGCCGATCCGGTCGCCAGCGCCCGCCCGCCTGGAAGCGCCTGCTCGCCACGGGCCCGGGGCGCGCCGCGCTGCGCCCGTTGCTGGAGCGCCAGGTGCGCAAGCGCGCGCGGCGCGAGCACTACCCGGCGCCGTACGCGCTGCTCGAGCTCTGGTCACGTCACGGCGGCGAGCCGCTCGCGGATCGCCTGCGCGCCGAGGCGGATTCGCTGCAGCGCCTGGTCGAGGGCCCGACGGCGTCCAATCTCATCCGCGTGTATGCGCTGCTCGAGCGACCGGCTCAGACGAGGCGCGCGGCCGGCACGACGACGCCGCCGCGGCGCGTGCACGTGATCGGTGCGGGCACGATGGGCGGCGACATCGCGGCCTGGCTCGCCCTGCACGACTGCCGCGTGACGCTGGTCGACGAGCGCCCCGAGGCGATCGCGTCCACGCTGAAGCGTGCGCGCCGGCTGTTCGAGCGCCGCCTCAAGCGGCCCGCGCGTGTGACCGCCGCGCTCGACCGCCTCATCCCGGACCCGCAAGGCCGCGGCGCCGCCGGCGCCGATGTCGTGATCGAGGCGATCGTGGAGGACCTCGAGGCGAAGCGCGGCCTGTTCGCGACGCTCGAGCCGCAGCTGCGCGACGACGCGGTGCTGGCGACGAACACCTCGAGCCTGCCGCTGGAGCAGCTCGCCGACGGACCTGGAGCAGCCGGGCCGCCTGGTCGGGCTGCACTTCTTCAATCCGGTCGCGAAGATGCCGCTGGTCGAGATCGTCGCCGGCCAGCACAGCGACGCCGGGGCGCTCGATCGCGGTCAGGCGCTGATGGCCGCGGTGGACAAGCTGCCGCTGCGCGTGAAGAGCGGCCCCGGCTTCCTGGTCAACCGCCTGCTGATGCCCTACATGCTGAAGGCGGCGAAGGTGTTCGACGGCGGTACGCCGCGCGAGACCATCGACGAGGCCGCGAAGCGTTTCGGCATGCCCATGGGCCCGCTGGAATTGGGCGATGCCGTCGGCCTCGACATCTGCGTCGCCGCTGGCCGACGTCGATCGGCCGAGGCGTGCGGCCTCGAGATCCCGCGACGGCTGCGTCGGCCGCGCCCAGGCGCGGCGACCTCGGGCGCAAGAGCGGCAACGGCTTCTACCGCTACGACAGCAAGGGCCAGGCCGGACAGCGGCAGAAGCAGAAGCCATGAGCCCGGCGGCAGCTCGACAAGCTCTGGGCTGCGACCTGGTCGACGCCGCTGCTCGACGAGGCCGAGCGCTGCCGCGACGAGGGCGTCGTCGCCGACGCCGACCTGGTCGACGCCGGCGCCATCTTCGGCACCGGCTTCGCGCCGTTCACCGGCGGGCCGCTGCATTACCGCGCGCAACAGGAAGACGCCGCGAAGTCGCCCGGCTAGTACGGCGAACCGCGAATCAGGAACCGCGAATCAGGAACCGCGAATCAGGAACCGCGAATGGACGCGAATGTTCGCGAATGGCCCCTTGCGTACATTGCGTGAGGGGGAGCTTCGCTGGAATTCATGACGTAGGCGCGTTTGTGCGAAGCAAACGCTCGCGGCGTGCCGGGGCATCCCGATGCGCGCGTTCGCCTGCGGCGAAAACGCGCCTACGGCTCATAGGGAACCGGTGAATGCGCGCGCTCAGCGAAGCTCCACACGACTGAACCGACCACGAGCGCGCATCTGTGTTCATCTGTGGTTCTGAACGCCACAGCGAAGCTCCACCACGCGCGACGCACGCACGGCGCCATTCGCCGAACATTCGCCGTCTGATTCGCGGTTCGCGGTTCGCTGTACGAGGCAGGGCCCTTGCCCAGGCGTCGACTACATGGTATGCGTCGGGCGGTCGGCGTTGAGGGCGCCGGCGAGGTAGGTCTCGATCTTCTGCTTGGTGGCGCCGTCGTCCTGGTCGGAGAACTGGACGCCGATGCCGGCCGTCTTGCTGCCCTGGGCGCCGTGCGGCGTGACCCAGACGATGCGGCCGGCCACCGGCAGGCGCTCCTTGTCCTCCATCAGCGTCAGCAGCATGAACACCTCGTCGCCGTACTTGTAGGCCTTGTTGGTCGGGATGAACAGGCCGCCGTTCTTCACGAACGGCATGTACGCGGCGTACAACGCCCCCTTGTCCTTGATGGTCAGCGACATGATGCCCTGGCGGCCACCCTGTGCCATGCGTCTCCCTCGTGGCCCGTGGATCAGGTCCGTGCCGCCGGTCGCGCGATCCGAGCCGCGTCGGCCAGCAGACCCTGGTAGCTGGATGTCCGCGCCGCAGCGAAGCTGCTCGCCGGCGGTACCGAACGATACAGTGCCATCAAGGTAGTCGAACAGCGCGCGCGCGTCCAATCGCCGGCGCCAGCGGCAGCATGCGCGCGCGCAGGTCGGGCCGGCGCAGCCGCGCCGCCGCGGCGCGCATGCGGACCAGCCGGATCAGATCCTCGACCGTGTCGACCAGGCGGAGCGCGCGGCACCAGCGCGGCGCGAGCATCGGCCGCGTGCCGCCAGCGGGCACGAGCCCGTGCTCCAGCGTGGCCAGGAGCGCATCGGCGACGGCGTCCGCCAGCGCCGCCTCGTCGCCCTCGGCCTGCGCCGAGGCCAGCGCCAGCGCGGTCAGCGGCGCACCGCCGGCGCGCGCGAGCCAGGTCCCGGGGTCGGCCACGCCCTGCTCGCCGAGCCAGGCCGCGGCGGCATCGGCCGCGGGCAGCCCGAACGAGATGCGCTGGCAGCGACTGCGCACCGTCGCCGGCAGGCGTGCCGGGCGCCGGCTCGCCAGGATCAGCACGCTGCCGCCGGGCGGCTCTTCGAGTGTCTTGAGCAGGCTGTTGGCGGCACTGGTCGTCATCGACTCGGCCGTGTCGATCAGCGCCGACCTTGGCGTCCGGCCGTGGCGGCCAGCGAGAGGCGCTCGCCGAGTGCCCGGATGGCATCGATGCCGATCGCCTTGCCGGTCTCGGGCGGTACTGAGCGCGCACTGCGATCCGGATGCGTTGCCGGCCGCGTACTGGTGGCACGGCGGCACGGTCGCCGCACGGCGCGTGCTCGGTACCGGCCGCGCAGACCAGCAGCGCCTGCGCTCAGGCGGCGCGCGAACGGCGCGCTTGCCGGTGCCGGCGGGGCCGCCGAGCAGCAGCGCGTGCGGCAGGCGACCGGCGCTGCGCAGTGCGCGCAGGACGCCGCTGCCACGATCCGCCTGCTGCCAGGGATGAGCCGGTCGCAGTCATCGACCCTCGCCCATCGGAGTCCGTCGTCGCGGCGATCATCGCCTCCAGCACCGCCTCCGGGGGCTGCGCCGCGTCGATCACGCAAAAGCGCGCCGGCTCGGCCCGGGCGCGCTCCAGGTACACCGCCCGCGCGCGCTCGAAGAAGGCCACGGTCTCGCGCTCGAAGCGATCGGTCGGAGCCGCGCACGCCGACGCGCTCGAGTGCGGTCGCCGCGGGCGCATCGAGCAGCAGCGTCAGGTCCGGGCGGCGCGCGCCCTGGACCCAGTCCTCGAGCTCGGCGATACGCTCGTGCGCGATGCCGCGTCCGCCTCCCTGGTAGGCATAGGTGGCGTCCGTGAAACGGTCGCAGACGACCCATTCGCCCTGGGCCAGCGCCGGCTCGCATGCAGGTCGCCAGGTGCTCGGCGCGGGCCGCGAAGACGAGCAGCAGCTCGGTCTCGGGCGCCGGCGCGTCGCCGTCGGGGTCGAGCAGCAGGGCGCGGATGCGATCGGCCACGGGGGAGCCACCGGGCTCGCGCGTGGTCACGCACCGGTGCGCCCCGCGCTCGTCCAGGGCTTCGCGCGATGGCCCGGCTACGTGGCTGGACTTGCCGACCCCCTCGATGCCCTCGACGGTGATGAACCGGCCGGGAGTCATCTCATCGGTTCCGCAGTCGGTCGGCGTCGCCGCCGAGCTGGTGCTTGATCACGGCCTTGTTGTGCTGTTCCAGTGTCTTCGAGAACACGTGGCCGCCGTCGCCCGTGGCGACGAAATAGAGCTCGCCGCGGCGATCCGGATGCACGCCGCATGGATCGCCTCGCGCGAGGGCAGCGCGATCGGGGTCGGCGGCAGGCCGGCACGCGTGTACGTGTTGTACGGCGTGTCCTCGCGCAGGTGGCGATAGCGGATGTCGCCATCGTACTCGTCGCCCAGGCCGTAGATGACGGTCGGATCGGTCTGCAGCCGCATGCCGCGCTCGAGCCGCTCGACGAACACGCCCGCGACGCGTGCGCGCTCCTCGGGGATGCCCGTCTCGCGCTCGATGATCGAGGCCAGGATCAGGGCCTCGTACGCGCTGTCGAGCGGCAGGTCGTCCTCGCGCCCGGCCCATTCCTCGGCTCGAGCACGCGCGCCATGCGCTCGTATGCTGCGCTTGAGCAGATCGAGATCGCGCGTGCCGCGCGGGAAGCGATAGGTATCGGGGTAGAAGCGGCCCTCCGGATGGAGCTCGTCCGGGTGACCCAGCTGCTCCATGATCTGCTTCGGCGTCGAGCCCTTCCAGGGTATGACGCAGCGCCTCATGGTCCCGGATCGCCTGCATCATCCGATCGAACGTCCAGCCCTCGATGACGGTCAGCGAGTACGTGCTTGACGTCGCCGGCGACGAACTTCTTCAGCAGCCGGTACGGCGTGGTCCTGGTGTCGATGGCGTATTCACCCGCCTGGATCTTCGCGGCCGCGCCGGTCAGGCGCGCCGTGCGACGCGGAAGTACAGCGGGCGCTCGAGCAGGCCGGCGGCCGGCCAGCGTCGGCGGCGACGCGCTGCCACCGAGCGAGCCGGGCTCGATGACGAAGGCCTCTCGAGTCCGCATTCGCCTGGCGCGCAAGGGGCCGTGCAGGAAGCGCATGATAATCCGCCGCCGGCCACGCCGCATCGCGACGGTGATCGACCAGTCCGAGCGATGCCGTGGCCAGTACCACGTGCGGCGTCTCGTCATGGCATTCCAGCCAGTCGACTGTGAGCGGCGATCAGCCGCTCGGTGATCGGACCCGGCGCCGGGAACCGTTGCTCACCTATGCGGTCGACCGCGGCGACGCCGCGCAGCGCGCTCGTGACGAACACCTCGTCGGCATCGTCGAGCTCGGCGGGGTCGACGTCACGCACCTCGGCATCGATGCCGGCGTCGGCCGCGAGCGCCAGTGCAGCGGCGCGCATCACGCCCCGGACCCCGCAGTCATCGAGCGCGGGCGTGACCAGCCGCCCGCGCCGAACGAGAAACAGGTTGGCTGCCGACGCACTCGATCACGCGTCCGTCGAGCGCGCGCATGATGCCCTCGTCGATGCACGGATCGTACCATTCGGCGCGCGCCAGCACCTGCTCCAGCCGATTCAGATGCTTGAGGCCGGCCAGGCGCGGCTGGATCGACCGAGGCGCGTCTCGCACCAGCGCAGCCGCAAGGGCGCCGCCGCACCGGATGGCTGGCTCGGATGGAAGGTTATCACGCGCGTCGGCTCGATCGTCTCGCGGGCAGCGCGTAGCCGCGCGGGCCCCGGACCGCGCGTGAGCGGTCAGGCGCAGACGTGCCGTGCCGTATCGTCGCCACGCAGCCTGCGCGCATCTCGCCGTGCGAGCGTGTCGCGCGCGGGCGCGGGCAGCAGCAGCTGCCTGCAGCCGTGCGCCAGGCGGGCCATGTGGAGTGCCCAGAGGAAGCGGCCGCCGTCGCGCACGGCGATGGTCTCGAAGAGACCGTCGCCCAGGCACAGGCCGCGGTCGGTAACGCGCGCACGCCCTGTCGACCGTCGACCAGAGCGCGTCTGCAGGGGTGGTCGTCACGGCCACGGCGCTCAGGCCGGGCCTGTTCGACGGGGCCGCGGTCGGCGGTGACCTTCGCGGTGGGCACGCAGCAGCGTCACGGTCGCGATCGGGCTCCCGGCACCGCCACGGCGCCGGATCAGACCCGGCGGAACACGAGGGTGCCGTTGGTGCCGCCGAACCCGAACGAGTTCGACAGGACCGCGTCGATCTTCATCTGGCGCGCCTCGTGCGGCACGAAGTCGAGATCGCACTCGTCGTCCGGCTGGTCCAGATTGATGGTCGGCGGTGCGACCTGGTCGCGCAGGGCGAGGACGGAGAACACCGCCTCGAGGCCGCCGGCCGCGCCCAGCAGGTGGCCCGTCATCGACTTGGTGGAGCTGACCGCCACCTTGCGCGCGTGATCCCCGAACACCGTCTTGATCCCCTGGATCTCGGCCACGTCGCCGACCTGCGTCGAGGTGCCGTGGGCATTGACGTAGTCGATCTCGTCGGCATTCATCTCGGCGTCGGCGAGCGCGTTGGCCATGCAGCGATGAGCGCCCCCGCCGTCCTCGGCGGGCTGGGTCATGTGATAGGCGTCGGCGCTCATGCCGTAGCCGGCCAGCTCGGCGTAGATGGGCGCCCCGCGTGCCTTGGCATGCTCGTATTCCTCGAGCACCAGCACGCCGGCACCGTCGCCCAGCACGAAGCCGTCGCGATCCGTGTCCCAGGGGCGGCTCGCCTTCTCGGGCTCGTCGTTGCGCGTGGACAGTGCACGCGCGGCGGCGAAGCCGCCGACGCCCAGCGGCGAGGTCGCCATCTCCGCGCCCCCGGCGACCATCACGTCGGCGTCGCCGTAGGCGATCAGCCTGGCCGCATCACCGATGTTGTGCGTGCCCGTGGTGCAGGCGGTGACGATCGAGATGTTCGGTCCCTGGAACCCGTAACGGATCGAGAGGTTGCCGGCGACCATGTTGATGATCGTCGCCGGGACGAAGAACGGCGAGAGCTTGCGCGGGCCGCCGTTCTGCAGCACCTCGTGCGAGTGCTCGATCTCCGGCAGACCGCCGATGCCGGAACCGATCGCCACGCCGATGCGTTGACGGTTGGCGTCCGTGACCTCGATCCCGGCATCGTCGATCGCCTGGATGCCGGCCGCCATCCCGTAATGGATGAACCGGCCCATCTTGCGAGCGTCCTTGGGCGACAGGTAGGCGTCGGTGTCGAAGTCCTTCACCGGCGCCGAGAAACGCACGGAATAGTCGGACGCGTCGAACAGCGTGATCGGGGCCATCCCGAGCGGCCCTGCCAGGATGCTGGTCCAGCCGGCGTCCACCGGTGTTGCCGACCGGCGAGACCGCGCCGAGACCGGTCACTACTACGCGCCGCTTGCTCACAGTCTCGTCCTCCCCGTGCCATTCGATGGACATGCGCATCGTTCACTGGCGTTGCACGGCCGGCACCCGTCGCGGAGGCGCCGCCGTTCCCGCCGACGGACCGGCAGGGCATGCCAACCGCGCCCAACGCGTCGTGCCCGGCCGACCGACCGACCCGTCAGCCGAGGTGCTGGTTGATGTAGTCGATCGCCTGCTGGACCGTCGTGATCTTCTCGGCCTCCTCGTCCGGGATCTCGCACTCGAACTCTTCCTCGAGCGCCATGACCAGCTCGACCGTGTCCAGCGAATCCGCGCCCAGGTCGTCGACGAACGACGCGGCGTTGGTCACTTCTTCTTCTTTGACGCCGAGCTGCTCGACGACGATCTTCTTAACGCGTTCTTCAACACTGCTCATGTCGGGTCGATCCTCCGAACTTTAGTGGTGCAGCCACAGTTGCGTCCGGCTCATTGTAGGGGAATCACCCCCACCGATCTACCCGCCGCATACGACCGGCATGGCCGCGCTGCGCAAGGCAGCAAAACTCATGTTATCAGTGTCGAAGTCGTTGATCCTCATCATCGAACATACGGGCACGGCCTCAGCCCATGTACATCCCGCCGTTGACGTGCAGCGTCTGGCCGGTGATGTACGCGGCCTCCGGGGCGGC
Source organism: Halofilum sp. (in: g-proteobacteria) (assembly GCA_034521365.1). Taxonomy (GTDB): domain Bacteria; phylum Pseudomonadota; class Gammaproteobacteria; order XJ16; family Halofilaceae; genus Halofilum. The sequence goes on along the minus strand of JAXHMQ010000023.1, from coordinate 52,756 downwards.
CAGGAAGGCGCAGGCGTAGGCGACCTCCTCGGCGGCGCCGAAGCGCCCGGCCGGCACCTGCTCGAGCAGGGCCTCGCGCTGCGATTCCGGCAGCGAGCGCGTCATGTCGGTGTCGATGAAGCCCGGGCGCGACCGTGTTCACCGTGATGCCGCGTGAACCGACCTCGCGCGCCAGCGAGCGTGTGAACGCCTTCATGCCCGCCTTCGCCGCGGCGTAGTTGGCCTGGCCGGGATTGCCGGTTGCGCCGACCACCGAGGCAATGTTGATGATGCGTCCGCCGCGCGCCTTCATCATGCCGCGCAGGCAGGCCTTCGACACCCGGTAGACCGAATTGAGGTTGGTGTCGACGACCGACTCCCATTCCTCGTCCTTCATGCGCATCAGCAGGTTGTCGCGCGTGATGCCGGCGTTGTTGACCAGTACCGTCACCGGTCCGAATGCGCTGGCGATCGCCTTGACGACCGGCGTTCACCGGCGTCACGGCATCGGTGACGTCGAGCGCGCGCCCGCCGCCGCGGACCCCGGCCTCGTCCAGGTCGGCGTCGATCTTGCCGGCGCCGCGGTCGCTGGTGGCCGTGCCGATCACGGTGGCGCCACGCCGCCCCAGCTCGCGCGCGATCGCCTGGCCGATGCCGCGGCTCGCGCCGGTCACCAGCGCGACTTCGTCGCCGAAGCTCATCGCCTACGTGCTCCTGCCGCAGGACGCGAGCGCCTTGCGCGAGCGTGTCCGGGTCCTCGACCGCCGCCGCGGGCAGGCGCCGGTCGATGCGCCGGGCCAGGCCGGCCAGCACCTTGCCCGGCCCATCTCGATCAGCGCCTCGGCGCCCCGCAGCCTGCAGGGCCGCGACCGACTCCGTCCAGCGCACGGGGTTGTAGAGCTGGCGGCGCAGCGCATCGCGTATGCCGTCGGGGTCGTCGTGGGCGGCGGCGTCGACATTGTGGACCACCGGGATCCGCGGCGCCGAGACCTCGACCGTGGCGAGCGTCTCCGCCAGCTCGTCGGCGGCCTCCTTCATGAGCGTGCTGTGCGCCGGCACGGATACGGGCAGCTCGACGACGCGCTTCGCGCCCTGCTCGCGGGCCGCCGACATCGCCTGCTGCGACGGCGTCGGCGTGGCCGCGCGATGACCACCTGGCCGGGCGCGTTGTAGTTGACCGGCTCGACCACGCGTCCGCTCCGCCACGGACTCGCAGATCGCCGCCACCGTGTCGTCGTCCAGCCCGAGCACGGCGGCCATGCCGCCCTCGCCGCGCGGCACGGCATTCTGCATGAGCTGCGCGCGGCGCGCGACCACGCGCACCGCATCGGTGAAGCCGAGCGCGCCGGCGGTGACCAGCGCGCCGTACTCGCCGAGGCTGTGCCCGGCGGCCAGCGCCGGCGCCGGTCCGCCGGCCGCCTGCCAGACGCGGGCGACCGCGACGCCGGCGGCGAGCATGGCCGGCTGCGTGTACTCGGTCTGGTCGAGGCGGTCGTCGGGATTGTCGCGCACGGTGGCCCACAGATCGTATCCGAGGACGTCCGATGCCCCGGCGAAGGTCTGCTCCACCTGGGGCCATTCGGCGGCGAGCGCGGCGAGCATGCCGGCGCTCTGCGAGCCCTGCCCGGGGAAAACGGCGGCGATACGGGTCACTGGCGCCTCCTCGTCGAATGCATGCGGGGAATGGAGCGCGGCTCAGTCGCGGCCGAGGCCGAGGACGTCCTGCATGTCGTAGAGGCCGGGTCCGCGGTCGGCCAGCCAGGCCGCGGCGCGCATGGCGCCACCGGCGAACACGCATGCGGCTGGCGGCACGGTGGGTGATCTCGATGCGCTCGCCCGCGCCGGCGAACAGCACCGTGTGCTCGCCGACGATGTCGCCGCCGCGGACGGTCGAGAAGCCGATGGTGCCGGCACCGCGCTCGCCGGTGTGCCCCTGGCGGGCGTACACGGCGCACTGCTCCAGGCGGGCGCCGCGCGCCTCGGCGGCGACCTCGCCCAGGCGCAGCGCGGTGCCGGAGGGCGCATCGACCTTGTGGCGGTGGTGGGCCTCGACGACCTCGACGTCGTAGTCGTCGCCGAGCGCGCGCGCGGCGGTGCCCACGAGCCCGAACACGACGTTGACGCCGACGCCGGTATTCGGTGCCAGCACCACGGGCACCTCGCGTGCCGCGGCGCCGATCTCGGCCCGCTGCTCGGGCTCGAAGCCGGTGGTGCCGATGACGATCGCGCGCCCGGCCGCGCGGCACAGCTCGAGCAGCGCGAGCGTCGCCTGCGGGCGGGTGAAGTCCACCGCGACGTCGAAGCCGGCGGGATCCGCCTCGGCGGTTACGGGGATGCCGGCGCGGGCGTGGCCGGCGAGCTCCCCGGCGTCGCTGCCGAGGGCGCCATGGCCGGGGCGCACGAGCGCCGCGGCGAGCTCGAGTGCCGGGTCGTCCAGGCAGGCGGCGACGAGGTTGCGGCCCATGCGGCCGGCCGCGCCGTCGATGGCGACTCGCGTCATCGGGCGACTCTCGGTGGCGCGTCGAGCGTGGCGGCGTCGGTTACAGGCGCATATCTTCGAAGAATTTCTTCACGCCGTCCAGCCAGCTCTTCTGGCGCGGGCTGTGCTTCGTCTCGCCGGAGCCCAGGGTCTCCTGCAGCTCCTCGAGCAGCTCCTTCTGGCGCGCCGTGAGGTGCACCGGCGTCTCGACCCGCGCCCGGCAGAGCACGTCCCCGGGCGGGCCCCCGCGTACCGGGCGCACGCCCTTGCCCTTGAGGCGGAATACGCGCTCGGACTGGGTGCCGGTCGGGATCTTGAGCTTGACCCGGCCGTCGAGCGTCGGCACCTCGACCTCGCCGCCGAGCGCCGCGGTGGCGATGTCGATCGGCACGTCGCAGATCAGGTTGGCGCCGTCGCGCTCGAAGATCGGGTGCGGCTTCACGCGCACCTCGACGTAGAGATCGCCGGTCGGCGCGCCGTGCTCGCCGGGCTCGCCCTCGCCCGACAGGCGGATGCGGTCGCCGGTGTCGACGCCGGCCGGTATCTTCACGCGACAGCGTCTTCTCTTGCTCGCGCCGGCCCCGCGCCACGGCAGTTGCCGCAGGGATCGCTCGACGATCTGGCCACTCGCCGCGGCAGGTGGGGCAGGTCTGCTGGATCGAGAAGAAGCCCTGCTGCATGCGCACCTGGCCCATGCCCCCTGCAGGTATTGCAGGTCTTGGCCTCGGAGCCGGGCCTGGCACCCGACCCGCCGCAGGTCTCGCACTCGACCAGGGTGGGGATGCGGATATCGGTCTCGGTGCCCTGCACGGCCTCCTCGAGGCTGATCTCGAGGTTGTAGCGCAGGTCCGCCCCACGGGCGCTGCGGCGCCGCCCGCCGCCGAAGATGTCGCCGAAGACGTCGCCGAAGATGTCCGCGAAGTCGGCGCCGCCGAAGCCGCCGCCGAAGCCGCCGGCGCCGCCGCCGGCGCCGGCGTCGACCCCGGCGTGGCCGAACTGGTCGTAGGCCGCGCGCTTCTGGGAATCGCCGAGGACCTCGGCGGCCTCCTTGGCCTCGCGGAACTTCTCGAGTGCCTCCTCGTCATCCGGATTGCGGTCCGGATGGTACTTCATGCGCCATGCGCCGGTAGGCCTTCTTGATCTCGGCCTCGCTGGCGTTCGCGGACACGCCCAGGACTTCGTAGTAATCGCGTTTCGACATGGTCGTACGCTCGGCTCCGCCTCGTGACGGATCGCGTCATCGCGAGCGCGTACCCGGCACGGAACGACAGGCCGAGGACGCCGGCCTGTCGCTCGTGGTGCGCCGCTCGCGGCGGGCCGCCGGGCTTACTTCTTGTTCGTTCCTTGACTTCCTCGAACTCCGCGTCGACGACCTCGTCGTCCGAGCCGCCCTGCTGCTGGTCGGGCTCGCCCTCGGCGGCCTGCTCGCCCCCGGCCTGGCCGTAGGCCTTCTGGGCCAGCTCCGCCGATGCCTCGGACAGCTCCTGCGTCTTGGCCTCGATGGCCTCCTTGTCGTCGCCCTTCATGGCCTCGCGCAGCGCCTCGATCGCGTCCTCGACCTTCTTCTTCTCGTCCGCGCCGATCTGCTCGCCGTAGTCCTTGAGCGACTTCTCGGTGGCGTGGATGAGGTTGTCGGCCTGGTTGCGGGCCTCGACCAGCTCGCGCTGCTTCTTGTCCTCCTCGGCGTGCGCCTCGGCATCCTTGACCATCGACTCGATCTCGTCCTCGGACAGGCCGCTCGAGGCCTTGATCTCGATCGACTGCTCCTTGCCGGTCGCCTTGTCCTTCGCCGACACGTTGAGGATGCCGTTCGCGTCGATGTCGAACGTCACCTCGATCTGCGGCGTGCCGCGCGGCGCCGGCGGGATGTCCGACAGGTCGAAGCGGCCCAGGGACTTGTTGTCCTTCGCCATCTGGCGCTCGCCCTGGAGGACGTGCACCGTGACCGCGGTCTGGTTGTCCTCGGCGGTCGAGAACACCTGCGATCGCCTTGGTCGGGATGGTCGTGTTCTTCTCGATCAGCTGCGTCATCACGCCGCCCATCGTCTCGATGCCGAGCGACAGCGGGGTCACGTCGAGCAGCAGCACGTCCTTGACGTCGCCGCCGAGCACGCCGGCCTGGATGCCCGCGCCGATCGCGACCGCCTCGTCGGGGTTCACGTCCTTGCGCGGCGCCTTGCCGAAGAACTCCTCGACCTTCTTCTGCACCTGCGGCATGCGGGTCTGGCCGCCCACCAGGATGACGTCGTCGACGTCCTTCACCGACAGGCCGGCATCCTTGATGGCCGTCTTGCAGGGCTCGATCGTGCGATCGACCAGCTCCTCGACCAGGGACTCGAGCTTGGCCCGCGTCAGCTTCAGGTTGAGGTGCTTCGGCCCCGCCTGGTCGGCCGTGATGTACGGCAGGTTGATCTCGGTCTGCTGCGCCGCGGAGAGCTCGATCTTCGCCTTCTCGGCGGCCTCCTTGAGGCGCTGCAGCGCGAGCGGATCATTGTTCAGGTCGATCCCGCTCTCCTTCTTGAAGGTCTCGACCAGGTGGTTGATGATCCGCAGGTCGAAATCCTCGCCGCCGAGGAACGTATCCCCGTGCGTTGAGAGGACCTCGAACTGGTGCTCACCCTCGACCTCCGCGATCTCGATGATCGAGATGTCGAAGGTGCCGCCGCCCAGGTCGTAGACCGCGACCTTCTGGTCACCGCGGCGCTTGTCGAGGCCGTAGGCCAGCGCCGCGGCGGTCGGCTCGTTGATGATGCGCTTGACGTTCAGGCCCGCGATGCGCCCGGCGTCCTTGGTCGCCTGGCGCTGCGAGTCGTTGAAGTAGGCCGGCACGGTGATCACCGCCTCGGTGACTTCCTCGCCGAGATACTCCTCGGCGGTCTTCTTCATCTTCTGCAGCACGCGTGCGGAGATCTCCGGCGGCGCCATCTTCTTGCCGCCGGCCTCGACCCAGGCGTCGCCGTTGTCGGCCTTGACGATCTTGTAGGGGACCGACTTGATGTCCTTCTGGACCTCGTCATCCTCGAACTTCCGGCCGATGAGGCGCTTCACCGCCGTAGCAGCGTGTTCTGCCGGGTTGGTCACGGCCTGGCGCTTGGCGGGCGCACCGACCAGTACCTCGCCGTCGTCCGTGAAGGCGACGACCGACGGGGTGGTGCGATCGCCCTCGCTGTTCTCGATCACCCGGGTCTTGTCGCCCTCCATGACGGCGACGCACGAGTTCGTCGTCCCCAGGTCGATACCGATCATCTTGCCCATGTTCTCAGTCCTCCAGCACTCGAATTCAGTGTTCCTGCCCTGCAGGCATCTGCCGGCCTAGGTGGGGGCGGCAGCGCCCATTTCAAGCGTGACGGGCGCCACGCCCGCCTACTTCGCGACCATGACCAGGGCCGGGCGCAGGAGGCGGTCCTCCAGCCGGTAGCCCTTCTGCATCACGGAGATCACGGTGTTGGGCTCCTGGCCCTCCACCTCCTGCATCGACATGGCCTGGTGCAGGTCCGGGTTGAACTTCTCGCCCTCGGGGTTGATCTCCTCGATGCTGAACTTGTCCATGGCCTGGGTGAGCATCTTGAGCGTGAGCTCCGTGCCCTCGCGGATCCTGGCGACATCGGCGTCGTCCTCGTAGGCGGCGCTCACGCCGAGCTCGAGGCTGTCGCGCACGGCGAGGAGCTCGCCGGCGAGCTTCTCCAGCGACTGCTTGCGGGCGCTGTCGACGTCCTTCTGGGCGCGCTTGCGGATGTTGTCCTTCTCCGCCTCCGAGCGTACCAGCCGGTCCCAGTAGTCCTGCGCCTGGGCCCGGGCGCTCTCGAGCTCCTGCTCGAGGCGCTCGATGCGGGCCTCGGGCGACTCCTCGCCCGCTTCCCCGGTCGCGGCCGCCGCGCCCTCGTCGGCACGATGAGCCCCGGTATCCGCGACGGCCTCGTCGGCCGCCTCGTCCACGGGGGGCTCCCCGGTCGCGCCCTTGCCGGCATTGCGCTGCTCGGCGGACTGCTCGTTCGACATCCTGCGACTCCCTCTGCTGTTCGCTTGCCAGGGTCGTGCCGGGCCATCCGTGGACGGCCCGGCGGGGCCTTTGCCGGGCATATGGGGCCCGTCGCGCGGATTTCAACCGCCGGGCGCCGGCGGCCCTGGCCCGGGGGATCGGCAGGCGGGGGATGGCCGCGCGGCGCCGCTCAGCTGCGGCTGTTGAGCGCGGCGCCGAGCAGGCGCGAGGTGACGTCGACCACGGAGATCACGCGGTCGTACTCCATGCGGGTGGGCCCGATCACGCCCAGCACGCCGAGGATCTCGCCGCCCTGGCTGTAGGGCGCGGTGACGATGCTGACGTCGTCGAGCACCTCGTGGCCCGACTCGCGCCCGATGAAGATCTGCAGGCCGTCGGACTGCACCGAGCGCTCGAGCAGCTCGTAGAGGTCACGCTTGCGGTTGAAGGTATCGAACAGGGCCTTGAGCTTCTCCACGTCGGAGAGCTCCTCGAAGTTCATCAGGTTGGTCTCGCCGGCCAGGACGAAATCCGAGCTCTCCTCCTCGTCGTTGTCCGAGGCGAAGGCCTGCCCCGCCGTGTCCGCGACGATGTCCATCATGCGGTTGACGTCGCGGCGCGTGGCCTCGAGCTCGCGCTGCAGGTCGGTCCGGATCTCGCCGAGGTCGCGGCCGGCGAACTGGCGGTTGAGGTAGTTGGTGGCCTGCTCGAGCTCCGAGCGGCTGTAGTCGCGCTCGGTGCGGATGACGCGGTTCTGCACCTCGTGGTCGTTGACCACCAGGATCACCAGCACCCGCTGGTCACCGAGCGGCAGGAACTCCATGTAGCGCAGCGTCGAGACGTCGCGCCGCGGCAGCGTGACCACGCCGGCCATGCGCGTGAAGCCCGAGAGGAACGAGGACACGGACTCGACCAGCTCCTTCGAGTCGCCCTCGGCGTCGAGCTCCAGCTGGCGGCGCAGCTCGCCGATCGGGACCTGCTCGACCGGGCGCATCTGCAGCAGCGTGTCGACGAACAGGCGGTAGCCCTGCTCGGTGGGGATGCGCCCGGCGGAGGTGTGCGGCGCCCGGATGTAGCCCTGCTCCTCGAGGTCGTACATGACGTTGCGCACGGTCGCCGGGCTCAACCCCAGCCCGGAGGCGCGCGACAGGTGGCGCGAGCTCACCGGCTGGCCCTCGCGGATATAGAGCTCCACGAGCGTGCGCAGGATGTGCTGCGCGCGCTCGGGTAACCGGTTGCTGCCGCCGTCTCGCGCCATGGGCTCATTCTACGGCAGCGATCGCGGACTTGGCACTCCCCGCCCGGAGTGCCAGCGTTGGCGCGACCACCCTATGGCCCGCCGGCCCCCGCGCGGTACAATCGCGCACGATTCCAGCGCCAGCGCTGTACACCGTTTCCATGACCGATCCCATCCACCCGGTCGAGCGCCGCCGCACCGTGGGCGTGCGCATCGGCCCCGTCATCGTCGGCGGCGAGGCCCCGGTCGCCGTCCAGTCGATGACCAATACCGATACCGCGGACGCTGCGGCCACCGCACGCCAGGTGGCCGAGCTCGCCGAGGCCGGCTCCGAGCTGGTGCGCATCACGGTGAACGCCGACGCGGCCGCGCGCTGCCGTGCCGCGCGTGCGCGAGCAGCTCGACGCCGCCGGCTGGGACGTCCCGCTGGTCGGCGACTTCCACTTCAACGGCCACAAGCTGCTCGCGAACCACCCCGCCTGCGCCGAGGCGCTGTCGAAGTACCGCATCAATCCGGGCAACGTCGGCAAGGGCAGCCGCCGCGACGAGCAGTTCGCGCAGATGATCGAGCTCGCCTGCCGCTACGACAAGCCGGTGCGGATCGGCGTGAACTGGGGCAGCCTCGACCAGGACCTGATGGCGCGGCTGCTCGACGAGAACCAGCGCCGCGATGAGCCGCGCGACCTGACCCTGATCAACCGCGAGGCAGTGGTCGAGTCGGCGCTCGGCAGCGCCGAGCGCGCCGAGGCGCTGGGGCTGCCGCGCGACCACATCGTGCTGTCGTGCAAGATGAGCGGCGTCCAGGATCTGATCGCCGTCTACCGAGAGCTGGCCCGCCGCGGCGACTACGCCCTGCACCTGGGCCTGACCGAGGCCGGCACGGGCACGCAGGGGCATCGTCGCCTCGACGGCGGCGCTGTCGGTGCTGCTCCAGGAAGGCATCGGCGACACCATCCGCATCTCGCTGACGCCGGAGCCCGGCGGGCCGCGCACGCGCGAGGTGGAGGTGGCGCAGCAGATCCTGCAGAGCCTCGGCCTGCGCGCGTTCACGCCGTCGGTGGTCGCCTGCCCGGGCTGCGGGCGCACCACGAGCACGTACTTCCAGGAGCTCGCCGAGCAGATCCAGGGCCACCTGCGCGGTCGCATGCCCCAGTGGAAACACCGCTACCCGGGCGTCGAGGACATGACCGTGGCCGTCATGGGCTGCGTCGTGAACGGGCCCGGCGAGAGCCGCAACGCCAACATCGGCATCAGCCTGCCGGGCACCGGCGAGCGGCCCGTGGCGCCGGTGTACGTCGACGGCGAGAAGACGGTCACGCTCAAGGGCGACGAATATCGCCGGGGAATTCGAGGACATCGTCGAGGACTACGTCGCGCGCACCTACGGCCCGGCCACCGGCGACAGCGGCGACGTCACCGCCTGAGCTGCGCGCGCGCAAACGTGCTGGTCGTGGGCGCCGGCCTCGCGGGCAGCGCCACCGCCGCTGCCCTCGCGCGCGACGGCTGGCGCGTGACGCTGCTCTCCGACCCGTGCGCCACCGCCGCCTCGGCGATCCCGCTGGCCGTCCTGGCCCCCTACCCCACGACGCCCACGGACGCGCTCACGCGGCTGCGCGCGCGCGGCACGGCCTGCACGCAGGCCCTGCTCACGCGCCTCGAGCGCCAGGGGCTGGATGCCGGGCGCCGCGCCCGCGGCGTGCTGCTCGTGCCGGCGGGCCCGCGCGAGCGCCGGCGGCACGCGCGCGTCGCCGGCGCAAGCGCGGCCGTGCGTCGGCTCGATCCCGCTCGCGCCGAGGCGGCCTGCGGTGTGCGCCCGCCCGAGCCCGCCGTGTTGCACGCGGGCGGGGCCTGCATCGACCCGGCGGCGCTGTGCCGCGCCCTGCTCGCGGGGCGCGCGTGCCGGGTGACGTCTCGCCACGGGCGCGTGGTGGGCCTCGGACGCACCGCGGCGGGCTGGGCAGCGTTCGGCGCCGGCGGCGACGTGATCGCGTCCGCGCCGCGGGTGGTGCTGGCCGCCGGCCCGGCCGTCGCCGAGCTCTGGCCGGGCCTGGCCGGCGCGATCACGCCGGTACGCGGCCAGGCAAGCGCCTTCCGCGCCAGCGCCGCCAGCGCGCGGCTGCGCGTGCCCGTGTCGCACGGCGGCTACGTGACCCCGGCGGTGGCCGGCGTCCACTGGGCCGGCGCGACGGCACAGCGCGGCGACGCCGACGCGACCGCGCGCGTCGCGGACGACGCCGTCAACGCGCGGCGCGTGGCCTCGTTGTGGCCGCACGACACGCCCGCCCCGGCCGGTGAGCGCTTCGTGGCCGTGCGCGCCTCCACGCCCGACCGCCTGCCGCGCGTCGGCGCGCTCGCGCCGGGGCTGTGGGTGAACGCCGGCCACGGTGCCCATGGCCTCATGACGGCGCCGCTGTGTGCCGCGCTGCTGGCGCGCGCGCTGCGCACGGGGCGGCCCGTGCCGGGGCTGGCTGCGGACTGAGGCCGGCACACGGCGCCGCATTCCGCCGCCGGATCCGCGGGCCATGTGGTTGCGGGCCCCGCGCCCGGCACCGTGGCTGGATGGGGCATGCGCCGGCCGCGAATGGGCGATGGACGGCGCAGCGCACGCTGCGCCGTCGGGCCGGACGTGGCGGAGACTGGTGGGAGGCCGGGTGCTGCTCCCGCATCGGGTGGGGGCGGGGCGTTTGCGGTCGACCCGTCCGCATTCGCTTCGCTCGAGCCGACCTACGTCCTTGCATCCCCGTTCGGGACCACGAACACAAAAAAAGCCGGCATCGAGCCGGCTTTCCTCGTGTTGGCGCGCCCGGGAGGATTCGAACCCCCGACCTCCTGGTTCGTAGCCACGCGCTCTATCCAACTGAGCTACGGGCGCCCTGATCGGGAAGGCGGGATTATCCGGACCCGCCATCGCCGGGTCAAGGTCGGCGGACCGGTCACGCGGCCTGCCCGGCCATCCAGTCCCAGAAGGCCGCGGCGTCGGTGCGCGCCTCGCCGCCCGGCAGGCGCACGAGGAAGAAGGCCTCGTCGGTGTCCAGGCAAAGGTCGAACGGGGCCTGCAGGCGGCCCTCGGTCAGCAGCGCGTCGATGAAGCCGCTGCGGCCCATCGCGATCCCCGAGCCGTGCGCCGCGAGCTCGAGCACCGTCGCCGTGGTGTCGGCCAGCAACGCCGTGGTCCGCTCGAGGATGTCGGCGGCGCCGGCCGCGCCCAGCCACTGTGGCCAGCCCGTCTCGAAGCCCACGGCGTGCAGCAGCGTGTGCCCCGCCAGGTCGCCCGGGCTGGCGAGCGCCCGCGCGATCGCGGGTGCGCACACCGGCGTGAGGTGCTCGCGGGTGAGGCGCAGGCACTCGACGCCGGGCCAGTCGCCGCGCCCGTAGCGGATCTCCAGGTCGGCGCCGGCGAGGTCGAAGTCGGCGGCCAGACGGCCGTGGTCACGCGCAGGCTGGTGCGGGGATGGCGCTGCTGGAAGGCGTGCAGGCGCGGCGCGAGCCAGTGGGTGGCGAAGCCGGGCGTCGTGCGTACCGTGAGCGGCGCGCCGCGCGGCGCCCGAAGGCCTCCGCGAGGCCCGTGGACAGGCGCGCGAAGGCCTCGTTCACCGCCGGCAGGAAGGCGCGGCCGGCCTCGGTGAGCTCGAGACCCCGCGCGTGGCGCAGGAACAGGGTCTGGCCCAGCTGGTGCTCCAGCAGGCGGATCCGCTGGCTGACCGCCGCCTGGGTGATGGCGAGCTCGCGCGCCGCCGCGGTGAAGCTCATGTGGCGGGCCGCGGCGTCGAAGGCATGCAGTGCCTGCGCCGGCGGCAGGCGCCGCTGCTCGCTGTTGGCCATAAATGCCCTATAAACAAATTCGGGTCAGCATGACCAGATTATTCGTTTGTGGCGCTTCGCGGCAAGCGCCCATACTCCGCGCTCCCGCTGTCACGACCTACGGAGGAGACCCGAAAGTGAGCGCCGAAGCGATCGCCCCCGAGACGCCGCAACCCGTGATCGACATGGGCGAGCTCGCCCCCTACGCGAGCGCCACGCGCCTGGCCTCGGTGACGCCGGGCGAGCGTGCCGTCACGCTCCACTGGGACGACGGGCTCGCCGCCACCTTCCACCACCTGTGGCTGCGCGACCACTGCGCCTGCGCGCGCTGCCGCCACCCCGGGACCCGCGAGCGCCTCGTCCGGGTGATCGACCTGCCGCGGGAGCTGCCCGCGCCGGCGGCCGAGGTCACGCCCGAGGGCGCGCTGCGGCTGTCCTGGCCGGCGATGGCGGGTCTCGACGCGCACGAGGGCCTCTACGATGCCGGCTGGCTGCGCCAGCGCGCGGATGCGCACGAGACGGATCCGCTCGCGGTCGACCGCAAGACCGCCTGGGACGCGTCGATCGCCGGCGATCTGCCGCAGGTCGAGCACCGGGCCTTCATGCACACGGATGCCGGCCTGGCCGACTGGCTCGGCGCGCTCGCGCGCTACGGCTTCGTGATCCTGCGCAACGGCCCCACCGGCGAGGGCGAGGTCATCCGCGTGGCGGAGCGCATCGGCTGGCCGCGCGAGACGAACTTCGGGCGCCACTTCGACGTGGTCTCGAAGCCGGATCCGAACAATGCCGCCTACACCAGCGTCGCGCTGGAGCCGCACGCCGACCTGCCGAACTGGCAGCGCCCACCGGACTTCCAGCTGCTCTACTGCCTCGCCAACGAGGCCGAGGGCGGCGAGTCGACCCTGACCGACGGTCTCGCCGTCGCGGAGGCGCTGCGCGCGCAGGATCCCGAGGCGTACCGGGTGCTGACCACGACCCCGATCGACTTCCGCTTCCAGGACGAGGCCTCGGACATCGCGCACCGGGCGCCGGTGATCGGCTGCGACGAGGGTGGCCGCCCCGTGATCATCCGCTTCAACAACTGGATCCGCGACACGCTGCGCCTGCCCCCGGAGCAGGTGGAGCCCTTCTACCGCGCCTACCGGCGCCTCTGGGAGATGCTGCGCGATCCGGCCTACACCATCCGCTTCCGGCTGCGCCCGGGCGAGATGATGGCGTTCGACAACCTGCGCGTGCTGCACGGGCGCACGGAGTTCTACCCGAGCACCGGCTTTCGCCACCTGCAGGGCACCTACCTCGACCGCGACCTGATCCGCTCGCGCCAGCGGGTGCTCGAGCGCGGCGCGGGGTGATCTGACCGTCCCCGTGGGCGGGCCGGGTATTCCCGCCGTAGGAGCGGCCTGCGGCCGCGCGCCGTGGCCGCGGGCACGGCACCGAGAGGGATTGACTCGGGCCATCCCTGGCCCTCGCCCTGCGGGCGGTGCGCTTGCGCGCCCCGTCCGAATCGGCAATCCTGCCGATTCGTCGAACCGGAGGGTTCGGCCCACCTCCCTGCACCGCGCATACGAGAAACCCCGCGTGGGGCGGGGCTTTTCGCATGCATGGCGGAGAGAGAGGGATTGACTCGGGCCATCCCTGGCCCTCGCCCTGCGGGCGGTGCGCTTGCGCGCCCCGTCCGAATCGGCAATCCTGCCGATTCGTCGAACCGGAGGGTTCGGCCCACCTCCCTGCACCGCGCATACGAAAAGCCCCGCGCGGGGCGGGGCTTTTCGCATGCATGGCGGAGAGAGAGGGATTCGACTCGGGCCATCCCTGGCCCTCGCCCTGCGGGCGCTGCGCTTGCGCGCCTCGTCCGAATCGGCAATCCTGCCGATCTGCTCGAACCGGGAGGGCTTCGCCCACACTCCCGGATGCGCCGCACCAAAGAAAGCCCCGCCGTGGTGGCCGGGGCTTTTCGCATGCATGGCGGAGAGAACGAGTCGGCCTGCCGCCCAACAAACACGCGTAACCGCCGTGAACCGGCGGCGCGCACCTAAACCACCGATCCTCGCGGGCATCCCTTGCTGTAATCGCCCGACACCGCCCGTAGCCTTCAACAGTAACGCCGTTGTTCGGTACAGGAGATGGACCGATGCCGAAGCGAGCACGCGAGTTGAGCGCCGTCGAGGTGCGACGGCTGAAGGAACCCGGCCTGCACACGGTCGGCGGTGTTGCCGGCCTGCTGCGCACGGTCGTCCGACAGCGGTGCGCGCGATCCTGGGTACTGCGCGCCACGGTCGGGAGCAAGCGCCGCGACATCGGGTCTCGGCCCCTACCCCGACGCGTCACTGGCGCGACGCCCGCAGGAAGGCCGGCGACTGACCGCGACGCGATCCGCGACGGGCGTCGACCCGATACAGGAGCGCCAGCGACGCACGGCGCGCTGCTGGGCGAGGCGCAGGCGTCAGCAGATCACCTTCGACGAGGCGGCCCGGCGAAGTACCTCGCCGCCAAGCGCCACGAGTTCCAAGAACCCGAAGCACACGCGAAGCGATGGGAATCGACGCTCGCGACCTACGCCATCGCCCGTCATCGGCAACCTGCCCGTCGCCGAGGTCGAGCTGACGCACATCGTCCGCATCCTCGAACCGATCTGGTACGACAAGACCGAAACCGCCGCCCGGCTCCGGGGGCGCATCGAGAACGTGCTGGCGTGGGCGACGACGAGCGGCTACCGCTCCGGCGACAACCCCGCCCGGTGGAAGGGCCACCTGGATACGGTACTGCCGAAGCCGTCGAAGGTGTCGAAGGTGACGCACCATCGCGCCCTGCCCGTCGAGGACGTGGGCACGTTCATGCGCGCTACGCAAACGCGAAGGCATGGCCGCCCGGGCGCTGGAGTTCGCCATCCTGACCGCCGCCCGCAGTGGCGAGGTGCGCGGCGCGACATGGGACGAGATCGACCTGTCGGAGGCGCGTCTGGACGATCCCGGCCGAGCGCATGAAGGTCGAGCCGCGAGCACCGCGTGCCGCTGTCGCGACGATGCCGGTGGCGCCTGCTGGAATCCCTGCCCCGCTTCGAGGGTACGGCCGTACGTATTCCCCGCCGCACGCGGCGGCAAGCTGTCCGACATGAGCCTGTCGGCCGTCATGAAGCGCATGAACGTGGACGCGACGCCGCACGGTTTCCGGTCCACGTTCCGCGACTGGTGCAGCGAGCGCACGGCCTACCCGCACGAGGTCATCGAGATGAGCCTCGCCCACGTCATCCCGGACAAGGTAGAGCGCGCATACCGCCGGGGCGACCTGTTCAAGAAGCGGCGCGCGGCTGTATGGCCGACTGGTCGAACATTGGAACGCAGTCCAGCGCAAGGCCGACGTGCGGAACGATCGGGGAGGCGCGGGCATGAATTGGGAAACCGTCATGCTGCGCGCTGGAGCTTGAGCGTCTACAGCGAGAGGACGAGCGCGGTAATCCGATGGCCCACCATGAGGCGGTGCGCTTGTGTTGCGCGCACGGCTACCCTTCCCGCATGGGTTGTGCGCATGGCTGGAAGTCGATGCGGCTGTAGCCCTTGGGCGACGCCTGCCATACCGTCAAACCGACCGCGCAGGGGCCGGAGACACGCCAGCGCCAGAGCCCGACAGGAAAGACTCGTGCAGGCGGCATGGATGGCTTCCGGCAATGCCGGATTGACCGGGCGAGGAACGCAAGACCCGCACCGTCGAGATGCTGGCGCGCCTGAACATTCGCCTTAGCGTTTCCAGCCTTGCGTCCTACAAGACGAAAGACGCGCCCGCGCCGAGCAATGGCGACTATGAACCGTTCCGCCGAATGCTGGCACTCACCGAGGACCTGGAAGGCTACCTGATCGACGACAACGAATAGCGGAAAGGTTCCCGGCAGTCTCTACCGCTCACGGTAATACATCCATAGTCCGACCGTCGTCGCCCTGCCCCGTTACTCGTAACGTCGTGTCCGTACACATTGATACGGGCACGGCCCGCCCCGTGGCGACCAAATACGTCCGCGACACGCACCTGGCCGAGGCGGTATTCGGTAACGCGCCAGTGCGTCCCCGGCGCTGGGTCCAGCGCGGCACTCTCCCCGAGCCCGAGACGCATCACCCCCGGCTGCACCCGCTTCGATCATGGCGAAGGTCGAGGCGATCGAGCGCGAGCGGCAGGGAGCGTGTCGGCTGCACGACTGACGAACAAGCGAGCCTCGCCCCGGTGGCTGCCGGTGACGAGGCTCAAGAATCGCGCGGGGTGCGCTGGTCAAAGAATAGCAAAGCCGCCGAGATCGCGCACGCGCTCGACGGGCAAGCACGAACGGCGCCGGCTGGCCGCCGCTGTCCCGGCGCACGACGACGAGCACCCCTCCCTGTCGATCAGCGACGGCGACAACGGCCGCGCCCGTTGTGCGCTTGCCGCGCCGGCTGCGCGCAAGACGACGTGATCGAGGCGCTGCGCGCTCGCGGACTGTGGCACGCGCGCGAATCCGGCATCCAGCACCGAAGCTCGGCGAGCCGCACACCGTCTGGACCTATAAGAGCGCGGACGGCCGCACCCTGGGTTACGTCTGCCGATGGGAAACGCAAACCGGCAAGGATATTCGCCCATTTGTCGATGGACGCTGGCAGCACTTCGCCGAAGCCTCGCCCCCTGTACGGGCTCGACCGCCTGCGCGCGCCACGCCGACCTGCCGGTGATCGTTTGCGAGGCGAGAAGGCGGCCGACGCCGCGCAGCGGATCATGGGCGCGGCCTATGTGTGCGTGACCTGGCCCGGCGGCACCGGCAGCGTCGCTTGCACTGACTGGACGCACTCGAGGGCCGCACGGTTCACGTCTGGCCCGACAACGATGCACCGGGCACAAGGCCGCGAAGTCGATCACGGAACGCGTGCCGGCTCCGGATTCTCACGGTCCCGACCGACAAGCCCGAGTCGTGGACGCCGCAGACGCCAAGGGGATCGAGGCGAGCGACGTTGAACGATGGATGAGCGGCCCGGTTCCGCTGTTCGACCTCACCGCGCGCATCCCGACCTGATCGACACCGAACCGCCGCCGCGCGCCTTCCTGCTCGATGAGGTATTTCCCTCCAATGTCGGCCTGCTGGGTGCCGCTGGCGGCAGCGGAAAGTCGATCCTCGAAATTCAGTTCGGCGTTTCAAGCTCACGACCGGCCGCCCGTTTCTCGGCATCGACGTGCCCAACCCCGGCGGCGTGCTCATGCTTTGTGCAGAGGACGAGCGCGAGGAAATCCACCGCCGCCTTTATCGCATCGTCGAGCGGATGCGCCAGGCCGGCGAGTTCAACGCCGACGCACAACCTCGGCCTGCGTGATCGGCTGTTCATTGCGTCGCGTGTCGGCATGGACAACCGACTGACCATGCACCACGAGCGGGAAGTCGTGGAAACCGGCACCGCTTAGGCCATCGCGGCCGTCGCCCGTGACATTCCCGACCTGCGCCTGATCGTGCTTGATTCCGTGAGCCGCTTTCGCGGCGGTGAGGAAAACAGCAACGACGATGCGACCCGCTTCGTAGAGGCGGTCGAATCCCTGCGCGAACAGACGGGCGCGGCGATCTTCTCCGCATCACGTCTCTAAAGACGGACTGCGGCACCGACGGATTGAGCGCCGAAGGGCTACGCGGTGCGTCCGCGCTGCTCGATGGCGTCGGTGGCGGCGATGGCAACGCTGCGAAAGGATGAGGCCGGCAAGTTCGGGCTCGACCGCGACGACGCAAACCGATTCGTGCGCCTCGATGTCGTCAAGAACAACTACGCGGCCCCCGGCCGGCATGTGGCTGGAGAAAACCGCCGGCGGCGTGTTCGTTCCGACCGACCTGGAACCGATCAAGGAACAGCGCAAGCAAGAGCGGCAGGACGAGGCTTATCGCGACACGCTCGAATTACTGAAAGAGCTGATTCGCAAACGCCAGGAACAGGACAAGCCAATGACACGCCGCCAGCTTCGCGGATACGCCGGCAAGGCTGGGCGCTCGGGCTCGGCAAGGATCGGCTGGAGGGGATGCTCGACCGCGCCATCGCCGATGGGCATATCGCGGAGACGAAACAGGGACGCACAACGGAGCTGCGGACATGGAAGTGACCATCGAATACAAACTGCCCGGTACTGGCTGGGCCGGTGATGAAGGCCGCGCCCGGACAGTCCTACGCGGCTGCCGTGGACAGCTCCGGCGGCGATACCGAACCCGGCTGCAAGACGTGCGGCCGTACAAGAGGACAGCACGATGATGCAGGTAGCTATATGGGGTCGCTGGCGGCGATCCGAAGTCGATCGACACCACGAGCGGCAAACCGATGGCAGTCGCCACGATCGCCGTTGACCTACAGGAGCGAAACGTCGAGGAACCAGGCGGAATGTTCGGCGCGATGGTGTTCGGCAAGCTCGCCGAGGCGCTGGCGAAACACGCCAAGGGCGTAGTGCGTGTCGGTATCCGGTCGAGTGCAACGCAACCGCTACACGGATCGCGAAGGCAACGAGCGCGTACAGCTCCATGATCGCCGATTCGCTGGTGTCGGCTCGAACGGCACGACCGGGAGGCGGGAAGAAAAAGGCCGAGACCAAGCCCGAAGCGCCCGCCGACTTCGACGACCAGATCCACCGTTTTGAGAGGTGACGACATGAGCACCACGCCGATACACGGCGGCCACGAGCGCCCCGTCCGCGACCGGCTGGACGAGGTGGCCATTTCGTCGAGGTGGCGGAGCGCGTCGAGGACGTGCGCGTGCGTCGGCCTTGCCAGGATCAGGGCCCTGCGCCTGCTGGTGCTGGCCGAGCAGTCGATCAGGGCGGCATGAACACGACAAAACGCCCCACCGTCGGCGACACCGTGCTGGTGCGCGGGTGGAGCCTCGTGGAGTTCACGGTGATCGACACCACCGACCCGAGCCTGATCGCGCTCAGGCGCCGAGCGGCAAGCAGTTGCTGGGCGAGCGCGCCGTGGTGCCGATTGACGCCGCAACCGACGTGGAGCCGACGACATGAAACGACGACGAGGAGCTCGCACGGAGCCGGGCGCGACGCAGGGCGTGGAAGCTATGCGCCGAAAGGCATCGCGCTCGACGAAGCCGCAGCCGAAGCCGCGACGAGATGATGTGCCCGCCGCACTGGTCATCCGTTATGCCGGCCCTGCCATCGACGCGGCACGGGAAGGCCGAGGCCGAGAACGGAGCATGAAGCCGGAAAACGCTGGTGCAGGAGGTACGCACGCCGAGTGCGGAAGGGACTCGCGCTGGAGGCGAGGAAGGCGAAGAACCAGGGCGGGAACGCCGACACCAAAGAGGAACCGGCCCGGCTGTGGTCGGGGCCACCGCGATGAGCGGGAAGCGGCCGGATCGGTGGCCTGTTTGGTGGCCTGTTTTCCGTGGCCGCATCAGGCCACCGACGCAGGCCAGGCCACCAGAGCCCGCACCATGCCGCGCTTCGACGACCGGGTGGCCCGGTTTCGGACAGGCGCTACCCCGAAAACCGCAGCGGAATGCGGGTTGTGGTGGCCCGTTTTCCCGTCCTGATGGGGAGGGTGGCCCGACCAGGCCACTCCCCTCTGGCGACGGCCACAGCCAAGCCGGAGGGGTGCTGGATCGTGCTCACGGGTGGGGAGTAGGCACGCTAACGTCTATGTGTGGCGGAGGGGCTGTCCGCCCCACGCGGTGATCCGCGGTTGCACGTGGAGATGCTCGCGTACCCATCTTCCCGTCCAGCAAAACGCGGAGCACGTTGGCGGAAACAGGCCCCGCAACCGACGGGTTTTCACGGGGCTGCCCGAACCGCTGGAGAACGTAGACGATGGCAAGACCACGCAGAGGCCTGCCGAGGGGTGCACGCGACTACATCCTCGCGGCGGCAGAGAACGGACCGCTACGCGAGACCGCCATTGCCCGAGGGCTGGGGCTGCATTACGACACATGGCGGCGAATTCTCCGCGACGACCCGGACGCGGCGGCACTCTGGAAGGAAGCGCTGGCGCACGAGCGCGACAACCTTGTAGAGAAGATGTATCACAGAGCCGCCGAGGGCGACGTGCAGGCTGGCCGTCTACTGCTGGCGGTACGCCACGGGATGCGCGAGAACGCAGGCGCAGGCGACGACAGCGGGCGCGGCGGGGTGACGATCAACCTGCCGCCGAGCATGTCGCAGGCAGGAGTACCAGCGCCTGTTCGAGCACGATGCGCCCCCGGCGCTGGAGGGCAGCGAGCAATGGCAGCGGCGGCACCCGATACCACCGATCGAGCCGACGCGGTTCGCAGGTCCGCGTGCTGGCGCGATGCCCGAGGCACTACGACCTGTTCCTCGGCGGGGCGCGAGGCGGCGCGCAAGACCTGCGGTATTCCTGCTGCTGGTGGCCCTGCGCCATTGTCGAAAGACGGCGGACGCCATGCCGTGTGCTGATCGTGCGCAACAGACTTCCCCGGACATGCGCGACCTGGAGACCGAGGCGCGCGCACCTGTTCGCGCATGGCCTACGGAAAGGCGCTGCAGCTCAACGCGCAGAATCACATGTTTCGTCATCCCCAGCGGGGCGACGGTGCGACTCGACCAGATCGAGGAGTCGCGGCGAGAACTTCGGCAAGTTCCAGGGCAAAAGCTTACAGCCTGATCATGTGATTGACGAGGCAGGGCAGTATCCGGTGCCCGACGCCGCTCGACCTTCTCCGCTCCAGCCTGCGCCAGCAAGGCCGGCATCCGCGGCCGATTCGTCATGGCGGCCAACCCGGCGGTCCGGGGCATGCATGGCTGAATCGTCGACACGTCGTCGGGCGCTCCCCCGTGGAAACCGTACAGCGAACCGCAAGCACGGGCGCGCACATTCGTCACGTGCACCATCGACGCTGGCGCGACAATCCCGCACCTCGGCGCGCGACTATTCGGCAGACAGTTACGAGGCCGCCACCACGTCCGATCCGACGAGGCTTGCAGCCACAGGCGTGGATCTGACGGCGACTGGAACATTGCCAAGGGCGCATTCTTCGGCGCGGTATTCGATACCCGGCGCAACGTCATCGCCGCGTGGCACCGCGCTGCCCGGTACTGCACGCATTCGCGGGACTGACCCCGGCCCAGCAACGCATGACGGATCGAACAATAGCGAAGGCCAGCACCCGCAGACGCAAGTGGGAGTTTCTACGTCGCGGGCGACCACGGCAGCGCCGCCCCGGCCTGCTTTTACCTGATCGCACGCTCACCGGGCGCGACGGGACCGGATGAGCGGTTCTACCCGCGCGGCAGTCTCGATCCGTGTTCGATGAGGTCGGCGTTCTGTCGAGCGCGACCAGCCTCGACCCGAGGACTTGGGCCTGACGGTGCCGGAGATGGCGGCGACGGATGTCGTGCAGCGTTGCCAGCTCATGGGGCATGCAGCGCCGAGGGCGTGCATCGATGATGCTTGCTTTAGCCAAGCCACGGTTCAGCCAGCAGGGCACGCTGGCCGACGAATACCGGCAAGCTGCTGGATTGACGGTGCGACAGAGCCGCACAAGAAGGCGACCGGCATTTGCGGGCTGGGCAGATCATGCGCCGCCGTCATGATCGGCTGCGGACTGCCGGCAAGCCCGACACGTCCCGGACTCTATGATCAGCGAGACGTGCGCGCTACTTCCTCGAACGACGGTCCCGCTTCTGGACCGCGATCCCGCAGCCGACCGGAGGATATGGACACGAAGCAGGCCGACCACGCGCGCGGACGCTGCCCGGTATGGCATGTACTGTTCGAGCAGCCCGCGAATCTATACGTAACGAAGCTGAAAGGCAGTATGAACCGGCAACGGTCAGAGACCCGAGCCACAACCCGCGCCGTGATGGCGCTATGTTCCCACTGAAGGAGCTCACATCATGAGCAAGAAGGCAGAGACAACCGCAGAAACCGAAACGCTCGACACGGGCGAGATCATTGAACAGGGCGAAAGCACCCCGCAGCCCCGGCACCCGGATCGACTGCGCCACCCGGATGGCGTCCGCAATTCGCAACTGTCGAACGCGATGCCGCAGGACGCGTACACCCCGAAGCATTCGAGCGATGCTTATCTCGGCACCGCATTCGGATCGAAACAGGAGATTGACGACCTGCCCGCAGATAACGGCGTCGGTACGATGATGCGAAGGCGCGTTGGACGCGGTGCATGATTCCTGGAAAGCGGTGGACCAGTGCGCGCGGGACGATCATGGGCAACACGATGGAAACGGAGCACCGCCGCCTCGATCAACTGGACAAGCTGGCGGAGAAGAAACGCAAGCAGGCCGAGTCGGCTGTCGAAGGCGCAATCCAGCGGATCGATGAGGAAATGGAAACGCTGGACGAAGGGCACAAACCGGGCGCTGACTCCGAAGGCCGACGAGGCGCCGATGGTGGCGATGTGGCAAATGCAACTCGCCAACCGCAAGCCCGACGACCTGCGGAGCATCGTCAAGCAGGCCATTGAGGCGGGCGACACCCGCACGCTACAGGCGACACTCGGCGCACCGGAGCATATCGTCGCGCTGGGTGCCTCGCGGGCCGAAATGATGCGGAAATACGAGGACCAAGGCCCGGTGGTCGGCAACTACAGTGTCGCGACCTACCGGGACCGCCTGCGCCAGTTGAAGGAACGGCTGGGCCACACCCGCAAGTCGGTGCGCGAGCATTTCGACGGCGTACTCACGCCGCAACAGAAGGCGGACCTGAAAAAGGCCCGCGAGCGGCAGGCGGCGGCGCAGAATCTCTAGGGGCTGGCTCGTGCCCGGAAACGAGAGCCGGCGGCGGGTAGCCTTCCCCGCGCGGTCGGTTCCGTCGAAGGAAAGCGGGCAGCGCCCGTGAATTGCTGATGCCGGTGGCGGCTGGGGCAGTGCTCCGGTCGCCATTTTCACCCTACAGGGGCGGTAGATCAAACCTGACGCCGTAATGGCCCTTATCCTTGCCGCCGCGATCCCAGCCGCCAGAGATGAGGGCGGGGCAGTCCACGATCACGCGATCCGGGCATCCTGTTTCTCTAGCCACTTCCGGTATTTGCGCGCATCCTTTTTAGCAAGATACCCGACGGTTTGGCCGTCTATATCGACGCGGACCGCCTTATCGTCGTGCGGGTTGCCATCGTCCAAAATGATTTCGGCGGTGGTCTTGATTTCGTGTCCCGCCTCCAGTCCGTCCGCCCGCTATTTTTCCGAGTGCGCGCTGATAGTGGCTTTCCCCCGCGATGCCTTGGCGATAGTCGCCGATTGGATCAACGGAGCGTCGCGGTTTTTTGAACAGTCCGAAAACCATGCAACCCCCTGCCGCGCTACGAAAGGCCCGCCAGCGCGTGCGCAGACTGCCGTCGCGCTTGGGCGAAGGCGGGCAGCGGCGAAGGTATCAGCGGCGCTGGTGGCCGTCTATCGGGCGTGACTGACAGGGTTGTAGGCCGAGACCTACAGGCGGACGGATTGCGTGCGCCCGATCGCTGCCCTGGCTTTGCTGTCGGCGTGCGCGTAGGCGTCCGCGACCCTCGAACTCAGGAATTCAAACCGCTGCGGTCCCGTCAGCCATACCCCACGACTCCGCCCGCCTGGCCGCCGACCACGCCCAGCAACACCGAGTTCGTCATCCTCGCGGTGGACCCCAATCGCGTCCGTCCCTCGAACGACCGCGAGGAAGGCTCGCGCATGACGAGCTGACCCCGTCGGCCAGTGATCGCCTCGACAGTAGCCGAGCGAATCCACCCGTAATCATGGTCGGCCATGCGCGCCTGCAGTTCCAGCGTTTCAGGGATGGTGGCAGAGATGTGGAGCGGCCTCCCTGCCGCTCGTAACTCCCTGATTTCCAACTGAATGCATGGCGGAGAGAGAGGGATTCGAACCCTCGAAGGGGCTATTAACCCCTTACTCCCTTAGCAGGGGAGCGCCTTCGACCGCTCGGCCATCTCTCCGGGTTGTGGGCGCGGCTCGCGCGGCATCCGCTGGCGGTCAGGCCGATTCCGCGGCGTCGCCGTCGGCGTCGTCGTCCTGCTCGCGCTTGATCCGCTCGTAGATCTCCTCGCGGTGGACCGCGACCTCCTTGGGTGCGTTCACCCCGAGACGGACCTGGTTTCCCTTGACCCCCAGCACGGTCACGGTGACCTCGTCCCCGACCATGAGGGTCTCGCCTACGCGGCGTGTCAGGATCAGCATGTTGCGGTACTCCTGTAGCATTCACCTCGAAACGGCCGGGACCACCCTCCCGTACGTGGTCCCCTTCCCTGCCGACACCCTCCCTGGCTGGAGCCGGCTCCCGTTATTGTTCTTCTCGGGGCTCCTCCAGAGGCGCGGATTCTCCCACGGCCTCGCCGGGAGCGTCCAGCCCGAACGCCGAGTGGAGCGCCCGCACGCCCAGCTCCAGGTATTTCTCGTCGATCACCACCGAGATCTTGATCTCGGACGTCGAGATCATCTTGATGTTGATGCCCTCGCTATAGAGCGCATGGAACATGCGGCTCGCGATGCCCGCGTGCGAGCGCATGCCGACCCCGACGAGCGAGACCTTCACGATCGCGGCATCGCCCTCGATCTTGTCCGCGCCCAGCTCGCCGGCGACGGCGCGCACGATCTCGAGGGTCGACTCGTAGTCGTTGCGGTGGACCGTGAACGTGAAGTCCGCGCCGCCGTCCTCGGCGACGTTCTGCACGATCATGTCGACCTCGATGTTCTGGTCGGCGACCGCCCCGAGGATGCGGTAGGCCACGCCCGGCTCGTCGGGCACCCCGGCGACCGTGATCTGGGCCTCGTCGCGGTTGAACGCGATCCCCGAAATCAGCGCGTCTTCCATCTCGGGCTCCTCGTAGGTGATCAGCGTGCCCTGGTCGTCGCCCCAGGTGGACAGGACACGCAGGGGGACATGGTACTTGCCGGCGAACTCGACGGCCCGGATCTGCAGCACCTTGGCCCCGAGGCTGGCGAGCTCGAGGATCTCCTCGAAGGTGATGCGCTCGAGGCGCCGGGCCCGGGGCACGATGCGCGGGTCGGTCGTGTAGACGCCGTCGACGTCGGTGTAGATCTGGCACTCGTCGGCCTTCAGCGCGGCCGCCAGCGCCACCGCGGTGGTGTCCGAGCCGCCGCGGCCGAGCGTGGTGATGTTGCCCTCGGGATCGACTCCCTGGAAACCGGCCACGATGACCACGCGCCCGGCCGCCAGGTCCGCGTCCATGCGCTCGCGGTCGATGCCGCGGATGCGCGCCTTGCCGAACGCGCTGTCGGTGTGCACCGCGACCTGCGCGCCGGTATAGGAGCGCGCCGGGCAGCCGCGCTGCTCGAGCGCCATGGCCAGCAGCGCGATCGTGACCTGCTCGCCGGTGGCCAGCAGCACGTCCATCTCGCGCCTGGTCGGCTTCGCGGCCATGCGCCGCCCGAGCTCGATCAGGCGGTTGGTCTCGCCGCTCATCGCCGAGACCACGACGACGAGGTCGTGACCCGCGGCGCGCGTCGCCTGGACGCGCTCGGCCACGTACTCGATGCGCTCGACGATCACCGACCGAGGTGCCGCCGTATTTCTGGACGATCAGTGCCATCATGCCGCGTCGCTGGGTCATGCCGGTGGTCGCGTGCGATCTCGTGCCGGCATGCAGCCGGCGCAGCCTAGCCGAGCGCCCACCCAGTCGGCGCACCCGGTCCAGGGCGCCGTCGAGCGCGCCGGGATCGTTGCCCCCGGCCTGCGCCATGTCGGGCCGGCCGCCGCCGCGCCCGCCGACCTGCTCGGCGACGAAGTTGACCAGCTCGCCGGCCTGCACGCGCCCGGTCACGGTCCTTGGTCACGCCGGCGACCAGGCGCACCTTGCCGTCCTCGACGGCGGCGAGCACGACGGCGGCGCTGCCGAGCTTGTTCTTGAGCTGATCGACCGTCTCGCGCAGCGTCTTCGCGTCGGCGCCGTCGAGCTCGCGCGGCGAGCACCTTGATGCCGTCGACCGTCGACCGCGTCGTCGGCGAGGTCGCCGCCCGGCCGGCTGGCCAGGCTGCGCGCGCAGCCGCTCGAGCTCCTTCTCCAGGCGGCGCGCTGCGCTCGGCAGCTGCTGCCACGCGCTGCTCCGACCTCGTCCGGCGCTGGCGCCGAGCGCCTCGCCGATGCGCGCCGAGCGGCTGTCCTGCTGCCTCGGCCCACTCGACCAGCGCGCCGCGCCGGTCACGGCCTCGATGCGGCGCACGCCGGCCGCGATCCCGGTCTCGGTGACGATCTTGCACAAGCCGATGTCGCCGGTGCGCGCGACATGCGTGCCGCCGCAGAGCTCCAGTGAGTGCGGCCCCAGACGCAGCACGCGCACCTGCTCGCCGTACTTCTCGCCGAACAGTGCCATCGCGCCGCTCGGCGATGGCCTCGCTCCATCGGCATCTCGCGCGTCTCGACGGCGTGGTTGGCCCGGATCTCGGCGTTGACGAAGCGCTCGATCTCGAGCAGCTCGTCGCGCGTCACCGGCTCGAAGTGCGAGAAGTCGAAGCGCAGGCGGTCCGGCGCCACCAGCGAGCCCTTCTGGTGCACGTGCGTGCCCAGCACGCGGCGCAGGCCGGCATGCAGCAGGTGGGTGGCGGAGTGGTTGCGCCGCGTCGCCTGGCGGCGCTCGGCGTCGATCTCGGCGCGCAGCGGCGTGCCCAGCTCGACGCGCCCGGACTGGAGCCGGCCGACGTGCGCGGTCGCGTGGCCCTGCCTGCGGCTGTCGTCGACCGCGAACACGGCGCCGTCGGCGCCGCTGAGCCGGCCGGTATCGCCGACCTGGCCGCCGGACTCGGCGTAGAACGGCGTGTTGTCGAGGAACACCATGCCGGCCTCGCCGGCCTCGAGCGCCTCGACCGCCCGGCCGTCGCGGTAGAGCGCGATCACGCGGCCCTCGTCGGCGGCGCGCTCGTAGCCGCTGAAGGCGCTGGTCTGGTCGACCCGCACGCCCTCGCCGGCCTCGATGCCGAAGCGGCTGGCCTGGCGCGAGCGCTCCTGCTGCGCCGCCATGTGGCGGTCGAAGCCGGCACATGTCGACGCGCAGGCCGCGCTCGCGGGCGATATCGGCGGTCAGGTCGTACGGGAAGCCGTAGGTGTCGTAGAGCCTGAAAACCGTCTCGCCGGGGATCGTCCCGCCCTCGAGCCCCGCGAGGTCGCTCCTCGAGCAGGCTTCATGCCCTGCGCCAGCGTCTCCTGGAAGCGCCGCTCTTCCTTGAGCAGCACGCGCTCGACCAGCTCGCGGTGCTCGGCGAGCTCCGGGAAGGCCGTGCCCATCTCCTCGACCAGCGGCGCCACCAGGCGGTGGAAGAAGGGCTCGCGCAGGCCCAGCTTGTAGCCGTGACGCGCGGCGCGGCGGATGATGCGCCGCAGCACGTAGCCGCGGCCCTCGTTCGACGGCAGCACGCCGTCGACGACCAGGAACGCGCAGGAGCGGATGTGGTCGGCGATCACGCGCAGCGAGGCATTGTCGTCCTCGCTCGTGCCGGCGATCTCGGCCGTGGCCGCCAGCAGGCGCTGGAACAGGTCGATGTGGTAGTTGTCGTGCACCCCCTGCATGACCGCGGCGATGCGCTCCAGGCCCATGCCGGTGTCGATGCTCGGCGCCGGCAGCGGGTTCATGGTGCCGTCCGCGGCCCGGTCGTACTGCATGAACACCAGGTTCCAGATCTCGACGTAGCGGTCGCCGTCCTCGTCGGGGCTCCCCGGCGGGCCGCCGGGGATCTCGGGGCCGTGGTCGTAGAAGATCTCGCTGCACGGGCCGCAGGGGCCGGTATCGCCCATCTGCCAGAAGTTGTCGCTGCCCGGGATGCGCGCGAAACGCTCCTCGGCCACGCCGATCTCGTTGAGCCAGATATCCGCGGCCTCGTCGTCGTCGACGTACACCGTGACCCACAGCCTCTCGGCGGGCAGCCCGAGCGACTGCGTCAGGAACGTCCAGGCGTAGGTGATCGCGTCACGCTTGAAGTAGTCCCCGAAGCTGAAATTGCCCAGCATCTCGAAGAAGGTGTGGTGGCGGGCGGTATAGCCGACGTTCTCGAGGTCGTTGTGCTTGCCGCCGGCGCGCACGCAGCGCTGCGTGGTCACGGCGCGCTTGTAGTCGCGCTCCTCCTCGCCGAGGAACACGTCCTTGAACTGCACCATGCCGGCGTTGGTGAACAGCAGCGTCGGATCGTTGCCGGGCACGAGCGGTGACGAGGGCACGATGCGGTGACCGCGCTCCTCGAAGAACTGCAGGAAGCGGCTGCGCAGCTCGGCGCTGCCCAGCCATGTTGCCGTATCTTGCTGATCGTGCGATTGCGCCACGTTGCGCACCACCCGGGCCGGCGGCGTCAGTCGTCCGCGGCCGTGTCGTCGAATGCCGTGACCCGGCGAACCACGTCCGCCGGGAATCCCCTTTGCTGCAGGAAGCGCGCGCGCCGCGCGCGCTCGTCCCAGTCGCCCGGTGGCGTCGTACCGAAGCGGCGCCGGGCCGCCGCGCTCGCGCGCTGGTCCCAGTCGTCCCCGAAGGCCGCCAGGGCTGCGTCGATCGCGTCGCGCGGCCACGCCGCGCTCGCGCCAGCGCCGCGCGCATCTTGAGCGGGCCATCGCCGCGCCCGACGCGCTCCTCGACGAAGCGCTCGGCGAAGCGCGCGTCGCTCTGCAGGCCGGCCGTCGCGAGCCGCTCGATCATCGGCGTCGATCACCTCGGCGCGCTCGTAACCGCGCCGCTGCGAGCTTGCTCGGCGCAGCTCGGCGGCGGTGTGCTCGCGCCGGGCGAGCAGGCGCACGGCGGCCTCGTGCAGGTCGTCGCCGTCAGCCGTCAGACTGCGCCGCCTCCGCGGGCTGATCCTCGTCGGCGCCCTGGCCCTTGCGCGGCGCCGGTTTCGCCAGCAGCATCTCGCGCAGCCTGGCTCGATCTCGTCGGCCGTGTCGGGGTTGTCCTTGAGGTACTGGCGGACGTTCTCCTTGCCCTGGCCGATGCGGTTGCCGTTGTAGCTGTACCAGGCGCCGGACTTCTCGACCAGGCCGTTCTTGACGCCGAGATCGATCAGCTCGCCCTCGGTCGAGACGCCCTCGCCGTAGAGGATCTCGAACTCGGCCTGGCGAAACGGCGGCGCCATCTTGTTCTTGACCACCTTGACGCGGGTCTCGTTGCCGATGACCTCGTCGCCCTTCTTGATCGAGCCGATGCGGCGGATGTCCAGGCGCACCGAGGAGTAGAACTTGAGCGCATTGCCGCCCGTGGTGGTCTCCGGGCTGCCGAACATCACGCCGATCTTCATGCGGATCTGGTTGATGAAGCACACCATCGTGCCCGAGCGCTTGATGTTCGACGTCAGCTTGCGCAGCGCCTGCGACATCAGCCGTGCCTGCAGGCCGACGTGCGAGTCGCCCATCTCGCCCTCGATCTCGGCCTTCGGCGTGAGCGCCGCGACCGAGTCGATCACCACCACGTCGATGGCGCCGGAGCGCACCAGCATGTCGGCGATCTCCAGCGCCTGCTCACCGGTGTCGGGCTGCGACACCAGCAGGTCGTCGACGTCGACCCCGAGCTTCTCGGCGTAGGTCGGGTCGAGCGCGTGCTCGGCGTCGATGAACGCGCAGGTGCCGCCGGCCTTCTGGCACTCGGCGATCGCCTGCAGCGCCAGCGTCGTCTTGCCGGATGCCTCCGGGCCATAGACCTCGACCACGCGCCCGCGGGGCAGCCCGCCCACGCCGAGCGCGATGTCGAGCGCCAGCGAGCCCGTCGAGATGACGGGCACGTCGCGCACGGCATCGTCGTCGCCCATGCGCATCACCGCGCCCTTGCCGAACTGCTTCTCGATCTGGCCCAGCGCGGCGGCCAGTGCCTTCTTGCGATCTTCGTCCACGCTCACCTCCAGGACGTCCGGGTCCGAGCCCGGGATTATCCCACATGCGCCCGCCTGCCCGAACCCCACCGGCCCGCGCGGCCCGGCCCCGCCGGTCTCAGCCGATGCCGACGTCCTCGAGCTCGCCCTCGCCGTCGCCGTCGCCGTCGGCCGCCCCGCCCGGGGCCCGCGCCTGCTCACCGCGCAGGAGCTCGAGCTGGCGCAGGTACTGGCGGTTGACGTCGCCGGTGATGTACTCGCCGGTGAAGCAACAGCCCTCGAACTCGGTCAGCGCGGTATTGCCCGCGCGCACCGCCTCGACCAGGTCCTCGATCGACTGGTAGATCAGCCAGTCGGCCCCGATCGCGGTGCAGATCTCGTCCTCGCTGCGGTCGTGGGCGATCAGCTCCTCCGCGGCCGGCATGTCGATGCCGTAGACGTTGGGGTAGCGCACCGGCGGCGCGGCCGAGGCCATGTAGACCTTCTTGGCCCCGGCGTCACGCGCCATCTGGATGATCTGCTCCGAGGTGGTGCCGCGCACGATGGAGTCGTCCACCAGCAGCACGTTCTTGCCGCGGAACTCCAGCTCGATGGCGTTGAGCTTCTGGCGCACCGATTTCCGGCGCTGTTGCTGGCCGGGCATGATGAAGGTCCGCCCGATGTAGCGGTTCTTGATGAAGCCCTCGCGGTACTTCACGCCCAGGCGATTGGCCATCTCGAGCGCCGCCGTGCGGCTGGTGTCGGGGATGGGGATGATGACGTCGATGTCGTGCTCGGGCCACTCGCGCTGGACCTTGTCGGCGAGGTGCTGCCCCATGCGCAGGCGCGACTTGTAGACGGAGACGTCATCCATGATCGAGTCCGGGCGGGCGAAGTAGACGAACTCGAACAGGCACGGCGCCTGGCGCGGATCGTCGACGCAGACCTGCGAGTGCATCGTCCCGTCGGACTCGATGTAGACCGCCTCGCCCGGGCGCAGGTCACGCACCAGCTCGAAGCCCAGCGCGTCGAGCGCGACGCTCTCCGAGGCGATCATGTACTCGGGCCCCATCACGGTGTCGCGACGCCCCAGCACCACCGGGCGGATGCCGTAGGGATCGCGGAAGGCGAGGATGCCGCGACCGGCGATCATCGCGATCACGGCGTAGGCACCGCGGGCGCGCTCGTGCACCCGGCGGACCGCCTGGAAGACGTCCTCGGGCTCGAGCTGCGTCGAGCTCACCCGCTTCTGCAGCTCGTGGGCGAAGACGTTGAGCAGGACCTCGGAATCCGACGACGTGTTGATGTGGCGCAGGTCCGCCTCGAACAGCTGGCGCTTGAGCTCGCCGGCGTTGGTGAGGTTGCCGTTGTGGGCCAGCGCGATGCCGTAGGGGGAGTTGACGTAGAAGGGCTGGGCCTCGGCGGATGACTGCGTGCCCGCGGTCGGATAGCGGCACTGGCCGATGCCCATGTTGCCCTGCAGGCGCATCATGTGGCGCGTGTGGAAGACGTCGCGCACGAGGCCGATGGCCTTGCGCATGAACAGCCGGTTGTCGTGGCAGGTGACGATGCCGCTCGCGTCCTGGCCACGATGCTGCAACAGGGTCAGGCCGTCGTAGAGCGCCTGGTTCACGGGCCCCCGTCCGACGATGCCGACGATCCCGCACATGCTATGTTCCCCCTCGCCGCACCCGGGCGGCGTTGCCGTGCCGGGCGCAAGCGCCGTCCGGGCTCAGGACGACAGTGCCGCCTCGGCCATGTCGGCCGGATAGTGCGTCTGCATCCACTCGGCCACCGGCGCGAAGTACGGGCGCAGGCGCGAGCCCGACCACCAGCCCTCGCCGCGCAGCATCGTCTCGCCGCCGACCACCAGCAGCAGGGCCACGATCACCACGCCGCGCAGGATGCCGAACACGACCCCCAGGGCCCGGTCGGTGCCGGACAGCCCGGTCTTCTCGACCAGCGTCGAGACCATGAAGTTCGCGAGCGCGCCCACGAGCAGCGTCGCCATGAACAGGATCACCGCCGACGCCAGCCAGCGCAGCGTCTGGCTCTCGAGCGAGGCCGGCATCAGCAGCGCCAGCTTGGCCGCGAACACCAGCGCGATCCAGAACGCCAGCACCCAGGTCGCGAGCGAGATCGCCTCCTTGACGAAGCCGCGGATCACGCTGATCGCGCCGGAGACCACGATGACGGCGATGATGATCCAGTCGAGCCCGTTCACAGGTCTCGCCCGCGTTCAGGGATAGGACATGATCAGCGCCGCCTGGTCGCGCTGCTCCTCCAGGCGCTGCTTCGAGCGCATTCGCGCCTCGGCTCGCGCGTGCGGCACCGGCCCCACGCGCACGCGCCACAGCACCTGGCCGTCGCTGCTGCCCTGCTCCGCGAAGGTATCGTACCCCTGCTGCCGCAGGCGGTCGCGCAGCACCAGCGCGTTGGTCTCCTGCGCGAAGCTGCCCACCTGCACGACCCATGCCGAAGGGCCCTCGCCGGACCCCGCCGTGGCGTCCGCGTCCGCGGTGGCGTCGCCACCGCCCTCACCGCCGACATCCGTGGCGGTGCCGCCGCCGTCCTCGGCCGGGGCCTGCGCCGTATCCGGCTGCGCCGCCGCGCCCGAGCCCGTCCGACCCGTCGCCGCCCGGGCTGGCCGGTTCCTGCTCGAGCCGTGACGCGGGGGCTTGCGGCTCCTCCGGGATCTCGACCTCGAGGTCCACGCGCTCGGGCCGGCCCGAGCCGTCGAGCAGCATCGGCAGGAAGATCACGGCGATG
Source organism: Halofilum sp. (in: g-proteobacteria) (assembly GCA_034521365.1). Lineage (GTDB taxonomy): Bacteria > Pseudomonadota > Gammaproteobacteria > XJ16 > Halofilaceae > Halofilum. The sequence goes on along the minus strand of JAXHMQ010000023.1, from coordinate 20,793 downwards.
GCCACGAGCACAATGGCGCCGACCACGCGCTGTTTCAATGCGGCGTCCAACGTTGCGGGGCGTCCCGTTTGCGGGCTGGTGTCCTGGTGGTCGTTCGCCGCCGCGCCGGCACGGGCATGGCGGTCGAGGAACGCGGATTGTATCAGCGCGGCCGATGGCGAACGAGGCAGGCGTGGCGGGCTCAGGCGGTATCCGTGCCCGCGCCCGCGGCCGCGACGGTCGCGAACGAGCCCGCGACGAGGATTCGGTCGCCCGGGCGTGCCGCGCTCCGGGCCGCGGCGAGCGCGGCCGCGGGGTCGCCGTGCCGCGTCACCGCCGCGGCCGCCGGCCGCCAGCGCGGCGGCCAGGTCGGCGGCGCGCGCCCGCGCGGGCCGGGCAGGTCGGCGAGGAACCAGGCGTCGACCGTCGGCGCGAGCGCCGCCGAGCACCCGGGTGGTCCTTGTCGCGGTACATGGCCGAGCACCGCGCAGGGTGCGCCCGCCGTGCGCGCGTCGCCGACAGCGTCCGGCCAGCGCCGTCGCCGCCTCGGGGTTGTGCGCCGACGTCGAGGATCAGTCTCGCACCGGCCCCGGCAGCGATCTCGAAGCGGCCGGGGATGCGCGCAGCGCCCAGCCCGCCGCGACGGCGTCGTCGCGCAGCAGCCGATCCAGGGCCTCGACGGCCGCCAGCGCCGTGGCCGCGTTGGCGCGCTGATAGCCGCCGGCCAGCGCCGGCTCGGGCAGCGCGGCGCCCTGCCAGGCGGGCGTCCACGCGCACCAGCCCGTGCGCCGCCGGGCGCCAGCCGAAGTCGCGCCCGGCCCGCAGCAGCCACGGCGCCGGCCGCCTCCGCACGGCCGCGAGCAGGCCGGCCGGCGGCTCGGTCTCGCCCATCACCAGCCGGGCGGCCGCGGCGCAGCGATCCCGGCCTTCTCGCGGGCGACGGCGTCGCGGTCGTCGGCCCAGCCAGGCTCTGGCATGATCGAGGCCCACCGAGGTGACCACGGCCACGTCGGCGTCCACGACGTTGACGGCATCCAGGCGCCCGCCCAGCCCCACCTCGAGCACGGCCACGTCGAGCGCCGGCCGGCGCGAGCAGATCGCAGCGCCGGCGAGCGTGGTGAACTCGAAGAAGGTCAGGCTGAGTGTCGCCGCGCGCCGCCATCGACGCGCTCGAACGCGGCGCACGATGGCATCGCCTCGTCGGCTCGCGGCCGTCGACGCGGATGCGCTCGTTGAAACGGCGCAGATGCGGCGAGGTGTAGACGCCCGCGCGCGACGCCGTGCGGCGGCGAGCAGATGCCTCCAGGAACGCGCACGACGGAGCCCTTGCCGTTGGTGCCGGCGACCGTGATGACCGCGCGGCGCGGCGGCGCAGCAGCCGCATGCGCGTCGGGCCACGCGCCGATCCGCTCCAGGCCGAGGTCGATCGCCGGCGGGTGCAGCGCTCGATGCCGGGCCGAGCCAGTCCCGGCCAGGCGCGTGAGGCGCTCGGCGCATCTGGCCGGCTACAGGCGCTTGCTGCCAGCGCCGTGGCGGCTGCGTCAGGACGCGCCAGCATGCCGGCGATCTCGCCGCGCATCTCGCGGCGGTCGACGATCAGGTCGATGGCGCCGTGGTCCACCAGGAACTCGGCGCGCTGGAAGCCCTCGGGCAGGGTCTCGCGCACGGTCTGCTCGATGACGCGCGGGCCGGCGAAGCCGATCAGCGCCTCGGGCTCGGCGACATTGATGTCGCCGAGCATCGCCAGGCTGGCCGAGACGCCGCCCATGGTCGGGTCGGTCAGCACCGAGACGTACGGGATGCCGCGCCGCGACAGGCGCGCGAGCGCGGCGCTGGTCTTGGCCATCTGCATCAGCGAGAACAGCGCCTCCTGCATGCGCGCGCCGCCGCTGGCGGAGAAGCAGACCAGCGGTACGTCCTCCTCGAGGCTGGTATCGACCGCGCGCACGAAGCGCTCGCCCACGACCGCGCCCATGGAGCCACCCATGAAGCCGAACTCGAAGGCGCACGCGACCAGCGGCAGCTCGAGCACCTGGCCGCGCATGGCGACCAGGGCGTCCTTCTCGCCCGTGCTCTTCTGGGCCTGGGACAGGCGGTCCTTGTACTTCTTGCTGTCGCGGAAGCGCAGCACGTCGATCGGCTCGATGCCGGCGCCGATCTCGCGCCGCCCCTCGGCGTCGAGGAACTGGTCCAGGCGGGTGCGTGCGGAGATGCGGCGGTGGTACCCGCATTTCGGGCATACCTCCTGGTTGCGCTCCAGCTCCGCGCGGTAGAGCACGGCGGAACAGGACTCGCACTTGACCCACAGCCCTTCCGGCACGTTGCCCTTGTCGCGGGTCTCCGTGCGGATGCGCGAAGGCATCAGGCGCTCGAACCAGCTCATCGATCCAACCCCATCGCGGCTCGATGCTCGGTATCGGCGTCATGCCGGCCCGGTCGCAGGCGCGCCGCGCATGCGACGCCGACCAGCTCGCCGACGCGCCGCGCCGCGATCGCGGCGCGGCTCGTCGCCGATGCTCGGCGATGCGCGAGACCACGGCCGAGCCGACGACGACGGCGTCGGCGAACGCGCCGATTCGCGCCGCGGACTCGGCATCGCGGATGCCGAAGCCGACGCCGACCGGCAGCGTCGTGTGCCGGCGGATCGCCGCGAGCATGCTCGTCCACCGTCCTCGACATCGGCAGGCTGCGCCGGCGCCGGTGACGCCCTTGAGCGACACATAGTAGACGAAGCCGCGCGCGCTCGCGCAGATGCGCGCCATGCGATCCTCGGCGGTGGTCGGCGCCACCAGGAAGATCGGGTCGACGCCCTGGCCCGCGAGCGCGCGGATCAGCTCCTCGCCCTCCTCCGGCGGGTCGTCGACGACCAGCACGCCATCCACGCCCGCGGCCGCGGCGCGCGTCGGCGAAGGCTCGCACGCCCATCGGCCTCCATCGGGTTGAGATAGCCCATCAGAACCACCGGCGTGTCGCTGTCGTGCTCGCGGAACTCGGCCACCATGTCGATCACCTGCGCCAGCGTCACGTGGTGGGCCAGCGCGCGCTGGCACGCGTCCTGGATCACCGGGCCGTCCGCCTGCGGGTCGGAGAACGGCACGCCGAGCTCGACCAGGTCGGCGCCCGCCGCGACCAGCACGTGCATCAGCCCGACCGTGGTGCCCGGCTCCGGATCGCCGGCGGTGATGTACGGGATCAGCGCCTTGCGGCCGGCGCCGCGCGAGCGCCTCGAATCGCTGCGCGATGCGGCTCATTCCGTGCTCTCCCCGCTGTACTTCGCGACCGTGGCCATGTCCTTGTCGCCACGGCCCGAGAGGTTGATCACGATCGTCTGCTCCGGGTCCATGCGCGGTGCCAGGTCGCGCACGTAGGCCACCGCGTGCGCGGTCTCGAGCGCCGGCATGATGCCCTCGATGCGGGTCAGCTCGTGGAACGCCGCCAGGGCCGCGTCGTCGTCGATCGACGAGTAGGCCACCCGGCCCGTGTCCTTGAGCCAGGCATGCTCCGGGCCGACGCCCGGGTAGTCCAGCCCCGCGGAAATGGAATGGGTGGCGGTGATCTGGCCGGCCTCGTCCGACATCAGGTAGGTGCGGTTGCCGTGGAGCACGCCCGGGCGCCCCGCACACAGCGGCGCCCCGTGATGGCCCGTGGCCAGCCCCGTCGACCGCCGGCCTCGACGCCGTACATCTGCACCCCGTCGTCCTCGAGGAACGGGTGGAACAGGCCGATCGCGTTCGAGCCGCCGCCGACGCAGGCGACCAGCGCGTCCGGCAGCCGGCCCTCCTGCTCCATCATCTGCGCGCGCGTCTCGCGCCCGATCACGCAGTGGAAGTCGCGCACCATGACCGGATAGGGGTGCGGGCCGGCGACGGTGCCGATGATGTAATAGGTCGTGTCGACATTGGCCACCCAGTCGCGCATGGCCTCGTTGAGCGCGTCCTTGAGCGTCCGCGAGCCCGACTCGACCGGCACCACCTCGGCGCCGAGCAGGCGCATGCGGAAGACGTTCGTCTTCTGGCGCTCGACGTCCTCGGCGCCCATGTAGACGACGCATTCCATGCCCAGGCGGGCCGCGACCGTGGCCGTGGCCACGCCGTGCTGGCCGGCGCCGGTCTCGGCGATCACGCGCTTCTTGCCCATGTGCTTGGCGACCAGCGCCTGGCCGACGGTGTTGTTGATCTTGTGCGCGCCCGTGTGGTCGAGGTCCTCGCGCTTGAGGTAGATGCGCGCGCCGCCGAGCTGCCGCGACCAGCGCTCGGCGTGGTACAGCGGGCTGGGGCGCCCGACGAAATGCTTCAGGGTCCAGTCGAGCTCGCGCTGGAACGCGGGATCCTCGCGCAGCTCGGCGTAGGCCCGGCGCAGCTCCGCGAGCGGGGCCATCAGCGTCTCCGCCACGAACGTGCCGCCGTACGGGCCGAAGTGGCCGCGCTCGTCGGGCAGGGCCCGGTAGTCAGCCTTGATTGCGGTCGCCACGTCGTACCTCCTCGATGAATTCGCGTATGAGCGCCTCGTCCTTGACGCCCCGGGCCCGCTCCACGCCGCTGCTCACGTCCACGGCCTCGGGCCGCACGACCGCCATCGCCGCGGCGACGTTGTCGGGCCGCAGGCCGCCGGCGAGCACCAGCGGGAAGTCGCGCTTGCGCGGGATCCGCTCCCAGGCGAAACCCTCGCCCGTGCCACCGGCGCTGCCCGGGCGCGTGGCTGTCGACCAGCAGCCCGCGGGCGTCCGCGTAGGACGCGCGCCATGGCCGTGCCATCGATCGCGTCGTCCATGCCGAGCGGCCTTGATGTAGGGTCGGCCGAAGCGGCGGCAGAACGCGGCGTCCTCGCGGCCGTGGAACTGCAGGAGCTCGACGGGGGCGCCCTCGATGACCCTTTCGACCCAGCCGGGCTCCGGATCCAGGAACAGGCCAACCGGGGTCACGAACGGTGGCAGCTCCGCGATCAGCGCCCGTGCCTGCTCGATCTCCACGGCGCGGCTGCTCGGCGGGTAGAACACCAGCCCGATGGCGTCGGCGCCGTGCGCCGCGGCCGCGCGCGCATCGCCCGCGCGTGCGATGCCGCAGATCTTGATGCGTGTACAGCCCATCTCCGCCGGTGCCGTTCACGGCCCGCCGTGCGCGGGCTTTCGCAAGCGCGAGATTAACACACACGCCGCGCCTCATTGCGGATCGCCGGGCCACAGCGGGCCGCCCGCCGGGGGCAGCCCGAAGCGCTCCGGGTAGCGCGGGCCGAGGAAGTACAGCCCCTCGGCCGGCGCCGTTGCGGCTGCCCGCGTGCGCTCACGCGCGGCCAGTACCTCCGCGATCCAGCCGGGCTCACGGTCACCGCGGCCGACCGCCATCAGGCTGCCGGCGATGATCCGCACCATGTTGTGCAGGAAGGCGTTGCCGCGGACATCGATGCGGATCACGCGCTCGTGGCGCGCGACCGTGACGCGCTCGATGCGGCGCACCGGGTTCGGCGCCTGGCAGGCGGCGCTGCGGAATGCGGAGAAGTCGTGCTCGCCGACGAGCGCGGCCGCTGCCCGTGCCATGGCGCGCTCGTCGAGCGCCGCCGCGCTCCAGGCGGCGCGCCCGCCCCACAGCGCCGGACGGTCCATGCCCTCGCGCACGAGGTAGGCATAGGTGCGGTCGACCGTGCTGAAGCGGGCGTGGAAGCCGTCGTCCACCGGCTGCGCCCAGCGCACGGCCACGTCGGCGGGCAGGTTGCTGTTGCTGCCCATGACCCAGGCCTTGTCCGGGCGCCGGGCCGGGGTATCGAAGTGGATCACCTGGCCGGTGGCGTGGACGCCGGCGTCGGTGCGGCCGGCGCACACCGTGGTCACGGGCCGATCGGCGACGCCGCCGAGGGCCGCCTGCGACCCCCTGCACGGTACGCGCGCCGTGGGCCTGACGCTGCCAGCCGTGGAAGCGCGGCGCCGTCATACTCGATGGCACACGCCATGCGCACGTGCGCACCGTCACCGCCCGGGTCGCGCGGCACGCCTTACTGGACCGTCTCGAGCAACCCCCGGGCCTCGCGCTGCTGCGCCTCGTTGCCCGACTGGATGACCTCCTCCAGCGCGTTGCCCGCGCTCTCGGCATCACCCATGTCGATGTAGGCCTTGGCGAGGTCCAGCATGGTGTCGAACTCGTCGTCCTCCTGGCCGAGCCCCGCAGCGCTGCCGCCGGCCACGGTCTGCGTGGCCTCGGGCCCGGCGTCGCCACCGCTGTCGGCCGTGTCCTCGCCGGCCGGCACCTCGTCCAGGCCGCTGACATCGAAGTCGAAGCGGGGCTCCGATTCGCCGCCGCCGGCCGTATCCTCCGCCGAGCCGCCGGCCACGGTGGTCTCCTCGCCGGCCATGTCCGCGAACTCGGCATCGAGATCGCCGGCCCCGAGGTCGGGTCCGGCGTCGAAGTCGCTCAGGTCGAAGGCACCGTCGTCGCCGGCATCGCCACCGGCCACCGTGGTCTCCTCGCCGGCCTCGTCGGCGCCGCCGCCGACATCGAGCTCGCCCAGGTCGAGCCCCGCCCCCGTCGCCGGTGTCTCGCCGGCGGCGACGGTCTCGTCGCCGGCATCGCCGCCGGCTTCCCCGAGGTCGATGTCGCCGAGGTCCAGGGCCTCGTCGTCCGCGCCGCCGCCGGGCGCCGCGGCGGTCTCCTCGCCGGCGTCGGCGGTCGCGGCGCCCGCGTCGAGCTCGCCCATGTGCGGTCCCGCCGCGTCGTCCGCGCCCCGCCGCCGGCGGGCGTGCGCGTCGCGTCGAAGTCGAGCTCGAGGTCCTCGCGCCCGGTGGCGGCGACCGTGGCCTCCGGATCGGCGTCGCCGCGACCCGTGGCCGCGACGGTCGCCCTCGGGATCCTCATCCTCCGAGGCCGCCGGGGTCTCGGGCGGTGTCTCGGGCGGCGCCTCGCCGAGGTCCAGGTCGCCCAGGTCGAACTCGAGCGCGTCGTCGTGGCCGCGGCCGCCGCCGCCGCCGCCGGCCGCCGCCGTCGCGTCGTCCGCGGCCGGCTCGGGACCGCCGATGCGGCGGCCGGGCCCTGGTCCAGGCCCGCCCGCAGGCGCGCCACTGCCGCCAAGATCCTCCAGGTCGCCCAGGTCGAACTCCAGGTCGCCGCCGGCATCCGCCGTGGCGGGCTCGTCGCGGCCGCCGGTCTCGCCGGCGTCGAAGGCACCGGTCTCGAACATCTGGGTCTCGTCGAACGCCTCGGCCTCGGCCGCGGACGCGCCGCCGCCCCCGCCGGTGCCGGCAGGCTCCTCGTCGAAACCGAAGTCGACGTGCGAGTCGCCGCCCGCGTCGAGCTCGATGTCGGTCGTCTCCGGCTTCGGCTTGTGCAGGTCGTCCGCGCGGATCCCGGGATCCGCCGCACCACTGAACATCGACTCGTCGGGCGCGATCTCCTTGCCCATGGCCACGACCCGCTGCCAGGGCCGGCTCTGCGGGCTCTCGGTGAGGCCCTGGAAGTCGCGTGCCACGCTCACGAACTCGTCGCGCTTGCCCGCGCCGTAGAGGGTCTCGAGCAGCTTCTCGTGGTAATCGGCGCGCTCGGGGGACTCCTTGAGGGCGAGCCGCAGCAGGTCCTCGGCCTGCTGGTGCAGCCCGTACGCCAGGTAGACGTCCGCCTCGGCGACGGTGTCGTCCTTCGGCGATTCGTCCTCCTCGGCGGGCGCCTCGTCGCCGATGTCGGCCAGGCCGCCGAAATCGAGATTCTGCTCCTCGAGGTCGGCCTCCGCCGCGGCCCGCTCGCGGGATTCGCTACCACCGAGCTCCTCGGCGACGACCTCGCTGCCGCTGTCCATGTGGCCGAGGTCCGCCTCTTCCTCGGCGGGCCAGGCGTCGGCCTCCGCCAGCGCCTCGAACGACTCGGCCTCGGCGTCCGCGGGCTCGGCGGCGTCACGGCGCCGGCGCAGCAGCACCAGCACCAGCGCGAGCACCAGCAGCGCGGCCGCGCCCAGGACACCGGGCGAGGTCGGTCCCGCGAACAGGCCAGCGCCACCCGCGCTCAGACCGGCGAGCATGCCGCCGACGGTCGCCGCGACGCTGCTCGCCATGCCGCTGATCGTATCCAGCCAGCCGGGCTCCGCCGGCTCGGTGCGCATGGTCACGACGCCGCCGTCGTCGCCCCGGGTCTCCGCGCTCGTGCCCTGGGCGCCGCCGTCGGGCGCGTCCGCATCGCCCGACGCGCCCGCGTCGGCCGTCACGGTGGTGCCGGTCGACCCGGCTGTCCCCGCCGGTCTCCGCGGTGGCGCCCTCGCCGGCGGCATCCTGCCCGCCGACGGCCTGCTCCCCGGCGCCCGGATCGCTGCCGGCCTGGTCCGCCTGCGCCGCCGCCTCGCCGCCGGCGGCGTCGGTCGCCGCGACGCCCGACTCGTCGTCGGCCTCGCCGCCGGTCCCGCTGTCGCCGTCGGCGGCCGTATCGGCGCCGTCCGCGCCGCTGCCCCGCCGGTCGCGGCCGCGGCCTCGTCCTCCGGCTCTTCACCCTGCGCGCCGGCCTGCTCGGCAGCGGCCTGCTCCGCGGCACGTTCCTGGTCCTGGCGGCGCAGCTCCTCGAGCTGTTCCTGCAGCTCATTGAGCCGGTTCTCGCGCAGCGTGATCAGGCGCTCCATCTTGTCGACGGTCTGCTCGAGCTCGTCGACGCGGGACTGCAGCTCCGCCTTCTCCATCTCCGCCGACTCGAGCTGCTCGCGCGCCAGCTTGAGCTCCTCGCTGGCGCTCTGCGCGCTCGCGCTCGTGGCCGAGGTCTCCTCGTCGCTGCCGGCCCCGCCCTCGTCGGAGCCGACGATGCTCAGGCGCGCCTCGCCGTCATCCGCCGCGGCCCCGGCCTGCGCGTCGGCCTGCGGCTGCTCCTGCGCGCGCGCCGCGCGCCGCGTGTCGCCGGCGCCCTGGGCGCGCCGCCACTCCTGCCAGAGCGCGTTCTGCTCGCCCACGCGGGCGACGGCCTGCTGCGCCGAGACGCTGCGCACCTCCGCCGCGTCGGGCACGCGCAGCACGTAGCCCTGCTTGAGCCGGTTGATGTTGCCCGAGTCGAACGCCTCGGGGTTGTAGCGCAGCAACGCCAGCATCATCTGCTGGATCGTCATGTCGCCGCTCTTGAGGCGCGCGGCGATGTTCCAGAGGGTCTCGCCCTGCTCGACCGGCCCGTACTCGGACGGCGCGTCGCCGTCCGCCGCCGCGCGCGGGCTCGCCCTCGTCCGTCGTCGGGGCATATGCCTGCGTCTCGGCCGCCGCCCCGCTGGCCTCGGGCTCGCGCTCGGCGCTGCGCGCGGCGGCCTCCTGCTCGGCGGCCCGGCGCTCGGCCTCGTCCTCGTCGCGCTCGACCTGCAGGAAGACGGGCGTGTCGCTGAAATCGCCCGCCGGCTGCGCGGCCTCGCCGCCCGCGCTGGCGCTCGTCGTCGGCGCCGCCGCGGCGGCGTCGGCCTGCGTGTCGGCGGGATCCTCGCGGTGCCGGCCGCGGCGCTCGCCGCGCCCTCGTCGGCGCCCTCGTCCACGACCTCGTCCGCGACCTCGTCCTGCGCGGGCTCGGTGCGTGTCTCGGGCTCCGCGGCAGCGGCCGCCTGCGCCTCGCCGTCCTCGTCCGGGCGCTCGATCTCGCTAGGCGCGCCCGCGGCGGTGACGCCGCCCTCACCCGCGTCGCCCGCGGCCTCCGGGGCCCCGGCGCCGTCGTCGGACTTCTCGGTGGTGAACACCGGCGGGTCGAGCAGCACGGTGTACTCGCGCAGGAGGTTGCCGCCCGGCCAGTCGACCTCGACCAGGAAGCTCAGGAAGGGCTCGACGATCGCCTCGCTGCTGGTGACGTGGACGAAGTACTCGCCGCCCGCGCGCTGGCGCACCTCGAAGCGCAGCTTGGTGAGCGAGAAGGGGCGCTGCAGGCCGACGTCCTGGAAGGCCTGCTCCGAGGCGAGCGTCACGATGACGTCCTCGCTGCGATCCGCGGGCACGCCGCGCAGGGGGATCTCGGCGTCCAGGCGCTGGTTCAGCGCGGACTGCAGCTCGATGTCGCCAAGGCCGAGCGCGCTGGCAGCGGACGGGAACAGGAAGGCGGATACGAGGATCGGAACCAGGGCCAGTCGTCGCACGGTGGTCGCCCCTTGGTCTGGCATCAGTGCGGGCACGGCCATCCCGGACCGCGCCACCGGTTGTCCCCTGCAGCGGCGTACATGGGCTCGTTTTTCAGAATATACTTTAAAGAAGTCACTTCAACAAAATGCGCCTAACTGCGCATTACATATACTCTTTTACGAGCCGTTCCGCAATCTGGACGCTGTTCAGGGCCGCTCCCTTGCGCACGTTGTCCGATACCACCCAGAGATCGAGCCCCCGCGGGTGGCTGATATCCTCCCGGACCCGCCCCACGTAGACGGCGTCGTGGCCCGCGGCCTCGGTGACCGCGGTCGGGTAGCCGCCGTCACGACGCTCGTCGAGCACGGTGATCCCGGGGAAGGCGCCTAGCAAATCGCGTGCCGCGGCGGCCGTGAGCTTGTCGCGGGTCTCGATGTGGACCGCCTCCGAGTGGCCGTAGAACACCGGCACCCGCACCGTGGTGGGGTTCACCGGCAGCTCGTCGCGGCCGAGGATCCGGCGCGTCTCCCGAGACCATCTTCATCTCCTCCCGCGTATAGCCGTTCTCCTGGAACGTGTCGATGTGCGGCAGGCAGTTGAAGGCGATCTGGCGCGGGTACACCTGCGCCTCGGCGGGCTTGCCGTTGAGCAGCGCCGCGGTCTGGGTGGCCAGCTCCTCGATCGCGTCCTTGCCCGTGCCGGAGACCGCCTGGTAGGTGGCGACGTTGATCCGCTCGATGCCGGCGGCGTCGTCGAGCGGCTTGAGCGCCACGACCATCTGGATGGTCGAGCAGTTGGGGTTCGCGATGATGCGGTGCCGCTGCGATAGCCGGCGATGGCCCCGGGATTCACCTCCGGCACGACCAGCGGGATCTCCGGCTCGTTGCGGAAGTGCGAGGTGTTGTCGATCACCACGCAGCCGGCCGCGGCGGCCCGCGGCGCGTGCTCGGCGGAGATCGAGCCGCCGGCCGAGAACAGCGCGATCTGCGTGTCGGCGAAGTCGAACTCCGCCAGCTCGCGCACCTCCAGGGTGCGGTTGCCGAAGGCGACCTCGGTGCCGGCCGAGCGGCTGCTCGCCAGCGCCACGATCTCGCCCACCGGGAAGCCGCGCTCGGCCAGGATCGACAGCATCACCTCGCCGACGGCGCCGGTGGCGCCCACGACGGCTACGTTGTACTTGTCTGCCATGTGCTGAAACCCTCTCTCGGAACGGGTTGTATGGGTGCTCCGGCCACGGGCACGCGCCACCGGCTCACGGCGTCGCCTCGGCATCCAGGGCCGCGATCACGGCGTCGCCCATGGCCGCCGTCGAGACCGCGCGGCCGCCGCCGGCGATGTCGGCCGTGCGCAGGCCGTCCGCGAGGACGCGCCCGATCGCGCGCTCCACGCGCGCCGCCAGGGCACCCGCGTCGAGGCTGTAGCGCAGCATCATCGCCACCGACAGCAGGGTCGCCAGCGGGTTGGCCCGGCCCTGCCCGGCGATGTCCGGGGCGCTGCCGTGCACCGGCTCGTACAGGCCCTTGCCGGCCGCGTCGAGCGAGGCCGAGGGCAGCATCCCGATCGAGCCGGTGAGCATCGCGGCGCAGTCGGACAGGATGTCGCCGAACATGTTGCCGGTCACGATCACGTCGAACTGCAGCGGCGCGCGCACGAGCTGCATGGCGGCGTTGTCGACGTACATGTGCGACAGCTCGACGTCGGGGTAGTCGCCGTGCACCGCGTCGACGACCTCGCGCCACAGCTGCGAGCTCTCGAGCACGTTCGCCTTGTCCACCGAGCACAGGCGCCGGTCCCGGCGCCGCGCGATCTCGAAGGCACGGCGGGCGATGCGCTCGATCTCGGTCTCGTCGTAGACCAGCGTATTGTAGCCCCTGCGGCCCGCCGCGGTCGTCTCGATCCCGCGCGGCTCGCCGAAGTAGATCCCGCCGGTGAGCTCGCGCACGATCATCAGATCGAGCCCCGCGACGTGCTCGTGCCTGAGGCTCGAGGCGCCCGCGAGCTCGGCGTAGAGGATCGCCGGGCGCAGGTTGGCGAACAGCCCGAGCTCGCGGCGGATGTCGAGCAGGCCCGTCTCCGGGCGCCGCGCGCGCGGCTCGTGGTAGCCGGGGACCGCCCACCGCGCCCAGCAGCACCGCGTCGGCGGCCCGCGCGAGCGCCAGCGTCGCCTCCGGCAGCGGCGAGCCGGCCGCGTCGACGGCCGCGCCGCCGATGTCCGCCGCGCTCGAGCGCCGACGGCCAAGGCCGAGGCGCTCGCCCAGCGCGCGCGAGCAGCTTCTCCGCCTCGGCCGGCGATCTCCGGCCCGACCCCGTCGCCGGGCAGCACCGCGATGTGATGACTCATGCGTGGGCTCCCCTCACCCCGGCCGTGCCAGGGGCGCATCCCCTGCCGTGAGGCGAGGCCGTGCGTGGTCTCCGCAGAGATCGCCAAGAACGCCAAGGTGCGCAAAGGTTCTGTATAGGCGCCTCGCTTGCGCCTCTGCGTTCTCCGCGCCCTCTGCGAGAGTCCACGCAGTGCCTCCGGGTTGCGCACACGACACGGGAACGCACCGAGGGCACGCCCTGCAATCACGCCATTCGCGATTCCCTGGCGTCCTTGGCGAGCTTGGCGCCTTGGCGAGAGACAAGACGGCGTGTCCCGTTCCCGGGCGTGCCGACGAGGCTCAGGCACCGAACAGCCAGGGCGCCTCCTGGCGGCGGCGCTCCTCGTAGGCGCGGATCTCGTCGGCGTGCTGCAGCGTCAGGCCGATGTCGTCGAGGCCGCGCAGCAGGCAGTCGCGGCGGAACGGGTCGACCTCGAAGCCGTGCTCGGCGCCGTCGGGCGTCGACCACGACCTGGCGTCTCGAGGTCGACGGTCAGCGCGTAGCCGGGCGTGTCGCTCGGTCGCCCGGAACAGGTGGTCGACGGTGTCGGCGCCGAGCTTCACCGGCAGCAGCCCGTTCTTGAAGCTGTTGTTGTAGAAGATGTCGGCGAAGCTCGGCGCGATCACGGCGCGGAAGCCGTAGTCGGTCAGCGCCCAGACGGCGTGCTCGCGCGACGAGCCGCAGCCGAAGTTCTCGCGCGCCAGCAGGATCGCGGCGCCGCGGTAGCGCGGCTGGTTGAGCACGAAATCCGGGTTCTCGCGGCGCTGCGAGGGATCCATGCCCGGCTCGCCCGCGTCGAGGTAACGCCACTCGTCGAACAGGTTCGGGCCGAAGCCGCTGCGCTGGATCGACTTCAGGTACTGCTTCGGGATGATCGCGTCGGTGTCCACGTTGGAGCGATCCAGCGGCGCGACCAGCCCGTTGATTTGAGTGAACGGCTCCATCTCAGTGCCTCCGCTCGCCCAGCGTGCGCACGTCGACGAAGTGGCCGGCGATCGCCGCGCCGGCGGCCATGGCCGGGCTCACCAGGTGGGTGCGCCCGCCCTGGCCCTGGCGGCCCTCGAAGTTGCGGTTCGAGGTCGAGGCGCAGCGCTCGCCCGGCTCCAGCCGGTCCTCGTTCATGCCCAGGCACATCGAGCAGCCCGGCTCGCGCCATTCGAAGCCGGCGTCGCTGAAGACCTGGTCCAGGCCCTCGGCCTCGGCCTGGTGCTTCACCAGGCCGGAGCCCGGCACGACCATGCGCCAGCTCGATCGTTCGGCGCCACGCTGTCGCCCTCGACGACCGCGGCCGCCGCGCGCAGGTCCTCGATGCGGCGCGTTGGTGCACGAGCCGATGAAGATGCTTGTCGAGCCGGATGTCGGCGATCGGCGTGCCGGCCTGCAGGTCCATGTACTCCAGCGCGCGGCGCATCGCCTGCGGCGCTTGATCGTCGTCCGGCTCCGTCGTCGGGATCGGGCACCGCGCCGCCGATGGGCGCGACCATCTCCGGCGACGTGCCCCAGGTGACCTGCGGCTCGATCGTGGCGGCGTCGAGCACCACCTCGTGGTCGAACGCCGCGTCGGCGTCGCTGACCAGGCCGCGCCAGTGGGCCACGGCCTGCTCCCAGGTCGCGCCGCGCGGCGCGAACGGCCGCCCCTTGATGTAGTCGATGGTGGTCTCGTCGACCGCCATCAGGCCGGCGCGCGCGCCGGCCTCGATCGCCATGTTGCAGATCGTCATGCGCCCTTCCATCGACAACGAGCGGATGGCCTCGCCGGCGAACTCGATGGTGTGGCCGGTGCCGCCAGCGGTCCCGATCTTGCCGATGATCGCCAGCATCACGTCCTTGGCGGTGACGCCCGGGACAGCTCGCCGTCGACCTGCACCCGCATGTTCTTCGCCTTGTTCTGCATCAGGCATCTGGGTGGCCAGCACATGCTCGACCTCGGAGGTGCCGATGCCGAAGGCCAGCGCGCCGAAGGCGCCGTGGGTGGAGGTGTGCGAGTCGCCGCAGACGATGGTCATGCCGGGCAGCGTCGCGCCCTGCTCCGGGCCGATGACGTGGACGATGCCCTGGCGCGGGTCGCCCATGCCGAACAGGCGGATGCCGTACTCGCGCGTGTTGCGCTCGAGCGTGTCCACCTGGGTACGCGCCAGCGGATCCTCGATCGGCCTGCTCGCGGTCCGTCGGTCGGCACGTTGTGATCGGCCGTGGCCAGCACCGAGCCGGTGCGCCACGGCTGGCGCCCGGCCAGGCGCAGGCCCTCGAAGGCCTGCGGCGAGGTCACCTCGTGCACCATGTGGCGGTCGATGTAGAGCAGCGCGGAATCGTCGCCCTGGTCGCGCACCACGTGCTCGTCCCAGATCTTGTCGTACAGTGTCTTGCCGGCCATGTCTCGTCCTTCGCGGTGCACCCGCCGGCGCTTCGACGCCGGGTTTTTCCCGCAGATCAATGACGTGCAGAATAGCCGCATCGTCAACCACATGACGCCAATTCAGACTTCTTGTCATACAATCGCATTGCCCTGTTCGGAATTACAAAGCTCTCGGGCCCATGGAGCTTCAGCGCCCTGCAGGCCTTCGTTGCCGTCGCGCCGCGAGCGGCTGGCTTCTCGCGCGCTGCCGACGCCCTGTTCCTGACCCAGCCGGCCGTCAGCAAGCGCGTGTCCGCCCTGGAGGAAGAGCTGCGCGCGCGCCTGTTCGACCGCATGGGCCGCAGTGTCGTCCTGACCGAGGCCGGCGAGGCCCTGCTGCCCCACGCCCGGCGTGTCCTGGGCGAGGTCGAGGCCAGCCGCCAGGCGGTCAGCGACCTGCGCGGCACGGTCGGCGGGCGCCTGCGCATCGGCACCAGCCACCACATCGGGCTGCATCGCCTGCCGCCGATCCTGCGCGCCTACACCGCCGGCTATCCCGAGGTGGAGCTGGACCTGCACTTCATGGACTCGGAGCAGGCCTGCCAGGCCGTTGACCGGGGCGAGCTGGAACTGGCCGTGGTGACGCTGCCGGAGAGCCCGGCGGCGTCGCTGGAGACCGAGACCCTGTGGCCCGACCCGCTCGTCCTGGTGGCCGCGCCGGAGCACCCGCTCGCCGGGCGCAGCGGGGTGGCGCTCGCCGAGCTGGCCGCGCACCCGGCCGTGCTGCCCGCGGCCACCACGTTCACCCGGCGCATCCTGGCCGAGGCCCTGCGCCCGCACGGCCTGCGCCTGCACGTCGCGCTCGAGACCAACTACCTCGAGACGATCAAGATGATGGTCTCGGTCGGCCTCGGCTGGTCGGCGCTGCCGCGCACGATGGCCGACGCCGGCCTGGCGCTGCTCGACGTGCCGGCGCTGGCGCTCGAGCGGCGCCTCGGCCTGGTGCGCCGCGTCGGGCGCACGCCCGGCAACGCGGCGACGGCATTCGCGCGGGTCGCCCGCCGGCACGCGGGCGCGGTCGTGGCATAGTGCGTGGCGGGGCCGCGGCGACGGGCATTGAATTCGGCCCGCCGCGCCCTCAGGTCACCCGATCGAGGCTCGCAACACGACACCCATCCCAACCCGATCAAGGAGGGAGCACCGATGGCGCACCAACTGCCCGAGCTGCCCTACGCGTACGATGCGCTCGAGCCGCACATCGACGCGATGACCATGGAGATCCACCACTCCAAGCACCACAACACCTACGTCACCAAGCTCAATGGCGCGCTCGAGAAGCACGCCGACCTCGCCGACAAGCCGGTCGAGGAGCTGATCGCGAGCATCGGCGCCCTGCCCAAGGACATCCAGACGGCGGTGCGCAACAACGGCGGCGGCCACGCCAACCACAGCTTGTTCTGGCAGATCATGGCGCCCGAACGGCGGCGGTGAGCCCGGCGGCGCCGTCGGCGAGGCGATCAAGGAGGCCTTCGGCGACTTCGCGAGCTTCCAGGAGCAGTTCAAGAACGCGGCCCTGGGCCGCTTCGGCTCCGGCTGGGCCTGGCTGATCGTCGACGACAGCGGCAAGCTCGAGATCACCGACACGCCCAACCAGGACACGCCGCTGATGCAGGACACGGCGCCGACGCCGGGCACCCCGATCCTCGGCATCGACGTCTGGGAGCACGCCTACTACCTGAACTACCAGAACCGGCGCCCGGACTACGTCGACGCCTGGTGGAACGTGGTCAACTGGGAAGAGGTCAACCGGCGCCTCGACGCCGCAAAGTAGCAACGCACTTCAAGAAAGTGCCATAAAGCCCCGCATCGGCGGGGCTTTTTGTGGTGCGCCGGGCACGGCGCGCCAGCGCCGTGCCCGGCGCTGGATAACCGGTAAGCGAAAGCGAGCCGGGAAGTGACCTGGGGGTGCAAGTCCCCTGCGGGCCCTGGTGACGGGAACCGCGAGCCGAACGGCAAGGGCATCATCGCGAGGTGTTGTCTGAAGGAAGCCGCAGGCGAAGCTCCGACCCGACGAACAGGAACCGCATACGAGGCGTGTCGTCGCGGGCGAGAAGGCCCAGATCTTCGAACCCGATGTCACCCGGAACGGCGATACGTAAATGCGGCGGGCGTGGAGTGAAGGTCACGCGTCTTACCCCGGGAGGTCTGTCGGCCTGCCGTGAGCTACCGGCGCCGCGAGGCGTCGGGATGGGCCGACAGAAGTCAGCCGAGGCCATAGTAGCCGCCGGCACGGGGCGGCGAAGGGCCGAACGCGCGGAGCCGATCCGGCACCGGAGTGCTCGATGACCGAAGGAGGCATAGACGGGGCGGTTGAGAGGCCGCCGCATCCCGGAGGGCCGACGGCGGAACCGTCGGAGGTACGGGTGATGGATGCCAAGCGGCCACGGCGCGCTCGGGAGAAGCCGGGTCCGGGTCGACGGCGCTGCTGGAGGCGGCGCTGTGTCGCGACAATCTGATGGAGGCGTATCGACGGGTGGTGCGCAACGCCGGAGCCCCGGGCATCGACGGTGTCACCGTCGACGACCTGTGGGACTGGTGCCACGCGTACTGGTCGTCGATCCGCCGGCAGTTGCTGGAAGGGACTTACCGTCCCGCGCCGGTGCGACAGGTGCTGATCCCCAAGCCCGGCGGCGGTCGCCGGACACTGGGGATCCCGACGGTCGGTGACCGGCTGATCCAGCAGGCGCTGGTGCAGGTGCTCACCCCGATCCTTGATCCGACGTTCTCGGGCGACAGCTACGGCTTCCGCCCGGGCCGGGGTGCCCACGACGCCGTGCAGCGTGCCCGCGGGCACGTCGCGGCGGGGCACCGCTGGGCGGTGGATCTCGATCTGGCGCAGTTCTTCGATCGGGTGAACCATGACGTGCTGATGGCACGTCTGGCCCGCCGGATCGGGGACACACGGGTGCTGCGCCTGATCCGGCGTTACCTGCAGGCCGGTGTCATGGCCGGTGGCGTGACTTCGCCGCGAGGCGAGGGAACGCCACAGGGCGGTCCGCTGTCGCCGCTGCTGTCGAACGTCCTGCTGGACGACCTCGACCGGGAACTCGAACGGCGGGGCCACCGCTTCGTGCGCTATGCCGATGACGTGACCGTCTACGTGAGGTCACCGGCGGCGGGCACGCGCGTGCTGGCCTCGCTGGAGCGGTTCCTGTGGCGGCGGCTGCGGCTGGTGGTCAACCGCGACAAGAGCGCGGTGGACCGGCCATGGAAGCGAACGCTTCTGGGCTACACGATGACCGCCCACCGTCAGCCGAAGCTGCGGGTGGCGCCCGCCTCGGTGCAGCGGCTCAAGGTCCGTATCCGGACCGAGCTGCGCCGTGGTCGGGGCCGTCGCCTGACGCGGGTGCTGGCAAGGCTGAGACCGGTGATCCGGGGCTGGGTGGCGTACTTCCGGCTGGCCGAGGTGAAGGCGGCGTTCGAGGCGCTGGACCAGTGGGTCCGGCGTCGCCTGCGCTGTCTGCTGTGGCGCCAGTGGAAACACTGGTCCACGCGCGCCCGCCGGCTGATGCAACTCGGTGTCGAACGCTACCGCGCCTACCGCTCGGCGACCAACGGGCGTGGCCCGTGGTGGAATGCAGGTGCCTCGCACATGCATGCCGCCGTGCCGGCGCGGTGGCTGCACCATCAGGGACTCGTGAGCTTCCTCGGGGAGTACCGTCGACTCGCGTGCGATGCGTGAACCGCCGTATACGGTCCCGTACGTGCGGTGGTGTGAGAGCCGGGGCGGGTGACCGTCCCGGCTACTCGATGGCGCATGCGTGTGGAGCGGTCGTCGCTTGGAACTCGCGATGGACGCGAATGTTCGCGAATGGCGCCGCGGGGCCTTCATGCGCGTCGGAGCTCGCGCTTTGCCGCCGATCATGAACCACGAAATGCACACAAAACGAACACGAAATAGGCAGTGGGAAAGGCGCGGCTGACGCTCCCGCGGCATCCTTGTGGCGCTCGTCCGGAGGCAGCGCCCGGGCATTCCCGTACCACGCCCCCCATTTTGTGTTCATTTTGTGGTTCCAGCGGCTGCCTCGCCGTGCCCGGTGAACGTCAGCGAAGCTCCACCAACCGGCGAGCGCCCCGCTGCCCTATTCGCGAACGTTCGCGTCCATTCGCGGTTCGCAGGATGGGCCGTTCCGGATCCTCGAGACGGCCCCGGTCACCCCTGCTCGGGGCGCATGTGGGGGAACAGGACGACGTCGCGGATCGAGGGCGAGCCGGTGAACAGCATGGCGACGCGGTCGATGCCGACGCCGGCGCCCGCGGTCGGCGGCAGGCCGTACTCGAGCGCGCGCACGTAGTCGGCGTCGAAGTGCATCGCCTCGGCGTCGCCGGCGTCCTTGGCCGCGACCTGGGCGCGGAAGCGCTCGGCCTGGTCCTCGGGGTCGTTGAGCTCCGAGAAGCCGTTGGCCAGCTCGCGCCCGCCGACGAAGAGCTCGAAGCGGTCGGTGACCGCGGGGTCGTCCTCGCTGCGCCGCGCCAGCGGCGAGACCTCGGTAGGGAAGCGCGTGACGAAGGTCGGGTCGTGCAGGCGCGGCTCGGCGGTCTTCTCGAAGATCTCCGTCTCGATCTTGCCGCTGCCCCATCCCGCCTCGACCGGGATGCCGAGGGCCTCGGCCGCGCGCGCGGCGCGGTCGCGATCGGCGAGCGTCTCCGCGTCCAGGTCCGGGTTGTGGTGCAACACCGCCTCGCGCAGCGTCATGCGCGCGAATGGGCCTGGAGAAATCATATTCTTCTCCGCCACTTACGAGCTTTTCCTGATCCAGAACGTCATGCGCGATCCGGCGCAGGATCGCCTCCACGTGGGCCATCGCGTCGCGGTAGTCGGCGTAGGCCTCGTAGAACTCGAGCATCGTGAACTCGGGGTTGTGGCGCGTGGACAGGCCCTCGTTGCGGAAGTTGCGGTTGACCTCGAAGACCTTCTCCAGGCCGCCGACGACCAGGCGCTTGAGGTACAGCTCGGGCGCGATGCGCAGGTAGAGCTCGGTATCGAGCGCGTGGTGGTGGGTGACGAACGGCCGCGCCGCGGCGCCGCCGGGGATGGGCTGCATCATCGGCGTCTCGACCTCGAGGAAGCCCTGGTGCTCGAAGTAGTCGCGGATGACGCTCACCAGCCGCGAGCGCAGCACGAACGTGCGCCGCGCCTGGGGGTTCATGATCAGGTCGACGTAACGCTGGCGGTAGCGCTGCTCCTGGTCGGTGAGGCCGTGCCACTTCTCCGGCAGCGGCCGCAGTGACTTGGTGAGCAGCCGCAGCTCGTCCACGCGCACCGAGAGCTCGCCGGTCCTGGTGTGGAACAGCGTGCCCGTGGCGCCGACCACGTCGCCCACGTCCATGCCCTTGAAGCCGCGGTAGGCCTCGTCACCGAGCGCGTCGCGCTGCAGGAACAGCTGGATGCGCCCGGACATGTCCTGGAGCTGGGCGAAGCTGGCCTTGCCCATGACCCGCTTGGCCATCATGCGCCCGGCCACGGCGACGCGCACGCCCTGCCCCTCGAGCTCGTCGGGCGCCGCCTCGTCATAGGCCGCGTGCAGGTCCGCGGCGAGCGCGTCGCGCCGGAAGTCGTTGGGGTAGGCATGCCCCTCGGCGCGCCAGGCCTCCAGCTTCTCGCGCCGCTGCGCGATCAGGTGGCTCTCGTCGTCGTCACTCATGCCTTTCGCCTTGTGCTGTGTCGTCTAACAGAACCGCGAATGGACGCGAATGTTCGCGAATGGCGCCGCGGGCCCCTTACGCGCGTCGGAGCTGTGCTGTAGCGTCCAGATCATGAACCACAAAATGCACACAAAATGAACACGAAATAGGTCGCAGGAAAGGATTGCGCTCGGGGCATCCTCTTGGGACCGGTCTCGAGCCAGCGCGCGGGTGGTGGTTCCGTGCCACAGTCCCATTTGGCGTCCATCTGGTGGTTCCAGCGGAAGCCCCGGACCCGGTGAACGTCAGCGCAGCTATCACCACGAACCGGCGGGCGCCCTACCGCCCCATTCGCGAATATTCGCGTCCATTCGCGGCCCATCCGGATGTCCACCGA
>JAXHMQ010000022.1:0-29572 GCA_034521365.1 Halofilum sp. (in: g-proteobacteria) | reverse complement strand
GCCGTAACTATAGGAAGCTGGACCGCTGTAGTTACGTAAATAAACCTGGCTATATGCTGGGAACTCCGGTGTATCCTCCGGTACTAGCCTGTAATCCAAGGCAGTAACAATCCGCGAGGTGCGGACAATCAGCAGGAAAGGCTCCCGAGAGAAGTGTGATGACGCTCGATACCAGGAAGGTCCCGAAGCATATCGGCTATTACCTGTCAGGTTTCGCCGATGGCGAGGGAAGCTTCAACGTCTCGTTTCGTAAACGCAAGGACTATGAAATGCCATGGAAGATCTCGCTGTGTTTCAACGTGTCACAGCGGGATCGAGTCATACTGGCACTGTTCAAGAAACACATGAAGTGTGGAACTTTGCGTGATCGAGACGACGGTGTCTGGTACTTCGAGGTCAATAACTTCCACGCGATCCGCGATAACGTGATTCCATTCTTCCGTACGTTTGGTTTCCTGTCGGCGAAAAAGAAGCGAGACTTCTCGAAGTTCGTGAAGCTCGCGAAACTGATCGAGGACGGGCAGCATCTGCGAGAAGACGGGATTCGCGAGATTCTCCGGATCCGTGCGGAGATGAACGATGGCGGCGTCGGAAGACGACGGTATTCCGATGACGACATCCTGAGCACTTTTCGAGTGGGAGAATCCTCAGAGACTACACGCCAGGCGCCCCTTCAATAGGGGCGATGATATAGTCCGATCTCCATAGCGATATGGAGGGCGAGTGGCCATGCCACCGCCGCAGCGGCACCACCAGGTGGCGCTGTTAACTGAAATGAACGGTCCTAAGGTAGCGAAATTCCTTGTCGGGTAAGTTCCGACCTGCACGAATGGCGTAACGATGGCCGCGCTGTCTCCACCCGAGACTCAGTGAAATTGAAATCGCTGTGAAGATGCAGTGTTCCCGCGGCAAGACGGAAAGACCCCGTGAACCTTTACTACAGCTTCACACTGAACTTTGAACCTGCTTGTGCAGGATAGGTGGGAGGCGTTGAAACGAGGGCGCCAGCTCTCGTGGAGCCAACCTTGAAATACCACCCTGGCATGTTCGGAGTTCTAACCCAGGCCCGTTATCCGGGTCGGGGACAGTGTGTGGTGGGTAGTTTGACTGGGGCGGTCTCCTCCCAAAGAGTAACGGAGGAGTGCGAAGGTACCCTCAGCACGGTCGGAAATCGTGCAGTGCGTGCAAAGGCATAAGGGTGCTTAACTGCGAGACAGACACGTCGAGCAGGTGCGAAAGCAGGTCTTAGTGATCCGGTGGTTCTGAATGGAAGGGCCATCGCTCAACGGATAAAAGGTACTCCGGGGATAACAGGCTGATTCCTCCCAAGAGTCCATATCGACGGAGGAGTTTGGCACCTCGATGTCGGCTCATCACATCCTGGGGCTGTAGCAGGTCCCAAGGGTATGGCTGTTCGCCATTTAAAGTGGTACGCGAGCTGGGTTTAGAACGTCGTGAGACAGTTCGGTCCCTATCTGCCGTGGGCGTTGGAGATTTGAGGGAAGCTGCTCCTAGTACGAGAGGACCGGAGTGGACATACCTCTGGTGTTCCGGTTGTCACGCCAGTGGCACTGCCGGGTAGCTACGTATGGTCGGGATAACCGCTGAAAGCATCTAAGCGGGAAGCCCCTCCCAAGATCAGATCTCCCCGGACCCTCGAGGTCCCTGAAGGTCCGTCGAAGACTACGACGTTGATAGGCCGGGTGTGGAAGTGCAGTAATGCATGGAGCTAACCGGTACTAATTGACCGTGAGGCTTGACCATATAACACCCAAGCATTCCGGGTGCGCATTGCAGCAATGCCCCTGACAGTCTGTATTGCATGACTTCCCGAATTGGTCCCGGCGCAGGTTTGCGACGGGACAACCGGTTTGCCTGGTGGCCATAGCGAGCGGGAACCACCCGATTCCATTCCGAACTCGGAAGTGAAACCGCTCAGCGCCGATGGTAGTGTGGGGGTTCCCATGCGAGAGTAGGTCACCGCCCCCAGGCTCCTGCAGCGCGACCCCCGACCACCGGCCCGCTCATCGGGGTTTCCTCTTCGGGACAACGTCATCCGTTGCGCCCCGGAGCGCACCGGGGCTTCGCAGAGCCGTGGGAGCGACGTAGGCGCGTTTGCGCCGCAGGCGCACGCGCGCATTGGGCATGGTCCGGCACGGGGCCTCGACCGGTTCCCGGCGCGTCCCGCTGGAGGCGGACCCACGGAAGCCGCGATGGCTCGGTGATGCTGTGGGTCCGGCTTCCGAGTACCGCGTAGGCAAAGCCCGACGTCCGGGCCGGTGTTACAAGCGAGCGGGGGCCCATTACCCCGCGGCCATTCGCTCGGGCGCCACGGCGTCCAGCGCCTCGAGCAGCGCCTCGACCCCGAGCACCCCGATCAGGCGCTTGAGGTTGTAGGCGAGCACGCTCAACGCCATCTCGCCGCGCACGCCCGGTAATCGCCGCGCGACGAACTGGCCGCGCCTGCTGGCCGCGCTTGAGCGTGCCGAACGGATGCTCGCCCGTCGCGCCGGCGCAAAGCGCATCCAGCCCGGATCGCTGCGCGCGCGGCGGGCGTCCATCGCCTCCAGCTCGCCCTCGTGGCGATGACGCGCTGACCTGGCGCTGGCGCCCCGAGGTGCACTGCGCCTTGAGTGAGCGCACACTCGCTGCATGCGCCGGCGTCGTGTAGCGGCGCTGGCCGCGCACTTCGCCGCGGAAACGACAACGTCGCCCCGGGCGGGAGCAGGCAGAGGTGTCGGCCTCGGCGTCATAGACGAAGCACGCCCGGGCGAAGCCCGGCCAGTGGCTGCGCGGCGTCTCGGCGCGGCGCGATCGCCGTGATCGCCTCGGCGGCGCACGCGCGCGCGCGCCCTCGGCCTGGGCGTAGCCGGTGTCGGCGACCACCGTGAGCGTCCCGCCGCCGAGCGCGGTCTGGGCGCCGCGCGCCATCGGCACCAGCTGGCCGCGGTCGTTGGCGTCGCTGACCACCTCGTGGTGGACGATCAGCGCGCGCCCGGCCTCGACGGCGAATTGCACGTTGTAGCCGATCACCCACTTGCCCCGGCCCGCGCGCATCTCGGTGCTGTCGGGGTCGGTCAGCGCGCGGCTCGACTCGCCCGCCGCCGCCATCTCCTCGCCGAGTCGCTCGAGCGCGCCGCGGCGCCGCCTGAGCGTCGCCAGCGCCTGCGCCACCGCCTCGCAGTCGCCACCGTCGCCGTCGTCGCTGCCCTCGTCGTCGTCGGCCGCGTCGGCGGCGTCGAGCGCCTCGAGACACGCCGGTGATGCGCCGGTCCATGCGCTCGAGCTCGCGCGAGCTCGCGCTCGAGCGACTGCCGTCGGCGCCATAACCGCTCTGAGGCGTTATCAGCAGCGAGCTCTGCTACCGTCGACGGCCACCACCCGCCCGCCGAGCAACCCCGCCTGGCGGCAAAACACCACGACCGAGCGACACGCCCCGCGCAGCGCCTCGCCGTGCATCGCCCGGAACGTCGCGATCGTCTTGAAGCACGGCGCCAGGCGGTGGACCAGCCACAGCACCTCGACGTTGTTCGCGCACGCGAGCTCCAGCTCGGCGGCTCGAGCGCAGCCGGTTGAGATAGCCGGTAGATGTAGAGCTTGAGCAGATCCGCCGGGTCATGCGGCGGGCGCCCCTGCTCGGCGCCGCCACGTGCGGCAAAGCCCAGCGCGCCCACACCCAGGCCATCGACCAACGCATCGATCACCCGTACCCGGCTGTCCGCCGCGATCAGCTCATCCAGGCGCTCGGGAAACAGCGTCCCCTGGTCGCGCGATACCCCGCTCACATGGCCCATGCCCGACTCCCCGACAACCCAGTGCCTATTGTCGCCGATCCGGGTCGCTCAGCACAGTCTCTTCAGCCGGACGTGCACGGCCGATCGCGTCGGGCCGAAGGGCGCTCGTGCACTGCGGTCGTGGCTTTTCGCGGGCTGGCGATCAGAACAGCCGCTCGACGCCGAACGTGGCGCGCACGCGGTCGTAGCCGAACTCGTCGATGTTCGACTCGCGGTGGGTCGCGTCGATGCCGCCGGTCCACCACCACCCGCCCTCGAGGGGCGCCTCGTAGGACA
The DNA here is from genome assembly GCA_034521365.1 of Halofilum sp. (in: g-proteobacteria). Classification (GTDB taxonomy): domain Bacteria; phylum Pseudomonadota; class Gammaproteobacteria; order XJ16; family Halofilaceae; genus Halofilum. The sequence continues at coordinate 25,502 of JAXHMQ010000022.1, read as the reverse complement.
TGCCGAGCTTGAGGCGGTCCTCGCGCCGGCGCTCGAGCGCCGAGCCGTCGCGCACCTCGGGGTCGTCGTAGCGGTAGCCCTTCCAGCCGGCGGACAGGCGCAGCCTGGCGCTGCCGCCGAGCTGGCGCGTGCGCTCGACGTCGAGCGCCACCGCCTCGTAGGACAGGCTGAAGAAGTCGTTGCCCGCGTCGGAATCCGCGCGGTCGATCTGCTCGACATCGGCCTCGAGCGACCAGGAGGCGTTGGCACCGACGTGCTCCCATTGCAGGGACGCGCCCACGCCGTCGCCGTCGAGATAGCCGAAGCCCGAGGCGCCGTCGTAGCTGTCCACCCTGAGGCCGGCCCGCAGGGAGTCGCGTCCCAGGCGCCAGGTGACGCCCGCACGCGCGAGCACCGTGTCCTGGAACGCGTCACCGCCGAAGCGCGTGTGGCGCAGGCCGATACGCGCGTGCGGGCGCGTATCGCCTGTCCCCCGCCAGCCCGCGCCGCCCGCGAGGCTGAGCAGGCTGAAGTCGTCCTCGTCCAGGTACTGCTCGGTGTAGCCGCCGCCGTAGAGGTAGGCACCGTCACCGAGGCCGCGACGCCCGTACAGCTGCGCCGAGGCGAACAGGTCGCTCTCGCGCGAGACGTCGGCGCTCTCCTCGGGCGCGAGCTGCACGTTGCTGTCGTAGCCGACACCCAGGCTCACCAGCCCCAGGGAGTCGCGCACAGCGACCCCGAGGTCTGACAGCGCCCGCCGCGCCTGGGCGCGCACGGCGTCGGTCCGCGCCCGGTCCACGGCGCGCCGGAACCAGCGACGCGCCGCGGCGATGTCACCCTGCTCGCGCGCGATCCGCCCGAGGTTGTAGGCGGCCGGGGCGGCCATGTCGCCGGCGCGGTAGGCGCGGCGGAAGCTCTCGCGCGCGCGCTCGAGCTCGCCCAGGCGGTAGTAGGCGACGCCGAGGTTGAAATGCAGCGCCGAGGTGTCGAGGCCGGCGCGGCGCGCGGCCTCGAAGCGCTCGACCGCCTCGCGGTGGTCGCCCTCGCGGCTGGCGGCGACGCCGGCCTGGAACGCCTCGTCCGCGGTCGCGGCGAGCGCGGGCACGGACACCACGGCGAGCAGCAGCAAGCAGATCAGGATGACCGGGCGCAGCCCGGGCCCGCGGGGGCCGCGCGCCATTGCCGGGCCACGGCCCCACGGCGAGCGCGAGCGCTGCAGGCAGGCGGGCGCACCGGCCGGCGTGCACGGGTCGGTGTCGGGAATCGCATTGCGGGGGACTTCCGGGGGGCTCGGAGACACGATAACGCGGCCGCGATGGCCGCGCACCACGTAAGCTGCCCGTCGCGGCACCGGCCGGAGCCGGCGCCGCGACGGGCAGCAGGGATGAGGCAATCGCGCGCGAGCGGCCTGGACGCCGGCGTTACCGCTGGCCCCGGCCCTCGGGCGCCGGGATCTCGTTGCGGACCGCGTCCGAGTTGAGGCCCCTCGCGGCCTCAATGACCGCTTCCAGCTGCTTCTTGAACGCCTCAGGCCCTTCCTTCCTGGCCGCCTCGAGTTTCTGCGCTTCCGTGGCGACGTTCAGGCCATGCTCGGCCTCCTCGGAGGCATTCTCCTTCGCCTCATCGAAGCCGCCGTCCTCGTCGTCGCCTTCGCCGCTGCGCGCCTGCTCGGGCAGGTTGATCTCGCTGGCGTACTCGGCCTCGTCGGCGTCGGCATCCTCGACGACGTTCATCATGAGCTCCTCGTTCTGCTCGTTCTGCGCCAGGGCCGGCGTGGCGCCGAACATGGCCAGCGCGAGCAGTGTCGCGGGTACTGCGTAGCGAATCTTCATCGTCAAATCCTCCTCAGGTTGCGCGTATGAAATGGTTGTTGCCGAGCGCCGCGACCTCGTCCCGCGGCGCCAGCGATGTCTGGTCGGGGCGCGGCTCGAGCGCGACCTTCCACTCGCGGGTCCCGCCCGCGTGGTGGACGCGCGCGACCAGCTCGCCGCCGGGCGCGTCCGCGGCCACCTCCAGCGGCAGCCGCAGCAGGTTGCGGCCCGCCGCGAGCCCGGTCTGCCAGCGCACGACGCGCTGGCCGGGGCGGCCGGCGAGGCTGACGCCGGGCGGCAGGCGCAGCTCCAGCTCGACGCTGTCGAGGCGCTGCGGCGTCGAGAACGCCAGCCGCACCTCCTGCGAGCCGCCGCGCTCGAGCGCGACCTGCTCGACCGCCGCACCGCTCGGCTGCCCGTCGCGCACCTGCTGCGCGACCAGACCGGCGCCGAAGGCGAGCACCAGGGCCGCCGCGGCCGCGATCGGCCGCCAGCCCGCGAGGCGCCGCCAGCCGGCCCTGCGCGCCCGCTGTCGGGCAGCGGCAGCGTGGCCAGGCCGGCGAGCAGCGCGTGCATCTGGCGGTCGTGGCGTCGGCAGGCCGGGCATTCGCCGCGGTGGTCCGCCATCGTCGCCGCCGCCTCGGCCCCGAGGTCGCCCTCGTGCCACTCGCTCCAGCTGCTGCGGAATTCGGTGCAGTCCATCGTGTTCCCTCCGCTCATGCCCCTCTCACGAATCGTCCGGCCGAATGGTTCCATGCGCCCCCGACAACACGGCCGCGCGCAGGCCCCCGCGGGCCCGGTGCAGGCGCGATTTCAGCGTCCCGAGCGGGATGTCCATGGCCTCGGCGACCTCCGGCAGGGTGTAGCCCTCGACGTCGTGCAGGATCAGCAGCTCGCGGTAGATCGACGCAGCCCGTCGAGCGCCGCCTGCAGCCGTTCGGCCGTCAGCCGCCGCTCGAACACGGCATCGGGCACGTCGTCCGGATCGCCCGCGCCCGCATCCGGGTCGAACTCGCCATCGCTCACGGGGTTGGCGCGCCGCCGGCGCCACCCGTCGACGAACAGCCGGTAGAGGACGCGCGTGAGCCAGGGACGTGGCTGCTCGAGCGCCATGACCTTCTCGAGCCGGGGGTAGAGGTGCGCCATCAGCTCCTGGACCAGGTCCTCGGCGTCGTCGCGCGAGCCGGTCAGGCGCAGCGCGAGCCGCCGCAGGGCGTCCATGTGCGGGCGCAGCGCGCGCTCGAAGCGGTAGCGCTGCAGGTCGGTGGCGGGGCGGGATGGATCCATATCCAGTGCAGACACGGATGGCGGCGGCGGAAGGTTCCGCCGGGCGTCGCCTGCCTCGCTACTGCGTGGCCACGCGGCGGTAGCCCTCGAGGCGCTCGAGGACCCGCTCGACGTAGATCCGTGTCTGCGGATAGGGCGGGATGCCGTCGTGGCGCTCGACCGCGCCCGGGCCGGCGTTGTAGGCCGCGAGCGCGAGCCGCAGATCGCCGTCGAAGCGCCGGTGGAGGCGGCTGAAGTAGGTGATGCCGCCGCGCAGGTTGGCGTTGACGTCGAAGCTGTCCTCCACCCCCAGCGCGCGCGCGGTCGACGGCATGAGCTGCATCAGGCCGCGCGCGCCGACGCGCGACACCGCGCGCGGGTCGAAGCACCGACTCCACCGAGATGATCGCCTTGACCAGCAGGCGGTCGACGCCGAAGCGGTCGGTGAGCCGGCGCAGCGGCGTGTCGATGCGCCCGGCGCGGCGCTCGCGCTCGGCCTCGGAGAGCCCGCGGCACGACGAGCGCGCGGGCGGGCGGCCGTGGACAGCCGAGGAACTCGTAGTCGTCGAACCGCGCGCCGCTCGGCGGGCGGTCGGTGAACCAGACCGTGCCGTCGTCCTCGCGGTACTTGTAGGTCACGTCCTCGCCCTGGGCCCCGCCCGGCGCCAGCGCGAGCGCGGCGGCGAGGCCGGCGCCGGCGAGCGCGGCGGCGCGCATCACAGCGTCTCCAGGGCGCACGGCTCGTGCCACTCGGTCACGAACGCGCCGGGATCGGGCCGGGTGCGGGGCGGGAAGCCGTGGCGCGGTGTGCCGAGGTGCAGCAACGCGACCAGGCGGTCGTCGAACCCGAGCCCGAGCGCCTCGGCCACCGTGGCGTCGTGGGCGTTCGGGCCGGTGAGCCATACCGCGCCGAAGCCGAGCGCGTTCGCCGCCAGCGCCATCTGCTGGGTCGCCGCCCCGGCCGACAGCAGCTGCTCGATCACCGGTACCTTGGCATTGTCCGGGTCGACGCGCGCGGCGACGGCGATGATCAGCGGCGCGCGCAGCGCCTTGGCGCGCTGACGCTCGAGCTCGTCGGCATCGGCGTCGGGCCGGCGCGCCTGCAGCGCCCGCGCGAAGACCTCGCCGAGACGCGCGCGCGCGTCCCCGCGGATGAGGATGAAGCGCCAGGGCCGGAGGCCGCCGTGGTCGGGGGCACTGGTGCCGGCCCGCAGGATCGCCTCGAGCGCCTCGCCGTCCGGCGCGGGTGCGTCGAGCTCGTCCGCGGGCACCGAGGCCCGCCCATGCAGGAGCGTGAGGACGTCCATCGCGTTCCACCGACCGGCTGCGGGCGCGTCCGCATTGTATCAGCGCCCGCGCTGGCGCCACCGCCGCGGTGGTGCACGCAGCGTGCCAACGGTATCGTATGCCGTCGCCGTCACGCCCCCGGAGCACGATGCGCTACGAGCTGTCGCCCCGGCACCCCGACGCCCGCCCGTTCGACGCCGGCCTCGAGCTGGAGCAGCCCGACCCCGCCCGCGACGCGGTCGCCGCGCGCTGGCGGGCCTGGCTGGGCAGGCCGCGCGAGCGCGCCCGTCGATGCGCCGCTCGAGCGCCGCCGCGATCGACGCCGGGCTCGAGCGCGTGCGCGCCCGCGTGGCCGAGCTCGACGTGCGCGCCCCGGTGCCCTCGACCAGCACGCTGCTGGCGCGGCGCGAGGTCCCGGCCGACGGGCGCGCGCTGCTGTGCATCGCCGATCACCAGACGGCCGGGCGCGGGCGGCGCGGGCGCGCCTGGCTCGCGCCCCCGGCGGCGCGCTGACGTTCTCGCTCGCGCGCCGGTTCGCGCGCGCGCCGCGCGAGCTGGCGCCGCTGTCGCTGGTGGCCGGCGTCGCGCTCGCCGAGGTGCTGCGCGACGTAGGGCCTGGCGCGGGTCGCGCTCAAGTGGCCCAACGACATCCTGGTCGGCGGCGACAAGCTCGGCGGGATCCTCGTGGAGGTCGAGGGCGCCTGCGCCGGCCCGGCGCGCGCGACCGTCGGCATCGGCGTCAACACCGACCTCGGCCCCGCCGCGCACGACATCGACCGGCCGGTCACCGACCTGCGCCACGAGCTCGGGTGCCGGTCGAGCGCGGCCGCCTCGCGGGCCCGCCTCATGGCCGCGCTGGTCGAGGCGCTGGAGCGCTTCGAGCGCGCGGGCGCGACCGCCGCGCTCGCGCGCTGGGCGCGCTCGACGCCCTGCAGGGACAGGCGGTGCGGGTCGAGGCGCCGGCCGGCGTCGTCGAGGGCGTGGCCGCGGGCATCGACGCCGGCGGCGCGCTGCGCGTGCGCACCGCCGCGGGCGAGCGCTGCTTCGTCGCCGGCGAGGCGACCCTGCGGGCGGCGCCGTGAGGCTCCTGGTCGACGTCGGCGACAGCCGCGTCGAGTGGGCCCGCGCCGAGCGTGGCGGCCTCGCGGGCCCGTGGGCCTTCGCGGCGCGCGCTGGCGACGCGGCCGAGGTCTACGCCGCCGCCTGGGACGGGCTCGCGCCGGACACGGTGGCGGCCTGCAGCGTCGCCGGGCGCCAGTCGCTCGCGGGGCTGCGCGACTGGGTCGCCGCGCGCTGGGGGCTGGAGCTCGTGGAGCTGCGCCCGGCCGGTCGCCTCGGGGGCGTGGTCAACGGCTACCGCGACCCGGCGGCGCTGGGCGCGGACCGCGGGGCCAACCTGATCGGCGCGCGCGCGCTGCTGGGCGCCGTGGATGCGGTCGCGGTCGACGCCGGCACCGCGGTCACGGTCGATGCGCTGCGCGCCGACGGGCGCCATGCCGGTGGCGCCATCCTGGCCGGGCTGGCGGCGACGCGCGCCGGGCCTGCGTGCCGCGGCGCCCGCGCTGCCCGCGGCGGCGACGAGGCCACGCTGCCGGCGGCGACCACGGCGGGCGCGCTGGGCGCCGGCACCCTGGTGGGGCTGGCGGGCGCGATCGAGCGCGTCGCTGCGGCCGTCGCGACCGGGCATGGCGGCACCGCGGCTGCTGCTCGCCGGCGGCGACGCGGCCACGCTGCTGCCCTGGCTCGACGGCGAATGGCGGCACGATCCGCTGCTCACGCTGCGCGGCCTGCAGGTGGCGCTGGAGGCACCATGCGCTGGGTAGCCGTGCTGCTGCTGATCGTGAACCTGGGGCTGGGCGCCTGGATTCGCCGCCCGGAAGCCCCGGCGGCACCGCGCACCGAGGTGGCGCCGCCGGAGGAGATCGGCGAGCTGCGCCTGCTCGGCGAGGTGGAGTCGCCGGCGCCGGCGGACGCGGGCGCGCCCGACGCGGGCGCCGCCACGGACGAGGGCGACGCGGAGACCACGGCCTGCTACACGGTCGGGCCGTTCACCAGCGCCGAGCGCGCCGAGGCGGCGCGGGCGCGGCTCGCCGAGCTCGGGCTCGAGCCCGAGCAGCGCACCACCGAGGACGAGGAGGTGTACGGCTACCAGGTGGTGCTGCCGCCGCGCGACACGCGCGAGCAGGCCATCGCCGCCACCCGCGAGCTCGCGCGCAAGGGCATCAAGGACTACTTCGCGATCGTCCAGGACACGGAGCTCCAGAACGCCGTCTCCGTGGGCCTGTTCCGCGAGAAGCGCTACGCGGTGCGCCACACGGACTACCTCGAGGAGCTCGGCTTCGACCCGGAGATGCACCTGCGCACGCGCACGCAGACCCGCTACTGGCTCGACTACGAGGACCCCGGGGAGGACCTCACCGCCGAGCTGCTCGAGTCGCTCGCCGCCGACCAGCCCCTGCAGCGCCTGGAGCGCGCCTGCGAGCGACCCCGCGCGGCCTGCGGTCCGTCGTCCGGTCGGGTAGCAGGGTCGGATGAGGGCGCGGCGGGCCGGAAACCCTCCCGTCGCGAGGTGCCGCACCCGACCCCTCCGGGGGCTGGGGCGGTGGCACGCACGGTTCGCGAAGCCAGTCGCATGCCGGCGGGCCATCGGCCGTTGCGGCCGAGACCGGCCTACGATCCCCGGCGGCGCCCGAGCCACGGTGCGGGCCGCCCTGCGCTCCCCGCCGGCGCGCGGGCATGGCGTAGGCCGGTTTTCGCCCCATCCGGGACCCGCGGACGGGCTCGAGCCGCTGCCGCGCGCCAGCCGACGCCGCGTCCGCGGGCACGGGCGAACGCCGGCAACGGCGCCGCCAGGCGCCGCACCCGCTACCGCGCACCGCGGCTCCTCGATTACCATATGTGCCTCTGGAATCGCTGGCGTAGCTCAGGCGGTAGAGCAGCCGATTTGTGATCAGCAGGTCGCAGGTTCGATCCTGTCGCCAGCTCCAGCTCGTCCCCACCCGCGCCCCTCCGGCGGCGCCCCGCTCGTATTGACGTGTCGCCTTTCGGTCGGGCAGCAATTCGCGGCTTGTTTGCCGGAGGAGTTCCCGAGCGGTCAAAGGGGGCAGACTGTAAATCTGCTGGCTCAGCCTTCGGAGGTTCGAATCCTCCCTCCTCCACCAGGCAGAACAGGGACTTGAAGCAGATCGGGCGCCCGGGAATGCAGCGCGAGACGCGCCCGGGCGGAGCAGGGACGGCCGCCGCCGGGTCTGCGGGAAGCCCGGAGCGGCCGCGCGCCACCGCCCGGCAGCGTGGCGCGGACGCGCGACGAGAGCACGGCCCGGCGGGTGTAGTTCAATGGTAGAACCTCAGCCTTCCAAGCTGATGACGCGGGTTCGATTCCCGTCACCCGCTCCAGCGAACAGCCTGACGCGGGGCACGACATGACGGTTTCAGCCGATATAGCTCAGCGGTAGAGCACTCCCTTGGTAAGGGAGAGGTCACCGGTTCAAATCCGGTTATCGGCTCCATGAAGTCTGGAATGACCACGGAATACGACGGTTCTGGGAGATCTGCGGGATGTCCAAGGCGAAGTTCGAGCGTACCAAGCCGCACGTCAACGTAGGCACGATTGGTCACGTCGACCATGGCAAGACGACGCTGACGGCGGCGCTGACGAAGGTCCAGGCGGAGGCCGTGGGCGGTGAGGCGCGCGCATTCGACATGATCGACAACGCGCCGGAGGAGCGCGCGCGCGGGATCACGATTGCGACCGCGCACGTGGAGTACGAGTCGGCGCAGCGCCACTACGCGCACGTGGACTGCCCGGGTCACGCGGACTACGTCAAGAACATGATCACGGGCGCGGCGCAGATGGACGGCGCGATCCTGGTGGTGTCGGCGGCCGACGGGCCGATGCCGCAGACGCGCGAGCACATCCTGCTGGGCCGCCAGGTGGGCGTGCCCTCGATCGTGGTCTACCTCAACAAGGCGGACATGGTCGACGACCCGGAGCTTTTGGAGCTCGTCGAGATGGAGGTGCGCGAGCTGCTGTCGAGCTACGAGTACGACGGTGACAACACGCCGGTGGTGACGGGCTCGGCGCTCAAGGCGCTCGAGGGCGACCAGACGGAGATCGGTGTGCCGTCGATCGTCAAGCTCATGGAGGCGATGGACGCCTACATCCCGGTGCCCGAGCGCGCGGTGGACCAGCCTTTCCTGATGCCGATCGAGGACGTGTTCTCGATCTCGGGCCGGGGCACGGTGGTCACCGGCCGCGTCGAGCGTGGTGTGGTCAAGACGGGCGAGGAGGTCGAGATCGTCGGCCTGCACGACACCCGCAAGACCACGGTCACGGGCGTGGAGATGTTCCGCAAGCTGCTCGACCAGGGCGAGGCGGGCGACAACGTCGGGCTGCTGCTGCGCGGCATCAAGCGCGACGACGTCGAGCGCGGCCAGGTGGTGTGCAAGCCCAAGTCGATCACGCCGCACACGCGTTTCGAGGGCGAGGTGTACGTGCTGTCGAAGGACGAGGGCGGGCGTCACACGCCGTTTTTCCAGGGCTACCGTCCGCAGTTTTATTTCCGCACGACCGACGTGACGGGGACGGTGGAGCTGCCCGAGGGCACCGAGATGGTGATGCCGGGCGACAACGTGAAGATCTCGGTGACGCTGATTGCCCCGATCGCGATGGAAGAGGGCGTGCGCTTCGCGATCCGCGAGGGCGGGCGCACCGTCGGGGCCGGCGTCGTCTCGAAGATCATCGAGTAGACGTCGGCGATCAGCGGTCGACCAGTGCGCCACGGCGTAGTGCCGCGGGCGCTGGTCGCTCGGACTAGGCCGTTGGCCGGCTGACCCGGCAAGCCGCGGACCACGCGGGGTGAAGGATCGAGGCGGCCTCGCCAGTCCGATGTCGACTGATTAGGCCAGTAGCTCAATTGGCAGAGCAGCGGTCTCCAAAACCGCAGGTTGGGGGTTCGAGTCCCTCCTGGCCTGCCATATCACATGCGCCGGCCGCGGCCGGTGACCGGACGGGATCGCGAGCTGCATCGCAGACATGGTGGCGAAGGCGGAAACACAGGGCTCGCTGGTCGACACCCTGAAGCTCTGGGTCTCGGTCGCGCTGCTCGCCGGCGGGGTGTTCGCGTTCTATCTGTTTCGGCGACGCAGTCGCCGCTGTACCGCGCGCTCGGGCTGCTGGGCGTGGCCGCCGTGGCGGTCGCGCTGGCATACACGACCGCGCAGGGCCAGCGTTTCTGGAAGTTCCTCCAGGATGCGCGCACCGAGCTGCGCAAGGTGGTGTGGCCGACGCGCGCCGAGGCGGTGCAGACCACGCTGATCGTGCTGCTCGTCGTGCTGCTGGTGGGGATCTTTCTCTGGCTGCTCGACATGCTGCTGCAGTGGGGCTTCGGGGCGATCACCGGTGTCGGGGGCTGAGGCGGTTATGGCGAAGCGCTGGTACGTGGTGCAGGCGTTCTCGGGATTCGAGAGCGCGGTCAAGCGCTCGCTCGAGGAGCACATCGCCCGCAGTGGTCTCGAGGACCATTTCGGCGAGGTGATGGTGCCCACCGAGGAGGTGGTCGAGGTCAAGGGCGGCCAGAAGCGCAGGTCAGCGAGCGCAAGTTCTTCCCCGGCTACGTGCTGGTGCAGATGGACATGAACGACGAGACCTGGCACCTGGTGAAGAACGTGCCCCGCGTGCTCGGCTTCATCGGCGGCACGGCCGACAAGCCCGCGCCGATCTCCGAGCGCGAGGCCGACCAGATCCTGCAGCGGGTGCAGGAGGGCGTGGAGAAGCCGAAGCCGAAGGTGCTGTTCGAGCCCGGCGAGGTCGTGCGCGTCACCGACGGGCCGTTCAACGACTTCAACGGCGTCGTCGAGGAGGTCAACTTCGACAAGTCGCGCCTGCTCAGGTGGCGGTGCAGATCTTCGGCCGATCGACGCCCGTCGAGCTGGATTCCAGGTCGAGAGCTCGACGCCGGCGTCAGAGTCGCGATCGCGCTCCAGCCGGTCGTCGGCTGGCAGACCGTCGTCGATACAGGGCGGCTCGCGATTGAGTGCCGCATCGATCCCAACGGGGAGCCGACGAGGCGTCATGCACCCGGCGCAGAGTCGAGAGAGATCATGGCACGCAAGATCGAAGCTTACATCAAGCTGCAGGTGGCGGCGGGCCAGGCCAACCCGAGCCCGCCGGTCGGCCCGGCGCTGGGTCAGCACGGCCTCAACATCATGGAGTTCTGCAAGGCGTTCAACGCCAACACGCAGAACGTGGAGCCGGGCCTGCCGATCCCGGTGATCATCACGGTCTACAGCGACCGCAGCTTCACCTTCGTCACGAAGACGCCGCCGGCCGCGGTCCTGCTCAAGAAGGCCGCCGGCATCAAGAGCGGCAGCGGCAGCCCGCTGCTCGACAAGGTCGGCAAGGTGACGCGCGAGCAGCTCGAGGACATCGCGCGCCAGAAGGAGCCGGACCTGACCGCCGCCGACATGGAGGCCGCCGTGCGCACCATCGCGGGCAGCGCGCGCAGCATGGGTCTCGAAGTGGAGGGCATGTAGCCATGGCGAAGCTGAGCAAGCGCAAGCGCGCAATGCGCGAGAAGGTCGATCCGAACCGCGAGTACGCGGTCGACGAGGCGCTCTCGCTGCTCGGGGAGCTCTCGACGGTGAAGTTCGAGGAGACGGTCGACGTGGCCGTGAACCTGGGCGTGGACGCGCGCAAGTCGGACCAGATGGTGCGCGGCTCCACCGTGCTGCCCAACGGCACCGGCAAGGAGATGCGCGTGGCCGTGTTCGCCCAGGGTGAGCAGGCCGAGGCGGCCCAGGCCGCCGGCGCCGACGTCGTCGGCATGGACGACCTGGCCGAGCGCATCCAGGGCGGCGAGCTCGACTTCGACGTGGTCATCGCCGCGCCCGACGCCATGCGCGTGGTCGGCAAGCTGGGCCAGATCCTCGGCCCGCGCGGGCTGATGCCGAACCCCAAGGTCGGCACGGTGACGCAGGACGTCGGCCAGGCGGTGTCCAACGCCAAGGCCGGCCAGGTGCGCTACCGCATCGACAAGAACGGCATCATCCACGTGCCGATCGGCAAGGCGGGCTTCGACGCGCAGCAGCTGCGCGAGAACCTGCAGGCGCTGGTCAACGACCTGAACAAGGCCAAGCCGTCGACGTCGAAGGGCATCTACATGAAGCGTATCACGGTCTCCTCGACGATGGGCCCCGGCGTCAAGGTCGACAAGGCGAGCCTGTCGGCCTGATACGTCGCGGAGATCAACAGTATCTCTCGCAGAGAGCGCAGAGAACGCAGAGGATTCAAGGGAGCTATTTGAAGATCCTGCTTTGCGATTCCTGCGTTCGCGGCGAGGGTGCAGCCGGCACAGGAGCTGGCAACGAGACAGTATCTCTCGCAGAGACCGCAGGGCACGCGGAGAAACGCGGAGCAATTTTCGGCTACTTCGCGAATCTCTGCGTTCTCCGCGCCCTCGGCGAGAGAAGAGGACGAGGCATGACGAAGCCACCGCGAGGGTGGCCGGGCCGACAAGGCGTCGGCCCGCGACAACCGACTTTGAACGACCTGGCCACTACGGCCGGATCGCGTCAAAGACCGCAGGTGTCCGTGGGTGACCGCGGGCTTAATTCCCTGCGCAGATGGCGATGCGGGATCTTTTCGGTCCCACCGGCCGGTATGCAACGCATGACCGGCGGTCGCCGCGAGTGCGCCCGGGTGGCAGAGCACCCGGGCGCGTGGCTCATCCGGGGCGCGCCTCGCGCGAGGGCGTCCCGACAGGAGGTGCTCGATGCCGCTGTCACTCGATGAGAAGAAGGCGGTCGTGTCCGAGGTGGCGCAAGTCGCCGGCTCGGCGCACTCGGCCGTCGCAGCGGAGTACCGGGGTCTGTCCGTCTTCGAGATGACGCAGCTGCGCAGCCAGGCGCGCTCGCAGAACGTCTATCTCAAGGTGGTCAAGAACACCCTGGCACGCCGTGCCATCGAGGGTACCGAGTTCGAGTGCATGGGCGAGGGGCTGACCGGTCCGCTGATGCTGGCGTTCTCCACCGAGGACCCGGGGTCGGCGGCGCGTGTCATCAAGGATTTCGCGAAGACGCACGAGCAAGCTCGAGGTCCGGGCGGTCGCCATCGGCGGCCGAGCTCTACGGCCCGGGCGAGATCGATCGCGTGGCGAATCTGCCGACCCGCGACGAGGCCCTGTCCCAGCTCGCAGCCACGCTGCGGGCGCCGCTGGACAAGTTCGCGCGCACGCTCAACGAGGTGCCTGGCAAGCTGGTTCGCACGACCGAGGCCGTGCGCATGCAGAAGGCCGGCGAGGGTTGATGAATCGACGCGCAGCCGGCGCCGACCGGCTTGCGATTGCATATTGTGGAGGAGGCTGAAATGGCCGTTTCGAAAGAAGACATTCTCGAGACCATCTCGAACATGACCGTGATGGAGATCGTCGACCTGATCTCCGCGATGGAGGAGAAGTTCGGCGTGTCCGCCGCTGCCGCCGTGGCCGCGCCGCCGGCCGCCGGTGGCGGCGAGGCCGCCGAGGCCGTTGAGGAGCAGACCGAGTTCGACGTCGTCATGTCGAGCTTCGGCGACAACAAGGTCGGCGTGATCAAGGCGATCCGCCAGATCACCGGCCTGGGTCTGAAGGAGGCCAAGGAGATGGTCGAGGGCGTCCCGGCGACCGTGAAGGAGCAGGTCGAGAAGGAGGATGCCGAGACGATCAAGAAGCAGCTCGAGGAGGCCGGCGCGGCTGTCGAGCTCAAGTAAGCGCAGCGGGCGTTCGTCGAGCGTTGTCGCTGCGCAGTAGCGTACCGTGGCTGGTGGCCGGGCACTCGGCGGGCGTGGCGCTGCGCCGCCTGCCAGGATGCCTGGTCGCTGCCGGCCTTTCCTGCTGGGTGCCGACGGGCGGGATCCGCGCAGACCTGTCCAGTATACCGCGCCCTGTGCCCACGAGAGGTAGAGAGGAACCGAATGGCATATTCCTTCACTGAGAAGAAGCGCATCCGGAAGGATTTCGGCAAGCGCACCTCCGTATTGGAGGCGCCTTATCTGCTCCAGACGCAGATCGAATCGTACCGGGACTTCCTGCAGACCGACAAGGCGCCGGAGGAGCGTCACGAACGTCGGGCTGCACGCCGCGTTTCAGTCCGTGCTGCCGATCGTCAGCTATTCCGGCAACGTCGAGCTGCAGTACGTCAGTTACCGTCTCGGCAAGCCCGCGTTCGACGAGCGCGAGTGCAGCGTTCGTGGCCTGACGTTCTCCGCCCCCCTGCGTGTGCTCGTGCGCCTGGTGATCTTCGACAAGGGCACGAGCAACAAGAGCGTCAAGGACGTCAAGGAGCAGGAAGTCTACATGGGCGAGCTGCCGCTCATGACCGACACCGGCACCTTCATCATCAACGGCACCGAGCGCGTGATCGTCTCGCAGCTGCACCGCTCGCCCGGCGTGTTCTTCGATCACGACAAGGGCAAGTCCCATTCCTCGGGCAAGCTGCTGTTCACGGCGCGGGTGATCCCCTACCGTGGCTCCTGGCTCGACTTCGAGTTCGACGCCAAGGACAGCATCTATACGCGCATCGACCGGCGCCGCAAGCTGCCGGCGACGGTGCTGCTGCGCGCGCTGGGATACGACACCCAGCAGATGCTCGACATGTTCTTCGAGAAGAACACCTACCACTTCAAGAAGGACAAGGTCGAGCTCGAGCTGGTGCCGCAGCGCCTGCGCGGCGAGACCGCGCACGTTCGACATCTCCGACGGCAAGAACGTCGTCGTGGAGGCGGGCCGGCGCATCACGGCGCGCCATATCAAGGAGCTCGAGAAGGCCGGGATCAAGCGCCTGGACGTGCCGCGTGAGTACCTCGAAGGCAAGATCCTGGCGCACGACGTCGCCGATCCCGGACACCGGCGAGGTGCTCGCCTCGGCCAACGACGAGCTCACGGGCGAGGTCATCGAGAAGCTGATCGAGAAGAAGGTCAAGTCGATCGACACGCTGTTCGTCAACGAGCTCGATCGCGGCCCGTACATCTCGAACACGCTGCGGATCGACCCGACCAAGACCCAGTTCGAGGCCCAGGTCGAGATCTACCGCATGATGCGCCCGGGCGAGCCGCCGACCAAGGAGGCGACCCAGAGCCTGTTCCAGAACCTGTTCTTCGCCGAGGACCGCTACGACCTGTCGGCGGTCGGGCGCATGAAGTTCAACCGCCGGGTCGGCCGCGACGAGCCCCGAGGGCGCGGGCGTGCTGGACAACGACGACATCCTCGACGTCCTGCGCGTGCTGATCGACATCCGCAACGGCAACGGCTCGGTCGACGACATCGACCACCTCGGCAACCGGCGCATCCGCTGCGTCGGCGAGATGGCGGAGAACGTCTTCCGCGTCGGCCTGGTGCGTGTCGAGCGCGCGGTGCGCGAGCGCCTGTCGATGGTCGAGTCCGAGGGCCTGATGCCGCAGGACATCATCAACGCCAAGCCCGTGGCGGCGGCGATCAAGGAGTTCTTCGGCTCCAACCAGCTGTCGCAGTTCATGGACCAGAACAACCCGCTGTCCGAGGTCACGCACAAGCGCCGCATCTCGGCGCTCGGCCCGGGCGGCCTGACGCGCGAGCGCGCCGGCTTCGAGGTGCGCGACGTGCACCCGACGCACTACGGCCGCGTGTGCCCGATCGAGACCCCGGAGGGGCCGAACATCGGCCTGATCAACTCGCTGTCGGTCTACGCCCGCACCAACAAGTACGGCTTCCTCGAGACGCCGTATCGCAAGGTCGAGAGCTCGCGCGTCACCGACCAGGTCGACTACCTCTCCGCGATCGAGGAAGGCAACTTCGTCATCGCGCAGGCGAACGCCGCGCTCGATGAGAAGGGCAAGCTGACCGACGAGCTGGTCTCCTGCCGCTACAACAACGAGTTCACGCTCGAGACGCCGGAGCAGATCCAGTACGTCGACGTGTCGCCGAAGCAGATCGTGTCGGTGGCGGCCGCGCTGATCCCGTTCCTCGAGCACGACGACGCCAACCGCGCGCTCATGGGCTCGAACATGCAGCGCCAGGCGGTGCCGACGCTGCGCGCCGAGAAGCCCGTGGTCGGCACCGGCATGGAGCGCAAGGTGGCGATGGACTCCGGCGCCTCGGTCGCCGCCAAGCGCGGCGGCGTGGTCGACTCGGTCGACGCGGGCCGCATCGTGGTGCGGGTCAACGACGACGAGGCGGCCCAGGGCGAGGCCGGCGTCGACATCTACAACCTGACCAAGTACACGCGCTCGAACCAGAACACCTGCATCAACCAGCGCCCGCTGGTGGCGCCGGGTGACGTGGTGGCCAATGGCGACGTGCTGGCCGATGGTCCGTCGACCGACATGGGCGAGCTGGCGCTCGGGCAGAACATGCTCGTCGCGTTCATGCCCTGGCACGGCTACAACTTCGAGGATTCGATCCTGATCTCCGAGCGCGTGGTCGAGGAAGACCGCTTCACCACGATCCACGTCGAGGAGCTGACCTGCGTCGCGCGCGACACCAAGCTCGGGCCCGAGGAGATCACCTCCGATATCCCGAACGTGTCCGAGACCCTGCTGGCCAAGCTCGACGAGTCGGGCATCGTCTACGTCGGCGCCGAGGTCAAGCCGGGCGACATCCTCGTCGGCAAGGTCACGCCCAAGGGCGAGACCCAGCTCACGCCCGAGGAGAAGCTGCTGCGCGCGATCTTCGGCGAGAAGGCCTCCGACGTGAAGGACACCTCCCAGCGCGTGCCCGCGGGCATGGACGGCACCGTGATCGACGTGCGGGTGTTCACCCGCGACGGCGTCGAGAAGGATGCGCGCGCGCTCGAGATCGAGCAGGACGAGCTGCGCCAGGTGCGCAAGGACCTCGACGACCAGCGCCGCATCATCGAGGCCGACATCTTCGCCCGCGTCGAGAAGTCGCTGGTGAACAAGGTCGCCGACAAGGGCCCGAACGGCCTCAAGAAGGGCAGCAAGGTCACCAAGGCCTACCTCGACGGCCTCGAGCCCGACCAGTGGTTCGAGATCAGCCTGCGCGACGAGGACGCCAACGTCGCCCTCGAGAAGGCCGCGGGGCAGCTGCGCTCGCACCGCGAGGCCTTCGAGCAGCGTTTCGCCGAGCAGAAGGAGAAGATCACGCAGCCCGACGATCTGGCGCCGGGCGTGCTCAAGATGGTCAAGGTGTACATGGCCGTGAAGCGCCGCTTCCAGCCGGGCGACAAGATGGCCGGGCGCCACGGCAACAAGGGCGTCATCTCCACCGTCGTGCCGACCGAGGACATGCCCTACATGGAGGACGGCGAGCCGGTCGACGTGGTGCTCAGCCCGCTGGGCGTGCCCTCGCGCATGAACGTCGGCCAGGTGCTCGAGGCGCACCTCGGCTGGGCGGCGAAGGGCCTCGGTGCGAAGATCGGTCGAATGCTCGACGACAAGAGCAACGCGGGCGAGATCCGCGGCTTCCTCGACAAGGTGTACAACCATCCCGAGGCCGAGCACAGGGAGGACCTCGACTCGCTCACCGACGACGAGGTCCTGCGCCTGGCCGACAACCTGCGCGAAGGCGTGCCCATGGCGACACCGGTGTTCGACGGCGCCAACGAGGACGAGATCCGCCGCATGCTGGAGCTCGCGGACCTGCCGCCGTCCGGCCAGACCACGCTCTACGACGGCCGCACCGGCGACCCGTTCGACCGCCCGGTCACCGTGGGCTACATGCACATCATCAAGCTCAACCACCTGGTCGACGACAAGATGCACGCGCGCTCGACCGGGCCGTACAGCCTCGTCACGCAGCAGCCGCTGGGCGGCAAGGCCCAGTTCGGCGGCCAGCGCTTCGGCGAGATGGAGGTCTGGGCGCTCGAGGCCTACGGCGCGGCCTACACGCTGCAGGAGATGCTCACGGTCAAGTCGGACGACGTGAACGGCCGCAACAAGATGTACAAGAACATCGTCGACGGGGATCACCGCATGGAAGCCGGCATGCCCGAGTCGTTCAATGTTCTGTTGAAGGAAATCCGGTCGCTCGGTATCAACATCGAGCTGGAGCAGGACTGATCCCGTGTCCGTCAATTGCGGTGAAGCAAGCGATAACTGACACGGCAGCGGGGATACCATGAAAGATCTGTTGAATCTTCTGAAGCAGCAGGGCACGACCGAGGACTTCGACGGGCTGCGCATCGGCCTGGCGTCGCCCGATGTCGTCCGTTCCTGGTCGTTCGGCGAGGTCAAGAAGCCGGAGACCATCAACTACCGGACGTTCAAGCCGGAGCGCGACGGGCTGTTCTGCGCCAAGATCTTCGGCCCGGTGAAGGACTACGAGTGCCTCTGCGGCAAGTACAAGCGCATGAAGCACCGCGGCGTCGTGTGCGAGAAGTGCGGCGTCGAGGTCACGCTGACCAAGGTGCGGCGCGAGCGCATGGGCCACATCGACCTGGCCAGCCCGGTGGCGCACATCTGGTTCCTGAAGTCGTTGCCGTCGCGCATCGGGCTGCTGCTCGACATGACCCTGCGCGAGATCGAGCGCATCCTCTACTTCGAGGCCTATGTCGTGGTCGACCCCGGCCTGACGCCGCTGGAGCGCGGCCAGATCATGCCCGAGGAGACCTACCTCGAGATGCTCGAGGAGCACGGCGACGAGTTCGACGCCCGCATGGGCGCCGAGGCCGTGCGCGATCTGCTGCGCGGGATCGATCTGCGCAGCGAGGCCGAGAGGCTGCGCCAGGAGGTCGACAACACGCGCTCGGAGACCAAGATCAAGCGCCTGTCCAAGCGCCTCAAGCTGATCGAGTCGTTCCTGGACTCCGGCAACAAGCCGGAGTGGATGGTCATGAGCGTCCTGCCGGTGCTGCCGCCGGACCTGCGGCCGCTGGTCCCGCTCGACGGCGGGCGCTTCGCGACCTCGGACCTCAACGACCTCTACCGGCGCGTGATCAACCGCAACAACCGCCTGCGCCGCCTGCTCGAGCTCAACGCGCCCGACATCATCGTGCGCAACGAGAAGCGCATGCTGCAGGAATCGGTCGACGCGCTGCTCGACAACGGCCGCCGCGGCCGCGCGATCACGGGCACCAACAAGCGCCCGCTGAAGTCGCTCGCCGACATGATCAAGGGCAAGCAGGGGCGCTTCCGGCAGAACCTGCTCGGCAAGCGCGTCGACTACTCCGGGCGCTCGGTGATCGTGGTCGGCCCGACGCTGCGCCTGCACCAGTGCGGCCTGCCCAAGAAGATGGCGCTCGAGCTGTTCAAGCCGTTCATCTTCTCCAAGCTGCACATGCGCGGCCAGGCGACGACGATCAAGGCGGCCAAGAAGCTGGTCGAGCGCGAGGGCCCGGAGGTGTGGGACATCCTCGAGGAGGTCATCCGCGAGCACCCGGTGCTGCTCAACCGCGCGCCGACGCTGCACCGCCTGGGCATCCAGGCCTTCGAGCCGATCCTCATCGAGGGCAAGGCGATCCAGCTGCACCCGCTGGTCTGCGCGGCGTTCAACGCCGACTTCGACGGCGACCAGATGGCGGTGCACGTGCCGCTGTCGATCGAGGCGCAGCTCGAGTCGCGCGCCCTGATGATGTCGACCAACAACATCCTGTCGCCGGCGAACGGCGAGCCGATCATCGTGCCCTCGCAGGATATCGTGCTCGGGCTGTACTACATGTCGCGCGAGCGCATCAATGCCAGGGGCGAGGGCATGGTCTTCACCGACGTGGCCGAGGCGCGCCGCGCCTACGAGTCGAAGGTGGTCGATCTCAACGCCCGCGTGACGGTGCGCGTGCCCACGACCGAGACGACCGAGTCGGGCGAGGAGATCACGGTGCTGCGCCGGCGCGAGACCACGGTCGGGCGCGCCATGCTCTCCGAGATCCTGCCGTGGGGCCTGCCCTACGAGCTCGTCGAGCAGGACCTCAACAAGAAGGCGATCTCCACCCTGATCAACGAGTGCTACCGCCGTGTCGGCCTGAAGGAGACCGTAGTCTTCGCCGACCAGCTGATGTACATGGGCTTCCGTTTCGCGACCGTCGCCGGCGTCTCGTTCGGCGCCGAGGACATGGTCGTGCCGGAGGAGAAGGAGCAGCTGATCGATAGCGCCGAGGACGAGGTCAAGGAGATCCAGAAGCAGTACACCTCGGGTCTCGTCACCTTCGGCGAGCGCTACAACAAGGTGGTCGATATCTGGTCGCACGCGAACGACCGCGTCGCCGGCGCGATGATGGAGAAGCTCGGCAAGGAGGCGGTTACCGACCGTGACGGCAACGACACGGAGCAGAAGTCGTTCAACTCCATCTTCATGATGGCCGACTCGGGCGCGCGCGGCTCGGCCGCCCAGATCCGCCAGCTGGCCGGCATGCGCGGCCTGATGGCCAAGCCCGACGGCTCGATCATCGAGACGCCGATCACGGCGAACTTCCGCGAGGGCCTGAACGTCCTGCAGTACTTCATCTCGACGCACGGCGCGCGCAAGGGCCTCGCCGACACCGCGCTCAAGACGGCGAACTCGGGCTACCTGACCCGGCGCCTGGTCGACGTCGGCCAGGACCTGGTGGTCACGGAGAAGGATTGCGGCACCGAGCGCGGCGTGCACATGAAGCCCATCATCGAGGGCGGTGACGTGGTCGAGGGACTGCGCGACCGGGTGCTCGGGCGGGTGACGCTGCACGACATCCACGATCCCTCGAGCGAGGAGCTGATCGTCGCCGAGGGCACGATGCTCGACGAGCACACGGTCGACCGCATCGAGTCCGCCGGTGTCGACGAGCTGTGGGTGCGCTCGGCGATCACCTGCGGTACCCGCTACGGCGTCTGCGCCCAGTGCTACGGGCGCGACCTGGCCCGGGGCGACGAGATCAACGTCGGCGAGGCCGTCGGCGTGATGGCCGCGCAGTCGATCGGCGAGCCCGGCACGCAGCTCACGATGCGCACCTTCCACATCGGCGGCGCGGCGAGCCGGCAGGCGGCGGCCAGCGCGGTCGAGGTCAAGTCCGATGGCAAGGTCCGCTTCCACAACATCAAGACCGTCGAGAACAAGAACGGCAACCTGGTCGCCGTGTCGCGCTCGGGCGAGATCGGCGTGATGGACGAGAGCGGGCGCGAGAAGGAGCGCTACAAGGTGCCCTACGGCGCCGCGATCACGGTGGGCGACGCCGAGGCGGTCGAGGCCGGCCAGATCATCGCCAACTGGGATCCCCACACCCACCCGGTCATCACCGAGGTGGCGGGCACGATCCGGTTCCAGGACTTCGTCGAGGGCGTGTCCATCGACCACCAGGCGGACGAGGTCACCGGCCTGTCGTCGATCGTCGTCAAGGATCCCAAGCAGGCGGGCAGCCAGGGCAAGGACCTGCGCCCGATGGTCAAGCTGGTCGACGACAAGGGCAACGACCTGGCGCTGGCCGGCACCGACATCCCGGCGCACTACTACCTGCCCCAGGACGCGATCGTGAGCCTGCAGGACGGCGCCCGGGTCGAGGTCGGCGACGTGCTGGCGCGCATCCCGCAGGAGTCGTCCAAGACCCGCGACATCACCGGCGGTCTGCCGCGCGTGGCGGACCTGTTCGAGGCGCGCAAGCCCAAGGAGCCGGCGATCCTGGCCGAGCGCTCGGGCACGGTGAGCTTCGGCAAGGAGACCAAGGGCAAGCAGCGCCTGGTGATCACCGACGAGCACGGCGAGCGCTACGAGGAGCTGATCCCGAAGTGGCGCAACGTGGGCGTGTTCGAGGGCGAGCACGTCGCCAAGGGCGAGGTGATCTCCGACGGCGAGCCGAACCCGCAGGACATCCTGCGCCTGCTCGGTGTCGAGGAGCTGGCCTCCTACCTGGTCAAGGAGATCCAGGACGTCTACCGGCTCCAGGGTGTGACGATCAACGACAAGCACATCGAGGTGATCATTCGCCAGATGCTGCGCAAGGTCGAGGTGCTGGACCCCGGCGACACCATGCTGCTGCGCGGCGAGCAGGTGGACCATGCCCGCGTGGCCGAGCTCAACGAGAAGATGGAGGCCGACGGCAAGCAGCCGGCGAAATACGAGCACCTGCTGCTCGGCATCACCAAGGCCTCGCTGGTGACGGAGTCGTTCATCTCCGCGGCCTCCTTCCAGGAGACCACCCGGGTGCTCACCGAGGCCGCCGTGCGCAGCGCGCGCGACGACCTCCGCGGCCTCAAGGAGAACGTCATCGTCGGCCGGCTCATCCCGGCGGGCACGGGCCTCGCGCACCACATGGAGCGCCGGCGCAAGCGCCAGCGCCCCGACGTGGAGGCGCCGTTCATGCCCATGCCCACCGCCGGGGCCGTCGCCGGCCCGAGCGCCTCCGAGACCGCGGAGGCCATGGCCAACGTCGGCGCGGACGACGAGGGCAACGACCGCGAGGCGTAGGCCGGTTTCGCGCCGGCGCGCGCGCCGGCGCGATGCGCTGCGCCCCGGGCCGCCTGGCGGCAGCGTCCTGCCCGGTACCGTAGGCCGGTTTCGCTGCGGCGCGTGCGCCGCGGCGACGCCGGCGACGACCTGCGGCCGGGCGGCGCCGACGCCGGCGTCAGCCTGCGGCCGAAGCCGGCCTACGGGGTGGTGTGGCCCGCGCCATCCCCGTGCCGCGGGGAGCGCGCCCGTGG
Source organism: Halofilum sp. (in: g-proteobacteria) (assembly GCA_034521365.1). Classification (GTDB taxonomy): domain Bacteria; phylum Pseudomonadota; class Gammaproteobacteria; order XJ16; family Halofilaceae; genus Halofilum. Next base: position 3,586 of record JAXHMQ010000022.1, on the reverse strand, counting down.
TGCGAACGCCGGCAACGGCCGCCCGCCCGGTGGTTTTGGTCATGCGTTGACAGACCCGTAGGCCGGTTTCGCGGCGGCGCCGCGCGCCGGCGCGACGCCGGCGACGGCGCTGCGCGCGGCCTGCGGCCGCGATGCCGGCGTCGGCCTGCGGCCGAAGCCGGCCTACGCGGTGGTGTGGCCCGCGCCGTCCCCGTGCCGCGGGGAGCGCGCCCGGTGGTGCGAACGCCGGCAGCGGCCGATCCCCCGGGTCGTTGGCCATGCGCCGACAGGCCCGTAGGCCGGTTTCGCTGCGGCGCCGCGCGCCGCGGCGACGCCGGCGACGACCTGCGGCCGGGCGGCGCCGATGCCGGCGTCGGCCTGCGGCCGAAGCCGGCCTACGGGGTGGTGTGGCCCGCGCCGTCCCCGTGCCGCGGGGAGCGCGCCCGGGGTGCGAACGCCGGCAGCGGCCGATCCCCCGGGTCGTTGGCCATGCGCCGACAGGCCCGTAGGCCGGTTTCGCGGCGGCGCCGCGCGCCCGCGCGACGCCGGCGACGACCTGCGGCCGGGCGGCGCCGTTGCCGGCGTCGGCCTGCGGCCGAAGCCGGCCTACGCGGTGGTGTGGCCCGCGCCGTCCCCGTGCCGCGGGGAGCGCGCCCGTGGTGCGAACGCCGGCAGCGGCCGATCCCCGGGGTCGTTGGCCATGCGCCGACAGGCCCGTAGATGCTATGGGCGGGGGGCATTAAGGAAGGGCCGCAGTCAAGGCTACCCTCGGGCGTTGAACGGGCCACTGGGGGCCCGGGCAACCATCTCGTGGGAGGTGTAGACGATGACTGCGACCCTTGGCGAGCACGATACGACGCGCGGTGAGGTGCTGTACATGGCGCTGGAGCTGTCGGCTTCGAAGTGGCGATTGGCGTTCGCCGCCGAGGGCGGCGAGCGGCTGCGCCAGGTAGTGGTCACCGCCGGCGATCTGGCGGCGCTGACGCGCGCGATCGCCCAGGCGAAGGCGAAGCTGGGGCTGGCGCCGGCGGCGGCGGTGCGCAGTGTCTACGAGGCCGGGCGCGACGGTTTCTGGCTCCAGCGCTGGCTCACCGCCCAGGGCATCGACAACCGGGTGATCGACGCCTCGAGTGTCGAGGCGCGCGTCGGGCGCAAGCGGCGCAAGACCGACCGCCTCGATGCGGCGTTGCTGCTGCGCAAGCTGCGCGCGTGGTGGGGCGGTGACCGGCGCGTATTCGCGGTGGTGCAGGTGCCGCCGCAGGTAGATCGAGGACCTGCGGCGCCTCGAGCGCGAGCGGCGCGAGCGCCTGCTCAAGGAGGCGCTCGGGCCACCGCAGCCGGATTCCGGCGCGTCGCCTGGCGACTCGAGGGCCACGGGCAGCGTGCGCCTCGAGCGCGACCTCGCGGGCAACTGGCGCGGCTGCGCCGGCTGGGACGGCATCGCCCCTGCCCGAGCGCCTCGTCGGCGAGCTCGAGCGCCAGGCGGCGCGCCTGGCGCAGGTCGACGAGCAGCTGCGCGCGCTCGAGGCCGAGCAGCGGCGCCTGGCGCGCGCGGCCACCGACGCGCCGCTGGCGCTCGTCGACAGGAGCTGGCGCGGCTCAAGGGCATCGGGACAACGAGCGCCTGGGTGCTCGTCGCCGAGATGTTCGCCTGGCGCGCGTTTGCCAACCGCCGCGAGGTCGCCGGCTTCGCGGGGCTGACGCCGACGCCGTATGACAGTGGCGCGAGCCGCCGCGAGCAGGGCATCGCCAAGCACGGCAACCGCCGGGTGCGGGCGGTGATGATCGAGCTCGCCTGGCGCTGGTTGCGCTGGCAGCCGGCGAGCGCGCTCAGCCGCTGGTTCCGCGCGCGCTACAGCGATGGCGGCCCGCGCCAGCGCCGCATCGGCATCGTGGCGCTCGCGCGACGGCTGCTGATCGCGCTGTGGCGCTATCTCGCCCACGGCGAGCTCGCCCCGGAAATCGTCGTGCAGGCGGGCTGAGCCGCGCGGCGAGCTCCACCAACGCCACCAGGCAGAGGCGGCGCCGCGCCCACCGCGCGGCGGCGACGCCGGCGGCGAGCGACGGGGTTCGGCGGCGCCCGTAAACCGGCCGGGTCGAGACGCTCGAATCGGCGCCGGCGTACGAGGGGCGTCGCCAACATCGGCGCATCCGACGGCGGCATGCGGCAGCGTAGGCGACCGGGCGCGCCCCGGCACAGCGGATAGAAGGTCGTCGCGGGCCCTGCGGGCCCCACGCACCGACCACCGAGGCCCCGTCGAGGCTCGCCACCGGCGCGCGCGAGCCTGCCCGAGCGCAGCGGCGCCCGGCCTGAGGAGATCGACCATGTAGCACCGACACGCCCGAAGGGCTCTCGACACCAACCGCCTCGTAGAAGGCCGGTTTCGCGGCCGCGCCGCGCGCCGGCGCCACGCCCGGCAACGGCGCTGCGCGCGGCCTGCGGCCGAGGCCGGCCTACGCCGTGGCCAGGCCCGCGACGTGACCCGGGCCAGCGACGCGGCAATGGACCGCGTGGCCGGGCCGCAACGCGGCGGCGCGCCGCCCCGGTACCCGGGGCCGTGTTGACACTGTGGCGGGGCGTAACTAGAATTCCGCCTCTTTTTGGGCGCAGGCCGGCGCCGCCCGGGCCGGGCGCGCCGGGAAAATCGCCGAATTCCGCTGCCCGCGGCCGCCACGCGGCCCCGCCACGGGCGGCCATCGATGCCGGGAAAAGGTCCGCTATGGCGACGATCAACCAGCTCGTGCGCAAGCCGCGCAAGCGCATCCACGAGAAGAGCAACGTGCCGGCGCTGGAAGGCTGCCCGCAGAAGCGCGGCGTATGCACCCGCGTCTACACCACGACGCCGAAGAAGCCGAACTCGGCGCTGCGCAAGGTCGCGCGCGTGCGCCTCACCAACGGCTACGAGGTCACCTCGTACATCGGCGGCGAGGGGCACAACCTCCAGGAGCACTCGGTGGTGCTGATCCGCGGCGGCCGCGTGAAGGACCTGCCCGGCGTGCGCTATCACACGGTGCGCGGCAGCCTCGACGCGCAGGGCGTCAAGAACCGCCGCCAGGGCCGTTCCAAATACGGCACCAAGCGGCCGAAGAAGTAAGGACAGGGCAAGCCGATGTCTCGACGTACCAGTGCAGGCCGCCGCGAGATCCTCCCCGATCCGAAGTTCGGGGACATCAAGCTCGCGAAGTTCATCAACATGCTCATGCGCGACGGCAAGAAGTCGGTCGCCGAGAGCGTGACCTACGACGCGCTCGAGCAGATCCGCGGCAAGCGCGGGATCGACCCGGTCGAGGTCCTCGACCAGGCGCTGCAGAACGTCAGCCCGGCGGTCGAGGTGAAGTCGCGGCGCGTCGGTGGTGCCACCTACCAGGTGCCCGTCGAGGTCCGCCCGGCCCGCCGCCAGGCGCTGGCGATGCGCTGGATCATCGACGCCGCGCGCCGTCGCGGCGAGAAGTCGATGACGGCGAAGCTCGCCGCCGAGCTCAACGACGCCTCCGAGAAGCGCGGCTCGGCGTTCAAGAAGCGCGAGGACACGCACCGCATGGCCGACGCGAACAAGGCGTTCGCGCACTACCGCTGGTAAGCCGGCGGACCGAGACGGGAGCACAT
>JAXHMQ010000021.1:0-28187 GCA_034521365.1 Halofilum sp. (in: g-proteobacteria) | reverse complement strand
GCGCGCCTGCCACGCGCGCGCTGGCAGGGGTGCACCGTTCTACGCTCGCCGCCGCGCGACATCTCGCGTGTCAGCCAGAAACCGGCCCCGAGCAGCAGCGCTCCGCCGTAGATCATGCCGCTGGCGGGTATCTCCGCGAAGATCAGGTAGCCGAGCGTCGAAGCCACCACGGGCGAGACGATGATGTCGATCAGCGCGTATACGTTGGCATCGAGCGTCTTGAGCACGATCGAGATCCCGAAATAGGCGAAGCCCGTCGACACGACGCCCAGACAGGCCGCCCACAGCATCACCGGCAGCTCCATGCCGAGGGCGGGGTAGGTGAAGGTGCGCATCACGTCGCCCGGGCCGACCAGCAGCACGGCGGGCGAGAGCACGATCGCCGCCGCCAGCATCGACCATGCGATGTCGTTGCCGGTCTCGCTTTTGCCCTCGTAGCGCATGAACGTGATCATCGCCGCATAGATCGCGCCGTCGCCGAGCGCGACCAGATTGCCGAACAGGTAGCTCCCCTCGAGGGGCTTGGCCAGCACGATACCGGTGATGGCGACGGCGAATATCAGGATGTAGCTGCGGCGCGCCTTTTCGCCAAGGAAAAGCCAGGAGAAGATGAACGTGAAGAACGGCGCGATGCTCCAGAAGATGACCGCGTTGGCGATCGGTACCAGCGTCATCGCATAGTTGAAGACACTGATCTGCAGGGCGATCAGCACGCCGATGATGGCGGTGTCCCGGACGTTGCCCCGCGGCCAGCGCAGGGGCCGGCCGGTCGCTACAGGAATCGACACGAGCAGGAACACCGCGGCGAACGACAGGGCATAGAAGTTCAGCGTCTGGATCGGGATCGCCCCGTCTGTCAGCTTGACGAAGACGCCGATCGTCGCCTCCGACAGCGTGATCAGCAGCAGGAGCAGGACGGTCTTCATCAGGACCGGCCACCGTTCCCCGCGGCGGTGATGTCGATCTCCTCGGCACCGGACTCGTCCAGGCAGGCGGTCTCCACCTGCACGCTGGCGAAGAAGAAGCCGAAGTCGTGCTTCAGCTTGCGATATGCGGCCCGCAGGACGGTCTGCGGATCCGCGTCATCATCGACCCGGACGTGACCGGTGAAGACGTACCGGCCGCTGGTCAGCGCCCAGGCGTGGACGTGATGGACATCGCGCACGCCCTCGATGCGCCCCAGGGCGGCGATGACGTCGGACAGGCGGACGTCGCTCGGGGTGCCCTCCATCAGCAGCCGGATCGAGTCGCGCAGGATGCCCCAGCTCGCCCACAGCAGAACGAAGCCGAACGCCATGCCGAGGATCGGGTCGATCAGCAGGAAGCCGGTGAAGTGGATCACCGCCGCGGTGACGATGATGAGCAGGCTGCCGACGAAGGTCTGGATGACGTGCCACAGGGCGCCGCGCACGTTGAGATCGCTGCGGCTGTGCTTCCACATGAGTGTCAGGGAGATCACCTCGGTGATGATGCCGCCAAAGGCCGCCAGGAGCATCGGCACCGGCGGCAGTTCGATCGGCTGGGCGAGGCGCATCGCGCCCATCACGATCACGACCAGCGCCATGCCGAGGAGGAAACCGCCGTTGACCAGCGCGCCCACGATCTCGGAGCGGTACCAGCCGAAGCTGAAGTCCGCGTCCGCCGGTCGCCGCGCCAGCCGCGCGGCGATGATCGCGACCAGCACGCCGCCGACGGCCGAGAAGGTGTGCAGGGCGTCGGAGATCACCGCAATGGAACCGGTCCACAGGCCGATACCCATCTCGATGATGAAGTAGATGCCGGTCAGCCAGGCGGAGATGGTCATCGCCCGGCCGCTCGAGGGCATGTGTCCGGCGTGGCCGTGGCCGGCGTGCTGGTGCTCCATTTCAATCTCCGCGTCTTCGTGACAGGGTGTTTGCCCGAACGCGCGCCAGGGGAGGGCGCGAGGCCCCGGACGTGCCGTCCCGCCGACTATTCCTCGAGTGCCTGTTTGCGCTTGCGGAACTCCTCCTCGTCGATCTCGCCGCGCGCGAAGCGCTCCTCGAGAATGGCCCGGGCCCTGGAGCCGCCTTGCCGCGGCGATCCAGCGATGTCGCCGCCGACGCCGCCGGACCAGCGCACCGCGAGGACGACCACGCCCACGACGAGGGCCAGGAACAGCAGCATCATGATGGGCCCCATGAACCAGCCACTACCGCCCATCATCCCGTAATGTCCCCAGGACCCGCTCGGGCCCGATTGTGCGAACGTCGTCGACGCGGTCGTGAGCCCGGCCGTTGCCACGAGCAGATGTGTAACAGGGTTTATTTTCATGCCTGATGTTCTCCGGTTGTATCAGTCAATGGACTGCAGTCCATTCGTGTTCAGCCGCTACAGCTCGAGGCGCCGCAGCCGCAGTGCGTTGGTGATGACGCAGACCGAGCTGGCGCTCATCGCGGCCGCGGCGATGATCGGTGACAGCAGCAGCCCGAACGCCGGGTAGAGGACGCCGGCGGCGACCGGCACGCCAGCCGCGTTGTAGACGAAGGCGAAGAACAGGTTCTGGCGGATGTTGCGCATGGTCCGCCGCGAGAGCAGGCGCGCCTTCGCGATGCCGCGCAGATCGCCCTTGACGAGTGTCACGGGCGCGCTTTCGAGCGCGACGTCCGTGCCGGTTCCCATGGCGATGCCGACGTCGGCGGCGGCCAGAGCCGGGGCGTCGTTCACGCCGTCGCCGGCCATCGCGACCCTGCGGCCCTCGCGCTGGAACTGCTTCACGAGTTCGTGCTTGTCCTCGGGCGAGACACCGGAGCGGACTTCGTCGATGCCGAGCTCGCGCGCGACCGCCTGCGCCGTGGTCTCGTTGTCCCCGGTGCACATGACCACCCGCACACCGGCGGCGTGCAACCGCTCGAGCGTCGACCGGGTGGTCTCCTTGATCGGGTCGGCGACCCCGAGCAGGCCCGCAGGCTGGCCGTCGATGGCGACCAGCATGACCGTTCGGCCTTCGCCGCGTAGCGCCTCGGCGCGCTGCTCCAGATGCGTCGTGTCGATCCCGGCGCCGTCGAGCAGGCGGCGGTTGCCGACCAGCACCGTGCGGCCTTCCACCTGCGCGCGAATGCCCTGACCGGTCACCGATTCGAAGTCGTCGGCGCGTGTGGTCCTGACCCCGCGTTCCTCGTCATCGATTTCAGCTCGGCGCTCGGACCCTCTTCCACGGTCGCGGTCATGGGCTCCAGCGCCATGCCGCAGATGGGGCAGTCGCCGGGCTCGTCGCGCACGATCTCCGGGTGCATGGGGCAGGTGTATTGGGTCTTCGTCTCGCCGCCGCCGACGCGCTGCAGCGCCATGCCGCAGTGCGGACAGTTGCCCGGCTCGTCCGACTCGACCCCGGGGCAACAGGCACAGATGTACTTGCCTGCCGGTGTCTGATGCCGTGCATCGGCGGGAGCACCGTGCCCGTGGCAACAACGCGCGGTGCGTTCGTCCTTGGCATCGGATGAGTCCGCATGGCCGTGGCAGGAACCCGCGGCCCGCCCCACGCCGTTGCCCTTGGCCGCATCGTCGTGACAGCAGCCATCGCCGGTCGCGTGCTCCTGCCCGGTCGTGGTGACCTGCGGTGCATCATCCTCTTGCGACGGTGATCCATGGCAGCTCGTGACTGCGGTCTGCCGGGTATTCACGGATCGCGCCCTCATGCGGCATGTCCAGGTTCAGAGACTGTGTAACAAGTCCGGCACCTACTGCGGAAGTGCCACGGCGGCCGCTTTCGGCGATCCTTCTCGTCACGTAGTGCCCACTATGCTCCTCGAACGATCGCCGAAATCGCCTCGCCGTTCCACTTCCTCGCTACGGCGCGGACTTGTTACACAGTCTCTTCAGGTCGGCAGCGTAAACCCTGTAGTAAACTCCAGAGTCAAGGGATGGTTGCATCGAGCGGCTAGAGGATCGACCGGCCGCATTGCCGTGGCCGTTGGGGGGCGAAGCGATCCGAGCGGTTCATGCGCGCGGGGAGATTACGGCCGGTCACGCATGGCGCCGCCGGCGTGCGGTCGACGGCCTGCTGCGGCTCGGCTTGGTCGCCGAGCCACACGACGGGATCCGCGGGCACCCGTGACCTGCAGCGCGGCCCCGCTGACCGGGGCCAGCGCAAGCCGGGCGCATGCCCCGGGCGCGGGCCGTCCGTCATGACCGGCAGCCGCCAGGCGGGCACGATCATGGCGCAGCGCACCAGCCTGCGCGCGTGCCGCGGCCGCAGCCCGTCCGGGCGCATCGCCGGACGCCGGCAGGAGCGCGACCGACAGCGCGGGCCCACGCAGGTCCGCAGCGCTGGTTGGCGGCCGCCGCCGCTGCGTTGGCCGTACAGCCGGCTGCGCCGGCTCGTGCCCGCAACGGACGGAGCCGCCGACACATTCGATCCGGCGCGTGGTTCGGGGGCGAAGGCTAGGGGGCTGGTCGCGGGCGACACGGGCGCGGCGCCCGGCTCGCGAAGGCACACCAAGGCGGGACATTCGCCGAGCCGTGGCCCGCGGCCATGACGTCCTGTTGCTCGGGATGCTCGGGTCCGATCACACCAGCTACCGGCCCGGTGTGTGGCCAGGGTGTGACCCGCGGAGTTCGGGGCTTCCGGTCGGTGGCCGTAAGTCCCTGATTCGTGGCTCCCCGGGACGGATTCGAACCGCCGACCTAGTGATTAACAGTCACCCGCTCTACCGCTGAGCTACCGGGGAAACGGGGTGCCTCGAAGCGGGCGGAATACTACTGTCCGCCCCGCGGAGGGTCAAGGTCCGGTCCGGCGCGCGCGCCGCGGCAGAGCGAATCGCGTAGCCCGGATGGAGGCGCAGCCGGAATCCGGGGAGGCGCAGCCGGAATCCGGGGAGGCGCAGCCGGGATCCGGGACCAGCGTGGACGTCACCCCCGGATTCCGCTGTCGCTCCGTCAGGGCCGCGCATGCGGCGGCCGGCTAACCCAGCGCCTTCTTCAGCCGCTCGAGCGCGTTGCCGAGGTTGTCCATGCTGGTGGCGAACGACAGGCGCATGTAGCCGGGGGCGCCGAACGCCGAGCCCGGGACCAGGGCCACGCCGGTATCGTCGAGCAGCCTCGAGCAGAAATCGGTGTCGTCGTCGGCGCCGTAGGCGGCGATGGCCTCCTCGACGCGCGGGAAGGCGTAGAACGTGCCGTCGCCGGGGAGGCACTCGACCCCGGCCAGGTCGTTGAGCGCGCCGACCACGTAGTCGTGGCGCTCGCGGAACTGGGTCACCATGTCGGCGACGCATTGCTGGTCGCCGTTGAGCGCGGCGGTGGCCGCCGCCTGCGAGATCGAGGCCGGGTTCGAGGTGCTCTGCGACTGGACCTTCTTCATGGCGCCGATCAGCTCCTTCGGTCCGCCGCAGTAGCCGATGCGCCAGCCGGTCATGGCGTAGGCCTTGGAGACGCCGTTGAGCACCACGGTGCGCTCGTAGAGGTCCGGGCGCGCGTTGACGATGTTGCTGAACGGCTCGTCGGTCCAGAGGATGTGCTCGTACATGTCGTCGGTGGCGACCACGACCCCGGGGTGCTCGGCGAGGACCTCGCCGAGCGCGGCGAGCTCGTCGGCGCCGTAGGCGATCCCGGTCGGGTTCGAGGGGCTGTTGAGCACGACCAGGCGCGTACGCGCGGTGATCGCCTCCGCGCAGCTGCTCGGGGGTGATCTTGAATCGCTGCCCGGCGCCGGCGCGAATGATGACAGGCTCGCCGCCGGCGAGCTTGACCATGTCCGGGTAGGAGACCCAGTAGGGCGCGGCGATCACGGCCTCGTCGCCGGGATTCAGCAGTGCCTGGGCGAGGTTGAAGAAGCTCTGCTTGCCGCCGCAGGAGACCAGGATCTGCTCGGGCTTGTAGCTCAGGCCGTTGTCGCGGTGGAACTTGTCCATCACCGCCTGCTTGAGCTCCGCGGTGCCGTCGACCGCGGTGTACTTCGTCTGGCCCGCCCGGATGGCCTCGATGGCGGCCTCCTTGATGTGCTCCGGGGTGTCGAAGTCGGGCTCGCCGGCACCCAGGCCGATGACGTCGCGGCCCTGGGCCCGCAGCGAGGCGGCGAGCGCGGTCACGGCGAGGGTGGGCGAGGGTTGGACGCGCTGGACGCGGTCGGAGAGCTGGATGTCCAACGACGGGTCCTCGGTCGAGCACGGGGCAATGTGACGCGGCAACCGCCGCTTCGAGCGCGCACAATGATACCGCATCCGCACGACGCAGGATACAGGCCGTTGCGGAGCTCGAAGTCGCCGAGTTCGAGCCCGCCGGCGACCAGCCGGCAGGCGATCGACGCGCCTGTGTCGAGGGCCTCGACAGCGGGCTGGCGCACCAGACACTGCTCGGCGTCACCGGTTCCGGCAAGACCTTCACCATGGCCAACGTCATCGAGCGACGTGCAGCGCCCGACGCTGATCATGGCGCCCAACAAGACACTGGCGGCCCAGCTCTACGGCGAGTTCCAGCGAGTTCTTTCCCGACAACGCGGTGGAGTACTTCGTCTCTTACTACGATTACTATCAGCCCGAGGCCTACGTGCCCTCGTCGGACACGTTCATCGAGAAGGACGCGTCGATCAACGAGCACATCGAGCAGATGCGCCTGTCGGCCACGAAGGCCCTGCTCGAGCGACGCGACGTCGATCATCGTGGCCACGCGTCTCGGCGATCTACGGCCTGGGCGACCCGCGAGGCCTACCTGAGCATGGTGCTGCACCTCGACCGCGGTGACCGGATCGACCAGCGCACCATCCTGCGCAAGCTCGCGCAGATGCAGTACCAGCGCAACGACTTCGAGCTCAAGCGCGGCACCTACCGGGTGCGCGGCGAGGTGATCGACATCCATCCCGCCGAATCCGAAAGCGAAGCCGTGAGGATCGAACTCTTCGACGACGAGGTCGAGCGCCTGTCCTACTTCGATCCTTTGACGGGCGAAGTGCTGCGCACGGTGCCGCGTCTGACCATCTACCCGAAGACGCACTACGTGACGCCGCGCGAGACGCCTGCTGCAGCGCGATCGACGCAGATCAAGGAGGAGCTGCAGCGAGCGGCTGGAGGAGCTGCGCGCGAACGACAAGCTGGTGGAGGCGCAGCGCCTGGAGCAGCGCACGCATGTTCGATCTCGAGATGATCAACGAGCTCGGCTACTGCTCCGGCATCGAGAACTACTCGCGCTACCTGTCGGGTCGCGACGCGGGCGAGCCGCCGCCGTGCCTGTTCGATTACCTGCCGGCCGACGCCCTGCTGATCACCGACGAGAGCCACGTCACCATCCCCCAGATCGGCGGCATGTACCGGGGCGACCGCTCGCGCAAGGAAACACTGGTCGAGTACGGCTTCCGCCTGCCCTCGGCGCTCGACAACCGCCCGCTGAAGTTCGAGGAGTTCGAGCACCTGCAGCCGCAGACCATCTTCGTCTCGGCGACGCCGGGCCCCTACGAGCAGGAGCACTGCCGGCGCAGGTCGTCGAGCAGGTCGTCCGGCCCGACCGGGCTGCGTCGACCCGGCGTCGAGGTGCGCCCGGCCGCGACGCAGGTCGACGACGTGCTCGTCGGAGATCCGCGAGTGCGCGCGAGCGCGAGCGAGCGCGTGCTGGTCACGACGCTGACCAAGCGCATGGCCGAGGACCTGACCGAGTACCTCCACGAGCACGGCGTGCGCGTGCGCTACCTGCACTCGGACATCGACACGGTCGAGCGCATCGAGATCATCCGCGACCTGCGCCTGGGCAAGTTCGACGTGCTGGTCGGCATCAACCTGCTGCGCGAGGGCCTGGACATGCCCGAGGTCGCGCTGGTGGCCGTGTTCGACGCGGACAAGGAGGGCTTCCTGCGCGCCGAGCGCTCGCTCATCCAGACCATCGGGCGCGCGGCGCGCAACGTCGACGGCCGCGCCATCCTGTACGCCGACCAGATCACCGGCTCGATGCGACGGGCGATCGACGAGACCGAGCGCCGCCGGGTGAAGCAGCATCGCGTTCAACGAGGAGCACGGCATCACGCCGCAGACGATCCGCAAGGCGGTCGCGGACATCATGGAGGGCGCGCATGCCGGGGCGCCCGGCACCCCCGAGCGCTTCGCCGAGGTGGCGGAGACGACCGAGCGCTACCAGTCCAAGTCGCCGCAGGAGCTCAGCAGGGAGATCGAGCGCCTCGAGAAGCAGATGCTCGAGCACGCCCAGAACCTCGAGTTCGAGCAGGCCGCGCGCCTGCGCGACGAGGTCCACAAGCTGCGCGAGCGCGCCTTCGGCGTCGCCGACGTGGCGGGGTAGGCCCGATGCGGTGGCTGCCCGTCGAGCTCGCGCATTTTCTCTCGCGGAGAGCGCAGAGAACGCCGAGAAGCGCGAGCTTGGAATATCAACAAGATCCCGGCGGTTACTCTGCGCTCTCCGCGGACTCCGCGAGAGTCGTGTCCGAGGTAGGCACATGCACGCGCGCCCAAGTTTGTCGGGAATGAGCTGGCCACCGTCCGCGGCGCAGAAGGCGGCCGACCGGCGCACGAACGAGCTGGTCTACGTGGACCGCTCGGTGATCCACGGCCGCGGCCTGTTCGCGCGCCGGGCGCTGGCGCGCGGCCTGTTCATCGGCACCTATCTCGGACCCGCCGCGCAGCGCAACGGATCGCACGTGCTCTGGGTGGACGCGGGCGACGCCTGGGTGGGACGACGCGGCTTCAACCGTCTGCGCTACCTCAACCACAGCAGCCGGCCGAACGCCGAGTTCGACGGCTTCCACCTGTACACGCTGCGGGCGATCCGCGCGGACGAGGAGATCACGATCGACTATGGCTGGGACGAGACGGAGGACTGAGCGCCCGCGCCGGCGGACGCGCGTGGCGGCGGCGCTGGTCGCCGGGGCGGTGTGGGCCGCCGCGCCGTGGGCGCAGGAGGACGACACGGAGGCCGGCCGCGTCCTGCTGCTCGAGGTCGACGGCGCGATCGGCCCGGCCACGACCGACTACCTGACGCGCGCGTTCGAGCATGCCGCCGCCGGCGACTACCGCCTGGTGGTGCTGCGCATGGACACGCCGGGGGGGCTGACGGCGGCGACGCGCGACATCGTCCAGGCGATCCGGCGCTCGAGCGTCCCGGTGGCCACCTGGGTGGCGCCCGAGGGCGCGCGCGCGGCGAGCGCCGGCACCTACATCCTGTACGCCAGCCACGTGGCGGCGATGGCGCCGGCGACCAATGTCGGTGCCGCCACCCCGGTAAGCCTTGGCGGGGCCCCGGGGCGGCAGCCTTCGACGCCGGACGACGAGCCGGAGAGCGAGCCGCAGAAAGACGCTGGCGAAGGCTCGGGGAACAATGGCAGTGGCGAAAACCAGGCCGGCACGAGCGAGCCCGGCGCCGGTGAGGCTGGCGAGCCGGATCAGGCCGCCGAGCCGGCCGATAGTGCCACCGCCAGCCGGCGCAAGGCGGTCAACGACGCCACCGCCTGGATCCGCAGCCTGGCCGAGGCAACCGGGCGCAATGCCGATTGGGCCGAGAAAGCGGTGCGCCAAGGGGTCAGTATTACCGCCGAGGAAGCGGTGGAGTTGAACGTCGCCGACCTGATCGCCGCCAGCGTGCGCGAGCTGCTCGATGGCGATCGACGGTCGCGACGGTCGGAGACAACGGCCGGCAGCGTGACCCTGCAGACCGACGGTATTGCGGTCGATCGTCGCGAGCCCGGACTGGCGCAGCGAGCTGCTGGCGGTAATCACCAACCCCACGGTCGCCTACATTCTGTTGATGATCGGTTTTTACGGGCTGCTGCTGGAAGGCTATAACCCCGGGGCCATCGTGCCGGGGACAGTGGGTGCCATCTGTTTGTTGCTGGCGCTGTATGCGTTGCAGATACTGCCGGTCAACTATGCCGGGTTGTTGCTGATTTTGCTCGGACTGATACTGATGGTGGGCGAGGCCTTTGCGCCCAGCTTTGGCGCACTCGGGTATCGGTGGCGTGGTCGCGTTCGTGGTCGGCTCGGTCATACTGATGGACACTGACGTGCCGGGCTTCGAGATTGCGCTGGAGGTGATCGGCGGCGTGGCGCTGGTCGCCAGCGTGCTGATGGGCGGTTTGGTCGCGATGGCGATTCGGGCCTTTCGGCGACCGGTTATGGCCGGTGCCGAGAAGGCGTGACTGGCGCGATCGGCGAGGTCGTGACGAGCGTGACACCGCGGTGGCGAAGTCTGGATCCGCAGTGAACGCTGGCAGGCACGCAGCGACACGCCGATCAACAAGGGAGAGTCCGTTCGGGTTACAGCACGTGACGGGCTCGTTCTGCGGGTTAAACCGCAAGCAAAAGCGGAGGAGTAATCTATGCTCTCATTCTGGGCGACTATTGCCGGACTACTGCTGGTACTGATAGCCAGCACCTTCAAGATCCTGCGCGAGTACGAGCGTGGGGTGGTTTTCATGCTCGGCCGTTTCTACCGGATCAAGGGCCCGGGTCTGATCATCGTGATTCCCATTCATCCAGACAGATGGAGCGCGTCGACCTGCGCGTGGTGACCATGGACGTGCCGACCCAGGACGTGATCTCGCAGGACAACGTTTCGGTGCAAGGTCAACGCGGTGGTCTACTTCCGCGTCATCGATCCGCAAAAGGCGGTTATCAATGTCGAGCAATTTCATCGAGGCGACCAGCCAGCTCGCGCAGACCACGCTGCGTTCGGTGCTCGGCAAGCACGATCTCGACGAAATGCTGTCCGAGCGCGACAAGCTGAACGCGGACATCCAGGAGATCCTGGACAAGCAGACCGACGCCTGGGGCATCAAGGTCGCCAACGTCGAGATCAAGCACGTCGACCTGGATGAAAGCATGATCCGCGCCATCGCTCAGCAGGCCGAGGCTGAGCGCGCGCGGCGTGCCAAGGTCATCCACGCGGAAGGCGAGCTGCAGGCCGCGGAGAACCTGGTCAACCGCCGCGCAGAAGCTCGGCGAAGACAGCCGTGCGATCCAGCTGCGCTACCTGCAGACCCTGCTGGATATCGGCGCAGGACAACTCATCCGACCATCGTGTTTCCGATGCCGATGGACCTGCTGGAGCGCTTCATGGGCGGCGGCGAGGGCGAGCGCGGCTCCTGACGGGCGCGCGCGGCAGGCGTCGTGCGAACGGCCGTGGCGCGGCCCGCGCGCATCCCACTCCCGTCATCGCGAGCTCGGCGCGGCCGACCGTGGCGATCCAGGACGGCGCCGGCAACGGGCACGCCGCGTCCCTGGATTGCCGCGGCGCCTGCGGGCGCCTCGCAATGACTGCGCGGCATGGTTGACAGGCCGTTCCGTGGATCCGGCAGCGCAGTAGGCGCGCTTTCGCCGCAGGCGAACGCGCGCATTGCACCCGCGCCACGCCATGCACCCGGGCATTGCGAAGCCCCGTGCCAGGGAATCCCCCGGTGCGGTGGTGCCTGCCTCGACGCCCCTCACCCCGTCCCGCTCCCGCGAAGCGGGAGAGGGGCCCTTCGTTTCGGCCGCGGTGGTCCGAAACCGCTCGTCGCGACCCTCGATGACGTAACGACGTCATGCCCGGTTCCAGGCCCCCGCCGAGGGCCTGAGGGGGTCGCGATGACGTCGGTCGGGAGGGGCGACCCGCGATGGCCGGAACCGGGGCCGGCTCCCGCGGGACGGGGTGCGGCTCAGGCCGCGTCGAGCTCGGCCGCGGCGTCCATCAGGCGGCCGCGTCCGAGCACCAGGCGCAGGCGCGAGCCGCCGCACTGGCGCCACAGCACGGCCGAGCGCATGCCCGCGAGCAGCAACGCGCGCACGCGGTTGGCGGTGTCCGGCTCCTCGAGGAAGCGGGCCTCGCCCTGGACCATCACGCGCGGGCGCAGGGTGCTGACGGTGCGCCCGTAGAGGTCGGCGAGCCGGGCCACGATGTTGTCGTGGGTGACGGGGAAGTGCTCCAGCTGGCGCGCGCTCTCCTCGAGGCCGGCGCGCAGGGCCGCGACCAGGTCGTCGCGCCGCGCGAGCTTGCGCTCGAGGTGCATCAGGGTGGCGGCGTAGCGCGTGGTCTCCATGTCGCGCCCGCTGCCGCTGCCCCCGAGCTGGGTCTTGAGCACGGTGAGGGCGCTGTGGCGGCAGCCGGCGTCCGCGTAGACCGCGTCGACCGAGTCCGGCTCGAGCTGGAACAGCGGGCGCAGCGCGCAGGCGAGCTCGGCCTCGGCGATCCGTCCCTGGTGCGCCAGCTGGCGCACCAGCGCGGTGCAGTGCAGCAGGCCCGCGAGGGCCAGGGCCTGGTTGCGCGGCGAGCGATGCATGGACCGACCCGGGCGGCGGCAGAGGGGAGCGCGAGTGTAGCAGCCGCGCGGCGGTGCGCGGGGCGCCTCAGGCGCGCAGGAGGCGCTCCAGCAGCAACGCCAGCGCCGCGCCCAGCAGCGCCATCAGGCCCAGCTTCACCAGCTCCACCACCCACCAGAACGCGTGGTAGCCGCCGGTCGCGACCGGCACGGCCACGAGCACGGCGATCACGAGCGCCGTGAGGGCGACGTGCAGGGCCCGCCGGGAGGTCGCGTGGAACGCCACCAGCGCGAACCCCAGCGTCCCGAGGACCGCCTGGAAGACCTGCACCATGCGCGGGTCCGCGGGCCCGCTGCCGTAGGGCAGGCCGCCGAGGGCGTCACCGGCCGCGATGCAGGCGATGACGATCACGGCGTCGCGCAGGACACGGATCCCGAAGGGCAGGGCCGGCAGGGCGCGCGGCAGCGGCATCACCCGGCGCACCGCGCCTACCGGGCCGCGGCGGCGGCCGGCGCCGCCGCCAGCGGGTCGGGATCCGGCGCCTCGATCACCGCGCCCCCGAGGCGGCCTCACCGTCGTAGAGCACCAGCGACTGGCCCGGCGTGACGGCGCGCACGGGTGCGTCGAAGCGCACCGCCGGACCGCGCCGGGTGCTGCCGCCACGCGGCAGGGCGCGCTGCCTGGCGATAGCGCACCTGCGCCTGCAGGCGCGCGGGCAGCGGCGGTGGCACGGGCGCCAGCCAGTGCGGCGCATGCGTGACCAGGCCCGGGGCATGCAGCCACGGGTGGTCGCCGCCCTGGCCGACGTAGAGGCGGTTGCGCGCGCTGTCCTTGGCGAGCACGTACCAGCCCTTGCCGGGCTCGCCGTGGCCGCCGCCGATGCCGAGGCCGTGGCGCTGGCCGATGGTGTAGTGCATCAGGCCGCGGTGCTCGCCCAGGTGCGCGCCGTCGGGCGCCAGGATCGGGCCCGGGCGCGCGCGCAGATAGGTATCGAGGAACGCCGGGAAGTCGCGCTCGCCGATGAAGCAGATGCCGGTGCTGTCGGGCCGGTCGTGGTTCGGCAGCCCGGCGTCGCGGGCGCGCGCCCGCACCTCGGCCTTGGTCGAATCCGCCGAGCCGGGCAGCGCACGCGCGCGAGGGCCGCGCGGTCGATCGCGTGCAGGAAGTAGCTCTGGTCCTTGCCCGGGTCGCGCCCGCGCAGCAGCCGGGGGCTGCCATCGGGGCCGGTGCCGACGCGCCGCGTAGTGGCCGGTGGCGACCGCGTCGGCGCCGAGCCCGAGGGCGTGCTCCGAGGAAGGCGCGGAACTTGATCTCGCGGTTGCAGCGCACGTCGGGGTTGGGCGTGCGCCCGGCCTCGTGCTCGGCCAGGAAGGGCTCGAATACGCGGTGCCAGTACTCGCCAGTGAAGTCCACCTGGTACAGGGCGATGCCGAGGCGGTCCGCGACGGCCCGGGCCATCTCCAGGTCATGGTCGGCGGGACAGTGGCCGGGGTCATCGGGGTCGTCCCAGTTGCGCATCAACAGCGCATCCACCCGGCAGCCCTGCTCGAGCAGCAGCAGCGCGGCGACGGCGGAGTCGACGCCGCCGGAGAGGCCGACGATGACGCGGGACTGGGGCATGGACACTCGGGATGCGGGCCCGGCGCGGGACGAACACGCGTATTCTAGCGTTGGCGCGCCGCCACGTCGCCGGTCACCCGGGTGCGCGCCGCCCGGCGCCGGCCGTCCGCCGCGTCCGGGTTCGGCGGCAGCTCGGCCATGTCCAGCCAGGCGTCCAGGCGCTGGACGTACGGGCGCTCGCCGTTGTCGAGGAACCACGAGTCGATGGCCCAGCGGCCGCCGTCGCTGCGGTCGATCACGACGGCGGTCCAGTGCTGGTCGAGGACCCAGCGCAGGCGCTTGGCACGCGCGCCCACGTCGTGCCAGGCGAGCAGGCCGCGGGCGGCGAGCAGGCGCAGGTAGCCGGCGGTGTTGCGCGACTCGTCGTATGCAGTCCATCTGGCCCCCGAGGCCGGAGCCGGCGACGTTGCCATGGCGGTCGCGGTCGGTGCCGGTGCGCGCGCCGACGGCCTGCTCGAGGCGCGCGATCGCGGTCGCGATGCGGCGGCGCTCCGCCGCGGGACCGGGCGCGGGTGGCTCGGACAGCGCGCGGATGTCGGCCCAGGTCGCGGGTGCCAGGGCGACGCGCGCGCTGCGGTCGCAGCCGTAGTCCCAGCAGACGTTGACCGCCGGCGGCAGGGCGGCGGCCGCCGAGGGCAGCAGGAGCAGCGCGACCAGCAGCGGGCGCAGGCTCAAGCGAGCTCCCGCAGCAGCGCGAGCGGGTAGTGGCGGCCGCCCAGGTAGTCGTCGATGCAGCCGAGGACCAGCGGGCTGCGCAGCGCGTCCGGCGCGGCGCGGAGCTCGTCGTAGCTGCACCAGCGCGGGGCGATGATCGGGGTGTCGAGCGCGCGCCCGGGCTCGGTGCCCTCGGTGGTGCCGCTGAAGGCGATGCGCACGTGCGTCTCGCCGCTCGCCGGGTGGACCCAGCGATAGATGCCGATCACGCCCCGGGGCCGGAAGTGGGTGCGCGTCTCCTCGAGGACCTCGCGCACCACCGCGTCGACGAGGCCCTCGTCGGGCTCGAGGTGCCCGGCCGGCTGGTTGTACACGCGGCGCCCGTCGGCGTGCTCCTCGACCATGAGGAAGCGGGCGTCGCGCTCGATCACGGCAGCGACGGTCATGTGCGGGGTCCAGACGCTCGGGTACATCGGGCCAGTCGCCTCGCCGGTCCGCCCGGACTGTAGCATGGGCCGCGCGCCGCGGGTATCGCGCCGCTGAAGCCGGTTGCGGCCGGGCGTCGAAGGGGGAGACAGCGCCGCGCGGCGCCGCCCGGGCCGTCCGCCGTGCGGGCGCGCCGCCGGGACGAACGGTCGCGGAGACGCTTGAAAAACCCCGGTCGGCGCCTACAGTAAGGTGCAAGGCGTGGCGTGGCGGCGGACGTGCGGGCGCGCAGGGTACGGCCCCGATGGTGAGCCCACCCCCGAGCGCGGTAAAATGGCGATCATGAGCAACCAGGATCCCCGGCGCGACGACGACCTGGCGGTCGAGACCTCGAAGCCCGAGGTCAAGCAGCCGCCACTGTACAAGGTCGTCCTGCTGAACGACGATTACACCCCGATGGAGTTCGTCGTCCACGTGCTGGAATACTTCTTCCGCATGGATCGCGAGAAGGCGACGCAGGTGATGCTGCACGTGCACACCCGCGGCAAGGGTGTCTGCGGCGTATTCAGTGCCGATGTCGCCGAGACGAAGGTCAACCAGGTCAACCGCTACGCACGCGAGCACCAGCACCCGCTGTTGTGCTCGATGGAAGAGGCCTGACAGGCCCGGGACAGATCGATGCTGAGCAAAGAGCTCGAGTTCACGCTGAATACCGCCTTCAAGGAGGCGCGTGAGCGGCGCTACGAATTCATGACCGTCGAGCACCTGCTGCTGGCGCTGCTCGACAACCCGACGGCGACCTCGGTGCTCCGCGCGTGCGGTGCCGACATCGAGAAGCTGCGGCGTGCGCTCGAGCAGTTCGTCGAGGAGAACACGCCGCTGCTCGACGGCGACGACGCGCGCGAGACGCAGCCGACGCTCGGTTTCCAGCGCGTGCTGCAGCGGGCGGTCTTCCACGTGCAGTCCGCCGGCAGCAAGGAGGTCACCGGCGCCAACGTGCTCGTGGCCATCTTCGGCGAGCAGGAATCGCACGCCGTCTACCTGCTGTCGCAGCAGGACATCGCGCCGCCTGGATGTCGTCAACTACATCTCGCACGGCATCTCCGAAGGTGCCGGCGAGCGAGCGACGGAAGCGAGCACGGGCGGAGCCGCCGACAGCAGGCAACGGCCGGCGATGCAGGAGCGCCACGGCGCTCGAGAACTACGCCACCAACCTCAACGAGCAGGCGCGCGCAAGGGCATCATCGATCCGCTGATCGGCCGCGAGCACGAGGTCGAGCGCACCATGCAGATGCTGTGCCGGCGGCGCAAGAACAATCCGCTGCTGGTGGGCGAGGCCGGGGTCGGCAAGACCGCCATCGCCGAGGGCCTGGCCTGGCTGATCGTCGACGGCGAGGTGCCCGAAGTGCTCGAGGACGTCGCACCATCTACGCCCTCGACCTGGGCGCGCTGCTCGCCGGTACCAAGTACCGCGGCGACTTCGAGAAGCGCCTCAAGGCCGTGCTCGCCGCAGCTCGAGCGAGAATCCCGGCGCGATCCTGTTCATCGACGAGATCCACACGCATCATCGGCGCCGGCGCGGCCATCGCGGCGGCGTCATGGACGCCTCCAACCTGCTCAAGCCGCTGCTCGGCCGCGGGCGAGCTGCGCTGCATCGGCTCGACGACCTACCAGGAGTATCGCGGCATCTTCGAGAAGGACCGCGCCCTGGCGCGGCGCTTCCAGAAGATCGACGTCGCCGAGCCCAGCGAGGAGGACACCGTGCGCATCCTGCAAGGGCCTGCAAGAGCCGCTTCGAGGAGCATCACGAGGTCGAGCTACACCGACGACGCGCTGCGAGGCGGCCGTGCGAGCTGTCGGCCCGCTACATCAACGACCGCTTCCTGCCCGACAAGGCCATCGACGTCATCGACGAGGCCGGCGCGCATGCGGCTGCTGCCGGCGAGCGCGCAAGCGCAAGACCGTCAGCGTCGACGACATCGAGGACGGTCGTCGCGCGCATGGCGCGGATTCCGGCCGAAGACGGTCTCGCACGACGACCGCGAGCGTGCTGAGCACCTCGAGCGCGACCTCAAGCTGCGTCGTCTTCGGCCAGGACGAGGCCATCGAGACGCTCGGCCGCGGCCATCAAGATGTCGCGCTCCGGGCTGCGCGCAGCCGGACAAGCCCATCGGCTCCTTCCTGTTCGCCGGCCCGACCGGCGTCGGCAAGACCGAGGTCGCCGCGCCAGCTGTCCGAGATCATGGGCATCGAGCTGCTGCGCTTCGACATGTCGGAGTACATGGAGCGGCATACCGTGTCGCGCCTGATCGGCGCACCGCCCGGCTACGTCGGCTTCGACCAGGGCGGGCTGCTGACCGACGCGGTGCTCAAGCACCCGCACGCGGTGCTGCTGCTCGACGAGATCGAGAAGGCGCATCCGGACGTCTTCAACCTGCTGCTGCAGGTGATGGACCACGGCACGCTGACCGACAACAACGGTCGCAAGGCCGACTTCCGCAACGTCATCCTGGTGATGACGACCAACGCCGGCGCCGAAGTGCAGGCGCGCCGTTCCATCGGCTTCACGGAGCAGGACAACAGCCGCGACGCCATGGAGGCGATCCGCAAGCGCCTTCACGCCGGAGTTCCGCAACCGGCTCGACGCGATCGTCGCAGTTCGCATTCGCTCGACCGCGCGACGGCAGTCGCGCGCGTGGTCGACAAGTTCATCATCGCAGCTGGAAGCGCAGCTCGAGCGCCAAGAAGGTGCAGCTGGAGGTGGACGCGGCCGCGCGCGCCTGGCTGGCCGAGCACGGCTACGATCGGCCGATGGGTGCGCGCCCGATGGCGCGCGTGATCCAGGAGCACGTCAAGAAGCCGCTCGCCGACGAGCTGCTCTTCGGGCGCCTGAGCAAGGGCGGGCGCGTGAGCATCACGGTCGGCGACGACGACCAGCTCGAGCTCGAGGTGGAGACGCCCGAGGCGGTGCACTGAGGGGGCCCGCGGCCGGCCCCGCATGGCCTACGAGCGGGAGCGGCAACGCGCAGGCGGCCCTCCCAGAGGGTCGTAGGGCGTCAGCTCGACGGTCGCGCGGGTCGCCGGTGAGGATGCGGATGTAGTGCTTGCGCGCTGCTTGCCGGAGGATGTGCGCGGTCACGACGTGTCCGTTGTCGAGCTCGACCCGGAACATCGTGTTGGGCAGGGTGTCGATGACCGTGCCCTCCATCTCGATGTGGTCTTCTTTCGCCATCAGGGCTCCATGGATGCGTGTGCGCGGCCGCGGCCGGCGCGGGCCGTGACGCGCGCTCATTATCGATAAATCGATCCCGATCGCAAGGGATCGGGCGTTCGGGCAGTCGCCGCGGCGTCAGCCGGCGGCCTGCGCAGAGCGCCCGAGCTCCTGCTCGACCTCGGCGGTAAGGCGCTTCATGGCCAGCAGGCTGTCGGGGTTGAGCGAGATCGAGCGGATGCCGTGCTCGACGAGATGGCGCGTCACCTCGGGGAAGTCCGACGGCGCCTGGCCGCAGATGCCGATGTACTTGCCCTGGCGGTTGCAGGCCCCGATGGCGAGGTCCATGAGCTGCGTCACCGCCGGATCGCGTTCATCGGCATCCACCAGGGTACCCGCGTCGCGGTCGATACCCAGGGTCAGCTGAGTGAGATCGTTGGAGCCGATGGAGAATCCGTCGAAGTGCTCGAGGAACTCGTCGGCGCGCAGCGCGTTGGTCGGGATCTCGCACATCAGGTAGACCTCGAGGCCGTCCTCGCCGCGGCGCAGGCCGTGCTGCGCCAGCAGGTCGAGCACGCGCCGGCCCTCCTCCGGGGTGCGCACGAACGGGATCATCAACGTGACGTTGTCGAAGCCCATGACCGCGCGCACCTTGCGCAGCGCGCGGCATTCGAGCTCGAAGGCCTCGGCGAAGTCCGGGGAGTAGTAGCGCGAGGCGCCGCGGAATCCGAGCATGGGGTTCTCCTCCTCGGGCTCGAATCGGCGCCCGCCGACCAGGGAGGCGTATTCGTTCGACTTGAAATCGGACAGGCGCACGATCACCGGGCGCGGGTGGAACGCGGCCGCGATCGTGCCGACCCCCTCGGCGATGCGATCGACGAAGAATTCCCGCGGGCTGGCATAGCCGGCCGTGCCCTCGTCGATGGCCCGGCGGGTCTCGGCGTCGACGTCATCGTACTCGAGCAGGGCGCGCGGGTGGATCCCGATCGAGTTGTTGATGATGAACTCGAGGCGGGCGAGGCCGACGCCGTCCGATGGCAGGAACGAGGCCTCGAACGCATTCTGCGGGTTGCCCAGGTTGAGCATGAGCCTGGTCCGCGTGGGCCGGAGCTCGCTGGCGTCCAGGCGCTCGCTGTGAAAGCGCAGGCGCCCGTCGTAGACATGGCCGAGGTCGCCCTCCGAGCAGCAGGCGGTGACCTCGCGGCCGTCCTCGAGCACCGTGGTGGCGTCGCCGCAGCCGACGATCGCGGGGATGGCCAGCTCGCGCGCGATGATCGCCGCGTGGCAGGTGCGCCCACCGCGATTGGTGACGATCGCGGCGGCGCGCTTCATCACCGGTTCCCAGTCGGGATCGGTGATGTCGGTCACCAGCACCTCGCCTTCCTGGAGATCGTGCATGTGGGTGGCATCGAGGATCACGCGCGTGCGCCCGGCCGCGATGCGCCGACCGACGCTCTTGCCCTCGGCGAGCACCTCGCTGGTCTCGTCGAGGCGAAACGTCTCCTGGAAATTGACGTCGTCCACCCGGGACTGGACCGTCTCCGGGCGCGCCTGGACCACGAAGAGCTTGCCGTTCTCGCCGTCCTTGGCCCACTCGATGTCCATCGGCGCCGGCTTGCCACCACGGGTCGAGTAGTGCTTCTCGATCAGCACCGCGTAGCGCGCGAGCGTCAGCACCTCGTCCTCGGTGATCGAGAACTCGCGCTGGTCAGCGGGTTTCACGGCGACGTTGCGCGTCGACTGGCCGCGGACGTTCTCCGCGGCGTAGATCATCTTCTGATCCTTGGTGCCGATGTGGCGCTGGAGGAGGGGGGCGAAGCCCTCCTCGAGCTTGGGCTTGTGGACGTAGAACTCGTCGGGATTCACCGTGCCCTGCACGACGTTCTCGCCGAGGCCGTAGGCGGAGGTGATGAAGACCACGTCGCGGAAGCCGCTCTCGGTGTCGAGCGTGAACATCACGCCGGAGGAGGCCAGGTCGGAGCGGGCCATCTTCTGCACGGTGATCGACAGTGCGACCTCCATGTGGTCGAAGCCGTAGTGCTGGCGGTACGCGATCGCGCGGTCGGTGAACAGCGACGAGAACACCCACTTGCAGGTGGTGCTCAGGTGGCGTGTGCCGCGCACGTTGAGATAGCTCTCCTGCTGGCCCGCGAACGAGGCGTCGGGCAGGTCCTCGGCGGTCGCGGAGCTGCGCACGGCGACATCGGGGTTGTGCCCGAACTCCTCGCCCAGCTCCCGGTAGGCGCCGATGATCTCGTCCTTGAGGTCCTCCGGCATCTGGCCGTGGATGATGCCGGCGCGGATGATGCCACCCACGTCCGACAGGCGGCGGGTGTCGTTGGGATCGAGATCGGCGAGCAGCTCCTCGATCTCCTGGCGCAGGCCGTTGTATTCGAGGTAGTAGCGGTAGGCATCGGCGGTCACGGCGAAACCGTTGGGCACGAGCACCCCGAGCTCGCCGAGCTCGCGGTACATCTCGCCCAGCGATGCGTTCTTGCCCCCGACGATCCCCACGTCGTCGTAGGTAATCTCCGCAAAGCGCTTGATGTATTGCATGGCGGTACGGTTTCCACGGCCCCGCGGGGGCCTCAGGGCAGGCGGTCGGACACGGGCAGGGGTCCGTGCAACGGGGCGCAGAGAATAACACCGGGCGGCTGCCGCTGTCCCGCGTGACGCGGCTTGGGCGGGACGTGGGCCGCGGTGTATGCTTGCGGCGCCGCCCGCAGGGGACCACCCTCGTCACCATGCAGCAGATCCGGCCACAACCGCGCGCCCTGTCGACCGGCGCCCAGCGCAACCTCCCGGGGCTGATGGCGCTGTACGAGGAGAACTACATCCGCCTGCGCAACCTGATCCCGCGGCCCGACCGCGTGGGGGCGCACGCGGTGTCACGGGTGGCCGGCTGCGTGGACCTGCACGTCGAGATCATAGAGCTGGCGCGCTACACGACCACACTGCGGCTGACCTACGTGTTCACGGCGGCGGACGGCGAGCGGCGCGAGCCCGACCTGTACGTGCGCATGCACCACGACGCGCGCACCGCCGAGGCGATGAACCTGCACCTGCCGCGCGGGCGCTACCGCTTCGACGCCCGGCGCACGCTGCACCGCTCCTGGGAGCGCAATCGCTTCCTGCACAAATGGCTGGGCTACTGCCTGCGCCGTGGCCACCACTTCCCCGCGCGCCACCCGGCGCGCCCGCCGAGCCGCTCGACTGCGCCTGAGCGCGGCGCGGGCGGAAGCCGCGCACGGCGCGGTGCAATCGCTGCAGGCCCTGGCGATCCGCGCGGCGCTGGTAGCGCAGCGCGATGTAGTGGCGCGCGATGCGCCCGAACGCCGCCGCCAGGTCGGGACGCTCGCGCGCGACGCGGCCGGCGAGCGCGCGCGGCCCCTCGCCGGGGTGCGCACGACCCCGGCCCGGGCCAGGCGGGCCACGGCGCGCTCCCAGGCCCGCAGCGCGGGCTCGGCGCGAGGGCCCCGGGCGCGCGGGCAGCAGCGCGACGGCGGCCACGGCCAGCATCGCGGCCGCGACGGCCATGGCCCCGAGGGCGTAGCGTCCCAGCTCGCCGAGGCCGAGGCGGCGCAGCAGGCGCTGCTGCAGCTCCGGCCCGTAGCCCAGCACCAGCCGGTTCCAGCCGTGGTTGACCGAGTCCCAGGCGAGCGCCGCGGTGCGCAGCCAGCCGCCGTCGCCGCGCGACAGCGTCGCCAGGCGCTCGGAGGCGCCGGCGACGCCCGCGATGCCGCTCTCGATGCGCGCGCGCGAGACCGCGCCGGTCGGGTCGACGCGGCGCCAGCCCTGCTCGGGCAGCCAGACCTCGACCCAGGCGTGGGCATCGGACTGGCGCACGATCAGGTAGTCGCCCATCGCGTTGGTCTCGCCGCCCTGGTAGCCGGTGACCACCCGCGCCGGCACGCCGGCGGCGCGCATCAGCACGGCGAACGCGGAGGCGTAGTGCTCGCAGAAGCCGGCGCGGGTGTCGAACAGGAAGCCGTCGACGGGATCGCCGGCGAGCGCCGGGGGCGTCAGCGTGTAGACGAAGGGCCGCTCGCGCAGCCACGCGAGCGCGCGCTCGACCACGCCGCGCGGCGTGGCGCTGGCCGCGGCCCACTCCCGCGCCAGGCGCCGGGCCTCGGGCGTGACGCCGGCGGGCAGCTCGAGCGCACGCCGGCGACGGGCGTCGGCAGCTGCGGCTCGAGGCGGTAGTCGAGCAGCGAGCGCAGCTCGTAGCGGCGCACGGAGTGCACGCGCTCCTGCGCGCGCAGGTCGTAGCCGCTGCCCCGGGTGGTGCCGCTGTCGCCGGGCAGGGGCAGATCGAGCCCGAAGACCCAGCGCCGGCGGTGCGGCTCGAGGATGAGCTCGTACTCGCTGGTCGCGCCGGCGGGCTCGGGCGGTGGCGTCGCCTCGACCCGGCGCTCGCCGCGCGACCAGGTGCGTCCGTCGAAGGCCCAGAGCACGGGGCCGCGCCAGTAGCGCCGCCCGGGCGGCGGCGGCGCATCCGCGAACTGCACCCGGAAGGCGACCTCGGACGACTCGGTGAGACGGCTGATCGCCCCCGGCGACATGGTGTCGGACAGGCCCGTGCGCGCACTCGTGGACTCGCCGCCCACGCCCCACAGCGGTCCCGGGATGCGCGGGAAGAGCACGAACAGGACCAGCATGACCGGCACGGCCTGGACCAGGAGCAGCGCCGCCCGCCGGGCACGGACGCGCGGTGGCGGGCCGCCGGCAGGGGCGGCGAGCAGCGTCAGCGCCCAGGTGGTCACGCCCAGCGACGCCAGCACGTAGGCCGCCATCGCGATCGCCTGGGTGCTGAGGAAGATCGCGGTGGCGTAGAAGTACGCCAGGCACGCGAGCAGGCCGGCGTCGCGCGTGTCGCGGCTCTCGAGGAACTTGAGCGCGAGCATGGCCGCGAACAAGGTGCCGCCGGCCGTGGTGCCCGAGAACGTGCGGAACTGCAGCAGCACCGCGGCGAAGGCGCCGAGCACCAGCGGCAGCAGCAGCCAGCGCCCGGGCGGGCGCCCCAGCGCCAGGCGCAGGCCGACCGCGGCCGGCACGAGCACGCTCGTCCACAGCGGCAGGTAGCCCACGTGGGCGCCGGCGGCGACGATCACCGCCAGCCCCAGGGCGCGCAGCGTGGCGCGCGGCAGCGCGAGCGCGCTCACCCGGCCTCCGGCAGGGCCAGCGCCAGCGCCTCCAGGCACTCGCGGCGGTGCCCGGGGCCGCGCCCGGGCGGCACCCGGCGATCGGGCAGCGCGAGCCCGTAGCGGCGGTCGGCCGCGGCGGCCGCGAGCACCCAGGCACAGAGCTGCTCGAAGCGCGCCGTGGGCGGCAGCGCCCCGAGCGCGTCCCAGCTGAGCCAGGTGTCACCGGCCGGCTCGGACTCGAACGCCTTCACCCGCAGCTCGTCCGTGCGCGCGAGCGCCTTCCACGCGATGCGTCGCGGCGGATCGCCGGGGTGGTAGTCGCGCAGGCCGGTGAACTCCTCGCCGCCGGCGGTGGCCGCGTGGCCACCGCCGCTGCCGCCCGCCTGCGGCAGCGCATGCCCGTGGTCCACCGGCGCCGGGTAGACCAGGGCCTCGACCGTGGGCCAGACCCATGACCAGGCGCGGAAGAGCGCCAGCGGCCAGCTCGTGGCCAGCGCCAGGCGCGGCGGCCGCAGGCGGCCCCGCGCGCTGGTCGCGAGGCCCACCTCGGTGATCGCGGGCCGATCCGGGGCCGGCGCGAGGCCGTCGCACGCGGTGCTCCCGCCGGTCAGCTCGAGCGCCCAGCGGGCGCGCTCGGGCGCCTCGATGCGCACGGGGAAGCGTGCCGTCTCGCCCGCGAACACGGCCGGCGCCGGCGCGAAGGTGAGGATCGTGCCCACCAGGTTGCGGTAGGTGTGCAGCATGCCCAGGACGCCGGTGCCGGCGAGCAGGAAGGTCACGGCGAACCCGAGGCTGGTGCCGTAGTTCAGCGAGCCGAGCAGCAGCACGACGATGGTGGCGCCGAAGGTGTAGCCGGTACGCGTCGGCAGGATGTACAGGCGCCGCCGGTGCAGCGTGATGCGCGGCGCCTCGCGCGGCACGCGCCGGTCCAGCCAGGCGCGGACCACGCGGCGGCGGCGCGCGGCCAGCGCGCGCATCCCGGGCAGGCGCAGGCGCATGCGCGTCAGTCGACGGGCACGGTTTCCACGAGGGCCTGCCCCTGGGCCGTGGCGTGGTCGCCGTCGAGCGGCTGCAGGCGGTGGTCGACCACCGGGCCGAGCACGGCCTGGACGTCCTCGGGGAGCACGAACTCGCGGCCGTCGAGCAGGGCCCAGGCGCGCGCGGCCTGGAGCAGGTCGATCCCGGCCCGCGGCGAGAGGCCCGCGACGAAGCGGTCGCCGGCGCGCGAGGCCGCGAGCAGGCGCTGCACGTAGTCGAGCAGGGCCGCGGAGGCGTGGACCCGGCCCGCGGCCGCCTGCAGGTCGACCAGCTCGGCGGGGCTCATGACCGGGTCGAGGCCGTCGATCAGGCGGCGCCGGTCGTTGCCGTCGAGCAGCTCGCGCTCGGCGTCGCGCCCGGGGAAGCCGAGCGAGATCCGCATCAGGAAACGATCCAGCTGGGACTCGGGCAGGGCGAAGGTGCCGGCCTGCTCGCGCGGGTTCTGGGTCGCGATCACGAAGAACGGGCGCGGCAGCGCCCGGGTCTCGCCCTCGACGGTGACCTGCTGCTCCTCCATCGCCTCGAGCAGCGCGCTCTGCGTCTTCGGCGGCGCGCGGTTGATCTCGTCGGCGAGCAGCAGCTGGGTGAACACCGGGCCGGGGTGGAAGCGGAACGCGCCGGTGTCGCGCTCGAAGATCGACGTGCCGAGGACGTCGGCGGGCAGCAGGTCGCTGGTGAACTGGACGCGGCGGTACTCGAGGTCGAGCACGCGCGCGAGCGCGTGCGCCAGGGTCGTCTTGCCCACGCCCGGGACGTCCTCGATCAGCAGGTGGCCGTGCGCGAGCAGGCAGGCCAGGGCCAGGCGGATCTCGCGCTCCTTGCCGAGCACGATGTGGGCGCAGGCGGCGGCGGCCGCGTCGAGGCGGGGCCGGGACTCGGTCGGGCTGGGCTCGGCGCGTGCGCTCATGGGCGGGCCACTCCGGGGCATGCTGCGTGGCGGGCGCGCGCGGGATCGCCATTGTAAGGCAGCGGCGGGGTCGCTGCGGCCCGCCGTTGCCGCCCGGTCGCCGCCACGCCGGCACCGCTCGTCGGGCGGGCGCGGTGCTGGAAGCCGCACGACCGCGGGAAAGCGCAGCGCCGCCGCGTCGGCCGCTGCCGCTCGAGCCGGTGGAGGAGCCGTCCACCAGTGGACGCTTCTGCACGGGCCATGTCGAGGGCTCGGCCGATCAGCCCGGCACGACCCCCTGAAACGACCAGGGTCGATCCGCACCCGCTCGGACGTCCCCTGCGACGAGTCACGCGGGGTCCGAGGTGCCAGCTTCCATCCAGGCGCGCAGATCCTCGGCCGGCATGGGCCTGGTATAGAGGAATCCCTGTGCCCAGGGTACGCCGTGCTCTCGAAGCCACGCCGCCTGTGACTCGTGCTCGACGCCCTCGGCGACTACCTGCAGTTCGAGCGCGCGGGACACGGCGAGGATGGCTTCAACGATGGATCGATCGTGTTCCTCGTCCGGCAGGCCGTCGACGAATGCCTTGTCGATCTTGAGCGTATCGAGCGGCAACCGCTTGAGGTAGGCCAGCGAGCTGTACCCCGTCCCGAAATCATCGATCGCCAGACGCGTGCCCAGATTCGCCAATCGGTCGATCGTGTCCGCAACAGCCCCCACGTTGCCGAGGAATCCCTGCTCGGTGATCTCGAGCTCCAGGCACTCGGGCGGAACACCGGTGCGCTGGAGCGCGGAGTGCACGGTATCGTAGAAATCCGCTGACCGCAGCTGGGCCGCGGAGACGTTCACCGCCACATGATCAAGCGGAAGGCCGCAGGCGCGCCATTGGGCCAGTTGGTCGAGGGCTCGATTGAGGATCCAGGCGCCCAGCGGGAGGATCAACCCGGTCTCTTCCGCGATGGGTATGAAATCGCCGGGGGAGACGAGCCCCCACTGCGGATGCTCCCAACGCACCAGCGCCTCGGCGCCCTTTACCGCGCCGCTCACCAGGTCCACCTGTGGCTGAAACCACACGCGAAGTTGCTCCTGATCGATGGCGACCTTGAGGCCTTCTTCCAGGCTCACCCGGCGGCGCACCTGGTCGTGCATCGCCGTGTGGTAGTACTGAATCGGATCCATGTCGGCCTGCTGCGCCCGGTGGAGGGCCGTGGCCGCGGACTGCACCAGCTCCTCGGGGTCGCTCCCATCATCCGGCGCGACGGCAGCGCCCACTCGTGCCGTCAGCCTGACCGTCTGGCCGGCCACCGTCATCGGCTCATGCAGCGCAGACAGGACATTGCGCAGGACGCGGCCGACATCCTCGCGCTGTCCCAGATCCTCCAGGAGGATCCAGTACTCGTCGCCGCCGGGCCGGGCGACCGTGTCACCGGATCGAAGCGCACCATCGAGGGAGCGCGCGGCCTCGATCAGCACCTCGTCGCCGGCCTGGGTACCGAGACTGTCGTTGATCGCTCCGAAGCCAACGAGGTCGAGCATCACGACGCCGAGATGCCGCCGGCGGTGGTGCAAGGTTGAAAGGGCGTGGTTGAGACGTTCCTGGAACAGCGCACGGTTGGCAAGCCCGGTGAGGTGATCGCGGTACGCGTGGAAGCTGAGCTCCTCCTGGGCCTGGTGGGCCTCCGTCATGTCGGCGAATACGCCCACGTAGTTGACCAGAGCTCCGGTCGCGTCACGAACCTCGCTGACCGTCAGCCACTCGGGGTAGATCTCGCCGTCCTTGCGGCGATTCCAGATCTCCCCCTGCCATACCCCGCGGGATTCGAGATCGCTCCACATGGACTCGTAGAACTGCTTCGATTGCACGCCGGAATGGAGCACTGCCGGGGTGCTTCCGCGCACCTCGTCTTCCGTGTATCCGGTAATGCGGGTGAACGCGGGATTGACTGTCACGATGCGCTGCGCCGAATCGGTGACGAGGATGCCCTCGACGGTATGGTCGAAGACCGTCGCCGCGCGACGGAGCTGTTGCTCGCGGTTACGGATCTCCGTGAGGTCGGTAACGAAAGCGTAGGATGCCACGAGCTGGCCTGACTCACCCCAGATGCTGGTAGCGTGCACCAAAGCGGTAAGTGGTTTTCCCTCACGCGTCTTCACGGTCAGCTCGTACTGTCGCGGCTGACGCGCTTGGTGACGGATCCCCGGTGAATCCCGCGTTCCGATCTGTGTCTCGAATACCTCCCGGCTGTCCGGGTCGGCGAACTCAAGGGGCGTGTGGTCCAGCATCTCCTCCGGCGTATAGCCGAGCATGTCCGCGAGCACCCGGTTCACGTAGAGGGTCTTCCCCTGGTCATCGATCAGCCAAAATCCCTGCTGTGCATCTTCGACGATGCTGCGCCAGTACTCGCCGCTGGCACGCGAGGCGTTACTGATCCACCAGGTGGCACCAATGACATACAGGGCACTGAAGAGCAGAAAGAGCCACGCGTCGTATTGTTCCCACGAGGACCGGGCCTCGGGGGGGAACGAAGGCAGCCCGGTCAGCCAGTCCGAAAGGAAGAAACAGGCGGCGCCGGCGAGGGCGTAGACGCCCGCAGTGGCGAGGATCACTCGCCTAGGCAGGGGCTGCGGGCTGATCACCGGCGCAGGCATCGACTGGCTCGGAAGGCCATGCCGGCGGCTGGTGGCCTGCGCCTGCGGCGACCCCAACCACGCATCGAAGAGAGCGGAAGCCGGCTATGCCCCTCCATGGCAGGCCCCTTGCGGATTGACTTGGAAATCGGGGACCGGGGAAGTTTACCCGGTTCAGGCAATGCCGCAATACCCGGGTGATGCTGTCAGGTCTGACGATCCGGTGCGCACGCTTGCGGGACGCGGGATCACCTCCTTGAGCGGGCGGTTCGGCAGGGCCACCACTCGCTCGGGGCAGGTCCGCGCCATCGAACTGGGCCATGCGAGGGAGCCGGGCCGCATGGCCGGGTGCGCGTCGGTGTCGTCGATGGTGCTCGGCACGGCCGCGGGCGCG
>JAXHMQ010000020.1:0-26425 GCA_034521365.1 Halofilum sp. (in: g-proteobacteria) | reverse complement strand
CTTGCCCGCGCGCCGCGGGCGATGAACGGCTGAGCATAGCGCGGGCGGCGCGGTGACCCAAGGGTGGCACCGCCGCGTGCGCACAGCGGATCGATGGCACACGGGAGGAGCGGCATGGATCTCAATGGCAGGACGGCGGTCGTGACCGGATCGACCAGCGGCATCGGGCACGCGATCGCGAGCGCGCTCGCCGGCGCGGGCGCGCACGTGATGCTCAACGGAATCGAGCCGCGCGCGGAGGGCGAGGCGGTGGCGCGGGCGCTCGCCGACAACCATGGCGTCGACGCGCGCTACTCGGGCGCCGACATGTCGCGGCCCGACGAGGCCACCGGGCTGATCGACGCCACCGTCGAGGCGTTCGGCTCGGTGGACATCGTGGTGAACAACGCGGGCATCCAGCACACCGCGCCGATCGAGTCGTTCCCGCCCGGGAAATGGGACGCCATCCGGGCGATCATCTGGACTCCGCGTTCCCACACGATCCGGCGTGCGATCCCCCACATGCAGCAACGCGGCTGGGGCCGCGTGATCGATGCGCATCGGCGCACCGGCCTGGTGGCATCGGTGAACAAGGCCGCCTACGTCGCGGCGAAACACGGGCTGGTCGGCTTGACCAAGGTGGTCGCGCTCGAGAACGCGCACCGCGGCATCACCTGCAACGCGATCTGCCCGGGCTGGGTCGAGACGCCGCTGATCCGGCCCCAGATCGAGCACATCGCCGAGCGCGACGGCATCTCGATCGACGAGGCGAAGGTCGAGCTTCGTGCGCCACAAGCAGGCCCTCGAGGCAGTTCGTCGGAGCCCGGGCAGATCGGCTCCATGGCGGTCTACCTCTGCTCCGACGCGGCCGCGCAGATCACCGGCACGTCGCTGTCGATCGACGGCGGCTGGACGGCGCAATGACCCGGCTGGGTCCGCGGCGCCGCGTTTGCCCGTGGCGTTCACCGGGTCCACGTTCGGTTCCGGGGGCGTAGGCGCGTTTTCGCCGCAGGCGAACGCGCGCAGTCAGCCGCTCGGTCTGCAGGCGGGTTCGCATTGCGCGCGCGCCGCGTGGCCATTTCGTTCAGACGCGCGGTGCCGCGGCATTTCGATCGCTCACGCGCGCATTTGCCTGCGGCAAAGACGCGCCTACGCGGGTGTTACGCTTGGCGCGGGATTGCACGAGGATGAGGGTAGCGGCATGCGCACACGCGAGCTCGGGCGCTCGGGCCTGGTGGTCCCGGAGATCGGCCTCGGCTGCATGGGGCTGTCGTCGGTCTACGGGCCGGTCGACGACGACGCGGCGCTGGCGGTGCTGCACCGCGCCTGGGAGCTCGGGGTGCGCCTGTTCGACACGGCCGATCGCTACGGCGCCGGTCACAACGAGCGCCTGCTCGGGCGGTTCCTCGCCGGGCGCCGCGCGCAGGCGGTGGTCGCGACCAAGGGCGGGCTGGTCGACACGCAGGCGCAGCCCGACGCGCGGCCCGTGCGCAACGACCCGGAGTACATCGTGCGCGCCTGCGAGGCGTCGCTGCAGCGCCTCGGCACCGATTACATCGATCTCTACTACCTCCACCGGATCGACCCCGAGGTGCCGATCGAGGACGTCATGGGCGCTGGCGCGCCTGGTCGAGCAGGGCAAGGTGCGCCATGTCGGGCTCTCGAGGTCGCGGCGACGACGCTGGAGCCGGCCGCGGCGGTGCACCCGGTCGCGGCGGTGCAGAGCGAGTACTCGCTGTGGACGCGCGAGGTCGAGCCGCGCGTGCTGCCCGCGTGCCGGCGGCTGGGTGTGGGCCTGGTGCCGTTCAGCCCGCTGGGCCGCGGCTTCCTCGGCGGCAGCGTGCGCTCGGGCGCCGACCTCGCCGAGGACGACTTCCGCCGCGGCAACCCGCGCTTCGAGGAGGCCAACCTGGAGGCGAACCGGGGCCTGGCCGAGGCCGTCGCCGAGCTGGCGGCGCGCCGCGGGGCGACCCCGGCCCAGGTGGCGCTGGCCTGGGTGCTGGGCCAGGGCGAGGACATCGTGCCGATCCCGGGGACGAAGCGCGTGCGCTACCTGGAGGACAACGTGGCCGCGGCCGGGATCGAGCTCGACGCCGACGAGCGTGCCGAGCTCGAGCGCCTGTTCGCCGGCGACGCGGTCCAGGGCGCGCGCTACGGCGAGGCGGTCATGCGCATGGTCGACCGCCGACGCCCAACGCCCGCCCACCGCGCACGACCATCGCGGGGCCGGCGTAGGCGCGTCTTCGAGGTCGGCGCCGCAGGCGGCGGCCGAATGCGCGCAGGATTCGCCCTCTCGGGGTTCGGTCGCCACAGGTCGGCTGTGCCGGCGGGCACTACCGTTCGGCCTGCAGGCATCCCGACCGCGTAGACGCGGGTCGGCAATGCGCGCGCTTCGCCTTCGGCGAAAACGCGCCTACGTTGCTGGAGGCATCCCGACCGCGTACGCGCGGGTCGGCAATGCGCGCGTTCGCCTTCGGCGAAAACGCGCCTCACGTTGCCACGGCGCCCTGCGGGCGCTCTCGCTGATGACCTCGGTGGTATGTCCCAGCTCGGTCTCGTCGAACGACGCCTTCAGGTCACGCAGGTACGTAGCCCGGATGGAGGCGGCAGCCGCGAATCCGGGCCGGGCCCGGGCCTACGGCGGGGCCGTCATGTGCATGGTCGACCGCCACCCGCAGTGAGCGGCCTCCCGGCGCCGCGTACGTCATCGCGGGCGC
This sequence comes from Halofilum sp. (in: g-proteobacteria), assembly GCA_034521365.1. Classification (GTDB taxonomy): domain Bacteria; phylum Pseudomonadota; class Gammaproteobacteria; order XJ16; family Halofilaceae; genus Halofilum. The sequence continues at coordinate 23,729 of JAXHMQ010000020.1, read as the reverse complement.
CGGGCGCAGGCGCGCTTCGGTCGAGCGCCGGCAAGGCGGCGGCCGAATGGCGACGCCGGATTCGCCTCTCGCGTGGTTCGGTCGCCGACGGTCATCGCGAGTGCCGGCGGGCACTACCGTTCGGCCTGCAGCGATCCCGACCGCGCATGCGCGGGTCTGGATGCGCGCGCTGCGCCTTCGGCGAAAACGCGCCGGACGCTGCCGACGGCGCCCGGGCGGGCGCCTCGCAATGACCTCGGCGGCATGTCCCACCGGTCCCGGTCGGGCGACGCCTGCAGGTACGCAGGTACGTAGCCTCCGATGGAGGCGGCAACCCGGGATCCGGGCCCCGGCTGGGGTCATCCCGCATGCGCCATTCGCTGCAGCCCGGCTACGTGGGAGCTGCGGCAGCCGGGAACCCGGGGCCGGGCTCGGGTCAGCCCTGCGCCGGCGTCGCGGTCACCAGCTCGAGCCAGTGGCGCACCGGGCGGCGGGTGCCGTTCTGGATGTGGGTGAGGCAGCCGACGTTGGCGGTCGCGATCAGCTGCGGGCCGCCGCGCTCGAGCTGGCGCACCTTGTCGTCGCGCAGCTCGCGCGCGAGGCCGGGCTGGAGCACCGAGTAGGTGCCGGCCGAGCCGCAGCAGATGTGCGGGTCGCCGACCAGGGTCAGCTCGAAGCCGATGCGCCTGAGCAGCGCCTCGGTGCGCCCCGAGAGCCCGAGCCCGTGCTGCAGGGTGCAGGGCGCGTGGAAGGCGATCCGCCGCGGCACCCCGTCGGCCGGGCGCAGGCGCTCGGCGTAGGGCTCGAGCAGCTCCACCGGGTCGGTCGCGAGCTCGGTCGCGCGCTGCGCGCGCTCGGCGTAGTCCGGATCGTCGGCGAGCGCGTGCGCGTACTCGGCGACCTGCGCGCCGCAGCCGGTGGCGTTGATCACGATGGCGTCGGCGCCGGCGTCGAGCGCGGGCTGCCAGGCGTCGAGGTTGTGGCGCATGCGCGCCCGCGCGCGCTCCGGGTAGCCCAGGTGCTGGTCGATGGCGCCGCAACAGCCGCCGGCCGGGACCCGCACCACCTCGATGCCGAGCTCGGTGAGCACGCGCGCCGGTGTGGGCATCGATCGCGGGCACCATGGCCGGCTGCACGCAGCCCTCGAACAGCACGACGCGGCGCACCGTCGGCGCAGTCGCGGCGTCTGCGGCCAGGCCGGCGGCCTGCCGCGCGGGACGTGGTGGCGATGCAACACGCGCGGCACCAGTGGGCGCGAAGGCCCGCCCCAGCGCAGCAGCGTCGCGAACAGGCGCCGGTCGCGGCAGCACGCGCGCGCAGCAGGCCGCGCAGCGCGACCGCTCGCGTCGGGCCGCGCGGCGACGCGCTCCTCGACGAGCTCGCGCCCGAGGTCGGCCAGCCGCCCGTACTCGACGCCCGAGGGGCAGGTCGTCTCGCAGGCGCGGCAGGTGAGGCAGCGGTCGAGGTGCGTCTGGCGCGCGTCGGCTCCGCGCCCTCGAGCAGTTGCTTGACCAGGTAGATGCGGCCGCGCGGGCTGTCGAGCTCGTCGCCGAGCAGGCGGTAGGTCGGGCAGTTGCGCGAGGCAGAAGCCGCAGTGCGTGCAGCTTGCGCAGGATGCGCGTCGGCCTCCTGGCCGCGGCGCGGTGTCCTGCGAGTTCATGAACGGCGCTGGATTCGCTGCATCGCGCCAGAGGTCCGGGTACATGCGGCCAGCGGTCGAGGATGCCGCGCGGATCGAGGGCCTGCTTGAGCCGCTCGGTGGAGGCGGTCAGCGCGTCGCGGCAGCGGCGCGAATGCCGGGCACGAGCTGTCGCCGCCGCGGAACAGGGTGGCGTGGCCGCCGGCGTCGCGGCGGCCGCGGCGCGTACCGCGCGTCGGCACCGGCAGTCGGCAGCCAGCAGCTGCTGGCCGCTCCAGTCGAGGATCGCGCTCGCCCGGCAGATCGCGGCAGCGGCGTGGCCGGGCGGCAGCGCGATAGCGCCACAGCGGGCCGTCGCTCGGACTGCGAAGAACGGCAGCGTGGTGGTCGCGCAGGCGTTGCCCAGAAATCGGTGTCGTCGAGCGGCGTCGCCGCCGAGGTGCGCTGGCAGCCGCGCCGTCGACCGCGCTCGCCGGCGCCGCGAGGCGGATCGCGCACGCACGGCCGTCGTGCGCGCGCGGCGGTCACCGGGCGCCGGTGCGCAGCGCCGTCTCGACGTGGCGGTCGAAGTCGCCGGGCTCCAGCTCGAGCCCGACCGAGCGCTCGGCCTCGGGCCGCGGCAGCACCTTGAGCGAGACGTCGAGCAGGACGCCGAGCGTGCCCAGGGCGCCGACCATCAGGCGCGAGACGTCGTAGCCGGCGACGTTCTTCATGACCTCGCCGCCGAAGCGCTGCACGCGGCCGCGGCCGTCGAGCAGGCGCACGCCCAGGACGTGGTCGCGCACGGCCCCGGAGAACGGCCGCCGCGGACCCGCGAGGCCGGCCGCGACGGCGCCGCCGAGGGTCGCGTCGCCGCCGAAATGGGGCGGCTCGAAGGCGAGCATCTGGCCGTTGGCGTCGAGCAGGCGCTCGATCTCCGCGAGCGGCGTGCCGGCGCGCGCGGTCAGCATGAGCTCGGTCGGCTCGTAGTTGAGCACGCCGCGGTGCGCGTCGGTGGCCAGCACCTCGCCCACCGGCGCCTCGCCGTAGAAGGCCTTGCTGCCACCGCCGCGGATCGCCAGCGGCGTGCCGTCGACGGTGGCGGCGCGCACGCGCTCGGCCAGTGCCTCGGTGTGGTCCGCGTCCGCGCTCACGGTGATCTCAGAACCGTTCCAGCTCGGCATGCGGCAGCTCACCGTGGTGCACGTGCAGCCCGCCGTACTCGGCGCAGCGGTTGAGGGTGGGGATCGCCTTGCCCGGGTTGAGCAGCCCCGGCGGATCGAACACCCGCTTGAGCGCGAAGAAGGTGTCGCGCTCCGCGTCGGTGAACTGCACGCACATCTGGTCGATCTTCTCGAGACCGACGCCGTGCTCGCCGGTGATGGTGCCGCCGTTCTCGACGCAGAGCTCGAGGATGCGTGCGCCGAAGGCCTCGGCCTGCTCGAGCTGGCCGGGCTGGTTGCCGTCGTAGAGGATCAGCGGGTGCAGGTTGCCGTCGCCGGCGTGGAACACGTTGGCCACGCCGAGGCCGTGCTCGCGGCCCATCTCCGCGATCCGCGTGAGCACCGGCCCGAGGTGCCTGCGCGGGATCGTGCCGTCCATGCAGTAGTAATCGGGCGCGATGCGACCGGCGGCCGGGAACGCGGCCTTGCGCCCGGCCCAGAAGCGCGCCTGCTCCTCGGCGTCGCGCGCCACGCGCACGTCGTTGGCACCGCGCTCGCGCAGCAGCCGCTCGACGCGCGCGGTGTCGCTCGCGACCTCCTCGGCGCCGCCGTCGAGCTCGCAGATCAGGATCGCCGCGGCGTCGGTGGGGTAGCCGGCGTGGACGAAGTCCTCGGCCGCCTGGATCGCGGGGCCGTCCATCATCTCGAGCCCGGCGGGCACGATACCGGCGCCGATCAGGCCCGCGACCGCCTCGCCGGCGGTCGCCGCCGTGTCGAAGGCGGCCAGCAGCACCTGCTTCGTGGGCGGCTCGGGCAGCAGCCGCACGGTCGCCTCCGAGGATCACGCCGAGCATGCCCTCCGACCCGTGCACCAGCGCCAGCAGGTCGTAGCCGGGCGTATCCGGCGCGCGCGAGCCGACCGTGACGATCTCGCCCTCGATCGTCGCCAGCGTGACCTCGACGACGTTGTGCACGGTGAGGCCGTACTTGAGGCAGTGCACGCCGCCGGCGTTCTCGGAGATGTTGCCCCCGATGGTGCAGGCGATCTGCGAGGAGGGATCGGGCGCGTAGTAGAGGCCGTAGGGCGCGGCCGCCTCGCTGATGGCGAGGTTGCGCACGCCCGGCTGCACGCGCGCGAGCCGGCGCTCCTCGTCGACCTCGACGATGCGGTTGAAGCGCGCCATCGACAGCAACACGCCCTGGGGATGCGGCACCGCGCCGCCCGACAGGCTGGTGCCGGCGCCGCGCGCGACCACCGGCACGCCGAGCTCGTGGCAGATCGCGAGCACGCGCTGCACCTGCTCCACGGTATCCGGGATCGCCACGACCATCGGCAGCTGGCGCATCGCCGAGAGGCCGTCGCTCTCGTAGGCGTGGCGCTCGGACTCGTCCACCACCAGCGCGCGCGCGGGCAGGGCCCGGCGCAGGCGCTCGATCACGACGGGCGCCTGGACGGCGAACGCGGTGTCGTCGGCGTGGTATGGCGCGGCGGCGGTCATGGACGGCGTATGATACGCGTGCTCATCCGGATTACTCTACCAGCCGAGGCGAGGCGCTGGCACGCCGGCTCAGCCGAGCGAGCGGTCGAAGCCGCTGAAATCGGTATCGCCGCCGTCGTCGCCGCGGCTCGCGTGCGGCGCGTGCAGGCCGGGGCGGGCCGAGGCGGCGTGCTGCGCGAAGTCGGGGTCGAGCATGTCGAGGAAGGCACGCGCCTGGGGCGTGAGCACGCGCCCCTTGCGGATGACCGCGCCGTAGGTTCGATGCGGGAACCAGCGCCCGACCGGGATGCGGGCGAGCTCCTCGTCGCCGCGCAGGCAGATGCTGGTCACGATCGACACCCCCAGGCCCAGCTCGACGAAGCGCTTGATCACCTCCCAGCCCCCGGCCTCGAGCACGACCTCGTAGGCGAGGCCGTGCTGGTGGAACACGAGATCGACCACGTGCCAGGTGGACAGGTGGCGCGGTGGCAGGATCAGGCCACAGCGGCTGATGTCGGCGAGCTCGAGCCCGTCGCCGCCGGCCAGGGGGTGATCGGGCGCCGTGATCAGCATGGGCTCGTAGCTGAACGTCGGGATGTAGGCGATGTCGGCGGGTACGTCGATCATCGAGCCCACGGCGAAGTCGACCTCGCCGGCGCGCAGCAGCTCCATGCCGTCGCGGCCGGTGACGTTGTGCAGGTGCAGGTTGACGCCGGGATGGGTGTCGGTGAAGCGCTTCACGTAGTCCGGCAGCAGGTAGAGGATGGTCGACTCGCCGGCGGCGATGTCGAGGCGTCCGCCCGTGACCGCGCCCATGCGCGCACGGAACACGTCGGGCAGCTGGTCGATGCCCTCGACCAGGGGCAGGGCCGTCTCGAGCAGCGCGTCGCCGGCCGCGGTCCGCTCGATGCGCGGGCCGTGGCGCTCGAACAGGGGCGTGCCGAGGTCGCGCTCGAGCGATTTCACGAGCTGCGATACGGTGGGCTGGCTCAGGTGCAGGCGCTCGGCGGCGCGCGAGATGCTGGCGGTCTGGGCGGCCTGGCAGAAGGCGCGCAGCTGACGCAGGCGGTTGGGCGTGGCGGACATGGCGGCGGCGGCCGAAGTATTGGAAAATCCAATACTCAGTATAGCGAAAATTGCCTAGTCGAATGATCCCCGTTCCCCCACGCTTGCCGTAACCTCCCCGGGTGGAGCAGGCTTGCCGGCATGCGCGGGCCCGCGCCCGGGCGGGGGACATGACGTCGCCGCGACGGGCCGGGGCGAGCGGGCCCCGGCGCCGGTCCCGCGGCGACGAGGGTACTGGCGTGCCGGGGCATCCGGGCGCCGAATCAAGGGCAGAGGGCAGCAGATGGATACCGAGCAGGAGATCGAGCAGCTCGAGCGCGACTGGAACGACAACCCGCGCTGGGCGGGCGTGCAGCGCCCGTACAGCGCTGCCGACGTGGTACGCCTGCGCGGCACCAAGCGGATCGAGTACACCCTGGCCCGCGACGGCGCCGAGAAGCTGTGGCGGCTGATGAACGACGAGCCCTACGTGAACGCGCTCGGCGCGCTGACCGGCAACCAGGCGATGCAGCAGGTCAAGGCCGGCCTGAAGGCCATCTACCTCTCCGGCTGGCAGGTCGCGGCCGACGCCAACCTGGCCGGCGAGATGTATCCCGACCAGTCGCTCTACCCGGCGAACTCGGTGCCGGCCGTGGTGCGGCGCATCAACAACACCCTGCAGCCGGGCCGACCAGATCTGCACCATGCCGAGGGCGACGACTCGATCGACTGGTTCGCGCCGATCGTCGCCGACGCCGAGGCCGGCTTCGGCGGTGTGCTGAACGCCTTCGAGCTGATGAAGGGCATGATCGACGCGGGTGCCGCGGGCGTGCACTTCGAGGACCAGCTGGCCTCGGCCAAGAAGTGCGGCCACATGGGCGGCAAGGTGCTGGTGCCGACGCAGGAGCAGGTCCAGAAGCTCACGGCCGCGCGCCTGGCCGCCGACGTGGTGGGTACGCCGACGATCGTGGTCGCGCGCACCGACGCCGAGGCAGCGCCACGCTGCTGACGGCCGACGTCGACGAGCGCGACCAGCCCGTTCCTGCACCGGCGAGCGCACCGTCGAGGGCTTCTACCGCGTGACGTGCGGCCTCGAGCCGGCGATCGCGCGCGGCCTGGCCTACGCGCCGTACGCCGACCTGATCTGGTGCGAGACCGCGACGCCGGACCTCGGAGGTCGGCGAGCGAGTTCGCCGACGCCATCCACGCGCAGTACCCGGGCAAGATGCTCGCCTACAACTGCTCGCCGTCGTTCAACTGGGCCAAGAAGCTCGACGCGAAGACCATCCGCAAGTTCCAGGACGAGCTGGGCGCGATGGGCTACAAGTTCCAGTTCATCACGCTGGCGGGCTTCCACGCGCTGAACTACTCCATGTTCAGCCTCGCCAAGGGCTACAAGGAGCGCCAGATGGAGGCCTACGTCGAGCTGCAGGAGAAGGAGTTCGCGGCCGAGGCCGAGGGCTATACCGCCACGCGGCACCAGCGCGAGGTGGGTGCCGGCTACTTCGACACCGTGAGCAACGTCGTCACCGGCGGCCTGAGCTCGGTCGGCGCGCTCGCCGGCTCCACCGAGGAGTCGCAGTTCTACGACGAGGAGGGCGTGGCCCGGGACCCGGCGGAGGCGACCCCGTCGGCGTGACCGGGGCAGCCGGCACGTCCCGCCCCGGCTTCCGGGGCCCGCCGCAGGGCGGGCTCTGGGAGCCGGGTTTGCGAGCGCGACGCCTGCGGCTTCGGGCTGATGGCGCGCCTCGACGGCGCGCCCCGGCGCGAGCTGGTGGCCGACGCGCTCGACGCGCTGGCGCGCATGACCCACCGCGGCGCGATCGCCGCGGACGGGCGCACGGGCGATGGCTGCGGCCTGCTGGTGGCGCGCCCCGACGCCTTCCTGCGCGCGGTCGCGGCCGAGGCGGGGCTCGCGCTCGCGGATCGCTTCACCGCGGGCACGGTCTTCCTCGATCCCGATCCCGACACAGCCGCGCGCGAGCGCGAGGCCTTCGAGCGCGCGCTGGCGGCGCAGGGGATCGAGCTCGCCGGCTGGCGCGCCGGTCCCCGTCGACACCGTCCGCCTGCGGCGAGGAGGCCGAGCGCACCCGCCCGCGGATCGAGCAGCTCTTCGTCAACGCGGCCGCCGCCATGGGCGACGACGGCTTCCGCCGCGCGCTCTACATCGCGCGCCGGGCGAGCGAGCGCGAGCTGGCCGCGCACGCGGCCTATCATGTCGTGACCCTGTCGCCGGACGTGCTGGGCTACAAGGGCCTGGTGATGCCGGCCGCGCTGCCGCAGTTCTACCCGGACCTGCGCGACGCGCGCTTCGCGAGCGCGATCTGCGTCTTCCACCAGCGCTTCTCGACCAACACCTGGCCGCAGTGGCGCCTGGCCCAGCCGTTCCGCTACCTCGCGCACAACGGCGAGATCAACACCATCGCCGGCAACCGGCGCTGGGCCCACGCGCGGCTCAAGGGCCTCAAGGCGCCGAACGGGCTCGACTTCGACGAGCTCGCGCCGGTGGTGGACTTCGACGAGTCGGACTCGGCCAGCGTCGATCGCATGCTCGAGGCGATGCTCGCCGGCGGCCTCGACGTGTTCCACGCCATGCGCCTGATGATGCCGCCGGCGTGGCAGAACGTGGACGCGGTCGATCCCGACATGCGCGCGTTCTACGAGTTCTGGTCGCTGAACATGGATCCCTGGGACGGGCCCGCGGGGATCGTGCTGACCGACGGGCGCTTTGCGGCCTGCAGCCTCGACCGCAACGGCCTGCGCCCCGCGCGCTGGGTACAGACCGACGACGGCGTCATCACGCTGGCCTCCGAGGCCGGGGTGGTCGACGTCGAGCCGGCGCGCGCGGTGGCACGCGGGCGCCTCGGGCCGGGCGACATGCTCGCGGTCGACACGGTGGGCGGGGAGATCCTGACGCCGGACGTCATCGGCGCGCGCGTCAAGCGTGGCGCGCCCTACAAGCAGTGGCTGCGCGCGGGCGTGCGGCGCCTCGGGCAGATCCCGCCGCTGACCCCGGATCCGCCGGAGCCGATGCGCCTGGCCGAGCGCCAGAAGCTCTTCGGGGTGACGCTCGAGCAGCGCGAGCAGGTCGTGCGCCCGCTCGCCGAGGGCGGCGCCGAGGCGATCGGCTCGATGGGCGACGACACGCCGATGTGGGTGCTCTCGCGCCGGGTGCGGCCGCTGTTCGACGCGTTCCGCCAGCAGTTCGCGCAGGTGACCAACCCGGCGATCGACCCGATCCGCGAGCAGGTCATGATGTCGCTCGAGAGCTGCCTCGGGCCGGAGGCGAACTCGTTCGACGTCGGCCGCCGAGGACGCGCGGCCGCATCGTGCTCGACTCGCCGGTGCTGTCGCCAGCGCAAGTTCGCAGCTGATCGAAGACGCTCGAGGCCGACGGCTGGACCCACCGCGACATCGCGCTCGAGCGCCAGCCGGGCGAGGGCCTGGAGGCGGCGCTCGAGCGCCTGTGCGCCGAGTGCGAGCGCGCCGTGCGCGCGGGCACCATCATCCTGGTGCTCACCGACGGGGGCGCGACGCCGCGGCGCGCGCCGGTGCACGCGCTGCTCGCCGTGGGCGCGATCCATCACCACCTGGCCGAGGCGGGCCTGCGCTGCCGCACCAACCTGGTGGTCGATACCGCCACGGTGCTCGACTCGCACCAGGTCGCCTGCCTGTTCGGCTTCGGCGCGACCGCGGTGCACCCGTGACCTCGCCTATCGACATCGCTCCACGACCTCGGGGCGGCCGGGCGACATCGAGGGTCGACGCCACCGGAGCAGCTCATGCGCTGCCTGGCGCAAGGGCATCGACAAGGGCCTCTGCAAGATCATGTCCAAGATGGGCATCTCGACGATGCCGCAGCTACCGCGGCGCGCAGCTCTTCGAGATCGTCGGGCTCGCCGACGAGGTGGTGCGGCGCTGCTTCCCGGGCGCGGTCAGCCGCATCGGCGGTGCCGGTTTCGCCGACCTCGAGGCCGACCAGGACGCGCTCGCGCAGGTCGCCGCCGACGCGGATCGCCCGCTCGATCCCGGTGGCCTGCTGCGCTGGATCCATGGCGCCGAGTACCACGACTGGAACCCGGACGCCGTGAACACGCTGCAGGCGGCGGTACGCGGCGACGCGGAGGCCTATCGGCGTTTCCGCGACGTCATCGACGAGCGCCCGGTGGCGATGCTGCGCGACCTGCTGCGCCCGGTGGAGGCCACCGAGCCGCTCGCCCGGGAGCGTGTCCAGCAGGCCCACGCGATCACGCCGCGCTTCGAGTGCGCCGGCATGTCGCTCGGCGCGCTGTCGCCGGAGGCGCACGAGGCCATCGCCGTGGCCATGAACCGCATCGGCGGGCGCTCGAACTCGGGCGAGGGCGGCGAGGACCCGGCGCGTACCGGCACCGAGCACGACCTCGCAAGATCAAGCAGGTGGCCTCCGGCCGCTTCGGCGTGACGCCGGACTACCTGGTCGCACGCCGAGGTGCTCGCAGATCAAGATCGCCCAGGGCGCCAAGCCGGGCGAGGGCGGCCAGCTGCCCGGCCACAAGGTCGACGAGCACGATCGCGCAGCTGCGCTTCGCGATGCCCGGCGTCGGCGCTGATCTCGCCGCCGCCGCACCACGACATCTACTCGATCGAGGACCTGGCGCCAGCTCATCTACGACCTCAAGCGGGTCAACCGCCGCGCACTGGTCTCGGTCAAGCTGGTGGCGGCCCCCGGCGTCGGCACGATCGCCGCCGGCGTGGCCAAGGCCTACGCCGACCTGATCACGATCTCCGGCTACGACGGGGGAACCGGAGCAAGCCCCCTTACCTCGGTGAAGTATGCCGGCACGCCCTGGGAGCTGGGCCTGGCCGAGGCCCACCAGACGCTGCGCGTGCAACGGCCTGCGCGAGCAGCGTGCGCCTGCAGACCGACGGCGGCCTGAAGACCGGGCGCGACGTGGTCAAGGCGGCGCTGCTCGGCGCGGAGAGCTTCGGCTTCGGTACCGGCGCCGCTGGTGGCGCTGGGCTGCAAGTACCTGCGCATCTGCCACCTGAACAACTGCGCCACCGGCGTCGCCACGCAGAACGAGATCCTGCGCGCGCCAGTTCATCGGGCACAGCCGGAGATGGTGCGATCTACTTCGCGCTTCGTCGCCGAGGACGTGCGCGACTGGCTCGCGCGCCTGGGCTTCGAGCGCCTCGAGGACCTCGTCGGGCGCACGGACCTGCTCGAGCGCGTGGCCGGCGATACCCCGCGCCAGCGCGCCCTGGACCTGTCGTGCATCGTCTCCGACGGCGGCGTCGACCCGGCGGAGCCGCACCTGTGCCAGGTCGAGCGCAACGTCCCGTTCGACGAGGGCGAGCTGGCGACGCGCATCGCGGCCGAGACCACGGCGGCGGTGCAGGCGAAGACGGGCGGCGAGTTCGCCTTCGAGGTGCGCAACCACGACCGCTCGATCGGGGCGCGGCTGTCGGGCGTGATCGCCGAGACCCACGGCGACCAGGGCATGGCGCGGGCGCCGCTGACGCTGCGCCTGACCGGCACGGCCGGGCAGAGCTTCGGGGCCTGGAACGCCGGCGGCCTGCAGCTCGAGCTGGACGGCGACGCCAACGACTACGTCGGCAAGGGCATGACCGGCGGGCGCATCGTGGTCGACCCGCACGCCGACAGCTCGCTGCCGACGCCGCGAGACCGCCGATCATCGGCAACACCTGCCTCTACGGCGCCACCGGCGGGCGCCTCTACGCGGCGGGCACGGCCGGCGAGCGCTTCGCGGTGCGCAACTCCGGCGCCGTGGCCGTGGTCGAGGGCTGCGGCGACCACGGCTGCGAGTACATGACCGGCGGCGCGGTCGTCGTGCTCGGCGCGACGGGCGTGAACTTCGGGGCCGGCATGACCGGCGGCTTCGCCTACGTGCTCGACATGGAGCGCGAGTTCGTCGACCGCCACAACCGCGAGCTCATCGAGATCCACCGCATGACCGCCGAGCGCTGGGAGGAGAACGTCCAGCACCTGGCCGAGCTGATCGGCGGGCACGTCGAGGCCACCGGCAGCGAGTATGCCGCCGGCATCCTCGAGGACCTCGCCGACTACCTGCCGCGCTTCTGGCTGGTCACGCCCAAGGCGGCCGACCTCTCGCGCATGCTCCAGGCCGCCCGCGCCGCGGCCTGAGCGCCGGTACACGAACCGCGAATGGACGCGAATGTTCGCCGAATGGCGCCGCGGGACGGTGAAACCGCCGCGGAGCTTCGCTGGCGGGCTTGCCAAACATGCCGCCGGCCCGCGTCGCGCCGCCGAGGTGTGCGGACCGTATGCGCCCCGATCTGTGTTCATCCGTGTTCATCTGTGGTTCCATGAGGGCCAGCGCAGCTCTCGCGGCGTATCGGCGCTCGCACGGCGCCATTCGCGAACATTCGCGTCCATTCGCGGTTCCAGTTGAACCAGCACCGAGCCTCCATGCCACGTAATCCGTTCCAGTTCCTCGAGGTCTCGCGCGCCGATCCGGAGAAGCGGCCGGTGGGGGTGCGCCTGCGCGACTTCGGCGAGATCTACGGCCAGTACACCGCCGACGAGGCCGCCGCCCAGGCGGGGCGCTGTCTCGACTGCGGCAACCCGTACTGCGAGTGGAAGTGCCCGGTGCACAACTACATCCCGAACTGGCTCAAGCTGATCGAGGAAGGGCGCCTGCTCGAGGCGGCGGAGCTCTCGCACCGCACCAACACGCTGCCCGAGATCTGCGGGCGCATCTGCCCGCAGGATCGCCTCTGCGAGGGCGACTGCACGCTCAACGACGGCCTCGGCGCGGTCAGCATCGGCTCGGTCGAGAAGTACATCACCGACGAGGCGCTCAAGCAGGGCTGGCGCCCGGACCTCTCGGACGTGGAGGCCACGGGGCGCCGGGTGGCCGTGATCGGCGCCGGGCCGGCCGGGCTGGGCTGCGCGGACATCCTGGCGCGCAACGGGGTCGAGGCGCACGTCTACGACCGCTACCCGCGCATCGGTGGCCTGCTGACCTACGGCATCCCGCCGTTCAAGCTCGACAAGCACGTGGTCGATACGCGCCGCGAGCTGATGGAGGGCATGGGCATCCGCTTCGTCCTCGAGACCGAGGTCGGGCGCGACGTCGCCTTCGAGCGGCTGCTCGCGGACTACGACGCGGTGTTCATGGGCATGGGCGCGTACCGCGCGGTCGAGGGTGATTTCGAGGGCCGCGACACCGAGGGCGTGATCCCGGCGCTGGCGTATCTCATCGGCAACGCGAACACCCTGCTCGGGACCGACGCCGCCGGCGGCATGGACGCGGACGTGGACGGCGAGCGCGTGGTGGTGCTCGGGGGTGGCGACACCGCGATGGACTGCAATCGCACGGCGCTGCGCCAGGGGGCCCGCTCGGTCACCTGTGTCTACCGGCGCGACGAGGCCAACATGCCGGGCTCGAGGCGCGAGGTGAAGAACGCGCGCGACGAGGGCGTGGTGTTCCGCTACAACCGCGCGCCGGTGGCGATCGAGTCGCGCGGGGGGCGGGTGAGCGGCGTGCGCGTGGTCGCCACGCGCCTGGGCGAGCCCGATGAGCAGGGTCGGCGCCGCCCGGAGGTGGTCCCCGACAGCGAGGAGGTCATCCCCGCCGAGCGCGTGATCGTGGCCTTCGGCTTCAGCGCCGAGCCGGCGCAGTGGTACCAGCCGCAGGCGATCGCCCACTACGAGGATGGGCGCACCCTGGTCAGCACGGGCGGTGAGCACCCGTTCCAGACGACCAATCCGCGCGTGTTCGCCGGCGGCGACATGGTGCGCGGGGCCGATCTCGTGGTCACCGCAGTGTACGAGGGCCGCCAGGCGGCCGAGTCGATCGTGCGGTATCTGGGCGAGACGGCCACCGCCGCGGCGCCCGCGGCCGCTGCCGAGCGCTACGGACCCTGCTGATCGATCCTGGCGGACACCGGCCACATGCCCCCGCGGGCCCCCCGCCGTTGACGACTCCATGGCGATCTGCGAGATTGCATGGACGATGGCCGAGATTCCGAATCTGCTCGTGTCCATCCAGTGACGATCCGCCATCGTCACCGGTTACCTCGCGGTTACCGATGCGCGGTGACGGCGGGTTGGGACGCATCTCTTGCCCACGGCCGGGCTTGGCGACTGCAACGCCGGTGGTCTATAAAGGGAAGTTGGGATGCGCATGCGCCCTCGGGCGCGAGCATATCCTTGCAACCCCACTGACGCGGTGCTCCATTCCGGGGCGCCGCTGGCCCCGCGGAGGAGGGGGCCAGACCATGACCAAAGATCCCAATCGCAACAGCGATATCCCCGACTCCACCACCTCCGAGGACAAGCACCTCGAATCCCCCGGTCGCCGCCGCGTACTCGGCGCGGCCGCGGGCGCCGGTGCCGCGGTCATCGCGGGTGCGCCGTACATCCGCGACGCGCAGGCTGCGCAGACCACGACCTGGAAGATCCAGACTTCATGGCCCGGCGGCATCGGTCTCGACATTTTCAAGGAATGGTGCAACAGCATCATCGAGAAGACCGGCGGCGAGCTGGCCTTCGAGCCCTACGGCGCGCAGGAGGTCGTGGGTGACTTCCAGTTGTTCGATGCCGTGAAGAACGGCGTCCTTCAGGCGATGAACCCGTTCACGATCTACTGGGCGGGCCGCATGCCGGCCTCGGTGTTCCTGACCTCGTATCCGCTCGGCCTGCGCAACCCGCACGAGTGGGACGTGTTCTACTACGAGCTCGGCGGCCTCGAGATCGCGCGCGAGCTGTTCTCCGAGTTCGGCATGCACTACGTCGGCCCGATTCACCACGGCGCCAACATCATCCACTCCAAGGTGCCGATCCGCTCGATCGACGACTTCGAGGGCCGCAAGATGCGCCTGCCCGGCGGCATGGTCGCCGAGGTCTTCCAGAAGGCCGGCGCCAACACGACACTCCTGCCCGGCAGCGAGATCTTCCCGGCGCTCGAGAAGGGCACGATCGACGTCGCCGACTACGTCGGCCCGGCGATCAACTACGCCCTCGGCTTCCACCAGGTCACCGACTACGTGGTCATGGGCCCGCCCGGGTTCATGTCGATCTACCAGCCGGTCGACCTCATGGACCTCACGGTCGGCCAGGAGCCCTGGAACGCCCTCTCCGAGGAGATGAAGCGCTTCGTGGAGATGGAGGTGCACGTCTACTCCGACATGCACCACGCCAAGATCCAGGGCGCCGACCTCGAGGCCTGGGAGAAGTTCAAGGAGGCCGGCACGGTCGTCACGCGCCTGACGCAGGATGACGTCGAGGCCTTCACCGACCTTGCCGTGCCGCGCTGGTACGCCTGGGCCAACAAGGATCGGAACGCCGCCCGCGTGTTCAAGATCCAGCTCGACTACATGATGTCGCCGCAGCTCGGGTACGTGACGCCCGAGATGGTCGAGGGTCAGTCGCTCAAGTACGACGTTTGAGCCCTCGCCGGGGGCGGCGCGCTGCGCCGCCCCGCTTCGTTCGATCCCCCAAGCGCATACCCGGGAGCCGCTCGATGCCGAGCCTGGACTTCGTACTGCCCCATTGGCTCTACTGGTCGGGCCTCGTCCTGTTTCCGCTCGTCGCGATGATGCTGGTGCGCCGCGAGGCGCGCCTCGGCCCGCCGGGCAACGCCTCCATGCCGATCGCCCTGATGCTGTGGCTGGCGGGTGGCTTCGTGGGGCTGCATCGCTTCTACCTGCGGAGCTGGCTCGGGGTCGTCTACGTGGTGCTGTTCGTCGCGATCCTGATGGGCAATGTCGAGGCCCGCGACGCCCGGCTCGAGCTCTCCGAGGCGCGCAACGAGATCACCAAGGCCGAGTTCCTGCTCGAGCGCGCCACCGAGCGCCAGGGCGAGGACTCGGAGGCCGCGCAGCAGGCGCGCAGCGACCTCGAGGCTACGCGCCAGGCGCTGGAGGAATCGCAGGCCGATGCGGCCTGGTCGGACACCGTGACCGGCAGCATCGCGGCCCTCGCCGCCGTGCTGCTGCTGATCGATGCCGATCTGCTCCCCGGCATGGTGCGCCGCTACCGCGAGCGCCACGGGGAGCGCCCGCCGACGCCGGTCGGCGGCCTGGAGCGGACCGTCGTGCCGGCGGTCCCCGACAAGCCGGCCAGCCTGCCGGGCAGGTTCGCGTGGACGGTCGATCGCGTGAGCGGGTGGACCGGGCACTTCGTCGCCTACTGGTCGGTGCTCGCGGTCTTCGTGTACTACTATGAGGTGATCGCGCGCTACGTGTTCAACTCGCCCACCAACTGGGCGCACGAGAGCATGTTCCTGATGTTCGGCATGGTCTACCTGATCTCCGGGGCCTTCGCCCTGCGCGACGACGCGCACGTGCGCGTCGACGTGCTGTACCAGTACCTGCCGCGGCGCGGACGGGCGGTGGTCGACATCGTGACCTCGATCTTCTTCTTCATCTTCGTCGGCACCATGCTGGTCACCGGCATCCAGTTCGCCATGGACTCGATCAACGTCTGGGAGGTGTCGTTCACCGAATGGGCGATCCAGTACTGGGTCGTCAAGATCACCATCCCGCTCGGGGCCGCGCTGCTCCTGCTGCAGGGCATCGCGGACGTGCTGCGCAACATCGCCGTGTTCACTGGCTGGGACGTACCGCCGCCCACCGTGACCACCGAGGCATCGCACCACATCACCTGAACAAGACAAGCAAGGGCTTCTAGCACATGGGACTCGAGATCGGGATCGGCTGGCTGACGGTGCTCATGTTCGGCTCGCTCGCCGTCCTGCTGATGGCGGGTTTGCCGCTCGCGTTCGTCACCGGCGGGCTCGCGTGCGTGTTCCTGTTCGTCTTCGGCGATGCGGCGATGCTCAACATCGTGCCGTCGCGCGTCTTCCCGATGATGACGAACTACCAGCTCTCGGCCGTGCCGCTGTTCATCTTCATGGCGACCGTGCTGGAACGCGCGGGGGTCGTGGAGGCGCTGTACGACGCCATCTACCGCATCCTGGGCGGGCTCAGGGGCGGCCTGGCGGCGGCCACGGTGATCGCCGCGACGGTCATGGCCGCGATGGCGGGCGTGATCGGCGCGACCGAGGTGACCATGGGCATCCTCGCGCTGCCGGCGATGCTCAAGCGCGGCTACAACGCCGAGATGGCCTGCGGCTCGATCCTGGCCGGTGGCACCCTGGGCATCCTGATCCCGCCGTCGATCCTGGCGATCCTGTTCGCGGTGGTTGCCCAACAGTCGGTGGGGGAGCTCTTCCTCGGTGCGGTCGCGCCTGGTCTCATGCTCTCGGCCATGTACGTGCTCTACGTCGTGGGACTGAGCTACGCCAAGCCCGGCTACGGGCCGCCGCTGCCGGTCGCGGAGCGCATCAGCGCCCTCGAGAAGCTCAAGCTGCTGGGGAGCCTGATCTCGCCGATCCTGCTGATCATCCTGGTGCTGGGCGTCATCTTCAGCGGCATCGCGACGCCGGTGGAGGCCGCCGGCATCGGCACCTTCGGCGCCCTGGTGGTTGCGGCGATCAACCGGCGCCTGTCCTGGACCGCGATCCGCGACGCGGCGATCACGACGCTGAAGGCCACCTCGATGGTGCTGTGGATCGTGTTCGGCGCGACCATGTTCGTCGGCTTCTTCGTGGTCAACGGCGGCCAGGAGTTCGTCAACCAGATGCTGATCGGCACCGGCCTCGGCCCGTACGGCATCCTGATCATCATGATGATCACGCTGATCATCCTGGGGATGTTCCTCGACTGGGTCGGGATCCTGCTGCTGGCGGTGCCGATCTTCGTGCCGCTGGCCAACACACTGAGCTTCGACGGCGTCTTCGGGCTGTCGGGCGTGGCCAGGAGGACGTGCGGCTGTGGTTCGGCGTGATCTACATGGTCAACATGCAGATGTCGTTCCTGAGCCCGCCGTTCGGCTACGCGCTGTTCTACCTCAAGAGCGTGGCCCCGCCCCAGGTCACGATGGGCACGATCTTCCGCGGGGCGCTGCCGTTCCTCGGCCTGCAGGGGCTCGGCCTGGCGATCTGCATCATCTTCCCCGACCTGGTGCTGTGGCTGCCGAAGCTGGTCTACGGCGGCTAGCGGGGAGCCGCAGGTCACGATGATGCGTGCCGGCGCCGAGGGCGGCCGGCACGCGTCCGAACCGCCGGCGTCAGCCCCGACGGAGAACATCGCCTCGAGGTCGTGGCGCGAGTGCGCCCGGAAGGCCAGCATCGTCTCGGTGTGCTCGATCCCCTCGACGGCCGCGAGCTCCTCGGTCACCAGGCGCGCCATCTCCTCGTTCGTGCCGACCCGCAGCAACGCGACCAGGTCGTAGTTCCCGCTGACCGAGTAGACCTCGGAAACCCCCCTGCGGCCGGCCAGGTCCTCGGCGACCGCGTTGATGCGGCCGCGCTCGACGTTCATCAGCAGGATCGCGGTAACCATGCGGGTCCTCCTCCGGGGCATCGTGATGACCCCACGTATGCGGCCTCGCGGCTGGTTTGTCAATCCGCCCCGCGGAGGGAAATCGCGGGCGCCTGTGCCATCCATTGAACGCCGTGCGGAAGGGTTCTCGCCAAGGCGCCAGCCGCCAAGGGCGCCAAGGGCGCCAAGGGCGCCAAGGTCGGCTTGATTCAGGATCATCGGCGCCCGTGCCGCGCATCGCGGGCGATGGTTGCTCATGCGCCGAACTTCCTCTCGCAGAGGGCGCGGAGAACGCAGAGGAACGACAAGTAGCGAAATGGAAAAGACCTCTGCGCCTCTCCGCGTTCTCTGCGGACTCCGCGAGAGCCTGCGCACGGCCTCGAGGCGAGCATCAGCCGATTGCCGACCCTTTGCGCCCTTGGCGTGCTTGGCGCCTTGGCGAGAGGCGTTCAGTGGGTCGCAGCGACTGCGGCGCGGCGCTGCGCGCGGAGGCCGAGGCTCGAGTGCACGGTGAGCGTGGCCAGCACGATGGCGCCGCCGACGAAGGTCGCGGCGGGCGGCACCTCGCCGACGCCGAGCCAGACCCACAGGGGCCCGAGGATGGCCTCGAGCTGCATGATCAGGCTGACCTCGGGTGACGGGATGTAGCGCGGCGCCAGCGTGAGCAGCCCGAAGGCGACCGGCAGCACGACGACGCCGAGCAGGGCCAGCCACAGCACGTCGAGTCCGTGCACCGACGCGGGGGCCGCGAACACCGGACCCACCAGCACGGCCACCAGCAGGGTGCCGCCCGCCAGTGCCGGCACCAGGTTGGTCGCGCGCGCGTGGCGCGCGATCGTGAGCTGGCTCGCCAGCGACAGCGCCGCGCCGAGCCCGACCAGGTCGCCGAGCAGCGTGCCGCCGCCGATGCCGCCGGCGAAGATGATGACGATGCCGGAGAGCGCGCAGGCGATCGCGGCCCAGGTGCGCCGGGCCACGCGCTCGCCGAGCACCAGCCAGCTGATCAGCGCGGCCCACAGCGGGGCGGTGGCCATCATGAACAGGGTGTTGGCCGCGTTGGTCAGCGTGATCGAGGACACGAACAGGATCGTGGACAGCGCGAACACCAGGGTCGCGCCGGCGCCGGCGCGACCCATCGCGCGCACGATGCCCGGCAGGCGGCCGCGGTACCAGGCGCCGAGGAAGGCCCACAGGGTCAGCCCCTGCAGCAGCGTGCGCCAGAACAGCAGCGTGCCGCGATCCGTGTCGACCAGCCGGATCAGGAGCGCGTCGGGGCTCAGCACGAGCACGCCCGTGAGCGCGATGCCGATGCCGGTGAGCTGCTGCTGTGCGTTCATGCATTCCCCCGGGTGGATCGTCCGCCCGTGCACGCGGGACGGGCGGCGGATGGTCGCGTACGATATCGTTGGTGCCCGGCGCCCAGCGCCCAGCGTTCAGCGTTCAGCGCCCAGCCCCTGCGGAGGAACGCTCCATGTCCCGTGCCGACCCGGCCCGTATCGATGTCCGTCCCGTCACGGCCGCCGACGCCGATGCCTGGCGGCCGCTGTTCGACGGCTACGCGCGCTTCTATGGCGTCGACCTGGCCGCCGCCACGGCAGAGCGGGTCTGGGGCTGGCTCGTCGATCCCGGGCACCGCCTCGAGGGGCTGATCGCGCACGACGCCGGTGGTGCCGCGGTCGGCATCGCCCACGTCGAGCCCCTGCTGCGGCCGCTGGCCGGCACCGAGATCGGCTTCCTGCACGATCTCTACGTCGACCCCGCCGCGCGCGGCGGCGGCGCCGCCGATGCCCTGTTCGATGCGCTCGCCGCGCGCGCCCGCGAGCGCGGCTGGCCCGCGATCCGCTGGCTCACGCAGGAGTTCAACTACCGCGGCCGCGCCTTCTACGACCGCTACACCGGCGCGAAGAGCGACTTCGTCATGTACCAGTGGACGCTCGAGTGATCGAGGCCCGACACCGGAACCGCAAATTAACGCGAATGTTCGCGAATGGCGTTCGTGGCTCGCGCATGCTGGCGGAGCTGCGCTGTCGCCCCGTGAACAGCGTATTGGCCGGTTCGCGAGCGGAGCTCGCTCCTACAGGCTCCGTTTCACCGCGGCGGTTGCTCTGCATGTAGGAGCGACCTCCGGTCGCGAATACGGCCTCACGCAGCGCACGGCGTAACCGCACAGCGCCCCGGACGGCGACGCCCCACGAACGCCTCATTCGCGAGCATTCGCGTTAATTCGCGGTTCCGAACGGGCGGGGCGCCCGGCACCCCCGGACGTCCGATCCGGCAGCACCGCGCCCTACTTGACGATCAGCCCGCGCTCGAAATCGGTGAACGCGCGCGCCGCCGTTCTTCGTCACCTGGATGCACTCGCTGATCTCGACGCCCCAGTCGTCCATCCAGATGCCCGGAATGACGTGCAGGCACATGTTCTCCTGCAGCTCGGTGGTGTCGCCCGGGCGCAGGCTGACGCTGCCCTCGCCCCAGTCCGGGGGATAGTTGAGCCCCGTCGAGTAGCCGATGCGCGACTCCTTCTCGATGCCGTGGCGCTCGATCGTCCTGCGCCAGGCGCCCTCGACCTCCTCGGCGGTGGCGCCCGGCTTGGCCGCCTCCATGGCGCTGTTCAGGCCCTCGACGACCACCCTGGCGGTGTCGGCGAGCTTCTTCGGCGGCTCGCCGAGCTGGACCGTGCGCGCCATCGGGCAGTGGTAGCGCCGGTAGCAGCCGGCCAGCT
The DNA here is from genome assembly GCA_034521365.1 of Halofilum sp. (in: g-proteobacteria). Classification (GTDB taxonomy): domain Bacteria; phylum Pseudomonadota; class Gammaproteobacteria; order XJ16; family Halofilaceae; genus Halofilum. Next base: position 3,374 of record JAXHMQ010000020.1, on the reverse strand, counting down.
CGATGATGGTGGCCTCGCCGTTGTTGAAGCGGTTGTCGTTCCACGTCAGGTGGGGGGTGTTGGTGCCCTCGCCGGACGGCAGCATGGGCACGATCGCGGTGTAGTCGCCGCCGAACTCGTCGGTGCCCGCGATCTGGCTGCGGAAGATCTCCGCGGCGGCGTCGCACTGGCGGTTGTCCGTGTGGATGTTGTCGACCGCCGTGCGCATGGCGCGCTCGCAGATGCGCGCGGCCCGCTCCATGTACTCGAGCTCCGCCGGCGACTTGATCACCTTGACCCAGGGCACGAGGGTGGTGGCGTCGACCACCTCCGCTTCGGGCAGCTGGCGCTGCAGCGAGAGCAGGCTGCGCGCGGGGAAGTAGAAGGTGTCGAGCTCGGCACCGATCCGGGCACGCTCGAGGCCGCGCTCGCGCAGGAGACCGGCGACGAACTCGAGCGGGTGCTTGACCTTCGAGTGCACGTAATCGTCGCTGTAGGCGATGATGTTGTCGTGCGGCAGGAACGTGGTGACCCGGGCGGCATTGGCGTCCATGCCGCGCCCGACCCACACGGGATCGTCGTCGGCGTCGGCCGTCAGCAGCACCAGCTGGTGGACGTAGAATGACCAGCCGTCGTACCCGGTCAGGTAGCACATGTTCGCCGGGTTGCTGCACAGCATGACGTCGATCCCGTCGGCCGCCATGCGCTCGCGCGCGCGGCGGATGCGGTCGCGGTATTCGCTTTCCTCGAATGCGAGCATGGATACCTCCATTGGGTTCACGGGCGGGCGCGGCGGCGTCCCTCCCGCAGCGAGATGTAGCTGCCGCTGACGATGATCACGCCAACGCCGAGCCAGGTCCAGTAATCGGGAAAATCACCGAACACGATCCAGCCGATCGCCGCGGCGGCCACGATCTCGACGTAGCTGACCGGCGCGAGCACCGGCGCCGATGCGTGCTCGAACGCGTGGATGATGAAGAAGTGGGCCAGGGCCCCGAACAGGCCCATGGCGGCCATCCAGGCCCAGGCGGCGGTGTCGGGCGTGGTCCACACCCACGGCAGCGCGAGGGTGAGCACGGCGACCCCGAGCACGGCGGTGTAGAGCAGCGTGACCAGGGGCCGGCCACTGCCCGAGAGACGACGCGTGGCGACCTGGTAGGCGCCGTAGAACAGGCCGGCGCCCAGCGCCAGCAGCGAGGCGGGGTGGAACACGCCGAAGCCGGGCCGGATCACGATGAGCGCGCCGAGGAAGCCGACGAGGACCGCCGTCCAGCGTCGCCGGCCGACGTGCTCGCCGAGGAACACGGGCGCGAGCGCGGTGCTCACGATCGGCCCGATGAACGCCAGCGCGAGCACGTTGGCGAGCGGCAGGTACGAGATGGCGCCGAAATAGCACAGCGTGGTGCCCAGCAGGAAGCCGCTGCGCAGGACCTGCAGGCCGGGGTGGCGCGGCACGAGCTCCGCGGGGCGCAGGCGCCATGCCAGCAGCGCGAGCAGCAACAGGAGGTGGAAACCGTAGCGTGCCCAGGTCACGTGGAGCACGTGGTACTCGGCGCTCAGGTACTTGGCGATCGCGTCCATCAGCGGCAGCGTGGAGACGCCGAGCGCCATCCAGGCGATGCCGGCGAGCGGGCGGCCGTCGGGCCGGGCCGTGAGCGCCGGTGCGGGCGGGTCCACGCTGTGCTGGGCCATCAGGGACTCTCCGGGGTAGTGCGCGATCGCCGTAGCACGCGCCGACGCGGGCTATGAGAGGCGCGTTTCCGCCGCAGGCGGACGCGCGCAATCCCCGCGAGGCATGGATGCGCGCGTTCTCTTCGAGAAAACGCGCCTACGGCCTTGCTCGGCCCTCGGTCGCGGCGACGAATCCGCCGCGGGAGCGGCCTCGGGCCGCGAATCGGGTCGGGATTCCCTCGGATCCCGCCGTTCGCGAGCAAGCTCGCTCCTGCAGCTGCGGTGACACGCCGGTGGCCCGTGCGCATGGGATACGCGTGCCCCGGGCCTCAGCCCTCGATGCGCGTGCCGTAGCCGCGGCCCTCCGCCTCCTCGAGCGCGAGCACGGCGATGGCGGTGTCCTGCACGCCGGTGCCCGTCAGGTCGGCGATGGTGACCTGGTCGTCGCGCTCCCGCCCGGGATGATCGCCGGCGGCGATCGCGCCGAGCTCGGGGAACACGGCGTCGGCGGCGACCGTGCCCGCGGCGAGGGCGCTGCGCAGCTCGCCGCGCTCGGCGCACTGCGCCTGGCGGTCGCAGACGTAGAGGTCGGCGGCCGCGAGCGCGTCGGCGGCGATCTCGTTCTTGCCCTCGGCGTCGGAGCCCATCGCGGTGACGTGCAGCCCCGCGTGGAGCATGTCGGCGCCCAGCACCGGCTCGCGCCGGCGTGCGTCGTGATCGCCACGTCCGCGGCGGCGACGGCCGCCGCCGCGCTCTGCGCCGCCTCGACGGGATGCCCAGGCGCTCGCTGCACTCTTGCGCGCAGCGGCGCGCCTTCGCGGCGTCCCGGCCCCACACGACGGCCCGCTCGATCGGGCGCACCAGCGTCAGCGCCTCGAGCTGCAGGCGGGCCTGCAGGCCGGTGCCGAGCACCGCCGCGACGCGCGCGTCGGCCCGCGCCAGGTAGCGCGCGGCGACCGCGCCCGCGGCCGCGGTGCGCAGGTCGGTGAGCCAGCCGTTGTCCAGCAGGGTCGCCTGCGCGCGACCGGTCTCGGCCGAGAACAGCGCCATCATGCCCGACAGGCTGGGCAGGCCCTGCTGCGGGTTGTCGAAGAACCCGGTGCTGATCTTCACGGCGAAGCCGTCGAGGCCGCGCACCCAGGCCATCTTGACGTCGCATTCGGCGTTGCGCTCGGCCATGTCCATCGACGCCACCGGCGGCATGACCACCTCGCCGCGGTGCAGCGCCGCGAACGCGCCGGCGATGGTGTCGACCGCGCGCGCGTCCAGCCGCGCGCACTCGCGCAGCTCCGATTCGGTGAGAACGCTGATCGTCATCGCGTGTCTTCCCGCGGGTTCATGGCGTCGACCCTGCAGTTCCGACGGTCTCGTTGCTCTCGCCAGGCCTCGCCGGGAATCCGGAGGCGAGCGGGAGAAGTCGGATCATCCCTCCCGGACGTTGCCGGCATCTTCCAGGGCGAGCGGGATTCGGAAACGGCTTCGAGGACTCTCGCGGAGACCGCGGAGAACGCGGAGAACGCGGAGAAAGGCGAGCTCGAATCGTAGCGACCGTCACGCTACCGGAATCATCATGCACGGCCCACTGTGACATGCTCCGCGCCTCTCCGCGTTCTCTGTGTCCTCTGCGAGAGTCCTGTGCCCGGCGTCCAGCTTGCCGCAAAGCGAAATGATGGTTCGACGCGCCGCTCAAGGCAGCCCGTCGGCGCCGTTGATCACGGCGGTGA
>JAXHMQ010000019.1:0-107676 GCA_034521365.1 Halofilum sp. (in: g-proteobacteria) | reverse complement strand
GTCGTATATTGAATAGCCATATCTATTTCTCCCGAACTCGTTCTAACGGAACGCTGAGGCGCGCGAGCCTTGCGAGCGCCTACAGCTTATGTTACAGGTTCGGAGCGTCCACGTATTTACGCCTCATTGTAAGCGTAACAGCGAACACACGTCCCGGGCCGAGGTGCTCGCGCCGAGCATCATGCCTGCTGTTTCAAGGAGGATCGCGATGACGCGTAACAAGCGACGGGCATTCTGGCATGGCCACTTCGAGGCGTGGTCGGGCGGCGAGTCGCCGGCGGCCTACTGTGTCAAGCGACACCCAGTATTACGCAATAAGGCGACACCCAGTGTTACGCACCGGTGTCGTGTTGGCTGAGGGCTCGGGATCGTGTTCATCGCTGGAGACTGGCAGCCTGCTCGAGGTCGCGCAGCCGGTAGCTGCGGCCCTTGATGTTGAGGACATGGGCGCGGTGCAGCAGGCGGTCGAGGATCGCCGTGGCCAGCACTTCGTCGCCGGCCAGCAGCTCGGTCCAGTCGCGGATGCTCTTGTTGGTGGTGATGATCATGGCGCCGCGGCCGTAGCGGTAACTGACGAGGCGGAAAAAGAGGCTGGCCTCTTCGCGGCTCATGGGATCGTAGCCCATCTCGTCGATGACCAGCAGCAGCGACGCTGGACATGTACTTGCGCCTGTCGCAGCCGCGCGGGGGCAGATGCGCATCGGCGCTGCATGCGCGGTCGAGCAGCTCGTCGAAGCGGCAGAAGTGACACCGAGAAGCCGAGCTCGATCGGCCGCGATGCCGAGGCCCGCGACGCCGAGATGGCTTTTCCCCACGCCGGGCGGGCCCTGCATCAGCAGCGTCTCCTCGGCGTTTCGGATCCAGGCGCCGGTGGCCAGCGTCTCGATGCGCGCGCGTTCGATCGCCGGCTGGAAGGCGAAGTCGAAGTTCTCCAGCGTCTGCCCGGTGGGCAGCGCCGAGAGGCGCAGCGCGGGTCGTCGCACGCGGCGCTCCTCGCGCGCGCCGAGCTCGTCGTCGAGCAGGCGATCGAGCACGGCATGCGGGGCGAGCTCGTCGCTGGCGGCCTCGCTGAGGCGTTCGGACAGGCGCTCGGCGGCGTGGGCCAGTCCGGCGCGGTGCAGGCGCTCGCGGGTGGCGTCGAGGTCGACTCGAGGCTTGCGGTGCTGCGTGCTCATCGGGCCACCTCCGCGAGCGCGGCGTACAGATCCATCGGGCGCTGCTGCGACGTCCATCGCGGCGATCTCGGCGAGGCCGCGTGCCCATGCGCCCGCAGCGGCACCGGGGCGGTCACCGTCGCCGGTGGACGGGCCCTCGTAGTGGGCCGGATCGAGCAGCGCATGCGCTCGATGCCCGCGCGCGGGTGCGTGGCGACGATCGTCGCCTCATGCAGGATCTGGACGTCGCGGGCGCCGCCGCGGATCTCGACGCGGTTGCCGACCAGGCAAAATGGCACCGAGTAGCGTGCGGCCCTCGAACACGACGGTGCAATCGGGCGCGACCCGGCGCGTGACGGCGACGTCGAACGGCTCCGGCAGCGGCTCGGGCAGGGGCCCGAGCGCGGCGCGCTCGGCGGCCCAGGCCGTCAGCACATCGGTGCCGGTGGCCGGGCAGGTGCGCCGCGCCATCGGCGCTCGCAGGCCGCGTCGCTCGCCGCCTGCAGCTCGTCGAGCGTGTTCCAGTGCTGACCATACGGGCTCACGCCGAGGCGCGCCAGTCGCGGATGCGGCGCTCGACCTTGCCCTTGGTCTCGGGGCTGCGCGGCGGACAGGCGTCGATGTGGAAGCGCAGCGTCTCGCCATAGCGGCGGTAGGCCGGATGGATCGTGCCCCAGGCGCCGGCGCCGGCGACGATCGCGGTCTTCTCGTTGTCGATGCGGATCGTGGCGGGCACGCCCCCAAGGCGGACGAGCGCGGCGTTGTGCACGGTGAGCCAGGCCAGCAGATCCCGGCGCTCGCTCCAGATCAGCGCCCAGGCGCGCGAATGCGACAACTGCAGCACGAACGCCACCAGCGTGCGCTGGGCGCCGCCGAGCCACACGCCCGGGAACACCGCCCAGTCCGCCTGGGCCTGGGTCCCCGGCGGGGTCTCGATGCGCCGCCGCGCCCGGCGCGGTGGCGGCGGGAACACCCGGGCGACGTAGCGCTGGAGCGAGCGCAGGCTGCCGGGATAGTCGTGCTCGGCGACCAGCCAGGCGTGCAGCGCGGCGACGTTGCTCGGCGCCGCCTCGTCGGCGGCGGCGAGCCAGGCCCCGATGGCGTCGCGCCAGGCGTGGGCCAGCAACGGCTGGCCGGCGCGGCCATCGCCTGCTGCCGGCCGCCTGGCGGTGGCGGTGATAACGCACCGCGCCCTCGGTGACGCCGAGCAGCCGCGCGAGCTCGCGGTTCGACTGCCCGCGCTCCGACAAGGCCTGAATCGTCATGCGATCCTCCCGCGATAATCTGGCCATGTCTCGGCCCCTCCCGAAGGTGCAGGACCGGCACTGTAGCGGGGCCGCGGCCCCGGGGAGGTGCGTAAATCTGGGTGTCGCCTTCGCTCGAGATCGGCGTCGCTCTACAGTTGCGCCGCGATCCGCGATGAGCTTCTCGCAGTGGAAGCGGCGCTTCGAGCGCGAGCGACTGGGTTCGGCGGTTGGCACGGAGAGCGCACCGGTGCGCCACTGGTCGAAGTCCGCGTCGCCGATGACGAGCCGCCGGTCGAGGCTTCGGGCGTGACCGTCGCCATCGACGCGCGGGTGCGCGTGGAACTGTCGCCGGACTTCGACGCGAGCGTGCTGCAGCGCGCGGTCGAGGCGCTGACCGATGCTGGGCGCTGATCCGGCGGCGAAGGTCTATCTCGCCGCCGGCGTGACCGACATGAGGAAGTCGATCGACGGCCTGGCGGTGCTGGTCGCCGACGTGCTGGGCGCGGACCCGCTGTCGCGCCACTGGTTCGCCTTCTGCAACCGCGGGCGCGACAAGGTCAAGATCCTGCAGTGGACCGGCACCGGCTTCTGGCTGCACTACAAGCGCATCGAGCAGGGCCGCTTCCACTGGCCGGCGGCCGACACCGAGCGGCGCTGCCTGGTGCTCGCCCGCCGCGAACTGGAGTGGCTGCTCGAGGGTCTGGCGGTCGAACAACCCGCCGCGCATCAACATCTTGGGTGTGATCGGCTCTGCTGAGCGCGCGTACCGGATCGGGCTTGCACGGGCCTCGTCGATGCGTATGCTGCGCCCATGTCCGCCGTCGCCGAACCGTTGCCGGAAGACGTTGACGCGCTGCAGAGCGAAGTCGCAGCAGCGTCGGCAGTGAGAGTCCACGAAGCTCACGAGCAGAAGCGCCTGGCGTGGTACCAGGAGCAGCAGCGCCTGGCGCGGGCGAAGCGCTTTGCCGCCTCGGCGGACACGCCGCCCGGGCAGCACGCGCTGCTCGACGAGGCCGAGCGCGAGGTCCATCGCGAGCGCACCCACCACCCGGTCAAGGGCCACAAGCGGCGCAACAAGGGCGGTGGCGGCCGCGTCCCGCTGCCGGATCACCTGCCGCGCGAGGTGGTGGTGCACGAACTCGAAGCCGCGGAGTGCACCTGCGGCTGCGGCGGCGCGCTGCATGTCGTCGACACCGAGATCACCGAGCAGCTCGAACAGGTGCCGGCGAAGCTGTATGTCGTCGAGCACCACCGCCGGCGCTATGCCTGCCGGTGCTGCGGCGAAGGCATGCAGCGCGCCCCGGCGCCGGCGGCGCCGATCCGCGGCGCGCGCGTCGGCCCGCAGCTGCTCGCGGCGCTCGTCGCCGGCAAGTACGTCGAGTCGATGCCGCTGTACCGCATGGCGGCCTATTACCAGCGCCACGAGGTCGATCTCGACCGCCAGACGCTGGCGCGCTGGATGCTCGGCGCCGCCGAACTCGTCGCCCCGGTGCTCGACCGCCTGCATGCGCTGCTGCTGACCCGGTCGGTGATCCATGTCGACGAGACCCCGGTCCAGGTACTCAAGGAGGCCGGACGTTCGGCGAAGCAGAAGTCGACCATGTGGGTCTACGCCTCGGGCGGCCTCGACCCGCCGATCCGCCTCTACGCCTATCAGCAAAGCCGCGGCAGCGAACATCCGCGGCGCCTGCTCGACGGCTTCGCCGGGTATCTGCAGTCGGACGGCTTCGCCGGCTACGACGCGCTGGCGCGCGCGCAGCCGGCGATCACCGGCGTGGGCTGCTGGGCGCACGCCAGGCGCAAGTTCGTCGATGTGCAGAAGGCGCAGGCCGGCGTCGAGCCCGAGGGCGAGGCCGCGCGGTTCATCAAGCTCATCCGCGCGCTCTACCAGCTCGAGCAGCGCCTGGCGGGCGAGACCGCGAGCGAGCGCCGCCGCCAGCGCCAGCGACGCGCGGGCCCGATCCTCGAGCGCATCCGCGACCGCCTCGAGCGGACGGCGCCGCGCGTGCCGCCGAAGAGCCTGCTCGGCAAGGCGATCACCTATGCCCGCAAGCAGTGGCCGCAGCTCGTGCGCTACATCGAGCACGGCGAGACGGCGATCGACAACAACACCGCCGAGCGCGCGATCAAGCCGTTCGTGATCGGTCGCAAGAACTGGCTGTTCGCCAACACGCCGGGCGGCGCCCGCGCGAGCGCGAACCTCTACGGCCTGATCGAGACCGCGAAGGCCAACGCCATCGATCCGTATGGCTATCTCGCGCATCTGTTCACCGAGTTGCCGCAGCGTGACCTCGATGCCGGCGATCCGGTCGACGATCTGCTGCCGTGGAACGTCGAACTGCCCGATCCGGCCGCCAACTGAGCCCGACATGGAATCGATCGCCGATCAACGTGCGTTGGGTGTGACGCTTACGCCTCATTCTCCCTCATCCAACAGCGGATAAATGTGCCGACGTCAAGACCCACTCGATGTGAGTATTCATCGAACATCCGCTCAATGGCGCTTTTCGACCACTCGTGCAACAAAGCCGCCATTGTACTTTCGATATAAGCCCTGCGAAAGTGAATTCGCCCTCCCACGCGGCGTCTCGTCTGCTCTTCGAAAAAACGCTTGGCGTCGCTAGATACGTGCTCCGTTGTTGCTACCACCCCAACCGCAGCACCGTACCGTTCAATGCGAAAACCGAAGGGGTACGCGTCTCCAAGCCCAAATTCGCGATCTTGAGCTCGAACACCATCTTCTCCCGCAGTATATGGGCCACGACATCTCAATTCTTCGTCTTCTGTCTCTGGATTCCATCCTGTGTTCCTTCTCAATTCCAGCATTATTGAAGGACCTGGGGTAACCAGATTGTCATCCACCTGCTCGTTCAGGACTCCCCAGCGGCGGCGTTCAACGAGGAGGATTTCTCGATGGACTAAGGTCTTCGAGGCGCGGCCAGGTGGCTGGCCATTATTCGCCCGGACTCGACTCCAGCGTCGAAGCATCACTCGTCGTACAGATTGTCCGGGAGTCCTTACGACAGGTAATAAATATCCTTGGAGTAGGCCGGATTACGCAAGACATCGGTGGGCGCCGCGTCGTCAGCAACCGTTAACTGTCCTTCGACCTCGCCTTCCCCACCTGGGCTAGCCCAAGCAGAAATTACGCGGCGCAGGCCGTCATTATCACGCGCTTGTCTGGTTCTGTTTCGGAGTATGTGGGCGATTTCGACTGATCGTCTATTTCTGAAGTAACCCGCCCGGTATGCGCGACGGCGTCGCAGCGCTGACTCTGGCAATTCTTCCGTCCACTGAACATATGTCCATGTGCCGCGGACACGACGACCGTCCAGACATCTTCGGATGCAATCAGCGATGGTGCTGCAGAGCTCGTCGATTTGGGATTGTCCACCGCCGAATGATGACGGATTTCCCACCAGGCGCAGACTGCCCTCCGGGGTCAATACATCAGTGCTTCTCCGTACTTTAAAATCTCACCCGTACCCGGTGTTTCGGCCCGTGGGCAAACATACGGCGTCCGTTCTGCTATCAATGCATCGACCCCAGGAGCCTCATTCTTCAGGGCGAGCGACTGTGCCGCCGCGCGGAGCATCGACCTAAACACTGGAGCAGCCCTTGGGCCTCAATTCGGCAATGACCGAATCCATCAGGGCCTGATGCCTGATCTCGGCCTTCGTGTTCTTGCCGGTCAATACGAACAAGCCGAAACTCCTCAATTCAACATGTGCTGGCGGCCCGTTAACGACAGCTATCAGCTGCGCGAGGTACGAGCGTCTGCTGCATCGACTGTTCTGTCCTCTGGAAAAAGGGTTGTAGTCGCTGCGCGCGTTGCGCATCCGAAGGGGCTCTTCGGGCCGCACGGGAAAGAGCTGCTCGCACCGCGGACATCGAAACTCGCCGACCCGCGTCCTAAGGTCTGGAGGATCTGAATCTCTCTGGATTGGCGCACCTTGGGCACGCGTAGTAGCCCCAGAAATTGGTGAGCACCGCCACCAGAGGTTTCAACCATCGTATTGGTTGATTCGCTCTTCCCAATACTCTGCTGACCGAACTTTCTTTCTCCTGGAGCGCGCGATTTTCATCTGAAAGCGGATAAACTCTTCCCTCAGAAAGAACGAAGATTCCTGCGCCTCCGAAAGCTTGCCAAGTGCGGAATCGACTTTCTCCTCGACCAATGCACCACTTTTGCATCGATGGCCCGAGAAGACTCCTTTGCAGCTTAGGGCCGTGGATGCCGACGATATTGTTGAAATTTCCATACGCTGTAGAGCGACGGCCCATTCTTGAGCTAAGGCGACACCCAGATTTACGCACCTCCCCGGGGCCGCGGCCCCGCTACAGTGCCAGTCCTGCACCTTTGGAGGCGGCGGGGCATGGCGAGGTTATCCCGGGAGGACCGCATGACCATTCAGGCCTTGTCGGAGCGCGGGCAGTCGAACCGTGAGCTCGCGCGGCTGCTCGGCGTCACCGAGGGCGCGGTGCGTTATCACCGCCACCGCCAGGCGGCCGGCACAGGCGATGGCCGCGCGCGGCCAGCCGTTGCTGGCCCACGCCTGGCGCGACGCCATCGGGGCCTGGCTCGCCGCCGCCGACGAGGCGGCGCCGAGCAACGTCGCCGCGCTGCACGCCTGGCTGGTCGCCGAGCACGACTATCCCGGCAGCCTGCGCTCGCTCCAGCGCTACGTCGCCCGGGTGTTCCCGCCGCCACCGCGCCGGGCGCGGCGGCGCATCGAGACCCCGCCGGGAACCCAGGCCCAGGCGGACTGGGCGGTGTTCCCGGGCGTGTGGCTCGGCGGCGCCCAGCGCACGCTGGTGGCGTTCGTGCTGCAGTTGTCGCATTCGCGCGCCTGGGCGCTGATCTGGAGCGAGCGCCGGGATCTGCTGGCCTGGCTCACCGTGCACAACGCCGCGCTCGTCCGCCTTGGGGGCGTGCCCGCCACGATCCGCATCGACAACGAGAAGACCGCGATCGTCGCCGGCGCCGGCGCCTGGGGCACGATCCATCCGGCCTACCGCCGCTATGGCGAGACGCTGCGCTTCCACATCGACGCCTGTCCCCCGCGCAGCCCCGAGACCAAGGGCAAGGTCGAGCGCCGCATCCGCGATGGGCGCCTCGGCGTGAGCCCGTATGGTCAGCACTGGAACACGCTCGACGAGCTGCAGGCGGCGAGCGATGGGGCCCGCGAGCGCCTGATGGCGCGGCGCACCTGCCCGGCCACCGGCACCGATGTGCTGACCGCCTGGGCCGCCGAGCGCGCCGTGCTCGGGCCCCTGCCCGAGCCGCTGCCGGAGCCGTTCGACGTCGCCGTCACGCGCCGGGTCGCGCCCGATTGCACCGTCGTGTTCGAGGGCCGCACCTACTCGGTGCCATTTTGCCTGGTCGGCAACCGCGTCGAGATCCGCGGCGGCGCCCGCGACGTCCAGATCCTGCATGAGGCGACGATCGTCGCCACGCACCCGCGCGCGGGCATCGAGCGCATCGTGCTCGATCCGGCCCACTACGAGGGCCCGTCCACGGCGACGGTGACCGCCCCGGTGCCGCTGGGGCGCATGGGCACGCGGCTTGCCGAGATCGCCGCGATGGACCCGCAGCAGCGCCCGATGGATCTGTACGCCGCGCTGGCGGAGGTGGCCCGATGAGCACGAAGACACCGAAGCCCCGGTCGACCTCGACGCCACCCGCGAGCGCCTCCAGCGCGCCGGCCTGGCCCACGCCGCCGAGCGTCTCAGTGAGCGCCTCGGCGAGGCGGCCACCGACGAGCTCGCCCCGCATGCCGTGCTCGATCGCCTGCTCGACGACGAGCTCGGCGCGCGCGAGGAGCGCCGCGTGCGCACCGCGCTGCGCCTCTCGGCGCTGCCCACCGGCCAGACGCTCGCCAGCTTCGACTTCTCGTTCCAGCCCGGCGTCGAGCGCGCGCGCATCGAGACGCTGGCCACCGGGGCCTGGATCCGGGCCAAGGAGACGCTGCTCATCCAGGGCCCGCCCGGCGTGGGCAAGACCCACCTGGGCGTCGCCCTCGGCGTCGCCGCCGTCGAGCGCGGCTTCTCGGTGTTCTTCTGCCGTCTCGAGGAGCTGCTCGCCGCCATGAAGCGCGATGCCGAGCTGCCGCCCGCGCGCTTGCGCCGGCGCAAGTACCTCAGCGTCGCGCTGCTGGTCATCGACGAGATGGGCTTCGAGCCCATGGACCGCCACGAGGCCAGCCTGTTCTTCCGCCTGGTGAGCTACCGCTACGGTCGGGGATCGATCCTGATCACCACCAACAAGGGCATCAAGGACTGGCCGGAGCTGCTCGCCGGCGACGAGGTGCTCGCCACCGCGATCCTCGATCGACTGCTCCATCACAGCCACGTGCTCAATATCAAGGGGCGCAGCTACCGGCTCCGGGACCTCGAGCAGGCTGCCAGTCTCCAGCGATGAACATGATCCCGAGCCCTCAGCCAACACGACACCGGTGCGTAACACTGGGTGTCGCCTTATTGCGTAATACTGGGTGTCGCTGACGTCTCGCTCCTATTCCGACTTCTCGGCCGTCTCCGTTTACCAGATAACAGCTGAAGCATTTGTGCGCCGTGCGCAGCATGGCGGACAAATGTCTGTTGGACTGTGCCGCCGTTCATCGCGCTCAGGCGTTATAAAGGGGTTTTGTTTTTCGCGGCGCACGGATGTGGCGCCGGGCATCGCCGTGGGGAGCGGCGGCGGGCGGCTGGATGGTGGCGTTGGTGGAGCATCATTCCCGTCCCTGAGGCGCGCCTGTACGGGCAATGTAGCGCGCGAACGGGCCGGTGGCCAGCGCGCGGGCACAGGTCGCCGTGCACCCCGCAAGGGGCGCTTGCGCAGGGCGTCGCCATCGCGTGTGTCAGTGCGGTCTTCGGCGGGCCTCCGGCGGGCGTGGCCCGTACTGCGGCGCGATCGCCGCGGTCACGCGCATGGCCGGCCGCCGGCAGCGGGGGCAGACGTGCGGGATGACGGCGCCGCCCTGCAGCTCCGGGTCGCGCGGTTCGGGGGCCGGCGCGGCCAGCGCCGCGCGGATGCGCGCGAGCTTCTCGCGGCGGCAGCGGTTGGCGAGAAAGCCGTAGTGGCGCACGCGCATCAGCCCCTTCGGCAGCACGTGCAGCAGGAAGCGGCGGACGAACTCGGTGCCCTGGAGTTCGAGCGCCCTGTGGCGCCCGCGATCGCGGTAGTCGCGACAGCGCAGCGTGACGTGCTCATCATCGACGGCGAGGATGCGCGCGTTGGTGATGGCGATGCGCCGGGTGTAGCGCGCGAGGTAATCGACGACGGTCGGGGTGTGCTCGAGGCAGTCGCGGGTGTAGACGACCCAGTCGGTGGCCATCAGCGTATCGAGCACGGTGTCGACTTCGCCCGGGCGGGTCACGCGGTGCAGTTCACCGGCGTCGGCCGCGGCGCGCAGCGCGGCGACCATGCGCCCGCGGAAGCGCCGCGACAGCGCGCGCACCGGGAACAGGTAGTTGCCGCGGCTGCTCACGCCAGGTGCCGTCGTCGCCCAGGGCGCCGCCGGGCACCAGGCAGTGCAGGTGCACGTGCTGCGACAGGTTCTGGCCCCAGGTGTGCAGCACCGCGCTCATGCCCATCTCGCCGCCGAGGTACTTCGGATCGCGCCCGAAGGCCTTGACCGTCGCCCACACCGAGGCGAACAGCAGCCGGTGGATCACCTCCGGGTGCAGCTGCACCCAGGCGTTGAGCGTGTGCGGCAGCGTGAACACGACGTGGTAGTAGCGCACCGGCAGGATGTCGGCGCGGCGGCGTTCGGCCCACTGGCGGATGGCCCGGCCCTGGCACTGCGGGCAGTGGCGGTCGCGGCAGCCGAACCAGTGCGGGGCATCCAGCGCGCAGTGTCCGCAGCGGCGTGCCACGCCGCCCATCGCCTCGGTGCGGCAGCCGAGCAGGTGGCTGCACACGCGCCGGCGCTGGCCATCGAGGCCGCCCGGATCGAGAAAGCGCGCCAGCGCGTGCTGGACGGTCGCCGGCTCACCCATGGCGCACCTCCAGCGAGCCCACCAGGTCGGCGTGCCCCGCACCCGCGCGCGAGCACCCCGGCACCCAGTGCACGTAGCGCTGGGTCGAGCGCAGACTGCGATGGCCGAGCAGGTGCTGCAGTTCATGGACCGGCAGGCCGTGCTCGAGCTGGTGCGTGGCGTAGGCGTGGCGCAGGCCGTGGATGCCGCCGACCTTCTCCACGCCGGCGCGCGCCTTCGCCGCGGTGTAGATCTTCTGCGCCGAGCTGACGTTGAGGTGCGACGCCGGGTCATGGGCCGAGGGAAACAGCCACAACCCCGAGCGGCACAGCCGCCAGTAGGCGCGCAGGCGATCGAGCAGCCCCGGCGCGAGCGTCACCAGCCGGTCGCGGGCGCCCTTGCCCTGCTCGATGCGCAGCAGGCCGCGTTCGCCGTCGATGTCGCGCACGCGCAGCGCGACCACCTCGCTCACCCGCAGGCCGCAGCCATAGGTCGTCTCCAGCAGCATCCGGTGCTTCGCGATTGCGTACAGGCCTCGAAGATCCGGCGCACTTCCGCCACGGCTGAGCAGCTCGGGAATCCGCTCGCTCCGCCGCGGCACGACCAGGCGCACGTCGAACGACGGCCACTGCAGCACCTGCAGGTAGAGAAAACGGATGCCGTTGAGATACAGCCGACAGCTCGCCGGCGACAGCGAGCGTTCCTGCGCGAGATGGTCGAAGAAACGCTGCAGTTCACCGACATCGAGCGCGTCCGGCGAGCGCCGGTAATACCCGGCCAGTTCCGTGACGGCATGGAGGTAACTCTGGTGCGTGCGCACCGAAAAGCCACGCTGGCGCATGGCCGCGATCATCTGCTGACGTAAACGGGTCATCGTCCCGACTCCTCGAAGGAAGACCCACATGGGCCTCCAACGAGTATCGGCGAGCGGACCCGCGCCTGCCTCTGATCGAAGGAAAAGCTGCCGCGAAGCGGCTTAGTTCTGTCTGACGGAGCTAGGCGGAACGCACCGTATACCGGGTGAATGCGCGTTCGGCGTCATGTCCCCGAGCCCCAGCGTGGTCCAGCTCGCCAAGCGCCTGTTCCCGTAAAGTAGAGCATCGGCGGCCGCCTCGCGACGGGTTCGTTTAATTTCTCGATTTGTCTACGCAATGCAACTGTATTCGACAAACGGCTTGAAGCCATTGTGCATTCCGAGGAGGCCGCCACGGTCGGAGGAAGTGCGACACATGCTCGGCGGACGAACTTCCGCTGGCCGCTGGGACAGCGGGGACACCCGGACACAAGCCGCATATCGTGGCTTTGCCGGAATTCGCGGCCTGAGAGCAAGTGGGACAGGAGGGACGAAATTGTCCCAGCTGTCCCAACTGCCCCACCGTGGTGGACGCCCGTAAGTGCCTGATTGGGCGGGGATGGTGCCGGCTCCCCAGTGTCCCAGCGCTGCAGGCCGCATCGTCGGCCTCGATGATCATGCGGACCGCGAGCAGGCGCACCCGCTTGCCGCCGAGTGCTGGAACGGCGCGCTTGCGGATCGGGTTCGACCCAATTGTTGCTGCGAATAGGGTCAGGAGCCTGCCGATTGTGTTGCTCTGCAGCGTCCTCACGGCCCATTGGCGGGTCGCGACGCGCCACGTCACGCTTGTTGCGGTGATACGGAGCTTCCGCCACAAGGGTCTCAAGGAAGTGTTCCGCACGGGCTGCTCCGCCAAGGTGCCAAGCGAGCTCGTGGATCGGATCCGGCGCCGGCTGGACGTGCTCGACCAGGCTGTCGAGCTGGCCGAGATAAACCTGCCTGGATGTGATCTCCATGCGCTTTCCGGGCACCGTCCGCGGCGATACGCAATCAGCGTCAACGGCCCGTGGCGGATCACTTTCGCATGGGACCGGGGCGACGCAGTCGCCGTCGATCTCGAGCAATATCACTGAGGCACACATGAGCACCCGCACTTACACCGCCGACCGACCGCGGCGCCCTCCGACACACCCGGGCGAGGTGCTGCGCGAGGACGTGCTGCCCGCCCTGGGGGTGACGGTGACCCGGGCGGCATCGGACATGGGCATCAGTCGCATGACCCTGCACCGGCTCCTGCAGGAGCGCACGGGCGTGACCCCCGCGATGGCGCTGCGTCTCGGCCGTTATTGCGGCAATGGTGCGGCCATCTGGCTGCGGCTGCAGGACGCCTGCGACCTGTGGGAAGCCGAGCAGAAGATCGGCGAGGACCTTGCCCGCATCCCCGAGCACAAGACCACGGCCGTGTAGCGCGCGATCGGCCGAGACGGCCGGCTGCCCGTCGCACGCGGAATCGCCCGCGCCCTACAGGGGTCCGCGCCCTACAGGGTCAGGTCTCACAATCCAACACCGCGGCTGACTTATAGGTTGCTGGAATGTGAGACCTGACCCCTCCAGCGCTTGCCCCTCTAGCGCTTTTCCAGGAGCCGAGGGAAGTCGTCCTCCTCCAGCAGCACGCTGGAGTAATAGCCCTCGTCGGAGCCGAACCAGTGCCTCAAAGGATCCAGCGCGATGCTCGGCTGACTGGAGCCTATCGCAAAATCGCCCGGAGCAGGATCGACCTGGTTGCGAGCTGCACGAACCCGCGGCGGGATGCTGCCGCGTACTCAATAAGTTGGGCGCCTGGGCTAACCTCAGATGCCTGGAACCAGGGCCTAAGGTTTTCGGAAGCCGGCCTGTAGGGGTATCATTGCGGCCAGATCGTGGCCCCGACGGGGCAAGGTCGGTTTGGTTTTCAAAACTCAAAATGGGAGATGTCGCTGTGAACGTACCTGAATGGGTAAAACCCGCAGCATGGGGCGTAATCGGTGGCGCGATCGCTGCGATTATCCTCGGTTTCGCCTGGGGCGGCTGGGTAACGGCCGGAGGGGCCTCACAAATGCAGACGGCTAGCGCGGAGTCGGCTGTCGTCCAAGCGTTTACACCCCTTTGCGTTGCCAAGGCCGAGCAGCAGCCGGAAAAGCTCGCGCCCCTGAAGGAGGCGAACAGCTGGACCCGCGACGATTTTGTCATTGAGGCCGGCTGGGTAGACAACGTGAGCGAAAAATACCGTACAGAGGTCGCAAGGGCGTGCGCAACGACACTGGTGGAGGGCATGAAAGCAAATTGAATCTGTCCTACAGGGTCAGGTCTCACAATCCAGCACCGCGGCTGGCTTATACGTTGCCGGGATGCGAGACTCACCCTGTTCATCTGGGACCCTCTCGTATGATCCCTCTGGTACCTCTGGCATGACTGCCCTCCGCTGCCATGCTTGACGAGCCTGGCCACCTCGGCCGATTGTCCACGCTTCTTCGATCCGGTTTACTGCGCGCGCCGCGCTCGGACGCCCGTCGTCATCTGCCCGGGCCCGGGCTGGCGTTCGCGGGCCGCGCATCGGCTGGCGCCCGCCGCAGGTGGGTCGGGCACATCCCCTTCACTGAAAACGGAGGCCGCCAGTGCAGACACCGCTCCGCAGGGGCAAGCTCCACATGCAGGTCGAGCTCGGCGACGACGAGGGGACATCGGATCTGGTCGCCGCGCACAATTTCCGCGTCGACACGACGCAGCGCGACGCCATCTGGCTCGTGTTCGACACCGAGGCCAGCCTGCGTACGTCGCACCGGCAGGGGCCGATGCATCGCCAGGCCCACCGGTGGGCCGATGCGCCGGAACGCCTGGCGCGCATCGAGATGCCGGGCCTCGCGGAAGACCTGGCCGACATCGACGAGACCACCCCCGGGCACGCGGCCTGGCACCTGCGCGTGGAGATGGGCGACCGGGGGCAACACGACTACCGCGTGCAGCCCGAGTTCGTCACGGGCCGCGTGATCTTCCACGTCCTGGGAACGTGACGCGGGGCTGGCCATGCCGCGGTCCGTTTCCGGACCGATGGCCGTGCTACCCCGGGACGTCGGCGGCGACCTTCTCGCGAGCCAGCAATGGCGTGACCGTCCCCGCGTGCGTCAGCACCAGCCGGTGCATGGCCCGCGTGCAGGCCACGTAGAGCAGGTTGCGGTCGATCGGCGTGCGGTAGTTGCGATCGCTGACCTTCGGCACCAGCACCTGGTCGAACTCCAGGCCCTTGGCCAGGTGCGCGCGTGCAGATCGTGATGCCCTGCACGAACGAGCTGCTGCCCTCGGTGAGCAGCGTCGCGTCGTCGGCGTCCCCGGCCAGTGACTCGTGCAGGCGTGCGTCGCCTGCTTGCGGGTGTTCTGCAGATGATGCCGAGCGCGTTCCGATCGGAGCGCCTGGAACGTCCGCAGCTCCTGGCGGACCATGCTCTAGCTCCTCGGCGCTGGTTGCGCGCGCTGGCCGAGCGCCGGCTCCTCGCCGTGGCGCTCGATGGCCACGAGCTCGGGATTCGGGCGGATGCGCTGGGCGAAGCGCGTGATCTCGTAGCTCGAGCGGTAGCTCTTGTTCAGGCTTACGCAGGTGGACTTGCGGAACACGCGGCGGATCTGCTCGAGGGTCGAGGCGCTGTAGGGGTTCACCGACTGGTGCGCGTCGCCGAGGATGGTCTTGTTGCAGTGGAACAGCTTGTCGATGACCGCGTACTGCACCGGCGTGTAGTCCTGCATCTCGTCGATCAGCAGGTGCTTGACCCTGCGGTAGTGGCCGAGCGACGCCCTCCAGCTTCATCTTGAGGTAGATGAGCGGGAAGACGTCGGCATATTCCAGCCGCGCCGTTGGCGCGCCGTCTTGAACAGCTCCGGCTCGCCCGAGCCACTCGAAGAACCCCTTGTAGGTCTCGCGCAGCGTGGACCGTCGCACCATCGCCTCGACGGCCGCCTTCAGCCTGCGTCGATCCTCGGGCATCAGGTCGTAGTTGTACTCGATGCCAACCTTCTGCTCCACCTCGTGCACCATGCTGGCGGATGCGCTCGCGTCAGCGGCCATGGCTGCGGTGCTTGCGGAAGGTTCTCCTCGAGCAGCCAGCCCGGCACCAGGCGGCGGCGCGATCCAGACATCCTCGGCCTGGAAGCGGCGTCGTCTCGACGTGCGTCGACGTAGCGCGTCGAGCTGTTCGAGGAACTCCGGCGACGCCTTGAGCGCGATGCGCTCGCTGCAGCGCGGCGTCGTCCTTCTCCAGCAGCGCGGCGGTCTGCTCGAAGAAGGTCTGGAAGCGGTACTCGCCCTCCAGGAGCTCGTCGGCCACCGACTCCATCATCGTCTCGTTGACCGTCTCCTCGCCCAGCTCCGGCAGCACGTTGGCGATGTAGTCGGCGAAGACGCGGTTGGGCGAAATGATGAGGATGTCCTTCGGAGCGCAGCGTGTCCTTGAAACGGTAGAGCAGGAAGGCGATGCGGTGCAGGGCGATGGAGGTCTTGCCCGAGCCGGCGACGCCCTGGATGACGAGCTCGTGGGCCTCCTCGTCGCGGACGATCGCATTCTGGTCGCGCTGGATGGTCGCGACGATGTTCTTCATGCCCTCGTCGGAGGTCCGGCTCAGCTCCTGCTGCAGCACGTCGTCGACGACATTGACCGAGCTGTCGATCAGGAGATCGATCCGGTCGTGGTGGATACGGAACTGCCGTTTGAGCTCGATCTCGCAGTCGACCGGGCCCTCCGGCGTCTGGTAGCGCGCGGGCCCCGTCTCGTAGTCGTAGAACAGGGTCGCGATCGGTGCCCGCCAGTCGTAGACGACGTTCTCGCCCGCGGCGTCGTCGAAGAAGTGGTGGATGCCGATGTAGACCGGCTGCGTCTCGCCCTCGGCGCGGCGAACGTCGAAACGCCCGAAGTACGGCGAGCGCTGGAGCTTGCGCAGCCGCTTCTTCTTGTCCAGCAGGAATTCGCCGCTGCGCACCGACTGGTCGATGGACTCGCGTGAGGCGATCTTCTCGACGTGGTCCATCTCGTCGCGGTTCTCGGAGAGGTAGGTCTTCTGCTCCTCGATGTCCCGGGCATAGTCGCCCAGGCGCGCCTCGGTGGCATCGAGCTGGCGCTGGAGACGCGCGTGGACGTCGGCGAGGCGGGATTCCTCCGCGGCTCGGGCGGAGCGACCGCGGCTATCGGCGCTCATCTTTCGGGGTTCCTGCGCAGGTTCACATCAATCGGGCGCCGGGTGGCGCTTCGCGGCACCGTGGGCCTCCGGCCCGCACCGGGACGGCGCTCGACCGGGACCCCTGGGGGGTCGGCGTGCGGCGCGCGCGACTATACCAGCGGCGCGGCCATGCCCCAACCCGATCACCGCGCCGGCCGTCCGCCCGAGGTCAGCTGGCGGTTCCGGGGACAGTAACCAAATTTGGCCTCCCGAGTATCCTGATTGCGGGAGGGAGGTATGGAAATCCACTTATTGGCCGGAAATGGCGCCAGATCCCCATTTTCAGCCGGGCGCCTCGCAGGTTCGCCGCACCGCGGCGATGATGCGGCTCATGTAGCCGGCCCACAACAACTTTACGATGGGCAGGAGGATCACGGTGGCCAGCAGCCCCCGTGTGCAATAGGTGTAGGTCCACTCGATGCGCGTGTGCCCGTCGGTGGCATCGAAGCGCCATTCGCTGATGGCCTCTTCGACGAGGCGGTCGATCGGCGCCGGGAATCGGTCGATGCGGTAACGGAAGCGCCTCGGCCGTTCGCAGCGCAGCACCCGCTGGCGCACGGCGTGGCCGTCGTCGGTATGGATTAGACGCTCCGAGCCGGCCCGATCCCACGGACCCGTCTGCCCGCTCGTGCCGCTGACGGCGGCCAGCGGGCCGAAGCCACGCATGATGTCGGCCAGCTCCAGGTGCACGAAGCGGTCGAAGGCGGCGGCCGGCGTCGCCCGCGCCGTGGTGCGACGCGTCGTCGTGATGCGATGCATGCGCCTCCCTTGCCCGACGCTGCCGGGCGGGGCCGGCCGGGTCGGGCGGTCCACGGCCGTACCGGCCAGCGACGCTGGCCCCCCGCGCGGCCCTCGCGGCTTGGTCGCCGCGGCGCGCATCCCCTATCCTCGCCCGCACGCGCCGCCGGCCCGGAAGCTGCCCGATGGATGGTGCCACGTCACCCCGGGACACCCCTGCCGCGGCACCGCGGCCGCCGCGCGTGCCCGGCCTGCCGTTGCTGGGCAATACGCTCCAGCTGCTGCGCGACCCCGCGCGCTTCTTCCCCGAGGCCTACCGCCGCCATGGCCCCGTCTTCCGCCTGAAGGTCGCGGGCACGCGCTACACCGTGCTCGCCGGGCGCGAGGCCTTCGACTTCTACATGCAGACCGGCGAGCGGCATTTCTCGCGCGCCATCTTCTACGAGACCTTCGGCCGCGAGATGGGCACGGAGCGCTTCATCCTCGGCCAGCCGGCCGACGCCTGGCGCGACCTGCGCCGCAAGATGCGCCTCGGGTTGTCGCGCCAGGTGACCGCGGCGCACGTGGCGCAGATGGTCGACACGGTGGATCGCGCGCTCGACACGGTGCCGGATGGCAGCGCGACCGGGGCGATGGAGCTGATGGCGCGGATCAGCTTCGAGCAGTACGGCTACGTGCTGTGCGACCGCTCGATCGCGGAGGTATTCCCGGACGCGTGGCGCTACGCGAACGTCATCATGCACGTGGGCACCAAGCTCTGGCCGCCGGCCACGCTGAAGTACCCGCCCTATCGGCGCTCGCGCAGGCGCGTGTTCCGCTACACCCGGGCGCTGCTCGACGAGCCGTCGGCTGCAGGCGACGACGGCGGCGCCTACACGCTGCTCGACGCGCTGCGCTCGGCAGGCACGGACGACGGCGCGCCGGTGCCGCGCGCCGAGCTGGTCTCGTGTGCGCTCTACGGTTTCGTCGGCACGCTCGTGTACTGCGATCGTGCCGCGTCGTTCCTGCTCTACCACCTGCTCACCGACGAGACCCTGCGCGAGCGCGCGCTCGCGGAGGCCGATGCCGCGTTCGCCACGGGCGAGACGGACATCCGCAAGCTGCGCGGCATGCACACGCTGCGGGCCGCGTTCCGCGAGGCGATGCGCTATCACCCGATCGCGCTGGGCCTGCCGTTCCACGCGGACGAGGACTTCGTCTTCCAGGGCTACCGCGTGTGCCGCGGCGACTACGTCGTGCTCAGCCTGGTGCCGGCGCACTTCTCCGAGGAATTCTACCGCTGCCCGATGCGCTTCGACCCGGCGCGCTTCCAGTCGCCGCGCAACGCGCACCGCCAGCAGGGCGCGTACGCGCCGTTCGGGGTATCGGACCGCTACTGCCCCGCGGCCGGCCTGGTCGAGCTCATGACCCTGTGCACCGTGGGGCGGATGCTCCACCGCCGGGCGCTGTCGCTCGAGCCGCCCGACCACGAGCTCCACGAGCGCCTCAACCCGCTGCCGGGACCGAGCCGGCGCTTCCGCGTGCGCCTCGACGAGCGTGGCCCGGCCCGGCCCGCGGCCGCGCAACCGCACGCCGGCGACGAGGAATCGGCCGCCGACGCGCTGCCCGAGGACGCGGCCGCGGCGCTCGACGAGCTGCTGGGCCACGCGCGCGTGGAAACGCATGCGCCCGGCGCGGTGATCCTGCGCGAGGGCGACCCGGCCGAGACCTTCTGCGTGATCTCCGAGGGCACGGTCGAGGTGGTGCACGACACGGCGGCCGGTCGCGAGCACGTGGCCACGCTCGGGCGCGGCGAGCACTTCGGCGAGATCGGGCTGCTCGAGGCCGGCGTGCGCACCGCGAGCTGCGTGGCGGGCGACGACGGCCCCGCCCGGATCCTCGTGATCGATCGCGAGGACTTCATGGCGATGATCGAGGCCTCCGACCTCGTCGCCGACGAGATCGCGGCGGCTGCGCGGCGGCGGTTCATCACCAATCGGCTGCGCCAGGCGATCCCCGCGACCGACGCCGAGCGGCTCGCCGAGGTGGTCGCGCCCGCCCGGGTGCAGACGGTCGAGCCCGGCGCCATCGTGATCCGCCAGGGGGATTCCGCGGAGGCCTTCTACGTCGTCCTGCGCGGGGCGGTCGAGGTGCTCGGCGAGGCGCCCGACGGCAGCGAGACCCACCTGGCCGAGCTGGGGCCGGGCCGGTTCTTCGGCGAGATCGGCCTGCTGCGCGGCACCTCGCGCACCTCGACCGTGCGCGCGGCCGCCGGGGCCCCGGCCCAGCTGCTGGTGATCGGGCGCGAGGCGTTCCTCGACCTCGTCGCGCGCGACCCCGGCGCGCACGAGGACATCGCCGCCGTGATGTGCGAGCGCCTGCTCGCCGGGGTGGAGCAGTGACGCCCGCGACGGTGCAGGGGAGACACGCATCGATGCCTGGAGACACCGAGCCTGCCGCCACCGGCGACGCCTTCCGCATCACGCACACGGAGGCCGATACCGGCGGCGCCTACGTGCGTGCCGAGGCCGTCGTGCGTCCCCTGCCCGGCCGCGGCGCGCAGGCGCCGGCGCCGACGCACCGGCGCTGGTTCGAGGAGGCAGGGCCGACGCTGCACGTGCACCCGGGCAAGCGCGAGCGCATCGAGGTGCTCGAGGGGCGCTACCGCGTGCGCGTCGGGCGCCGGGTGCGCACGCTCGAGGCGGGCGAGTCCATCGACATCCCCGCCGGTCGGACCCACGCGCACTGGAACGGACGACCGGCCCGCGCGCATCGCGGTCGAGCACCACCCGGGCACCTACTCCGCCGAGGTGTTCACCGCGCTCTACCGCCAGGCCCAGGCCGGTATCGCGCAGTCGAACGGCCTCCCGCGCCCGCTCCAGCTGGCCGTGATCAGCGCCACCTATCCCGGCGTCGTGTACACGGCGTGCGCTGCCGGTCTGGCTGCAGAAGGTGCTCAACCGCGCAGCCGCCCCGATCGCGCGCCGGCTCGGCTACCGCGCGGACTGACCGGGGCCACCACCGACCCCGCCGGGCATGGGGGGGAAGCCGGCGGCTGCCGCGCGCGCCCCGATCGCATATCCTGTCGCTCGAGGCATTACCCTTGGGGCGAGATCGCGCTCGATGAACTGGCTGATGCAACAGGAACCGCTGGTGCGCATGGGCGCATTCGCCGGCATATTCGCGGCGATGGCGCTGTGGGAGCTGCTCGCGCCCCGGCGCGAGCTCCACGTCGGCAAGGGCTACCGCTGGCTCAACAATCTCGCCGTGGTGGTGCTCGATACCGTGCTCGTGCGGATCGCGTTCCCCACGGCGGCGGTCGGCATCGCGCTGTTCGCCGAGGCCGAGGGCTGGGGGCTGTTCCACTGGGCCGAGCTGCCCTACTGGCTCGCGGTCGTGCTCGGCGTGCTCGTGCTCGATTTCGCGATCTGGGCGCAGCACGTGATGTTCCACGCCGTGCCGGCGCTGTGGCGGCTGCACCGCATGCACCACGCGGACCTGGACTTCGACGTCACCACGGGCCTGCGCTTCCACCCGATCGAGATCCTGCTGTCGATGGTGATCAAGGCCGGCGTCGTGGTCGCGCTCGGCGCGCCGGCGGTGGCGGTGCTGCTGTTCGAGGTGCTGCTCAACGCGACCTCGATGTTCAACCACGGCAACGTGCGCCTGCCCGCGGGCCTCGACCGCGTGCTGCGCTGGTTCGTGGTGACGCCCGAGATGCACCGCGTGCATCACTCCTGGTACCCGAACGAGACCAACTCGAACTTCGGCTTCAACCTGCCGTGGTGGGACCGCCTGTTCGGCACCTACCTGGCCCAGCCGCGCGACGGCCACGAGCGCATGACGATCGGCATCAACCTGTTCCGCGACCCGCGCGAGCTGCGCCTCGACCGCATGCTGTTCCAGCCGTTCCACGGGCCGACGCACAGCTACCCGATCAATGCCCGCGAGCCCCGGGCGTCGCGGCCCGGCGAGGGGCCGGGCGCGGAGACGACCCGATGAGCGCGGGGCTCGATCTCGACGGCCGCGTGGCGCTGGTCACCGGTGCCAGCGGCGGCATCGGGCGATCCATGGCGCGCGCGCTCGCCGGCGCCGGCGCGCGCGTGGTCGTCAGCGCGCGGCGGCGCGAGCGCCTCGACGAGACGGTCGCGGCCATTGGCGAGGCCGGCGGTACGGCGCGCGCATTGCCGGCGGACCTCGGCGCGCTCGAGCGCCTCGACGAAGTGGCCGCAGATGCCATCGAGGCCTTCGGGCGGGTCGACATCCTGGTCAACGCGGCCGGCATCAACCTGCGCGAGCCCGTCGCCGAGGTCAGCGTCGAGGGCTGGCGGCGCACGATCGACATCCACCTCGGCACGCCGTTCTTCCTCGCCCGGGCGCTGGTGCCCGGCATGCGCGAGCGCGGCTGGGGGCGGATCATCAACCTCGCCTCGCTGCAGTCGCTGCGCGCCTTCCCCGACTCGCTGCCCTACGGCAGCGCCAAGGGCGGGGTCGTGCAGATGACCCGTGCGATGGCGGAGGCGTGGTCGCGCGACGGCGTGAACTGCAACGCGATCGGACCGGGCTTCGTGGAGACCGAGCTGACCGCGCCGGTGTTCGCCGATGAGGCGCTCGCCGGGCGCATGGCCGCGCAGACGGCGATCGGGCGCAACGGCGAGCTGCGCGACCTCGACGGCGCGACCGTGTTCCTCGCCTCGCCGGCGTCGGACTACGTCACCGGCCAGACGTTGTTCGTCGACGGCGGGTTCACCGCGCGCTGAGCGCCGGCGCCGATCGCAACCAACAAAACGCACGCCGGGCCTGCCGTAGCCTCTACGGCGGGTCCGCTGGAGAGCTGTCCCATGGCATATCGCATCGCGCTGATCCCCGGCGACGGCATCGGCCGGGAGGTGATACCCGAGGGCGTGCGCTGCCTCGAGGCGCTGGCCGGGCGCCCGGGGCTCGATTTCGAGCTCACCGAGCTCCCGTATTCCTGCGAGTACTACGCCACCCACGGCGAGATGATGCCGGCGGGCGCGCTCGACGAGCTGCGCGCCTTCGACAGCATCCTGCTCGGCGCCGTCGGCTACCCGGGCGTGCCCGACCACGTCTCGCTGTGGGGGCTGCTGATCCCGATCCGGCGCACGTTCGAGCAGTACGTCAACCTGCGCCCGGTGCGCCTGCTGCGCGGGCTGCGCTCGCCGCTGCGCGATCGCGGCCCGGCCGACATCGACTTCGTCGTCGTGCGCGAGAACAACGAGGGCGAGTACTCCGAGATCGGCGGGCGGCTCTACGACGGCACGCCGGACGCCATCGCGATGCAGACGACCGTGTTCACGCGGGCGGGCACCGACCGCATCCTGGAGTACGCATTCGAGCTGGCACGATCGCGGGCGAGGAAACATCTCACCTCCGCGACCAAGTCGAACGGCATCAAGCACACGATGCCGTTCTGGGACGAGCGCGTGGCCGCCATGGCCGGGCAGTATCCCGACGTGCGCATCGACCAGTACCACATCGACATACTCGCGGCGCACTTCGTCACGCACCCCGACTGGTTCGACGTCGTCGTCGGCAGCAACCTGTTCGGCGACATCCTCTCCGACCTCGGCCCCGCCATTGCCGGCGGCATCGGCGTGGCGCCCTCGGCCAACATCAATCCCACCGGCGAGCTGCCGTCGATGTTCGAGCCGGTCCACGGCTCGGCGCCCGACATCGCGGGCCAGGGCATCGCCAACCCGATCGCCACGATCTGGTCGGTGGCGATGATGCTCGAGCACCTGGGCGAGCAGGCGGCGGCGGACGACCTGATGGGCGCGCTCGAGACCGTTACCGGCGCGGGCGAGGTGCTCACCGCGGACCTCGGCGGCAAGGCCTCGACGCGCGAGCTCACCGACCGGGTGCTGGCCGAGCTCGGCGGCTGAGGCGGGCCTGGAATGCCCGAACCCGGGTGAGCGCCGTCGCGGGTATGCCCGATGCGCGCGTTCGCCTTCGGCGAAAACGCGCCTACACGCCCCAGGCCCAAGCAATCATGGGCACGCCGACGGCCACGACGACGCTCTCCGGCGGCAGCCCCGGGCGCCAGCAATCGCCGAAGCGGTTGCGGCCGGGCCCGTGACGAGCGCGTCTTCGGGCACTCGCGCGGCCGGCCCGGGCGTCACGCCCTACCCTGGACGCGCGTTCCCCGGCAGAATGCCCTTGGCGGTCCCGCCCAAGCCCCGAGCGGGGCGGCCTTCCTCGCCACGGAGGTCCATTCCATGCGTGCAGGTCGCAGGGCATCGTCGCCGACCACGATCATGGCCACCCTGGCGCTGGTGGTCGTCGCCTGCGCCGCGCCACCGGCCACAGCCGGCGGCGACGTCGCGGCGGGACGCGACAAGGCCCAGCGGTGCCGCGCCTGCCACGGCATCGACGGGATCGCGCGCATGCGCAACGTGCCGCACCTCGCCGGCGAGAGCGAGATGTACATCACCAAGCAGCTGCGGGCGTTCCGCTCGGGCGAGCGCAGCGACCCGCAGATGGGGGTGATCGCGGACGACCTGAGCGACGCCGACATCGCCGACCTGGCGGCCTGGTACTCGGCGATCGAGATCTCGGTCGAGATGCCCGACGTCGACGCGGCGCGCTAGCGCGCGCGAACCGGTGCAATCGGCGCAACGCCGGGCCGCTGCGGCGGTGCGCGGCCCGCGACGCACGGGCCCGCTCACGCGTGCGGCAGATCACACACGGTGGCATCGCGCGGCCCATCGGGCGCGTCCAGCGTGACCCGGGTGCCCGCGGCCCACCGGCCCGCCTCGATCATCCCGATGGCCACGTTGGTCGCCCGTTCGGGCGACCACACCGCCGAGGTGACCTGGCCGCAGGGCTCACCGTCCGTCAGGACCTCCCAGGCCCGGTCGCACGACGGCACCGGCGCACCGTCGATCCGCAGGCCACGGATGTGGCGCCGCGGACCATGGCGGGCCTCTTCGCGCAGGGCCTCGGCCGCCAGGCATCGCGGCTCGGTGTCGAGGCGGCAGACCGGGCCGGCGCCACACTCGTAGGGCGTGTCGGCCCGGGTCATGTCGTTGCCGTAGGACAGCAGCCCGCCCTCGATGCGCTCTATCAGGTTGGGCCCGCCCGCGCGCACCCCGAGATCCGCACCCGCTTCCATGAGCGCGTCCCACAGCGGCCCCGCGATATCGGCGCCCTCGACATAGATCTCGAAGCCGCCCTGCCGCGAGTAGCCCGAGCGGGAGACGACCAGCGAACGGCCCGCGAACGCGAGCTGCTCGTAGCGGAAGAACCGGATGTCGTGCACGGCCTCGCCGAAGACACGCCGCACGAGCGTTTCCGCCTGCGGGCCCTGCACCGCGAGTGGATTCACGTCGGGCTCGTCGACCGTGACCCGCAGGCCCATGCCGGCGGCGATGCCCGCCAGCCACAGGCGGATGTCGTGGTCGGCGATCGAGACCCAGTAGCGCCGCGCGTCGATCTGCAGGATGACCGGGTCGTTGAGCATCCCGCCGTCCACGTCGACGAGTGGCGCGTAGCGGCACTGCCCCGGACCCAGGCGCCCCAGGTCGCGCGGCGTGCACAGCTGCAGCAGGTAGCGCGCATCCGGGCCGTCGACCTGGACCTGGCGCTGGCAAGAGACATCCCAGACCTGCACATGGCGCTTGAGGTGTGCCGCGTCCGCCTCGAGGGACTCGAACACGGTCGGCAGCAGCATGTGGTTGTAGACCGTGTAGGCCCGCACACCCGCTGCCTCGACGCGGTCGGTGAACGGCGTGCGGCGCGTGCGGCGCGATACGGACAGCAGCGGTGCGGTCATCAGTGTGATCCCGGTGGCGGTGGGCGATGGCGATCGCCGGCGGCCCGCACCGATGCGGATCCGGCGTCTCGACGGCGCGGGCGCGGCCCGGCTCGAGGATACAGATCGACACCGGGCGGCTGGCGCTACGCGGCGCGGCGGCGGGGCCGCGCGGCGGGACCCGCCGGGTGCGCGGTGCCGATCCCGGGCCGGTGGCGGCGGACCGGCGCCCGATTGCGGCCGCACCGGGCCCGGACTAGACTCGGTCCAGGCGACACACCACGGTCCGGCAGCATGGGCAGCTCTCGCTCGAGCGTGCGGCTCGTGGCGGCCGCACTGCTCCCGGCGCTGGTCGCGGCGGCCGTGCCGGGCGCGGGCGCGCAACGGCTGCCCGACCCGCACCGCGTCACCTCGCAGGGCCCGCTCGACGGCCTGACCTTCGTCGGCCGGTTCGGCCCGGCCGACGGGTCCGACGACCGCCAGGATGCGCTCCACTTCCGCTCCGGCCACTTCTGGTCGGCGAACTGCACGCCCTGCGGCTTCCGCCCGTCGCGGTACTGGGTCCACCGCAGCACCGCCGGCATCCATTTCCGGGGCCGGCTCCGGAGTGCCGAGAGCGGCGTGTTCACGTTCCAGGGGCTGGTGCGGGACGGCCGCGTCGAGGTGTCGATCAACTGGCACAAGGAACGCTGGTACTGGACGATCGACCGCGATTTCCGGTTCGTCGGCGTGCTGCGCGATCCGCCGGACGAGGTCGCCACGCTGGGCGAGGCGCGCGCGGCTGCCGAGTCGGCGGCGCGCGACGGCACGGGCTGCGACCCGCGGGCCTCGTAGCGCGGCGCCGCGCACGGGTCCCCAGCCATGCCCGGGACGGCGGACTCGCCACGACGACAGCGGCGCCGCCTGCTGATCCTCGCCGCGATCTACCTGGGCCTGGTGCTGGGCGGCATCCTGGCCGGCCAGGGTCTGCTGGAGCTCGTCCACCTCGACCTGCGGCCGAGCACCGAGGCCCGCGTGCACCGCATGATCATGGGCGCCACGGGGCTGTACATCGCCGCGTCGGCGGTGCCCTTCGTGCCGGGCGCCGAGATCGGCCTGGCGCTGATCATGGCGCTGGGCCCGGCCATTGCCCTGCTGGTCTACGTCAGCATGGTCGCGGCGCTGCTGCTGACCTACCTGGTCGGCCGGTTCGTGCCCGCGCGCGTGACGGCCGGCCTGTTTCACCTGCTCGGCCTGGCCCGGGCACGCGCGCTCGTCCTGCGGATGGCCCCGCTCGACCCCGATGCCCGGCTGGCGCTGCTGATCCAGCACGCGCCGCCGCGCATCGTGCCCTTCCTGCTGCGCCACCGGTACGTGGCGTTCGCCGTGGCGCTCAACACCCCGGGGAACACGCTGCTCGGCGGCGGGGGCGGGCTCGCGCTCGCCGCGGGCATGAGCGGGCTCTTCCGGCTGCCCGCCTACGTGCTCACCGTGGTGCTCGCGGTGGCGCCGATACCGCTGTTCGTCGTCGTGACCGGGCAATCGCTGTAGCGCCGGCGGCCGTCACCGCGGCCACGCGCCCCGCCCGGTCAGAACCCGAGCTCGATACCGGCGATCCAGGTGCGCCCGGGCGCCGGCTCGAAGAAGCCGGGGCCCATGTTGACGCGCACGTTGGCGATGTACTGCTCGTCGAGGACATTGTCGACGCCCAGGAACATCTCCAGGCGCCGGTCGTCACCCAGGCCGAGGCGGCGCCCGATGCGTGCATCGACCACGGTGTAGCCATCGACCTCGACGTCGTTGGCGTTGTCCGCGTACACCGAGCCCACGTAGCGGGTCGACAGCGTCGCATAGCGGCCGCCGGCCGTCTGCCAGTCCCCCTCGACGTAGAGATGATGCTCGGGGATGCCGGGCATCCGGTTGCCGCCGAACCGGTTGCCATCGATATCCGTGAAGCGCGCGAAACGGGCGTTCGAGTAGGTGTACGCGGCCGCGAGCGTGAGGGTGTCCGTGGCGATCCAGTCGAGGCCGAGCTCGAGGCCCTCGCGCCGGGTCAGGCCGGCATTCTCGTAGAACGTGCGATCGCCGGACTCGGCGAACGGGATGATCTCGTCGCGTACGCGCACGGCATACAGCGCCAGGTCATAGCGCACCCGGCTGCCGGCGCGACCACGTAGCCCCAGCTCGCGGTTGAGCGCCTGCTGCGGCTCGATATCGGGGTTGAACCCACCGCCGCCGGAGGGGTCGGCGAACTCCGTGAACGTCGGCGTCT
This sequence comes from Halofilum sp. (in: g-proteobacteria), assembly GCA_034521365.1. Classification (GTDB taxonomy): domain Bacteria; phylum Pseudomonadota; class Gammaproteobacteria; order XJ16; family Halofilaceae; genus Halofilum. The sequence goes on along the minus strand of JAXHMQ010000019.1, from coordinate 80,522 downwards.
GGAACGCCGTGCCGACGTTGACGTAGGCGCGGTGGCCCGGCGCCAGCGTGTAGAGCGCGCCGAGGGTGCCGCTCCATTCCTCGAAGGTGCGCCGCCCGGACTGGTCGCCGTCGGCGAGGAACCGGTCGTCGATCTCGAATCGAACGCGGTCGAAACGCACGCCGGCGCTCAGATCCAGGCGCTCGGTGAGATCGAGATCGCCCTGCAGGAACGGACCGATGGTCGTGGCCTGTTGGCGCTCGTCCTGGTACTTGTCGACGATGTTGCCGTCGGCGTCGGTGCCGAAGCGCTCGCGCGCGTCGACCTGTCGGTCGACGTCGATCCCGGCCAGGTAGCGAAACGGCGTTGCGCCGACGTGGTCATCCCCCGCGTACTCGACGCCGACACCGTAGAAATCGCGCTCGTAGGCGGGCACGTTGTCGGCGGCCGGCGAACCGCTCACGGTGAAGAAGAATGGCAGCCGCTGGATGAAGTCGCGGCGGGTGTAGAACCCCCGGAGCGTGAGCGCGCCGCCGCCGAAGTCGCCATCCCTGTACGTGAGCCCCAGCCGCTGCTGGTCGACCTCCTGGCCCGCGTCCAGCGGTGCCGCGTCCGGATCGGCCTGGCGCCGGTCTTCCCGAACCCCGGCCGCGCTCAGGCCGCCCGGGTCCTCGGCGAGCGGATTGTCCATCGCGGTGAACACGGCCTGCAGCTCACGCCGGCCGTCCAGGCGGCGCGTCAGCTTCGCGTTGAACAGCTGCTTCTCGACCCGGCTGTGGTCACGGTAGCCATCGGACTCCAGCGCCGACAGGCTGGCGTGGTAGGCCCAGTCGTCCGCCGTGCCGCCCGCGCGCGCGCCGAGCTTGCGGTAGCCGTGGCTGCCGGCGTCGAACGATACGACCGGGCTGTACGGCATGTCGCGGCCGTCGGCGGTGGTGATGTCGATGACGCCACCCGCGGCGTTGCCGTAGAGCGCGGACGAGGGCCCGCGGATGACCTCGATGCGCTCGGCCGAGTCCAGGTCGATCGCATCCGTCTGCGCCTGGCCGTCGGGCAGCGTCTCCGGGAAACCGTCGACGCGGATGCGGATGCCGCGCACCCCGAAGGGTGCGCGCGCGCCGAATCCGCGGGTCGAGACGCGCAGGCCCTGTGCGAAGTTGTACTGATTCTGGAAGAACAACCCCGGCACCTGGTTCAGCGACTCGTCGAGCTGGATGCCCTTGCGGCCCTGGCGGATCTCGCGTGCGCGCACCCGGTCCACCGCGGCGGGCGTGTCCATCACGTCGCGCTGGACCCGCGGCGCGGTGATCACGATCGTGCCCAGGCCGTCGTCCTGCGCGGCCACGCCGGGCGCGGCGCAGAGCACCGCCAGCGCGGCCAGGACGCGCCCGCGGCGCCCCGGGCTGGACTCCCGGCTGGGCATGGATTCCGTCCTCTCCCGCGGGGCGGGACTGTCGCCTGCAAGGTTGCCACCGATCGGGCCGGCCGCGAATGTTCGCCGCGACAACTGTACCGGTCATGATCGCGCATCACTGTGTCTGGGCCGGTACAGTTGCGCCTGCCATCCTTGCGCTCCCCTTGACGCAACAGGTATGGCGGATGGCCTGGGACCTGCTCGGGCTGGTCACGTTCCTGGCGGTGATGACCGGCACGCCGGGGCCGGCGAACATGTTGCTGGTGGCGGCGGCGGCGCGCCACGGGCCGGTGGCGGCGGCGCCGTTCGCGCTCGGGGTCATCCTGGGCATGCAGCTCGTCGCCTGGCCCGCGGGCCTCGGCCTGCTCGAGCTCGCCGGGCGCACGCCCGCGCTGTACCAGGCGTTGCGCTGGGTCTGCGCGGCCTACATCGCCTGGCTGGCGTGGCAGATCGCCGGCGCCCGCATCGATCGGGCGGCCGCCGACGTCCGCGCGCCGGGCTTCGCGCGCGGGCTGCTCGTGCACCCGCTCAACCCGAAGGCCTGGGCGATCGCCGCCGGCGCCTTCACCCAGTTCGTGCCGGCCACGACGGGGCCGTTCACCGCGACGGCGGGGATGGCCGCGCTCATGCTCGCCGTCGGCCTGGTGCTGCAGGGGCTATGGTTCTGGGGCGGCAGCGGCCTGGCACGGCTGGTCGCCGGCCGCCCGGCCGAGCGCTGGGCGATGCGCACCCTCGCCGCGCTGACCGTGGCGAGCGTGGCCTGGGCGCTGACATGAGCGGCCGTGCCGGCATCGCCGGGCGCGCCCGCGCCGAGCGCCCCGCGTGCGACCGTTCAGGGCCAGGTGCGGACGGCGTCGGCGGTGCCGTGGGCCCGGCTCTCGGCGAGCCAGTCGACCTTCGACCCGGTGTACACCTCGCGGATGGGCCCGGGCTCGAGCTCGCGGTCGAGGGCGCTGACGGCCAGGCCGAAGGTGTCGCTGCCGTCACGGATGAACTGCAGCGTCGAGCCGCACGCGCGGCAGAAGGTGCGCCGCGCCACGTCCGAGGAGCGGTAGCTCGCGACGTGGTCCTCGCCCTGCGTGATCCGGAAGGCCTCGTGCGGCACGCGCGCGAACGTCGCGAACACCGCGCCGTGCGCCTTCTGGCACATGCGGCAATGGCAGTGCAGCAGCTCCTCGGGCGGACCGCTGAGCTCGAACCGGACCGCGCCGCAGAGGCACGAGCCGGGATAGATCTCCGCTTCCATCGGCGCAGGCCCCCTCGCTGGCGCAACGGCGTCCCCGGCGGGAACGCCACGGCCATTGTAGGCAACCTGCGCCGGCCACACAGCCCGCGGGCGTGGTGATGGGTGCCGGGAGAGAAAAAAAGGCCCGCCGTTTAGCGCGGCGGGCCCGAATCGACCCGGCTCACGGGTCTGCCGGCGGGGGGCGGCCGGGCGGCCGCGCGCCCCGCCGGGAGGGGCTCGGTTGCCGCGGGCAGGTCCGTCGCCCACGGGGCCACGGCGGTTCGCGCCGTGGCCAATGGCGCCCATTCTCGCCCGATGCGCGCGGCAGTCCTTGACGCCGATCAACCAGCGCCACGATCGCGCCGCCATGGGCACTCACTCGGGGATCTCGACGTGCGGGCCCGCGTCGCGCGGCAGCAGGCCGCGCAGGCGCGGGTCGTGCACCCATTCCACCTCCTCGGCGTACGGGTGGAAGCCGATGTGCTGGTAGAAGCCCAGCGCGCCCGGGTGGTCCTCGGTGCAGGTGTGCAGCCACACCCGGCGCACGTCGTCGCGCCAGGCGGCGTGCACCAGCGAGCGCAGGAAGAAGCCGCCGAGGCCCGCGCCGACACGGTCCGGCACCAGGCCGAAGTACATGACCTCGACCTCGCCCGGGCGCGAGCGGTCGAGCTCGCCGAGGCCCGCCACGCCGTGCCCGTCGTGCAGGCGCCAGAGCTCGTAGTCGGGGGCCGCGATGATGCGCGCGATCTCGTCGCGGCCGTGCTCCAGGCGCCCGTGCCAGAGCCAGGGCTCGCCGACCCGGCGAAACAGCGCGACGTAGTCCTCCACCGCCGGCCCCGTCCAGCGCTCGACGCGCACACCCGCGCGCGGCGGCTCGGGCGTCCCGCCCGCCGGCGGGCGGTGCATCTCGAGGTAGGTCACGAGCGAGCGATAGCTGCCGCTGGCGCGGTCCATCAGGCGGTCGCGGTCTTGTTGCGCGTTCATCGCGGGCTCCGCTGCAGCCGTCGGCGCGGCACGGGGATGCGCAAGATGGCGCGGGCGCCCGCCGGCTGCAACCCGCCGCGCGTACGCCAGCACGTGGTGGCGCTCACGCCGGCCGCCCCGCCGGCTCCGCACCACGGCGCTCGTCGCTCGGCGGATGGCCGAAGTGCCGACCGTAGGCGCGCGCGAACCAGGCCGCCGAGCCGAAGCCGCAGGCGACGGCGATCTCGTGGATCGGCAGGTCGCCGTGGCGCAGCAGGTGGCGGGCCCGCTCCAGGCGCAGGCGCAGGTAATGGCGCTGTGGCGGCGCGCCCAGGTGGCGCCGGCAGAGGCGCTCGAGGCGGCGCCGGCCCAGGCCGCAGCGCGCGGCCAGCTCGTCGAGGCCGAGCGGCTGCTCCAGGTGGGCGCGCATGGTCGCGACGACGCGCGCCAGCTCCGGGTCCGAGACGCCCGCCCGGCGGTCCCCCGCCATGCGCTGGTGGCTGTCGGCCGCGCGGATCTCGCCGTGCAGGAACTGCTCGGCGACCGCCGCGCGCCACCGCGTCGCCGTGGTGGCGCGCGACCAGGTGCAGCATCAGGTCCATCGACGCGGTGCCGCCGGAGCAGGTGAACACCGGCGGGTCGATCTCGTAGAGCGAGTCACGCGCGTCGACGTCGAGGTGGGTCTCGCGGAACGCCTCGAGCGTCTCCCAGTGCAGCGTCACCCGGCGCCCGGACAGCAGGCCGCAGTGCGCGAGCACCGTGGCCCCGGTCTCGACGCCGCCGAGCTCCGTGCCCTGGCGCTGCAGCCGACGCAGCCAGCGGCAGACGCGGCGGTCGACCGCGGCGAGCGGATCGTAGCTGGCGAGCACCGCCACCGCGGGGAAATCGTCAACCGCGTCGATGGCGGCCGCGGGCGCGATCGGGATGCCGTTGCTGGCCGCGACCGGGCCGGGGTCCGTGGCGAAGAGCTGCCAGTCGTAGGCGGTGTAGCCGAGCGTGCGGTTGGCGCCGCGCAGCGGCTCGAGCGCGGACAGCAGCGACAGCAGCGAGAACCGCGGCAGCAGCAGGAAGCCCAGCCGCCGGGGTTCGTCCGGTTGCTGCTGCTCGAGCATGGTCTCCCCGCGGGCGCGATTGCCTTATCCTGCCGTCATGTGGTGATCGGAGACAAGCCGCTACCGGTGCCCGGCCCTATGATGGCCGCATCCGATCGCAACCCGGGAGGTCCGATCATGGTCGAGACCGCAACGCGCAGCGAGGTATCCGGTGGCCGGCTGGTGCTCGCCCTGGACGACGGCAACAGCCACACGCTGCACCCGCTGTGGCTGCGCGAGCGCTGCCCCTGCCCCGAGTGCCGCGACCCGAAGACCGGCCAGCGCCTGCTCGACGCCTGGTCGCTGCCGCTCGACACCGCGGTCGCGCACGTCGACGAGGCCGACGGCGCGGTGCGGGTGACCTTCGCCGACGGCCACGTGGCGCCGTTCGCGCGCGCCGAGCTCGAGGCCGCGCTGCGCCCGGGCGCCGACGAGCGCGACGACATCGTCACCTGGGACGCGGGCCTCGACCCGATCCCGGAGGCGGACTGGGCGCGCGCCGCCGACGACGACGCCGCGCTCTATGAGCTGCTCGAGCAGCTGCGCCGGCACGCCTTCGTGGTCGTGCGCAACGTGCCCGCCGACATGGACGGCGTCGGCGCCGTGGTCGAGCGCATCGGGCCGATGCGGCGCACCAACTGGGGCGGCATCGCCGACGTCAAGGCGATCCCCGATGCCTACGACCTGACCATGACCACGCGCGCGCTCGAGCCGCACACCGACAACCCGTACCGCGAGCCCGTGCCGGGCTACATCTTCCTGCACTGCCTGGTGAACGACGCCGAGGGCGGCGACTCGACCATCACCGACGGCTTCCGCGTGGCCGAGGAGCTGCGGCGCAACGCGCCCGAGGAGCTCGACGCGCTCACGCGCGTGCGCCCGGATTTCACGTATGTCGACGACGACACCATCCTCGAGAACAGCGGCCCGCTGATCGAGCTCGACCCGCGCGGGCGCGTGCGCCAGCTGCGCATGTCGAACCGCACCGACGCGGTCGCGCCCGGGGACCCGGCGCTGCTCGACACCTACTACCGCGCGCGGCGGCGCCTGACCGACCTGGTCAACGACCCGGCCTACCAGCTGCGCTTCAAGCTCGGCCCGGGCGATCTGCTGATCATGGACAACTACCGCCTGCTGCACGGGCGTACCGGGTACAGGCCGGGCACGGGCCATCGCCACATGCGCCAGTGCTACATGGACCGTGACAGCGTCGGCAGCCGCAGGAAGGTGCTGGCGCGGCGGTTCGGGTAGGCAGCCGGGCGGCCGCCGAGTCCGCGGTCGATCCCGCGGGCCGTCCCGCTGCTGGCATCGCCCGGCGAGACGCTGCAGTGGCATGCCGACGTCCGCGTCGGGCGAGACCGGCCTGCGTCCGTCCGCCGACCTCGCGCAATCACCCTCTCCCGCCGGGAGGGCCGTAGGCCGGCCTCGGGCCGCAGCTCCGCGATGGCCCGATTGCCGCAGCGTCCCACCGCGCCTCGATCAGTGGCCATTCCCAGGCCATCCGCTGCGCGGGAGAGCGGCCAGGGAGAGGGCCAGCGACCTCGCGATGGCACGCCCGCTCACCCCGGAACCCCTCTCCCGGTCGGCGAGCAGCGGCGCTGACTGCGGGTACATCACGGGCAGATGTCTCACAGGGAGCCGTAGGCCGGCCTCGGGCCGCAGCGCAGCGAAGGCCCGATGCCGGCATCGCCCGGCGCGGCGCTCGCGGTGGCATGCCGACGCCGCGTCACGCGCCGGGCGAGACCGGCCTGCGTCCTTTCCGGCGAACAGGTCCCGGGCGGTTACGTGCCCGCGCTCGCCAGCATCGGCTCCTCGTCGATGCGCACGATGGTCGGCTCGCGGCGGGTGGCCGCCGCGTTGAGCACGGCGGGCAGCGAGCCGAGGTCGTCGGCCGTGGCGTAGGCGCAGCCGTAGGCCTTCGCGAGGGCCTCGAAGTCGGGCGCGTAGAGCCGCACGCCGACGGGCTCGACGCCCTCGGCCTCCATGGCGATGCGGATCTCGCCGTAGCAGGCGTTGTTCCAGCACGAGCACGATGATCGGCCGATCGGCGTCGCGGATCGCGGCGAGCTCGCCGAGGGTGTAGTGCAGGCCGCCGTCGCCGACCAGGCAGACCACCGGCCGGTCGGGGGCTGCGAGCGACGCGCCCAGCGACGCCGGCAGGGCGTAGCCGAGCGTGCCGTAGCCGGTGGCCGAGTTGAACCAGCTGCCGTGGTCCGGGGCGGCGTAGTAGAGGTTGCCGGCGTAGATCGGGTGGGTGGAATCGCCCACGACGATCGCGCCCGGCAGGGCGTCGCGCAGCGTGTCGAGGAAGGCGATGCCCTGGCGCATCCCCTGCCCCAGGCCCGCGCAGGCCGCCGCGCGCGCCTGCTCGGCCCGCGCCGCGCCGCCATGCTCGGCCGGGTCCGGCCCCAGGCCCGCCAGCAGCGCGTCCACGGTCGCCGCGGCGTCGCCCACCAGCGGCACCTCGGCCACCCGCGGGCGCGTCATGTTCTCCGGGTCGATGTCGGCGCGCAGCAGCGGGCCGTCGAACGCCGGCATGCCCTGCTCGTACATGTCGTAGTCGGTCGGTCCCATCTCCGTGCCGAGCGCCAGCACGGCGTCGCTCCCGGCCAGCAGCTCGCGCACGGCGGGCAGCGAGGGGCTCGCGGGGACCGCGAGCGGGTGCCCCGGCTCCAGCAGGCCGCGCCCGTTGACGGTCATGATCACAGGCGCATCGAGGCGTTCGGCCAGCGCGCGCAGCGAGGCGCGCGCCCCGCCGGCGCCACCGCCGGCCAGGATCAGCGGGCGGCGCGCGCCGGCGAGGCGCTCCACCGCGGCCTCGAGCTGCGCCGACGCGGGCTGCGTGCGCGCCGGCGGGGACGGCTGCCGCGCTCGCGTCGCCGGCGGGGTCTCCTGCCACAGGTCGAGCGGGATCTCGATGTGCACCGGGCGCGGGCGCGCGCCGTCGAACACCGCGAAGGCGCGCTCGAGCACGTCGGGCAGGTCGGCGAGCGCGTGCAGCGTGTGGCTGAACGCCGCCACCCCGGACACCAGCGCCTGCTGGTCGGGGAGCTCGTGCAGCTGGCCCAGCCCGCGGCCCAGGCTGCGCCGCTCCGAGACGCTGGAGAGCACCAGCATCGGCACGGACTCCGCAAAGGCCTGGCCCATGGCGGTGGCGATGTTGGTCATGCCCGGGCCGGTGATCACGAAGCACACGCCGGGGCGGCCCGAGACGCGGGCGTACGCATCGGCCATGAAGCCGGCGCCCTGCTCGTGGCGCGGCGTGACGTGCGTGATGCGACTGCCGGCGAGGCCGTCGTAGAGCGGGATCGTGTGGACCCCGGGGATGCCGAAGACGCGCTCGACGCCGAAGGCCTCGAGCAGGCCGATGATCCAGGGGCCGGGGCGCGCTTGCTCAGCCATGGGCGTGCTCCGAGTGGTCCGCGAGCGACTCGGCGAAGGCGGCGATGCGGCGGCAGCCCTCCTCCAGGGTCGCCTCGTCGAGGGTGTAGGACAGGCGCAGGTACCCGCACGGCACCGGGCCCGAACGCGGAGGCGTCGAGCGCCGACACGCCCTGCTCGCGCAGCAGGCGCCAGGCGAAATCCTCGGCCGACAGGCCGGTGGCGCGCACGTCGACCATGACGAACATGCCGGCCTCGGGCGTGAGCACGTCGAGGCCGGGGACGGCCGCCAGGCGCTCGATCACCAGGTCGCGCCGGCGGCGGTAGACGCCACGCATCGTGGCGGCGACCTCGTCGGCCTGCTCCAGGGCCACCAGGGCCGCGTCCTGGACGAAGCCGGGGAGCCCGTAGAGCACGCACAGCGCCAGGTTCTCCGCGTGGCCGATCAGCGCCTCGGGGCCGATGAGCCAGCCGCTGCGCCAGCCGGTCATGGCGTGCGACTTGGACAGGCTGGACACCGTCACGGTGCGCTCCGCCATGCCCGGCAGCGCGGCGATGCAGTGGTGCGCCCGCTCGAAGGTCAGCGCCGCATAGACCTCGTCGCTGATGACCCAGAGGTCGTGCTCGCGCGCGATCGCCGCGATCGCCTCGAGCTCGGCCGCCGGTCATGACCACGCCGGTGGGGTTGTTCGGGTTGGCGAACAGGATCGCGCGCGTGCGCGGTGTGACCGCCGCCGCGATCGCCGCGGGGTCGGGTCGGAAGCCGTCGGCCGCGCGCGTGGCGACCGGCACGCGCTGTGCCCCGGAGACGGCGATGGTCGCCTCGTAGGTGACGTAGTTCGGCTCGAGCACGATGACCTCGTCACCACGCCCGAGCAGGAGCATGGACGCGAAGAACAGGCCGTTCTGGGCGCCGGAGACGACGCAGACGTTCTCCGGCCCGGCCTGCCACCCGCCGTGGTCGACGAAGTGGCGCGCGATCGCCCGGCGCAGCGGCCACTCGCCCACCGAGGCGGTATAGTGCGTGTGGCCGGCGCGCAGCGCGTCGACGGCCGCGTCGACCACCGGCGCCGGCGTGTCGAGGTCGGGGTCGCCGACGCTCAGGACGATCACGTCCTCGCCGCGCGCCTGCGCCTCCTGGGCCTCGTGGTAGATGTCCCAGGCGGCGGCGCCCTCCCCGGCGATCCGCTCGACCAGCGGCGAGTAGTGCATGGCGGTTACCATCCCGGATGGATCGTGTACGCGTCGGCCCGTATCGTATACGATTGCTGAACAACCGTTCAACAAGAGCCGGCCACCACTGGCTCCGAGGCAGGATGACCCAGGACGAGCCCGCCGCCCCGCTGCGCAAGTTCCGCCGCCAGACGCCCGACCAGCGCCGCCAGGCGCTGATGGACGCGGCCCTGCGCTGCCTCGCGCACCACGGCGCCGAGAAGACCTCGATCCGCACCATCTGCCAGGAGGCCGGCGTCTCGGTCGGGCTGATCAACCACTACTACTCCGGCAAGGAGGCGTTGATCGCCGATGTCTACGAGCAGCTGGCCAACGACCAGCTGGCGGCGCTGCGCGGCGCCATGGACGACGCGGGCCCCGGCGCGCGCGCGCGCCTGAGCGCCTTCTTCCGGGCCTCGTTCTCGCCGGTCACGCTCGACTCGGGGCTGTTGCGGGTGTGGCTGTCGTTCTGGAGCATGGCGCAGCAGTCGGCGCCGATCGCGGCCGCGCACGACCGCACCTACCGTGCCTACCGCGAGACGCTCGAGGGCGTGCTCGGCGAGCTCGCGCGCGAGGCGGCGGGCCGCGGCCTGGACGTGCGCCTGGCCGCGATCGGGCTCTCCGGCGTCCTCGACGGGCTCTGGGTCGAGTGGTGCCTCGACCCGGACACGTTCACGCCCGAGGAGGGCGTGCGCCTGTGCGAGGCCTGCCTCGAGGGCCTGCTCGCGGGCGTGCCGCCGGCGCCACCGGCATGAGCGGCGCGCTTGAACACTTGTTCAACTGTGTGCGAGTCTGAACGCGGCACGGGGAGACCATGGCGCCAGCCGATACCAACGACGACGACACCCGGGACCCCGCGGTCCGCGCGACCGATCTCGAGAAGCGCTTCGGCCCGCTCAAGGTGATCCGGGGCGTCTCGGTCGAGGCCGCCGAGAGCAGCGTGCTCTCGATCATCGGCGCCAGCGGCTCCGGCAAGAGCACGCTGCTGCGCTGCCTCAACCTGCTCGAGATGCCCGACCGCGGCGATCTCCTCGTCGCGGGCGAGCCCGTGCAGTTCCACCGCGACCGCGACGGCTACACCACCGGCATCGACCGCGCCCAGATCCAGCGCCTGCGCTCGAAGGTCGCGATGGTCTTCCAGCAATTCAACCTGTGGCCGCACCTCACCGTGCTCGGCAACGTCATCGAGGCGCCGGTCCACGTGCTCGGCTTGCCGAAGCGCGAGGCGATCGAGCGCGGCGAGCAGTACCTCGCCAAGGTGGGCATGTCCGACAAGCGCGACGAGTACCCCGCGTTCCTGTCGGGCGGCCAGCAGCAGCGCACGGCGATCGCGCGCGCGCTGGCGATGGAGCCGCGCGTGCTGCTGTTCGACGAGCCGACCTCGGCGCTCGACCCCGAGCTCGTCGGCGAGGTCCTGCGCGTGATCCGCGGGCTCGCCGACGAGGGCCGCACGATGGTGCTGGTCACGCACGAGATGAGCTTCGCGCGCGACGTGTCGAGCCAGGTGGTGTTCCTGCACGACGGCGTGGTCGAGGAGCAGGGCAGCCCCGAGCACGTGTTCGAGCAGTCCGGCAGCGAGCGCTGCCGCCAGTTCGTTTCGGCCGTGGCCTGAGCGCGCCCGCGACCGCGCACCGCGCGGCCGCGCGGGCGAGGCCATGGCACCAGACGGCCCCCCGGGCCGACCAACGAGAGGAGGCAGAAACCATGATCACGATGAAGAGAATGATCACGATGAAGAGACGGCTCTTCGGCGCCCTGGCGGGCGCCCTGCTCGTGTTCGGCGCCTCGGCGCCGGCCGGCGCGGCCGAGACCCTGAAGATCGGCATCGCCGCCGAGCCCTATCCGCCGTTCACCTACAAGGCCTCGGACGGCGGCTGGACCGGCTTCGAGGTCGAGCTGGCCGACGCGATCTGCGGGATCATCCCGCAGGACTGCCGGATCACGCCGACCTCGTGGAGCGGCATCATCCCGGCGCTGCAGTCCGGCAAGATCGACCTCATCATGACCTCGATGTCGATCACCGCGAAGCGCGACAAGGTGATCGACTTCACCGATCCCTACTACTACACGCGCGGCGCCTACGTGGCGGCCAAGGGCATGAGCCTCGACCCGCCGGGTGACCTGTCCGGCAAGATCCTGGGCGTGCAGGCCGCAACCACGCACGCCGCCTTCGCCGCGCCAGGAGCTCAAGGACGTGGTCGCCGACATCCGCATCTACGACAAGCAGGAGCAGGCGAACCGTGACCTCATGGCGGGCCGGATCGACGTCGTGCTCGCCGACCAGATCGCGATGCAGGCGTTCGTCGAGCGCGAGGAGGCCAGCGGCTACGCCATCAAGGGCATGGCGCCCAAGCATCCCGCCTTCGGCGAGGGCATCGGCATCGGCGTGCGCGAGGGCGAGAACGACCTCCAGCAGACGCTGAGCGAGGCCATCCACGCCGTGATCGACAACGGCACCTGCGCCGAGCTGTCGCAGAAGTACTTCAACCAGGACATCTGCGGCGGCTGAGCTCCCGCAGGCCCGGTGCCCGGCGGCGCGTCGCCGCCGCCGGGTCTCTCCCGGGCCGGCGGCGCACACCGTACCCGCTGACGGACCATGGAGACCTTCGGCAGCGCAGGCCTGCTCGACTGGGCCGGGCCGATCCTCGAGGGCGCGCTCGTCACCGTGGAGATGGCGGTCGCGGCGTACGCGATCGGCCTCGTCCTCGGCCTGCTCGGCGCGACCGCCAAGCTCAGCGGGATCCGCCCGCTCGAGGCGGTGGCCACGGCCTACACCACGCTGGTGCGCGCCGTCCCCGAGCTGCTGCTGATCATCATCCTCTACTACGCCGGCCAGCAGGCGCTCAACGCGCTGCTGCAGTCGCTGGGCGTCGAGGCCGTCTACGAGATCAGCGGCTTCGCGGCCGCGATCGCGGTGCTCGCCGTGGTCGAGGGCGCCTACCTCACCGAGATCTTCCGCGGCGCGATCCTGGCGATCCCGCGCGGCCACATCGAGGCGGCCGATGCCTTCGGCATGTCCCGCGGGCAGCGCTTTCGCCGCATCATCCTGCCCGAGATGCTGCCCAACGCGCTCGGCGGGATGTCCAACATCTGGCTCATCCTGGTCAAGGACACCGCGCTGGTGAGCGTGGTCGGGTTCCAGGAGCTGTTCTTCGTCACCCAGCAGGCGGCGGCGAGCACGCGCTCGTACTTCGTGTTCTACGCGGCCGCGGGGGCGATCTACCTGGTCATGACGATGGCCTCGAACGGCGTCTTCAACCGCCTCGAGCGCCACGTGCGGCGCGGCCAGCCGGGGGTGTAAAGCGGTCGTGGACTACACGTGGCTCACCAACCCGGTCTACCTGGCCTACCTCTGGGAAGGCTTCATCAACACGATGATCCTGCTGGCGGTGTCCGGCGTGCTCGGCTTCGTGCTCGCGATCACGCTCGCGCTGATGCAGATCACCGGCCCGCGCCCGCTGGCCTGGCTGTCGCGCGGGATCACCACCGTGGTGCGCGGCACGCCGCTGCTGCTGCAGCTGTTCTTCTTCTACGACGGCGTGGGCCGCCTGCTGCCGCAGATCCCGGGCGTGCGCGAGATGTGGATCTGGCCGATCCTGCGCGACCCCTTCTTCTACGGCATCCTCGCGTTCACCATCAGCGTCGGCGCCTACGCCGGCGAGGTCATCCGCGGCGCGATGCTGAGCGTGCCGCGCGGCGAGCTCGAGGCGGCGCGCGCCTTCGGCATGTCGCGCTTCAAGATCCTCTACCGCATCTGGCTGCCGCACGCGATCCAGATCTGCCTGCCGACGCTGACCGGCGAGATCATCCTGTTGCTCAAATCGGTGCCACTGGTCTCCACGATCGCGGTCATGGACCTGCTGCAGGCGGCGAACATCGTGCGCGACGAGACCTTCCTGGTCTACGAGCCGCTGCTGCTGATCGCGGGGATCTACATCGCCCTGACGATGGTGCTCACGCTGGTCATGCGCCGCGTCGAGCGCGGCTTCCCCGGCGTGCGCCCGGCGACGCAGGCGCCGGCGAAGGAGGAGCGCGAGGCGGCGTGAGCGCGCGGTGCGCTCGCCGGAAGGCGAGACGCAGCGGCTCTGTGTCCCACGTCCCTCACCCCAGCCCCTCTCCGGTGAGGGGGCTCGGCGGGACGGACCACGGCGGGTGGAGCGCGTTCGCAGCTTCGGTGCCATTCCCTCTTCCCCGGCGAGGGGCCACGGCGGGGCGGACCGCGGCGGGTGGAGACGCGTTCCGCAGCTTGCGGTACCATTCCCTCCCTTCGGGCGGCGCACGGCGGGGCGGGATCACGGCGGGTGGAGACGCATTCCGCACCTTGGGGTGCCATTCCCTCTCCCTTCGGGAGAGAGGGGCTACGGCGGGGCGGGACCGCGGCGGGTGGAGACGCATTCCGCAGCTTGGGGTGCCATTCCCTCTCCCTTCGGGAGAGGGCTACGGCGGGGCAGGCGCGCCGGGCGGAGACCGTGCCGCACCTTGGCGGATTCCCTCTCCCTTCGGGAGAGGGCCAGGGAAGGATGCTGCCATTGCACTGCCCTCGCGACGACCCGAGCGTGCGGTTCGGCTGCGGCGGCAGGCCTACGCCGGCTTGCGCGCGCGCAGGTGGTGCGGGCAGTGCTCGCCGCTCTCGAGCACCTCGACCATGGCGCCCCAGGTCCCGATATTGTGGTCGACGGTGTCGCGCCCGGCGGCGGCGCAGAGCCGGTCGTACTGCGGGCCGCGCATCGCGTCGAGCTCCTCGCGGGCACGCCCGCGATACCACGGGTTGCGGTTGTGCAGCGACACGTCGGTGAAGCCCGCCCTCTCGAGCGCGCGACGGTAGCGCTGCGGCGAGGCCATGTTGAAGCTCAGCCCCTCGAGATCGAGGTAGTGGCGCATCGCGGCCGAGGGCTCGTCGTCGTGCGAGGTGAGCCAGTCCGAGGCCGCCAGCCAGCCGCCCGGCACGAGCAGGCGAAAGGCATCGGCGAACAGCGCCTCCTTGTCCGGGACGTGGATCATCGCGTCCTTGCTGAAGAAGACGTCGAAGGCGGCATCGGGGAACGGCAGCGGGCCCGGCTCGATCTGCACGAACTCGACGCAGTCGTCGAGGCCCCGCGCCCGGGCGCGCTCGCTGGCGTGGCGGATCACCGGCTCCTCGACGTCGGCCCCGATCACGCGGCCGGCGCCGTAGTCCTCGACCAGCGACAGCGTGATCCCGCCCGAGCCGCAGCCCAGGTCCAGCACCGTGCGACCTTCCAGGTCGAGGCCGTCGAGCACGGCGCGCACCTCCTCGGGTCCGCCCGGCGAGAGGTAGCCGTCGCCCCACAGCGCCTCGAGAAAGGCGATCGACTCGTCCTCGTACTCGGGCTCTCGTCCCGCGGTGCCGTCGCTGTCGCCCATGGATTCGTCCTCTCTACGTGTGGATCGACGCCGGCCGCGGTTCTTGCGTAGGCCGGTTTCGGCCGAAGGCCGACGCCGGCGTCGGGCCGGCGCAAGGCGCCGGCCCGAAACCGGCCTACGCCCTTCGCGGGCAATGCCGCGAAACGCCAACCCTGCAGGCGTCGGCCTCAGCCGTTCCAGATGCCCTCTGCACGCAGATCGTCCTCGGTGCACTCGATGCCGATGCGCAGCGTGTCGACGAGCTCGTCGACCTGGGCGCGCGTGATCGGCAGCGGCGGCGACATGACGCACATGTTCACGAACGGGCGCACGAGCAGCCCGCGCGCCTGGCAGTGCGCATCGATGCGGTTGCCGATGGCGTAGTCGAGCTCGAGCGCATTGTCGCCGCCGTGGCTCTCGTCGGCGATGCTGCACTCGACGCAGCCGACCAGGCCCATGCCGCGCACGTCGCCGACGATCGGCAGCTCGGCGAGCTCGCGCAGGCGCTCCTGGAAGTACGGCCCGATCTCGCGCACGTACTCGGGCAGCTGCTCGCGCTCGAGGATGTCGAGGTTGGCCATCGCGGCCGCGCAGCACACCGGGTGCCCGGAGTACGTGAAGCCGTTGGAGAAGACCGCGTCACGCGCGTGCTCGCCGGTAATGCCCTCGAGCAGGCGATCGGATATCAGCACGGCCCCGAGCGGCACGTAGCCCGAGGTCAGGCCCTTGGCCGCCGTGATGATGTCGGGCGTGATCCCGAACACCGCCTCGCTGGCGAAGCGCAGTGCCCCAGGCGGCCGAAGCCCGTGACCACCTCGTCGGAGATGTAGAGCACGTCGTGGCGCCGGCACACCTCCTGGCACTTGCGGTGATAGCCCTCGGGCGGAACGATGACGCCGCCGGACGCCAGGATCGGCTCGGCGATGAACGCGGCCACCTTGTCGGCACCGAGCTCCAGGATCCTGTTCTCGAGATCGGCCACCTTGGCGTCGCAGAACGCCTCGACGCTCATGCCCTGCGGGCGGCGGTACGGGTTGGGCGCCGGCAGGAAATCGATCGTGTCGGTCTCGTAGTCGAACCAGCTCTTGTCGCGGCCCTTGCCCGAGACCGAGGCCGCGAGGTAGGTGCTGCCGTGGCGGCGTCCATGCGCGTGATGATGTGCTTCTTCTGCGGGCGTCCGCGCAGGTTGTTGTAGAACTGCACGAAGCGCAGCGCCGAGTCCACCGCGGTCGAGCCGCCCGTGGTGAAGAACACGTTGTTCAGGTCGCCCGGCGCCAGCGCCGCGAGGCGCTCGCCGAGCCGGGCCGCCGGCCCGCTGGTGAGCGACCAGGGGCTGACGTAGCCCATGTCCGTCATCTGCGCGGCGGCGGCGTCGGCGATCTCGCGGCGGCCGTGGCCGGCGTTGACGCACCACATGCCGCCGGGGCCGTCGAGCAGCGCGTTGCCCTCGGTGTCGTACAGGTAGACGCCTTCCGCGCGCGTGATCACCGTGCGCTCGTTGCTGCCGTAGTCGGCGAGCGCCTCCCAGGGGTGGACCACCTGGTTGTCGCCGGCGCGCAGCGACGCCGTGTCGTCGCCGCTCGCGGCGGCCGCTGCGCCGCTGGCCGCCGCGGCGGCCGCCGTGCTGGTCTTGTCTTGCATCGCGCGTGTCCTCGCTGCTGGGGCCGCCGTCCGCGCGGCGGCCGCGCCCGCGCCTGGCAGGCCTGTCTGGGGATGGTCGCGGGCGGCGCCGCAGACGCCGCCCGGCCGCCGGGCGCAGCTCGACCGCGGCGCCTCGCGCGCGCGCTCGGCGAGCATCTCGTCGTTGACCTCGGCGAGCGGCCGGCCGTGCGGCTTGCTCGGCAGCTCCACGACCGGCAGCTCGGCCCGGATCACGTCGTGGAACTGCTTGAGCGTGTCCTCGAACCGCGACAGCGGACCGGGCTCGAAGGCCGAGGAATGGATCCCGTCCGCCACGCGGCGGCACAGCGCGTCGTCCTCCTCCATGACCTTGCCGCTGATGCGCATGTTGAGATCGCGCAGCTTCTTCATCTCCGGGCGGTCATCGGGCAACGCGTACACGCCGTAGCGCGCCACGCAGCGCTCCGGACCGGTCGGCAGGATCTGGAAGAAGTCGACCGAGTCCGGGTACAGGTCGAGGCCCAGGTTGGGCTGCATCGTGTAGAAGGCCCACGCGCGCCGGCGGTCCTCGGGCAGGTGGGTCGCGTACTTGCCGATGTTCTCCTGGTAGGTGCGCTCGGTCCACACGGGCGACGGCTCGTCCTTGAACTGGCTCACCGTGACCGACACGCCGGTGTCATCGGTCTCCATGTTCATCGGCTGCAGGCCGAACATCCGGTTCAGCCCCGGGTGCCCCATCATGATGTGGTAGCACTCGAGGTTGTTGTCGACCGCGAGCTTCCAGTCGCACGGCCACTCGATCTCCTCGATCTCCAGGATCGGCTCCATCTCGGGCAGCCGGTAGGCCTCCATCGGCTCGCGGAAGGGCTGCCACAGCGTCGCGACGCCCGGGCCGCCGTTGTCGCGCATGCGCACGAACAGGAAGCCGAGGAAGTCCTCGAGCTCGACCGGCTTCAGGCCCCAGCAGCTCTTGTCGAGGCCCGGGAACGAGTCCTCCTGGGGCACCCCGCGCAGCTGGCCGTCCGTGCCATAGGTCCAGCCGTGGTACGGGCAGGTGATGACCGGGCGCTTGAGGCGCCCGTGCCCGTAGAGCAGGCGCGAGCCCCGGTGGCGGCAGAAGTTGTGGAACGCCTTGATCGAGTAGTCCGTGTCGCGGACGACGAACACGCTCTCCTTGAGGATGTCGAGCACCCGGTAGTCGCCGGGCTCGGGGATGTCGCCCTGGTGACACACGATCTGCCACGACGGCATGAGCACGCGCTCGAGCTCCAGCTGGAGGAACTCCTCGTCCTGGTAGACCCAGGACGGCAGCGCGCGCTCGGGCTCCTCGCGCACCGGGTAGTACCCGCGGCTCGGATCGGTCGTTACCCTGCTCGTCGTGCCACTCATCTCTCGCACTCCCCGTCGAATCCGCTACTCGCTTGCTCGGCCGGCGCCGCCTCGCGCGGGGCGAGACATCCGTGAATCGCCCGGCACACGGCCGCCCCGGCGGGGGCGCACCGGCCCACGAGTCCATGTCAGGATGCCACGCGACGATTGATCAATCAATCAAAAGCAATCCATCTCCTGCGGCCGCGGGCCCGGCCGCAGGCCGCCCGGCAGGTCGATGTGCGGTGCCCCGACCCGGGCGCCGGCCTGCCGGCCCGGGGGTGTTTGCCGCAGGGCTCCGATGGCGCCCGGCGGCCCGCCTGGACCGGCTGCCGGGGCGCCTCCCCCGGCCCCGCGATTTGACGCCGGGTACCCATTGCGGTATTGGTTGACTGATCAATCACTGGTTCACACTGGATCCGGCGGCGCGCCGCGGCGGATCTCCCGCCCTTTTGGGATGCCGGGGGCCGCGGGCGCCAGCCTGCAGTGCGCGGCAACCGGCCGCGAGCGGCTGCAACCCGTGCGATCGCGCACGCCCCAATGAATGGAGGTAACGGCAATGACCGAAGACAACAATCAACGCGACGACCGGCTCGAGCGGGTGCTGCAGCGCCTCGGTGAGCACGGCATGTCACGCCGCGACGCCCTGAAGGCGATCATCGCCAGCGGCATGGGCGTGGCGGTATCCCCGCTCGTCTCGCGCGTGGCCTGGGGCGCGGAAGGCCCCGGCGGCCTGCCGCTGGCACGGCCGGACTCCCCGGTGACGCTGCCGACACACGGCGAGGCGATCGCCGACGGCCTCGAGCCGGAGAGCGGCACGTTCACCGTGTTCAACTACGAGGACTACCTGTACAAGGCGGTGCTCGACAAGTTCGGCGAGAAGTACGACGTCGACGTGCAGATCACGACCTTCGCCAACATGGACCAGGCGGTGACCAAGCTCGCCAACCAGGACGTCGACGTCGACGTGACCGAGATTACCCCGGACCGGCTCACGCAGGTCACGGCGGGCAAGCTGCTCCAGCCGATCAACCAGGGCTACATCCCCAACCTGCAGAAGAACGTCTGGCCGCAGCTGCAGGACCCGTTCTACGACCGGGGATCGCAGTACACCGTGCCGTACGCCGTCTACACCACGGGGATCGGCTACCGCGGCGACAAGATCGCCGAGGATATACCGAACATGGACAACCCCTGGTCGATCTTCTGGAACGCCCAGGACTACGAGGGCTATACGGGGATCATCAACTCACCGCGCGAGGCCATCGGCCTGGCCATGCTCTACCGCGGCAACACGGACCTGAATACCGAGGATCCGGCGGTCATCGACCAGGCGCTCGAGGATCTCCAGGCGCTGATCCCGATCTGCAACCCGAAGGTCAACAACACCCAGTACCAGACCCTGTCCCAGGGCAAGAGCTGGCTGCACCAGTCGTGGTCGGGCGACCCGCTGATGAACGTCTGGTGGTACATGCCCGAGGGGATGTCCTCCGACGTGATCCGATACTGGAAGGGTCCCAAGGGCGCGACCCCGGTCCAGAACGACTGCTGGGCAGTCCCGGCGGCGAGCACCAAGCCGGTCCTGGCGCACCTGTGGATGAACTTCATCCTCGAGGAGCAGAACGCCTACACCAACTTCACCAGCTACACGGGCTACCAGCCGCCGCTCAAGAGCATCACCCCGCAGGGCCTCATCGATGAGGGCGCTGTGCCAAAGCACCTGCGCACGGCGGTGGTCGAGCCCGAGGACGTGGGTCCCGGCTCCATCCAGTACGCGACCCTCACCTTCGAGGGCCAGCGCATGTGGCAGGATGCCTACGCGAAGTTCATCTCCGGTGTCTGAGGGCATCGGCAGCGGCCCGGAGCGGTGGTAGATGTATCCACGCTGGCTGTGGCAGGCATTGGCCGCCCCGGGGGTGGTCTGGCTGGTTCTGCTGTTCGTGGTGCCATTTTACGCCGTCATCGGCGTGGCCTTCGGCACGCTGGATCCGATCTTCCAGAACCCGATTCCGATCTGGAATCCGTTCGACTGGAATTTCGACAACACGATGCAGATCCTGGCCCAGTTCGCCCCCGGGGAGCGCTACTGGCAGGTGTTCGCACGCACGGCGGTCTACATCTTCTTCGCCGTCACGATCAGCCTGCTGATCGCCTACCCGGTCGCGTACTACATCTCGCGGCACGCCAGGCGCACCAAGGTGATCCTCCTGGTGCTCCTGGTGCTGCCGTTCTGGGTCAGCTACCTGATGCGCATGCTCGCCTGGGTGGGGTTGCTCGCGCCGGACGGGCTCATCAACGGATTCCTGGTCTGGAGCGGCATCGACACCGACCCGCCCAACTGGCTCGGCGGGCATCCCGGGACCGTCATCTTCGGCCTGATCTACGGCTACATCCCGTACATGATCCTGCCGCTGGTTGCGGCGCTGGACCGGATTGACAAGAACCTGCTGGAGGCATCGCGTGACCTGGGCATGACCGCCCGGCAGACGTTCTTCCGGGTCACCCTGCCCCTGTCGAAGATGGGCATTCTCGGCGGCTGCGTGATCGTCACCCTGCCCATGTTCGGCGACTACTACACGCCCATGATCATGTCGGGCTCGCCTACGACAAGCATGCTGGGCAACCAGATCTACCTGTACTTCCACGGCGGCCCGCAGCCCGACGTGGGCGCGACATTGACGATCGTCCTGGCCGCGTTCCTGGCCGTCCTGATGGCGTACTACCTCTACAGCGTCGCCAAGGCGCAAAGGGAGCTCCAGTGAGCCGCGTGGCCGATTCCGTGACGGCGCCCGGTCCGCTGCCCGCAGCGGTGCACCGGCTCCGCGGCCTCGTGCGCAACCCGTACGGCCGGCCGCGCATGCTCATGACGATCACCTGGGCCTACATGATCTGGACGATCGTGCCCGTGGTGATCGCGATCTCGTTCTCGTTCAACGACGGGCGCTCGATCTCCGTGTGGCAGGGATTCGACGCCACCCGCTGGTACTGGGGCGACGCGGTCAACTCGGTGTGGCACGACCCCGGGCTGCGCGCGGCACTGTTCCAGAGCCTCAAGCTCGCCGCCCTCGACGTGCTGATCGCGACGCCCATCGGCGTGCTGCTCGCCCTCGGGCTGGCGCGCTGGCGCGGCTACGGCTCGCGGCCGGCGAACTTCCTGATGCTGTTCCCGCTGATCACGCCCGAGATCGTGATGGGCGTGTCGCTCTACCTGGTGTTCCAGTACGTCTACACCGCCATCGACCCGAGCACGACCGCGCAGGTGCTGGGCCAGGTGACGTTCTCGATCTCCTACGTGGTGATCGTGGTGCGCGGCCGGCTGCTCTCGATCGGCCGCCAGTACGAGGAGGCGGCGGCGGATCTCGGGGCGACGCCCTGGGAATCGCTGCGACTCGTGCTGCTGCCGCTTATGCTGCCCGCGATCCTCGCGAGCATGATGATCGTCTTCGCGATCTCGATCGACAACTTCGTGATCGCCCAGTGGTTGTCCTGCGGCGCCGGCTGCGACACGGTGCCCATCAAGGTGTACAACGCAACCCGCTCGGCGCCGCTGCCATCGATCAACGCGGTGGCGGCGCTCATGGTCTACCTGACGCTGGCGGCGGTGATCCTCGCCTACGCCCTCTACCGCTTCCTGACGCGAGGCGAGCGCGCCGCGGGCTCGAGCCGGAACGACCTGGCCAAGATGGGCTCGATCGACTTCAATTGACTGCAGGCGCCCGCGCAGGCGTCGACGGGGGGACGACATCGGATGACCGATAGCACTGACGGCACCATCCAGCTGGTCGACATCGTCAAGCGGTTCGGGAGCCACACCGCCGTCGACGGCATCAGCATGGACATCCCCGGCGGCGAGTTCTTCTCGATGCTGGGCCCGTCCGGCTGCGGCAAGACGACCACGCTGCGGATGATCGCCGGATTCGAGAAGCCCGACGAGGGCCACATCATGCTGCGCGGTCAGAACATGGAGCACGAGCCGCCGCACAGGCGGCCGGTGAACACGGTGTTCCAGAACTATGCGCTGTTCCCCCACCTGAACGTGTTCGACAACGTCGCCTTCGGCCTGCGCCGCGCGCGCATCGGCAAGGACGAGGTCAGGCGCCGCGCCGGCGAGGCGCTCGAGCTGGTCATGCTCGACGGCCTCGGCGAGCGCAAGCCCTCCGAGCTCTCCGGCGGCCAGCAGCAGCGGGTGGCGCTGGCGCGCGCGCTGGTGCTCAAGCCGGCCGGCCTGCTGCTCGACGAGCCGCTGGGCGCCCTCGACGCCAAGCTGCGACGCCAGCTCCAGATCGAGCTCAAGGCGCTGCAGGAGCAGGTCGGGATCACGTTCATCTACGTCACCCACGACCAGGACGAGGCGCTCACCATGAGCGACCGGATCGCGGTGATGAACGAGGGCCAGGTCGAGCAGATGGGCTCGCCGCGCGAGATCTACGAGGCCCCCGAGACCACGTTCGTCGCCGACTTCCTGGGGGCCTCGAACCTCATGGACTGCACCGCGCGCGGCAGTGACGGCGAGGGCCGCTGCCGCGTCAACGTCGGCGGCACGGAGCTGGTGGCCGCGCTCGAGCGCAGCAGCGCCAGCGGCCCGGGCAAGGTCACCATCCGCCCCGAGCGCGTCCGGCTCGAGGCCCCCGACCGGCTCGGTCTCCGGGGGCAACCGCGTCGGCGGCCGCGTCGAGCGCTCGATCTACATCGGCAGCGCGTTCCAGCTCATCGTGCAGCTCGACAACGGCAGCGCGATCGAGGTCGAGATCCAGAACACCGGCGAGCAGGACGCGTTCGAGGTCGGCAGCCGCGTGTGCGCGCACCTGCCCGAGGACGCGCTGCGGGTGCTGCGCAGCGAGCGCCGCCCGGGCTCGGACGAGCTCGAGGCAGGCTCGAGCGAGCGCGACGACACCCCGACCGGGCCACCCGCGCGCGAGGCGGCATCCGCGCAGCGCGCGCGCCAGGCGGGGACGTAGGGCATCGCGTCATGGCGAGGCGCCCGGAGGGCGCCGTGGCAATCCAGGAGGGGGCGTGCCACTTCCCGATGCCGTTCTGGATCGCCACGGCCGGCGCAGCCGGCCTCGCGATGACCTCGGGGGATGGATACGGCCGTGCCCCGTCCACCGACGCAGACGCGTTGCCGCGTAGGGGCGTTTCCACCGAAGGCGTAGGGGCGTTTCCGCCGAAGGCGTAGGGGCGTTTCCGCCGAAGGCGTAGGGGCGTTTCCGCCGAAGTAGGGGCGTTTCCGCCGAAGGCGTAGGGGCGTTTCCGCCGAAGGCGTAGGGGCGTTTCCGCCGAAGGCGGACGCGCGCATTGCGGACGCGCGCGTCGGTGAATCGCGGACGACGGCGCGCGCCTACGCCCTTTCGCGGCCGGAGGCCGCTCCCAGCGGGTCGTGGATACGCGCCGTGGCGTCTCGCCCGTGTGTCCGGCTTACCCCTCGCCCAGGTGCACCCAGACGGATTTCGTCTGGGTGTGGTCGAGGATGCTCTGGAAGCACTTGTCGCGGCCGGTGCCGGACTGCTTGTAGCCGCCCCAGGGCTGGGTCATGTCGCCGTGGTCGAAGCAGTTGACCCAGATGACCCCGGCCTCGATGTCGCGCGCCATGCGGTGCGCGGTGCCGATGTTGCCGGTCCACACGCCGGCGGCCAGGCCGTAGATCGAGTCGTTGGCGATGGCGACCGCCTCCTCCGGGCTGTCGAACGGGATCACCGCGCCGACCGGGCCGAAGATCTCCTCGCGCGCGATGCGCATCTCGTTGCTGACGCCGGTGAACAGGGTCGGCTCGACGAACGCGCCGTGGTCGAGCCGCTCGGGCTTGCCGCCGCCCATCGCCACCTGCGCGCCCTCGCGCCGGCCGATGTCGATGTAGTCGAGCACGCGCGTCTGCTGCGCGGTGTTGACCAGCGAGCCCAGCGTGGTGGCCGGATCGAGCGGATCGCCGGGCGTGTACGCCTCCTGTGCGAGCGCGGTGAAGCGCCGGGTGAAGTCGTCGGCGATGCGCCGGTCGACCAGCAGGCGCGAGCCCGCGTTGCAGACCTCGCCCTGGTTCGCGAATATGCCGTCGACGGCGTACTGCGCCGCACGGTCGATGTCCTCGACATCGGCGAGCACGATCTGGGGGGTCTTGCCGCCGCACTCGGTGGTCACGCGCTTCATGTTCGACTGGCCGGCGTAGACCAGCATCTGCTTGCCGATCTCGACCGAGCCGGTGAAGCCGATCTTGGCGACGTCGTCGTGCAGCGCGAGCGCGGCGCCGGCCTCCTCGCCATAGCCCTGCACCACGTTGAACACGCCCGGCGGCCCCCCGGCCTCGACGAACAGGCGCGCCATCAGGCCGGCCGACAGCGGCGACTGCTCCGCGGGCTTGAGCACGACGCTGTTGCCCGCTGCCAGCGCCGGCGCGACCTTCCACGCCGCCATCATCAGCGGGTAGTTCCACGGCACGATGCAGCCGACCACGCCGAGCGGCTGGCGCAGGATGTAGTGCAACGCCTCATGCGCCGTGTTCGTGACCTGGCCCTCGATCTTGTCGATCGTCTCGCCGAAATACTGGAAGCACTCGACACTGGCCGGGATGTCGGAGGCGAGCATGTCGCGTACGGGCTTGCCGACGTCGAGCACATCGAGGAGGGCGAGCTCGTCGGCGTGCGCCTCGAGCAGCTCGGCATAGCGGTAGATCACGCCCATGCGCTCGCGCGGCGCCATGTGCGACCAGACACCGGCGCGGAACGCCTTCCTGCCCGATGCCACGGCGCGGTCGACATCGGCCTGGCTGCCGCGCGCGACCTGCGCCACGGTCTCGCCCGTGGCGGGGTTGACCTTGTCGAACACGGCACTGCCGGCGACGAAGTCGCCGTCGATGAAGTGGCGGCCCTCGGGCTCGATCCCGTCGGCGCGCGCGTGCCAGTCCCGCGCGCCCAGCTTGTGTGCATCGTTGAGGTTCATGGGTCTCTCCAAATGGATCTCACGGGCCTGGGTATGACCGGCCCGGGCCGTGGCTGCAATGGGAACCGGCGCGCGCCCGCGATATTCCCGGCCCGCGGGCGTGGCATCAGCCTGCGGCGGAGGTCGCGCCCTAATCGAACTCGGCGGGGAACAGCCTGCCGAGGAACATCTCGATCACCTGCTTGGCCTGCTCGCGGTCGAACTCGCGTGGCTGGATCTGGAGATCGAGCCACATGCCGTCGATCATCGCGTTGAGCGCCACCGTCACCTGGTGCGGATCGAGCCCCGTGTACCCGCCCTGCTCGATGAGCTCCTCGATGATCGTGCGCACCTGCCAGTGGTAATCGTTGTAGAGCTCCGCGCAGAGCTGGCGATACTTGGGTCGCGTGCGCCCCTCCGCCCAGAACGCGTACCATACCGCGATCTTCTTCTCGCTCGCGATCCTGGAGGAGAAGTCGGCATCGATGATCGCCCGCAGGCGATCCACCGGTGAAGGCCCGGCCCGGTCGACGGCCTCGCGCCACACGCGGGTGTACTCCTCGGCGAGCGACTGCAGCGTGGCCAGCAGCAGGTCTTCCTTGGTCTTGAAGTAGAAGCCCACCACGCCGTAGCTGACCTTCGCCTGCCGCGCGACGTCGGCGAGCCGCGTGCCGGCATATCCCTGGCGCCCGATCACGGTGATCGTCGCGTCGATCAGCTGTTGCCTGCGGAGATCCCTGCGATCGCCGGCGGCTGCCTTGCTCGCACCCGACAAGCCGTTTCTCCCGCTGTTCGAGCCCTCGGAGAGTAGTGTGTTTTTCCTGTCCACACAATAGCCTACGCTCTTCAATCTGCCCCACATTGATCGATAAGTCAATCAATTGACGCTGGACAGCGGGGACCGCCTCGGCCAGAATCGACCGGGCTCGACGCGGCCCCGCTGCAGCCCGCGGGAGCGCAGGGCACGCCTGCGGCACCCCCGGGCACGACCGCTGCGGCGCCCGGCCGGTCCGGCCTTCGCGCCCAATCGCCAAACGGAAGACGCGACATGAACACCTACGACGCCATCGTGGTGGGCGCGGGCCACAACGGCCTGACGACCGCCGCCTATCTCGCGCGCGCCGGCCTGCAGGTCCTCGTGCTCGAGCGGCGCGAGCGGGTCGGCGGGGCCGCCTACAGCGATCCGCGCGCGGGCGGCTTCACGTTCACCTCCTGCTCCTACGTGTGCAGCCTGTTCCGCCCCGAGATCATCCGCGACCTGGGCCTCGCGCGCCACGGCCTGCAGATCCTGCCCTTCGAGGGCGCCGTCAATCTCGGCCGCGATGGCGACTACCTCGGCATGTTCTCGGATCACGACCGCACGCGCCGCGAGATCGAGCGCCACTCGCGCAGGGACGCGGAGGCCTACGACGTGTTCGCGGCCGACATCCTGCGCCAGTGCCGCTTCATCCGCCCGATGCTGCTCGAGACGCCGCCGGACCCGACCATCCGGCGTTTCCGCGACATCGGCGATCTCCTGCGCCTGGGGCGGCGCTTCTCGGGCATGGGCGAGAAGGCCATGTACGAGACCCTGCGGCTGTGGACCTCGAGCGCCGCGGACTACGCCGAGCGCTACTTCGAGACCGACGTGCTCAAGGGCGCGCTCGGCGGCAGCGCGATCATCGGCACGGGGCTCGGGCCGTACTCGCCCGGTACCGCCTACGTGCTGCTGCACCACTTCATGGGCGACGTCGACGGCAACATCGGCGCCTGGGGCTATGCCCGCGGCGGCATGGGCGCGATCAGCCACGCGCTCGCCGGCGCCGTGCAGGAGGCGGGCGGCGAGATCCGCACCGGCGGCGGAGGTCACGCAGTTCCTCTACCAGGGCAAGCGCGCGACCGGCGTCGTGCTCGCCGACGGCGAGGAGATCCGCGCCAACGCGGTGGTCTCCAACCTCGACCCCAGGCGCACGTTCCTGGAGCTGATGCCGGGCGAGGCGCTGCCGGACGAATTCCGCCACCAGGTGGGCCAGTTCAAGATCCGCGGCTCGTCGGGCAAGCTCAACATCGCGCTCGACCGGGCGCCGAACTTCGAGGCCATCCCCGACTCGGCGCCCGAGCTGCGCAGCGGGACGATCACCGTGTCGCCGGACATGGCCTACCTCGAGCGCGGCTACGACGACTGGAAGCGCGGTACCTGGTCGCGCGAGCCGTTTCTCGACATCTCGGTGCCCTCGCTGATCGATCCGACCGTCGCGCCCGACGGCCGCCACATGATGACCGTGTTCGTGCAGTACGTGCCGCCGCGGCTCGCCGACGGCGACTGGACGCCCGACAGGCGCGACGCCTTCGCCGACACGGTGCTGGCGACGATCGAGCAGCACGCGCCCGGCTTCCGCGACTCGATCGTCGAGCTGGAGACACGCACCCCGCACGAGCTCGAGCAGGAGGTCGGTCTCACCGAGGGCAACATCTTCCACGGCGAGCTGACCCTCGACCAGCTGCTGTTCAACCGCCCCCTCCCCGGGTACGCGCAGTACCGCGGGCCGCTCGAGCGCTTCTACATGTGCGGCTCGTCGACGCATCCGGGCGGCGGCGTGATGGGCGCGCCCGGCTACAACGCGGCGCACGAGATCCTCCGCGACTTCAAGCGCAAGGTGGCGGCATGAGCGATTCGACGGTCGACGCGGTCTTCGTCGGCGGCGGGCACAACGGCCTGGTCGCCGCCACCCGCCTGGCGCGCGCGGGCCTGCGCGTGCGCGTGCTCGAGGCCGGCGCGCAGGCCGGCGGCGCGGCGCTGGCGCGCGAGATCCACCCGGCTTCCGGGTGCCGGCGCTGGCGCACGTCGCTGCCGGCCTTCGACCGGCGCGCGCTGCGCGGGCTCGGCCTGCCGCGCCACGGCCTGCAGGCAGGCGCGGACGCCGCGACGCGCATGCTGCTGCTGCCCGGCGGCGACAGCCTGGGCGCTCGCGGACGCCCCGCAACAGGCGGCGCAGGCGCTGCGCCGCACTCGGCGGCGGACGCGCGCGCCTGACCCCGAGCTCCAGCGCCGGCTGCGCGCGCACGCCGCCGCCCTGCGGCCGCTGCTCGAGGGCACCCCGCCGCGCCTCGACCTCGGCGACCGGCGCAACCTGCTGGCCCTCGGGCGCCTCGGGCTGGTCGCTGCGCCGCCGCGGGCGCAGCCAGATGCGCGAGCTGCTGCGCATCATCACGATGAACGTCGCCGACCTGCTCGACGAGCACCTGGAGAGCGACGTGCTCAAGGGCGCCTTCGCGCTCGAGGCGGTGCTCGGCACCAACCACGGGCCGCGCTCGCCGAACACCGTGTTCACGCTGCTGCACCGCGTCGCCGGGCACGCGCCCGCACGGCGCGGGCGCGGCGCCGCGCCGCGCGGCGTCGACACCACGACGGCCGCGCTGCTGGCGGCGGCCGAGCGCGCCGGCGTCGAGATCCGCACCGGCCAGCGCGTCACGCGCATCCGGGTCGAGGGGGCACGCGCACGCGGCGTGGAGCTCGCCGGCGGCGGCGCCGTCGACGCCGGCCTCGTGGTCTCCAACGCCGACCCGGTGACCACCCTCGACGGGCTGGTCGGCGGCGATCACCTGGACGCGGACTTCCTGCGCGAGGTGCGCGCGCTGCGCACCGCGGGACCACCGGCAAGGTCAACTTCGCGCTCGAGCGCCTGCCCGACCTGCCCATGCCCCCGGACGGCGGGCCCGCGCGCTGGCTGCTCGCGCCGTCGCTCGACTACGTCGAGACCGCCTTCGACCACGTCAAGTACGGCCAGGCGGTGCCGGCGCCGGCGCTGGAGATCACCGTGCCCTCGCTCCAGGACCCGCGCTGTGCCCCGCAGGGCCAGCACGTGATGTCGGTCAGCGTCGCCTATGCACCCTACGACGAGGGCCTCGACCCCGCCGACCTGGCGGCGACCGTGACCGCGCTCATCGAGGACCACGCCCCCGGGTTCGGCGCCTCGATCCTCGCACGCGAGGCCTGGGGCCCGCGCGAGATCGAGGCCGGATTCGGCATGCGCGGCGGCCACTGGCACCACGCGGACATCGCCCTCGACCAGTTCTTCATGACGCGGCCCGTCCCCGGCCACGCCCAGTACCGCACGCCCGTCGACGGGCTCTATCTCTGCGGGGCGGGCACGCACCCGGGGGGTGGCGTCACCGGCAGCAACGGGTTCAACGCGGCACGCGAGATCCTGCGCGACCGCAGGCACGGGAGGCAGGCGGCATGACCGACGCGGCACTGCAGCGCACACCGTTTCACGCGGCCCTGGCGCCGCTGAACAAGACGCAGGAGTGGGAGCGCTGGCACGGCTA
This sequence comes from Halofilum sp. (in: g-proteobacteria), assembly GCA_034521365.1. Taxonomy (GTDB): domain Bacteria; phylum Pseudomonadota; class Gammaproteobacteria; order XJ16; family Halofilaceae; genus Halofilum. The sequence continues at coordinate 51,691 of JAXHMQ010000019.1, read as the reverse complement.
CGCGAGCGTCACGCGCTTCTACAACGAGGCGCAGGAGTACGCGGCGATCCGCAACACGGTATCGCTCTACGACATCTCGCCGATGCGCAAGTACCGCATCACCGGCGCCGATGCCGCCCGCTTCCTCAATCGCCTGGTGACGCGCGACATCGAGCGCTGCCGCCCCGGGCGCTGCTTCTACACGCCCTGGTGCGACGGCGAGGGCCGGATCATCGAGGACGGCACGATCTTCCGCTTCGACGACCAGCGCTTCCAGCTCAACTGCGCCGAGCAGAACCTCACCTGGTTCCTGGCCACGGCGGAGGGCCTCGACGTGTCCATCGAGGACGTCTCCGAGCGCATCGCCGCCGTGTCGCTGCAGGGCCCGCTCGCACGCGAGGTGCTGGTGAATGCGGGCGTGGAGGCCGCGCGCGAGCTGCGCTACTTCGGGCTCGTCGAGACGCGCATCGGCGACACACAGGTCGCCATCACGCGCACCGGCTTCACCGGCGACCTCGGCTTCGAGCTCTGGGTCGACGCGGGCGACGCGCTGGCGTTGTGGGACTCGCTGATGGCGGCCGGCAGCGCCCAGGGCGTCACCCCGATCGGCTCGATGGCGCTCAACATCGCGCGCATCGAGGCCGGCCACATCCAGGTGCACAGCGAGTACCTCGACAGCCGCACCTGCGTCGACGTCGGCGAGAAGCGCTCCCCCGCCGAGCTCGGGCTCGACTGGGCGCTCGACTTCCGCAAGCCGCACTTCAACGGCCGCCGGGCGCTGCTCGCCGAGCGCGAGCGCGGCGGGCCGCCGCTGCGCCTCGTGGGCCTCGAGGTGCCGGGCCGCCGGCCCGCGTCCGACGCCCTGCTCTACGCGCGCCGGCGCATCGTCGGCCAGACCACGGCCGCGATCTGGTCACCGCTGCTCAAGCGCAGCATCGCGCTCGCGCTGGTGGACGCCGCGCACGCGGCCAGCGGCAGCCGGCTGCAGACCGAGGTCTACTACCGCCGCGAGCTGCGCCTGCTGCGCCACGAGCCGTTCGCCCGCGTGGTGCCCCACCGCTTCATCAACCTGCAGCGGCGCCAGTCCTGACCCGCCGGGCGCGCGCCGGCGTCGCGCGCCCGCCCAGCCCGATCACCGGGAGGCCGTCCGAGCCATGGCCCAGCGCCAGCAGAGCCCGCGCGAGCGGCGCGCCGTCGACGGCGACGCGGTGCCGGCGTGCGCGCATGCGCGCCCGTCCGTGCGCGCCACGCTGGCGGCGATGCTCGGCAGCATCACCGCGGTCGGCGTGACCCTGGGCCTGAGCACCCCGCTGTTCTCGGTCGTGCTCGACCGCATGGGGCTCAACGCGGCCGCGGTCGGCCTGAACACCTCCATCGGCGTGGGCGCCACGCTGGTCGCGGCGCCGCTGGTGCCGTGGCTGCTCAAGCGCATGGGCGCGGTGGCGCTCATGGGCTGCGGCATCGCGCTCAGCGCCGCCGGCCTGCTCGTCGCGGCCTGGCTCGAGGCGATCTGGGCGTGGTTCGTGATCCGCTTCGTGATCGGCGTCGGCATGTCGCTGCACTGGGTGATCAGCGAGACCTGGATCAACCACGTCGCCGGCGACACCAATCGCGGCTTCGTCGCGGGGCTGTACTCGGCGCTGATGGGCCTCGGCTTCGCGGTGGGGCCGGTGATCCTGGGGCTGACCGGCTCCGAGGGCATGCTGCCGTTCGCCATCTCGGCGGCAGTGGTCCTGGTCGCGGGCCTGCCGCTGGCGTGGCTGCGCGGCGCGGCGCCGGCGATGGGCCACCAGCCGGGGCAGACCACGCTCGGGGTGCTGCGACTCGCGCCGGTGATCATGCTGGCCTCGGTGATCTCGGGCTTCGTGGACACGGCCACGCTCGCGCTGCTGCCGGTCTACGGCCTGCGCGTCGGCATGGACGAGGCCACCGCCGTGCTGCAGCTCACGGTGGCCACCTTCGGCGCGGTCGTGCTGCAGCTGCCGATCGGCTGGCTCGGTGACCGCTTCGGCGCCGCCACGCGCTGGTCGGCTGCGCCGTGGTCAAGACGCTGACCGTGGCGGCGCTGCCCGCCGTGCTCGAGCTGCCCTGGCTGCTGTGGCCGGTGCTGTTCGTCTGGGGCGGCGCCATGGTGGCCTTCTACACGCTCGCGCTCGCGCTGATGGGCGCGCGCTTCCGCGGCGAGACCCTGGCGAAGGCCACCTCGGCGCTGGTGATCACCTATTGCCTCGGCAGCATCGTCGGGCCGCTGGCGATCGGCGGCGCCATGGACTGGCTGGGCCCGCCGGGGTTCATCACCGGCATGGTCGCGGTATCGGCGCTGCTCGCGGGCGTGGCCGCTGCGCGCCTGCACGCGGAGCGCTTCTGATGAGCGCAGCGGCGCCGCAGGCGGTCGACGTCGCCATCGCCGGGGCCGGCTTCGCCGGCCTCAGCGCGGCCGCCGCGCTGCGCCGGGCCGGCCGCTCAGTGGCCGTGCTCGAGGCCCGCGACCGCGTCGGCGGCCGCGCCGAGGGAACCCGGGACCGATTCGGCGGCCGCGCCGACCTCGGCGCCCAGTTCCTCTGCGACGACATGGTCGAGCTGCTCGCGCTGCTGCGCGACTGCGGCCTCGGGCCCCGGCCCACGCCGGCGGCCGGGCGACCGCGTGCGCAGCCCTCGCCGCTGGCCGCCGGGGCCGGCGCCGACGACCCGGCCGCGACCGCGTTCGCGCGCGCCTGGGACTGCTACCAGGCCCTGCCCGGGCCGACGGCGGCCGGGGCGGACCGGTCCGTGGCCGCCTGGGTGGCCGCGCTCGATGCCCCGCCCGCCGTGCGCGCGGCACTCGCCTCGACGCTGGAATGCATCTGGTGCACCGACCTGCGCCAGCTCCCGCTCGCCTTCATCGCCACACAGCGCGGGCGCCTCGGGCGCGAGGCCGACGAGATGCAGTACTTCGTCGACGAGACGCTGCACGCGGTGGCCGAGCGCCTGGCGCAAGAGCTCGGTCAGGCCATCGTCTGCGACACCCCGGTGACCCGCGTGCGCCACGGCGACACCGGGGTCGAGCTCGACAGCCCGCGGCGGCGCGTGCGCGCCCGCGCCGCCATCCTCGCGCTGCCACCCGTGGTGGTGCCGCGGATCGCGTTCGAGCCGGCGCTGCCGGCCGGCCTCGCGCGGGCGCTCGCAGCCTGGCGCGGCGGCGACGTGATCAAGTTCGTGCTGCGCTACGCGTCGCCGTTCTGGCGCTGCGGCGGCTGGAACGGCACCGTCACCTGGTCCGAGCCCTCGGGCCTGCACGTGAGCGACGCGAGCGCGACCGATGGTCCCGCCACGCTGGTCGGCTTCGCCGGCGGCCCGCTCGCGCGTGCCTGGCACGGGCTCGGGGCCCCCGAGCGCCGCCGGCGCCTGCTCGCCCTGCTCACCGACGCGCTCGGGCCGCCGGCGGCCGCGCCGCTGGACCTGCGCGAGCGCAGCTGGGTCGACGATCCGTGGAGCGGCGGCGGCTACAACGCGGTCATCACCGACGCCGACCGGCTCGACGCCGAGGACCGCCTGCGCGCCGGCGCGCCACCGCTGCATTTCGCCGGCGCCGAGCTCGCCGAGCGCTTCCCCGGCTACGTCGAGGGTGCGCTGCGCTCGGGACGCGCCGTGGCACGGCGCGTGCTCGGATCCCTGCCGGCGTAAGTGTCCGCCGGCGGGGCCTCGCCTGCACCCCCCGGCGCCGTTACACTCCGTCGACGCAGGGCGGGAGACAGGGACAGCGATGCGCATCCTCGTGACCGGCACGGCCGGCTTCATCGGCAACTTCGTGGCCGAGCGCCTGCTCGACCGCGGCGACGAGGTCGTCGGGCTCGACAACGTCAACGACTATTACGACGTACGCCTCAAGGAGGATCGCCTCGCGCGCATCGGCGACCGCGCCGGCTTCACCGAGGCCCGCGTCGACCTCCGCGACCGCGACGCGCTCGCGGAGCTGTTCACGGACCACGCCTTCGACCGCGTGATCCACCTGGCCGCGCAGGCCGGCGTGCGCTACAGCCTCGAGAACCCGCACGCCTACATCGACAGCAACCTGGTGGGCTTCACCAACATCCTCGAGGGCTGCCGGCATCACGGGGTCGAGCACCTCGTCTATGCCTCGTCGAGCTCGGTCTACGGCGCCAATACGCGCATGCCGTTCTCGGTGCACCACAACGTCGACCACCCCGTGTCGCTGTACGCGGCCACCAAGAAGGCCAACGAGCTGATGGCGCACACCTACAGCCATCTCTACGGCATCCCGATGACCGGGCTGCGCTTCTTCACCGTGTACGGGCCGTGGGGTCGGCCCGACATGGCGCTGTTCAAGTTCACCCGCGCGATCCTCGCGGGCGAGCCGATCGAGGTCTACAACCACGGCGACATGCGCCGTGACTTCACCTACATCGACGACATCGTCGAGGGGGTGGTGCGCGTTGCCGATCGCGTGCCGTCGCCGGATCCCGACTGGTCCGGCGAGGCGCCCGACCCGGGCACGAGCTACGTGCCGTACCGGCTCTACAACATCGGCAACCACAGCCCGGTCGAGCTCGTGCGACTTCATCACGACCATCGAGGACGCGCTCGGCATGACGGCCCGCCGGGAGATGATGCCGCTGCAGCCCGGCGACGTGCCGGCGACCTACGCGGACGTGGACGACCTGCAGCGCGACGTCGGCTTCGCGCCGTCGACGCCGCTGGCCGACGGTGTCGCGCGCTTCGTCGACTGGTACCGCGGCTACTACGGGGCCTGACGGGCACCGGCTGCCCGATCCACCAGCGCCGTATCGGGGACGACCGACGTGAGCCATCCCGACGCCGACGACATCCGCATCGCCGTGATCGGCCTGGGCTATGTCGGCCTGCCGCTCGCCGTCGAGTTCGCGCGCGTGCTGCCGGTCACCGGCTTCGACATCAGCCGCCGCCGTGTCGAGGAGCTGCGCGGCGGACACGACCGCACGCGCGAGGTACCGCCCGAGGAGCTCGCCGAGGTGGGCGAGCACCTCGGCCTGACCGAGCACGCCGAGGACCTGCGTGCCTGCAACGTCTACATCGTCACGGTCCCGACGCCGATCGACCGGTTCAAGCAGCCCGACCTGGGCCCGTTGCTGGCGGCCAGCCGCACCGTCGGCGGGGTGCTGTCACCCGGCGACGTCGTGATCTACGAGTCCACGGTCTACCCCGGCGCGACCGAGGGCGACTGCGTCCCCGAGCTCGAGCGCGAGTCGGGGCTCGTGTGCAACGAGGACTTCCACGTCGGCTACAGCCCCGAGCGGGTGAACCCCGGCGACCGCGCGCACCGCATCCCCGACATCGTCAAGATCACCTCGGGCTCGACCCCGGCGACCGCCGACTTCGTCGACGCGCTCTACCGGCGCATCACCCGGGCCGGCACGCACAAGACCGCCTCGATCCGCGTCGCCGAGGCCGCCAAGGTGATCGAGAACACCCAGCGCGACGTCAACATCGCACTGGTCAACGAGCTGGCCATGCTCTTCCACCGCCTCGGGCTGGATACGGACTCCGTGCTGCGCGCGGCCGGCACGAAGTGGAATTTCCTGCCGTTCCGCCCGGGCCTGGTCGGCGGCCACTGCATCGGCGTCGATCCCTACTACCTGACCCACAAGGCCCAGGCGATCGGCTACCATCCGCAGATGATCCTCGCCGGCCGGCGCATCAACGACGGCATGGGCGCCTACGTGGCCGAGCGGGTGATGAAGCTCATGACCCAGCGGCGCATCCAGGTGGTCGACAGCCGCGTGCTCGTGCTCGGCGCGACCTTCAAGGAGAACACCCCCGACCTGCGCAACAGCCGCGTGGTCGATATCCTCCGCGAGCTCGAGGGTTTCCACGTGCAGGTCGACGTGCACGACCCCTGGGCCGACCCGGGCGACGTCGAGGCCGAGTTCGGCGTGGAGCCCGTCGCCGCGCCGGCCACGGGCGGCTACGATGCCGTCATCCTCGCCGTGCCGCACGACGAGTTCCGCGCGCTCGGCACCGCGGGCGATCCGGCGGATGGCTGCGCGACCCCGGCGGCTCGACCGACGCTCAAGGCGGCGCTGCCGCTCGGCGACGCCGACGAGCGGCTGTAGGCGCCTGCCACCGACGTCATTGCGAGCCCTCAGGCCCCCGGCAGGCGCCCGAACCGTCGGGCATCCGGTCGCGCGGGGCGTCTCGACCGGCGAGTTCGCGACGAAGCGGGTGCGGGCATCGGCGCAGGCACTCGCCGCATTCGCGGGACCGCACGGGGTGCCGCCGAGGCCCAGCGTGCCTGGCGTGGCAGGGTCGCAATGCGGGCGTTCGCCTGCGCGAATCGCGCCTTCGTGCCGACGCGCCTAGCTGGCCGGACGGATGGTCGATGTCATTGCCGAGCGCCCGCAGGGCGCCGTGGCAAGTCCAGAAACGAGGCATGCCAGCAACAGATGCCGTCCTGCCGCGCCACGGCCGGCGATGCCGGCCTCGCGATGACGATCGTGCGATTCGCGCGGGCGGTGCCAGCCCCGTTCGCGGCCGGAGGCCGCTCCTACAGGTAATCGTTGCCACGGTGGTGCAGCGCAGCCTGTAGGAGCGACCTCCGGTCGCCGATGCGCCGTCGCCGTCGCCGCCGCGCGTTCACCGGTAGCGCGTCGGGTCGGCCAGCCCCGCCTGGGCGAACCCCGCGCGCCGCAGGCGGCAGGAATCGCACACGCCGCAGGCGCGGCCCCCGGGGTCGGGCTGGTAGCACGACACGGTGAGCGCGTAGTCGACCCCGAGCTCGGTGCCGCGGCGCACGATCTCCGCCTTGCTCCAGTCGATCAGCGGCGCGCGGATGCGCAGGTGGTGCCCCTCCACGCCGCGCCGGGTCGCCAGGTTGGCCACCTGCTCGAACGCGGCCACGTATTCCGGGCGGCAGTCGGGGTAGCCCGAGTAGTCGACGGCGTTGACGCCGATGAAGATGGCGTCCGCGGCGAGCACCTCGGACCAGGCGAGCGCGTAGGACAGGAACACGGTGTTGCGCGCCGGGACGTAGGTGACGGGGATGCCCTCGCCCGGTTGCTCGGGCACGTCGATGCCCGGGTCGGTCAGCGCCGAGCCGCCGAAGGCGGCCAGGTCGATGTCGACGACGCGGTGCGCGGCGACGCCCTGCTGGCGCGCGACCGCGGCCGCCGCCGTCGAGCTCGACCGCGTGGCGCTGGCCGTAGCGGAAGCTCATGGCATGACAGGCGTAGCCCTGCGCGCGCGCCAGCGCCAGCGCGGTGGCGGAGTCGAGGCCGCCGGAGAGCAGGACGACGGCCGCCGGGGCGGCGCCGGACGACGGGCTCATCGGCCCGGCTCGTCGCCCCAGAGGATCTTGTGCAGCTGCACCTGCATGCGCACGGGCAGGCGATCCGTCACCACCCAGTCGGCCAGCTGGCGCGCGGGCAGGGTCTCCCACACGGGCGAGAACAGCACCTCGCAGGTCGCGTCGAGCGCGTGGCGCGCGACCACGTCGCGCGCCCACTCGTAGTCGCGGCGGTCGCAGAGCACGAACTTCACCTGGTCGCCGGCGCGCAGGTCCTGGAGGTTGTCCCAGCGGTTGCGGCCGCACTCGCCCGAGCCCGGCGTCTTCAGGTCGAGCACGCGCACGACGCGCGCGTCGACCGGGTGGATGTCGAGCGCACCCGAGGTCTCGAGCGAGACCGCGTGACCGGCGTCGCACAGGCGCTCGAGCAGCGCCAGGCACCCCTGCTGCGCCAGCGGCTCACCGCCGGTCACGCAGACGTGCTCCACGCCCTGGTCGGCGACCTCCTCGACGACACCGCCGACCGTGCGGCTGGTGCCGCCGTGGAAGGCGTAGGCGGTGTCGCAATAGACGCAGCGCAGCGGGCAGCCGGTGAGGCGCACGAACACGGTGGGCCGCCCGGCGGTGTTGCCCTCGCCCTGCAGCGAGCAGAACACCTCGGTGACCCGCACGCGCTCGGTCGCGGGCAGCGCGCGGACCTCGTCGACGCTGGCGTCGGCCATGGAGGTCATTGCTGCGACGCCTCGCGCTCCATCTTCAGCAGCCGGTCCTCGGCGAGCCCGGCCACGGCGCTGTTGGCGTGCTCCTCGGTCACCTTGCGCAGGACCGCGCGCGCCTCGTCCATGCGGCCCATCTCGTAGAGCGTGAAGCCCACCTTCAGGCGCGCGTCCGGCAGCTTGGCGCTGTCCGGGTAATTCTCCGGCACCTTGCGGAAGGCCGCGAGCGCCTGCTCGAACTGGCTGGTGACGTAATACGATTCGCCCAGCCAGTACTGGGCATTGTCCGCGTACGGTCCCTCCGGGTGCTGCTGGAGGAACTGCTGGAACGACGAGGCCGCCTCGTCGTAGCGGCCATTCTTGAGCAGCTCGAAGGCGGCGTCGTAGGCCTGGCGCTCGCCCTCGCTGCGCGCCTCGCCGGCGGGCTCGTCGCCGGCCGTGGCCTGGTCGCCGCCGGCCTGCTCCCGGGCCTGCTGCTCGGCGGCCTGGGCCGCCTCGGCGCCGGTCGCGCCGGCGGCGCTGCCCCGCCGCCCGTGTCCCGGTTCCGCTGTGCGACCTCGAGGTCACGCAGGCGCCGGTCCAGGTCGCCATAGAGGTTGCGCTGGCGCTGGCGCATCTCGTCGAGGCGGTGCCCCTGCTGCTCGATCTCCCCGCGCAGCTGGCGGATCTCCTGCTCGAGCGCGTCGATGCGCTGGATCAGGCGCGCCAGCTGGCCGCTGTCGAGGATGTTCTCCAGCCGGCGCACGCGCTGGTCGAGCTGCTCGGCGCTGACCTGCGCGGCCAGCGGCAGCGGCAGCAGCAACGCCGCCGCCACCAGGCCGGCAAGGGTGTTGCGCAGGGTCGTTCGCACACGCATGGCCAACACCTCCTCGCTCTCAGCCGCCGCTCGCCGGGTAGACGAGCTCCACGCGCCGGTTCTTCGACCAGGCCTCCTCGTTGTGGCCCTCGACCGCCGGCACCTCCTCGCCGTAGCTCACGGTCGTGATCTGCCCGGAGGCGACGCCGTACGCCTGCAGCAGCTGCGCGACCGATTCGGCCCGGCGGGCGCCGAGGCCGACGTTGTACTCGCGCGAGCCGCGCTCGTCGGTATGGCCCTCGAGGCGCAGCTCCACGTCGGGATACTGGGTCAGGTAGGCCGCGTGGCGCTCGATGATGGGCATGTACTCGTCGTCGACCCGGCTGGAATCGAACGCGAAGTAGATCGTGCGATCGGACAGTGCGCTGCTCTCGTCCTCGACCGCGTCGCGCGCGAAGTCGCAGTTCGGCGGGCAGTCGGCGGCGGCGGTCGCGGCAACGCCCGTGCCCGTGCCGGTATCGGCCGCGTCGGTGCCCTCCGCCCCGGCGGCGGCCGCCTCCTCTTCCGTGGTCGGCTCGGCCTCGCCGGCGCCCGGCTCCTGGCTGGGTGCGGTGGCACAGCCCGCCAGCGCCAGCGCGGCGATGAGGGCGAACGGTTGAATGCGTCGGATCATCGGTGTTCCTCCAGGTCCACTGGTCCAGAACCATCAGTCACGGAACGGACCCCAGGCGGGCTCGCGTATGTTGCCCTGCGCCTGGGAGAGACGCACGGCCACGCGGCCGTCCGCCGACACCGCCCCGAGCACGCCGCGGCCCCCGTGCTCGGTGGCATACAGGATCATGCGCCCGTTGGGCGCGAACGTGGGCGACTCGTCGAGCCGCCCGTCGGTGACGACGCGCATCAGGTCCGAGCTGCGGTCGAAAACGGCGATGCGGTACTGGTTGCCCTCGGTGCGGTGCACGAACGCGATGCGCTCGCCGTTGGGCGATACATCCGGGGCCGCGTTGTATTTGCCCTCGAAGGTCAGGCGCCGGGCGGAGCCCGAGCCGTCCGCGCGCGCCTGGTAGAGCTGCGGCCCGCCCGAGCGGTCCGACGTGAACACGAGTGACTCGCCGCCGGGCAGCCACGCCGGCGAGGTGTCGATCGCGCCGCTGCGGGTGACGCGCTGCACGTCGCCGCCGTCCAGGTCGAGCACGTAGATCTCCGGGTTGCCCTCGAACGACAGCGCGACCGCGAGCCGGCTGCCGTCGGGCGACCACGCCGGCGCCCCGTTGATGCCGGCCCGCCGCGACACCTGGCGGCGCTCGCCCGTGGCGACCTCCTGGACGAACACGGCCGGCGTGCCCTCCTCGAACGACACGTAGGCCACGCGCTCGCCGTCGGGCGACCACGCCGGCGACATGATCGGCTGGCGCGAGGTCAGGATCGGGCGGGCGTTGTAGCCGTCGTAGTCCGAGACCTGGAGCTGGTAGCTGCGGTCACCGGCGCTGCCCTCGGTCGAGACGAACGCGATACGGGTATTGAACGCGCCGCGCTCGCCGGTGATCTCCTCGTAGACCACGTCGCTGATCTCGTGCGCGAGCCCGCGCATGGCGTTGGCCCTGGCCTCGAAGCTGTAGCCGGCCGCCTGGCGCTGGCGCACGACGTCGAACAGCTGGAAGCGCACGCGGTAGCCGCCCCCGGATGCCGCATCGATCGAGCCCACTACCACGTGATCGACGCCCAGCGTGCGCCAGTTGCCGAAGTTGATGCCCTCGCCCGCGGTCGGCCGCGAGACCATGTCGCGGCGCTCGATCGGGGCGAACTGGCCGCTGCGCGCCAGGTCGCTGGAGACGATGCCCGCGAGGTCGGCCGGGCGCTGCCCGGGGCCGCTCCAGCCGAACGGCACCACGGCGATCGGGCGCGCGCCGGTCGCCCCCTCGGTGATCTCGATCTGCAGCACGGCCGCCGCCTGCATCGACCAGCCCAGCAGGACCAGCGCGATCAGGGGCCGCAACAAGCGGGTCGGCAGCGCATCAGGAGGCTTCCGGTCTGAAGGTGAACTGGATGACGCGGTCGAAGACGTCCGGGTCCGGGGCCGTTGGCAGCGGCGAGGCCTTGCGCACGGCGGACACCACCGAGTCGCAGAAGGCCTGGCCGCCCGAGCAGCTCGTGATTCTAACATTGGTCACGTCGCCGCTCGGGATCTGCGTGACCTGCACCTCGGCGGTCTCGCCCTCCGAGAACTCGGCCGGCCGCCGCCAGGCGTTCTCGACCACGCGCTTGATCGCCGCCTCGTATTGCGCGCGCAGGTCGCCGAGGCGCTCCTGGCGCGCGCGCTCGGCGGCGGCGCGCTTGCGCTCCTCCTCGGCCTTGCGCTCCGCCTCGGCCCGTTGCTGCGCCTCCTGGGCCTCCTGGCGGGCGCGCTCCGCCTCCTCGCGTGCCGCGGCCTCGGCGGTCTCCGCCTCGCGCCGCTGCTGCTCGAGCTCGGCCAGGCGCTGCTGCTCCTCCTCGCGCTGCTGCGCGAGCTGCTCCCGCTGGCGTGCCAGCTGCTCGCGCTGCTCCTCGAGGCGCTCGCGCTCGGCCCGGAGCCGCTCGAGCTCCCTCCTGCACGGCCTTGCTCTGCTGCTGCTGCTGCTCGACCTCCTGCGCCTCCACCTGCTTCTGCTGGCGCAGCCGCTCGAGCTGCTCGGCCTGCTGCTGGCGCCGGCGCTCCAGCTCCTCGAGCCGCTCGGCCTGCCGCTGGCGCTGCCGGGCGAGCTCCTCGAGCTGCTCGGCCTGCCGCTGACGCTGCTGATCGAGCTTCGCGAGCTGCTCGGCCTGCTGCTCGCGCTTGCGTTGCAGCGCCTCGACCTGCTCGACGCTCTTCTCACGCTGCTGCTTGAGCTGCTCGAGCTGCTCGGTCTGCTGCTCGCGCTGCTGCCGGAGCTGCTCGAGCTGCTGGGCGCGCTGCTCGCGCTGCTGCTGGATCTCCGTGAGCTGGCGCTCGCGCTCCTCGCGCCGCTGCTGGAGCTGCTCGAGCTGCTCCGCCTGCTGCTCGCGCTGCTGCTGGAGCTGCGCGAGCTGCTCGGCCTGCTGCTCGCGCTGCTGCTGGAGCTGCTCGACCTCCTTGGCCTGCTGCTCGCGCTGCTGCTGGAGCTGCTCGACCTCCTCGGACTGCTGCTCGCGCTGCTGCTGGAGCTGCTCGACCTCCTCGGCCTGCTGCTCGCGTTGCTGCTGGAGCTGCTCGACCTCCTTGGACTGCTGCTCGCGCTGCTGCTGGAGCTGCTCGACCTGCTCGCGCAGCTCCTCCTGGCGCTTGATCGCCTCGCGCTCCTCGGCCTTCTCCTGCGCTCGAGCGCCTTCATGGCCTCCTGGACCTCGGTCTCGTCGACCGCGACCGCCTGCACCGGCGACGTGCCCGGGTCGGGCGAGGTCGGCGACGGACTGCCCACGTTGACGCCGAAGATCATCGCCGCGGCGATCGCCACGTGCAGCACGATCGCGATGATCGTTGCCTCGGGGTATTGGCGCAGGATCTCCATGGCGCTACTGCTGCTCCGAGATCAGGCCGACCTGCGGGGCCCCCGCCTGCTGCAGGAGCGCCATCAGTCGGACCACCTTCTGGTAGCTCACGTCCTGGTCGCCCCGCACGAGCACGCGCCGCTCGGGATCGCGGCGCATGACGGCGGCCGCCATGGTCACCAGCCGGTCCTCCGCGACCGCCTGGTCCGGATCGTCGCCGACGTTGAGGTAGTAACGACCCTCGGCGTCGACCGTGGCGACGAGCGGCTCCGTATTGAGCTGCTCCAGCGGCTTCGCGTCCGCGCGCGGGAGGTTCACGTCGACACCCGTCTTCAGCAGCGGCGCCGTGATCATGAAGATCACGAGCAGCACGAGCATCACGTCGATGTAGGGCACGACATTGATCTCGGCCATGGGACGGCGCCGGGCGCGTCGCTCGGTCGTCATGGATCAGCCCTCGGGGCGCGCATGCACCTGGCGGTGCAGCAGCGCGGTGAATTCCTCGGTGAAGTTGTCGAACCGGTTCTCGAGCTTGCCGAGGTCGTGGGCGAAGCGATTGTAGGCGATCACCGCCGGAATGGCGGCGAACAGGCCCATGGCGGTCGCGATCAGCGCCTCGGCGATACCCGGGGCGACCAGCGCCAGGGTCGCCTGGTGGACATTGCTGAGCGCCTGGAAGGCGTTCATGATCCCCCATACCGTCCCGAACAGGCCCACGTAGGGGCTGACCGAGCCGACCGTGGCGAGGAACGACAGGTTGCCCTCGAGGCGGTCGCTCTCGCGCGACAGCGCGATGCGCATCGCGCGCCGGGCGCCGTCGAGCACGTGCTGCGGCCCGTGGCCCTGCTTCTGCAGGCGCGCGTACTCGCCGAAACCGGCGGCGAACACGCGGTCGGTACCGCCCGCCGAGTCCTCGCCGGACTGCAGCTCGCGGTAGAGCTGGGAGACGGCCCCGCCGGACCAGAAACGCGCCTCGAAATCGCCCGAGCTCACGCGCACGGCGCGCAGCTGGCGCCACTTGGCGTAGATCAGTGCCCACGAGAACACCGACGCCAGCATCAGCAGCAACATCACGAACTGCACCACGATGCTGGCCTCGGCGATCAGGTGCACGAAGGAGAGATCAGTCGTCACCGGCGAATACCTCCATCAGTTCTGCGGGCAGCGCCCGCGGCCGGAACGTCGTCGCATCGATGCACGCGACCCGCACGTAGCCGCGGCAGACCTCGGTGTCGCCGCGCCAAACGACCTGCTCGAACGCCACGCTCGCGCGCCCGCTACGCGCAACCCGCGCCTCGACATCGAGCCAGTCGTCGAGGCGCGCCGGCGCGAGGTAATCGAGTGTCACCGAGCGCACGGCGAAGAGCAGGTTGTCGTCGCGCGCCAGCGCGGCCTGGTCGCGGCCCGCGGCCCGGAGCCACTCGGTCCGGGCCCGTTCCAGGTATTTCAGATAGTTGGCGTAATAGACCATGCCGCCGGCGTCCGTGTCCTCATAGTAGACACGGACCGGCAGGTGGAAGACCCCGCCCCGGATCTCGCCCACCGCGGCCCTCATTCGGTCTCGAAGAGGTCCGCGCCGGCGGCATTACGCGGGGGCCGGATCCCGAAATGCCCGAATGCCGCGCGCGTGGCCACGCGGCCGCGCGGCGTGCGCATCAGCAGGCCCTCCTGGATCAGGTACGGCTCGATCACCTCCTCGATCGTGCCGGAGGCCTCGCCGATCGCCGCGGCCACGTTGTCGAGGCCCACCGGCCCGCCGGTGAACTTGTCGATGATGGTCCGCAGCAGGCGGTGGTCCATGCCGTCCAGGCCCAGCGCGTCGACCTGCAGCAGGTCCAGCGCCTCGTCGGCGAGCCGCGCCGTGATCGTGCCGTCGCCGCGCACCTGGGCGTAGTCGCGCACGCGCCGCAGCAGGCGGTTGGCGATGCGCGGCGTGCCGCGCGCGCGCCGCGCGATCTCGGTGGCGCCGTCGCCCTCGACGACGACGCCGAGGATCTCCGCCGAGCGCGTCACGATCGCGCGCAGGTCGTCGACGCGGTAGAACTCGAGCCGCTGCACGATCCCGAAGCGGTCGCGCAGCGGCGACGTGAGCAGGCCCGCGCGCGTGGTCGCGCCGACGAGCGTGAACGGCGGCACGTCGAGCTTCACCGAGCGCGCCGCGGGCCCCTCGCCGATGACGATGTCGAGCTGGTAGTCCTCCATCGCCGGATACAGGACCTCCTCGACGACGGGCGACAGGCGGTGGATCTCGTCGACGAACACCACGTCGTGCGGCTCGATGTTGGTCAGCATCGCGGCCAGGTCGCCGGGGCGCTCGAGCACGGGCCCGGAGGTGTGGCGCAGGTTGGCCCCCATCTCCGCGGCGATGATCGTCGCCAGCGTCGTCTTGCCGAGCCCCGGGGGGCCGAAGATCAGCACGTGGTCGAGCGGCTCGCGGCGCTCGCGCGCGGCGGTCACGAAGATGCCGAGCTGCTCGTGGACCGACGGCTGGCCGAGGTACTCGGACAGCGTGCGCGGGCGGATGGCCCGCTCGGCGGCTTCCTCGTCGCCGATCGCCTGCGCGCTGGTCAGCCGTTCCGGGGTCGTCATGCGGTCGCTCGATGCTGCGGGCCGCGAGGCGGCCGCGAGCGCGCAAACTATCATGGACACCCCTGCAGATGTCCCGGACGGCGGGCGGCCGCAGGGCCCCGCGTCGCCCGCCCGCTGCCGGCGCCGGCGGGTCCGCTCGACCCGCCGGCGCCGGCCTTGCAAAAAGAAAGCCCCGCCGGGGGACGGGGCAAGAAAGCCTGGCCTGATGATCGTGGGTGCGGGCCACGACCAGGGGAGTTCAGGCCAGAGCCAGAGGGGCTCGGTGCGGGCGCCCGGCCTGGGCCGCGCGCCCTTGCTCGGTTGTCAGCCATCGGCGGCGTCCGGGGCCGCGTGGCGGCGGAATTCGGCGCGCGACAGCGTGCCGTCGGCGTCGCGGTCGAACTTGGCGAAATGGGTGTGCAGTCCCGCGCTCATGCGCCCGGCCTCGTCGCGGCTGACGCGGCCGTCGCCGTCCGCGTCGTAGGCGTCGAACCGCTCCGCGGCCGCCCGCCCGTCGCGGCCGTCCAGGCCGATCGTCTCGGCCAGGAGGGCCCCCGAGATCAGGGTGAGCCCGAGGATCGTGCTGATCGCCGCGGCCTTCATCCGTCCATTGCCTCCTGGATCGCCCGGGCGCCCCGGCGGCGCCTGCACGGACAGCGGTAGCAGCAGCCGTGCCAATCCTGAAAAATCCCTTTTTTCAGATAGTTACGTACCCAGGCGGCAGAACGACGGCGCTGGCGGCCGGCATCGGCCCGCGCGGCGCCCGAAAACTGTCGCCTCGGGACGACCGCGATCGCCCGGGGATTCGACAGGTTGCTGATTCGCGGGGAAATTCCGGTGTCGCCTGCGGGCGACAGGGGGCGTTTGCGCCGCCGCCGGCCGCGGCCGACAATCGGCCGATACCCGGCTACCCGGCGGGAGGCCGCCCATGACCGAGCCCAGCGTGCCAGGCCACGCGCCACGCCAGCGCGTGGGGGTCCCCGTCGACGTCACGGACCCGATGGGCACGCCCACCGGCGCGGCGCTGACCGGCGCGGCGGTGGTGGTGCGCCCGCCGGACCCGGCGGGCGACGCCGGGCCGCTGTACGCGGGGGCCCACGGCGACCCCGCCACCGAGGCCCTGTGGACCTACATGCCCTACGGGCCGTTCGCCGGGCCGGGGGTCATGCGGGCCTGGCTCGAGGACTGCGCCGCCTCGACCGATCCCGCCTTCCGCGTGGTCGCCGACAGGGCCAGCGGCGAGGCGCTGGGCATGGCGAGCTACCTGAACCACGTGCCCGGGCAGCGGCGCATCGAGCTGGGCCACATCTGGTACTGCCCGCGCGCGCAGGGCACGCGCGTGAACACCGAGACCGTCTGGTTGATGCTGCGCGAGTGCTTCGAGCGCGGCGCGCGGCGGGTCGAGTGGAAGTGCGATGCCCTCAACGCCCGCTCACGCCAGGCCGCGCTGCGCCTCGGCTTCCGCTTCGAGGGCGTCTTCCGCCAGCACCAGATCGTCAAGGGCCGCAACCGCGACACCGCCTGGTACGCCCTGGTCGACGCCGACTGGCCCGCCGTGCGCGCCAACATGGAGCGCTGGCTCCACGGCGACGAGGAAGGCCTGTCGCTCACCGAGCTCAACGCGCCCCTGGTCGCCGACTTCCACGATCCGGCGGCACCGGCGAGGAAAGCCCGTGCAAGGACGAAAAGCAGTGCCAGGACGAAGCGCTCGTCACGGAACCGCGAATGAACGCGAATGTTCGCGAATGGCGCCGTGGAAGCCCGAGGCGGGGGGTGGAGCTTCGCTGTCTGGATTAGAACCACAGATGCACACAGATGAACACAGAGTTGGCCGCGGCGGGTCGCCGAGCGTGGCGGAGCTGCGCTGTATCGGGACCGGCCGATCAGCGCAGCTCCACAGGGCGATATGCGCCCGCGGCGCCATTCGCGAACATTGCTCGGCGCATCCCTGCGCTTCGCGCAGTCCCGATCTGCTCCCGGCAGATCGGTCGCGTTCATTCGTGGTTCCGAAGACCGGCCTCACCCGCCCTGCTTGAAGTCGCCCGGGTCGACCTCGTGGCGCGAGAGCAGCTTGTAGAACTCGGAGCGGTTGCGCTGGGCCAGGCGCGCGGCCTCGCTGACGTTGCCCTCGGTGAGCTTGAGCAGGCGCACGAGGTAGTCGCGGGTGAACGCGGCGCGGGCCTCGGCGACCGAGGGGAAGCTCGCCGCCTGCTCGCCGAGGCTCTGGCGCACCTGCTCGGCGGTGATGACCGCCCCGGGGGCGAGCGCGACGTGCTGCTCGACCGCGTTGTCGAGCTGGCGCACGTTGCCGGGCCACGGCGCCGCGACCATCAGCTCCATGGCCTCGGGGGCATAGACCCGCGGGCGCATGCCGTCGCGCTCGGCGAGCATGCGCAGGCGGCGGTTGGCCAGCAACGGGATGTCCTCGCGGCGCTCGGACAGCGGCGGGATGCGCAACTGGATCACGTTGAGGCGGTAGAACAGGTCCTCGCGGAAGTCGCCGTCGCGGATCGCCTGGCCGAGATCGCGGTGGGTCGCCGACAGCACGCGCACGTCGACGGGAAAGTCGCGCGTGCCGCCGACCGGGCGCACGCGGCGCTCCTGGAGCACGCGCAGCAGCTTGACCTGCAGCGCCAGCGGCATGTCGCCGATCTCGTCGAGCAGCAGCGTGCCGCCGTCGGCGCTGCGGATCAGGCCCGGGTTGGCCTGCTGCGCGCCGGTGAAGGCGCCCTTCTCGTGGCCCATGAGCTCGGACTCGAGCAGGCCCTCGGGCATGGCGCCGCAGTTGATCGCGACGAAGGGCTGGTCGCGGCGCGGGCTGGCGCGGTGGAGCGCGCGCGCGAGCAGCTCCTTGCCGGTACCGCTGTCGCCCTCGATGAGCACGCTGGTGGTGGTCTGCGCCACGCGGCGCGCCTGCTCGAGCAGCTCCTCCATGCGCGGGCTGCGCGTGACGATCTCCGCGCGCCAGTCCTCGGGCACGCCCGTGCTCGCCGACACCGACAGGGCCCGGTCGATCTCGCGCAGCAGCTCCTCGCGATCCACGGGCTTGGTGAGGAAGGCGACCGCCCCACCCTGGGTGGCGGAGACGGCGTCCGGGATGGTGCCGTGCGCGGTCAGCAGCAGCACCGGCAGGCCCGGCTGGCGGCGCTGGAGCTCGTCGAGCAGGCCGAGCCCGTCCATGCCGTCCATCTTGAGGTCGGTGACCACGACGTCGGGCGGCCGCGCCTCGACCCGCGCCAGGGCCGCGTGGCCGCTCTCGGCCGTGTCGACCGCGTAGCCGGCCGACTCGAGCCGCAGGTGCAGCAGGCGCAGCAGGGACGGGTCGTCATCGACCAGCAGCAGGCGCGGCGCGGCGTCGCTCATTGGTCCTCCGATGATCCGCCCATGCGGCGCTCGAGCTCCGTGAGCGCGCGGATCTGGGCCCGCAGGCGCTCGTTCTCGGCCGTCAGGCGGGCGTTCGCATCGCGCAGCTCCACGCGCGTGCGCAGGTGGCGCAGCTGGATCCGGCACCAGCGCGCGCGTCGGTGCCCCGAGCGCCGGGGCCTCGACCAGCAGGCCCTCCAGGCGACGCCGCGCCGGCCGCGGCGTCGTGGCCGGCATGACCGGGCGTGGCCAGCCACAGCGCCAGGCGCAGCTCGGTGACCGGGTCGCCGTCCGGCGCCCGCGCGCGCAGCTCCTCGCCGAGCGCGGCGAGCTCGTCGCGGCCGGCGACCGCGAGCCGGTCGAGGAACACCAGCTCGGCGCCCGCCTCGGGGCGGCCAGCGCCCGGCAGCAGCCCGGCCCGCTCGAGCGCGGCGCAACCGGGCAGCAGCAGCGCCGCCAGCAGGACAACGGCCGGGCGCGCGCTCACGTCACGGCCCCGGGCCGCGGCTGGTGCTGGGCCTGCAGGACCAGGCGGATGTGGGCGCCCGGGAACTCGCCGTCGACGATCTCGACGCGGCCGTCGTGCGCGCGCGCGCAGTCGCGCACGACCGACAGGCCGACGCCGGTGCCCCGCACGGGGGCCTGCGGGCGGGATTCGCCCTGGAAGAATGGCTCGAACACGTGCGGCCGCTCCGCTGCCGGGATGCCGGGCCCGTCGTCGGCGACCTCGAGGACCACGCGCGGGCCCCGGCACCTCGCCCGCACGTGCAGAGTGCCGCCTTGCGGGGAAAAGCGTATCGCATTCCCGATCAGGTTGGAGAGGGCGCTCTGCACCAGCGGGCGGAAACCGGTGAACGAGCCGTTCTCCACGGCATGGTCGACCGTCAGTCGCTGGCGCGCGAGCGCCAGGCGGTGGCGGTTGAGCGCGTCCTTGACCAGCTGGTGCAGCACGATCTCCTCGGGCTTCTGCGACAGGTTGCGCGCGCTCAGCACGAGCAGGTTCTCGATCAGCTGCTGCAGCTCGACGCTGGAGCTGCGCAGGATGTCGAGCACCTCCTCCTGGGCGCGGCTGCCGGCGCTGACCGAGCCGTCGGCCATCAGCTCGGTGCCCTCGCGGATGGCCGCCAACGGGGTCTTGAGCTCGTGCGACATGTGCCGCAGGAAGCGGTTCTTCTCGGTCTCGGAGCGCTCGAGCCGCCCGCGCAGGCGCTCGAGCTCCTCGCCCAGGGCGCGGATCTCCGGTGGCCCGCCGACGGCGATCGGCCCCGGGCGTGCATCGCGCCCAGGCTGCGGATCGCGCGCGCCAGGCGCCCGATCGGGCGCAGGATGAGCCAGCTGAACAGCGCCACCAGCAGCAGCGTCACCGGCACCAGCGCCACCACCTGCCAGAACAGGAACTCGCGCGCCTGCGCCGAGCGCGCCTCCAGGGCGGCGAGCTCCTCGCGGATCGCCTGGTCCGCCGCGCGCGTGATCTCGCCGGCGAGCGCGCGCATGGCCTCGAAGCGCTCGAGCGCGGCCGCCAGCCCCTCGCTGCCGCGGCTCCTGGGCGCGCATCGCGGCGCGCACGCCACCGGCGAGGCGCCGCAGCCGCGTGCGCTGGCGCGCTCGCCCCGAGGCCGAGCGCCTGGCGGTCGAGCGTATCGAGGGTCGTCGAGCAGCTCCGCGTGGCGCTCGTAGAGGCCTACCAGGCCGGGCTGGCCGACGACGTGGTACTGGCGCGCGTTGCGCTCCATCTGGGCGAGCTGCGCGGCCAGCGCCTGGCCCTCGCGCGCCAGCGCGACGCTGTCGCGCACCAGTCGCTCGCCGCGGCTGGCGAGGCGGTCGACGTAGATGGCGCCGCCGACCACCGCGATCAGCAGCGGCAGGGCGACGATCATGAAGCCGGCCACCACCGAGGGTGACCATCGAGCGCGGCTTGCCGGCCGAGCCACCGCGCCCCGGGTCACCGCACGACCACCTGCAGGGCGCGGCGGATGATGTCCTCGGTGGCGAGCCCGCCGGTATCGACCTGGCGGATCATGCGCGCGGCCTCGCTCGCGCGGTAGCCCGAGCGCGACCAGCGCGCTGCGTGGCATCGGCGACGGCGTCGCCGGCGGGCGCTTCGGCGGCGGCGCCGCCACCGGCCCCGGGCAGCGCCGCGCGCAGCTCGGCGTCGTCGAGCCGGTCGCGCATCTCCACGACGAGCCGCTGCGCGGTCTTGCGACCGATGCCGGGGAGCCGCGTCAGCGCCGTGACGTCGTCGCTCTCGATGCAGCGCGCGAAATCGTCCGCGCTCATCCCCGAGAGCACGGCGAGCGCCATCTTCGCGCCCACGCCGGACACCTTGAGCAGCGTGCGGAAGAGATAGCGCTCGGACTCGCGCGCGAACCCGAACAGCAGGTGGGCGTCGTCGCGCACCACCATGTGCGTGAGCAGGGTGACCTCGGCGCCGACCTCGGGCAGGTCGTAGAAGGTCGACATCGGCGCCTCGAGCTCGTAGCCGACGCCGCCGACGTCGACCAGCAGCGACGGCGGCTGCTTGCGCGCCAGCGTACCGGTGAGCCGACCGATCATCGCCAGCGCACCGCCCTGCGCCGCCGCCGCGCCGGCGGGTCAGCGCGGCCGCCGGGCGCGTGCGCGCGTGCGCGTGGCGCAGCGCCACCGCGAGCGCGTCCGCGGCGTCCTCGCGATCGGCTCGCCGGCGAGGTCGAGCAGCACCGCGACCATGTGCTGGACCTGCGCCTTGGCCGCGCCACCGACCCCGACCACGGCCTGCTTGACCATGCGGGCGGGGTACTCGGCGACCTCCAGGCCGGCGGCGGCGCCGGCGCAGATGGCGGCACCGCGGGCCTGGCCCAGCTTGAGCGCGGCCATGGGGTTGCGTGCCAGGAACACCTCCTCGACCGCCATCTCGGCGGGCGCGTGCTCGGCGACCACCGCCGCCAGCTCGCGATGGATCACGCCCAGGCGTCCCGGGATTCCGCCCCGGCCGGCGCGGATGCAGCCGTGGGCGACGTGGCGGCTGCTGCGCCCGTCGCTGTCCACGATGCCGTAGCCCGTGGTCACCGAGCCGGGGTCCACCCCGAGGATGCGCACGACCCCGCTCACGCGGCGTGGCCCGGGCCCGGCACTGGCGACGGGGCAGCCACGTCAGCCGGCCGCGGCGAGCGACTCTTCGGAGAAGTTGGCGTTCGTGTAGACGTTCTGGACGTCGTCGAGATCGTCGAGCATGTCGAGCAGCTTGAGCGCCTTCTCCGCGTCCTCGCCGCTGACCGCGACATCGGTCGACGGTCGCATGGTGACCTCGGCGTGCTCGGGCTCGAGACCGGCGGCGATCGAGCGTGTCACGCACCGGCGCGCGAACTGCTCCGGCGATCGACCAGGACGTCCATGGAGCCGTCGTCGTTGGTGCACCAGCTCGTCGGCGCCGGCCTCGATCGCAGCCTCCATGACGGCGTCCTCGTCGGTGCCGGCCGGATAGGTGATCACGCCCGTGTAGCTGAACAGGAAGGCCACCGAGCCGTCGGTGCCCAGGTTGCCGCCGTGCTTGGAGAAGGCGTGGCGCACCTCGGCGACGGTGCGGTTGCGGTTGTCGGTGATGCAGTCGACCATGATGGCGACGCCGCCGGGGCCGTAGCCCTCGTAGCGCGCCTCCTCGTAGGACTCGCCGCTCCATCTCGCCGGCGCCGCGTTCTGACGCGCGCGCTCGACGTTTTCCTTGGGCATGTTGTTGGCGTAGGCCTTGTCGATGGCCAGGCGCAGGCGCGGATTCCAGTCCGGATCGGGATTGCCCTGGCGTGCCGCGACCATGATCTCGCGGCTCAGGCGGCCGAAGATCTTGCCGCGCTTGGCGTCCTCGGCCGCCTTCTTGTGCTTGATGTTCGCCCACTTGCTGTGTCCGGCCATGATGCGCTCTGCCGACTCGCGTTCGACGCAGCTTCGATCGGTGCCCGCACCAGTCGCCCACGGGCAGCAGCCGCGGATCGCCCGCGCGGGCCCGGGATGGCGGCAGGCGGCCGCTGCGCAGGAACGCGATCGTCGCCTCGGCCGCGCGGCGCGAGCTCAGCAGGCCCAGGTGGCCGACGTGCAGCGTCAGGCGCGCGGCCCCCGCCACGGTCGTCTCGCGCAGCGTCACCGTGCCGTCGTTGGGGCACGGGCAGCCCGCCGACCAGGCGCCCCGGGCTGCACGCGCGGCGTGCCCGCGATGCGCCAGCCGCCGGCACGTCGCGCGGCCAGCCGGGGTGCCCGCTCGTACAGGCACCTGCTCGCGCGCCGCCCCCGAGCAGCCGACCCCAGCCCCGCGCCGCGCCATGGCCGCGCGCCCGGGTCGCGCCGCGCACCGGGCTGCCCAGCAGCACGGCGCGACCCGGCGACGCGCCGGGCGGTGATCGACGAGCAGGTGCGCCAGCGACGATGCCCCCGAGGCTGTGGCCCGACGAAGTGGACCGTGTCGTCGATCGTGGCCACGAGCTCCGCCAGGCCGGGCGCCGCGCGCCGGCGGCGTGCGCGTCGTGCGGTAGGCGAACAGGTGCACGCGGAAGCCGGCGGCGCGCAGCCGGCGCGCGAGCAGGGCCATCGAGTACGGCCCTATCCAGAGGCCGTGGACGAGCACGGCCGTGGCGCCGCGCCGGCGCCTCCGGCAGCGCCCGGATCGCCGCGCGGTTGGTCCACGAGGCCGCGCGTGCCGCGGCCTCGGCCCGTCGCCAGCCACGCGGCAGTCGTCGTGCTCGCGCGGCGTCGAGGCGCACGCCCGCGCGCGCCGGCAGGTCGCAGGTGGAACTCGTGCTCGGTGTTGTGGCCGACCTCGGGCGCGTAGCGCGCGCGCCAGGCGGGATGGATCGGGAAGTGGCGCCGGCGGTGGCAGTCGACCAGGCCGTCCGGGTCGAGGCCGGTCTCCTCGACGAGCTCGCGGCGGGCCGCGTCGAGCGGCGCCTCGCCGGGCCGCAGGCTGCCCGGTGACCGACTGCCAGAAGCCGGGCACGCTCGCGCGCCGGCGCAGCAGCAGCACCTCGCCGGCCTCGGTGTGCACGACGACCAGCACGGATTCGGGCTGCTTGCATCGCCACTCGGCAACGGTGCCGGTCGGCCGGCCCTGCGCCGGCGTGACCTTCGTTCCGCCGCCGGGCGATCCAGGCCCACGCCGGCATTCGCCCCGCGCAGCGACCGCCGCACGACCCCGATCGATCGTGCCGCGCGGGCAAGGCCGGCCGCACCGGCTTCGTCGCGCGCAATGGCGAGCCGATGGCTTCGGCCGCAGGCCGACGCCGGCGCTGGCCTGCGTCGACCACCGCGGCTCGATTACGCCCGACGCCGGCGTCGACGCGGCGGGCGGTTTCGTCCATCGCCGCGGGACGATCGCGCCCGATGCCGGCATCGCCGCGCGATCGACGGCCGGTCGCAGCCCGATCGGTCATCCCGCGCGCGGCGAGACCGGCCTACGTCTTCGCGCCCGGCGCAGGCGGATGCCGAGCTCCTTCAGTTGCTCGTCGGAAACGGCCGACGGTGCCTGCGTCAGCGGGCAGCTCGCGCTCTGGGTCTTGGGGAAGGCCATGACGTCACGGATCGAGCCGGAGCCGGTCATCAGCATGACCAGGCGGTCGAGGCCGAAGGCGATGCCGCCGTGCGGCGGCGCGCCGTAGCGCAGGGCGTCCAGCAGGAAGCCGAACTTCTCGCGCGGCCTCTCCGCGCCGATGCCGAGCGCCTCGAAGACCGCCGCACTGCATCGGCGCGCGTCGTGGATACGCATGGAGCCGCCGCCGATCTCGGTGCCGTTGAGGACCACGTCGTAGGCGCGCGACAGGCACTCGCTCGGGGTCGCTGCGCGCAGCTCGCTCGGCGTCGTCGCCCGCGGCGCGGTGAACGGGTGGTGCAGCGGCGTACCAGCGCTGGTCGCCTGTCGTCCCACTCGAACATCGGGAAATCGACCACCCAGAGCGGGCACCAGGCATGCTGGACCAGGCCCGAGGTCGTGGCCCAGGCGCACGCGCAGCGCGCCCAGCGCCTCGTTGACCACGCTCGCCTTGTCGGCGCCGAAGAAGATCAGGTCGCCGGTCTGCGGCGCCGGTGCGCTCGAGGATGCCGCTCGATCGCGTCGTCGGGCAGGAACTTGAGGATCGGCGACTGCAGGCCCTCGCGGCCCGGTGGCCGGGTCGTTGACCTTGATGTAGGCCAGGCCCTTGGCGCCGTAGCGCCCGACGAACTCGGTGTAGTCGTCGATCTCCTTGCGCGTCAGCTCGCCGCCGCCGGGCACGCGCAGCGCGGCCACGCGGCCGTCCGGGTCGTTGGCCGGGCCGGAGAAGACCTTGAAGTCGACCCCGGCCACCAGGTCGGCGACATCGACCAGCTCCAGCGGCGATGCGCAGGTCGGGCCGGTCGGAGCCGAACCGGGCCATGGCCTCGGCGTAGGTCATGCGCGGGAAGGGGTCGGGCAGCTCGACGTCGAGGACCTCCTTGAACAGGCCGCGCAACATCCCCTCCATCAGCCCCATGATGTCGTCCTCGTCGACGAAGGCCAGTCTCGATGTCGAGCTGGGTGAACTCGGGCTGGCGGTCGGCGCGCAGGTCCTCGTCGCGGAAGCAGCGCGCGATCTGGTAGTAGCGATCCATGCCGGCGACCATCAGCAGCTGCTTGAACAGCTGCGGCGACTGCGGCAGGGCGAAGAACTGGCCGGGGTGCGTGCGGCTCGGCACCAGGTAGTCGCGCGCGCCCTCCGGCGTGGCGCGGGTGAGCATCGGCGTCTCGACGTCGAGGAAGCCCTGCTCGTCGAGGAAGCGCCGCAGGCGCGCGGTGATCGTGGCGCGCAGGCGCAGGCGCGTCTGCATCTCCGGGCGGCGCAGGTCGACGTAGCGATACCGGAGGCGGTGCTCCTCGCCGACGTCCCACTCGTCGAGCTGGAACGGCGGCGTCTTGGCGCGGTTGAGCACCTCGATCTGCTGGCCGAGGACCTCGACCTCGCCGGTGGCGAGGTCCGGGTTCTCCGTGCCCGCCGGGCGCCGGCGCACGCGGCCGGCCACGCGGAGCACGTACTCGCTGCGCACCTGCTCGGCGAGGGCGAAGACCTCGGGGGTCTCGTCCGGGATCGAAGACGACCTGGACGTGACCCTCGCGGTCGCGCAGGTCGACGAAGATGACGCCGCCGTGGTCGCGCCGCCGGTGGACCCAGCCGGCGAGCTCGACGGTCCGGTCGAGGTCGCCCGCGTCGAGCGTGCCGCAGTAGTCGCTGCGCATGGGAGGTTCGCGGGGTCGGGAAAGACGCGGAAGGGTAGCGGCGCGCGCCTCGCGCTTCAAGCGCGCGCCGAGGGCTGAGGGCTGAGGGCTGAGGGCTGAGGGCTGAGGGCTGAGGGCTGAGGGGCGGAGGGCGGAGGGCGGAGAGGCGCGGCGGGGCCCGAGATCGTTGCCCGCGGCTCGTAGGCGCGTTTTCGCGCAGCGAACGCGCGCATGGTCGTCCCGCCCCGAGTGCGCGCGTCGGCCTTCGGCCGAAACGCGCCTACGTCCCGTTCCCCTCCGGGCCCTTTCCCCTGGGCCCTTTCCCCTGGGCCCTTTCCCCTGGGCCCTTTCCCCTGGGCCCTTTCCCCTGGGCCCTTTCCCCTGGGCCCTTTCCCCCTGGGCCCTTCTCCTTCTCCCTCCGCCCTTCGCCCTCCGTCCTCTGGCACCCTTGGCCCTCGGCCCTCGGCCCTGTAGCTTCTCCCCCCATGCCCGAGCGCGGAACCATCCTCATCACCGGCTGCTCCTCCGGCATCGGCCACCACGGCGCGCACGCGCTCGCGCGGCGGGGCTGGCGCGTGTTCGCGAGCGCGCGTCGCGACGCGGACGTCGCGCGCCTCGCCGACGAGGGCCTGGAGGCGCTGCCACTCGACCTGGACGACCCGGCCAGCATCGAGACCGCGGTGGCCACGGTCATGGAACGCTGCGACGGCCGCCTCGACGCGCTGTTCAACAACGGCGCCTACGGCCAGCCCGGGGCGGTCGAGGACCTGTCGCGCGAGGCCCTGCGGGCGCAGTTCGAGAGCAACCTCTTCGGCTGGCTCGATCTGACCAACCGCGTCATCCCGGCCATGCGCGCGCAGGGCCACGGGCGCATCGTGCAGAACTCGTCGCTGCTCGGGTACGTCGCGCTGAAGTGGCGCGGCGCCTACAACGCCAGCAAGTTCGCCCTCGAGGGCCTGAGCGACACCTTGCGCCTCGAGCTCGCCGGCAGCGGCATCCACGTCGTGCTGATCGAGCCCGGGCCGATCGAGAGCCGCTTCCGCGCCAACGGCCTCGCCGCCTACCGGCGCTGGATCGACGCCGGGGCCAGCGTCCACCGCGAGCGCTACGCGCGCATGGAGGCGCGCCTGCAGAAGGAGGGACCCGCGGCGCCGTTCACCCTCGGGCCCGAGGCGGTGACGCGCAAGCTGATACACGCGCTCGAGAGCCCGCGGCCCAGGAGCCGCTACCGCGTCACCTTCCCCGCCCACCTGTTCGCCGCCCTGCGCCGCGCGCTGCCCACGCGCCTGCTCGACCGCGTGCTGCATCGCGCGGGTGGGTGAAGGGGAGGGCCGAGGGCGAGGGCCGAGGCCGAGGGCCCAGGGCCGAGGATTCAGGATCAGCGCCCAGCGGCCAGCGGCCAGCGGCCAGCGGCCAGGGCAGGCGCGTCGCCGGCAAGGCCGACGCGCGCATCGTGCCTCGGCCGCTCGCGCGCCGCCTCGGCGCGCCCTTCGCCTGCCCCGCCCTTCGCCCTTCGCCCTTCGCCCTTCGCCCTTGGCCCTGCGCCCTGCGCCCTTCGCCCTTCGCCCTTCGCCCTCCCCGCTCGCGCGCTGGCGCGCGAGGAACCCGACACGCGCGGCCTCGCGGCGGCACGCCGGCATCGGCCTGCGGCCGAGGCCGGCCTACGCATTGCCGGCCCCGGTGGATCGGTCACGCGTCGCGGTCGAGCAGCGCCCGCACCCGCGCGTCCGCGTCGGCGGCGCTCACGCGCTCGAGGCGCTCGCCGCTGCGCGCCTCGATGCCGGCCTCGGTGACGATGAAGTCGAAGGGGACGTCGTGCGGCTGCGGATGGATCGTGCGCATGCGCGCGACCTCGTAGCCGAGCCCGATGCACAGCGGGCGCCCCGGCAAGGCGGCGAGGGTGCGGTCGAAGTAGCCGCCGCCGTAGCCGAGGCGGTAGCCGGCGGCGTCGAAGCCGTTGACCGGCACCACGGCGGCCTCCGGCTCGAGCACCGGCGTGTCCACCGGGTAGGGGATGTCGTAGACGCCGGTGGCCATGGGCGCGCCCGGCCACCACTCGCGGAACTCGAGCGGGCTCCGCGGCGCGACCACGACCGGCAGCGCGGCGCGGCTGCCGGCCGCGCGCCAGCGACGCACGGCGAAGCGCGGCTCGGGCTCGCCGCCGAAGGGCCAGCAGAAGCCGACGGTGCGGCCGCCGAGCGCCCCGAAGGCCTGCTCCAGGAGGGCGTCGATGGCGCCATTGCGCCGGCGTCGGTCGTCCTCGGCCAGCGCGCGGCGCGCGGCGATCAGCGAGCGCCGCGCCTCGCGCCGCCAGGCCACCCAGTCGAACTCGTCACCGGCCATCGCGCTACCTCTCCTCCGCCCACGCGACCGTGGTCCCGGGTGCCAGCCCGAGCGCGGCATCGGCGCGCCCCCGGTTGACCACCACCTCGACCAGGCCGATCGAGTTCGCGAGCCACAGCGGCTCGCCGGGCGCGGCGTCCGCGAACGTCCGCCCGGCCGGCACGCGACAGCCACCGGCGCGCAGCGCCCGCCGCTCGCCGGCGCCGGCGCGCAGCCCGGTCATGGCGTTGCCGAAGCCGTCGATGTAGATCACCGCCGCGCGGTCGGCCTCCGCCCCGGACGCGGCCGGGACGTCGATGGGCTCGCCGGGCACGGCCCCGCCGCGCGCGAGCGCGGCGGCCACGGGCGCGAACAGGTCGCGCCCGTGGAAGGTCGCCGCGGCGCCCTCGGGCGCGCGCGTGATGCGCCACCAGCGCGCGGGCGCCTCGCTGCGGGCCGCGACGACGTCGAACAGGCCGTTGCCCGGGCCGACGTACCAGCGCCCGTCGGCCGCGACGACGACCGGCTCGCGCGCCGTGCCCACACCGGGATCGACGACACCGACGACCACGCTGCCGACGGGCAGGTCGCCGGCGAGCGCGGCCAGCAGGTGGGCGGCGGCGCCCCGGCTCGAAGCGCGGGGCGTCGTGCATCAGGTCGATCACGGGCGGCAGGTCGGGCTGGTGGCGCGCCAGCACCGCGTGCACCTGGCCGACGTAGGGACCGCACCAGCCGAAATCGGTGAACAGCGCGATCATGGCGGTCGTGGCGGCGGTGGACGCCCTCAGTCGCGGTAGCGGTCCGCGGTCTCGTGGTAGCGGCCGAAGCCCACGGCCTCGGTGAGCTCGGCGAAGTCGAGGACGTTGTCGGCCACGCGGCCCGCGGCGATCGCGGCCAGGCTCGCGCGCATCGCGCGGATCGCCGCCGACAGCTGCGTCAGCGGGTAGACGGCGATCTGGTAGCCGAGCGCCTCGAGGCGGTCCGGCGGCAGCATCGGTGTCTTGCCGTGCTCGATCAGGTTGGCCATCTTGGGGCCGGGCACGCCCGCGCAGTAGTGCGCCATCTCCTGCTCCGACTCCGGCGCCTCGAGGAAGGTGATGTCGGCGCCCATGTCCGCGAAGGCGCGCGCGCGCGCCATCGCCTCGTCGAGGCCGTGCGGCCCGCGCGCGTCGGTGCGCGCCATCACCAGGATGTCGGCGCCCTCGTCGCGCGCGTCGAGCGCCGCGCGCAGGCGCGTGCAGGCCTCGTCGCGCGCCACCACCTGCTTGCCGGCGGTGTGACCGCAGCGCTTCGGGATCACCTGGTCCTCGATCATGATCGCGGCGAAGCCGGCGCGCGCGTAGCCCGCGACGGTGTGGCGCACGTTGACGGCGTTGCCGAAGCCGGTGTCGCCGTCGCCGATCACGGGCAGCGACGTCGCGGCGCAGATCTCGCGGCCGCGCTCGACCATCTCGCCGAACGACATCAGCCCCGCGTCGGGCTGCGCCAGGTGCGACGCGGATGCGGCGAAGCCGCTCATGAACGCCAGCGGGAAGCCGGCCTCCTCCACCAGGCGCGCGGACATGGCGTCGAAGCAGCCCGGCATCTGCAGCAGCCGGCCCTCCGCGAGCAGCGCCCGCAGGCGATCGGCGGGCGACGGCGCCGCCATCTCAGCTCTCCGCCCGGCCGCGGCGCCGGCGCGCGCCGCGTGCCGCGCGGCCGCCGCCGCTGGCCCCGGCCACCGGGTCGAGGTCGCCGCCGTACTGCGCGCGCGCCCCGGTCGTGACCTCGCCCAGGCGCGCGACCACGGTCTCGAGGTCGGGTGGCGCGCCCCGCGGCCGGCTGTCGAGCGCCGCGCGCATCGCCGCCACGTGCTCCGGGGTCGTGCCGCAGCAGCCGCCGACGATGCGCGCGCCGGCATCGCGCGCGAGCACGGCGTACTCGGCCATCAGCTCCGGCGTGCCGTTGTAGACGATGCGATCGCCCTGCCACTCGGGGATGCCGCAGTTCGCCTTGGCGACGAGCACGGCGTCGCCCGCGGCGGCGGCGCGCATGTTGAGCAGCGCGGCGACCAGCTCGGACGCGCCGGTGCCGCAGTTGGTGCCGAAGGCGGCCGCGCCGGCGTGGCCGTGGCTGCAGTGCTGCGCGAAGCCGTGCGGCGTGATGCCCATCATCGTGCGCCCGTTGGTGTCGAAGCTGACGGTGCACACGACCGGCAGGCCGGTGGTGCGGGCCCCCTCGATCGCGGCGTCCACCTCCGCCTGCGACGACAGCGTCTCGATCCACAGGACATCGGCGCCGCCGCGCGCCAGCGCCTGCGCCTGCTCGGCGAAGGCCTCGCGCGCGGCGTCGTGGGTGAGCGCGCCCAGCGGCTCGAACAGCTCGCCGGTCGGGCCCATGCTGCCGCCGACCGCGACCGGCCGCCCGGCGCCGTCGGCGACCTCGCGCGCGAGCCGCGCGGCGGCCTCGTTGATCTCGCCGGCCCGCTCCTGCGAGCCATGCAGCTTCAGGCGCTGGCGCGTGCCGCCGAAGCTGTTGGTCAGGAAGACGTCCGAGCCCGCGTCGACGAAGCGCCGGTAATGGGCCCGCACCCGCTCCGGGTGATCGAGGTTCCACAGCTCCGGCGGCTCGCCGGTCTGCAGGCCCAGGGCGAACAGGTTCGTGCCCGTCGCGCCGTCGGCCAGGAGCACGCCCCGGTCGTCGAGCAGGCGCTGGAGAACGTCGGACATCGGTGCGGCCTCGGCGGGGCGGTACGCAGGCCGATTGTAGCGGATCAAGCGCCGCTGCGAATCACCCCGCGAGGCCATGCATTGCGGCCCGGGCGTGGTCTGATAAGGTGGTTGCGGGTGTTCAGTTGAACCCGTCCGGGCGTCGCACGGCCCGCACGGCTGTGGCCCGTGTCCGTCCGGCCCACAACCACCAAGGGGGGTCGGAACCACTGACCGACAAGCCCAAAGACACCGACACGCAACACACCTCCGCCGGGCGCCGGCGGTTCCTGCAGACGACCGCGCTCGCCGGTGGCGCGATGGCCGTCGGCGGCACCGCCTCGTTCCGCGTGCTGGCCGCGCCGCCGACGATCAAACTGGGCCAGATCGCGCCCATGACCGGCTCGGCCGCCGAATTCGGACCGTTCTATCGCGACGCCGCCCACCTCGCGTACAAGCACATCAACGCGGCGGCGAAGCAGGTCTTCGGCGGACCGATCGTCAACCAGATCATCACCGAGGACACCAACACGCAGCCCACGCCGGCGATCGAGTCGGCGCGCAAGCTGGTCGACGCCGACGACGTCTCGGCGATCGTCGGCGCCTGGTCCAGCGGCGTGACCGACGGCCACGGCGACATCGGTGGCGCTGCCCAACAACGTCCTGCAGATATCGAACGGCTCGACCTCGCCGCTGATCTCGGTGCTGCCCGAGGACGAGGGCAAGGACCTGCTGTTCCGCACCACCGCGCCCGACACGCTCCAGGGGGTGATCGACGCGCAGCTCGCGGCCGGCGAGATCATCCACGACTACAAGTTCAAGACGGCGTCGACGATCTACGTCAACAACCCCTACGGGCAGGGCCTGTCGAACGCCTTCGCGCGCTCGTTCCAGCTGCGCGGCGGCACGGTCCACGCGCAGGTGCCGCACCCCGAGGAGGTACAGCCGACGTACAAGTCGCAGCTCGCGGCCGCGCTCAAGGACGATCCGGATATCCTGTTCTGCGCCAGCTATCCGGGCCACACGGCGACCTTCCTCAAGGAGTCGCGTGACACCTTCGACTTCACCAACTGGCTGTTCGTCGACGGCAACAAGTCGACCAAGGTGGTCGAGGCGGTGGGTGCCGACTCGCTCGCCGGCAGCTACGGCACCGCGCCCGGCGCCGATACCAGCCTCCAGGCCTACAAGGACTTCGAGGCGGCGTTCAGCGACGAGTACGGCCACGACCGCGTGCCGCCGTTCACGACCTCGGCCTACGACGCGGGTATCGTGATCGGGCTCGCCGCTGGCGCGGGCCGTCGCCAGCGGCGACGAGCGCGCTCACGCGGCGACGTGCTCAACGATCACCTGCGCCCCGTGACCAACGCGCCCGGCAAGGCCGTCATCGGCGGCAACGTCGATGGCCTCGTCGAGGCGCATGCAGCACGATCAAGGACGGCCAGGACGTCGACTACACCGGCGCCGCCGGCGCGCTCGAGTTCGACGAGCGGGGCGACGTCAAGGTGCCGATCGAGATCTGGCAGTTCACCTCGGGCGGCGAGATCGAGACCGTGCAGCTGCAGGCACCGGGGACATCACCCCCGAGCGATCCGCGCGGATCACGGTTCGATCGAAGGGGCGGGGCCGTTCGCGGCCTCGCCCCTTTTTCGTTTGGGCGTGGGGCCGTGATGGCCTGCGCGGTTCGCGTTCGAACGAAACGCCGTCGATTCCGCCCGGCCCTTCGGGCTGGGAGCGCCGGGCTCCAGCCCGGCCTGGCGGGCGCTTCTGCCGAGCTGGAGCTCGGCGTTCCCGGCTGGCTGCGCCCCGGACGGAGACCGCCACCCGCCCCCGTGCTCGGCGGCGTCGAGGGGGACCGGGATTGCACGGGGGCTCGGGGAGCGGTTCGCAGGTGGTGCGGTGCGATCTCGAGGGGCCGGCCCCGCTGCGCTCGGGCTCCCCTGCGCGCGCGAGCTGGGAGCGCCGGGCTCCAGCCCGGCCTGGCGGGCGCTTCTGCCGAGCTGGAGCTCGGCGTTCCCGGCTGGCTGCGCCCCGGACGGAGACCGCCGCCCGCCCCCGTGCTCGGCGGCGTCGAGGGGGACCGGGATTGCACGGGGCTCGGGGAGCGGTTTGCAGGTGGTGCGGTGCGATCTCGAGGGGCCGGCCCCGGCTGCGCTCGGGCTGCCCCTGGCGCGCGCGGGCTGGGAGCGCCGGGCTCCAGCCCGGCCTGGCGGGCGCTTCTGCCGAGCTGGAGCTCGGCGTTCCCGGCTGGCTGCGCCCCGGACGGAGACCGCCGCCCGCCCCCGTGCTCGGCGGCGTCGAGGGGGACCGGGATTGCACGGGGCTCGGGGAGCGGTTTGCAGGTGGTGCGGTGCGATCTCGAGGGGCCGGCCCCGCTGCGCTCGGGCTCCCCTGCGCGCGCGGGCTGGGAGCGCCGGGCTCCAGCCCGGCCTGGCGGGCGCTTCTGCCGAGCTGGAGCTCGGCGTTCCCGGCTGGCTGCGCCCCGGACGGAGACCGCCGCCCGCCCCCGTGCTCGGCGGCGTCGAGGGGGACCGGGATTGCACGGGGCTCGGGGAGCGGTTTGCAGGTGGTGCGGTGCGATCTCGAGGGGCCGGCCCCGCTGCGCTCGGGCTCCCCTGCGCGCGCGGGCTGGGAGCGCCGGGCTCCAGCCCGGCCTGGCGGGCGCTTCTGCCGAGCTGGAGCTCGGCGTTCCCGGCTGGCTGCGCCCCGGACGGAGACCGCCGCCCGCCCCGTGCTCGGCGGCGTCGAGGGGGACCGGGATTGCACGGGGCTCGGGGAGCGGTTTGCAGGTGGTGCGGTGCGATCTCGAGGGGCCGGCCCCGCTGCGCTCGGGCTCCCCTGCGCGCGCGGGCTGGGAGCGCCGGGCTCCAGCCCGGCCTGGCGGGCGCTTCTGCCGAGCTGGAGCTCGGCGTTCCCGGCTGGCTGCGCCCCGGACGGAGACCGGCGCCCGCACCGGCGCGCAGGGGACCCGCCGTTGCGCCGTTAACGGCGCAACGGCGGGCGAGACAGCCGGGTGCGCTTCCTTTGGTTCCTTTCTTGGCGCATACCGAGAAAAGGAACCGGCCGCGCCGAAGGCGCGGACGGAATCAACAGGCGATGGGCAAGCATGGCCGCGCCAGCCTGCCGAAGGCAGTGCTACGACGAGTCTTCGTCGCCCGCGCGGGCGGCGGCGTGCTCGTCCGCCCGCTGCCACCGGTAGCCACGCGCGGGCCGCGCGTGGCGCGACACGCTGGTCTCCTCGGGCAGGATGCCCTGCGGGCGGAACAGCACGATGCCGGCGAGCAGCAGGGCCACGAACATCCAGCGCAGGTACGAGGCGCGCGCCGGCAGGTCCGGGTGGATCGCCGCCAGCGCCGGTTCCAGCCAGCCCGTGAGGAAGGCGGTCCCGCTCCACACGCCCCAGATGACGAACGCCCCCAGGATCGCGCCGCGGTTGTTGCCGCTGCCGCCGAACATGAGCATCACCCAGATGATGAAGGTGGCGAACAGGTGGCGGAAGTGGCTGTAGTCGATGGTGACCACGTAGTGGGCGTACAGCGCGCCGCCGATGCCCATGATGACGGCGCCGACGACGAACGACTGGACGCGCACCCAGGGCACGTTCTTGCCGCTCATCGCGGTGGCGGCCTCCTGGTCGCGGGTCGCGCGCAGCACCCGGCCCCAGGGCGAGCGCACCGCGCGCTCGAGCAGCAGGTACACCACGAGCAGGAACAGGGTCACGATCACGAGGTAGACGAAGATGTAGTCGCGTGGCTCCAGCGGGGCGAAGAATGCCGCCAGCCAGCCCGGCATCCAGGCGCAGGGCTGGTCCGCGAGCGTGCAGTTGAGCGGCTGCGGGATGCCGCGCAGCGGCTGCGGGCCGTTCGCCAGCCAGCGCTCGTTCTGGAAGATGCGGCGGATGATCTCCGCGATCCCGATCGTGGCGATCGCGAGGAAGTCCATGCGCAGCCGCAGCACGGGGACCGCGATCAGCGCGGCCACGACACCGGAGACGACGGCGGCGGCAAGCACGCCGACCAGGAACGGCATCTCCAGGCCGAAGGCCTGCTGGGTGTACTGCGCCAGCGTCCCGGTCGGCACCTCCGTGGTGAACAGCGCGGTGGTGAACGCGCCGATGGCGAAGAAGCCGGCGATGCCGAAGTTGAGGTGGGCGGTGTAGCCCCACTGGACGTTCAGCCCCAGCGTGAGGATCGCGTAGATGCCGGCCATGATGGCGAACGTGACCAGGTAGGACAGGTCACCCGAATCGAACCAGGAGACGATGATCAGCGCCGCTGCCACCGCCGCGGCGAGCGCGCCCGGCAGGCGCACGCTCCAGGGAAAGCGTGCCAGCAGCGCGACTGCCAGGATCAGCAGCGGGATCCCGATCAGCACGGCCTTGACGAGGGTTGCGGCATCCATCGATTCAGTCTCCCGGGCCGCCGAAGAGCCCCTGGGGCCGGATGAGCAGGGTGATCACCATGAGCACGAACGCCACGGCCGGCCCGTAGGCCGGGCTCAGGAACGCCGTGGATACCTGCTGCGCCACGCCGATGATGATCGCCCCGACGAGCGCGCCGCGCGGGTTGCCGATCGAGCCCATGATGACCGCGGCGAACATCGGCAGCAGCAGCCAGAAGCCCATCTCGGGGCGCAGCTGCGACGCCAGCCCGTACATCACGCCGCCGGCGGCGGCGAGCGCGCCGCTCATGATCCAGGTCCACGCGATGACGCGCTCGGTATTGATCCCGCGCACCTGGGCGAGCTCGGGGTTGTTGGCCGTCGCGCGCATCGCCTTGCCCATCTTGGTGCGTCCGAGCAGCAGGTAGACCAGCGCCACCATCACCATGGCCAGCCCGAGGATGAACAGCGCGTCCGCCTGGACCCGGACCCCGAATCCCAGGTCGAGCGCGGGATTGGGGCGGCCCTGGTAGTAGAAATGGAAGTCCGAGCCCCAGACGAGGTAGATGATGCTGCGCACGAAGAACGCCATCGCCAGCGAGGCCATCGCGAACAGCACCAGCGGCGAGTCCTGGCGCCGCAGGCGCCGGTAGACGACCCGGTCGAGGCCGAGCGCCACCAGGCCCACGAGCGGCATCGCCACGACCATGCCGACGATGAGATCCCAGCCGAACGAGAACGGGCCGATGGCGGGCGACTGTCCCGGCCACCAGATCACTATCGTGTAGGCGATGTACGCGCCGAGCGTGACCAGCGCCCCGTGCGAGAAGTTCGGGAACTTGAGCACGCCGTAGATCAGCGTCAGGCCGATGGCGCCGAGCGCGATCACGCCGCCGAGCATCACGCCCCACACGGTGAGCGACAGCAGCCGGTACTGGCTGACGTCCTGCGCCACCGCGGCCCACCACAGCAGCACCAGGATGATGACGATCGACACCACCATCGCCGTGCGGCTCTGCAGCGCCTCGCGGATGCGCTCGCCGGTGCGCAGCTCGCCCGCCGCGCGCGCCGGCGTCCCCGGTGCCGTGTCCTCGGTCTCGTCGTACTGGGTATCCGCCATCGGCTAGCCTCCCAGGTACAGGCGCGCGACCTCGGGATCGTCGAGCAGCTCCCGGCCGCCGCCCTCGACGCGGTTCTCGCCGTTGGCCAGGACGTACCCGCGGTGCGCCATGCGCAGCGACTCCTTCGCGTTCTGCTCGACCATCATGATGGCGATGCCGGCCTCGTTGATGCGCGTGATGCGCTCGAAGATCATGCTGACCATCTTCGGCGCGAGGCCGGCCGACGGCTCGTCGAGCAGTATCAGCTGCGGCTCGAGCATCAGCGCGCTGCCCATCGCGACCATCTGGCGCTCGCCGCCGGACATCTTGCCGGCCGGCTGGCGCCGGCGCTCGGCCAGTCGCGGGAAGAGCTCGAAGATCCGCTCCTTGCGCTCGTCGAGGTCGGCGTCGTCGAGCACGAACGCGCCCATCTCGAGGTTGTCCTCGACCGTGAGGTCGGTGAACACGTTGGACACCTGCGGCACGTAGCACATGCGCAGCGAGACGATGTCGTAGGGCTCCATCCGCGAGATGTCCGTGTCGCGGAACGTGATCGTGCCCTGCCACGGGTGGATCAGCCCGAACACGGCCTTCATGAGGGTCGACTTGCCCGCCCCGTTCGGCCCGATGACCGAGACGATCTCGCCTTCCTCGATGCGGGCGGAGACCTCGGTCAGAACCTCCATGTCCCCGTAACCGCACGTGATGCTGTCAACCTTCAGCAACGGCATACTGCCCACCCAGATAGGCCTCGAGCACGCGCTCGTCGGTACGGACCTCGTCGGGCGTTCCCTCCATCAGGTGACGGCCCTCGCTCATCACGATGACGGGATCGCACAGCCTCATCACGAGGTCCATGTCGTGCTCGATCAGCAGGAACGTGATGCCGCGCTCGCGGCACAGGTACTCGATGTTCTCCGTCAGGCGCTGCATCAGCGTGCGGTTGATGCCGGCGCCGGGCTCGTCGAGCAGGATCAGCTCCGGGTCGGCCATCAGCGTGCGCGCGAGCTCGAGCAGCTTCTTCTGGCCGCCCGAGAGCTTGCCGGCCGGCTCCCAGGCCATGTGCCCCAGGTCGACGAACGCGAGCACCTCGAGCGCCTTCTCGCGGTGGTGTTCCTCCTCGCGCCCCACCGCGCCCGGGCGCAGCCAGCTGTTCCAGATGTTCTCGCCGAGCTGGCGTTGCGGCACGAGCATCAGGTTCTCGAGCACGGTCATGCTGTGGTGCTCGCGCGGGATCTGGAAGGTGCGCGCGAGGCCACGCTGGAAGATCCGATACGGCGGCAGGTTGGTGATATCCTGGCCGCGGAAGTACACGCGCCCCGAGTCGGGGCGGATGAAGCCGGTGATGATGTTGAACAGGGTCGTCTTGCCGGCCCCGTTCGGGCCGATCAGGCCGGTGATGGTGCCGCGCTGCACGCCGAGCG
This sequence comes from Halofilum sp. (in: g-proteobacteria), assembly GCA_034521365.1. GTDB lineage: Bacteria > Pseudomonadota > Gammaproteobacteria > XJ16 > Halofilaceae > Halofilum. Next base: position 14,432 of record JAXHMQ010000019.1, on the reverse strand, counting down.
TGCAGCCGTCGATTGCGCGCAGGCCGCCGAAGTCGCGCACCAGCTCGCGAACATCGAGCAACAGCTCACCGCGCGGGTGGTCGTCGTGCTCCACGGATCGCCCCCTCGTTCGCGCACCGTCCTGGGCGTCGCCGGGCCCGGGCGCTCGCAGCCGGCCGCGCGCGACGCCGGTGCCCGATCATACTAGATCGACCGCGCATGTCTCATCCGGCCCGCCGGGGAGCCGCCACGCCTTGTGGCCACCGCGGTGCTCGGGCAGAATTTTCCGGCCCCGGCCCGGCTATCGGGATCACCCATCGGGGCCATCGCCCGCGCCCCGCCGCACGCCCGAGCGCGGCCGCGGCAACGGGCCCAGGAGGATTGCCTTGGACGTCGAACGCGAAGCGATGGAATACGACGTCGTGATCGTCGGCGCGGGCCCGTCGGGCCTCGCCGCCGCGATCCGGCTGCGCCAGCTGGCGGCGGAGTCCGGCGGTGACATCAGCGTCGCGGTGCTCGAGAAGGGCTCCGAGGTGGGCGCGCACATCCTCTCGGGCGCCGTGCTCGAGCCCACCGCGCTCGACGAGCTGATCCCCGACTGGAAGGACCGGGGCGCGCCGCTGAACGCACCGGTCACCGAGGAACGCTTCATGCTGCTCGGCGCGAAGCGGTCGCTGAACGTGCCCGTGTCGCTGCTGCCGCGGCAGATGCACAACGACGGCAACTACGTGGTCTCGATGGGCAACGTCTGCCGCTGGATGGCGGAGCAGGCCGAGGCGCTGGGCGCGGAGATCTATCCCGGCTTCGCCGCGCAGGAGGCCCTCTTCCACGACGACGGCAGCGTCAAGGGTGTGCGCACCGGCGACATGGGCATCGGCCGCGACTGGGAGCCCAAGGACTCGTTCGAGCCCGGCATCGAGCTGCACGCGACCTACACGCTGTTCGCCGAGGGATGCCGCGGGCACGTGAGCAAGCAGCTGATCGAGCGGTTCGGGCTGCGCGCGGATGCCGACCCGCAGACCTACGGCATCGGCTTCAAGGAGCTCTGGGAGATCGACCCGGCGAAGCACAGGACCGGCACGGTGATCCACACGGCCGGCTGGCCCATGGACACGCGCACCTGGGGCGGGTCGTTCCTCTATCATCTCGAGAACAACCAGGTGTACGTCGGCTACGTCGTCGGGCTCGACTACCGCAACCCGCACCTGTACCCGTTCAAGGAGTTCCAGCGCTTCAAGACGCACCCGGCCATCCGAGCGACGCTCGAGGGCGGGCGCCGCGTGAGCTACGGTGCGCGCGCGCTCAACGAGGGGGGCCTGCAGTCGGTACCGCGGCTGGCGTTCCCGGGCGGCGCGCTCATCGGCTGCGCGGCCGGCTTTCTCAACGTGCCCAAGATCAAGGGCAACCACACGGCGATGAAGACGGGCATGCTCGCCGCCGAGAGCATCGGCGAGGCGCTCGCGAGCGGCGACGCGGCCCCGGACACCCTCGAGGCCTACGAGAGCGCCTACCGGCAGTCGTGGGTCCATCGCGAGCTGCACGCGGCGCGCAACTTCCGCCCCGCGGCCGCGCGCTGGGGCATGGTGCTCGGCTCGATCTACAGCGGCATCGACCTGAAGCTGTTCGGCGGGCGCCTGCCCTGGACGCTGCACCACCGGCACGCGGACCACGAGTCGCTCAAGCCCGCCGACCGCATGCCGAGGATCGAGTACCCGAAGCCCGACGGCGTCGTCAGCTTCGACCTGAACTCGAGCGTGTACCTGACCAACACGTTCCACGAGGAGGACCAGCCGGTCCACCTCACGCTCAAGGACGACTCGATCCCGGTGAGCTACAACCTCGCCTACTACGACGCCCCCGAGCAGCGCTACTGCCCGGCCGGCGTCTACGAGATCGTGGAGGGCGACGACGGCAATCCGCGCCTGCAGATCAACGCGCAGAACTGCATCCACTGCAAGACCTGCGACATCAAGGACCCGTCACAGAACATCCACTGGATCGCCCCCGAGGGCGGCGGCGGGCCGAACTACCCGAACATGTAGGCGGGCCCGCTCGGGCCGTGCGATTCAGGGCGCCCGCGGGCGCCTTTCGTCTTTCCTGTGAACCGCGAATGAACGCGAATGTTCGCGAATGGCGCCTGGGCGGGCGCGCGCAGACAGCGCTTCGCGGTTGCGTCCGCGGGTAGCCGTGCCTTGTTTCGCGACCAGAGGTCGCTCCTACTCGCAGATTCGCCGCCGCGGCCGATCGGAGCCTGTAGGAGGCCGTGCGATGCAAGGGCGCCCGCGGGCGCCCTTCGTCTTTCCTGTGAACCGCGAATGAACGCGAATGTTCGCGAATGGCGCCTGAGGCGGGCGCGCGCAGACAGCGCTTCGCGGTTGCGTCCGCGGGTACCCGTGCCTTGTTTCGCGACCAGAGGTCGCTCCTCTCGCAGATTCGCCGCCGCGGCCGATCGGAGCCTGTAGGAGGCCGTGGATGGAGAGCGCCCGCGGGCGCCCTTCGTCTTTCCTGTGAACCGCGAATGGACGCGATGTTCGCGAATGGCGCCTGAGGCGGGCGCGCGCAGACAGCGCTTCGCGGTTGCGTCCGCGGGTAGCGTGCCTTGTTTCGACCGGAGGTCGCGATCCGAGGCCGAAGAAGCCAGCGCCGCGTCCGCGAAGCGCCTCCCGGGCACGACGGCCTCAGGCGCCCATTCGCGAATATTCGCGTCCATTCGCGGTTCAAGAAAAAAGCCGCCGCCCCGTTCCCGGGCCGGCGGCCTGTCGCGCGGCGGGTGAGCGCCCCTACGACTTCGGGCGCTCGTTGCCCGGGTCGTAGAGCGGCTTGTAGCCGACGGCCGCGACCGTGACCGGGTAGACCTCGTCGAAGTACTGGATCTCGAGCCTGCGCCCCTCCTGGCAGTAGACGTGCGGCAGGTAGCCGAGCGCGATGTTCCTGCCGACCGAGGGACCGAAGGCGACGCTGGTGACGTAGGAGCGCCGCCCGACCGCGTCGATCAGCACCTCGCCCGTGTCGGGGTCCATGATCGGCAGGTGCCCCACCGGGTAGCGCGGCACGCCGTTGGCGTCGACGTTGGCCTGCATCGTCAGCGTGCACAGGTACGCCGGCTGGTGGTCACGCTCGCGCTGGGCGACGTACGCGGCCTTGCCGTGGAAGTCCGCCGCCTTGACCTTGGGCCGGGCCAGGTCGGCCTCCATGAGGTTGTACTCGATCTTGAGGTCGGCGTTCTGCAGGCGCAGGCACTTCTCGAGCCGACGACTGTTGGCGTAGGTCTCGATGCCCACCGGCGTCACGCCCTGCCCGTGGAGGGTATCCCACAGGGCCAGGCCGTCGTCGTAGGCGAAGTGCAGCTCCCAGCCCTGCTCGCCGACGTACGAGATGCGGAAGGCCATCACCGGCGTGCCCTTGACCGTGATGTCCTTCACCGCGGCGAACGGGAAGCTCTCCTGGGTGAGCGCGTCGGGATCGTCCGCCACCGCCTGCAGCGTCGTGCGGGCATTGGGACCCCACAGGCCGATGCAGCCAAAGTCCGTGGTGCGCTCCTCGATGCGCACGTCGCAGCCGCGGTCCTCGGCCATGCGCCGCATCCAGACGTAGTCGCGGTTGCCGGCGTCGCCGCCGTCGATCACCCGGTAGTGATCGTCGGCGAGACGAAGCACGGTCAGGTCGGCGCGCACACCGCCCTCGTGGTCGAGGAAGTGCGTGTAGATCCCCTTGCCCACCGGCGTGTCGCCGCCGACCTTCGCGACGCAGGTGTACTCCATGAGCGCCTCGGCGTCGGGCCCCGACACATCGTAGATGGCGAAGTGCGACAGGTTGATCATGCCGACGTTCTCGGACAGCTCGAGATGCTCGGCATTCGACACGCGCCAGAAATGGCGGTTGTCCCACTCCGCCCGGCGCTCGGGCACGCGGTCGGCGTACTTCTCGAGCAGGTGCTCGTTGCTGGCGTAGCCGTGCGCGCGCTCCCAGCCGGCGGCCTCCATGAAGTAGCCGCCGAGCGCCTGCTCGCGCTCGTGAAACGGGCTCTGGCGGATGTTGCGAGCGGCCGTGTAGGGCTCGCGGTTGTGCACCGGCGGATTGTAGATCTTGAACGCGGTCTCGTAGCAGCGCGCCTCGATGTAGTCCTCTTCCTTCTGGAAGGGATAGTAGCGCGTGAAGTCGATGCCGTGCGGGTCGAGCTCCGTGCGCCCGTCGGTCATCCAGTCGGCGACGACCTTGCCCGTGCCCGGGCCGTCCTTCACCCAGACCGACTCGACGTACCACAGGCCGCGCACCTCGGCGGACTCGCCGATCGACGGCCCGCCGTCGGCGGTGACCTGGAGCAGCCCGTTGAACGAGCGCTTCTCGTCCCAGCCCAGCTCGCCGAGGATCGGGGTGAGCTCCATCGCACGCTCGAGCGGCTCCATGATCTGGTCCATGTCGAGATCGCGCTGCGACGGCGACAGGCGCGCCTGCTCCTTCTCGAGGATGTCGCGCGGGTGGACCATGCGCGGGGCCTTCTCCTCGTAGTAGCCCCACTCGATCTGGCCGCCCTCGGTGGTCTTCGGGTCGCCGGTGTCGCGCAGGTAGGCCGAGTTGCCCTGGTCGCGCAGCAGCGGGTAGCCGATCTCCTTGCCCGTGCCGGCGAACTGGTCGTACGGCCCGAAGTAGAGCAGCGGGTGCTCGACCGGCATGATCGGGAGATCCTCGCCCGCCATGCCGGCGATCAGGCGGCCCCAGAGCCCCGCGCAGCACACGACGTACGGCGCCTCGATGTAGCCGCGACGCGTGTGCACGCCCTTGATGCGCCCGTTGTCGATCTCGATGCCGGTCGCCGGGGTGTTGGCGAAGGCCTGGAGCTTGCCGCTCTCCTCGGCCTTCTGCACCAGCTCGCCGGTGAAGATCTGCGAGCGCGGGATCACCAGGCCGGCGTCGGGGTCGTACATCGCCCCCTGGATCAGGTCCTCCTCGAGCAGCGGCACCAGCTCCCTGGCCTCCGCCGGGCCGATGATGCGCACGTTGGTCCCGAACGCGCGGCCGGAATCGACCTTGCGCTTGAGCTCTTCCATGCGCTCGTCGTCGCCGCGGCGCGCCACCTCGATGCCGCCGCTGCGCGCGTAGTGCCCCATGCGGTCGAAGAACTCGACGCTGTACGCCGTGGTGTAGCACGTCATGTGATCGTGCGCGGTCATGAAGCAGAAATCGGAGGCGTGCGACGTCGAGCCGATGTCCGTCGGGATGGCGGACTTGTCGATCCCGACGATGTTGTCCCAACCCCGCTCGATCAGGTGATGGGCCACCGAGGCACCGACGATCCCGCCCTGGCCGATGATCACGACGTTCGCGCTCTTGGGGAAGTCCGCCATGGATTGCGTCTCCGGCTGGGAGAATGGCTCGTCGCTCGCCAGGGCCGGGATGGCCGCGGATCGGGAAGGCCCGACCGTCGATCCCGGGCGGGCGCGCGCACACGACCAGCCCTGGCACATCCCCGAGAAGATACCGCCTGCGCCGAGACCGATGAGTGACTGCAGCGACACCGACATTCGCTTCGACGACATCGCGGCGCGGCCGACCACCCCACGGCGCCGCCGCGTGCGCGCCGCAGCGCCGTCGCGGTGCCTATTGCTCGCGCTGGATGCGCTCGCGGATGCGCTGGAAGTAGTCCTCCTGCGTGAGCAGGGAGCCGCCGCGGCGGTCGCCGAGGCGCGACAGCAGCAGGCGGATGCGGGCGCCGGCGGTGGCGCGCTCCTCCTCGGTGCGCGCGGCGTGCAGCAGGGCCTCGGCGTCGTGGAGCTCGCGCCGCACCTGCATCTCCTCCGGCAGGTAGCCCGCGTTCTTCAGCACGCGGTAGGCGGCGCGCAGCTCCGGCGGGACCATGGAGTCGTCATCGAGGCGCAGCGGGCGGCCATCGCTGGGCAGGTCATCGAGCTCGCCGCGCTCGCGCGCGCGGGCGATGTTGTCCTCGGCGAGCTGGTCGAGCAGCCACATGGCGCGGACCTCAGGAACCGTGCTCGCGGTCGCGCTCGCCCGTCCCGCCAGCGATCACCGGCTGGCCGGCCACGCGCGCCAGTGCGACCGGGTCGACGATGCGCACGCGCCGGCGCTCGACGTCGATGACACCCTCCTCGGTGAGCTTCGTCAGCAGGCGGCTGACCGTCTCCAGCGCCAGCCCGAGGTAGTTGGCGATATCGTCGCGCGACATCACCAGGCGCAGCTCGCACCCGTCCAAGCCGGACGCCTCGAGCCGCTGGGCAAGGCTGTGCAGGAACAGCGCCAGGCGCTCGCGGGCGGTGCGGCGCCCCAGCGCGATCAGGTGCTGCTGGTCCTGGACCAGCTCGCGGCTGATCAGGCGATGGAACTGCGACTGCAGCGCGGGGACCCGCGCCGCGACCTCCTGGAGGCGGCCGAACGGCACCGCGCATACGCTCGTGCGCTCGAGCGCGACCGCGTCGCAGTGATGCGTGTCGTCGCTGATGGCCTCGAGACCGGCCAGCTCGCCGGGGAGGTGGAATCCGATCACCTGCTCGTCGCCCTCGCTGCCGGGCTGCGCCGTGCGCAGCGTGCCGCTGCGCGCAGCGTAGAGGTGCTCGAGACGGTCGCCGGCACGGAACAGGCTCTGGCCGCGGTCGAGCGGCAGGCGCGACTGGACCACGCGGTCGAGCTGCTCCATGTCCGCCGGCGGGATCCCGGCGGGCAGGCACAGGGTGCGCAGCGAGCACTCCCTGCAGGAGCGGCGCAGGCGGCGCAGGTCGACCACGCGTTCATGCTGGTCAGGGGCCATGGGGCAGTTCGCATGACAACACGGCGACATTACGCCATACGCCGCCGCCGGATACCAATGCCCGTGCCGCTTCGCGCCAGGACGGGAGGGACCTTCAGGGCGCGGGGTGCAGGGCACCGCCGTGCAGCGACAGCACCCGGGCGGCGCGCGGCAGCGCGCCGGCCTCGTGGGCGAGCAGCAGCGCCGTGCGTCCCTCCAGCCAGCGCCCCAGCGAGGCGGACACGGCCGCCGCCGTCTCCGCGTCGAGGCCGGCCAGCGGCTCGTCGAGCACCACGACCGGGGTATCGGCGAGCACCACGCGCGCCAGCGCGAGGCGCCGCGCCTGGCCGCCCGAGAGCCGCACGCCGGCCTCGCCCACCCAGGCGTCGAGCCCGTGCGGGCGCGCGGCGACGAACGTCGCCAGCCCCGCCGTCTCCAGCGCCTGCCAGAGCTCGGCCGTGCGCGCCTGCGGGCGCGCCACGCGCAGGTTGCCGGCGATGGTGTCCGCGAACAGCTCCGTGCGCTGGGTCAGGTAGCCGACGCGCGCGACGCGGTCGGCCCGGCGCAGTCGCGTCAGGGCGGTGCCGCCGAGCTCCACCGTGCCCGCATCCGGGTCCACCACGCGCGCCACGAGGTCGCCCAGGGTCGACTTGCCGGCGCCGGAGGCACCGACGACCGCGACCGCCTCGCCGGGTGCAAGCGCGAGCGAAAGACCGTCGAAGACGGCGTCCGTGCCGGCGCCGTAGCCCAGCACCACGTCGACCAGGCGGACGCCGTTCCGCTCGGCGCCGGGGCCGGCGCGGCCGGCTCGGGCACCGCGGCCGGCGTGTCGAGCTGGCGGTTGAGGCGCCGCGCCGCCGCGCGCGTGTGCCCCAGCTCCACCAGCGCCGCCGGCACCGCCGGCAGGATCGCCCAGGCCGAGCACGGCGAGCGGCAGCAGGACCAGCACCGGACCGTCGATCACGCCGCGCGCGTGCAGCGCGACGCCGGCGGCGAGCGCGGCCAGCGCCGCCAGGTGGACGCCGAGCTGGGTGGCCGCCTCGGCCGCCGCCGCGCGCCGCCCCAGGCGGGCCGACGCGCACCAGGCGGGCGTCGTCGCGGGCGGCGCGCGCGCGGTGGTCCGCCGAGCGAGCCGTACGGCGCGCAGCTCGGCCAGGCCGGCGGCGAGATCGAGCACGCGCCGGCGCAGCGCCTCCCGCGCCGCGGCCACGCGCTCGCCCGTGCGGGCGCCGGCCGGCCCGGCGCAGCGCGACCGCGAGCACCAGCGCGGGCAGCACCACCGCGGCCCCCGCACGCGCCGCCGCCGGCGCGAGCCCGGCCAGCAGGCCGAGCACGGCGGCCAGCGCCAGGACACCCGCTACCGGCGGCACGAGCGCGCGCAGGTAGAGATTGTCGAGCGCGTCGACGTCCGCGGTCAGCCGGCCGAGCGCGTCGGCCCCGCGCAGGCGCGACAGCGCGCGCGCGTCGAGCCGCGCGAGGGCGGCGAAGACGCGCCCGCGGATGGCGGCCAGCAGGCGCAGCACGGCGTCGTGGTTGACCAGCCGCTCGCCGTAGCGTGCGCCCGTGCGCAGCAACGCGAGCGCGCGGATCACGGCGCCGGGGACGAACACCCCGAGGCGCGCGTCGACCCCGGCCGCGAGCAGCAGCCCGGTCACGGCGGCTGCCGTGATGAACCAGCCCGCCAGCGCGAGCAGCCCCACCGACGCCAGCACCGTGAGCAGCAGCAGCCCGCCGCCGAGCGCGAATCGCCCCGGCCGCGCCAGCAGCTCCGGCAGCCAGCGGCGCAGCTCACCCATGCGGCAGCTCGACGACCCGGTCCATGAGCGCGCGCAGCGCCGGTTGGTGGCTCGCCGCGAGCACGGTGCGGCCCTCGGCCAGCAGCCGGCGCAGCGCCGCGATCACCCGCGCCTCGGCGCGCGCGTCCAGGCCCGGCCGTGGGCTCGTCGAGCAGCACCGCGGGGGCGCGCGAGAGGAACGCGCGCGCGAGCGCCACGCGCTGGGCCTCGCCCCCCGACAGCCCGTGGCCGTGCTCGCCGAGCCCGGTCTCCAGGCCGGCCGGCAGGCGCCCGAGGAACGCATCCACGCCGGCGCGCTCCGCGGCGGCGCGCACCGCCGCGTCGTCCGCGTCCGGGCGGCCGAGGCGGATGTTGGCGGCGATCGTGTCGTGCGCCAGGAACGGGCGCTGGCCGACCCAGGCGACCGCGCCGGGCTGCCTACCTGCGCGCCCGCCGCGCTCACGCGACCGGCGCGCGGGGCCACGAAGCCCGCGACCACGGCGAGCACGGTCGACTTGCCGCTGCCCGACGGCCCCACCAGGCCCACGCACTCGCCCGCCGCGACGCGCAGGCCGAAGCCCGCGAGCACCGGCCGGCCGCCCGCGTAGGCCACCTCCACCCCGGCGAGCACGATGCCGCCGGGGGCATCCGGCGCGGTCGGGGCGACGACCGGGGCCGGCTGCCGCAGAAACGCCAGCAGCTCCCCGGCCGCGCCGATGGCCGCGGCGCGGTCGTGATAGTGCTGGGCCAGATTGCGCAGCGGCTGGAAGAACTCCGGTGCCAGCAGAAGTATGAACAGCCCGGTGAACAGGGTCAGCTCGTCGGCGGGACCGAAGCGATGTAACCGAGCAGACCGAAACCGATGTAGATGGCCACCACCGCGATCGCCACGGAGGCAAAGAACTCCAGCACGGCCGAGGACAGGAAGGCCACGCGCAGGGTCGCGCAGCGCGCGCTCGCGGTAGCCGTCGGCCGCCGCCGCCACCTCGTCGACACTGGCCCTGCGGCATGCCGAACAGCTGCAGCGTGGGCAGGCCGCGCACGCGGTCGAGGAAGTGGCCGGCGAGGCGGTTCATGGCGCGTGAACTGGCGCCGGTTGAGGCGCTCGGCCCCCATGCCGACCAGCGCCATGAACAGCGGGATCAGCGGCGCGGCTCAGCAGCAGCAGCAGCCCGGCGAGCCAGTCGAGCACGAGCGACGGCCGCGCCGGATGGCAGCGGCACCGACCACCGCCAGCCACGAGCTGCGGGCAGATAGCGCGCGAAGTAGCCCGTCGAGGGCGTCGACCTGCTCCAGCGCCGCGGCTGGCCAGCGCCGGCGCTGTGGCACGGTCGCCCAGCGCGACCGGGCCCGAGCGCGGCCAGGCGTGGTCGAGCAGCGCGCCGCGCGCACGCGCGTCGCACGCGCGACGCCGGCCTCGACCGGCGCACCACGCTGGCCCCAGTCGGGCCAGGGCGCGCAGCGCCAGCGGCCGCGGCGAGCAGCCGCCAGCGCGGGCGCCAGCGCCAGGCCGGCCGTCGACGACACGCGCGCTGGGCCGCGATCAGCCGCGACCAGGCACGGCCTGCGCGATCGTGCAGCGGCCGCGGCGACCAGCGCCCGCGGCCACGCGGCCAGCCGTCCAGCTCCAGCGGCGCAGCGCGTCGCGCCCGCGCGCGCCAGCCAGGTGCGCGCCGCCGCCTGCGTCGCGCCTGCCGCGGCGGCCGCGGTTGCCGCGTCAGTGATAGCCGTCATCGGCGCCGCACCTTGCCGCGGAAGACCCAGTAGGTCCAGGCGGTGTACGCGAGCACGATCGGGATCACGAACAGCACCCCCAGGAGCAGGAACAGCTGCGAGCCCGGCGCCGAGGCCGCGTCCCAGATCGTGTGATCGGGCGGCACGACGTAGGGCCACTTGCTCACCAGCAGGCCGAGGTAGGTGAACACGAAGATCGCCCATGGTGGCGACGAAGGGCACGCCCTCGCTGGCGCTTGCGCACGGCGCTGCCAGATCAGCCAGGCACAGAACAGCGCCATGGCCGGCAGCAGCCAGATCAGCGCGGATGTTGCCGAACCAGCGCTCGCGCACCGCGGCATCGGTCAGCGGCGTCCACACGCTGATGATCGCGAACACGGCCAGCACGGCCACGAGCAGCCGCGGCGTCAGGCGGTAGGCCCAGGCCTGGGTCTCGCCGTCGGTCTTCATGATCAGCCAGGTGGTGCCGAGCAGCGCGTAGCCGGCCAGCAGCCCGAGCCCGGTGATGATCGTGAACGGCGTCAGCCAGTCGAGCGGGCCGCCGGCATAGACGAAGCCCTCGGTCTCGAAGCCCTGGATGTAGGTGCCCACGACCGCGCCCTGCGCGAAGGTGGCGACGATCGAGCCGCCGGCGAAGGCCCAGTTCCACAGATAGCGCGAGCGGTTGGCCTTGAAGCGGAACTCGAAGGCCACGCCCCGGAAGATCAGCCCGGCCAGCATCAGGAAGACGCCGATGTACAGCGCCGGCAGGAAGACCGAATAGACCAGCGGGAAGGCGCCCAGCAGGCCGGCGCCGCCGAGCACCAGCCAGGTCTCGTTGCCGTCCCAGACCGGCGCCACCGAGTTCATCATGATGTCGCGGGCGCCCTCATCGGGGGCGAAGGGAAAGAGGATGCCGACGCCCAGGTCGAAGCCGTCCATCAGCACGTACATCATGATCCCGAAGGCGATGATGACGGCCCAGATCACGGTCAGATCGATGAGTTCCATGGCCGTCACCTCGCCGGACTCGGCCGTCGTCTGTCGAACGGCACATGGGCGGCGGACAGCGGCCGCTTGGCCGGCTCGACCTCGTCGGTCCGCGCTGTCGGCGTCATCCGTCCATGCCCGCCTGGACGATGCGCGTGAGGTAGTAGATGCCGGCGGAGAAGACCACGGCGTAGACGAGGATGAAGCCGATGAGGGTGAACAGCGCCATGCCGCCGGTGAGCGCCGGCGTCAGGCCCTCGGCCTGGGTCATGACCCCGTAGACGAGCCAGGGCGCGCGCCCAATCTCGGTAACGAACCAACCGGCCAGCACCGCGATGAACGGGGCGACGCTCATCAGCCGCAGGCCCTGCAGGAAGCCGCGGGCGTCATACAGCCGGCCGCGCACGCGCAGCCACAGACCGTAGAAGGCGAAGCCGATCATCAACAGGCCCAGGCCCACCATCACGCGGAACGACCAGAACACGATGCCGACGGGCGGCTGCTCGTCGCGGGCGACCTCGCCGACGCCCGGGCACCTCGCCGTTCCACGTCATGCGTGAGGATGAGGCTCGCCATGTTCGGGATGCCGATCTCCCAGTGATTCGTCTGCGCCTGCTGGTCCGGCCAGGCGAACAGCAGCAGCGGCACGCCCGCCTCGGTCTCCCAGTTGCCCTCCATCGCCGCGACCTTGGTCGGCTGGTGATGCAGCGTGTTGAGCCCGTGCAGGTCGCCGACGCAGAGCTGGGCCGGGGCAATGATCAGCAGCAGCCAGAGGCACATGGAAAGCGCGCGTGCGGTTGGCCTCCGACGTCGCGCCCGCGGAGCAGGTACCAGGCACTGACCGCCGGCGACCACGAAGCCGCCCGGTGAGGAAGGAGGCCAGCCCCATGTGCAGCGAAGCGGTACCAGAACGACGGATTGAAGATGGCCTCGCTCCACGTAGGTCACCTGGAACATGCCGTTGCTGCAGCTCGACCCCCGCCGGCGTGTGCATCCAGCTGTTGGCCGAGAGGATCCAGAACGAGGAGATGAACGTGCCGACGGCCACCATCACGGCCGCGAAGACGTGCACGCCCGCGGGCACCTTGTCGCGGCCGAACAGCAGCACGCCGAGGAATGCCGCTTCCAGGAAGAAGGCCGTCACCACCTCGTAGCTCAGCACCGGCCCGAGGAAATTGGCCGTGGCCTGGGAGAAGTTGCTCCAGTTGGTGCCGAACTGGAAGGACATGACGATGCCCGAGACCACGCCCATGCCGAAGACCACGGCGAAGACCTTGGTCCAGAACCGGGAGAGCTGCTCCCAGACGGGGTCGCCGGTCTTCAGCAGCAGTGCCCTCGAGCACCGCGATGTAGGACGCCAGCCCGATCGTGAACACCGGGAAGATGGCGTGGAAGGAGACGACGAACGCGAACTGGATGCGCGAGAGCAGGATCGGGTCGAGGTCCATGTCATTGCCCCCCGGGCGGGACTCCGGGTCCCGCCGTGGTCCGGGCCGGCCGCGGCCGCCCGACGGCTGCCGCCGACGACCCGATTCTACCGCCTGCGCGGCCCGCGTGCATGGCCCGGCCCCGGGCGGCTCAGCCGAGCAGGGCGGCGCACCAGGCCGGTAGCCGACCACGCTGAGCACGACCGACACCAGGATCATCGAGGTGATCGGCACGAACACCCGCGTGTTGCCGCTCTGCGTGAGCGGAATGCCGCCCGGCAGGCGCCCGAACCAGTCGAGCAGCCCGGCCCACGCCAGCGCGCCGGCGGCGATCAGCGCCAGGCCGGCGACGATCAGCAGCGCACCCGTCGATTGGCCCATCGCGGCGATCCTCCGCGGGCCCGCCGGCCACCCCGGCGGCCCGCATGCACGGCCACCATTGTGGCGGCTCCCGGCGCCTGGTTCGATCCCCGGCCCGGGGCGGTCGCGGCGGTCCCCGTCGACCACCCCTTCGCGGTCGGGGGATCTGGCCGCTGCCGGGCGCGAAGCGTGGTCGTGCGGTCGACATCCACCGCTGGCGGTTCCGCCCGCGCCTGCGGGCGGGCGCGGCTCCGTCCGGGGCGAGCCAGCCGGGAACGCCGGCTCCAGCTCGGCAGAGCGCCCGCCAGGCCGGTGGAGCCCGGCGCTCCAGCCGCGCGCGCAGGGGAGCCCGAGCGCAGCGGGGCCGGCCCCTCGAGATCGCACCGCCCACTGCAAACCGCTCCCCGAGCCCCGTGCAATCCCGGTCCCCCTGACCCGCGAGCACGGGGGCGGGCGGCGTCTCCGTCCGGGGCGCAGCCAGCGGGAACGCCGAGCTCCAGCTCGGCAGAAGTGCCCGCCAGGCCGGGCTGGAGCCCCGGCGCTCCCAGCTCGCGCGCGCGCCCCTTCCGGGCCGGGCACGGCCGCCCGCCCCGGCGTCGGCAGGCCAGAGGGGAGGGCCCTCCAGGAGCGCGGGCGGGCGGCAGTCTCCGTCCGGGGCGCAGCAGCGGGAACGCCGAGCTCCAGCTCGGCAGAAGCGCCCACCAGGCCGGGCTGGAGCCCGGCGCTCCCAGCTCGCGCGCGCGCCCCTTCCGGGCCGGGCACTGGCGCCCGCCCCGGTGCTCCGCGGCGAGCCAGAGGGGGACCGGCCCTCCAGAGCACGGGGACCGGCGGCGGTCTCCGTCCGGGGCGCAGCCAGCGGAGCCGCCGAGCTCCAGCTCGGCAGAAGCGCCCCCGTCCAGGCCGGGCTCGACCCGGCGCTCCCAGCCCCCGCGCGCAGAGGAGCCCGAGCGCAGCAGGGCCGGCCCCTCGAGATCGCACCGCACCACCTGCGAACCGCTCCCCGAGCCCCGTGGATCCGGTCCCCCTCGACGCCGCCGAGCACGGGGCGGGCGGCGGTCCTGCGTCAGGGCGCGGCCGGGGCCGGGAACGCCGCGTCTGCGCAGCTCGGCAGAAGCGCCCGCCAGGCCGGGCTGGCGCCCGGCGCTCCCCCGGCCCCGCGCGCGCCGGGCAGCCCGGCCCGACGCCGGGCCGACGACAGCCGAGGGTGCGTCTTCTTCGTTCCTGCTCGAAGGCGCAGGCCGCGGAGAAGGAACCCGGGCGGCCCGGGAGGGCCGGCACGGAACCCGTCGGCGCTCGGCCACGCCGCAGGGCGCCGGACGGAACAAGCGGAGCGAAACGAGAGCGACCAGCGGGAACGCTGGCCGCGCCGCCGCTGCAGACCTCGACAGCGGCCCCACGATCCACCGTGGGCGCCGCCCGCCGATGGCGCTACAGCGCCTTCTCGAGCTC
>JAXHMQ010000018.1:0-23752 GCA_034521365.1 Halofilum sp. (in: g-proteobacteria) | reverse complement strand
CGGGTCGCAATAACCCCAGCCAACATCTCCCCGATCGCCGCGAATACCATGTGCCCGGCACTCGCACGGGCATCACAACTGCTGTGGGTCCGCCTTCAGGCGGACGGCTGCGGCTCACCGAGCACGGCTTCGCTACACCCACTGCGCGTCCGGCTGAAGCCGGACCCACGGAACCGCTGTGCGGGTCGCAATAACCCCAGCCAACATCTCCCCGATCGCGAATTGCATGTGCCCGGCACTCGCACGGGCATCACAACTGCTGGTCACCCTTCGAGCGGACAGCTGCAGGCTTCGGCGAGCGCGGCTTCGCTCACTGCGCGCGTCCGGCTGAAGCCGGACCCACGGAACCGCTGTGCGGGTCGCAATAACCCAGGCCGACATCTTCCCCGATCGCGAATTGCATGTGCCCGGCACTCGCACGGGCATCACAACTGCTGTGGGTCCGCCTTCAGGCGGACGGCTGCGGCTCACCGAGCACGGCTTCGCTACACCCACTGCGCGTCCGGCTGAAGCCGGACCCACGGAACCGCTGTGCGGGTCGCAATAACCCCAGCGGACGTGCTCCCAATCGCGATTGCATGTGCCCGGCACTCGCACGGGCATCACAACTGCTGTGGGTCCGCCTCAGGCGGACGGCTCTCGCTCACGAGGCCCGGCTTCGCTACACCCACTGCCCGTCCGGCTCGCCGCGGACAGCGGAACGGCTGCCGGTCGCAGCGGCGCTGGCCTACCGGGTCAGCGCTGGCGGTCCTGCCGCTGCGGGTGGATCCGCGCTGGCCGGCTCCGGGGCCGGGGGCGCCACCCGCGTCCCCAGGTCGGCGGCCTTCTCGGCCATCATGACGATCGTGGCATTGGGGTCAGCGCTCACCATGCTCGGCGTCGACGCGGCGTCGACCACGCGCAGCCCGTCGACACCGATCACGCGCGACTGGGGTCGAGCGCCGCGTGCGCATCGGCGCGTCGCCCATGCGGCACGACGGTCGCGTGGTAGCCGGGCTTGGCGTTGCGCCGCGCCCAGGCGTCGAGCGCATCGTCGCTGGACCCTCCCCGGCGCGAGCTCCGGGCCGCGCCACGGCGCAGAGCGCGGGCTGGCGGAAGACCTGCGCACGTCAGGCGCACCGCGGCACGCGCGGCCGCGCGGTCGGCGTCGCTCGCGAGCAGATCAGCGCGATGCGCGGCGGGCCCCCGGGGTCCGCGGATCAGCCCGACGGCGCCGCGACTCGCCGGGCGCAGCACGTCGACGAGGCCCTCGAAGCCCGGGCGCGCGGCCGTGGTGCCGTCGTCGTCGACGTCGTCGGCAGGAACTGGATCTCGTCGAGTTGCTCGATGCCGCCGACTGCCGATGAAGGCGCCGGCTTCGAAGTGGTTGCTCGCGCCCAGCCCGCCGCGGGTGAGGAACCAGCGCAGCCCGATCGCCGCGCGGCGCCACCACGCGAGCTCGCGGTCGAGCGACACGGCCGGGTCGCAGGCGTACTGCACCGGGACCTCGGCGTGCTCCTGCAGGCACTGCCCAACCCCGGGACGATGTGCGACGACGTCGATGCCCGCGGCGGCCAGCGCGTCGCCGTCGCCGATGCCCGAGCGCTGCAGGATGCAGGGTGAGTTGATCGCACCTGCGCAGAGGACGATCTCGCGCGCGGCCCGGGCGTGGCGCGACGCGCCGCCGCGGGTGTAGGCGACGCCGACCGCGCGCCCGTCCTCGAACAGCACGCGCGATGCCGCGCACCCGCGCCGCACGGCCAGGTTCGCCCGGCGCAGCGCCGGTCGCAGGTAGGCGTTGGCCGTGCTCCAGCGTCGGCCGCGGTGGATCGTCTGGTCGAAGGCGCCGACCCTCGCGCCGGTAGCCGTTGACATCCTCGCTGCGCGCGTCGCCGGCCTCGACCCCGGCCTCGATGAACAGATCAAGCGGGTTGGCGAGCGCCGGGTACTGCGCGTGCAGCGGTCCGTCGCCGCCGCGGTAGGCGTCCGCGCCGCGCGCGAACGTCTCCGAGCGTCGGAAGTACGGCAGCACGTCGGCGTGGCCCAGCGGCAGCCCTTCGTCCCCGGCCCAGCGCTCGAAGTCGCGCGCGTGGCCGCGCCGGCGGACCGTGCCGGCGTCGATCGAGGAAGTGCCGCCGAGCACGCGGCCGCCGAACGGCGTGGTTGCGAGCAATCGTCAACGGCTCCGGGCCGGCGACGTAGCCCCAGTCGAGGCGGGCGTCGTTCGACGGCTCCATCATCGCCGTGGGCATCTGCACCTTCCAGGTGATCGCGGCGCCGCCTGCAGCAGCAGCACGCGCGTGCGCCCATTCGCCCAACAGGCGGTTCGCCAGCACGCGGCGGCCGAGCCCGCGCCCACGACGATGTAGTCGAAGCGCTCACCGTCGCCGGGATCAGGCGTCCATCGCCGATCAGAAGCCCCCGCAGCCGACCCGTGCCAGCGCCCGGGTCCAATCCTCTCCCGGGCCAGGATCCCTTCGACGTCATGGCGAGGCGCCCGAGGGCGGCCGTGGCCATCCAGCGACGGCGTCGACCGACCCAGCGCCGCGTCTGGATCGCCACAGCGCTGCCGGCGCCTCGCGATGACATAGGGGCATGCCGGGCCACGACGGCAAGCGATACCTCCGATGTCATTGCGAGCCCCTGACGCCCCCGGCGGGGGGCCTCGAACCGAAGATGAACAGGGAAGTTCATTAAAGAGGCGCCCGTTGAGGGCGCGGTGCGCAACTCCAGAACGGCGCGTGCGTACTTCCCGATGCCGTTCTCCTGGGCATCGCCACGGCCGGCAGAGCCGGCCTCGCGATGACCTCGGGGGATGCACGCGGCCGTGCCCCGCATCCATCGACGCAGGCGCGTTTCCGCCAAAGGCGGTCGCGCGCATTGCGGATCGCGGGCGGCGACATCGAGGTGATGACCTCGTCGCATCAGTGCGCCCAATCGACCGACGCAGGCCGACCTGCGCACCGGCGCGCCACGCCGGCAGCACCGGCCCGTAGGCCCGGGCTTGCGCGCTCCAGCGCGCGCCGGCGCGGGGCCTGCAGGCTCGCCGGCTTCGTTACCGCGCGAGCCTTCTCGGGCACGGAATCGGCCTCTGTCAGCCACGCCGACCAAGCTCGCGACGCCCGCCCACCCGCGACCAGATACCCACGGGCACCCCGCGGCACGCGCCGCCGGGCGGCGCAACGAACCCAACGCGGGAACCGCGGCAAGGAGGGATGGGACGGCAACGCCCGGTCCCGCGCGATCACGCCGGCCTGCGATCGCCGCCGTGCGCGATGGTGCCCACGGGCACTACGTCCGGGTGTGGGCGCCGGGGACTCGCCTCGAGCGCCTCGATGCCCTCGCCCGAGAGGCGCTCGAGGTAGGCGAGGAAGAGCTCGCGCTCGGTCGACAGACGCTCCAGCTTGGCGTAGAGCCGGCGACGATAGTTCTTGACGGCGCCGGCGCGCTGGAGCGCGAGCTGCGCGGGCGATCGAGTCGGTCGGCAGTCGCCGTGCAGGACGCAGCTCGATGATGTCGAGCTCGCGCGGGCTGAGCTTGCGCCTCGAGCTGCGCGAACACCTGGGCGCCGGCGGGTCGAGGCGTGGCTCGGCGTCGGTCGTCTCGACGCGATAGAGCCAGCCGCCGGGCGCCAGGCAGAACTCCGGGCCGAGCACCTCGCGGTGCAGCACGCGCCCGCCGGTGATGTCGACGTGACGCTCGCCGCCGGACTCGAGCCCCGCGATCGCGCGGCGGACCTCCGGATCCGTGCCGTCGAGCGCGCGCCAGGCCTCGTTGGCGAACACCGTGTCGCCGGAGGCATCGACGATCGCCGTCGGCACGTTCAGGTCGATCCCGAGCCCGACCTCGTTGCTGCCCAGGCTCCCGAACGTGCAGTTGACGTGGGCGTCGTGCAGGCCCGCGAGCACCGGGTCGAAGCGCCGGATGCGCTCGATCTCGGAGCGGCGAAGGGGAGTGTCGGCGCTGCTCGAGGAACATCGCCACCGTCGAGCGCGCCACCGGCGGCAGCAGCATGCCGAGCTCGTCGTAGATGCGCGACTTCTGCAGGAACTCCCAGATGTAGCGGCTGCGCTTGAGCTCGGCCGCCGGGAAGTCGCTCAGCGCCACGATGCCGGGCTGCTCGTAGCGCCGCCAGTAGTGATGGAACGGATCGAGCTCGTAGAAGCGGTCGAGGTACGCCTCGGCGAGCTCCTCAAAATAATCGTGATGGAACAGGAAGTTCGGCTTCGAGAACCGGTTGTAGCGCACCACCGTGACGAGATTGTGCGGCGCGAGGCGCCGATAGACGCGCAGCAGCGCCTCATAGAAGCCGTCCGAGCCCACCGCCCGGGCGGCCTCGGCGAGCTCGGTCGCGGATCTCCTCGAGCTGGCTCAGGTTGGCAGCCGACGCCCGGTCCGCCGCACGGTCCGCGCACACGTCGGGAGCCACCCCGCGGTGGTCTCGTGTCATGTCGATGGTTGGTTCGCGATCCCGGGGCCGGGAGCCCCGTGAGGACTGGGCCGCACGCAGCTCACGATGCGGTAGCTTCAGGAGAAATGCAAACGCGCGCCGCCGCGGTCTGTGCTGCGCGGCCACGCCCGGAGTGCTTGCGGGCGGCGATGAAATGCTCCTGGAGTCGCCGAATCGGATCAGGGACCCGACCCCCAGGCCTGCAGGCGGAAGAGGACGCGCTGCGCGAGGTCGTCGCTCATCTGCTTCGTAGAGGGCGCCCTCCTCCTCCTGCTTCGAGAGCACCGCGTTCAGGGTCGAACCGGTAGTCGCGGCGGGCCGCGAGCTCGTTCGCGGACCAGGGCATCGGTACCGTCGCCGTGGCGGCGCTCCAGCTTCCAGCGCACCGTCTTGGCCGATCTCGTATTCCTCGACCTTGGCCGAGCTTGCCCACCGACAGGGATCCGGCGCCCGGCGCTCTCGTCGACGATGGCGAGGATCGTCGCCGCGCCCTCGGGGTCGTCGGCGAGGGCGACGTCCTGGCGCCCGAGCGTGTCGCGCAGCTCGCGGGCGACGTCGCTGCCGCCGGGCGCGTCGATGTAGAGCGGGAAGAGGTCGTCGGGCAGGCGGTAGCTGCCGCGGAGCTGGAAGCCGCAGGCTGTCAGCAGCAGCGCAGCGACGAGCACGAGCACGCCGGGGGCGCTCGGGCGAAGGACGTGGTCAGCGGGGAATCTCGATCGCATCAGCTGCCGCCGTCGCCGGATGGCCGCGCCCAGGCCTTGAACTGGCATTCGCGCGGGGATGTGGGTGCGCCTCGCTCGCGGTCGGGCGGTCGGGCGGTCGTCGGCCGGAGCCGCGGCCCGCCGCCTCCGGCCGTGATGCCGGAGCCCGCAAGCACCGCTCTCGTCGCCAGGCATTGCGGGTCATGCGGATACGAACCGGCCGGGACACGCGATGATCGTATCCGACCGCCATCGTTTCATCTTCCTACGAGCGCGGCGAAACCGCCGGCACATCGGTCGAGCTCGCGCTGCGCCGGCTCGCCGCCCCGGGCGACATCGTCACGCGCCTCGACGCGCCCGACGAGGCGCTGGCACGCGAGCTCGGCGTGCCCGGGCCGCGCAACGGCCTGAGGCTGCCGCGCGACATCGCGCTGTCGCAGCTGCCGGATCTCTTCCGCTGCCTCCGTTGCTCGGCCTGCGCACCGGCGAGCGACTGCCGCGCGTTTCGTGCTCTACAACCCCTACCGACAGCACCTCGACGCGCGCAAGGTACGCTGCAAGGTCGGCGAGCGGCGGTGGTCGCAGTACCTCAAGTTCACGATCGAGCGCAATCCGTGGGAGCGCACGGTATCGTACTACCACTGGATCTGCCGCAACGAGAGCGATCCGCCCTCGTTCCGCGACTTCCTGCTCGCCGGGCGCGGCTACCCGCGGCAGACCAACTACGAATCATCTCGATCGACGGTATCCCGGGGTGGCGGATTTCTGGGTGCGCTGCGAGCACCCGAGGAGGACCTCGACGGCGCTCTCGCAGCGACTCGACCTGCCCTGGGCGCTGGGCGCGACGGTACGGGACGTCTGGGCCAAGTCGGAGTGGCGCGAGCGCCCGCCGTGGCGCGACTACTACGACGACGACACCCGCCGCGTGGTCGCGCTGCAGTTCGCCAGCGAGATCGAGCTGATGGGCTACACCTTCCAGGGGGGGTGAGCTGCGCGCGATAACAAAGGGCGCGCACGCCAGGGCCCCCGCATCGCCAGGTCCGCTCAAGCCGCCGAAGCGCCGGTCCGCCGGCTTCGGCCGCAGGCCGACGCCGGCGCGGGGCTCGGCATCGTCGCCGGCGTCGGCCCGGCGCTGCGCGCGGCCCGAAACCGGCCTACGGTCGTGCGGGACACGGACAGGCGCCGCGGCCCGGGATAACGCCACCACCACGTTGACCAGCTTGCCCGGCACGACGATGACCTTGCGCACGTCCTTGCCCTCGGTGTGGCGGGCGACGTTGCTCGGCGCCGAGCGCGGCCTCGCGGATGGCCTCCTCGGCGGCGTCGGCGGGTACCTGGATGCGGTCGCGCAGCTTGCCGTTGACCTGGACGACCAGGTCGATGCGATCGCGCACGAGCGCGGACTCGTCGACGGCGGGCCATGCGCACTCCACGAGCGCCTGCTCGTGGCCGAGCTCGTGCCAGAGCTGATGGCAAACGTGCGGCACGATCGGCGCGAGCATGAGCACGACGTGGTCGAGCACCTCGCGCACGACGGCGTGGCCCTCGTCGCTGCCGTCCTGGCAGGTGGGGATCTCGTTCATCAGCTCCATGATCGCGGCGACCGCGGTGTTGTAGGTGTAGCGGCGCTCCATGTCGTCGCTGACCTTCGCGAGCGTCTCGTGGAGCTTGCGCCGCAGCGCCTTGTGGCTCTCGCCGAGACGCTTCGGGTCGCGCGCGGATGCGTCGACCGGCCCCGCCTCGAGATGATCGTGGACCGCCTTCCACAGGCGCTTCAGGAAGCGATACGCCCCGTCGACGCCGGAGTCGTTCCAGTCGAGCGACTGGTCCGGCGGCGCGGCGAACATGATGAACAGGCGCACGGTGTCGGCGCCGACCGAGTCGATCATCGCCTGCGGATCGACCGTGTTGCCCTTCGACTTCGACATCTTGGCGCCGTCCTTCAGCACCATGCCCTGGGTGAGCAGGTTGGCGAAGGGCTCATCGGAGCTCGACCAGGCCCTCGTCGCGCATGCAGCCTTGTGGAAGAAGCGCGCGTAGAGCAGGTGCAGGATCGCATGCTCGATGCCGCCGATGTACTGGTCCACCGGCAGCCAGTAGTTCGGCGCGCGCGTCGAGCATGGCCGCTGTCGTTGTCGGCGCAGGCGTAGCGCGCGTAAGTACCAGCGACGACTCGACGAAGGTGTCGAAGGTGTCGGTCTCGCGCTGCGCCGCCTTGCCGCACGACGGGCAGGTCGACGGCTACGTAGAACGTCGGGTCGGGCTTGAGCGGCGAGCCGCCGCTCTCGGGCAGCTCGATGTCCTCGGGCAGCTCGACCGGCAGATCTTCATCGGGCACCGGCACCGCGCCGCAGGCGTCGCAGTGGATCACCGGGATCGGCGCGCCCCAGTAGCGCTGGCGCGAGACGCCCCAGTCGCGCAGGCGGTAGTTGCACCGGACGCTCGCCCGTGCCGTCGGCCTCGAGCTCGGTCGGCGATGCGCTCGAAGGCCTCGGCCGAGGTCGAGGCCGTCGAAGGTCGCCGGAGTCGACCAGCGACGCCGTCGTCGCTGAAAGCGCCGTTGCGTCAGACGTCGACATGCGCTGCCGTCGGCGGCGTCGATGACCTGCGCTGATCGGCACGCCATACTTCGCGCGAACTCCCAGTCGCGCTGGTCGTGGGCCGGCACGGCCATGATCGCGCCGGTCGCCGTAGCCCATGAGCACGAAGTTGGCGACGAAGATCGGCACGCGCTCGCCGGTGAGCGGGTGGACGCGCCTCGAGGCCGATCGGCACGCCCTTCTTCTCCGAGCTGCTCGAGCGTCGGCCTCGGCGGTGCCCGCCGTGGCGGCACTCGTCGACGAAGGCGCGCGATGTCGGGATCGTCTCGCGCGGCGGCGAGCGCCAGCGGATGCTCGGCGGCGACCGCCATGTAGGTCGCGCCGAGCAGCGTGTCGGGGCGCGTGGTGAACACGTCGAGCGGGTGCTCGGGGTCGCCGTCGACCTCGAAGCGGATCTCGACGCCGCGCGACTTGCCGATCCAGTTGCGCTGCATCGTGCGCACGGCGTCGGGCCAGCCGTCCATGCGCCCGAGCGCGTCGAGCAGCTCCTCGGCGTAGTCGGTGATGCGCAGGAACCACTGCGGGATCTCGCGGCGCTCGACCTCGGCGCCGGAGCGCCAGCCGCGGCCCTCGATCACCTGCTCGTTGGCGAGCACCGTCTGGTCGACCGGGTCCCAGTTGACCTCGGCGCTCTTGCGATACGCCAGGCCCTTGTCGAGCAGGCGCGTGAACAGCCACTGCTCCCAGCGGTAGTACGACGGGTCGCAGGTGGCGAGCTCGCGCGACCAGTCGTAGCCGAACCCGAGGCGCTTGAGCTGGCTGCGCATGTAGGCGATGTTCTCGCGCGTCCACTTCGCCGGCGGCACGTTGTTCTGCATCGCGGCGTTCTCGGCCGGCAGGCCGAACGCGTCCCAGCCCATGGGCTGGAGCACGTTGTAGCCGCGCATGCGCTTGAAGCGGCTGATGACGTCGCCGATGGTGTAGTTGCGCACGTGGCCGACGTGCAGCGCCCCGCTCGGGTAGGGGAACATCGACAGGCAGTAGAACTTCTCGCGCGCGGGGTCCTCGGTGACGCGGAAGCTGTCGTGGTCGTCCCAGTAGGCCTGGGCGGCACGCTCGACGGCGTGTGGGTCGTAGCTCGGGTCCATGGATTCCAGTCGGCGGTTGCAGGGTTCGCGGGGCGAACGCGTAATCATAAACCACCGGCGCGGGCGCTCAAACGGCGGGTGCGGGTTGTGGCCCGGGCCGACCCAAGCGAATCGACGTGTCGTGCGATTCCGTCAGGCCGGTTTCGGTCCGGCGCGAACGCGCCGGACCGACGCCGGCATCATGCCGGACCCATTGCCGGCGTCGGCATTGCGCGCGTCCGCCTTCGGCGGAAACGCGCCTACAGAGCGGGGGGCAAGGCAGGCGCCCGCCACCCTGCACGGTCCGTATCCGCGCCGCCTTACGCCGGCAGGCATGCGCGCGCACAGGGGCGCGCCGGCCCGCTACAATGGCCCCAGAAGATGACGCCGCGGAGGCACGCATGGCCGACGAGCACGACAGCGAACACGACGCCACCAGCGCCCGCCTGGTGCGCGCCTACCGGCACATGCTCGACCGGGCGCGCGAGCTGATGGAGCAGGAGACGCGCCCCTCGCTCAAGGGCGCGGTCGAGAGCGCGCGCAAGACCACGGTCGAGCTCGGCGAGCTCACGCGCGAGGAGGCCGACCAGGTCTCGCGCTACGTCCGCCGCGACCTGCACGACGCCGGCGAGTACCTCGCGCGCACCGGGCGCGAGCTGCGCGAGTGGGCCGGCATCGACCTCTCGATGGTCGAGCAGGGCCTGCTCGACCTGTTCGTGCGCGCCGCCGACCGCACGCGCCTCGAGTACGAGGCCTTCTCGCGCGAGCTCCAGGAGGGGCCCATCTACCGCAGCGGCGAGATGGCCGGCCCGGGGACCCTGCGCTGCTCCAACTGCGGCCAGCTGATGCACTTCCACGAGCCGGGCCACATCCCGCCCTGCCCGCGGTGCCACAAGACCGAGTTCCGGCGGGCACGGAGGGAGGAATAGCGCCTTGCCGTCTCCGCGGTGGCGCGGGTGACGGCTGTGCAAACCATTCCGGTCCCCTCTCCCTGGCCCTCTCCCAATGGGAGAGGGAATGGCTTCGGTTGCCCCGGCGGCGAGCCGGTGCAGTACCACCCGCACTCGCAGTCAGCCCCTCTCCCACCGGGAGAGGGGTTGGGGTGAGGGGCGTGGACTACTCGCACTCGTCACCGACGAGCTCCTGCCAGAGCCGCTCCAGGACGGCATCCGTCTCCGTCAGCACCTCGTGGTTCCAGAACCGCAGGACGCGATAACCGCATGCCCGCAGGTAGCGCGTGCGCGCGGCGTCCTGGTCACGCGTGTCCGCGTGCTGGCCACCGTCCACCTCGACCACGAGCCGTGCACGGAAGCACTCGAAATCGACGATGTATGGCCCGATCGGCTGCTGGCGCCGGAACCTGAAGCCGGCGAAGCGCCGGGCACGGAGGTGGTACCAGAGGCGGTGCTCCGCGTCGGTCATGTTGCGACGCAGCGTGCGTGCGAACTCCCTGTTCGCCATTGGACCTGCTCCCTGGCGGTCGCCCCCTCTCCCTGGCCCTCTCCCCGAAGGGAGAGGAATGGCTTCCAGACGCATCGTGCCACCCAGTGTAGCCGCGATTCATCGCCACCGCCCCTCCTTCCCCCACTCCTCGTTCGCAGAGAGGGATGGCTCAGGATACGCTCCACCACGCCCCTGAGCCCCTCTCCCTCCGGGAGAGGGGTTGGGGTCGAGGACGTGGAACGCTGCCTACCTGCCGTACTGATCCTCGAAGCGCACGATGTCGTCCTCGCCGAGGTAGGCGCCGGACTGGACCTCGATGAGCTCGAGCGGCACGTGGCCGGGGTTCTCGAGGCGGTGGGTGGTGCCCAGCGGGATGTAGGTGGACTGGTTCTCGGAGACCAGGAAGACGTCGTCGCCGCAGGTGACGCGCGCGGTGCCGCGCACGACCACCCAGTGCTCGGCGCGGTGGTGGTGCATCTGCAGCGAGAGCTGGCCGCCGGGGTCGACGACGATGCGCTTGACCTGGAAGCGCTCGCCCCGGTCGAGGCCCTCGTAGCTGCCCCAGGGGCGATAGACGCGCCGGTGCTCGTCCTTCTCGGTGCGCCCGTCGGCCTCGAGGCGCTCGACCAGGCGCTTGACCTCCTCGGAGCGCGCGCGTGGCGCGACCAGCACGGCGTCGGCGGTCTCGACCACGACGCAGTCCTCGAGGCCGACGGCGGCGACCAGGCGCCCGGAGGCGTGCAGGTAGCAGCGCCTCACCTCGCTGGCGACGACGTCGCCGTGGCACACGTTGTCGTCGGCATCGCCCTCGCCGCGCGCGAGCCCGGCCTCCCACAGCGCCTGCCAGGAGCCGACGTCGTTCCAGTCGGCGGCCAGCGGCACGACCATGGCGCGGTCGGTGTGCTCCATGACGGCGTAGTCGATCGACTCGGACGGCGCGGCGCGGAACGCGGTGGCGTCGAAGCGCAGGAAGTCGAGGTCGGCGTGGCGCCCGGCGTGCGCGGCGCGCACCGCGCCGAGCAGCTCGGGCGCGTGGCGCTCGAGCTCGGCGAGGTACGCGCTCGCGCGGAACACGAACATGCCGCTGTTCCAGTAGTAGCCGCCCTGCTCGAGGTAGCCCTCCGCGGTGGCGCGGTCGGGCTTCTCGACGAAGGCCTCGACGGCGCGCGCGCCCTCGCCGGCGGCGGCGCGGATGTAGCCGTAGCCGGTGGCGGGCCCGCGCGGCTCCACGCCGAAGGTCACCAGCGCCCCGTCGCCGGCCGCGGCCACGGCCGTCTCGACCGCGCGCGCGAAGGCGCCGCCGTCGGGGATGACGTGGTCGGCGGGCAGCACCAGGAGCACGGGGTCGTCGCCGTTCGCGCTCGCCTCGAGCGCGGCCAGCGCGATGGCCGGGGCGGTGTTGCGCCCGTCGGGCTCGAGCAGCACCGTGCCCTGCCCCGCGCCGGCGCGGCGCAGCTCCTCGGCCACCAGGAAGCGGTGCGCCTCGTTGCAGACCACCAGCGGATCGGCGTGCGCGAAGCCGTCGAGGCGCTTCACCGTCGCCTCGAACAGGCTGCCCTCGGCCAGCAGCGGCACGAACTGCTTGGGGTAGGCGCGCCGCGACAGCGGCCACAGGCGCGTGCCGGCGCCGCCGGCGAGGAGCACGGGGCAGAGGGTAGGCGTGCTTTGCTCGGCCATCGGTCCGGCGGTCTCCATGATGCTCGGCCTGATCGTCTCCGCATGCGGCGCGGCAGCACGCGCAGCCGCCTGTCGCGGCATGCCGACATCGGCAGCGCGCGCGTCCGCCTTCGGCGGAAACGCGCCTACGGCCTCATCGACACGCCTGTCCATGGCGTAGGCCGGATTGCGCGCCGGCGCGCAGCGCCGGGGCGACGCCGGCGGCCAGGGCCGATCCCGCGTCGCCTGGCGGCGCCATGCCGACATCGGCAGCGCGCGCGTCCGCCTTCGGCGGAAACGCGCCTACGGCCTCATCGACACGGCCTGTCCATGGCGTAGGCCGGGTCTCGCGCCGGCGCGCAGCGCCGGGGCGACGCCGGCGGCCGGGCGATCCCGCGCCGCCTGTCGGCGCCATGCTCGGCGTCGGCAGCGCGCGCGTCCGCCTTCGGCGGAAACGCGCCTACGGCCTCATCGACACGCCTGTCCATGGCGTAGGCCGGTTTCGCGCCGGCGCGCAGCGCCGGGGCAACGCCGGCGGCCGGGCGGCCGCGCCGCCTCGCGGCGCCATGCCGGCGTCGGCAGCGCGCGTCCGCCTTCGGCGGAAACGCGCCTACGGCCTCATCGAGACGCCTGTCCATGGCGTAGGCCGGTTTCGCGCCGGCGCGCAGCGCCGGAGCGACGCCGGCGGCCGCGCCGCCTCGCGGCGCGATGCCGGCATCGGCATTGCGCGCGTCCGCCTTCGGCGGAAACGCGCCTACGGCCTCATCGACTGACGCCTGTCCATGGCGTAGGCCGGTTTCGGCGCCGGCGCGAAGCGCCGGGGCGACGCCGGCGGCCGTTCACACGCGCCGCCTGCGGCGGCGGTAGCGGCCCACGGCGACGGGCACGAGCGCGAGGATACCCGCCAACGCCACGGCGGGCACGTCGCCCCAGCGCACGTAGGGGGTGATGCCGGCACGCGGCTCGACGCGCGCCTCGACGACCACGGGCGCGAACTGCGGGCCGCGCGCGAGAATACGACCGCGATGGTCGATGATGGCGGTGATGCCGGTGTTGGTCGCGCGCAGCAGCGGCCGGCCCAGCTCGCGGGCGCGGAAGCGCGCGATCTCGAGGTGCTGGTAGGGCGCGGTCGAGCGCCCGAACCAGGCGTCGTTGCTCGACGTTGACGAGCACGCCGGCCGCCGGCACCGACTGGCGCACGACGCCCGGGTAGGCGACCTCGTAGCACACCGGCGGCGCCGATCGCGTAGCGCCCGACCTGCAACGGCGGCTGGCCGGCCGCGCCGGCGGCGAGGTCCGACATCGGGATCTGGATCCAGCGCTCGGCGAAGCGCAGCCACGGTGCGCAGCGGCATGTACTCGCCGAAGGGCACCAGGTGCTGCTTGCGGTAGTCGCGGTGGCCGGCGCCGAGCTGGCGCACGGCGTTGTAGTAACGGCTGCGGGTATCGCCGAAGGTGAACACGCCGGTGATCACGTGCGTGTCCCTTGCCTCCATCTCGCGGGCGAAGCCGTTCATGCGCTCGGCGACGTTGCGGTAGAAGGTCGGCACGGCGGTCTCGGGCCACACGACCATCTCGGCCTCGCCGGCGACCCCGCGCGTGACCGCCGTGTAGTGATCGAGCGAGCGCCCCAGGTCGGCGAACTTCTCGTCCGGGTCGACGTTGCCCTGCACGAGCGCGGCGTCGAACGGCAGGCCACCGGAGCGCGTCCAGTGGATGCCCGACAGCAGCGCGCCGCCGATCCACACGCCGGCGACGAGCACGACGATGCCCAGGTGGCCGTGCCAGCGCAGGCGGTGCAGCGCGGCCAGCGCGCCGGCGGTGAAAGCGACCGCGAGCCCGGTGCCGTAGACACCGAGCACCGGCGCGTAGCCGACGAGCCAGGTGTCGAGCTGGCTGTTGCCGACGAGCAGCCAGGGGAAGCCGGTCATGAACCAGCTGCGGAACCACTCGAGCAGGATCCAGGCGCCGGGCAGCACGAGCAGGAACCACGTGACGCCGCGCGCGCGCGGGTCGCCGCCGCCGACGAGCGCGCCGAGCAGCGCGAGCGTCAGCGCCAGGGCGAGCGCGAACACGACCGTGAGCAACGCCGCGAGCGGCGCGACCGCGGCGCCGAAGTGGTGCAGGCTGAAATAGATCCAGTAGACCCCGGCGCCCCAGTAGCCGACGCCGAAGAGCCAGCCGCGCCAGGCGGCGCGGCCGCGGCGGCAGTCCGCCCAGGTGACGAACAGCAGCGCGGGCGCGAGCACGGCCAACGGCCACCAGCCGAACGGCGCGAACGCGAGCACCCCCGCGGCACCCGCCGCCAGCGCCAGGGCGTCGCGCCCGCGCGGCGAGCGCATGGCCGCGCCCAGCCGGTCCTTGGAGCGCTGCCAGCGGCTGGCCGGTAGGGGCATCGGGTGTTCCGGGGCGAGGATCGACGCGTCAGCCTACCGGAACGGTTCGGGGTGACCAATCGCGTGGGCGCGACCGGGTGGACGAGGATCGGTGCCATCCTTTGCACGTCCCTCACCCCAACCCCTCTCCCCGAGGGAGAGGGGCTGACTGCGAGGGCGGATGGCACTGCACCGGCTCGCCGCCGGGGCAACCGGGGCCATTCCCTCTCCCTCGGGGAGAGGGCCAGGGAGAGGGGCGTGGAATGCTGCCAGCGCGATTCGGCTGTCGTGCGTCCTCGAGCACGCCGTGCGCGTCCGGCTTCGGCCGGACGACTTCGCTAGAATGCCGCCGTCCCCGAGCGCCGGAGCCCGCATGCAACCCGAGACCTGGATCGCCTTCGTGTTCGCCTGCGTGGCGATCAGCGTGTCGCCCGGCGCGGGCGCGGTGGCGTCGATGTCGAGCGGGTTGCGCAACGGCTTTCCCTACGGTGCCTGGACCGCGATCGGCCAGCAGCTCGGGATCCTGCTGCAGCTGCTCGTGGTCGCGATCGGGCTGGGCGCGGTGCTGGCCACCTCGACGCTCGCGTTCGAGCTGGTGCGCTGGTTCGGGGTGGGCTACCTGGTCTGGCTCGGCATCCAGCAGTGGCGCGCGGCCGCGGGCGACGCGGTGGTGGCGCCCGAGGAGAACCCGGCGCAGCGCCGCGGGGCGATGATCGGGCGCGGCTTCCTGGTGAACTCGAGCAACCCGAAGGCGACCGTGTTCATGCTCGCGGTGCTGCCGCAGTTCATCGACGCGGCCCAGCCGCTGGTCGCGCAGTACGCGGTAATGGCGGGGACCATGGTCGCGGTGGACATCGTGGTGATGGGGACCTACACCCTGCTCGCCGCGCGCCTGCTGGCGTTCTGGCGCGACCCGCGCCACCTCAGGCGCGTGCACCAGGGCTTCGGGGTGCTGTTCCTCGGCGCGGCGGTGCTGCTGGCGACGTTTCGGCGGGTGGAGGGATGATGCCGGTACCACCGGCGACCTGCGCGGGTGGATCCGCGCCCGCGCCGGCGTCGGTCCGGCGCTGCGCGCCCGGCCCGACCCCGCCTACGGGCCCTGCAACGGGCCTGCGCGGTCGTGCCGGGCCATAGGCGCGTTTCCGCCGCAGGCGGACGCGCGTCGATGCCGACGACCCCGCGCACTAGCCGCCTGTCCAGGCGGCGCGACGCATGCCCATTGCCGGCGTCGGCCCGGCGCTGCGCGCCGCGCCGAAACCGGTCCATACGGATCCCCGTCAAACGGTGACCTGCGCGGTCATGCTCGGGCCGTCAGGCGCTGTTCTCGCCGCCGGGCGCACGCGCGCGATGCCGCACGCCCGGCATGCCGCCAGCGGGGCGGCGGCGCGTCGCGCGGTTTCGCCGGCGTCGGCCCAGGCCTGCGCGCCTGGCCCGAAACCGGCCTACGGGCCCTGCAACGGGCCTGACGCGGCCGTGCCGCGGCCGTAGGCGCGTTTCCGCCGAAGGCGGACGCGCGCGCTGCGGCCGTCACGCCACCGCACGCGCGAGGAAGGCGCGCTCCCAGCGCCAGGCGTCGGCGACGATGGTGTCGAGGTCGGCGCGCGCGGGCGTCCAGCCGAGCACCTCGCGGGCGCGGGTGGAATCGGCGACGAGGCGCGCGGGGTCGCCGGGGCGACGCTCGCCCTCTTCCACCTTGAGCGCGATGCCGCTGACGCGCTCGACGGCGTCGATGATCTGCTGCACCGACGTGCCCTGACCGTAGCCCAGGTCGAACGCGGCCGTCCCGCCGCCGGACTCGAGGTACTCGAGCGCGCGCAGGTGGGCGCTGCACAGATCGTGGACGTGGATGTAGTCGCGCACGCAGGTGCCGTCGGGCGTGGGGTAGTCGGCGCCGAACACGGTGATCGACGGGCGGCGCCCCGAGGCCGCCTGGCACACCAGCGGCATCGAGGTGCGTCTCGGGGTCGTGGCGCTCGCCGATGCTCGCCGTCGGGGTCGGCGCCGGCGGCGTTGAAGTAGCGCAGCGCGACCGCGCGCAGGCCGAGCGCGGCGGACTGACGTCGGCGAGCATGCGCTCGGCCAGTCCAGCTTGCGTGGCGCCGTAGGGATTGCCGGGCTGCTTCGGCGCGGTCCTCGCCGATCGGGCACGCGCCTCGGGCTCGCCGTAGACGGCGGCGGTCGAGGAGAACACCAGGCGCTCGACGCCGGCGTCGCGCATGGCGTCGAGCAGGGCGCGCGTGCCGACGACGTTGGTGGCGTAGTAGCGATCCGGGCGGCGCACCGACTCGCCGACGTCGATGCGCGCGGCGAAGTGCATCACCGCCTCGATCCCGAACTCGCGCAAGGTGGCGGCGAGGCGCCGTCGTCGCGGACGTCGCCCTCGACCAGGGCGCCGCCGAGCACGGCGTCGGCGTGGCCCGACGAGAGGTCGTCGTAGGTGACGACGTGGTGACCGGCCCCGAGCAGCATCTCGACCATGTGCGAGCCGATGTAGCCCGCGTCCCCGGCGACCAGTACCCGCATGCGGTCACGCCTCCCGTGGCGTCGTCGATGTGTTGCCGGTATCGGGGCAAGCGCCGTGCCGCATGCTCCTGTTCGCGGATGCGGATCGGCTGCCTGCCGGCGTCGATCCGGCGCCCGGCGCCGGATCGATTCCAGGTCCTTGCCGGCCCTGCTCCGGGGATAGGGATGGCGCCCGACGTCGCACTGGCGCCAGGGCGCGTAGGCAGCGTTTCCAGGTCCGCAGGCGGACGCGCGCGATGCCGACGCCGGCATGCCGCCGCGAGGCGGCGCGTTCCGACGACCGATCCCCGGCGCTCATGCCGGCGCCGGGACCGGATCGAAACCGGTCCTACCGGGGACACCGCGTAGCGTCCCAGGTGCCGAGGCCTGGCTTTCGAGCCGCAGGCCGGCGCCGGCATGCCGCCGCGAGGCGGCGCGTCCGCGGGACCGTCTGCCTGCGTCGATCCGGCGCCCGGCGCAGGAGAGGGACCGGCCTATCGGTATGCACCGCGTGGCGTTCGCCATCGTGGCCGGCTCGGCCGCAGGCCGTACAGCCGACGTGCCGCCTGCGAGGCTGCGGGCGTCGGGCGGATCGCCGGCGTGGCTCCGGCGCTGACGCGCCGGCCCGACACCGGCCTACGGCCCTCGGCCCTCCGCCCTCGGCCCTGCGCTCAATGCGCCTGCCCGGCGACCTCTTCGGTGCTGGCCTCGTCGAGCCACACGACCTGGAGCTGGCGGATGCGGCGGCTGTCGGCGTCGAGCACGCGGAACCAGAAGCCGTCGATGGTCGCGGTCTCGCCGGCGGCCGGGACGTGGCCGATGTGGTTCGACCACCAGCCCGCCGATGGTGTCGAACTCGTCGTCGCTGTACTCGGTGCCGAAGAACTCGTTGAACTCGTCGATCGGGGTGAGCGCGTCGACGGTGTAGCGCCCGGCGCCGTGCTCGCGGATCGACGCCTCCTCCTCGGTGTCGTGCTCGTCGTCGATGTTGCCGACGATCTGCTCGAGCACGTCCTCGATCGTGACCAGACCGTCGGTGCCGCCGTACTCGTCGACCACGATGGCCATGTGGTTGCGGCTGGTGCGGAAATCCTGCAGCAGCGTGTTCAGGCGCTTGCTCTCGGGCACGAACACGGCGCTGCGCAGCACGTCGCGCAGGTCGAAGCGGCTGCGCTCGGCCTCGGGGAAGTAGCGCAGGATGTCCTTGGCGAGCAGCACGCCGACGACCTCGTCGCGGTTGTCGTCGATCACCGGGAAGCGCGAGTGGCCGGACTCGATGATCGACGGCAGCATGTCGTCCAGTGTCGATTCGCGCTCGACCACGACCATCTGCGAGCGCGGGATCATGATGTCGCGCGCCTGCATGTCGGCGACCTGGAACACGCCCTCGATCATGGCGAGCGCGTCGCGCCCGAAGATCTCGCGGCGCTGCGCCTGGCGCAGCAGCGCCAGCAGGTCCTGGACGTCGCGCGGCTCGCCGCCGAGCGCCTGGATCAGGCGCCCGAGCAGCGACCGTGACTCGCCGCCCGCGTCGTTGCCGGAATCGTCAGCCATGCGGTTGCCCATCGCTCACCTCGTGGCGATGGTCCGCATCGCCGTAGGGGTCGGGGAAGCCGAGCCCGGCGAGCACGCGGCGCTCGAGCGCCTCCATGCGCGCGGCCTGCTCGGCCTCGTGGTGATCGTGGCCCGCCAGGTGGAGCACGCCGTGGACGACCATGTGGGCCCAGTGCGCGCGCGGCGTCTTGCCCTGCTCGCCGGCCTCGCGCGCGACCACGGGCGCGCACACCGCGAGGTCGCCGATGTACGGCGCGCCGAGCTCGGCGGCCGCCTCCGGCGGGACCTCGGGGAAGGCGAACGAGAGCACGTTGGTGGCGTAGTCGCGGCCGCGGAAGTCGCGGTTGAGCGCGCGGCCCTCTTGCTCGGCCACGATGCGCACCGTGATCGCCGCGCCCGGGCGCTCGACGGCCGCGAGCGCGGCCTCGGCCCAGCGCGCGCAGGTCCGGGGGTTCGGGGACGCTCGTCGCCGTCGTCGGCGACCTGGATCTCGACGCGTGGGTTCCATGGGGCGCTATTCGGCGGCGCCGTCGTCCGGCGCCTCGGCACGCGCGTAGGCGTCGACGATGCGCTGCACCAGTGGGTGGCGCACCACGTCGCGCGAGTCGAAGTGCACGAACGCCACGCCCTCGACGCCATCGAGGACGTCGCGCACGTGGCGCAGGCCCGAGGGCTGCTTCGGGCCCAGGTCGGTCTGGGTGATGTCGCCGGTGACCACGGCGGTCGAGCCGAAGCCGATGCGCGTGAGGAACATCTTCATCTGCTCGATGGTCGTGTTCTGCGCCTCGTCCATGATCACGAACGCGTGGTTCAGCGTGCGCCCGCGCATGTAGGCGAGCGGCGCGACCTCGATGATGTTGCGCTCGATGAGCTTGTTGGTGCGGTCGACGCCCATGAGCTCGTAGAGGGCGTCGAAGATCGGGCGCAGGTAGGGATCGACCTTCTGCGCCAGGTCGCCCGGGAGGAAGCCGAGGCGCTCGCCGGCCTCGACCGCCGGGCGCACCAGCACGAGGCGGCGCACCTGGTCGCTCTCGAGCGCGGCCACCGCCGAGGCCACCGCGAGGTAGGTCTTGCCCGTGCCGGCCGGGCCGATGCCGAAGGTGAGGTCGTGCGCGCGGATGTTGCGCAGGTACTGCACCTGGTGCGGGCCGCGCGCGTCGACCGTGCCGCGGCGCACCTGCACGCGGTCCACCGGTATGGCCGACGCCCTCGCCGCCGTCGGCCCGGCGCGCCTCGAGGCCGGCGTCCTGGAAGCTCGAGGTGGACGCGCTCGGCGAAGAGGTGCTCGTGCGCGGTGGCCTGGTAGAGCGTCTCGAGGACCGCCACGGCCATCTCGGCGTCGCCGGCGTCGGCGACCACGCGGAAACGATTGCCGCGGTTGTGGATCTCGACGTTGAGGCGGGCCTCGATCTGGCGCAGGTTCTCGTCGAATTGCCCGCAGAGGTTGGCGAGTCGGTCGTTGCTCTCGGGAGGTAAACACCTCCAGCGTGGCAGGTGCCTCGGTCAGCGGTTCAGGCTGGCTCAATGCCGTCGGACTCCTGGCCGGGTCGCGCCCGGCGCTTCGGACAACCGGTTCGAGTGTAGCGCTATTCTCGGCCTCCTGGCCGCCCCGGGCGCCAGCGCCACCCGACGGGCGGGCGCGGCCGGCGCGCGGGCCCGGGGAAGCGCGCGCAAGTGCCTGATTCACGGCACACGGGGCCGGGTCACGCCCGCGCACCCAATGTGGGGACCGGGCACGGCCGGCGCAAGGCCCGCCGGCCGATGGCGCGGGCCGGCCCGAAACCGACGCGGGCGACCGAAACCGCCCCGAAGGGTACCGTGGGTCCGGCGTAGGCGCGTCTTCGCCGCCAGGCGAATGCGCGCGTTCGCTCCGCGAAAGCGCGCCTACGGCGGACCCACAACATCCTGAAACCACGGGGATTCCGTGGGTCCGGCTTCAGCCGGACGCGCACGGCGTATCAAGGCGCGGTTGCCAGATCGTACGGAATACCGTACGCTTCTCACCGAGCCCATACGGCCCCCACGGATCGGTCCATGACCACCTACACCGCCAGCGACGCACGCGCCCAGCTCTACCGCCTGATCGACGAGACCGCGACCAGTCACGAGCCGGCGCTGATCACGGGCCGGCGGAACAACGCCGTGCTGGTGGCCGAGCAGGACTGGGAGGCGATCCAGGAGACGCTGTACCTGCTCGCCGTGCCGGGCATGCGCGAGAGCGTGCGCGAGGGCATGCAGACGCCATCCGACCAGCTCGAGTCGGACCTCGACTGGTGAGCTGGAGGCTTGTCTACACCAAACAGGCCAGGAAGGACGCGAAGAAGCTGAAAGCCGCGGGCCTGAAACCGCAGGCGGAGGAGCTGCTGGCGCTGCTGGCCGAGGACCCCTGGCGGACGCCACCGCCATACCACCGCCTGGTCGGAGACCTGGCGGGTGCCCTGTCACGGCGCATCAGCTATCAGCATCGCCTCGTCTACCAGGTCCTTCCCGACGAGGGCGTCGTGAAGGTCCTGCGGCTGTGGAGCCACTACGAGTAGTCGGAACGAACCGTCCCGTCGAGGCGTAACCGGACCGGCGCCGGCCGCGCATCGCCGGTGTCGACCCGGCGCTGCGCGCCGGCCCGAAACCGGCCTACGCGACTGCAACCGCCACGGGTACCGTGGGTCCGACTTCAGCGGACGCGCACGGCGATTCACGCGAGCCCCCTGTCCGCCTGAAGGCGGACCGACAACATCCTGATACCACCGGGCGTGCCGTGGGCTCCGCGAAAGCGCGCCTACGGCGGCCCCACAGCATCCTGAAACCGCCGGGCGTCCGTGGGTCCGGCTTCAGCCGGACGCGCACGGCGCTATCGAAGCAGACGCAGGCGCGGCTTCGGCCGCCAGGCCGACGCTGCGCCGGCACGGCCGCAAGGCGGCGCGTGTACACCCATTGCCGGCGTCGATCCGGCGCCCGGCGCCGGATCGAAACCGGCCTACGGCATGGCGCAGCTCGTCGATGGGCGCAGGCCGGCTTCGGCCGCAGGCCGACGCCGGCATCGGACCGGCGCCACCTTCTGCTTGCGCGCCATAGCCGGTATCTTGGGGAGATCGCGCACGCCGACCGGCGTGCGAGCCCTTCACGAACCCCGGAGCGCACAATGGCCCAGACCACACAGGACCTCGTCGCCGCCGCCAGGAAGCAGATCACCGAGATCGAGCCCGCCGACGCGCGCAGGCGCATCGAGCACGGCGCGGTGGTGCTCGACGTGCGCGACGACCACGAGTACGACGCCGGCCACCTGCCCGAGGCGGTGCACATCACCCGCGGCTGCCTCGAGTTCAAGATCGCCGACGAGCCCGCCACGAAGGACCCGGACACCGAGATCGTGCTCTACTGCAAGGCCGGCGGGCGCGCGGCGCTCGCCGCCCAGACCCTGCAGCAGATGGGCTACACCAACGTGCTGTCGATCAAGGGCGGATTCGACGGCTGGGCCGCCGCCGGCGAGGACGTCGAGGCGCCGGGGCGCGACGAGGAGGATAGGCGCTGCCCGGCGGCGACGCGCGCGAGCACAAGCACGGCTGCGGGACAGCTGAAGCGGCCCGGCTTCGCCGCAGGCCGATCGCCGCGTCGACCCGGCGCCGGGCGCCGGCCCGAAACCGGCCTACGGTTTGACCAGGCGTATCGGGAAGGAACAGCAGGCCAGCTTCGGCCGCAGGCCGACGCCGGCGTCTCATTCCGCCTTCGCGCCTCGAGCCCCGCAGGCCCGGCACGTGCAATCCGGCGCGCTCAGGCGATCGCGCCGGCGCGGCGCTCCAGCAACGCCGGATCGTTGACATCGATGAACTCGCCGCGCAGCGAGTGCGCGCGCGCCTCGGTGATGCGCGACGTCGACGAACGCCCCGACCAGGCGCTCGTGGCCGGGAAGTTGACCACGCGGTTGTTCTCGGTGCGACCCATCAGCTCGCCCTCGCCGCGCTTCGCGGGGCCCTCGACCAGGATGCGCTGGGTGGTGCCCACCATGCGCCTCGCTGATCGCGCGCGCGTTGGCGTCGATGCGTCGCCTGCAGGCGCGGCGAGGCGGGCCTTCTTGGTCTCCATGGGCGTGTCGTCGGGCAGGTTCGCCGCCGGCGTGCCCGGGCGGCGCGAGTAGATGAACGAGAACGACTGGTCGAAGCCGACCTCGTCGATCAGCTTCATCGTCGTCCTCGAAGTCGTGCTCGGTCTCGCCGGGGAAGCCGACGATGAAGTCCGACGACAGGCTGATATCCGGGCGTATCCTGCGCAGGCGGCGGATCTTCGACTTGTACTCGAGGGCGGTGTGGCCGCGCTTCATCGCCGCCAGGATGCGATCGGAGCCGCTCTGCACCGGCAGGTGCAGGAAGCTCGCCAGCTCGGGCACGTCGCGGTAGGCCTCGATCAGCTCGTCGGAGAACTCCACCGGGTGCGAGGTGGTGAAGCGGATGCGCTCGATGCCGTCGATCACGGCGACGTAGCGGATCAGCAGCGCCAGGTCGGCGACCGTGCCGTCGTGCATCGCGCCCGCGGTAGGCGTTGACGTTCTGGCCCAGCAGGGTGACCTCGCGCACGCCCTGCTCGGCCAGCCCGACCACCTCGGCGATGACGTCGTCGAACGGCCGGCTGATCTCCTCGCCGCGGGTGTAGGGCACCACGCAGAAGGTGCAGTACTTGCGAGCAGCCCTCCATGATCGAGACGAAGGCGGTCGGCCCCTCGGCGCGCGGCTCGGGCAGGCGGTCGAACTTCTCGATCTCGGGGAAGGTGGTGTCGACCACCGGGCCGCCGCCCGCGCGCGCCCGGCGCAGCATCTCGGGCAGGCGGTGCAGCGTCTGCGGGCCGAACACCAGGTCGACGAACGGCGCGCGCTGCGCCAGCGCCTCGCCCTCCTGGCTCGCGACGCAGCCGCCGACGCCGATCAGCGCGTGCGGGTTGTCCTGCTTGAACCGCCGCCACTGCCCGAGCTGGGAGAAGACCTTCTCCTGCGCCTTCTCGCGGATCGAGCAGGTGTTGAGCAGCAGCAGATCGGCCGCCGCCGGGTCCTCGACCCGCTCGGCCCCTTCCGACGCGGCGAGGACGTCGAACATCTTCGCCGAGTCGTACTCGTTCATCTGGCAGCCCTGCGTCTGCACGTAGACCTTCGTGCCCATGGCGCTTCACCCACGCGGTGCCCGGGTAACCGCGGATGGTACCAGAGCCGCGCTGCTGCAACGGCGCATCGCCGGCGTCGGCCTGCGGCCGAAGCCGGCCTGCGCCTGGGCCGCGCAGCCAGGCGCGGTAGAGCATGTCCGGCGGGGTATCGCGGGTGATCAGCGCGCTGGTCAGGACATTCGCAGCGAGAACGACCCGCACGCGCCGCGTCCACTTCCCTGTCGACCCGGTCGAGTTGACGCCTCACCCGCTCCAGGCGCGCAACCGACCTGGACCAAC
>JAXHMQ010000017.1:0-230803 GCA_034521365.1 Halofilum sp. (in: g-proteobacteria) | reverse complement strand
CGAAGATGGACAAGCTGCGTGACGCGGTCGACGTGAGCCTCGCCGTTTCCCTGCACGCGCCCAACGATGCCCTGCGCGACGAGCTCGTGCCGCTCAACCGCAGCCACCCGCTCGACGAGCTGATGGCCGCCTGCCGGCGCTGGCTCGCCGACGGCAACCGCAAGAAGCACATCATGTTCGAGTACGTCATGCTCGACGGCGTCAACGACCGGCCCGAGCACGCGCGTCAGCTCGCCGCGCTGCTCGGCGACATGCCGGCCAAGGTCAACCTGATCCCGTTCAACCCGTTCGCGGGCTCGGGCTACCGCCGCTCCTCCGAGGAGGCCATCCAGCGCTTCGCGAAGATCCTGCGCGACCGTGGCGTGTTCGCGATCGCGCGGCGCACCCGCGGCGAGGACATCGACGCCGCCTGCGGCCAGCTCGCGGGCGAGGTCGCCGACCGCAGCAAGCGCTGGCGGCGCTTCGCCGAGCCGCGCTTCGGGGAGCGGGCCGTCGGTGAGGCGTTCGCGCCGGCGCTACCGATGGCTCGCGCTGCTCGCTGGCGTCCTGCGTCGG
Organism: Halofilum sp. (in: g-proteobacteria); assembly: GCA_034521365.1. Taxonomy (GTDB): domain Bacteria; phylum Pseudomonadota; class Gammaproteobacteria; order XJ16; family Halofilaceae; genus Halofilum. The sequence continues at coordinate 230,248 of JAXHMQ010000017.1, read as the reverse complement.
CTGCACGACCACGGCGCCGGGCGCCGAGTACGAGCGCCCGGCCGCAAGGAGGCCGCGCACGCTCAACGCCCAGCTCGGCGCCCAGTACCTCCAGCAACGGCCGGCCGCAGCAGGCCAAGGAGAAGCTCGACAAGGCCCTGCGGCAGAATCCCGACAATGTCGACGCGCACGCGACCTACGCGCTGCTGAGCATGCGCCTGGACAAGCCCGGCCAGGCGCGTGACCACTTCGATACGGCGCTCGACGACAACCCGGACGACCCGCAGCTGCTCAACAACTACGGCACCTTCCTCTGCCAGCAGGGCGACTACGAGGACGGGCATCGAGCAGCTTCCTGCAGCGCCGCCGACAATCACGCTCTACGACACCCCGGCCTACGCCCACGCCAACGCCGGCCGCTGCGCGCGCGAGCGCCGGCCATGACCGGCGAGGCGCAGCGCCCACCTGCGCCGCGCGCTCGTCCGCTGGATCGGCACGCCTCGCGACCGCGCTCTACGACTCTGGCCGCGCTCGGGCTCCAGCGCGGACCGGCTCGACAGGGCGCGCAAAACGCTGAAGCATCGAGCGCTACCACGACGTGGTCGCGACGCCGGCGCCCGGAGAGCCTCTGGCTCGCCAGTTCGCGTCGAGCGCCGCCCTCGGCAATCGCGTCGCAAGGCCGATGCGCATACGGCAAGCGCCTGCCGCGGCCACTTCCCCGACTCGCCCCAGGCGGACCGATCTCCCTAGGAGACGCGCTGACGGTGACCGAGGACCGACGCCGGGCAGGAGGCCCCGGGCATCGAAGGCCGGCCCAGCCGCCAGCAGCCGCCGCCCCGCGCGCCGGCAGCTGGCGGCCGCGCGCGAGCGCGGCCGGCACCGGCGCAGACGCGCCATGGCCGCGCGACGCTGCGCCTCCGCCGGGCAAGCAGCTGCGAGGCCCTGGAGCGCGACGACTACCAGCCAGCCTGCCCGCCGCCGGCCTACGTGCGCGGCTACCTGCGCGTGCGCGCGCGCGCAGCTCGGCCTCGACGGCGACGACGAGGTCGTCGGCCTCGACGACCGCGCTACGCGCCCGCGTAGCGAGGATCCCCGCCTCGCGCGTGTTCCCGTGGCCCGCCGACGGCCAGGCCCGCAACGGCGCGGTCGCGGGCCCGGGCCATCGTGGCTCGCGGTCGCTGATCGCGGTGGCGCTCGCCGGCCTCGCCGGCTGGTGGTGGCAGACGCGCAGGAGCCGAGTTCGCGCGCCACGCCGCCGGATGACCGCGGACGCAGCAGGCCGGACGCCGGCGGCGGCGCGGGCGGCGACGCCGCCGAGGCTGGTTTGCGCGACGGGTCGCGGACACGGTTCCGGTCTTGTGCGACGACGCGGCGGCGTGCAGCCGGCGCCGGCACCACGCCGAGACCACTGCGGGGGCCGGTGATACCGCGTCGGCCGCCGCGACGGGGTCGGGCGGCGAGCCGGTCGCGGCCGCGGACGGCGACGCCGGGTCCGCCGACGAGGCCTCCGACGTTGCGGGCGCGTCGGAAACGGACGCCAATGGCGCGGACGCGGGTGCCGGCGATACCGCCGTGGCCACGGCGACGCCGGCGGCGAGCAGCGCGGGCGATGACGCCGCCACGACGACGCAGGCGGGCGCTTCCGGCACGGCCGACGCGGCCGCGGCGGGCACGGCGAGGCGGCGCGGCGACGTGGCAGCGGGCGACGGGTGAGCAGCAGGCCACGGGCGATCAGCACGCACGGCGGCGGCTGACCGCCCCGGCGTGGGCGGATGGTGGGCGGCTCGGCGGCGTCCGCGACCGGCGCCGACGCGGAGGCCGAGACCCAGGCGCGGACGAGGGCCAGGCGCAGGTCAGGCCCAGGCGCAGGACGAGGCCCAGGCGCAGGACGAGGCGGCCTACGAACCCGCCGGATGCCACGGCCTCGGCCCAGGCGGCGACCGCCCCGGCCGCGGCCGAGGGGCCGGACATGCGTCGAGCTCCGGCTCGACGGGCGTTCCTGGATCGAGGTCACCGACGCGCGCGGGCGCGAGCTCGTCTACACGCTCTATACCGGCAGCGAGCCGCTGCAGCTGCGCGGCTGGGCACCGTTCGACGTCTTCCTCGGCAATTCGCCGGCCGTCGAGGTGCGCTTCGGCGGCGAGGCGGTCGAGAAGTCCGCCTTCACCCGCAGCGACAACACCGCGCGCTTCCTGGTCGACGGCCGCGGCGCCCGCCGCCGGTAGGTCGGGTAGAGGCCCGCTGCACCACCGAAGGCTCGTCCGGGACGGCCCTTCGCCGCACGCGAGCGCGTAGCGCGTAGCCCGGATGGAGGCGCAGCCGGAATCCGGGGCATCGCCACCCGGTCGCGCGGCGCGGGAGTGCCGCAGCGCCGGGCGCGCGACGCGCCCGCCAGCTTGGGTCCCGCCCCCCGTTGCGTGTATATTGCGCGGCTCCGTGCGCGGTCCTGAGCCAGGCCCGTGGCACGTGCGCGGCGGCCTCCCCGCGACCCAGCTTCCCCGGGCCCCACTCGATGACGCAAGCGATCCGTACAGTTCGCGGCATGCACGATATCCTGCCGCCGGAGTCCGCGGCGTGGCAGTGGATCGAGGCCGAGTTCCGCGCCCTGATGGCCGCCTATGGCTACGAGGAGGTCCGCACGCCCCTGCTCGAGCGCACCGAGCTGTTCAAGCGCTCGATCGGCGAGGTCACCGACATCGTCGAGAAGGAGATGTACACCTTCGCCGACCGCAACGGCGACAGCCTGTCGCTGCGGCCGGAGGAGACCGCGAGCTGCGTGCGCGCCGGCATCGAGCACGGCATCCTGCACAACCGCACGCAGCGCCTGTGGTACACGGGCCCGATGTTCCGCCACGAGCGGCCGCAGAAAGGGCGCTACCGCCAGTTCCACCAGTTCGGGATCGAGGCCTTCGGCATGGCCGGCCCCGACATCGACCTGGAGCTGCTGCTGCTGGGCGAGCGCTTCTGGGGGCGGCTGGGGCTCGGCGATGCGGTGCATGCTCGAGATCAACTCGCTCGGCTCCGTCGAGTCGCGCCGCGCCTACCGCGAGGCGCTGGTGGCGCACTTCCGCGCCCACCACGATGCGCTCACCGAGGACGAGGCGCACCGGCTGAGGAGAATCCGCTGCGCCTGCTCGACAGCAAGAACGAGGCGCTGCAGCCGGTGATCGCGTCGGCACCGGCGTTGACCGACTCGCTCGACGCGGCCAGCCGCGACGCGCTTCGAGCTGGTCCTCGGCGGCCTCGAGGCAGCCGGCGTGCGCCACCGCGTGAACCCGCGCCTGGTCCGCGGGCTCGACTACTACACCGGCATCGTCTTCGAGTGGACGACCGACCGCCTCGGTGCCCAGGGCACGGTCTGCGCCGGCGGGCGCTACGACGGCCTCGTCGAGCAGCTCGGCGGGCGCGCGACGCCCGGCGCCGGGTTCGCCATGGGCATCGAGCGGCTGCTCGCGCTGGTCGAGGCCGAGGGCCGGCGCCCGGATCTGCCGGGGCCGCATGCCTGCCTGGTGCTCGGCGGGCGAGCGCGCGGCGCGCGAGGGGCTGGTGCTCGCCGAGCGCCTGCGCGACGCGCTGCCGTGGCTGCGCCTCGAGACGCTGTGCGGCGGTGGCAGCCTCAGGAGCCAGTTCCGGCGCGCCGACCGCAGCGGCGCGGCGACCGCGCTGGTGCTCGGCGATGCTGAGCTCGAGGCGGGCACCGTCGCGGTGAAGCCGCTGCGCGGTGGCGGCGAGCAGGAGATCGGTCGCCGCGGACCGGCTCGCCGGGCACCTGTCCGGGCTCTTCGCGGAATAGCAGCAACGGGGAACGATCGTGGCCGATTACGCGACGGAAGAGGAACAGGTCGAGGCCATCAAGCGCTGGTGGCACGAGAACGGGCGTCGGTGATCGCCGGCGTGCTCATCGGGGTCGCCGCGATCGGCGGCTGGCGCGGCTGGAAGTCGGTATACCACCGAGCAGGCGCTGCTGGCCTCGCGCCACTACGAGCGCGTCATGTCCGCGCTCGGCGCCGGCGAGCGCGAGACCGTCAGCACCGAGCAGGCCATGACCCTGCGCGAGGACTACGCCGGCACGCCCTACGCGGCGCTGGCGGCGTTCGCGGCGGCGCGCGCCGCGGTCGACGCCGGGGCGCCGGGCGAGGCGGAATCCTGGCTGCGCTGGGTGCTCGACAACGCCGACGACCCGCACATGCGCCACCTGGCGCGCGCGCGCCTCGCGCGCGTGGTCGCCGCCGGCGGCGACCACGCGGGCGCGCTCGAGCTGGTCGAGGCCGAGGTGCCGTCCGCCTACACGGCGCTCTACGCCGAGATCCGCGGCGACCTGCTGGCCGAGCAGGGTGACGCGGCCGCGGCCGCCGAGGCCTACCGCCAGGCGCTCGAGGCCGAGGTCCGGCCCGCCGATCCCGGCCTGGTGCAGCGCAAGCTCAACCAGGTCGGGGCCGGCGCAGGCAGCGGCCAGGCGGGCAACGGGTCCGCCGCCTCGTGATGCGGCTCGCGGCACTCCTGCTCGCGCTCGTGTTCCTCGGCGGTCTGCGCCACCTCCGAGGACACCGCGGCGCCTCCGGCCGAGCTGCCCGATTTCGAGCGCGGCGCGCGCCTCGAGCGGGCCTGGTCCGCGGCCACGGGCGACGCCTTCAATCGCCGCTGGGTGCGCATGGCCCCGCTGGCCATGGGCGAGCGCCTGTACACGGCCAACGTCGCCGGCCAGCTGACCGCCTGGGACCCCGCCGACGGCGGCCGCGCCTGGCGCGTCGACGTCGATGCCTGGCTGTCGGCTGGCGTGGGCGGCGGCGACGGCCGCCTCTACGTCGGCACGACCGAGGGCGTGCTGGTCGCGCTGGACGCCGCGGACGGCAGCGAGCTCTGGCGCCACGACGTCGGCGGCGAGCTGCTGGCACCGCCGGCCAGCGCCGCGGGCTACGTCGTGGTGCGCACCGTCGCCGGGCGCGTGGTGTCGCTGGCGGCCGACTCCGGCGAGCGCCGCTGGAGCTACTCGAGCGATGTCCCGTCGCTCTCGCTGCGCGGCAACAGCCAGCCGGTGCCGGTGCAGGGCGGCGTGCTCGTCGGCCTCGACAACGGCCGCCTCGTGGCCTTGCGCGAGGACGTCGGCCAGCCGCTGTGGGAGACCGCGATCCAGGCGCCCGAGGGCGGCTCGCCGATCGAGCGCATGGTCGATATCGACGGTGCCATCGGGATCGGTCGCGGCGTCGTCTACGCGGCGACCTACCAGGGCCGCATCGCGCAGGTCTCGCCGCAGCAGGGCGAGATCGAGTGGTCGCGCGAGATGTCGTCGTACGCCGGGCTGTCGCTCGACGGCGAGCGCGTCTACGTGACCGGCGCGGACAGCCACGTGCGGGCGCTCGATCCGGCCACGGGGAGCACCCTGTGGCGCCAGGAGAAGCTCGCCCACCGCCGCCTGACCGCGCCCCTGCCCGTGCCCGGCACCGGCTTCCTCGGTGATGGCCGACTTCGCGGGCTACGTGCACGTGCTCGCGCGCGCCGACGGCCGCATCGTCGCGCGCGCGGACGCGGGCAACGGCTTCGGCGTCCTGGCCGACCCGGTCGCGACCGGCGAGGGCCGTTTCGTGGTCCAGAACCAGGGCGCGCGCGTCCACGCCTTCCGCCTCGGGCCCCTCGAGTAGCCGGGACCCGTGCCATGATCCCGGTGGTTGCCCTGGTCGGCCGGCCGAACGTCGGCAAGTCGACCCTGTTCAACGCGCTCACGCGCACGCGCCGGGCGCTGGTCGCCGACGTGCCCGGCCTCACCCGCGATCGCCAGTACGGCACCGCCGTGGCCGGCGGGCGCGAGCTGATCGTGGTCGACACCGGCGGCCTCACCGACGCCGACGCGCCGCTCGACGAGCAGATGGCGCGCCAGACGGAGGCCGCCATCGCCGAGGCCGACGCCGTGCTCGTGCTCGTCGATGCGAGAGACGGGCTCATGGCCGCGGACCAGGCGGTGATCGACCGCCTGCGGCGCCAGGGCAAGGCGTTCCGGATCGTGGTCAACAAGACCGACGGCCTCCAGCGCCGAGGCCGCGCTGGCCGAGTTCCATGGCCTCGCGGCGCAGCCGCCGCTCGCGATCGCCGCCGCGCAGCGCCAGCGGCTCGGCCCGCTCGGCGAGGCCATCGCCGCGATGCTGCCGGCGGCGGCGCGAGCGGTGCCCGGCAGAGGCGCGCGCGGCGGCGCTGGCGGCATCCACGTCGCGGTCGTCGGCCGGCCGAACGTCGGCAAGTCGACGCTGGTCAACCGCCTGCTCGGGGAGGAGCGCGTGCTCGCCGTCGACGAGCCGGGTACCACGCGCGACGCCGTCTACATCCCGTTCGAGCGCGACGGCCACACCTATACGCTGATCGACACGGCCGGGCTGCGGCGCAGGGGCCGCACGCACGAGACGATCGAGAAGTTCAGCGCGCTCAAGGCGCTCGAGGCCATCCGGCGCGCGCACGTGGTCGTGCTCGTGCTCGACGCGCGCCAGGGACTCGCCGAGCAGGACCAGCACGTCGTCGGACACGTGCTCGATGCCGGGCGCGCGCTGGTCGTCGCGATCAACAAGTGGGACGGGCTCGAGCCGGACACGAAGCGCCGCGTGCGCGCCGAGCACGATCGCCGCTTCGGCTTCATCGGTTTCGCCGAGACGCGCTACATCTCGGCGCTGCACGGCACCGGCGTGGGCGAGCTGCTCACCGGCGTGCGCCGGGCGCACGCCGCGGCCATGCGCGACCTGCCCACGCACGAGCTCGAGCCGTGTGCTCGAGGACGCGGTCGCCGCCCACCAGCCGCCGCTCGTCGGCGGCGGCCGCGTCAAGCTGCGCTACGCCCACCAGGGCGGCAGCAACCCGCCCACGATCGTCGTCCACGGCACGCGCGTGTCACGCCTGCCCGCCGCCTACCGCCGCTACCTCGAGAACACCTTCCGCCGCGAGTTCGCCCTCGAGGGCACGCCCATCCGCATGGAATTCCGCGCCGCGGCCAATCCCTATGCCGGCAACAAGAAACGCTCGAAGAAGAAGGGTGTGGCGCGCAAGAAGGGCAGTACAAAGAAGAAGCACAGCAGGGCGGGGGCAGGCCGCGCCAGGAACCGCGAATGAACGCGAATGTTCGCGAATGGCCTCCTCGGCAAGCGAATCTCGCCGGAGCTTCGCTGCGGAGCTGACGGGATCCGCCGCGACCCGATTCGCGACCGGAGGTCGCTCCTGCAGGTTTCGCTTGGCCGCCGCGGCGACTCCAGCCACTGGCGTCATTGCGAGGCGCCCGCAGGGCGCCGTGGCAATCCAGCTGCGGCCGTGCCAGCGTCCAATGCCGTCCTGGATCGCCACGGCCGCTGCCACGCTTCGCTCTTAATGACATCGACCATCCGTCCGGCCACAGCGCATTGCACCCGCGCCACGCCATGCACCCGGGCATTGCGGAGCCCCGGGCCAGAGGACCCCCCGATGCGGTGGTGCCTGTCTCGACGCCCCTCACCCCGTCCCTCTCCCGCGAAGCGGGAGAGGGGGCCCTTCGTTTCGGCGGCGGCGCTCCGATAGCGCTCGTCACGACTCGTGATGACGTAACGACGTCATCCCCGGTTCGGGGCCCCCTGCCGGGGGCCTGAGGGGCTCGCAATGACGTTGCTGCGCCGGCCTCGCGATGACGATCGTGCGATCAACGCCCGCGTTTGCCGTAGGCGAGGACGCGCACGCGCTCCTGTAGCGCAGCCCCACTGGACGCAACGCCCGCACGGAGCCATTCGCGTTCATTCGCGGTTCTTCACGTCTTCCTCCGCCACCAACCCTGCCAGCTCGTTGACGTAGAGCGCGGTCGCGCCGGCCACGGCGACGGGCATGGCGACGAGGTTGAGCACGGGGATCGAGGTGAACACCATCACCGTCGCGCCGAATCCGAGCGCGGCCGCGCGCCGGCGCCCGATCAGGCGGCGGCTGCGGCTGAACACCAGGCCGTGGTTGCCGAGCGGGCAGTCCGCGTACTCGAGCGCCATCATCCAGGCGCCGAAGGCGAGCCACAGCAGCGGTGCCACCAGGTTCACCACCGGCACCAGGAACAGCACCAGCATTGGCAGCGACCAGGCCGCGAGGTAGAGCAGCTTGCGGATCTCCGCGGCGAAGCTGGCACCCACCTCGGCCACGAGCCCGCGCTGCTCGCCCTCGTCACCGAGGCCGCCGCGCAGGTGGCGCTCGGCGCGGTCGGCCAGCAGGCCGTTGAACGGCGCCGCGACCAGGTTCGCGAGCAGCGTGAAGGCGTAGAACGCCACCAGGGCGGCGCCCACGGCGAAGACGATCCAGAGCACGGCGCGCACCAGCGCGACGTCGAGCCACGCCGGCAGCAGCCACTCGAGCAAGCCGGCGAACGCGCTCGCACCGAACCAGATGCCGCCGCCGAAGAGCAGCGCGTTGACCAGCAGCGGGATCAGCGCGTAGCGCAACACCCCGCGCCGGCGCACCAGCGCGAAGCCCGACAGCGCGTAGCCGATGCCGCGGGTGAAGTCGGCGATCATCGCTCGTCCTCTCGGCTGATTGTTCGGCATGGCCGTTCGGATTGCCGTGGGTCCGGCGTAGGCCGGTCTTGCGCGGCGCGGACACGGTGCAAGCATCATCGCCGGCGGTGATCGCGCCGGGCAATGCCGGCATTGCCTGCGCTTGGCTTCGGCAAGACCGGCCTACGGCGGAGCCACAGTATTGTGATGCCCTCTGCAGGCGTCACCCGCCCGGCAGGGACCGCGCGAGCCGTCGCTGCTCGGCGGCGGCGAACGCCCGCGCGTCGGGCCAGAAGGCCTCGAAATCGTCCTGCAGGGCGTGGTAGTGGCGCTCGATGTCGTCGGCGGTGTGCGCGAGCGGGTTCGCCCGCGACAGGCGCCGGCTCATGCGTTCGAGCGCGAGGCACACGCCGTCGAGCTCCGCGTACGACGCCAGCCAGTCGTCACCCGCCAGCGACGGCAGGATACGCTGCAGCCGCAGCGGCAGTGAATCCTCGCGTGCCCGCAGCACCGCGTACGCATGGCGCCGCAGCGCCGCGAACCCGGCTGCATCATCGTTCTGCCACTGCCGCGCGAGGAAGTGGTCGAAGGCCATGTCGACCGCGATGCCGGCGTAGCGCCGCCGGCTGGCATCGACGCGCGCGACCGCCCGGCACACGGCCGGGTGCGCGTCGGTGTAGGTGTCCACGGCGCGGTGCAGCCGGATCCCGCGCACCACCGCGTTGGTGTAGCGCCCCTCCGGCCGTCCCTTGACGAAGTCCCCGAGGAAGTTCCCCAGGATCGAGTCGGGCGAGCCGTCGGACAGGCACAGATGGGCGAGGTAGTTCACGGGGTCGGCAGTGCCTCGAAACGGGAACCGCGAATGAACGCGAATGTTCGCGAATGGTGCCATGGGGCACGATGCGTCGCGTAGCTACGCTGAACGGTGACGTGTATCGCCGGCACGATCGTCAGCGCGAGGCCGGCGCTGTCGGCCGCGGCGATCCAGGGCGGCATCGGCCATGGGCATGCGCTGTCCTGGATTGCCACGGCGCCCTGCGGGCGCCTCTTAATGACATCGACCATCCGTCCGGCCACAGCGCAGGTAGGCGCGTTTTCGCCGCAGGCGAACGCGCGCGTCGGACCTCGCACGCGCCATGCACCCGGCATTGCGGAGCCCGGTGCCAGAGGCCCCAATGCGTGCGGTGCCTGCCTCGAGCGCCTCACGCGTCCCTCTCCCGCCGAAGCGGGAGCAGGGGGCCCTTCGTCTCGGCGGCGGCGCTCCGATACCGCTCGTCGCGACTCGGCGATGACGCAACGACGTCATCCCCGGTTGCGGAGCCCCCTGCCGGGGGCCTGAGGGGCTCGCAATGACCTCGATGGTGGAAACGCAGGTGCGTAGTTGCGAAGCAAACGCGCGCGTTCACCTGCGGCGAAAACGCGCCTACGGGTCATTCTGGACAGCGCAGCTCCGTCGTGGCAAACGAACCACGGCACCATTCGCGTCCATTCGCGGTTCGCTGTAGGGCGTCACAGCGCCGCGATGCGCTCGCGCTGGGCCCGGAGCTCGGCGAGGTTGTGCGCCATCTCGTCGCGCTTGCTGCGCTCCTTGTCGACGACGTCGGCCGGGGCCTTGGCGACGAAGCTCTCGTTGCCGAGCTTGCCGTCCACGCGGGCGATCTCGGACTCGAGCTTCGCGGTCTGCCTGTCCAGGCGGGCCAGCTCGGCATCCTTGTCGATCAGGTCCGCGAGCGGGACCAGCAGCTTGAGGTCGCTGACCATCGCCGCCGCCGACTGCGGGATCGCGCCCTCGTCGTCGACCCACTCGAGCGACTCGAGGCGCGCGAGCGTGTGCAGCGCCGCCGTGAGCTCGCGCGCGCGGCGGCGGTCCTCGTCGTCGCCGCCGGTGAGGCGCAACGGCACGCGCTGGCCGGGCTTGAGATTCATGTCCGAGCGGATGCGGCGCACCTCGAGCACGACGCGCTGCAGCCAGTCGATGTCGGTCTCCGCCTCCGGGTCGACCAGCCCGTCGTCGGGCTGCGGGTAGGGCGCGAGCATGACCGTGTCGCCGCTCCTGCCGGCGAGCGGCGCGACCTTCTGCCACAGCTCCTCGGTGATGAACGGCATCAGCGGGTGCAGCAGGCGCAGCTGCGCCTCGAGCACCCGCACCAGCGTGCGCCGCGTGCCGCGCTGGCGCGCGGCCGATGCCTGCTCGTCGGTCAGCACGGTCTTGGCCAGCTCGACGTACCAGTCGCAGTACTCGTCCCAGGCGAACTCGTAGATGGCCTGCGCCATCAGGTCGAAGCGGTAGCCGCGCACGTGCTCGTTGACCGCGCGCTCGGTCACCTGCAGGCGCGAGACGATCCAGCGATCCGCCGCCGTCAGCTCGACCTCGCGGCCGTCGACGCCGGTGTCCTCGCCCTCGGTGTTCATCAGCACGAAGCGCGAGGCGTTCCACAGCTTGTTGCAGAAGTTGCGGTAGCCCTCGACGCGGCCGAGGTCGAAGCGGATGTCGCGGCCGGTGGAGGCGAGCGCGGCGAAGGTGAAGCGCAGCGCGTCGGTGCCGAAGGCGGGTATGCCCTCGGGGAAGGCGTCGCGGGTCATGCGCTCGATGGCGTCGCGCTTCTGCGGCTGCATCATGCCCGGCGGTGCGCTTCTCGACCAGGCCCTCGAGATCGATACCGTCGATCAGGTCGATGGGATCGAGCACGTTGCCCTTCGACTTCGACATCTTGTTGCCCTCGGAGTCGCGCACGAGACCGTGGATGTAGACCTCGTGGAAGGGCACGTCGCCCATGAACTTGAGCCCGAACATGATCATCCGGGCGACCCAGAAGAAGATGATGTCGAACCCGGTCACCAGGACCGACGTCGGGTAGAAGGTGCGCAGCGCATCCGTCTGCTCGGGCCATCCGAGCGTCGAGAAAGGCCACAGGGCGGACGAGTACCAGGTGTCGAGCACGTCCTCGTCGCGCACCAGCATCGACGCTCGGCGCCGATGCCGTAGCTGCGCGCGGACCTCGGCCTCGTCGCGGCCGACGTAGACGTTGCCGTCGTCGTCGTACCAGGCCGGGATGCGGTGGCCCCACCAGATCTGGCGCGAGATGCACCAGTCCTGGATCTCCTCCATCCAGTTGAAGTAGGTCTTGGCCCAGTTGCCCGGGACGAAGCGGATGCGCCCGTCGCGCACGGCCGCGATCGCGGGCTCGGCGAGCGGGCGCGCGCGCACGAACCACTGGTCGGTGAGGTAGGGCTCGATCACGGCACCGGTGCGGTCCCCGCGCGGGATCATCAGCCGGTGCGCCTCGACCCCCTCGAGCAGGCCCTCCGCCTCGAGATCCGCCACCACGCGCTCGCGGGCCTCGTAGCGGTCCAGGCCGCGGTAGCGCCGCGGGCGCGTGCTCGTTGACGCGCGCGTCGGGCAGGAAGATGTTGATCGGCGCGGCAGCTCGTGGCGCTCGCCGACCGCGTAGTCGTTGAAGTCGTGCGCCGGCGTGATCTTGAGGCAGCCGCTGCCGAACTCGGGGTCGACGTAGTCGTCGGCGACGATCGGGATCCTGCGCCCGGCCAGCGGCAGCTCGACGTAGTGGCCGACCAGGTCACGGTAGCGCGCGTCGTCGGGATGCACGGCCACGGCGGTGTCGCCGAGCATGGTCTCGGGGCGCGTGGTGGCGACCGTGACGTGGCCGCTCGCCGTCGGCCAGCGGGTAGCGCATGTGCCAGATGTGGCCCTGCTCCTCGTCCGACTCGACCTCGAGGTCGGAGACGGCCGTCTGCAGTACCGGGTCCCAGTTGACCAGGCGCTTGCCGCGGTAGATCAGCCCCTCGTCGTAGAGCTGGACGAAGGTCTCGAGCACGGCGTTGGACAGCCCCTCGTCCATGGTGAAGCGCTCGCGGCTCCAGTCGGGCGATGCCCCCATGCGCCGCAGCTGCAGCGCGATCTGGTTGCCCGACTCCTCCTTCCACTCCCACACGCGCTCGATGAAGCGCTCGCGCCCGAGGTCGTGGCGATCCTGCCTCCGGCCTCGAGCTGGCGCTCGACCACCATCTGCGTGGCGATGCCGGCGTGGTCCGATCCCGGCTGCCACAGCGTGCGCTCGCCGCGCATGCGGTGGTAGCGGGTCAGCGCATCCATGATCGTGTCCTGGAACGCGTGCCCCATGTGCAGCGTGCCGGTCACGTTCGGCGGCGGGATCATGATGCAGAACGGATCACCCGCGCCGTGCGGCCGGAAGTAGCCGCTGCGCTCCCAGGCCTCGTACCAGCGGCGTTCGATCGTGTGGGGGTCGTAGGTCTTGTCGAGCGTGGTCATGGATCCGCTTGCTCGGCTCAGTGGGCAGTCCGCAAAGCGCCCAAAGATAGCACAACGACCGCCATGGTCCGACCGCGGGCTGGCCGCCGCGCGGCGGCTGCCGTACCCTGCCGGCCCCGCGCCCGGAGGCACGCGCATGGACCCATGGCCGCAGCGCATCGTCTGCCTCACCGAGGAGACCACGGAGACCCTCTACCGCCTCGGCGAGCACGACCGGATCGTCGGCATCTCGGGGTTCACCGTGCGCCCGCCCGAGGCGCGGCGCGAGAAGCCGAAGGTCGCGGCGTTCACCAGCGCGAAGATCGACCGCATCCTCGGGCTCGAGCCCGACCTGGTGCTCGGCTTCTCCGACCTCCAGGCCGACATCGCCGCCGAGCTGGTGCGCGCCGGGCTCGAGGTCTACGTGTGCAACCAGCGCTCGGTCGCCGGGATCCTCGCGATGGTGCGCCGCGTGGGTGCGCTGGCCGGGGCCGGCGAGCGCGCCGACGCGCTCGCGCGCGGCGCTCGAGGCGCACGTCGAGTCCGTGCGCGCCCGGGCGGCGGCCCTGCCGTGGCGGCCGCTGGTCTACTTCGAGGAGTGGGACGAGCCGCCGATCACCGGCATCCGCTGGGTCAGCGAGCTGATCGAGGCCGCCGGCGGCCGCGACTGCTTCGCCGAGCGCGCCCCCCGCGCGGACGCGGAAGGGGCGCATCCTCGAGGACCCCGACGAGGTCGTGCGCCGCGCCCCCGACGTCATCGTGGGCTCCTGGTGCGGCAAGCGCTTCCGCCCGGAGAAGGTCGCCGCCCGCCCGGGCTGGGACGCCATCCCGGCCGTGCGCCACGGGCGCGTGCACGAGATCAAGTCCGCCGACATCCTCCAGCCCGGCCCGGCGGCGCTCACCGACGGCCTCGACGAGCTGGCCACGCTGGTGCGGAATGCGGCCGTTGACGAGAACCGCGAATGAACGCGAATGTTCGCGAATGGCGCCGCGGGCGTATCGTGCCCGGTGGAGCTCCGCTGCACGGTTACCGGTAGCACATGTCGCGACGCGGTTCGCGACCGGAGGTCGCTCCTACAGGCAGATTCCTGCGCCGCGGTTCAAGAAAACCTGTAGGAGCGAGCTTGCTCGCGAACATGTCGCGGCCGGCGCCCCACCAGGCATTACAGCGAAGCTCCACCGGGGTTCGCCTGCCGAGGAGGCCATTCGCGATTATTCGCGTTCATTCGCGGTTCCTGACGGGCGTCGCCCTTGCCTCACCGGTCCAGGTCGTCGCTGCCCCGCCGCTCGTGGCCGGCCCTGATGTCGAGCGCGGCGCGGATCGCGCGGGCGACGGCGGCCTCGAGCTCGGCGCCGTGGCGCTCGACCACGCGTGCCGCGATGGCCTCGATCTCGTCGGCGGTCAGCGTCGGGCCACCCCCGGCGTCCTTCGGCTGGGGTCCCGCGCCCGGGCGGATGATGTCCTCGAGCAGCGGGATGTCGTCATCGTCGTCGGCCATGTCAGCTCACCTCGTGGTGGTGCAGCTCGTAGCCGCGGTCGCGGTAGAAGGTGTAGCGCTCGCGCCCGCGGCGGCGGATCTCGCCGTTCTGGTTGACCACCTCCGCCACCCGCGGGAAGCGCGAGAAGAACGACGGCACCTCGGCGTCCTCGTTGATCAGCAGCTCGCAGTCGCTGCCCGGCTCCAGGCCCTCGGCGAGCACCACCGGGCAGTCGGGATCGGCGTCGCTCGCACGCTCGTGCGGCACGAAGCTGCCCTGGCTGAAGGTCCACAGGCGGTCATCGAGCGCGCCCGCGCGGTCGTCTGCCGGTACGTGGATCCACACCCTGTGGCCGAGCCGGTAGGCCTTCTCGGCGAGGCGGCAGAGGTAGGTTTGCCGGCGGTCCTCGTCGGCGTCGGGCAGGATGTAGAAGTCGACGCGGGTCATGGCTGCCTCCCGGGCTTGCCTGTGCCCATTGTCCGGCTGAAGCCGGACCCACAGCTCCGATCGAGGCAGTGCCGTTGCGTGGGTCCGCCTTCAGCCGGACGCCGCGGCACCAGCCGGCTCGGTTCGCTCATCGAACACCGGCGCCGCGGATGCGGCGGTTCCGTGGGTCCGGCTTCAGCCGGACGCCGCACGGCCCGTCGCGGATGCTACCCCGCGTGCTGCGCCAGCAGGTACTGCATCAGCATCGGCACCGGGCGGCCGGTCGCGCCCTTGTCGTCGCCGCGCGTCCAGGCCGTGCCCGCGATGTCGACGTGGCCCCAGCGCTTGAAGTTGCCGGTGAAGCGCGACAGGAAACACGCCGCCGTGATCGTGCCGGCCGGCGCGCCGCCGACGTGCGAGAAGTCCGCGAACGGGCTCTCGAGCTGCTCCTGGTACTCGTCCCACAGCGGCAGCTGCCAGCAGCGGTCACCGCTGTCCTCGCCGGCCTGCATCAGCTGGCGTGCGACCGTGTCGCTGCTCGAGAGCACCGCCGAGGCATGGTGGCCCAGCGCCACGATGCAGGCGCCGGTCAGCGTCGCGATGTCGATCACCGTGTCCGGCTGGTAACGCTCGGCGTAGGTGAGCGCGTCGCACAGCAGCAGGCGCCCCTCGGCATCCGTGTTGATGACCTCGACGGTCTTGCCGGACATGGTCGTGAGGATGTCGCCGGGGCGGTACGCGGCGCCGTCGGGCATGTTCTCCGCGCTGGGCACCACGCCGACGACGTTCGCCTCGATGCCCATCGCGGCACAGGCGCGGATGACGCCGAACACGCTCGCCGCACCACCCATGTCGTACTTCATCTCGTCCATGCCGGCGGCGGGCTTGATCGACAGACCGCCGGTGTCGAACGTCACCCCCTTGCCGACGAACACGACCGGGGCGCGCCCATCACCCGCGCCGCGGTAGTGCATCGTGATCAGCTTGGCCGGCTGGCGACTGCCCTGGCTCACGGCGAGCAGCGCGCCCATGCCGAGGTCGCGCATGTCGTCTTCCTCGAGCACGTTGGTCTCGACGGCGTCGAACTCGCGCGCGAGGCCGTGCGCCTGTGCGGCCAGGTAGCTTGGGGTGCAGACGTTCGCGGGGCGGTTGCCCAGGTCGCGGCAGAGGTTCACGCCGGCGGCGATCGCGCGTGCCTCGGCGATGCCGCGCTCGGCGTCGTCGCGCAGCCGGCGCCGGGCGACGATCAGCGTCATGCGCTCGAGCGGGCGTTGCGGCGGATCGGGCTCGCTGCGGAACTCGTCGAAGCGATAGCGCGCCGCCTCGGTCGCCTCGACCAGCACGCGCGCGCGCCCGTGATCGTCCAGGCCCTTCACCTTCGCCTGCACCAGCGTGCTGACCGCGTCGCTGGCGCCGCTGCGCTCGAGCACGCGTGCCGCCAGCGTGCTCGCGCGCCGGTAGGCGCGGCGGTCGAACGACTTCGCCTTGCCGCCAGCCGACCGGCGGCGCGCCGGCGGCGCGGCCGACGCCGGGCACGTCGTACAGGGTCAGGGAGGTATCGGGCTTGCCGTCGAGGTCGCCGTTCGCGAGCACCGACTTGATATGGCCGCCGCTGGCCGCGTCGATCTCCTTGCCCGCGTCGGCGAGCCTGCGGCGCTCGAAGACGCCGACGACGAGGGCGCCGGTCCTCTGCCTCGCGGGGCTGGCGGTCGAGACGACGAATTCCATCGGGCCTCCCCGTGGACGGCGCGCGGGACGCCGCGGTGGACCGCTGATCGGGCCGGCATTCAAGGATCTCCTCGACACGCTGCCCCCGCGCGCTGCCGGTGCGCGCCGCCGCACCGCCGAGCCGGAGCCCGGATGCCGCTGACCGTCATCGACCGCTATCGTCCTGCGCGAGATCCTCCAGACCTGGGGGGCGGTCACCGCGGTGCTGCTGCTGATCTCTGCTCACCAACACGCTCGGCGAGCGTGCTCGGCAAGGTCGTCGAGGGCCAGCTCGCCGGAGCGACGCCGTGATGCCGCTGTACCTCACCAGCGTCACCGACCACGTGGTCACGCTCGGGCCTGCTCGGGCTCGACCCTCGGGCTGCTGCTGCTGGCCTTCGGGCGCATGTACGCGGAGAGCGAGATGGCGGCGCTCGGCGCCTGCGGCGTGGGCATGGCGCGGCTCTACCGCCCGGTGCTCATCGCGGCGGTGATCGCCGCCGCGCTGACCGCGTCGCTCACCATCATGGCGTGTCGCCCTGGGCCGAGCGCGGCGCGCAGCACGCCAGCATCGCCGCGCGCATGGCGGCACGCTCCGAGCTCGCCGCGGCATCGCGCCGCGGTGCGCTTCAACCGCACCGCCGACGGGCGCGTGGTGCTGTTCGCCGAGGGCCGTGACGACGCCGGTCTGGGGCCGCCTCGAGGACGTCTTCGTCCGGGCGGAACGCGACGGCGAGCCGGCGCAGCCTGACCTCGTGCGCGCCGAGTCGGCCGTCGAGCGCGTCGATCCCGAGCTCGGCGGGCGCTTCCTGGAGTTCCGCAACGGCCACCGCTACACGGGCCGGGCCGGCTCGAGCGAGTTCCGCGTGGTGGAGTTCGAGCGCCACGGCGTGCGCATCCCCGAGCGCTCGATCCAGCCCGGCGAGGTCGGCCGCGAGGGACGCGGCCTCGCGTGGCTGATGCGCGCCGATTCGAGCGCGGCGACGGCGGAGCTGCACTGGCGCATGGCGATGCCGCTCGCGTGCATCATGCTGGCGCTGGCGGCGCTGCCGCTCAGCCATACCACGCCGCGCCAGGGCCGCTATGGCAAGGTGGCGATCGCGCTCGTGATCTATCTCGTCTACGCCTCGATGCTGGTGATCGCGCGCGACGCGGTCGCCGCGGGCGAGGTCGCGCGCTGGATCGGCATGTGGTGGGCGCACGGGCTCACGCTCGTGCTCGTCGGCGCGCTGATCGTCCATCGCGCGGGTCGGCGCTGGTCGCTCATGGTGCTCTCGGGCCGCGCGAGGCAGCCCGGATGAGGCTGCTCCTGACCCGCTACGTCGTACGCGCGGTGGTGCTGGGCGCACTGCTCGTGCTGGCGGTGCTCGTCGGTCTCGACGTCGTGTTCGCGCTCGTGGGCGAGCTCGACGACGTCGGCCGCGGCGATTACGGCCTGGCGACGGCGGCGGTCTACATGGCACTGACCGTGCCCGGGCGTCTCTACGAGTTCTTCCCCGCCGCGGTCGCGATCGGCGGGGTGCTCGGCCTGGGCACGCTCGCGGCCAATTCCGAGCTCACGGTGATGCGCGCGGCCGGCATCTCGACGCTGCGCATCATGGGCATGGTGATGCAGGGTGGCATCGTCCTGATGGCGGTGATCGTGCTGGTCGGTGAGGGCGTCGCGCCGGCCGCGCAGCAGACCGCCGAGCGCCTGCGCGCGGCCGCGATCGCGGGCCAGTCGAACATGCGCGGTGCACAGGGCCTGTGCGGCGCGTGACGGGCAGCGCTTCATCAACGTGGGCGAGGTGCTGCCGGGGTACGTGCTGCGCGACATCGAGGTCTACGAGTTCGAGGATCGGCGCCTGCGGCGCGCGCTGCATGCCGAGCGTGCCCACTTCATCGACGGCGAGTGGCAGGTCCACGGCATCGACAGCACCGCATCTCGACGGGACACGATCCGCACGCGACCACACGCAGCAGGCCCGCTGGGATCGACTGGTGCGCCCCGAGCTGTTCCAGCTGCTCGCCGGTGAGCCCCGCGAGCCTGCCCATCTGGCGCCTCGGCCCGTACGTGGAATACCTCGAGGCGAACCGCCTCGAGGCGGGTCGCTTCCAGCTGGCCTTCTGGCAGAAGATCGCGACGCCGCTGTCCACGCTCGTGATGCTCCTGCTGGCGCTGCCGATCGTGTTCGGTTCCCTGCGCAGCGCGGGCACGGGTCAGCGCGTCTTCCTGGGCAGCCTGATCGGCATCGCGTACTACCTGCTGTCCGAGCTGTTCGCGCACATCGGCATCGTCTACGGACTTGCGGCACCGGTCGCCGCGCTCGCGCCCGCGGCGCTGTTCACGGTCGTCGGCGTCGCCGCGCTGCGCCGCGCGGTGTAGCGCATGCGCCGGGCCGGGCGCGCCGACATTCCACGATGGACGCAGGCGCGTTCGCGCCGAAGGCGCACGCGCGCAGCTCGATCGACGGCCCTCGGCAAGCGCGCCCGCCCCGCCGCGGCGTGCCAACGCAGGGCACGCGCGCTGCAGCGCACGCGCCGCAGCTCTGTCCCCGAGAGGCGGTCATGCCAGGCGAGACCCTCGCGATCGACGAGACACCAGAGGAAGCCCAGGCCGGCCGGGAGCCACGACACCAGGGCGCCGATGTAGCGCGTGGCGGCGTCGCGCCAGCGCAACACGCCGCCGTCGCGGCGTACGGCGCGGACACCCCAGGCCCGCATGCCCAGCGTCTGCCCGCCGTGGGTCCAGAAGCCGCCGAAGAAGGCGAACACGACCAGCAACAGGTACAGCCCGAACAGCGGTGACTGCTCGATCGCGCCGCCGTGGATCATGACCACGGGCAGGGCGGCGAACAGCAGGATCGCGATCGCCACGGTGCCGTCGTAGACGATGATGACGAGCCTCCTGGGCAGGCTGGCAGCGGGCGATTTCGGGCATCGTGTTCTGTCCTTTTCCGGCCTGCAAGCGGCGGTCATGTTTGCATGTGTGAACCGTGTCACGCATGGGTAGGCCATGGATCGTGCGGATGAAGTATCGGCCGATGTCCCCGATGGACCCGGGTTCCACGGTGCAAAGAATACGACATTGGTAATTGCAAACGCGCGTTGCACTTCTATAATGCGAAGTGCATTGCCACTCACGGGAGTCTTGGACTATGCCCCGCATGAAGGATAATCCGTCGACGGACACGACCGTCGCCGCCGCCATGGCGCCGACCGGGACGCAGAGCGTGTCCGGCAAGAAGACGGCCTCGAAGAAGAAGTCCTCCGGTCGCAAGAAGCGCGGCTCCAAGAAGAAGAGCGGCTCGAAGAAGAAGGCCGGCTCGAAGAAGCGGCGGCCACAAGAAGAAGGCCGGGGGCCGCAAGAAGGCGGCGGCGAGGAAGAAGGCCGCTTCCAAGAAGAAGGCCGCGGCCAAGAAGAAGGCCGCAGCCGTGGCGTCCCGCCTGCGCGAGCAGGTCGCGGATCTCAAGAAGCAGCTCAAGGAGACCAGCGACGAGCTCAAGGCGGCCACCCAGCGCGAGACGGCCCTGCGCAAGCTCGGCGAGAAGCGGGACAAGGCCATGTCCCAGGCCGCGCAGAAGCTCGAGAAGTCCGAGCTGGCCCGCATCGACAAGCTCGGCGGGTCGAAGAAGCGGCGTACCAAGAAGAAGGCCGGCAGCAAGAAGAAGGCGGCGACCAGGAAGAAGGCCGCCGGCAAGAAGCGGAGCGCTCGCAAGAAGAGCTCCGCGCGCCGCAGCTGAGCGCGGCGACTGCGAGACGCCGGCCATCCGGCCGGAAAGGGGGACGGCCCCGCGCCGTCCCCCTTTTTTGTGCCCGCGGTCCGCGACATCGGCCCCGGCGCAGGCGGCGATGGCACCGTGGCGCGCAACCCGCCACGTCAGTGCGAGGCGCCCGCAGGGCGCCGTGGCAATGTAGGCGCGTCTTCGCCTGGCGCCGGAGGCGCCGGGCGAATGCGCGCACGCTATCCGCCGCGGACGCGCGCCACGACCGACTACGCCGGCCTCGCGATGACGGTCGTGCTGCTGATGTACGCCGCGTCATTGCCACGCATCGGTGAGCGGATACACTGGCGCCGATGTCACCGCCGGTGAGGCGCGCATGGCCGAGCAGCAGCCCGAGCAACCCGACGAGTCGACCATCGACGCGTTCCTCGACGCGCTGTGGATGGAGCGCGGCCTGCAGCCGAATACGCTCCAGGCCTACGGCACCGACCTGCGTGCGCTCGCGCGCTGGCTCGCGGCGCGCGACACCGACCTGCTCGCGGCGGGGCGGGGCGATCTGCAGGCCTACCTCGCCGAGCGTGTCCAGGCGGGCGTGCGCATGCGCAGCCTGCGGCGCCTGCTGTCCACCGTGAAGCGCTTCTACCGCTACCAGGTCCGTGTCGGCCGCCTGCGCGAGGATCCCAGCGCACGCATCGACACACCCCGTGTGGGTCGAGCGCTGCCCGACACGCTCTCCGAGACCGAGGTGGAGGCGCTGCTCGATGGGCCGGATACGGGCGAGCCGCGCGGCCTGCGCGATCGCGCCATGCTCGAAACGATGTACGCCTGCGGCCTGCGCGTGAGCGAGCTCGTGGGCCTGTACGCGGGCGCGCTCAATCGCAGTCACGGCGTGCTGCGCCTGGTCGGCAAGGGGGGCCGGGAGCGCCTCGTGCCCGTCGGCGAGGAGGCGCTCGACTGGATCGAGCGCTACCTGCGCGAGGCGCGTCCCGAGCTGCTGCGTGGACGCGAGGGCACCGATGCCCTGTTCGTGACCAGCCGCGGCGGTCCCATGACGCGCCAGGCCTTCTGGTACATCGTCAAGCGCCATGCCCGCCGGGTGGGCATTGAGCGTCCGCTGTCACCGCACACGCTGCGCCACGCCTTTGCCACGCACCTGCTCAATCACGGTGCCGACCTGCGCGTGGTGCAGATGCTGCTCGGTCACAGCGACCTGTCGACGACGCAGATCTACACCCACGTCGCCCGCGCGCGGCTGCAGGAGGTGCACGCGCGCCATCATCCGCGCGGGTAGCGGGGTGCGCGCGCCGCGCGTCGCCGCAGGCGCGACCCGGGCCGGTTGCGGTACGATGTCGCCTCGCCGGGAATGTTTCGCCGCCGCGGCGGTCGAACCCCATGTCGAACACAGCCGGAATCCGCCCATGACCCTGTCCCGCTTCGGCCGCCCCCTGCTGGCGGCGATCCTGTGCCTGTCGGCCGGCGCCGCGCTCGCCGCCGAGGACGACCAGAGCTCGACCACGCCGGCCATCGAGGCGCTGCGCGCGCACCTGGCCGAGGAATTCCCCCGGTTCCAGGTCGATGCCATCCGCCCGACGCCGCTCGACGGCGTTTACGAGGTGGTCTCCAACACCGACGTGATGTACATGGGCGCGGATGGCCGCTACCTGCTGCGCGGCCAGCTCATCGATCTCCAGGCGAAGCGCAATCTCACCGGCCAGCGCCGCAGCCAGCTGGTGCACGCCAGGGTCGAGGCGCTGGGCGAGGAGAGCATGGTCGTGTTCGGCCGCGACGACGTCGCCGCGGGCAACACCATCACCGTGTTCACCGACCCCACCTGCCCGTACTGCCGCAAGCTGCACGAGGACGTGCTGCAGATGGTCGAGCAGTACCCGGTGCAGGTGCGCTACCTGATGTTCCCGCGCCAGGGCCTGCAGTCCGGGGCGGCCGACCAGCTGCGCGACATCTGGTGTGCCGACGACCCGCAACAGGCGCTGACGCGCGCCAAGCGCGGCCAGTCCGTGCCCGAGCGCGACGACGGCTGCAAGACGCCGCTGCGCCAGCACTTCCAGGCCGCCAGGGCCGTCGGCGTCAACGGCACGCCGTTCCTGATGATCGGCGACGGGGGTCCGGTGTTCTCGGGCTATCGGCCGACCAGCGAGCTGCTGAGCATGCTCGGGATCTCGCCGGACCAGGGCCAGGCGCAGGCGGGCGCGTCCGACTGATCCCGTGGCCGCGGCGACCCCGCCGCGGCGTCAGGGGAGGCGCGGCGTGAGCTCGACGCAGCGCCGTGGCGCGGTGAACAGCACCAGCGCCCGCACGCGGGTCCCGGGCCACAGCCGCGATACCCCGGCGGCGTAACGCGCGAGCTGCGCGCCGTAGGCCGCGGCGACCGCCTCGGCCTCGTCCGCGCTCACCTGCGCGTGCGTCTTGTAGTCCACCACGAGGGTCTCGTCGCCGCGCTTCACGAGGCGATCCACCACGCCGGTGACCAGTCGCCCCTGCGCGTCGCCGTAGGTCACCGCGACCTCGTTCCAGGCGCGCTCGTAGCGCGCGGTGTCGAACAGCTCCGCGAGCGCCGGGTCGTCGAGCACCGCGCGCGCCTCCGCGCGCCAGGCCGCCAGCGTGTCCGCATCCGGCCGGGCTCGCAGTCCGCCGCCAGGTGCGCCAGCGGCTCGACGGGCGCGCCGCGCGCGAGCCGATCGAGCAGCCGGTGGAGCACGATGCGCGCGTGCGCGCCTCGCCATCGGCGTCGTCCGCGTCGCCGCCGGCACCGGCGGCGCGCCGCCGAGCGCGCTCGGGCGCACCGTGCCCGTTTCACCCATCCGTCACCGCCGCCGGCAATGGCGGCGGCTCGGCCGGCGACTCCACCGCCGGTGCGCCGGCGTCGGCGCGCGCCGGCTCGTCGCCGAAGACGAGGTGGCCGGGGCGATCCCGGTCGCCGCGTCGGCGAGCGCGGCGTGGCACCGTGCCGTGACCAGGCGCGCCCGTCCGCCAGCATCCATCGCTCGCCGCGCTTCGGCGGGTGGCGCTGACCAGCAGCAGCTGGCGCGCGCGCGTGAGCGCGACGTAGAGCAGGTCGGCGCGCTCGCGCGCCTCGCCCGCGTCGTCGGCGCCGGCGGCCGCCGCGAGGCGCGCGTCGCGGTGCCTGCGCGACGGCATCGGCAGCACGCGCTCGGGCCGCGACGCGCCGGGTGGCCAGTCGACGAGCGCGCGGAAGGCGCCGTCGGCGGTGTCCGCCGAGGCGGCGTCGGCGATGCACACCACCGGCGCCTCCAGGCCCTTGGCCGCGTGGATGGTGAGCACGCGCACGCGCCGCTCGCCGCCGCTCGGCGGCTCGTCCGGGGCCTCGTCGGCGCGCTCGCGCAGGTCCTGCAGGTGCTCGATGAAGTGCACCAGGCTCGGGTAGCGCCCCGAGTCGATCTCGAGCGCGAGCCCCAGGAAGCGGTTGAGGTTCGCCGTCGCGCGCGCGCGCAGATGCTCGGGCAGCGTCGCGCGGTAACGCGCCACCAGGTCGCCCTCGTCGAAGACGCGGTCGAGCAGGTCGTGGATCGGCACGCGCCCGGCGTGCTCGCGCCAGCGCGGCAGCAGGCGCGCCGCGCGTGCGAGCGCATCGTTGTCGCCCGGGTGCCGCGCGGCGACCGCGTCGAGGTGCTCGTACCAGGGGCCACCGGCGTCCGCCGCGCGCGCCAGCGCGACCAGGTCCGCGTCGTCGGCCGCGAACAGCGGCGAGCGCAGCACGTGCGCCAGCGCCAGGTCGGACTGCGGCGTCAGCAGCACCTCGAGCAGCGCCTCGAGGTCGCGCACCTCGAGGCTCGCGAGCAGGGTGCCGCGCTCGCTGCCCACGAACGGCACGCCACGCTCGCGCAGCGCGCGCTCGTACTCGGCGACGTGCGTGCGCTTGCGCACCAGCACGATCATGCTCGCCCCAGTCGAGCGCGCGCGCCGTCGTCGCCGCTGCCGATGCTGGTGCCGGCGTCGATCAGCGCGCCCAGGCGCTCGGCGATCGCGAGGCCCTCGCGGTGGAAGCGCTCGTCGCGCTCGATCGGCGTGGGCTCGGTCAGCGGGTCGCGCAGGCGCTCGGGGATGGCGTCGTCGTCCGCGTCTTCGTCGTCCGCGTCGGGCAGGCTCGGGGGCAGCAGCTCGACGCGGCCCCACAGGTCGGTGCGCACGGTGTCGTGCGCGGTGAACGCCGGCAGCGACGTGGCCACGCGCGCACCGTCGAACACGCGGTTGACCAGCTCGATGATCGGCGCCGCCGAGCGCCGCGAGGCGTGCAGCTCGACCGCCACCGCGTCGAGGTGCTCCTGCAGCCAGCGGCTGGCGTCGTCCTGCAGGCGCGGGTCGGCGCGCCGGAAGCGGTAGATCGACTGCTTCGGGTCGCCGACCAGGAACACCGTGCGCGCGCGCTCGTCGGCGGCGCCGGCCGCGAGCTCGGCGAGCAGCGGGCGCAGCAGGCGCCACTGGCTCGGGTTGGTGTCCTGGAACTCGTCGACCAGCAGGTGATCGATGCGCGCGTCGAGCTTGTACTGCACCCACTCGGCGTGGTCCGAGGTGTTGAGCAGGCGCCACGCCTGCCACTCGAGGTCGGTGAAGTCGAGCAGGCGCTGCTCGTGCTTGAGCGCCTGGAAGTGCTCCACCAGGCGATGGCCCGCGGCGTACCAGGCCCGCCCGAGCGCGAGGTTGTCGCGCCGCAGCAGCGCGTCGTGGGTCAGCTGCAACGCCTCGGCGACGGCGAAGTGATCGGCGACGAACTGCTGCGCGCGCCCCTCGCCGCCGAGCGCCTTGACCAGCGGATTGTTGACTTTGCGGCCCTGCTCGATCGGCAGGCCGTCGGTCTTCCTGAGGAACGCGGGCGTGATCGTCTCCAGCGCCTCGCCGGGATCGGCGGTGGCGAGCGCGGCGTCGATCGCCTCGACGTGGGCGAGATCGCCCTTGTTGGCGCGTGCGGCCAGCGCCTCGCGCACGCGCGCGATCGGCTCGCGCTGCGCCGCGAGGAATCCGGCGGCCGGCTCCTGCGTCTCGTCGACGTCGAGGAACGCGCGCAGGTCGTCGCAGGCGAACGCCACCGGGTCGTCGCCGTCCTCGGTCCAGGCCCACCAGTCGGCGCGCCGCGCGAGCAGGGCCATGACCGCCGCGCGCGCCGTCTCGTAGGTGCCCGCCCAGGCGAACAGGTGCTCGAGCGCGGCGGCGACCGCGCCCCCGGGCGCGTCGGCCGCCTCGGCGCAGAGCGCGTCCCAGGCGGTGTCGGCGAGCACGCCCTGGGTCTCGGTGAGCTCGAACCCGGGCGGCACACCGGCCTCGACCGGGAAGCGCGTCAGCAGCTCCTGGCAGAAGGCGTGGAAGGTCGCGACGCGCGGCGCGCGGCGACGCCAGCAGCGTCGCGTGCAGGCGCCGCGCACGCGCGCGTGTCGTGTCGTCGTCGGGCGCCCCGAGCTCCGCGAGCTGCGCGCCCAGCGCGTCGTCGTCGGCCCGCGCCAGCCCGGCGAGGCGCTCGAGCAGCCGCGTGCGCATCTCGCCCGCCGCCTTGCGCGTGAACGTGACCGCCAGCAGCCCCTCGGGCCGCGCGCCCGCGAGCAGCAGCCGCACCATGCGCGCCACCAGCAGCCAGGTCTTGCCCGTCCCCGCCGAGGCGGACACGGTGGCGTTGCGCGCCGGGTCGGCGGCGATCAGCGGATCGTGCTCCATCCGGGTGAGGATACGCAGGCGGGCAGGGCGGGCAAAGAACCGGAACCGCGAATGGACGCGAATGTTCGCGAATGTCTCAGCGGCGGCCACATCCAGGGGAGCCGTCGCTGACGGGTCCCGGGATCCCGGCGGCCGGCAACGACCGCGGGCGGCCAGCGCAGCTCCACGAACCGGCGGGTGCCACGAACGCCATTCGCGCACATTCGCGTTGATTCGCGGTTCCCGGTACGGTGCCGGGACCCCGCACCGCGGGGTCGCCCGTTCCCCGGCCGGCCCAATGCCCCCTGTCAGAGCGGATCTGAGGGGGTTACAATATGTTGGGGCTCGACCCTGGCCCCACCCCTGCATATAGGCATTTGGACGACGAGAGGCCCCATGGCGACCGCCTACGACTCATCCGCGATCGAGGTCCTCTCCGGGCTGGAGCCGGTGCGCAAGCGCCCCGGCATGTACACCGACACCACCCGGCCGAACCACCTCGCCCAGGAGGTGATCGACAACGCCGTCGACGAGGCGCTCGCCGGGCACGCGAGCAAGGTCGCGGTCACGCTCGGCAGCGACGGCTCGCTCGAGGTGGTCGACGACGGCCGCGGCATGCCCGTCGACCAGCACCCGCGGCTGAACAAGCCCGGCGTCGAGGTCATCCTCACCACGCTGCACTCGGGCGGCAAGTTCTCCGAGGGCCACTACCGCTTCTCCGGCGGCCTGCACGGCGTCGGCGTCTCGGTGGTCAACGCGCTCTCGCGCCACCTCGAGGTCGCGGTCAGGCGTGGCGGCAGGGAATACCGCATGACCTTCGCCGGCGGCGAGAAGAAGGGCGAGCTCGAGCCCATCGGCAGCGTCGGCAAGCGCAACACGGGCACGCGGCTCAGGTTCCTGCCGGACGCGAAGTACTTCGACTCGGTGAAGTTCAACAAGGCCCACCTCAGGCGCCTGCTGCGCGCCAAGGCCGTGCTCTGCCCGGGCCTGACCGTCACCTGGCTCGACGAGGCCGCCGACGAGCGCGAGCAGTGGCGCTTCGACGACGGCATGCCGGACTACCTGATGCAGGGCGTCGGCGATGTGCCGACGCTGCCCGAGAAGCCGTTCACCGGGCACATGACCGGCGAGCACGAGGCCGCCGACTGGGCCGTGGTCTGGTTGCCCGAGGGCGGCGACCACTTCGGCGAGAGCTACGTCAACCTCGTGCCGACACCGGCCGGCGGCGCCCACGTCAACGGCATGCGCAGCGGCCTCACCGAGGCCCTGCGCGAGTTCGCCGACCGCCGCGGCCTGCTGCCGCGCGGCGTCAAGATCACCGCCGACGACGTCGCCGAGCACGCCAGCTACGTGCTGTCGGTCAAGCTCGCCGACCCGCAGTTCGCCGGCCAGACCAAGGAGAAGCTCGCCTCGCGCTCCTGCCAGGCGTTCGTCTCCGGCGTCGTCTCCGACCACTTCGCGCAGTGGCTCAACCGCCACCCGCAGTCGGGCGACGCGCTCGCCCAGCTCGCGGTCAGCGCGGCGCAGCAGCGCCAGCAGAAGGCGCGCAAGGTGCCGCGCAAGAAGGTCGCCAGCGGCCCGGCGCTGCCCGGCAAGCTCGCCGACTGCACCAGCCAGGACGTCTCGCGCACCGAGCTGTTCCTGGTCGAGGGCGACTCCGCCGGCGGCTCGGCCAAGCAGGCGCGCGACCGCGAGTTCCAGGCCGTCATGCCGCTGCGCGGCAAGATCATGAATACCTGGGACGTGAAGCCCGAGGAGGTGTTCTCGAGCCAGGAGGTGCACGACATCACCGTGGCGCTCGGCGTCGATCCCGGCAACGCGGATCTCTCCAAGCTGCGCTACAACAAGCTGTGCATCCTCGCCGACGCGGACTCCGACGGCGCGCACATCGCGACGCTGCTGTGCGCGCTGTTCGTGCGCCACTTCCGCCCGCTCGTCGCCGCCGGCCACGTCTACGTCGCCATGCCGCCGCTGTACCGCATCGACATCGGCAAGAACGTCTACTACGCGATCGACGACGAGGAGAAGGAGGGCGTCCTCGAGCGCATCACCGCCGAGAAGCAGAAGGGCAAGCCCCAGGTCACGCGCTTCAAGGGCCTGGGCGAGATGGACCCCCTGCAGCTGCGCGAGACCACCATGGCCCCCGACACCCGCCGCCTGGTCCAGCTCACCATCGCCGACGGCGACGACACCAACAAGCTCCTGGACATGCTGCTGGCCAAGAAACGCGTCGCCGACCGCCGCAAGTGGCTCGAGGAGAGAGGCAACCTCGCGGAGATCCTGGGGTAGGATCGGGGAACTGCGAATGAACGACAGAATGTACGCAGAATGGGCACAGATGGACAGGCAGACGGCTTGGGACTGCCGTGTCCGCAGGGATGGATCACGTTGCCCAGGGAGGGCGATATGGCGCGAAGGAGCGAGGAGAACCTGCTCTGGGAGCAGACACGGGCCATCGCGGGATGCGCGATGGAGGTCCTGAACGAGCTGGGCCACGGCTTGCTCGAGAAGCCTTACGAGCGTGCGCTCGCGGTGGAGCTGGGCTGCCGCGCGATCCCCTACCGGCAGCAACCGCGCTACGCTGTGGCGTACAAGGGGCAGCCCGTAGGGGAGTTCGTCCCGGATCTCGTGGTTTTCGACCGCATCGTCGTCGATACGAAGGTGGTCGATCGGCTCACGGACCACGAGATCGGCCAGGTGCTGAACTATCTCCGCATCACGCTGGACTGGCGATCAACTTCCGCCATGCTGCCTCGAATGGCGGTGGGTGCCGCCATGATCGCGGACGCGCTCGACGCATGGCCGGCGCGAGTCGCGACTTCGAAGAGCCGCGGCACCATTCTGCGTTCATTCTGCGTTCATTCTGCGGTTCTGCAGGGAGCCCGGCCATGCCCGTAGACCTCAGCCAGTACCTCGTCGTGGGCATCTCCTCCCGTGCCCTGTTCGATCTCTCGGACGAGGATCATCTGTTCCGCACCCAGGGCCTCGACGCCTACCGCCAGTACCAGCTCGACCACGAGACCGACGTCCTCGAGCCCGGCACCGGCTTCCCCCTGGCCAAGGCCCTGCTGCGGTTGAACGACCTCGAGCCCGAGCGCCGCCGCGTCGAGGTGGTGATCATGTCGCGCAACTCGTCCGAGACGAGCCTGCGCATCTTCAACTCGATCAACCACTACGGCCTCGACATCACCCGCGCCGCGCTCACCGGCGGCAACCCGCTGGCGGCCTATCTGCACGCCTTCGACGTCGACCTGTTCCTCTCGCAGGACCCGGCCGACGTCGAGCGCGGCCTCGCCTGCAGCGTCGCCTCCGCGCTGCTCTACGACGTCCCCGCCGAGCCCTACGAGGACATCGACGAGATCCGCATCGCCTTCGACGGCGACTCCGTGCTGTTCTCCGACGAGGCCGACCGCGTCTACCGCGAGCACGGCCTCGAGGCCTTCCAGGCCCACGAGATCGAGCACGCGCGCCGGCCGCTGCCCGAGGGCCCGTTCGCCAAGCTGCTCAAGAGCCTGGCCGACGTGCGCCGCAGCGCCGACCCCAACAGCCCCAGCATCCGCACCGCGCTGGTCACCGCCCGCAACAGCCCGGCGCACGAGCGCGTCATCCGCACGCTCATGGAGTGGGGCGTGTCGATCGACGAGACCTTCTTCCTCGGCGGCATGGCCAAGCGCAACGTCCTCAGAGCCTTCCGCCCGCACATGTACTTCGACGACCAGCCGCGCCACTGCGACGACGCCGCCGGCGGCGTCCCCACGGGGAGAGTCCCCAACATCGACGACCCCGACGCCGAGGGCATCGACGGCGGCTACGGGCAGCCCGGCGGGGCCGGCGGGCAGAACCACGAATGAACACGAATGGAGTCGTACGAAGGCCAGCGACCGTGCCGTGGGGCCGGCTTCAGCCGGACATCACGAAGGCCGGCCGAAGGCGTAGGCCGGCCTGCGCGCCAGCGCATGCCGGCACCCGGCGCGTTCCGCCACCCGACGACGCTGCAACGGCACGGCCGTCCCGTGCCCGCGGGTTCCCCCGGTCGCGGTGCCCGGCTGTTCGATTAAGTAAGTTGTGCTAATATTTCGGTCATAATCGACTTGATGGAGCGCGGCCGTGGACGAACTCCGCGAGCAGTTCCTCGAGCGCCTGACCGCCGCGTTGTTCCGCAAGCGCGGCGAGGGCTTCGTGCTCAAGGGCGGCGGCGCCATGCGGGCGCGGTTCGGCAACGAGCGCATGACGAAGGACCTGGATCTCGATTTCACCAACCCGAAGCGCAGCGCCGATTCGCTGCACAAGAGCGTCCGCCACGCCATCGACCAGGCGGCGCGCGGGCTGTCGGTCTCCGACCTGCGCGTGCACGAGCCCGGCAAGGGCGAGGCCAGCCCGCGCTGGAAGGTGAACTTCCGCGATGACGCGGGCCACCCGGTACACGTCGAGATCGAGGTCTCGCGCGACCCGACGCGGGCCGTGCCCGGCAGGGTGGTCCAGCACCGCTACCAGCCGCTCCCCGGGCACGGCACCACGCGCTTCTGGGTGGACGTCTACGACGACGCCACGCTGGCCGCGACCAAGCTCGCGGCGCTGCTCGGGCGCGGGGCGCCGCGCGATGTCTACGACCTCGACCTGCTCATGGGCGCCGGCGAGCCGCCGAGCGCCGAGCAGGTGGGGTGGGCCGTGCGCCGCGCCGGCGCCGACGGGCGCGAACCGGTCGAGCTGCTCTGGGCGCAGCTCGACGGCCTGGTCGTGGGAGCGATTTCTCGACGAGCTGCGCGATGCCCTGCCCGCCGAGGCCGCCGAGCGCATCGACGAAGACGAGTGGGAAGCGATGAAGCTCCGCGTCGGCGAGTACGCCCAGGGACTGCTGGAACGTGCGGGCGGGGCGGATCGATGAAGCCCTGGCAGATCCGCCTGCAGCGCACGCTGGCGCGGCCCGATGCGCCGCCGGTGCTGACCCGCGACCTGCTGTCGCGCTTCGCCCGCAGCGCGCGCGACGGCGAGCCCGTTCCCGCGAGCAGCCTGAGCCACTGGATCCGCGGCGCCGTCGCGGAGGACCGCCTGCGCCCGGTACAGCGGGGCCTGTACCTCAACGCGTTTCGCGCGCACCCGGGCGGGCGGCCGACGCCGCCGGCCGGCTCCAGCCCGATGCGGTCGTATCGCTGAACAGCGTCCTCGGTGCCGCCGGGGTGCTCAACAATCCGGTGCGTACGGTCACGGCCGTGGTGCCGCTGGACCCGGGCGCGCCCCCGCCGAAGCTCGGCCGACGCGACACCCGCGCCGGTACGTTCCGGTTCCACGGCATGCCGCGCCGCATCGTCGAGGCGGGCGCGCCCGATGATCGCCTCGAGCCGGAGGAGACCTGGGAGCATGCCCGCGCCACGCCGGAGAAGGCCCTGGTCGACTGGCTCTACCTCGCCGCCAGCCCACGCAGCCGCCGCACCCCGCCGCCGCGCGGCGACCTCGACCTCGACCTGCTCGACGCGCCCCGGCTCCACCGCCTCGCCCGCGCCGCAGGCGTCACCGACTACGCCACGGAAGCCCTGGGCCTGCCACCGGATCGGCGCGCCACCCCCGCCGTCGGGCGAAGGGCTGCACGATGACCGTGAAAACCCATTCGCGATTTGCGACAGTCCTTCCCCGCGCCCGGCGACGCTGCCAGGGCGCGACCAGTCGGCAGCAGCCAATGACTCGAACCGCGAATGAACGCGAATGTTCGCGAATGGCTCAGCGGCAGTCCCATCGCGGTGGAGCGTTGCTGACGGCACCAAGGCTCCCGAGGCATCGCGATCCCGGGCCGTGCAGCGGAGATCCTCGACGCGGCGGATCCCACGAACGCCATTCGCGCATATTCGCGTTTATTCGCGGTTCCACAACTGAGTTGACGATTTCCCGATGAGCGAAACCAGCGACGACCTCTTCGACCGCGCCGAGAGCCAGCCCCTCTCGCAGTTCGCCGAGAAGGCGTACCTCGACTACTCGATGTACGTCATCCTCGACCGCGCGCTGCCGCACATCGCCGACGGCCTCAAGCCCGTGCAGCGGCGCATCGTCTACGCCATGTCCGAGCTCGGCCTGTCGGCCGGCGTCCAAGCACAAGAAGTCCGCGCGCACCGTCGGCGACGTGCTCGGCAAGTTCCACCCGCACGGCGACGCCGCCTGCTACGAGGCCATGGTGCTCATGGCCCAGCCGTTCACCTACCGCTACCCGCTGGTGGACGGGCAGGGCAACTGGGGCTCGCCCGACGACCCCAAGTCGTTCGCCGCGATGCGCTACACCGAGGCGCGCCTGTCGGCGTTCTCCTCGGTGCTGCTCGACGAGCTCGCCCAGGGCACGGTCGAGTGGCAGCCCAACTTCGACGGCTCGCTCGACGAGCCCGTGCTGCTGCCGGCGCAGGTCCCGCACGTGCTGCTGAACGGCACCACCGGCATCGCCGTCGGCATGGCCACCGACGTGCCGCCGCACAACCTCCAGGAGGTCGTGAACGCCTGCGTCATGCTGCTCGACAAGCCTTCCACCAGGGTCGAGCAGCTCGTCGAGGCGCTGCCGGCCCCGGACTTCCCCACCGGCGCCGAGATCATCACGCCGCAGGCGGATCTGCAAAGGATCTACGAGAGCGGCGCCGGCCAGCTGCGCGCGCGCGCGCGCTACGAGCGCGAGAACGGCGATATCGTGGTCACCGCGCTGCCGTACCAGGTCTCCGGCAGCCAGGTGCTCGCGCAGATCGCCGAGCAGATGCAGGCGAAGAAGCTGCCCATGGTCGAGGACCTGCGCGACGAGTCCGACCACGAGAACCCGGTGCGCCTGGTGATCACGCCGCGCTCGAACCGTGTCGACGTCGAGCAGCTCATGGACCACCTGTTCGCCACCACCGAGCTCGAGCGCAGCTACCGCGTCAACATGAACCTGATCGGCACGGACGGCCGGCCGCGGGTGCGCGATCTGCGCGGCCTGCTCAAGGAATGGCTCGACTGGCGCACCGAGACCGTGCGCCGCCGCCTCGAGTGGCGCCTGGAGAAGGTCACCGACCGCCTGCACGTCCTCGAAGGCCTGCTGACGGCCTACCTCAACATCGACGAGGTGATCCGCATCATCCGCGAGGAGGACATGCCCAAGCTCGCGCTGATGAAGCGCTTCAAGCTCTCCGACCGCCAGGCCGAGGCCATCCTCGAGCTGCGCCTGCGCCACCTCGCCAAGCTCGAGGAGATGAAGATCCAGCGGCGAGCAGGACGAGCTCGAGAAGGAGAAGGCGGACCTCGAGAAGACCCTGGGCTCGGCGAATCGCCTCAAGACGCTGGTCAAGAAGGAGCTCAAGGGCGTCGGCGACCGCTTCGGCGACGCGCGGCGCTCGCCGATCACCGAGCGCGGCCCGGCGAGGGCGCTGCAGGAGACCGAGCTGGTCCCGGCCGAGCCCGTCACCGTCGTGCTCTCGCAGCAGGGCTGGGTCCGCGCGGCCAAGGGCCACGACGTCGACCCCGAGAGTCTCAACTACAAGGCCGGCGACGGCTTCCAGGACGCCGCCTGGGGCCGCACCAACCAGGGCGTGATGGTCCTCGACTCCACCGGCCGGGTGTACACCGTGCCCGCGCACAAGCTCCCGAGCGCCAGGAGCCACGGCGAGCCCCTGTCGAGCAAGGTCAAGCCCCCCGATGGCGCCACCTTCATCGCCACCCTGATGGGCCCGGACGAGCAGCCGTATCTCTTCGCCACCGACTCCGGCAACGGCTTCATCACCCGCCTGGGCGAGATCCAGGCCAGGACGCGCACCGGCAAGTCCGTGCTCACCGTCCCCAAGGGCAGCAAGCCCCTGATCCCGTGCCCGATCTACGACATGGAGAGCGACTGGATCTGCGCCATCCACTCCAACGGCAACCTGCTGGTGTTCGGCGCCGACGAGATCCCCGAGATGGCGCGCGGAAAGGGCTCGCGTCTGCTGGGCATCCCGGCGAAGAAGTTCGCCAGCGGCGAGGAGCCGATGGTGGCGCTCGCGTCGGTGCCGGAGGGCGGCAAGCTCACCATCCACGCGGGCAAGCGCCACACGACGCTGCGCCGCCAGGACCTCGAGGAGTACTGGAGCGAGCGCGGCAAGCGCGGCAGTCGCCTCCCGCGCGGCTTCCAGAAGGTCGACGACGTCGAGGTCGAGGCCTGAGCCGCGGCACGAGGCCATGTCGTTCCCCGGACCCATCAGCCGCCGCAGCCCGGATGCAGCCGAAGGCGGAATCCGGGATCGGCTCCCGGCGCGACAGTCGCGCCAGCCAGCACCGCAAGGCCGGCTTGCGCGCCAGCGCACGCCGGCAGAGGGTGCAGCGACGCACGGCGGTTCCAGAAGGCCAGCTCGGGCCCAACTGGCGGAGAGACCCGCCCGTTACCTCCGGGAATCGCGGCGCGGGATCGTGGCGCGGAATCGTGGAGTGGAATTCGGCGCGAGCAGTAACCGAATTTCGGGCCGGACTGGCCGTCGGAGTGCACCGAGATTCGGCAACGCGTTCCTTGAATTCCGGAATCGCACGGGGCATCGACCCGGTTGTACAGCCGGAACCCTGTGGGGCAGTAATCAAATTTTGTGGAATCGCGAAGTCGAAGTCTCGCGCAGACCACTAAGGCGGTGGCGGATGGCGGAGGGTGGCTACAGCCGCCATGAGCCGGATTGATTTTCCGAAGTGTATCGACGCCGACTTCGGCAACCGTCCCCAGAATTCCCCTGGCCCGCATAGTCGACGAACATGGCCTCACCCGCCGGGCGGGGCTGGCGCATCGTCGGCTCGCGCCGCGCGCGGTGGCGGGCGTAGTGGGCGCAGAACCACGAGTAGTCGTAGCCGGCGGGGTGAGCCGCCCGGTACTCGAGCCACAGCTGGCGTCGTGTCACCCCCTTGCGGGCCAGCTCGCGCTCGACCCACGCCCAGTCGGGCTCACCGCGCGCCGCATCGCGTCGCCCCGGCCCGGGGTAGAGCCGGGCCTCGAGCGCCGCATCGTCGACATCCGCCGCCAGCGGCCACGACAGCCCGGCGTCCTCGGCGCGGGCGATGCAGTCGCGCACCGTGGTCTTGCCCACACGGCAACTCTGCGCGATCTGGCGCTGGCTCAGCCCGCACTCGTGATACAGCCGCAGCACTTCGCGGATCCTGCGCATCGCAACTCTCCTCGTCGGCATGGCCCCTCCCGGCCTGTTCCAGGCAAAGGGGCCAGTATCCGCCCACTACCGACAAAGTGGTCGCGATCGCGCGGAATCGGTGGTCGCGATGGCGACTATTCTGCACTCAGGAGATTCCGGATATCGCCTCGCGCGCACGGCCTGTGAAGGAAAAAGCCCTGAGCCGCTGACACGCCCAGGTCCACGAGGGTGTCAAGCTCGCTCTGCGTTTCCACACCTTCGGCAATGAGCGTGCTGCCGATATCGGCCGAGAACCTGACGAGTGATGCGGCCAGGGAACGACGCGAGACGTCTCGATCGATGTCCCCCGACCAAGCTCAACGTCCAGCTCGAACTGAAGTCGGGTTCCAGCCGCAGAATGTGGCGGAAGCTCGCGTAACCCGCACCGGCATCGTCCACCGCGAGCCGCAGGCCCTGCCGCCGTAGCGGTGCCAGTGCCCTCTCCAGTGCCTCGTAGTCACCGATCACGTCGTGCTCGGTCAACTCGAGCACGAGACGCCGCGATGGTGCGCGTGCGAGCACTTCCGCTATTCGATTGGTAGCGAACGCGCCGGCAGACGCGTTGCAGCTCAAGGACATTTCTTCCGGCAGCTCGTCGAAGATGCCCAGGGCGCGTTCCACCGCGTGCAGTTCGACCTCCTCGGTCATACCCACCTCCGCGGCATCGGCGAACCAATCCGCCGGTGAACGGCCACGGTCCGCCGGAAACCGCGACAGTGCTTCGCCGCCGATGATGCGACTCGAGCCTGCGTCCACGATTGGCTGCCAGACGATGGACAGATCTTCCGCGTCCAAAGTCGCCTGGATTCGCTGCCGAATGGCATCCTTCTCACGCGTCCGCTGCATATCCTGCTCGATCAGGCTGGCCACGATGTCGGAGAACATGTGCATCAGCGCCTGATCGCGTTCGTTCAGGCTTTGGTCAGCCTGAAAGCTGAAGGTGCAGAAGGTGCCGAAGACCGACCCATCCTCAAGTCGGATCGGCACGCTCAGATGGGCGCCGATACCCAGTTCCTCAGTCGCCGGGAGTTTCCGGGCTTCGGGCAGTTTCTGGGCGTTGCAGATAACTTCGGGCAGCTTGCCATCGACGACTTTCTTGCAGTAGCTCTCGTCCAGCGGATCGCTGCCCCCGACCTTGAGCAGTTCCCTGCCCTCGGCCTGCTCTACATACCGGAATACCGATAGCCGTCCTCGAACTGGGAAATGAAGGCGATTTCCATCCCAAGGTGTATGCGCGCCGCCTGCAGCAGGCGTTCAAGGGTCGCGCCGATTGAACCTTCGCGCATATCGAGGCTCTCTTGCAGGAGCCTCGAAAGCCCGAGCATGGTCGGCATTCGTACGAGTTTGGGATCCCATAAGGACCTCTCGCTCAGCTGAATGTAAGTAGCAGCATGTACGTCCATATGTTCTCTAACAGCCGGTCGCGAAACCACTTGAACCGGATGTTCATCTCCTTCCACCTAATATACACACAAAATGCGTGCCAAACCCTCCATTGCAACGCCCCACATCGGGTGGCCATCAATCAATGGATCAAAGTAGGAAGGGGCGAACTTGCTGAGAAGTTGGGTGGCAGCACGCTTGGACGAACTACAGGGCGTGATGTCGCGCCTTCATCACTTGCGACCGGTCCCTTGCTGCCTCGAGAACGGGGGCAAACTGGTATCAGGAGTTCCGGGACAGTAACCGGAATTCCGGGAGATGGGGCAGATCTCGGAGTCCGACAATCAGTAGGCGACCAGTGCCGGGTTGCAAGATGTGCCCTGATACCTTGCGAAGCATTCGAGCGCGTCGAGTGGATTGGGGAGAGCGGTGTGTCGTGGAAAGCTATCGGTGTGGCGGCGATCGTGGTTTGGTTGATTGCGATGGTCGCTGTAGTGCAGGTCTTTAGGTATGAGCATCGCCTCCCGTCAGACATGAGGGGTCAGGTGCTGATTCGCACGGATCAACTTACGGGCGAGTCCTGCTATCGGATTATCGGGAGCCGCGGGGACTATATCGCTCGACAACTGCTCGCGATTCCGGAGTGCTAGCGTGGCCGAGTTCTGAAGACAGTATATCGATCTGTGGGAGTTTCGAGGATGGTATAGCCATCTCTCGCGCGGAGTTCCGGGACAGCGGAAATAGGGGACGGGTCCGGTCTTCTCCCAGCAGTCGCCAGGGCAGCAAAACCCGCGTCCGTCCCTATTTTTGCGAGATCAAACTCACTGACCAAGTCCGCATGCTCTGGACGGTCAGGTGGGCCAGGTTCCGCGTGTTGCCTTGAGATCGAGAATCCGCCGCCGTTCCGTCCGGTTTCCCGGGAGCGTGTTGCCAGAACGATGGGCTGCCTGAACCATGAGGCCCTCTTCCTTTACAGGGTTTGTTCCCCTACTACACAGCGCGATCGGGGTCAAAGTAGAGACTCACGTATGCTATCAGGATCGGATTTTTCGGCTTTGGCGGCTCGGCTAACTCGCAACCCCTTGGGGATCGTTGCGCTGTTCTTGGTGTTGGTGTACGGCATTGCGGGATTGACTCTGGGAGTATCGCTGGATGCACTTTCACCTAATGAACGGTGGCCATTGGTATGGTTTCTGTTCTGTTTCCAGTGATAGTGTTGGCGGCCTTTTTTCGGCTCGTTACGACACATCACACTAAACTATATGCTCCACATGATTATCCTGATGGAGAGGATTTTTCCGAGCGTTAATGCCAAGTGAGCAGCGCGAACGGATCGATCGGAAAATTGAGTTTTTGCATGCAAGCGAAGTGCCGTCTTGTGGAGAGGGGCTTGGTGAGGCGCGCGGTCATGAGGAGCGCATGGAGGCATTGTTGGCGCAACCAGCGCCACGGCAAATTTGGCTTTTGGCAGAGGATTTTGCGCTTAGGCGGCTGGCGGAGGATTTCGGTGAGCCGGTGGAGAGACACGTAGCTGTGACTGGGACGATGCTGTCGACGCGGTGTTCGTGGAAGATGGAGTTGGTTCTGGTACAGGCGAAGTTGTCGTCGGGTGGAGATATTAGAAAGTTCGTGGAACAGGCGGCTGAGGAGGCCGAGTCGCTGTCAATGCGCCAGGTGCAGGGCGAGCTTGTTATGGCGGTCGTGTCAATGCAGGACCTTCCGAATGAGGAGATCGAGGAGGTGGTCGCGTAGACGCGGACGAGAAGCTGGACGAGATCGAGTTTCCGATCGACATACGGATTTATAACTTTCCGAGATTGAGGAGGGATCAATGAAGTCTGAGCAGGCTGTTGAAAAACGATCGCGGCGTGACGCGGTTTACCGGATAATCGCATTCGGTATCGATCACGGGAGCATAAGGGATGCGGGGCGCGGACATCATGCAGGAGTCGCTTGCGCAGGACGGTCCAGCTGGAGACATGCCCTCGAAGCACCCGCTGCGGCCGATCCGGCCACAATGGACGAGGCGCTCGGCGCATGTCCGTGGCTGTTCAACACGATGTATGCCGACGGCGTGATTCGATTCCGCCGGAGCGCCTGATCCGCGCCTCGCTTCTGCAGGTGCTGTACTCGATCCGATCGGAGCGCCAGCTGGTCGAGCAGATGCGGTACAACCTGCTGTTTCGCTGGTTCGTGGGCCTGTCGATCGACGACGACGTTTGGGATCACTCGACGTTTTCGCACAACCGCGACCGGCTGCTCGACCACGGTGTGGTCGAGACCCTGCTGCTCGAACTGGTCGATCAGGCCCGGCGCGAGGACTGGCTGTCGGGCGAACACTTCTCGGTCGACGGCACCCGGATGCCGGGCGCTCGGCGTCGCACCGGGCAATTGTGGGACAGTAACCGAATTTCGGACCGGACTGCCGTCGGAGTGCACCGAGATTCGGTAACTGTCCCCGAATTCCCGCACTTCAGGATCCGGGCATTTCAATCGTTGCGCTGATTGCGCCGTGATCGGCGTCGATCGCCCTGTGCGGCGGCGATCTCGTGGAAGTTGGCCACGCGCTCGGCACTGATGTCGCCGCGATCCACGCCGGCCAGCAACGCGCAGCCTGGTTCGTGTCGGTGGGAGCAATTCCGGAAGCGACAGTGCTCGACCAGTGGCCCGAGCTCGATGTAACCCCGCAGAAGTTCTTCGCGATCAATGTTCCACAGCCCGAACTCACGAATGCCCGGGGAATCGATGAGATTACCCCCGGCCGGCAAGTCGAGCAGGCGCGAGGTACGCGTGGTGTTGCGGCCCTCACCCGAGCGGGCCCACAGCTCGCCGGTTGCGGCAGCGGCAGCCAGGCAACAGGGCGTTCATCAACGAGGATTTGCCGACACCGGAAGGCCCCACCAACGCGCTGGTATACCCGGCAAGCTGGCCCTTCAGGTCTGTCAGGCCCGTTCCTGCAAACGCCGACACCTCCAGGACCGTGTACCCGATATGGCGGTAGATGGAACATAGCTCATCGAGGCGCGCACGCGTGCCGCCATCGACCAGATCGGCCTTGTTCAGCACCAGGCAGGGCGGCACGCCACTCAGCTCCGCGGCCACCAGATAGCGATCGAGGAATTCGCTGGAGGGTACCGGCAACGGGGCGAAAACGAGGAGCAGCTGATCGAGATTGGCGGCGACCGGCTTCAGTTTGCCGTACCGGTCCGGTCGTCGGATCACGTTACGGCGTGATTCCAGCGCCGTGACCACACCATCACCCGCGCTCCGTGCCGATTGCCATACAACGTGATCGCCGACCACGAGCGGATCCAGAGAGGCCCGGAAGTGACAACGCTGCAGCTGGCCCTCATCGCCGCGGATCTCGACCTTGCCGCCGTAATGGGCCGTGACAAGGCCCGGGCGGGGATCACCGAGATCCGTCGCCACATCGACTGCCTGCGCCTCCTGCCGGCGCGCCTCACGGCTGCGGCGCTCGCCCTCGACCTTTGCCAGGCGCCAGCGCTGACGCCGATTCAGTTTCTCATCACTCATGCCGGCTCGGAGGATAGGGGATTCAGCCGCCTCCGTCGAAAATAGAGGGGGTTTTGGGGACAGTAACCGAATTCTCGCGGATCAGCCCGGTTCGAGGGCAGCGATCGGGTTCGGGCATCCGAGAAATGGCAGAGCGGCCCGGTGTTCTCGAGCGCGAAAGAGCAGGGCGGAGGACGGCCCGGCGGTTGCGCCTACCCCCGACTGAGCTGGCCGCTCAACTCCTGCCAGGAGGGACCGAAGACGGTCTCGGGCTGCGGCTGCGCCAGCAGCCAGTCGTGCAGCGGATTCATCAGGTAATCGACGTGCTCGGGCTCGAGCACGAAGCTCAGCGCGTCGTCCGGGCCGGCATCACTGACCAGGTGGATGCGCTGGGCTTCCAGCGGCTTGAGGGCCGGTGACAGCCGATTCACGACCGAGGCGATGTTGGAGCCGACCAGGCTGACCGAGCCCACCTCGGCGCTGACGTTGGCGGTTCCGATCGACTCGAGGCCCCCAACGAGGCGGGCGACGTCCTGCTCGCTCAGCGGACTGGCGGCCGGGTCGATCGTCAGGGTGATGCTCGAGGCCGAGTTGGCGATGAGGTCGATGGCGATGCCGTGCTGCGCGAACACGCCGGTGACCTCGGCGAGCGTGCCCGCGAGGTGCCAGTGTCCAGGGCAGTCGATCCGGATCAGATACAGGTGGTGGCGGCTCACGACCGCCTTGACGCCGGGCTCGGCGGACGCGGCGGCGCGCGAGACGACGGTGCCCTGCATGTCCGGCGCCTGGGTGCAGCGCATGTGCAGGGGGATGTCGTTGTCGCGCACCGGCGGTATGCAGCGTGGGTGCAGTACCCGCGCGCCCATGGCGGCCAGCACCTGCGCCTCTTCGAAGGTGACCGCGCGCAACAGGCGGGCGTCCGCCCGGTCCTTCGGGTTGGCGGTGAACAGCCCCGGCACGTCGGTCCAGATCTCGAGGCGCTTGGCGTTGAGCTTGCCGGCCAGGTAGGCCGCGGAGGTGTCGGAGCCGCCACGCCCGAGCAGCACCGTGGCGCCGTGGCCTGTCCGCCGCGATGAAGCCCTGCGTGAGCACCGCGTCTTCGGAATGCTCGGCGAGCTCGTTGATCAGCCGGTCGTCCGGGACGTAGTGGCAAGTCGCGGACAGGTAGTGATGACTGCTGCTGGCGCTGGCCGAGGCGGCCTCTGCCTGCAGCAGCGAGCGGGCGTCGCGCCAGGCCACGGAGGTGCCGCGTGTTCGCAGCCACGCTGCACCGAGGCGCGTGGACATCAGCTCGCCCATGGCCATGAGGCGTGCCCGCACCTCGTCGGGTACCGCGCCGATGAGCCGGGCGCCCTCGACCATCCGCTCGAGCTCGGCGAGCTCCTCGCCGATCTCGTCGTCGGCCCTGAGGCCCATGGCTTCGGCCAGCGCCTCATGCTTCCGGCGGATCTCGCCAAGGGGGGTGGCCGTGTCGCCCTCCGCGCCGATCGCGTCGATCAGC
Organism: Halofilum sp. (in: g-proteobacteria); assembly: GCA_034521365.1. GTDB lineage: Bacteria > Pseudomonadota > Gammaproteobacteria > XJ16 > Halofilaceae > Halofilum. Next base: position 189,010 of record JAXHMQ010000017.1, on the reverse strand, counting down.
GCCTGGAGCAGGTTCGAGACGCCGGAGAGCGCCGAGCAGACCACCACGACCCGCTCGCCGTCGGCGGTGCATCGCTCGATTGCATCCGCGATCGTTTGCCATCGGTCGACACTCGCCACGCTCGTGCCGCCAAACTTGAGCACGACCCAGTCTTTGCGGGCAGGCATTGTTCCTCCCGGGCGTTCAGCAGGGACATTGCAGGTAGAGGGCTGTCAACGAGCGGTGCGCGCATGGGCGTCACGGGGACAGTATACGGGACACGCGCCATTTGGGCGCGGCACACGATTCCCGCGGTCAGAGCAGAAGATCGTGGCACCGTGCCGTGCGACCGGGAAGTCCCCGCGAGCGGCGAGCGGATCCGGTTCTGTGATCCAGCGGATCGTGACGCGAGTGCATGCCCGCCAGTGGCCTGGTCCGGGCTCTGCCTGCGGCCGATGTAGGGCATCGTGGTCGCCATCACCGTCATGAACGGGACGTTGGCCTCGAGCGGCAGGCCCGCCACGTAGAGCACGGCATCCGCCAGGTGCTCGACGTCCATGACCGGCGCCCGGCGCTGCTGTAGAATCCCGCCCTTGCCGGCACCCGGTGCCTTCCTGTGGCGGGTTCGCGCCACGCCGGAACGCCGCCCGCGAGCGCACCCGGCACGGAACGACGAATTCCACATAGTAAGGACAAATTCCAGACTGGGGGTTGCATGACCATTCCGAACAAGCTCGCCATCGTCATCGCCGCTGCCACTCTCGCCCTGTCCGGCGCGGCCCAGGCCGATACCCGGATCACCTACAAGAGCGCGAAGTCGACCTCGTCCTATTACCAGATGGCGGTGCAGATCGCCGAGGCGATGGAGAAGGCCAGCGACGGCGAGATCAGCGTGACCGTCGAGGAAAGCCAGGGCTCGGTCCAGAACGTCATGGAAGTGCGCGCCCGTGGCGGCGACTACGTGTTCACCACGCCCCCGGTCCTGGTGCGCCTGGCGAAGGGCGGCAAGGCGATGTTCGACGGCAAGAGCGATCCGGCCTTCGATGGATATCCGCGCGCTGTTCCCGATCCCGTCGCTGACCATGCATTTCGTGATGAGCGAGGAAAGTGGTGCGGCCACGTTCGACGACCTGAAGGGCAAGACGATCCTGCTGGGCAAGGGCAGCTTCGGCGCGCGCGAGGGCGAGAAATACCTCGGGCTGTTCGGTGTCAAGGACGAGGTGTCGATCGCCGACGTGGAACTTTCCAACGCCGTGCCGGCGCTGAAGAACGGGCAGATCGACGGTTTCGTGACCGCCGGATCATGGCCCGCGCCCAACGTGGTCGAGGCTGCCGCCTCGACCGAGCGTCGACGTGCTGTCGCTGACCGAGGAGCAGATCGAGGAGACCGGGCGCACCCGCCTCGTCATCCCGGCGGGCACCTACGCCGGTCGTGGACGCACGACATCGTCACCACTTCCCTGCCGGTGGTCGCCTACACGACCACCGCCATGGATGACGAAACCGCGTACCAGTTGACCAGGACCTACTGGTCGCAGAAGGCCGCGATGGCCGAGGATGCCGGCTGGTGGCGCGGCGTGACCGGGGAGCTGCTGGGCAACATCACCGGCCGGATCCATCCCGGCGCGCTGCGCTACTACGAAGAGGCGGGCATGCGAGGCTGACCGACAGGCGCGAGCAGGCCGCGCATGAACACCATGCCGACACGCCCTGCGCCGTCACGGTCTGGCGCATGAGCTTACGCACGGCCATTGCTGGGTCGCGCTGGGCGCGCTCGCTCATCGCCTTTCACCTCGGGCTCGTCTTCACCGGGCTGGTTCCGAACCTGGTGAGCCGGCCGCTGCACATGGCGCTGGTCGCTGCCCTGGGTGCTGGTCTTGCCGCCGCACGCGGCGCGAAGCTGGCCGGCGGCGCTGGTGCTGCGCGGGCCGGCATCGCGGCCTGCCTCTGGGTCGCCTTCAAGCCACGAGGCGCTCGTGCGACCAGTACGGCTTCCTCGAAGGTAACTTCCAGTCATTGTCGCCGCCGTCGCGCTGCTGCTGACGGCGCTGGAGGCCGCGCGCCGCGCGATCGGCTGGCCGCTGCCGCTGGTGGCGGCGCTGGCGCTCGCTCTACGGCCTGTTCGGCCAGCATGTCCCGGCGCGTTCGGCCACTCGGGCACTGCCGCTGGGCAGCTTCCTGGGCACCCTGACCATCGCCGAGGGCGGCATCTGGGGCAAGCTGACCGGCGTGTCGGTGAACGTCGTGGCCATCTTCGTGATCTTCGGCGCGGTGCTGAACGCCGGCGAGGCCGGACAGGGCTTCATGAACGTCGCCACGGCGGCGGCCGGGCCGCCTGCAAGGGCGGCGCGGCCAAGGTGTCGGTGCTGTCCTCGGCGCTGTTCGGTTCGATCTCGGGCTCGGCCTCGGCCAACGTCGCGTCCACGGGCGCCATCACCCTGCCGGCCATGGCCACGTCTCGGCTATCCGCCAGCGCCTCGCCGGCGCGGTGGAGGCGGTGGCCTCCTCCGGCGGCCAGATCATGCCGCCGCTGATGGGCGCTGGTGCCTTCGTCATGGTGGAGCTGACGGGCGTGCCCTACACCGGCATCATGGCCGCCGCCGCTGCTGCCCGCGATCTCTATTTCTGCCACCGTCTGGTTCGGCATCAACGGCTTTACCGGCCGCTTCGACCTGCGCGGCATGGCCGCCGAGGACCGGACCGCCCACGCGCGCGCATGTGGTCGATCACCTCGGCTGTTCTTCGCTGATCCCCTTCGCCGTGCTGCTCGGGCGCATGTTCGCCGGCTGGGGTTCACGCCGCAATATGCCGCCTGCATTGCCATCCTGCGCGGCGTGCGGTGCTCTGCTCTTCGACGCCGACCTGCTGACTGGATCTGCGCCGCGCGGCGGCGGAGCGGCCGCAGACACGCGCTGCATCACCGCCGGCCGGCAGGTGGCGTTGATCGGCTCGATCATTTTCTGCGCCTCGCTGGTGATCGGCGTGCTGGGGATCACGGGCCTGGGCGTCAAGATCACCTCGCTGATCCTGTCGGCGCTCCGGCGGGCCTGCTGTGGCCCTCGCTGCTGCTGACCGCGCTGGCCTGCCTGGTACTGGGAATGGAGGTGCCCACCACCGCGGCCTACGTGATCTGCGTCTCGGTGGCCGGGCCCGCGCTGATCGAGCTGGGGATGGAGCCATTGCAGGCGCATCTGTTCGTGTTCTGGTATGCGCTGCTGTCGACCATCACGCCGCCGGTGTGCGGCGCGGTATTCATTGCCGCCGGCATGGCCGGGGAGAACTGGCTCAGGGTCTCGATGGTGGCGATGGCGCTCGGCATCGGCCTCGACCTGCATTCCCCTGGGCATGATCGCCAATCCGGCCCTGATCCGGGCTGGCGACCTCGCCCGCCGGCGGCACTGGTCGCCCTCGTCAAGACCGGCCTGGCCCTGGCGGCGATCTCGGCGGGGGTGATCCGGCCCCTGCCGATCGCGGTGCGCGCGGCCCTCGTCGCCGTCGGTGCGGCCGTGCTGTTGATCCCGATGCCGGGATGGGGATGAGTGCAGGCAGAATAGGGGACCGGGAATACGGGGACAGACCCCAATTTCACTGTGTTGGAACGTGAGACCTGACCCCTTGGAGGTAGAGTAGGGGACCAGAGTAGGGGACAGACCCCAATTTCAGCAGCAGAGAAGTAGGGACAGACCCCAATTTCAGCAGTACACCGATCGCCGGTAGTTGCAGATCGGCCGCTACAGGACCAGATCTCACATCCGAATAGGTGGAACAAGTGGGCTCAGTGTCGACCATCCGGGAATCTGTGAGGCGACCAGCTCTTCCAGACGAGCGGGTCGCGAAGATCCGGCGGCTCGGGACCGCGGACTGGCGCTCCGGGATGGGCGATTCCGAGCGGGGATGGAGGCGTTGACGGGCGTGCACCAACGCCCGCGACCGATGGGTAGAGCTCGGGCGGATGCCTCGGATCGAGCGACGGAAAGTTGACTTTGATCCCACTTCTTCGCGGACCGCAGCACCGTGCGTGGTGGGGTGCCAGCGCACGCCGGTCACCCCGAGCCGGCGGGACGGCTGCTACTCCTGCCGAAAGCTCTCCGCGAAGCGCTGGAAGGGTGCCCAAGGCTGTGCCCGGTATTCCGCAATCATGAAGATGCCGTCCTCGCCCGGCGCCGGGTGCAAGTACCATGGCTGCACGTATTCCTCCTCCGGCGGGGCCTGGTAGGAGCCGGTGACCACGGTTCCGGCCACGCCGTCGGCGAAGTCCAGCGGCTTCGTGTCATCGACGCGTTCGAATCCGTTCGCGACCAGATCCTCGACGGTCTTGCCAATCTGGAATTTCACGAGCACGAGCGGTCGGGTCGTGCCTTTCTCGACGACATACCACTCAGGGCCGATGCCCTGCAGTTCATAGCCCTTGGGCAGTGTAGCGGTGAAGGAGACGCCGGCGCCTTGGCCGGTCGCGGGATGAAACTGGAGGTTCCTGTCCGATCCAGCGGCCGCGGAGCCGGAGCCGGCGATTCCGGCGCAACCGAGGAGGAGACCTATTATGGCTGACTTCTTCTTGTTCATAAGCGAATCCTTGCGAATATTCGGGGTCAGGATAAGACTTGGGTAGGTCGCGGAAAATGGCCGAAAACGGGAGTCAGGGCTTGCCTTTGTGCCCATCGAGGGGAATTCGGGGGGCAGTATACAGATCTCCAGGCGAGTTCCAGAATAGGGGACAGACCCCAATTCCACTTGGGGCCAGTAACCGAATTTCGCGCGTGAGCGGGCGCCTACCTGCGAGCCGGGAACGGCGCTAGGCTTCGCACGACCAGAAGACCCACACTCGCGTTCGGCAGCCACCATGTTCGAAGTCGCCAAGATCGGTCGCAAGGTATCCCGCGAGGCCTTCCGCGACGAGGTGCCGGATCTGCGCGTGCGCTTGCTGGAGGCGCAGAAGGAGATCGAGGAACAGGGCATCGCGGTGATCGTGGTGATCGCCGGCATGGAAGGCGCCGGCAAGGGCGAGGTCGTCAACCGCCTCAACACCTGGCTCGACAGCCGCGGCATCCGGGTGCACGCGTTCTGGGATCTCACCGAGGAGGATCTCGAGCGCCCGCGCTACTGGCGCTACTGGCGCGCGATGCCGCCGCGGGGCAGGATCGCCGTGCTGTTCGGCGGCTGGTACCTGGAACCGATCGAGCGGCGCTACTTCGACCAGTACGACGACGCCGAGCTCGAGCACGAGCTGCGGCGCGTCCGCGAGCTCGAGCGCATGCTGGTCGAGGACGGCATTCTGCTGGTGAAGTTCTGGTATCACTTCTCCCGACAGGCGCAGCGCAAACGCCTGAAGAAGCTGTCGCGGGACGACCGCAGTCGCTGGAAGATGCTGCCCGGGACGGCATCGGATCTCTCCGGGCACTATCACCGCTTCGAGCACGTGGCCGACCAGCTGATCCGCCATACGGACACCGGCCGGGCGCCGTGGCACGTGGTCGAGGCAGCCGACCCGCTGTATCGCGACCTGACGACGGGGCGCACGCTGCTCGGGGCGATGGAGCAGCGGCTGGCTGACGCGGCGACGCCGGTTCCAGCGGAACCGGCGCAGGCGGCGACGGGCGCGGGCGACGCCGATCTGCCCGCGGATCCCGACGCCCGCGTGACCCTGCTGGAGCGGCTCGATCTCGGCCAGGCGCTCGACAAGCCCGGGTACCGCCGGCGGCTCGCGGCGCTGCAGCGCGACCTGAACGAGCTCGCCTGGAGCGCGTACGAGCAGCGACGCGCCGTGGTGGCGGTGTTCGAGGGGGTCGACGCCGCCGGCAAGGGAGGCGCGATCCGCCGCGTGACCCAGGCCCTGGATGCCCGCCTGTATCGCGCCGTGTCCACCGGCGCGCCCTCGGACGAGGAGCGGGCGTACCACTACCTGTGGCGCTTCTGGCGCCAGATCCCGCGCGCCGGCTACATGACCATTTTCGACCGCTCCTGGTACGGCCGCGTGCTGGTCGAGCGCGTCGAGGGCCTGACGCCGGCGGCCCGCTGGCGGCGCGCATTCATGGAGATCAACGACTTCGAGGATCAGCTCTGCGAGCACGGGGTGATCCTCGTGAAGTTCTGGCTGCAGATCAGCCGGGAGGAGCAGCTCGAGCGCTTCCGGGCGCGCGAGAACACCCCGTACAAGGCGTACAAGATCACCGCCGAGGACTGGCACAACCGCGACCGCTGGGACGCCTACCGGATCGCGGTCAACGAGATGCTCGAGCGCACCAGCACGGAGCGGGCGCCGTGGACGCTGGTTGCGGCAGAGGACAAGCGCCACGCACGGGTGCAGGTGCTGACCACGCTGATCGATGCCATGGCCGCGCAGCTGGAATATCGGGGACAGTAACCGAAATTCCCCGTTCGACCCTGCCGCAGGCTCGGAGCCGATGCGGCATGGGGCACGCGCAGTGGCCGGCGGGGCAAATCGGTAACTGTCCCCGGGATGCGCGGGTTGGTCGACAACACCGCAGCGGCGGGTGGGTCGGTGACCACGGCAGGGAATCGTCGAGAAAAACGGCTAGACTGGTACTGAATGCGGCGCCCGCGTCGCCCCATTCTGCGGGTGGCGTTGCCACGAATACAGGTTTCCCCGATCCCGGGAGCAACCCGGAAGGCTACGTTGATGAGACTTGCGATACTGTCCTGCGGACCGAACTCGTACAGCACGCGGCGCCTGCGCGAGGCGGCCGTACAGCGCGGCTACGACGTCAAGGTGCTCAATACCCTGAAGTTCGCGATCGATCTGCAGCCCGGCGAGCCGGACCTGTATTTCCGGCAGAGGGTGCTGAGCCACTACGATGCCGTGCTGCCGCGCATCGGGGCATCGATCACCTACTACGGGACCGCGGTCGTGCGGCAGTTCCAGCAGATGGACGTGTTCTGCGCCAATCCCGCCCACGGCATTCTCAATTCGCGCGACAAGCTGCGCAGCCTGCAGCTGCTGAGCCGGCATCACGTGGGCATCCCGCAGACGACCTTCGTGCGCGACAAGCGTGATGTCCTGCCGGCCATCGAGCGGGTGGGTGGCGCGCCGGTCATCATCAAGCTGATCGAGGGCACCCAGGGGATCGGCGTGCTGCTGGCGGAGTCGACCAAGGCGGCCGAGTCGATCGTGGAGCTTCTCCAGAGCCAGAAGCAGAACGTGCTGATCCAGAAGTTCGTTGCCGAGAGCAAGGGCAAGGACATCCGCGCGTTCGTCGTCGGCGATCGCGTGGTCGCCGCGATGCGCCGCGTCGCCCAGGGCCAGGAGTTCCGCAGCAACGTGCACCGCGGCGGGGTGGCGGAAGCGGTGGAGTTGCCCGAGGAGTACCAGGAGACGGCGGTGCGCGCGGCGCAGATCATGGGCCTGCGCGTGGCCGGCGTGGACATGCTGGAGGCGAGGTCGGGCCCCCAGATCATGGAGGTCAATTCGTCGCCGGGGCTCGAGGGGATCGAGCGTTGCACCCAGCTCGACATCGCCGGGGCCGTGATCGAGTACATCGCCGCACAGGTCGACTTCCCGGAGATCGACATCCGCCAGCGCCTGACCGTGAGCAAGGGCTACGGGGTCAGCGAGATCTACGTGCCCGAGGGCTCCAACTTCGTGGGGCGAACGCTCGCGGACACGAAGCTGTACGAATCCGACATCAATGTCCTCACGCTCTACCGCGGCGGCAAGGTCGTCCCGAATCCCCGCTCGGACCGCCTCCTCGAGGCCGGTGACAAGCTCCTGTGCTTCGGCAAGCTGGAATCGATGCGGCGCATGATCCCGGCGAAGACGCGCCGCCGCAGGCAGCCGAAGGTGCGCGACCTGGAGTCGAGCGTTGCAGAGGAGGTCGCAGGGAACGAGAGGTGAGCCCGCATGGCCCACTGGAGTCCCGGTGCCCGATGGGGCGGGGCGCGGTGCTCGCTAGCTTCGCCCGCCCCGTTCCGACAACCAGATACCGGCGAGCACCAGGCCCAGCGCCACGGCGTGGAAGGCCTCGAAGGGCTCGTCGAGTATCGCCACCGCGAGGATCGAGGCGAAGACCGGCACGAGATTGATGAACGCGCCCGCACGCCCCGGTCCGATCAGCGTAACCCCCTGGATGAAGAAGATCTGGGCGAGGAACGAGGGCAGCAGGGTCACGAGGCCCGCGACCAGCCAGCCGGTCGGCGTCGGCCACTGGAACCGGTCCATGGCGGCCTCCGCCGCGACCAGGGGCAGGGAGAACACGAACGCGGCCGCTGCCAGGACGGTGAGCAGGCCGAGCGAGGAGACCGCCGGCCGCTTGCGCAGGCCCACGGCGTAGCCGGCGTAGAACATGCAGGCGACGACCATGAGCAGGTCGCCGTGGTTGACGGCCAGGTGCGCGAGCCGTTCCAGGCTGCCGCCGGTGCCGACTGTGGCCACGCCGGCGATGGTGAGCACCACGCCGGCGGACTGCAGCCCCGTGACCGGGGACCGGTAGGCGACGAACGCGCCGATGAGCACGAACACCGGCATCGATCCCTGGATGATGCCGATGTTGACCGCGGTGGTGGAGTGGGCCGCGACATAGAACAGCGCGTTGAAGGCCGTGAAGCCGAGCGCACCCATGGCGGCGAGGAAGGGCAGGCGGCGCTTCAGCAAGGGCCAGTCGCGGCGGATGTGGCCGCTGGCGAAGACCAGCAACAGCGACACCGTCCCGAGCCAGCGCAGGGCCACCAGCAGCATGGGCGATATCTCGCCGACCGCGAGGCGCCCGAACACCGCGTTGGCGCCCCAGCAGAGCGTCGTCAGGGTGAGCAGCAGGTAGGCTCGCCCGCTGGAGCCGGCGTGCGCCGCTTCATTTGCATTGCTGGACATGGTGAGGTGGCATTTCGGGTCGTTGGGCGTCGCAACGCGCGACAATAGGTGTTTCTGTCCGTGCCGTCGAGAACGATGAGCAGCGGACGCGCATCCTCGACATTACGATACGAACGGCGCAGAAGGACTCGATGCCATGATCGATCTACGCTCGGATACCGTCACGAGACCCACCGACGCCATGCGCAGGGCCATGGCCGAGGCCGAGGTCGGCGACGATGTGTTCGGCGACGATCCGACGGTGAATCGGCTCCAGGACCGGGCCGCGGAGATGCTCGGCACCGAGGCGGCGCTGCTCGTGCCGAGCGGCACGCAGGGCAACCTGGTCTCGCTGCTGACCCACTGCGGGCGCGGCGACGAGTACGTCGTGGGCCAGGACGCCCATACCTACAAGTACGAGGGCGGGGGCGCAGCGGTCCTGGGCGGGATCCAGCCGCAGCCCCTGGAGTCCGGGCCGGACGGCACGCTGGACCTCGAGCGGGTCGGTGCCCTCATCAAGCCCCGGGACCCGCACTTCGCGCGCACGAAGATCGTGTGCCTCGAGAACACCTGTCACGGCCGGCCCCTGCCCATGGCGTACCTGCGACAGTACGCGGCCTTCTGCCGGGATCACGGGCTGGGGCGCCACCTCGACGGCGCGCGGGTGTTCAACGCCGCGGTTGCTCTCGGTGTCGGCGCCACCGACATCGCGCGCCACTTCGACACGGTGTCGTTCTGCCTGTCCAAGGGCCTCGGGGCCCCTGTGGGCTCGGTGGTCTGCGGGCCGCGCGCGTTCATCGAGGAGGCCCGTCGCTGGCGCAAGGTCACCGGCGGCGGGATGCGCCAGGCCGGCGTCATCGCCGCGGCCGGCCTGGTGGCCCTGGACGAGCACGTGGATCGCCTGGCCGAGGACCACGCCAACGCCGAGCGACTGGCCGCAGGCCTTGCGATGATCGACGAGCTGGAGCTCCTCGACCAGCAGACCAACATGGTCTTCGTCCGTCTGCGCGAGGGGCACGATACCGGGCTCGCGAGCCACCTCGCCGACCACGGCGTCCGCATCGTCGAGGACGACCCGTTGCGCCTGGTCACCCACCTGGATGTCAGCCGCGGCGACGTGGATACGGCCGTCGAGGCATTCAAGACGTTCTTCGAATTCCGGGGCCAGTAACGAATGGCACTTACTTGGCGACGGGCCGGCAGTCGTCATGACCGAACGCGTTGGAGGTATCCCCTCGATGCGCTCGCTGTCGCCGGGGTGATTGCGGCTGGCTGGGAGCGCCGGGCTCCGGCCCGGCCTGGCGGGCGCTGTTGCCGAGCTGGAGCTCGGCGTTCCCGGCCGGCAGCGCCGTAGCCCCGATTCCACCCTCCGGGCTCCATTTCGGCTACCATTTCGTCAGTAAGTGCCATTCGGGACAGTAACCGAATTCGGGCATCCGGGCCGTGCAGCGTTCGGAATCTCGCCGGCTTGTCCGTCCGTCACGGCTCGTGCGCCGAGCGCCTGCCGCGGTCGGTCGGCACGCGAGTGCGGGAGCGTCGGGGTCGCGCAGGAGCCGGGCTAGCCGCGGCCGAGGTAGGGCATGTTGGTCGCCATCACCGTCATGAACGGCACGTTGGCCTCCGGCGGCAGGCCTGCCATGTAGAGCACGGCATCCGCGACGTGCTCCACGTCCATGACCGGCTCCGGGCGCACGCTGCCGTCGGCCTGGGGCACGCCGGCCGGCATGCCCGCGGTCATCTCGGTCGCCGCGTTGCCGATGTCGATCTGGCCGCAGGCGATGGCGAACGCTCGCCCGTCCAGCGCCAGGGTCTTGGTGAGGCCGGTGATGGCGTGCTTGGTGGCGGTATAGGCGGCCGAGCCGGGCCTCGGGACGTGGGCGGAGACGGAGCCGTTGTTGATGATGCGCCCGCCCTGGGGCTGCTGCGCGCGCATGAGGGCGAAGGCGCCGCGCGCGCACAGGAACGCGCCGTTCAGGTTGACGTCGACGGTCGCCCGCCATTCCTCCCACGTCAGCTCGTCCACGGTGCCCGCCCGGCACCAGGCACCGGCGTTGTTGAACAGCACGTCCAGGCGCCCGAAGCGCTCGCGGATCGCCGCGAACAGGGCCTCGACGGAGGCCGGGTCGGCGATGTCGGTGGGTGCTACCAGCGCGCGGTCCGCGCCGGCGTCCACCCCGGCGTCCACCCCGGCGGCCGTTTCCTCCAGCGGCTGGCGGCGCCGACCGGCGAGCGCCACTGCGTAACCCTCGCGCAGCATGGCCCGGGCCACCGCCCGGCCGATACCGCTGCCGGCGCCGGTGACCAGCGCTACCTTCGTGGACTCGTCCATGGGCGCACATCCTGGATGATCCGTGGCCTCGCCGCCAGCCCGCCTGCCTCACCCAATCGCTTGGCGCCGCACAGCGAGTCGATCACTCTGAACGGCGCATGTGGGTATCGGTCAAAAAGGGGGGAGGCGAAGGGGTGCCTCGCCCGGCGATTTCTGTTTTGATCGGGGTGCCCGCCGCGGCCGGCGGGCACGTGATTTCGCGCGTGCGGTCGCTGTGGCGGCGCGAGGAGACGCGATGAACGGGGATGCACCTCCCGCACCGAACCGCCCGTCGCACCGGCCGGCCTCGGCGAGCACGGCCGACCGGGCCGGTGGTGAGACGAGCCCGCGCCCCGAGCGTACCTGGCAGCTGTTGCTGATCGGCGGCCTGCTGCTGACGCTGCTGTACATCGTGCTCCCCTACGGCACAGTGGCCAGCGCCCTCTATGTCGGCATGACGCTGGGGGCGGCGGTGCTCGTCGCCGCCGCCGTGTACCATCGGGAGCGCCTGTTCTCCCCGGCAGCCTGGATCCTGCTCGCCTGCGGGCTCGCGGTGACCACGGTCGGCCATTTCACCTGGTACTGGCTCGATCTTCGCGGACTGCAGCCCTTCCCCTCGATCGCCGACGCCTTTTACCTCGGGGCCTACCCGATGTTCATCGGCGCGCTGTGGATGCTCGGGCGACGTCGGCGCCGCGACGCCGGCCCGCTCGTCGACGCGCTCATCGTGGGGATCGCGGCGGCCGTTCTCGGATGGACGCTCCTCATCACACCGTACGTCCGCGATCCCGGGCTCACGATGGTGCAGTTGGTAGTATCGGCCGCGTATCCGGTCGCCGATCTGATCCTGCTGCCGTTGATCCTGCGCTTGCTGTTCGAGTTCCGCGCGGGCATTCGTGCCCACCAGTTCCTGCTCGTGGGCATGGTCGCCTACCTGGCGGCGGATGTCCTGTACGCGCATGGCACGTCTACCGGCTGGTATGTCCCCGGGGGCTTCACGGACGGGCTCTGGCTGGTCGGCTATACCCTGTTCGTCAGTGCCGCGTGGCATCCCACGGCCTCGCTCGAACCCGAGATCCGTCCGTGGTACGGCGATCTGTCGGGCCGGCGCCTGGCCCTCCTGGGCGCGGCATCCGTGTTCGTGCCGGCGGTGATACTCGTAACCGCGGCCACGGAGGTCCACGTCGTGCGCGTGGCCGCCGTGGCCTCGATCCTGCTGTTGATCCTGGTCATGCTCCGCCTGGGCGGGCTGATGCGCAGGGTCCGGCGCCAGGCGGAAGAGCTCGAGGGATTCGCGCGGCGCGACCCGCTTACCGGGGCGGCCAATCGCCGGACGCTCGACGAGGTCCTGGAGCGCGAGATCGCTCGTGTTCGACGCACGCACAGCCCGTTGTGCGTGGCGTTTTTCGACCTCGATCATTTCAAGCGATACAACGATACGCACGGCCACGCGGCGGGCGATGCACTGCTGCGCGATCTGGTGGCGGCATGGCGGGGCGTGCTGCGGCCGACCGACCTGTTGGCTCGCGTGGGCGGGGAGGAGTTCCTGTTCGTCTTCCCTCACACCGCGCAAGAGGAGTGCCGGGCAGTCGTGGAGCGATTGCGCGCGCTCGTGCCGTACGGCCAGACGTGCTCGGCCGGAATGACACTCTATCGGCCGGGAGAGACCGCCGGCGACTGTACCCGTCGCGCCGACCAGGCGTTGTACGAAGCCAAGAACCGTGGCCGCGATCGGGCGGTGCTCGCCGAACGGGGAGAGTCCGGAGAAGATATCCTGGTCTCATGAGCCATGGTTCCGAGGCGTCCGGATCGGCGGTAGAATCGGATCTGCCGGCCCCGGGGAAACCGAGTCGGGCAGGAAGGGCGCACACGCGCGCTCGACCCGGAGTCCTGGGAGATGGCCAGTGTATGCCCGCGCAACAAGGAGGAGATGGACCTTGCTCATGCATCCGATCAATGCAATTGACGCGTCCCGGAGCACTCGGGTATCGAGCAGGCGGGGACCGCGCCCCCATCCAGTGACCCTGTGGGGCGTCGCAGCCGCGCTGCTGGTGATGACCGCGGTCGCAGTGGCCGCAAAGCCGCCGTACGTGATCAAGAACCACTTGCTGGAGCGCGCCGACAAGCCGGCCGCGAGCGTTCGGCAGCGTCGAGCCGGTCCACGGCGAGGCGCTCGAGGAGCTGCTCGAGGTCCGGGTCTGGAAGGTGGAGTATCGCCAGGAAGGCGAGGATGGCACCAACCTGGTCTTCATGGCGGTCAAGGACGGCGATGTGCTTCGCATCCGGCGCTTCGACGAGCCCGCGGCCCGCGACAACCTGGTGCAGCTTCTGCGGGACGACTTCCGGGTGACCTCGAGGGACGACGCCGCAAGGCTCGTGGCCGCCACGCTGTCGCTGCATTTCGGCTTTCCCTTCAGCGAGCCCGACAAGACGGTCGATGAGATGCGGTTCGAGCAGCGCGACGGCGAATATTTCTTCGTCGACGGCGAGCGCTTCGGCGACGCGACGGGCTACCGGATCGCGACTGACGCGCGAGGCCGCGTCACGGGCTACGAGTACAGCTGGGAGCTGCCCGTCGAGCCGCCGGCAGGGGGTTAGCAGGGAAACCGGGGATGGTATACGTTGCTCGCAGCTCTCGGCGCGGGTGCTGCGAACGCCGGGTGGCGTACGCGTATACAAGCCCCGGGGTGCGCTGGGAGTCATGCAGACGCGAGGGGGCGGATGATGTGGGGACGTGTCGGAGCACGAACGCTATCGTGGGTTGCCGTTCTCGTGCCTTGCGCGGCGCTCGCGGCGGATCCGGTGGTGGTGAGGCCGGGTTCGGGGCCCGAGGCGGCGGTGGATATCAAGAATGCACTGGATGAGTTCATGCAGGTGTCGCAGGCGTGCAACAGCGCCAGCGACACGATGGCGTGCATCTGTGGCGACAGAGCCGTGGTGGAACGGTTGACCGGATCGCTGGAATCCGCGCTCGAGCAACATCCGGACTGGCGGGAAAGGGCGCTGCAGTACAAGGGCTTCGAGCAGGACAGTACGCTGCAGATCGCGATCCCGGCGCTGCAACAGCAGATGTCGATGGTTACGGCGCAGTGTGAATGAGACTGAGTAGGCGCAAGGGGAGCAAAAAGGGGACAGTAACCGAATTTCTCCGATCGGAACTGGGGGTAAAAAGGGACAGTAACCGGGTAAAAAGGGACAGTAACCGAACGATTTCTCCGATCGGAACTGGCGCGGGACGAGTCCGCTCGCGGCAACGGGCGCGCAGAGTGCCGGGCGGGTCAAATCGGTAACTGTCCCGGGATATCGGGTAGCTGCCCGCGGACCGGGTCGGTAACATGTCCCGGATCGGGCAAATCGGTAATGTCCCGGATCCGCCGGACTCCCGGATCCCCTGATCTTCACATCCGCAAACGGGAGATCGTCATGGAGGTCGCGTTCATCGGACTGGGCAATGTCGGCGGCAAGCTGGCTGGCAGCCTGTTGCGCAACGGCTTCGAGCTCACGGTGCACGACCGCGAGCCGGCGGCCGCGCGGGAGCTGCTGCGGCGGGGCGCGCGCTGGGCCGACACGCCGGGTGCGGCGGCTGCGGCAGCCGATGCGGTGATCACGTGCCTGCCGTCGCCGGAGGTGAGCGCGGCCGTGATGGAGGCGGATGACGGCGTGCTCGCGCACCTGCGGGCCGGATCCCTGTGGCTGGAGATGAGCACCACCGAGGTGGAGGTTCTGGCGTCTCGGGGAGCGTGTGGCCGGGCAAGGGAGCCAGGCCCTGGATGCGCCCGTCTCCGGTGGCTGTCACCGGGCGGGACACCGGCAACATCTCGATCCTGGCGGGCGGCGAGCGCGACGCCTTCGACCGGGCCATGCCGGCACTTCGCTGCATGGGACGGCGGATTCTCCATACCGGGCCCCTGGGCAGTGCCTCGGTGCTCAAGGTGATCACGAACTATCTCGCATCGGCCAATCTCGCCGCGCTGGCGGAGGCCTGGGCTGTGGCTGCGAAGGCGGGCATGGACATGGCGACCACCTACGAGGCCATCAGCGCGTCCTCGGGCAACTCGTTCGTCCACGAGACCGAGAGCCAGGTCATCCTCAACGGCAGCTACAACATCAATTTCACGCTCGATCTGGTCATGAAGGACCTGGGTCTGTTCACCGACCTGGCCAGGCGCGACGAGGTGCCGACCGAGGTGGCGGACGCGGTGGAATCGGTGTTCGCCGACGCCCGCGATTGCTACGGGGCGCGCGCGTGGTCCCCCAGGGTCATCAGCCGCCTCGAGGATCGCTGCGCCCTCCGCGTACGGGCACCGGGATTCCCGCCGGAGCTCGTGGACGAGGAATCCGAGGAGCCGGGTTACGAGATCGGGACGGTAGCGCGGGCGTGATCCCGCGCGCCGGGGTCACGGCGACCGCGCCCTGCGCCGTGCCCGCCTGGGCCCGCGTGGCGCCCCGTGGACAGTGTACCGGTCCCTGGCGTTGGCGCGCGTTGGGTCTGACGTCGCGTGAGCGCCCCGGAACGCGGGGGCGATCCGCGACGATGTGCCGGGGCCTGTTCAAGGCGAGATCGCTCGCCGAGGCTACTCCGTGATCCTGCAGACCGGCGCAGGGGGCACCATGCGTGCCTGCTGCCCGCTGCGATCTTCGATCGAGCCAAGGAAAGGCGGCCGTCCAACGGGCCGCCTGTGTGACCGCGAAGCTGACGCCGTCAGCCGCGGGGTTCGTCCATCAGCCCCCTGACGATGGCATAGCAGCCGACAAGCAGGACGATCGTGAACGGCAATCCGGTCGAGATCGCCATCGCCTGCAGTGCCACGAGACCGCCGCCGAGCAGCAGCGCGATCGCCAGCGCGCCCTCGATCAGGCACCAGAAAATGCGCTGGGAGGTGGGCGCATCCACCTTGCCGCCGGAGGTGATCGAGTCGATCACCAGCGAGCCCGAGTCGGACGAGGTGATGAAGAACACGACCACCAGCACGATGCCCACGAACGAGGTGATCGCCGTCAGCGGCAAGTGCGAGAGCATCTCGAACAGCTGCAGCTCGAGGGCCGCGTCCTGGACGCTGGTGATGCCCTTGTTGACCACCTGGTCGATGGCGGTTCCGCCGAGCGCGGTCATCCACAGGACCGAGATCACGGTCGGCACCAGCAGCACGGCGATCAGGAACTCGCGCACCGTACGGCCGCGGCTGACCCGGGCGATGAACATGCCGACGAACGGCGACCAGGAGATCCACCAGGCCCAGTAGAACGCGGTCCAGCCGCCCATGAAGTTCGTGTCTTCACGGCCGAACGGGTTCGCGAGTGCCGGCAGCTCCGCGGCGTAGCTCCACAGGTTCTTGAAGAAGCCGGTGAAGATCAGCAGCGTCGGGCCGACGATGATGACGAACAGCAGCAGCAGCGCCGCCAGGCCCATATTGATCTGGGACAGGCGCTGGACACCCTTGTCGACACCGAGCAGGACGGACGTGAGGGCCACGAGCGTGATCCCGATGATCAACAGCACCATCGTGACGTCGGTCGACGGAATGCCGAACAGGAAGTCAAGCCCGGCGGACGCCTGGTTGGCGCCGATACCCAGGGAGGTGACCAGCCCGAACAGGGTGGCGAATACCGCCAGGATGTCGATCACGTCGCCCGGCCAGCGCCAGACGTTCTCCCCGAGGATCGGGTAGAAGATCGAGCGCATCGTCAGCGGCAGGCCCTTGTTGAACGAGAACAGGGCCAGTGCCAGCGCGACCACCGCGTAGATCGCCCACGGGTGCAGGCCCCAGTGGTAGATCGTCGCGGCAAAGCCGAGGCGCTGCGCCGCCGCCTGATCGCCCTCGGCCGCGCCGAGCGGTGCCCAGTCGGTGCGAACGCCGTCCTCCATCGAGGTGCCGCCCATCGAGGTGCCGTAATGGGTCAGCGGCTCCGACACGCCGTAGAACATCAGGCCGATGCCCATGCCGGCGGCAAAGAGCATGGCGAACCAGCCGGTGGTGCTGAAGTCCGGCCTCGCGTGCTGTCCCCCGAGTCGGACGCGCGCCAGGGGCGTGAAGATCAGGACCACGGCCAGGACGACGAAGACGTTCGCGGCGAGCAGGAAGAACCACGCGAACTTGTCGGTCATCCAGCTCCGCATCCCGTTGAACATCGGCTCGACCGTCTCCGGAAGGGCGAGCGTGATCAATACGAAGAGCACGATGACAAGAGAGGATATGCCGAAGACCTTGCCGTGCAGGTCGAGGTCGATCCCGTACTTGCGGGTGGCGATGTTGTCCTGCCCGATGACGTAATCGGTGTCGATCAGGTTCGCGGGGCCTTCGGGAGCGGGTACGCCTACCTTCTCCTCGCTCGACCCCGGATTGTTTCCACTACTGGATTGCTCAGTCATGGCTTATGTCCATTGGCTGCAATACGTTTGCGTTTTTTTTGGGCCGGATCGATCGCCCTCAGCGCTTGCCGGCTGGCGGCCGGACGAGGAATACCGAAACGTCGGTGTGGGTCGGCGATCTCGCCGCCGTGCGACGGTATTACCGCGTCGAGATGGCGTCGGCAGGTGGGTCGCCATCACGACCAGATCGGCGCCCGTGTCCTCGATCGCCTGGAGCAGCACATCGTCGAGATCGGCCACCGGGTCCGGTGACGTGATCGCGCGGGCGGATACCGTCTGCCCGTGGTGTTGATCGCTCTGCTCCTGGGCAAATGCGTCGAGTTTCTGCTGATACTCCTCCGGCGTCCGCGCCACGGAACCCGGCGTGGTGGCGGTGACACCGATGTAGCAGACTTCCGCACCGTGATGGCGCGCGAGATCCGACGCCGCCGTCAGGGCCGGCTCGATCGCGTCCTTGTGCGCGAGATCGACCGGAACCAGGATTTTCTTGAACATATTCAACCCCTTGTCGACAACTGCCGCGGTTATCGTGCCTTCGAGCCCGTGTATCGGGCGCGCCCAAGGATGGAGATTCCGGCTCGAGCCTGTCCACTGTCCGGGCTCTGCCGACAGTCGCGTGCGTTCGGCACTCGCGATCGCCCGCATGGCGCCGGTCGGCTCGGGCCGGCGGTGCAGCCGGTCCGGCGGCTGCGGCGGACCCATGCGTGTCGGTGGCGCTATCGGCAGCAGGCGGCTCAAGGGCGTGTCGGGGCGGAAATGCGTGGCGAGCTGCGCCTGGAACAGCTCGGCCGTCGCGAGCGCGTCCACCAGTGCGTGATGGGCCTGGTAGTGCGGCAGGTGATAACGGGCGCGACTGTCGTGCAGGCGTATGGAGACCGGTGAGTGGCCCAGCCAGCGGCGCCAGCGCGACCAGAGCCCGAAGCGGTGACGCCGGGCCTCGATCTCCATGGTATCGATGGTCGGGAACGCGAACGACTCGTTCAGGCA
The DNA here is from genome assembly GCA_034521365.1 of Halofilum sp. (in: g-proteobacteria). GTDB lineage: Bacteria > Pseudomonadota > Gammaproteobacteria > XJ16 > Halofilaceae > Halofilum. The sequence continues at coordinate 170,566 of JAXHMQ010000017.1, read as the reverse complement.
GCGACTGACCGCGGCGTCCAGGAACGAACGTTCGATCGCGCGGTAGTGGACGACGGCGATCCGGCCGGCCATGCAGTCGAGCAGTTCCGGGAGGATCGCCCGGAATTCGGGGGCGTTCTCGATATCGGCGTGCGTAATGCGGTGCAGCGTGACCGAGCGGCTGCTCAGTGCGCCTCCGGGGTGCACGAGCCAGTAGCGTCGTTCGGCCAGCCGGATGCGGCGGCTGTCGAACGGGACCAGTCCGATACTCACGATCGCATCCCGGCTCGGATCCAGGCCGGTGGTCTCGATATCGAGCGCCAGCAGCGCGACGTCGCTGATGGGCGTATCGCCGCCCGGCAGGCCGGCCGCGAAGAACCCGGCCAGCGCCGACAAGGGGGTATCCCGTGCCCGCGACGCCATGTAGCGTTCCCAGTCCGCGAAGCGGTCGGTGGTGCGAGAGCGCATGGCTAGCCGGTCTGCGCGGGCAGCGGATAGCGGAATCGGAGGAATTTCTGCGCGTTGTCGAGCACCTGGAACGCCGCCTTGAGGTTGTGGCGCTCGGTATCGGGCACGTTGTCGGGATCGATCCGGTTGTCGGGTGTGCGACCCGCCTCGAGATCGAGCACCTGGTGGCGGAGACGCGAGATCGCGAGGAACTCCATCGCCGCCCGCAGCTTGGTCTCGACGCCGGGACCGAGCAGCTGCGCGCGGCCGATATCGTCGAGCCGGGCGAAGGAATTCTGGGCGCGCGAGCCGCAGGCGAGCGCATGGACCCGGATCAGATCGGTCATCGGTGCCAGACCGCGGCGCTTGAGGTTGATCGTGTTGTTCTGCTGGCCGTCCTTTTCCATCACGAAACCACGGAAGAAACCCAGCGGGGGCGTACGGCCCAGCGCGTTGCGGGCCATCGCGGCCAGGAACAGTTCGCTGCGCGGCGCGCTCTCCGCGACCAGGTCCTGGAGTGTTTCGACGAATCGGTTCTCGCCATAACACGCTGTCCAGGTCGAAGAACACGGAGCTGTGGAGCAATGCCTCCGGGGTCGGCTGGTCGATCCAGTGTTGGAAATAGGCCTTCCAGACCGACAGCGGCTGCCGCCAGCGCCGGTTGGTCGCCATGATGTCGCCCTTGCAATAGGTGTAGCCGCAGGCCGCGAGGCCGTCACTCACGTACTGCGCGAGCGCCAGGAAATACGCGTCGTGTTCCGCGGCATCGAAATCGTCGCTGAGCACGAGCGCGTTGTCCTGGTCACTGACGATGCTCTGCTCGTCGCGGGCCATCGAGCCCATGGTCATGAAACAGTACGGCACCGGTGGCGGGCCGAGTTCCTGCTCGGCGAGTTCCAGCAGCCGCCGCGTGATGCTGCGCCCGATCGTCGACAGCGCGCTGCCGATCATGTGGGAATCGGCACCATCCTCCACCATCCGCATCAGGGTGCCCCGTATCTCCGGTGCCAGCGCCGCCAGGCCGGGGATATCGGTCTGGGAGAAGATGTTGTCCACCAGGTAGACGCTGCTCTTGGTCTCGTAGCGGATGATGTCGGACAGGTGCACGATGCCGATCGGTTGCCGGCGGTGCATCACCGGGAGGTGGTGGACGCCGTTGCGAAGCATGCAGAGGATCGCTTCCTGGACCGATTCATCGGACTGGATGGAGACGAAGCGCTCGCCGATGATCTCGCCGATCGGGGTGTCCGGAGGCAGGCCCCTGGCGACGACACGCACCCGGAAGTCGCTGTCCGTGACGATACCGAGCACCCGCCATGGGTCTCCCTGCGGGTCGATGTAGGTGAACCGCGAATCGACCGTCGAGCGGTCCACGATCAGGGCCGCGCTCGCGTGTGCCTCGCTGATCCGCCGGGCCGCTTCCTGGACCGAGGCGGTGCTCTCGATGCGCAGCGGCGGATGCGTGACCAGCTTCCGGATCCGGGTGGCCATCATCTCGTTGTTCTTGCGCTGCTCCTCGATCGCCGATTCGAGGCGCGGTCGTCCGAGCTCGGCGAAATCGGCGAAACGGCTGTCCTCTTCGCACATGGCCCTGAACGAGGCCTCGGGGATGAAATAGATCAGGCTGTCTTCCAGCGCCCTGGCCGAGAACCGGACCCGCTGGCCCCGGGCCAGGCCGAAATGCCCGAAAATGCCGCCTTCGCCGAGACGGTCGTACAGGCTGCCGCTGCGGCTGTAGAGCTCGACCGCACCGCTGCGCACGTAACCGAGGTGCTGGATCGGCTGGTCCAGCTCGAGGATGGTGCTGCCCGCACGGAAGTAGGCGACCTCGATCTGCTCGACGACCGAGTCCAGCAGTTCGTCCGAGATGCGGTCGAATGGCGTGAAACGTCCCATGTGCTGGCGAATCTCGAGCAGTTCGGCTTCCATGGCGCATCCCGGGAAGGGGTCGATGACGATCGTCGGCACGCCGGGGATTGTCACGGTCCCGGCTGAGCATCCCTGCGGGGTGCCGTCCGGTAGGGCGAGCGGACTTGGCACAGCATGGCATCACCCGCGCGCGCAGAGAAGGGCATGGACATGTGTTCGCAACCGGGTAGGAACGAACGGTGTCCACCCAATCGGGGCTACCTCGACCTGGTCCCGGAGATGGGCGCTGGAATGTGAGACCTGACCCGGACAGCGACCTGACCCCGGACAGTGACCCCGGACAGGGAGGGGACACGGACAGGGGACGAACCGTGTGCGCTATGCCTCGCCTTCCGGGGGCCGGTGGCAGCAGACGTGGCCGTGCTCGTCGAAGCGCACGCGGCAGTGGCGAATCAAGCGCTCGCGCAGGCGCCGGCGGGCGCGGAATAGCCGGGTCTTGACCGCGCCCACCGTCAGGCCGCGGTCGGCGGCGTAGGTGCGTTGGGGTGTGCCCTGCAGATCGCAGTGGCGGATGATCTCCCGGTCCGCCTCCGGGAGGTCGGCGAGATTGCGCTCGAGGCAGGTGCTCAGCGCGTCCACCGGCGGCGGCTCGGGGTCCTCGGCGGCGAGGTCCTCCGGCAGTGGCTCGGAAGGGCGCCGGCGGCGCTCGCGGTCGACCGCCGCATTGCGCGCCACCCGGAACAGCCAGGCCCGCGGGCGTTCCAGCCGGCAGAAACCCTCGCCCTCGCGCATGGCGCGCAGGAATACCTCCTGGAGGAGGTCTTCGGCGGCGTCGCGGTCGCCGAGGCGGTTGATCAGGAAGCCGCGTAGCTCCCGCTCGTGGTCGTGCCAGGCCCCGAGGACGCAGTCATAGGACGGCGCCTCGACGGGACCCTCCTCGGGGTCATTCGGTTGTATCTGTAACCTTTCGGGCATTGCTGCGTCCTCCTCAGTGAGAGGCCTGGAAGGGCCGTGTTCGGATTACAGGCAGCAGGAGGATTCCGATGTTCGAGATCTTCACGGTGATCGCCGATGGGCTGGCCTACGCCATGCTCGGGCTGGACCCCGCCAGCCGACTGGGCGCAGCGGTGCATTTCTTCATTGAGGATACCACCAAGATCTTCGCGTTGCTGGTGGTGATGATCTATGTCATCGCCCTGGCACGCGCTTCGCTGGACCTCGAGCGGGTGCGCGCCTACCTGCACGAGCGTCACCGGCTGGCCGGCTATTTCTTCGGCTCCGGGTTCGGCGCGATCACGCCGTTTTGCTCGTGCTCGAGCATCCCGCTGTTCCTGGGTTTCACCAGCGCGGGCATCCCGCTGGGCATCACCATGGCCTTCCTGCTCACCTCGCCGGTGATCAACGAGGTGGCGGTGGTCATGCTCTGGGGGCTGCTGGGCTGGAAGTTCACCCTCGCCTATGTGGCCGTCGGCATGGCCGTGGGCATCATCGGCGGCATGCTGCTCGACGCGCTGCGTGCCCACCGCTGGCTGCAGGACTTCGCGGCCAAGGCCTACGCACAGGCGCAGGCCGCGGCGCCGCAGGACGGCGACGACAGCGAGGAACCGGCGCCGGCGAAGCGGCTCACCCTTGCGGACCGCCACGCCTTCGCCCGGGACGAGCTCAAGGAGATCGTCGGGCGCATCTGGAAGTGGATCTTCATCGGCGTCGGTCTCGGGGCGGGGCTCCACGGCTTCGTCCCCGAGGGCTGGTTCGCCGCGAACCTCGGTGCCGGGCAGTGGTGGAGTGTGCCGGCGGCGGTGCTGGCCGGCTTGCCGCTGTACTCCAATGCGACCGGCGTCATCCCAGTGCTGGAGAGCCTCATCGGCAAGGGTCTTCCCGTGGGCACGACGCTGGCGTTCTGCATGAGCACCGTGGCGGCCAGCCTGCCGGAGTTCACCCTGCTCAAGCAGGTGATGCAATGGCGGCTGCTGGCGGCGGTGTTCGTGATCCTGCTGGTCAATTTCACGATAATGGGGTGGGTGTTCAACGGCATCGCGCCCTGGCTTTTCATTGGAGGTGCATGATGAAGATCGAGGTTTTGGGTACCGGCTGCAAGAAGTGCGTCAATACGGCCGAGCAGATCAACGAGACGGCCGAGGCGTTGCACGTGGAGGCGGAGGTCGGAGAAGGTCACCGACCCGGCGGTGATGATGCGCTACGGGGTAATGTCGACCCCGGCGGTGGCCATCGACGGCAAGCTGGTCCACAGCGGCTCCGTGCCCGACCGGGAGACCATCGAGGGCTGGCTGCGCGAGTGACCGACGCAGGTGCATGCGCTCGTCGCCGCGCCCGGCGCCACGCTCGCGCGTCGGCGAGCGTGGCGGCCCGGGGTGGCGGGAACAGGCGGGTCAGGGCGATCCCGGCGCGTTGCGCTGGGCGGGGCGGGTCTTGAACGCCCCGATCCGTTGATGCGGATCATCGAGATCCCGGTGGCGGGCGGCGGCGGCAGCCCACCAGTCGAGCTGCGCCAGACCGCGGTCGATGTAGCCGCTCCAGGCCCGGGCGTCGACGCCATCGGCGAAGCCGCCGTCCTCGGTGAAGACCTCGTGCGCGCGGGGCACCTGAACCATGGCCGATACCGGCAGGCAGCCCAGCTCGGACAGGAAGGTGCGCATGGCCACCGCCGCCCGGGCACCGCCCCACTGGCCGGCCGAGTAGGTGACGATGGCGCTGGGCTTCCAGGAGAACAGCGAGCTGCCGAAGTGGTTGAGCAGATGCGCCAGCGCCGGGCTCATGGAGTGGTTGTACTCCGGGCTGACCATGACGTAGCCGTCCGCTTCGGCGATCTTCTCCGCAAGCGTCTGCAGTGGCGCCGGGGCCTGCCCGCGGGCGTAGGCGAAATGCGGCTTGAAGACCGCGTCGAGCTCGAACTCCAGCGGGTCGATCAGCTCGACGGCATTGTCCGGCTGATGCTGACGGACATGCTGCAGGCACGCCCGCGCCACGCGCAGCCCCAGCCGCGGCGGGGCGGGTGGCTCACTGTCGCGGGCGGATCCCAGAAAGGCCAGGAATTTCAGGCTCATCCGGTCGGCTCCGTATCGGTGCCCACGAGCGCCCCCTCATGGATCATGGCCGTGGCCGGGACCAGCAGTACGGGCCAACGACTGCCGCGACAGACGGCCTCGGCGGTACTGCCCAGCAGCAGCTCGGTCATGGGGTTGCGACCCCGGCGGCCGATGAGGATCAGATCGGCCTCTCGCGCAGTTGCGACCCGTACGATCTCCTCGCTCGGGCGCCCGCGGCCGACCAGCTCGACGTCGAATGCCGCCTCTCCGGCACGGGCGGCCAGTGCCTCGACGTGCGCCTGCAACCGTTCGCGTTCGTCCGCGGCCTCGGCCCGCTCGTCCCACCGGCCCACCGACACCACGACACCCTTGCGGCACTTCGGCAACAGGTGCAGGAATGCCGCTTCGGCGCCAGCCGCCGCATCGGAGCCGTCGGTAGCGAGCATCGGTCGGCATGTCACGCCCGAAGGCTCAGGCGCATCGTCATGCACCGGCACCAGTAACAGCGGCCGGTCCGCGATCCTGGCCAGATCCAGCACGCTGTCGCCAAGCAGGAAGCGGTACAGCCGGCCGTGTCCCTGGCTCCCGGCCAGGATGGTATCGGCGCCGTGCGCACGGGCGGCGGCGACGAGCTCCGGCGCCACGGCCCCGACACGCACGGTCCAGTCCACCACCAGGCCGGCCTCACGCGCGAGCGCGTCGGCCGCCTCGGAGAGCCGCTGCTCATAGTATTCGCGATGGCTCAGTTCCGGCGCCTGGGTGTAACCGCTCTCGATCACGTAGGCGAGCGTGATCTTGCGGCAGCCCAGCGAGGGCATTTGCCGCAGCCATGCCTGAAGCCGCGGCCAGGCCGGGGAAAAGTCGTGAGCGACGAGCAGGTGGTTCAGCATGGGATTTCCGTCGTTTCCAGTTGTTCGCGGCTCGCGATACGGGTCAGGAGCGGCCCGCCAGGCACTGACCGGGCCCGCAACGGTCAATCGGCGCCAGCGCCAGAAACCTTCCAGATCGACCCGGTAAGGGCCAGGCGCAAGCCCGCTGGCAAGGTGCACCGTCACACCATCCACGGCGAAGCAGTCGTAGCCCTCGGGGGCGTCGGGTGTCCTCGCCTCGGCCTGCGGTACCGCCGCGTGACCGCCGCAGCATCCGTGCTGCGGCGAGGCCCGCACGGTGAGCGCACCGCCGCGGGCACGCACCCAGTCGCGGGCCGCCTCGGTGAGGGAGACTTGTGGCTCCGTCATGCCTTGCCCGCGGCCGGCGCGAGGCCCGGCTCGGTCGTCTCCGGGAACCAGTGCCGGGTGCGGTTGGCGATGCGCACCAGCGCCAGCATCAGCGGCACCTCCACCAGCACGCCGACCACGGTGGCCAGCGCCGCGCCCGACTGCAGGCCGAACAGCGAGATGGCGGCGGCCACCGCCAGCTCGAAGAAGTTGCTGGCGCCGATCATCGCGCCCGGCGCCGCGATCGCAGTGCTGCACCCGCCAGGCGCTTCGCCCAGTCGTAGGCGATGAAGAAGATCAGGAAGGTCTGGAGGATCAGCGGGATCGCGATCAGCGCGATGTGCAGCGGGTTGTTCAGGATGACCTCGCCCTGGAAGGCGAACAACAGGACCAGGGTGAGGATGAGGCCGATCGGCGTTGCCGAGCCGATCCGCTTCATGAACACATTGTCGAACCACTCCACGCCCTTGCGCCGGATCAGCGCCGACGCGCGTGGCATAGCCGGCGGCGAGCGGGATGACGATGTAGAGCAGCACCGACAGCGCCACCGTATCCCAGGGCACGGCGATATCGGACAGCCCCAGCAGGAAGACCACGATGGGCGCGAAGGCGAACAGCATGATGAGGTCGTTGACCGACACCTGCACCAGCGTGTAGGCGGCATCGCCCCGCGTGAGGTAGCTCCAGACGAAGACCATGGCCGTGCACGGGGCCGCGCCCAGCAGGATGGCACCGGCCAGGTACTCGCGCGCCAGCTCGGCCGGGATCAGGGGCTGGAACACCACCGTCAGGAAGAACCAGGCGATGGCGAACATGGTGAAGGGCTTGATCAGCCAGTTCACCGCGGTCGTGATCGACCAGGCCCTTCGGCTGACGGCGCACGCCCAGGATGGCGGCTGAAATCGATCTGCACCATCATCGGGATAGATCATGGCCCAGATCAGGATCGCCACCGGGATGGAGACCTGGGCGTACTCGAAGCGCGACAGCGCATCCGGCACCGCGGGCAGAAACTGGCCCGAGGGCCACGCCGGCGATCATGCCCAGCGCCACCCACACGGTAAGGTAGCGCTCGAACAGCCCCATGCCCTCGGTGGCGGACGGGGCGTCGGTGTACTCGGCCTGGGTATCGGTCATCGGTAATCCTGGCTCCCGTATTTCGGACCGGGCATCAGCCGGCTGGTTCGAGCTGCGCGATCAGCGCGGACACGCGCCGCTTGATCTCGTCACGCACACGGCGAAACTCGGCGACGATCTCTTCCTCGGTGCCCTCGGCACGGGCCGGATCGGACAGCGGCCAATGCTCCTTGCGCGTCCCCGGCGGCACGATCGGGCAGTGCTCATCGGCGTGGCCGCAGACCGTCACCACGACATCGGCATGCGCGAGCATGTCGTCGTCCAACCGGGTCGATTCCTGCTCGGAAATGTCCACGCCGTCCTCGGCCATCGCGGCGACTGCCCGCGGGTTCCGCCCGTGCGCCTCGATGCCGGCGGACAACGCCTCGACCGCGCCGCCGCCCAGCGCGCGGGCATAGCCTTGCGCCATCTGCGAGCGGCATGAGTTGCCCGTGCACAGGAACAGGATCTTGATCGGCTCACTCATCGGCTGGCAGCTCACACAGTGGTCGCGCAACGGTTCGGCCGGTCAGCCATGTTGCGCAGCCGGTCGCGGTCGTCGCTGAAGGGGGATTGATCGGCCAGGCCGGCGCTGGTGGTGTCGAGGGCTTCGATCGCCCAGGCCGGCAGGTCCGGAGCGATGCGGTAACGGATCCAGAAGCCCTCGCGCCGGCCCTGGACCAGGCCGGCATCGCGCAGCGTCGCCAGGTGGCGCGACATCTTGGGCTGGCTGATCTGCCAGCGCCTCGGTCAGCTCGCAGACGCACAGCTCGCCCTTCGCCGTGCATCAGCACCAGGGCCCGCAGGCGTGTCTCGTCCGCCAGGGCGCGGAACAACGCCACGGGGTTCAGCGCCGGGTTCATGTCCACCGCCTCGCTGCTCATGAGCGTCGCTCTTGACCCCTGACGTTGGTGCAGCATTCTGTGCCGCCATAGCCCATCTGAACGAGGCGAGGGGCATGTCCTGCGTGAATGCCCGGGCAACGCGCCCGCCTCGATCCCCATCGGCCGCCAGCCGGGCCGGGGAATCCCTTCGGCGGGTGTGGCCGACGGTGAATCGAGCATGCTCGATCGGCAACCCCTCGGTGCGCGGCCGTCGCGAGCACGTCCCCTCAGGCGGTGTATTGGTCGGCGAGCTCCGCGACCTGGCGAACGTAGGCCTCCTGATCGGTGGAGCCGACCTGGCTGTAGTGCAGGTTGCGGTACAGGTTCGTCATCTTCGTGAAGAAATTGCGTGCATCGTCCTTGTCCTCGAAGCTGTAATCGCGGTCGACGAGGTCCTTGAGGCGGTAGAAGCTGCTCTTCTGCCGTTCGAGGGACATCGACACGTCTACCGGATCGAATGCATCTTGCTGGAGATAGACCATGTCGACCATTTGGGCCTTCTGCCAAAGCACGAATCCTCCAGCGTAATCCCTTCCTCGCCCGTGACCTGGATGAGCTGGTGGATCTGATCGCCGCGCTTGAGCAGGTCGAGCATCGCCTCGACGTCCGCACTCCACGTCTCGGCCATGTGTTCGCGATACCAGGGGGCGAGCTGTTCCAGATAACGCGACCAGGAGGTGAGCGGGTCGACCGCGGGGTAGTAGCGTTTGTAGGCGCGGTCGGAGGAGAGGCCGTGGAAGGTCTTGACCGTGCTCAGCGTCGCCTGTGTCACGGGCTCCTGGAAATTGCCACCGGCAGGAGAGACGGTGCCGATGAGGGTCAGGCTGCCGATCGAGGTGCCGTCCGGGTTCTCGATCAGCCCGGCGCGCTCGTAGAGCGCCTTGATCGACGAATCGAGATAGGCGGGGATGCCTCCTCGCCCGGGATCTCCTCCATGCGCCCGCTCGTCTCGCGCATGGCCTGGGCCCAGCGTGAGGTGGAGTCGGCGATCGCCAGCACGTCGAAGCCGAGCTGCCGGTAGTCCTCGCGCAAGCATCGCGCCGGTGCTGGTCGAGGAGGCTCGCCCGCCGCCACGGGCGTCGCGGAGGTGTTGGCAATGATGATCGTGCGGTCCATCAGGGAGCCGCCCGTGCGCGGATCCTGCGTGCGCGGGAACTCGGTGATGGTCTCGACGACCTCACCGGCGCGTTCGCCGCAGGCGATGATGATGACGATGTCGGCGGCGGAATAACTGGCGATCAGGTTCTGGAGCACGGTCTTGCCCGGCAGCCGAACGGGGCCGGGGAGTGCCGGCGGTTCCGCCCTTGGCGACGGGGAAGAAGGTGTCGATCGATGCCGGAGGGTCGTCGCCAGCGGCTCGCGCGGGTAGCCGGCGCCGGGCCCGGCGGCCGCTCCGGCCAGGCCGCTGCGGCAGCGGCCAGCCGCACCGGGGCACTCGGCGGAGCATGGCTCACCTCGTGGACCGTGCCGCCGCGCGAGTCCCGGAGGCGGGCCGACCGGCGCCTCCACGCGGAACGAAGGCCCTCCTGGATCCGCTCCGCCCGCGTCGGCCGTGCCGGGCAGCTCCACGGCACGGGATGCCAGATCGGGTGAAGCGGCCCTCCTCCACCTGGCCGAGCGGCCTGACCGGGACTTCGAGCCGCTGTCCGCTCGTCGACGCTCGAGGCTGAAGGACCAACGCGTCGCGCGGTCGAGCGCGGCGGCGAAGGAACCGCGCTGGAGGAAGAAGCCGTCGCGTCCGGGCGAGCACGTGCAGCGGGTTCTGCAGGCCGTCGAAGACACACCCGAGAAGGCCTGGCCCGAGCTCCACCGATAGGAGCTCGCCCGTCAGGTCGACGGCCGCGCCCACGGCCATGCCGTCGGTCGGCTCATAGACCTGCAGGTCCGCCGTCTGACCCTTCCAGCGCGCAGGACCTCGGCCATGAGGCGCCGGTCGCGGACGTGTACCCAGGCGACCTCGTTCTTGATGATCCGGCCCGGTGCCCGGATCGTCACCAGGTTCTCCTTGACCGCGATCACGCGGGCTCGTTCAGCCGAAGAGCGGGCTGTGTCCGTCGATTGCATCGCTGGTCAGTTCCTCCAGGCGGTCGCGGGCCGCGGTCACGTCGTACGCGAGCCATCGGCTGAGTATGTCCCACTTGAATACGTAGGCGAGCACGTGCTCGAGGCTGAACGGGCGGGTCTCGGTGAGCCGACTGAGGTGGTCCCAGACGAGCCCCATGAGCAGGCGTTCGAGCTCGAGCGATTCACCGGCGGCGAGCAGTTCGGCGGCCTGGGTGACCCAGGGCTGCGCTGCCGACAGGCCGAGGTGCGGGTCGCTCCAGTTGGTCTCGACGTGCCGGACCCAGCGCCCGGCACCCCAGATCTCGCCGGGGCCGGGCGGTCCATGGCCGCCTTGCCGGCGGCGCAGCGCGGCCATGATAGTGCGCAGATTCGTGCGGTGGATCATCATCTCGCGCAGCGCCACATTGTCGGTTTGCTCGAGCAGGACCTCGTAGGCTTGCAGGATCGCCAGGTTGTCCTCCTCGACCGGATGGTGTTGCCATTCCAGGAAGTGCTCGAGATCGTCGGCGGTGCCCCGGTCTTCGTCGGACAGCATGGCCAGGCGCGCGTCGAGCTGGCGGCGCGTGATCGGCAGGCGCTTTGCTCGGTCGAAGCGCGGCAGGGAAGGCAGGCTGGCCGCTACCGCGTAGTAGTCGCCCGTATCAGTGAACATGCCGGGCGTCAGCGCGTGATGCCGTCGAGGACCGCGCAGAAGCGCGGGATCAGGTGCCGGTAGAGCGCGTCGGCGACGGCGTCCTCGCGATCAGCTCGATCGTCACGTACCTCGTCGGCCCTTCAACCGATCCGCAGTGCCGATGTAGTCCGGCGTCGCAGGACCGTGATCCATCGAGCAGCGCCTCGGCGAGCGTCCCAGGCCAAGGTGCCGGCGTCCTTTCGGCCGTGCTGCTCAGGGGGTACCCCACCTGCTTCAGCTCGGCGGAGATCCTGAAAGTGATCACCGCGCGCGGCGAGCTCGACTGTCGTCGCCTTGCCGCGGTCCTGGCGTTCGTCGGCGCGGCGCGTGCGGAGAGCGCCGCCGCGATCGCGCCCGCAGGCCCTCGTCGGGTCGGCGCAGCTCGCGGCCGACCACGCGCTTGAGGTCGCCGGCGGAACTCGGCGTTCGAGTGCCTCCTTCCACGCAGAAGCACGGTGTCGCGGTAGGCCTGGTCTGCAGCGCCTCCGCCGGCCCGCCTGGCGCTCGCGCTCCGCCTCCTCCTTCGCCTCCCGGCGTGAGGCGATCGGCTGCCTCGCGGCGTCGGACGACGATCCGCTCGGCCTCCTCGTCGGGCCGCCTCGATCAGTTGGTCGTGCCTCCGCGCCGGCGCGGCCTCAGTGCCCCTCCTCGCCGAGGCGGCGTACGATGGTCCTGCACCGCCGGCCGCTACGCGGCAGCTGATCGGCCAGTCGTAAGGCTCCGGGAGGTTCGCGGACAGCGGCCGGGCGAAGACGGGACACGAACACGGCGAAGTCCCTCGACCACGAGCCGCGCGGTGCGAGGGACGGCCCGGAGATCCACGCCTTGTTCTTGCTGACGTTGATCGCGGCCGCGCAGGCATTGCCCTGGTGCATGCCGCTGTAGAGCAGGGCGATGCCGGCGAGCACCCCGATGCCGAAGAGGCCCGGACCATTGGCGACGGTGACCTCGCGCGACAGCGTCAGCATGACGACAATGCCGTAGATGCTCTGCGACGACGGCATCGCGGAGACGCCGACGAAGCGTCCGTGACCCGGCCTCCGTCTCCAGCAGGGCGCCGGCACGGCCGCCTGCCCGCGCTGCGCGCAGGCCGATAATGCTGCCGATGGATCCCAAGGGCGACCGGCGCGAAGACACCGATCCAGCCCAGCGTTACGATGATGGCGTCCAATGCTGCTTCTCCCGCTTGGCGAACGGACGGAACCGCAGGCCCTCGCCCGACAGTCCCCAATTGAAGAACTCGATGTAATTCAGGCGCAGGCCGTGGACGAAGCCACCGACCACGGCGAGCGTGAAATTGAGCGAGTGACCGATGGCGAGCACCAACAGGGCGCCCAGCATCCCGAAGGCGGGGCTCGCGCGCGCGACGCCGCCGGCCAGCTCATTGAACGTGGCCGCGAGCGAGGCGGTTGCCAGTCCGAGCGCGAACAGGCGCAGGTACGACAGGACGTCGCCGAAGGCGCGGCGGCGACCTTCGCCAGCGCCTGCCCGCCGCGCCAGCAGGCGCCACACCCAGGTGCCGGCGCGACGCGGACGCGCCAGCAGGCCGATCGCCATGACGGCGGCGCCGGTTTGCCAGACGGACTCGCGCTCGGCCTCGAAACCGAGCCAGAGGGCCGAGGCGCCGAACAGGGCGACGACCCACCCGGCGGGTGCCAATGCAGCCTGATCGGGCCAGCGGCGCGCGCACTCGGCGATGTTGGCGAGCACGATGTGCCCCACGCCGATGAGGACGGACACGCGCATCATCACGTCGGCCCGGGTCGGATCGACCACCCGTAGTGCGCCGGCCAAGGACTCGTCCGGCGGCGATACGCCGAAGTAGCTGCCGGCGGCCACGCCCCAGGCCAGCGCCATCGTCGCCAGGAGCGCGAACACGCGCCGCAGCCGGCGCCCCGCATCGGAGCGGCCCATGCGCTGCCAGAACAGGGCGATAATGCCGCCGAACGTCAGCGCGTAGCCCGCGTCGGCCAGGATGAGCGCGAAGAAGGCGGCGAACGAGAACAGCACCGCCGATGATGGATCCCAGAGTCGGTAACCCGGCGTCATGTAGAAGGTCACGAGGTCCTCGCCACCGGCCGTGATGGGCGGGTTGTCGAGGATCGTCGGCGGCGTCTCGTCGGCACCGGGTGGTTCCACGGTGATCGCGAAGCGGTGCTGGCGCGCGATCTCGCGCAGGCGATCGATCGCGGCGGCCGAGACCCAGCCGCGCAGGGCGAACAGCTGCTCGTCGTCGAACGTTTCCTCGGCGGCACGCCTGCGGTCCGCGCGATCCTCGAGCCGATTGAGCGAGGCCGCGAAGAGATCCAGCCAACGCGTGAGGCCGACTCGCTCGGCCTCGAGATCCTCGATCTCGGCGTCGACGTGCTCCAGCCGGGTGTTGACGTCGGCCAGTCGCTGACTGCCGGTATGGGCGCGTGCCACCGGCATGCCGGTGGGCTCCTCGGGCGCGAGCACGACCACATAGGAGAAGCGGCTCTCGCGGCGCACGACGCACCACGGGTGCGGGAGCTCCCGGAGGTCGGACAACCGGTAATGCGGTACGACGTAGAACCAGAAATAGAGGTCGCCGAGCTCCGCTGGGTCCGGGAACGCGAAGTCGCCCCAGGGCGCCAGGGCCTCCGCGCGCTGGAGGAGGTTGTCGTGCTCGGTGCGCAGGGTGTGCAGCCGTTCCTCGATCGCAAGAGCGCGCTGTACGACCGCCTCGGCGTCGAATCGCCGCTCGTCGTGTACCTGGCGTCGCCGCCGGGGCGCGGCGAGCAGAAAACGGAAGGCACGCCGCGTATCGGTGGACGGGCCCTCGTCTTCGGCCGCCTGCGGTGCGGCGCGCAGCGGGATCCGGTGCATCACGCCGAGCGCCTGGACCGCCTCGAGGAAGCCCTCCTTGTCCGCCAGCGGTCCGTAACATGTGACCTTCTGGACCGCGGTGATGCTCATGCCGTCGCCTCACTGCGCTTGTGGCGTCGCTTGGCGATCTTCGAGCGCACGACCGCGGTGCGCTCCGCGTCGGCGAGCGCGATCTCGACGCGGCGAATACGCTCGCGCGTACGCGGGACCAAGACCTTGTCGAGCAGATTGACGCGCTGGACGGCCTTGCGTTCGGCTGCCATCAGTCGTCGGACGCGCTCGGCCGCGATCTCTCTGCGTAGCCGCAGTTCGGCTAGCTCGCGCACGCGCTCGGCCGCGGCATCGACCCAATGCGGCTTGCCCAGATAGGAATAGGGGCGAATCGTGATCTCGAACTCCCCGGCCTGCGGCAGCCTCACTCCCAGCAGGTTGCGGTAGGTCACCTGCGCGCGCTCGACGTGCGCGAGGCCCTTCAGCGGGATGCCCCGGACCGCGAGCATGGGCAGCTGCTCGGAGGTCTCCGTCGTCAGCCGCTCGATGTCGTCGTCCAGTTGCTGGAGCTCGCGCTCGGCACGCTGGCGCTCGACGATCAGTTGGCGGCGCTTGAGATCGAGCGACGGCAGCACGCGCTCGTACAGCGCCTGCTGGCGGCGCAACCGGTTGAGCGTGCCCTTGTTGAGCGCCTCGCGGGCCACCGTTCAGGAGGCCTCCGCCCGGTCCTCGGGGAAGTACTTGTCGATCAGCGACTGCTTGATCAGCACTTCGCCCGGATCGAAGCACTCGGCCATGGTCCGCCACGCCGTGTCGAGCGCATCATCGAGCGACATCGCGACATCGAGATCCATGAAACGCTCGCGAAACAGGCGGCCGAAGCGAAGCAAGCGCTGATCCTTCTGTGAAAGCTCGAACGCCATCGCCTGCTTTTGTTCCGCCTCCTGGGTGCCGGCGTAGAGCCGGATCATCGCATTCATGACCTGCTCGTGGTCCTCGCGAGTGACGCGCGAGACCACGTTCTGCTTGAGGCGCGAGAGGCTGCCGAACGGATCGATCATGCCGTCGCGCAGGTAGAGCTGGCCCTCGGTGATGTAACCGGTGTTGTCGGGGATGGGGTGCGTGATGTCGTCGCCGGGCAGCGTCGTCACGGAAAGTATCGTCACCGAGCCCGCGCCGTCGAAGTCGCAGGCCTTCTCGTAGCGCCGTGCGAGCTGTGTGTAGAGGTCGCCCATGTAGCCGCGGTTCGCCGGGATGCGCTCCATGGCGATACCGATCTCCTTGAGCGCGTCCGCGTATGCGGACATGTCGGTCAGCAGGACCAGCACGCGCTTGCCCTCCTCGACGGCGAAGCGCTCGGCCACCGCGAGCGCCATGTCCGGTACCAGTACCCGCTCGACGATGGGATCGGAGGCGAGGTTCACGAACATCGCCGTGCGCGGGAACACGTCCTCGTCCTCGAACGTGGTGCGGAAGTAGTGGAAGTCGTCGTAGACGAGGCCCATGCCGCCGAAGACGACGATGTCCGCCTCCGCCTGGAAGCCGATCCGTGCAAGCAGTTCGTTGTAGGGCTCGCCCGCCACCGAGAAGATGGGGATCTTCTGGCTCTCCACCAGCGCGTTGAAGACATCGATCATCGGCACGCGCGTGTGGATCATGTTGCGCGGCTTGATACGGGTAACCGGATTCACCGTTGGCCCGGCGATCGGGATGCGTGGATCGGTTGCCAGGGTCGGCCCGCCGTCGATC
This sequence comes from Halofilum sp. (in: g-proteobacteria), assembly GCA_034521365.1. GTDB lineage: Bacteria > Pseudomonadota > Gammaproteobacteria > XJ16 > Halofilaceae > Halofilum. The sequence goes on along the minus strand of JAXHMQ010000017.1, from coordinate 154,683 downwards.
GGCCTCCCGCGCTTGCCGCCGATCGATCCGCCGAGGATGTTGTCGGAATAGGTCACCCGCATGGGGTGCCCCAGGAACTGGACGCGGAGGAGTCGTCGTCAGGCCCTTCGAGCCGGAAATGACCTGCAGGCTGGCGGTGTCCTCCTCGAGCTCGATGACCTGCGCCAGCCCGACCTCGCCGTCGCCGCTGTCCAGGCGCGCGAGTTCCCCGAGCGTCACATCGCGCGCGCGCACGCGGACGATGTCACCGATGATATCGATCAGCCGCTCGTGGCGCACGAAGTCGGACATGTACGAGTTCCTGAAATTGACGGGCCAGCCCATGTGCGAGCCGTCGACGGGGTCTTCGGCCGTGCCGCGGCCTCGAGCAGGCGCGGAAGCCACTCGTCGCCGGCTGGTACCTGGAACACGCGGTGCTGGAACCCAGTATCCATCCGCCTCCGTGCCAGCGTACGCTACGTGACCTTGACGATGGAATGGAGTTGGCTGCTTGTTTGATCTCGATCAAGGGGGCGCGGGCCGGATACCAGCGACCAGCACCGCACGAGACGAGCACGCGGCGCTGCCGCAAACATGCCCCGCAAGCGGCCATTGGGCTCCGATCCAGGACCTGCGGAAGCGTTTCCGTTGACCCGCCCGCACTGCGCGGGCGACATGCGGATCATCGCCCTTGTCGCCGACCCGGCCTCGATCGAGATGATTCTGGGGCACATCGGTTAACCGACACCTGCTGTCGGTGGCTGCGGCCCGCGATCCGCCCCCTGGGACGGCGTTGCAGGGGCCGGCGGCTTCATGGAGCCGTGGGGCGAGCCTGTCGGGAACGATCCGCTGGCGCAGGCTGAGCCCGACCATATCTTCGACCAGCGCATCATGTGGCAGGAATCCGCTCGTGGCGCTGACGCCAGCGGCTTGCGAGGCGCTGCGATCTCGGCCGCGGCAGCGGGACGATCGCACCGTGTGACCCCGCATCGCGGCCGGCAGGCGGGGCCGCCTGCTGGCGCCGATGGTCCGTAGCGCCCGGAGGCGGGCCGCCGCCCTGGTTGATCCAGCCAGCGACCGCGGCGATCCTGTGAAGGAGGCGGTTGGATTGCCTACCCTTCGCGCGCCGGCAGTGTCGGCAGCGCGAATCAGGTAATCCCTTCGGTCCGGCGGGGACTGGAGTTGACCGGAAGGGCGCGGCGCACCGCGCCGCGGGATGACGGGGGAGGCACGCGCCTCCCGGTCGCGTCGGAATCCTTCAGCGATCGATGGCTGGCTGCGTCACCGCCTGCGACGAGTGGCCGAAGCACACGGTGCGGCGGGCCGTACCGCGATGACGCGGAGGCGGTAGCACAGGGTCCGCCCGGCGAGTGGATGATTGCCGTCGAGTATGGCGCCTGCTGGCGTCAGCCCCACTACGCGCAGGGGAAAATGCCCGTTCGGGCCCCCGGTGCGCAGCCGGCTCCCGGGCTCCAGGGTGATGTCGTCGGGAAGATTCTCCCGCGGGGCCTCGAAGACCAGGTTCTCCCGGCGCTCGCCGAAGGCTGCCTCAGGGGGCAGGGTGATGGCTGCCTCGAAGCCGGCGCCGTGGCCAACAAGGACGTGTTCCAGGCCTGTCGGGATCGTGCCGTCGCCGAACGTGCAGTTGGCCGCATCCGCGCCGACGCGCTCCTCGAGCACTACTCCGGTGTCGTCGGTCAGGGTGTATTCCAGCGTGAAGGTGGTCCGACTATCGATCCCGTACATCACTCACCTTTCGTTTCCACAGCAGAGTAAACACCACCACCGCCAGCAGCCCGAGCGGAGGGCCGAGCAGGCGCGCCGCCTCAGAAAGGCGCAGCCCCCAGCCTGCGGCATCACGCGCTGCCAGGTGCCCCACGATGGCGGCTCGCGCCTCCGGCTCGAGCTCGGCGCCGTGGAGCCAGCGCATGCGCTGCACGGTCCAGTACCAGCCGAGGCGGCTGTGTTCCCGGCGCTGGATCACCTCCAGCCCGTGGCAGCGCTGGCAGTGCTGTCCCAGCAACCGGGGAGCGTCCGCCACGGCAACCTCATCGAGCGCGGGCGTTGCATGGCTACCGGCGGTCACCGCCACGAAAAGGCATCCGACGAGAAGCGATCCGAGGAGAGTCCGGCCGCGCCCGACGGATCGCTCGGTGCGGGTTGCCACGGCCTGTGGACACGGCTCAGCGACGACGCACCGTGACCGGATCGAGCGGCTCGAGGCCCATGGCAGCGCCACGGCAATCAGGACACAGTCGCAGATGCGCCGTTGAGACGCCCGCTTCCCGCAGCCGGTCCATCAGCGCAGCCCTCAGCTCCTCTTGCACCATCAGCGGTCTGCCGCAAGACGTGCAGGAGACGGCGTCTGCGGGCTCGGCGGCCTCCTCGGGCGCAGCCTCACTGTCCCGCACCTTCGTGGGCGCAGTATCGGCGGGATGCGCGGATGCGAGCCACGCCCGATCGGTGTCGACCAGTACGTGCAGGATTTCCGCCAGCGCCATATACAGGGCAGCGACTGAGTGATCCGCGAGCGCGGTGTCGAGCGAGCGTGACAGACTCGGCAGCCAGCGGGCGACGTAACGCTCGAGGAAACCCGCCAGGTCTCGCCGGACCTGCTCCGGGGAGTGCTCGGTAGGCGCGATGCCGGCGAGCATCGCCCAGAGACGGGCGACGAACTCCAGCTCGACGGCCAGGTGATCCGGCAAATCCCGGAAATCGGCGGCGCGGTCGAGCCCATAGCGCTGATACAGCGCCCGGATCTGTTGCGCCGAGCTCCCCATGATGGCGCGGTCGAGGTGCAGCCCCGCGTTCAGCGGCACCGGGTAGGGCGGAGTGAGGAATAGTGCGGAATATCCGCGGAGCAGGGCATTGTCATCCGGGATACGGGTGGCGGCCCGCTGCACTCGCTCGATCCGTCCCGCCTGTTCCGGCGTGTCGCCGAGAAGCTCGATCAGGTCCGTGGGCAGCGCCTCGCCCAGAGCGGCCAGGGCCCCCGGCTCCCGTGGAACGAGGAACGCGCGGGCCAGGCAGAGATAGGCCTCTGCCCGGCCGCGTGCATACGATTCCATGAGCGACCTCGCTTGCCGTTCAGTCGGCCGCATAGGGACCGGTGTTGAAGAAGCGGTCGCCGATGGCGTAGATGGTCAGCGCCAGGAATGCGCCGGTGACCAGCACCCCCCATTCGACGACGTTGGGGCTGTACTCGACCAGATTGGGAACCCAGGTGCCCTTGAACAGAGGCACCTGCTGGCCGGAGATCGTGAACTCGTAGCGAGCGATGAACAGCCCGATCACTGCGAGAACGGCGGCGAGCGGACTGCGCCGCAGGGCTGCGCGCGAGTCCGTCGCGGCATCATCAGTGCCACCGGAACGACGAGGCCGGCCAGCAGCTCGAACCAGAACAGCGGCGAGCCCACCATGTGCTGATAGACGATCTGCACGCCCGCGGTGGGAGACCACAGGCCGGTGGTGATCTTGGCAGCGAGGACGAAAGCGTAGCCGATCAGTGCGACGAGGAAGATCATCGGCAACTGGTCGCGCATGACGTGTCGCTTGGCCTGGCCCATGCTGCCCTGCTGGCGGAAACCGTGGGTGATGTTGATGAACAGCAGCGACAGCGCGACGCCGGTCAGGACCGAGCCGTACATGTAATACAGCGGCGTGCCGATGCCATACCAGACCGGGCGCATGCTCATCATTCCGTAGACCAGCCCCTGGGTGAAAAGCGCGCTGATGCAGATCAGCAGTATCGCAATGGCCAGTCGCCGCGCGCCCGTGCTCATGGGCGTCGACCCGACGAAGGCGCAGCATCATGGCCAGGAGCAGCGACTACGTAGAGTCCCCAGAAGGCATGCCCATCCACAGCAGCGGTGAGCGGACCTGCATGTTGGCCGGAATGGCCCATATGGCGCGGAACGGGTGGCCCAGCTCCATGGACAGAGCGGCGATGGCGCCGATGGAGACCGCCAGGGCCAGCATGTAGAGCCTGGGCGTGATGCGGTCCCAGCCGGCGAGGCCGAACACGCCGCCGACGGCGGCCACCATGCTGATCCCGAAGGATCCCAGGGCCAGGAAGGCGTAGGTGGCCACCGGCAATCCCCACATCATGTTCGTGCCCTGCGAGAGGGCACGCCCGCCCTCCACCAACACCGGGTAGGCCATCGCCAGGCCAATGATCAGTCCGATCACGCCGACGATGAGCGTGATCGTCGCGATGCCGGGGTTCATTGTGCCGCCGGGGCCCACGTTTTCTGCTGTCGCATTCATTGCCGTGATTCCTCAACTCGGGGTGGCATTCAGGCCTCGTTGTCGAACTGCGGATCGAACTGGGGCACCGTTCCGTGCTCGCCGAGGTAGTAGACCTGTGGCTTGTTGCCCGTTTCCTCCATCAACCGTGTGCCGCGCTTCTCCGCGATCAGGCGATTGACGTTGCTCTCAGGATTGTCCAGATCGCCGAAGAATCGGGCCTTGGGTGCGCAGGTGCGCACACAGGCCGGCACGTATTCCTTGAGATCGGGGTCGTCCTCGTCCAGATCCGCCACTCCTTCCGGCGCCTGGGAAATCCGGTGATAGCAGAAGGTACATTTCGACACCACGCCCTTCGGCTGGATGCCGATCCCCTTGCTCCAGTCCTCGTTGGGGTTCTGGTAGGGCGGGCTCCACTGCTGGCCGTCCTCGCCGGGAAATACCTCCCGCACGTCCGGCTCCAGCAACGGCTCCTCGTCGGCGTAGAAACGTACCCCGTAGGGGCAGGCGATCATGCAGTATTTGCAACCGATGCACTTGTTCCAGTCGACGAGCACGACCCCGTCTTCGGTCTTGTAGGTGGCCCCGGTCGGGCAGACGTAGACGCAGGAAGGGTTTTCACAATGCATGCACGGTCGCGGAAACCACTTGACCTGCACGTTCGGGTACTTCCCTTCATGGTAGAAGAGCACGTCCTGCCAGCTCTCGCCGGGCAAGGTGTTGTTCTCCATGGCGCAGGCCGTCGAGCAGGCCTGGCAGCCGGTGCACTTGTCCAGGTCGATGACCATTCCCCATCTAGGCATATCTGATACTCCTCGAACGAGGTCACGCCTTCTCGACGCGTACCTTGCCTGTGTAGTAGTTCGCGAGGCCGGAGAGCTTGTCCGACTGATTCGTGGTGGTGTAGCCCGAATGACCCGGGAGGCGGCCCTCGGCCCAGCGCCCCTGTGCCCAGTGCCCGTGCTCCATGGGCAGGATCACCGTGTCCGGGCGGGTGCCCTCGAAGAGCCGGACGTAGGCCTCGATGCTGCCGACTTCGGAGCTGATGCGCACCAGGTCATCGTTGCGGAGGCCGCGCTCCCGAGCGGCGCTGGGGTGCATCTCCAGATAGACGGTGGTGTTGCCGCCGAGCACGGGCTGCATGTACTCGATCGCCTGGGGGATGTTCGCGCCCCGGCCCTCGGCGTGCATGGCCGTCTTCGGACTGACCAGGTGCAGATCGCCGCCGCCGGTGTGCCGGGGCTCCACCCATTGGATCAGCCCGGCGCGCTCACGCGGGATCGCGAATTCGCGCTCGACGAAATCGGCATGGGACTGGAGCTTCTCCGAGAACAGCTCGAAGCGGCCCGAAGGGGTGGCGAGCAGCTTCTCCTTGACCTCCGCCTCGCTCATGCGGCGGTTGTAGCCCTCGCCATCCCACTCGTAGAACTCGCCGCGCGACTGCCGCCAGTGGTAGGGCTTGCGATACCACACGCCTTTCTGCTGCCAGCTCTCGAAGTCGGTGACGCCGTTGTCGCCCGGGGCGTCCTGGAACCCGGCCGCGAGATGGCGCAGGAAGTTCTCGGTCGTATCGATGGCTCGATAATACTCGCCGGTGGGCCCGTCGATGCGCTTGCCGATCTCGAAGATCATCTGGCTGAAGTTTTGGGTGTCGTACAGTGGTTCAATTGCCGGCGAGCGGATCTCCGCCATGGGCCACCCCTGGAACGGATAGGTCGGCACGTCCATGAGCCGCTCCGGATAGGTGTGCTCGGGCAGCACGATGTCCGCAAACTGGGACGTCTCTCCCGGGAACGGAGAGGTGTCGACCACGAAGATCTCGCGCAGGGCATCCTCCCAGTGTGTGCTGTCCGGTGCCGTCCAGATCGGATTGGTGAGGTAGAAGATCACCGTGTCGAGCTTGTAGGGGTCACCCGCGAGATGGTTCTGTGCGATCTCCTGCATCATGTTGTGGGCCAGGGGGTAGCGCTCGGTGCCCGCCATATCGATGCGCGGATGCCGGCCCGCCATCTCCCGGGCGATGTCATCCATGTAGTCCTCGGGCTCGGCGGGCAGAGGGCCGTAGGCCGGGGGCATCTGGTAGAAGATCCCGCCCTCGGCGAACAGCGAGCCGACCAGGGCATTGAGGGCATGGATGGCCATGCCGCTATAGGTGCCGTTGGAATGGGCGGTGGGGCCGCGCTCGAACAGGGCGATGGCCGGCCGGGTGCTGCCGAACTCGCGGGCGGTGGCGAGAATCTCGCTTTCCGCCAGGCCCGTGACCTCCGCGGCCCACTGCGGCGTGCGGTCCTTGAGCTCCTCGTTCCACCAGCGCGCCAGACCCGTGACCCAGCGCTCCCGGAAACGGCCGGCGTCGATCGGCTCCTCCGCGCGGAAGGCGTTGCGGCCGTCCTCGAAGTCTCCGACAAAGTCCCTGTCCCACAGGCCTTCCACCAGCATCACGTGGGCAATAGCCAGAGCCAGGGCGCCATCGGTAGCGGGGCGGACCATCAGCGAACGGTCAGCGGCGGCCAGGGTGGTGTTCATGTGCACGTCCACCGCCGTGACCGTCGTCCGCGGACTCTTGGTCCGCATCGTTCCCCATTGCTGCATGTTGTTGTTGTAGGGCCGGAATGCCTCCAGGAAGCCCGCACCGAATATCAGCAGGTAATTGCAATGGCTGTAGTCATAGGCGCTGTAGGAGTAGTTGCCGTCGGTGAGATCCTTGGCCAATTTGCTGCCATCGGAGCACATCGAGGAGTGCCCCAGCCCGCTGTTGGGCGTGCCGATGAGCTGGCCGAGGGGACCGAGGATCCCGGCGTCCGAGGCGCCCCAGCCGCGTCCGAACAGTGTCGCAAAGCGATGCGCCTCGCCTTGATTGCGCAGACGGTTGATGCGCTGGGCGATGGTGTCGTAGGCCTCTTCCCACGAGATCGGAACGAATTCGGGATCCACGTCCCGCCCCTTCTCCGGGTTGGTACGCTTCATGGGCTGCTTGAAGCGGTCCGGGTCGTAGAGGATGTACGTGCCCAGGTGGCCCTTGGGACAGAGCTTGCCGTTGGAGATCGGGTTGTCGCTGGTGCCGTAGATGGCATAGACGCGGCCGTCGCGGGTGTAGATGTCGATGCCGCAGCGTGCGGGGCACTGGTGGCAGACGCTCTTGGTGATGCGGGTCTCGCCGGGGGTCGCCGGATTCCCCTGGCTGCGCCCTTCGGTGGGGGCCAGGGTGAAAAACGAGGCTATCCCACCGGGGATTGTCGCGGCCGCTCCGGTGGCACCGCTTGCCTGCAGGAACCGGCGCCTCGACAGCGTTTGCTCGAGCCAATTCATCATTCCGTTTTCTCCTGGTTTGATCGCTTGCTCGGCAGTGGCCGATCAGTTCGCTGCGTCTCCAGTCAGGAATCTGGAAGCCGGACCTTGGCGAAGGCGGTGCCCTTGCGACAGGTCGGGCAGAACGGATCCATCGCCGGTTCCGCTGTAGGTTCGTTGGCACTGGCGGCAGTCGGCGCCGTGCGTGGCGCGTCACGGGCTTAGAACTGCCGGTTGACCACCGCTGGCTGCGACGCTGAAGGGCCTGCCTCGGGGCAGGCGCGTTCGCATAGCCGGCACGCTGATGCAGCGCGTCCGGATCGAAATCGATGCCGCGCTCGTCTGCGCCGTCGTGTCGGTGCAGCGCCGCGGTGGGACAAATGGCCGCGCAGATGCCGTTGTCACAGCAAGCGCCGCTGACCGTGAGGGCCGGCGTCAAGGACGACGGCGGCTCTCCCCAGCTTCGCAGCAACGCCACCAACCGTTCCCGCGGGTGGGCCGACGGGCGTGCCCGCAAGGCGGGGGTCGAGGGGGAACCGTCGCCGCGGGTGTTGTCGGTGCTCGGTGGTGGATCACTGGGCATCCCCAGGAACGCACGGCGGCCGCAGACGCCGCTCGGTGACGGGCGCGGGGATTGCCGGACGTGCCAGAGCGTCGTCGGTGGGCACGAGGTCCAGCCGGGGCAGCCTGGCCGCGGGCACCCCGAAGGCGCTCAGTATCTCCCGGGCGCGCTCCAGCACGTCTCGCGCGGGGTGGTTGTCGCCCCCTGCCGGGCAGGCAGTGCACCAGCCACGATCGCGGATGATCGGGCCGTGGCCCCCGGCCCGACGATGCAGCTGAAGCACGTCGGCGAGACCCAGCCCGCCCGTGCAGGGAACCCGCACTGCCTGGGCGTCCGGGTCGAATGGAACCCGGTGGCAATCGACCACCGGTGCCGGGATCGCCCGTTCCGTCCTCGCCTCCTGGAAGCCGGCCGCCTCCAGGGCCCCCGTGGGGCAGACCACGGCGCACTGACCGCAGCCCAGGCAGTGCTCGTCGATCTTCCAGCCGTCCCCCTGCGGTTGCAGGGCGTCAACGGGGCATGCGTCCGCGCAGCGGCGGCAATCGGAGAGCGGTGAGCGCCACGGGAGACAGGCCTCCTGCCAGTAGTGCAGCCGAGCCGGAGGGCCGTTGCCCGGGCGCGGCGTCGCCTGTGTCCCAGCGTGATCGATCACGGCTCTCCTCCTTGCCGGCCTTCCCGCGAGTCTCCCGAGGCGACTCCGGCAATACCGACGATTGCCAGACTGGCCTCGTGCGGGGTGCACGGCTTTGACGCAGGTCAAGAACAGGCAGTACGAACCACCCTTTCGGCGGACGGCCTCTTCAGGGGATGTGAGCCAGTACATCAGCCTCGCTGGTGCCCAGGGGCGGGCTTGCCCGAGCGGATGGACGAGTCGGGGCGGGCGCGGCTGCTGTCGGCGTTTCGGCGGCGGGCGGGTGCAAGTGCCGGCGGTTCCGCGGACGGTATACCGATCTACGGCCAATCGGGCCTGGCGTGGTGCCTCCCGACTCCGCATGATGCCGAATGGGATCTCGCCCGGCTCCGGAGTGCCGAAGGCATGAACCGGCGTGACGCGTGTTACGGCCATATCCGCGAACGCGCGCAGGCATTCGGCCTGATCGCGCGCGGCGGCTTCCACCCGGGCGCGGACGATGCGGTGCCGCCGCTCGCCGACGGCCGCGCTGCGCGCACGGTGGTCCTGGTCGGCAACGCGGGCGACACGCTGTGGCCGGTGTTCTCGGCGTCGCCCGAGGCCGCGGACGGCCGGCCGCATCCGCTCGACCGCTGGAGCCGGCGCGTGCTCGGGGCCATCGCCGCCGAGCTCGGCGGCGCGGCGTGCTTGCCCAACGACGGTCCCCCGTGGCCGCCGTTCGTGGCCTGGGCACGCCGCGCCGAGCCGGTGACCGAGTCGCCCATCGGCATCCTGGTCCATCCCGACTACGGCCTCTGGCACGCCTACCGCGGCGCCATCCTGCTCGACCGCGCGATCGCGCTGCCGGCGCCCGACCGGCGGCCGCCGCCGTGCGCGACCTGCCCGGACCAGCCCTGCCGCCGCGCCTGCCCGGTCGGGGCGTTCGCCCCGGAGGGCTACGACGTCACCGCCTGCACGGGCTTTCTCTCCGCCGAGGAAGGCGCGCGTTGCGGCGGCGGCTGCCTGGCGCGTCGCGCCTGCCCGGTGGGTCAGCACTACAACTACCCGCGTGCCCAGCAGGCCCTGCACCTCGACGCGTTCCTGGTCGCACAGGGGCGCCGTGCGCGATTCGGGAACGGGTCGTGATGCGGGTCAGGCGCTGTTGCCTCCCGGGCGAAGCCCCGGGGCGGCCCACCGGGGGTGGCGCGAGGAATGCGACCGGACCCCGTCCCGGATGCGACGGCCGCGATCGCCGGGACACCATCTTGCGCGGGTCTCGATCGCCATCCACGATGCAGCGGGACCGCCGGGCCCGGCGTGATGGAAGACCTCCATGAATCGAACCCGGAGCGGCAGGAACGCGAATCGTGATTCGCGGCCCGCGCCGAGCGGCCGTCCGCGGCACGTGGGCGCGGACCCGGGCCGCCGGTCGTTCCTCGGGTCGATCGCCGCCGCGCCGTTGCTTGTGTACGCGGGTCCCGCCGCCGCGTCGAACGAGGCGATGAGGCGGCGCCGCATCCCGGGCACCGGCGAGGCGATCCCGGTGATCGGTCTCGGGACCTCCGACGAGTTCGAGACCGCCGAGGACCTCGGTCGCCTGCGCGAGGTGCTGCGCCGGTTCCACGAGCTCGGCGGGACGGTGGTGGATACGGCGCCGATCTACGGCAACGCCGAGTCGGTGATCGGGCGCCTGGTGGCCGACCTCGGCCTGGCCGACGCGCTGTTTCTCGCCACGAAGGTGCGGGCCCGCGGACGCCGGGCGGGCCTCGGGCAGATGGAGCGTTCGCGGGAGCTGCTCGGCAAGCGGCCGCTGGACCTGGTGCAGGTGCACAGCCTGGTGGACGTACGCACCCAGCTGCGCAACCTGCGCCGCTGGAAGGAGGCAGGGTGGGTGCGCTACATCGGCGTGACCCACTCCCGGGTCTCGGCGTTCGGCGAGCTCGAGGAGGTGATGCGCTCGGAGCCGCTGGACTTCGTCCAGCTCAACTACTCGTTCACCGAGCCGCAGGCCGAGCGGCGCCTGCTGCCGCTCGCCGCCGACCGGGGCATGGCCGTGATGGTCAACCGGCCCTTCGAGAACGGCGCCCTGTTCCGGGCCGTGCGCGGTCGACCGCTGCCGGACTGGGTGGCAGCGTTCGACTGCGAGAGCTGGGCGCAGTTCTCGCTCAAGTACATCCTGGCCCACCCGGCGGTCACCTGCGTCATCCCGGCCACGAGCAACCCGAAGCACGTGGCGGACAACATGGGCGCGGGGACCGGCGGCCTGCCCGACGAGGCCACCCGGAGGCGGATGCGCGAAATCGGCGCCGCCCTGTGATCCCCAAGGGGCACGGGTACACCGTGGCGTCCGCCGTGTCCGCTCGACGGGTGCGCCAGCGGCAGGCGAGGGCGGGAGCCGGGAGCCCGGGGAAGGTCCAGTGATCGGCGTTGCCGTGGATCGGACTGCAGTCCGACATTGGCAAGGTCGAAGCCCGAGCGACAGTTTCGCCAGCGCTCCGTTGTGCCGAGCTCGTCGAGATTCCCTCTACCCTGACGCCACTTGTCATGGGCGCTCGGGCGCTGGCAACACGACATGATCCCCTTCTGGCTCGAGCTCGCCTATACGCTCCTCGCGGTCGGCATCCTGGTCGTGTACTGGTTTCGCTACGGGCCGGGCAACTACCTGTGGTTTTCCGATATCGCCCTGATTCTCACGATACCGGCGCTTTGGCTGGAAAGCAGTCTGCTCGCCGGCATGATGGCGGTGAACGTGCTGCTGCCGGAAGCGCTGTGGAACCTGAGCTTCTTGTGCCGCGTGTTGACGGGAGCGCGCATCACGGGCCTGACCGACTACATGTTCGAGCCGGAGCGTTCGCTCCGGCTGCGGGCCCTCTCCCTGTTTCATGTTCCGCTGCCGATCCTGCTGTTCTGGCTCGTCTGGAGGCTCGGCTACGACCCGCTTTCATTGCCGTTGATGACCGGGCTCGCCTGGCTGGTCCTGCCGCTGACGTACGCGGTGACCAAACCGTACCGCAACGTCAACTGGGTGCATGGGCCCGGCGGCGAGGGTATCCGACAGACCCGCCTCCATCCGCTGATCTACCTGGGCCTGCTGATGATCGGGTTCCCCGTCATCGTCTATCTGCCCACTCACTTCCTGCTGCTGGCGTTGTTCGGGTGAGGCCGGAGGGCAGATCGGGGGGTCGGGCATTGCCTTTTGCCCATCCATCACGTTGGCGGCCGATCCGGGCGCGGGCAAGACGCGGGATCCGACGACCTGCCCGAACGACGCCCGCCCGGCTGGTCGCGCATGCGGCCGACCGCGACCGCGTGCGCCGGCAGGGCGGCTCGCCCCGGCGCCCCGTGCGACAATGCCGTCTGGCGCCCGCCCGCGACGCGCGACGCGGAATCCGCGTCGCGGCGGTCCTGCCGGAGGCGATCCATGCACACCGAGCGCGCAACCCTGCTGCTCTCCTCGATGACCGCGCTGCTCATGGGCCTGGTCGGGGTCGCGTTCGCGCTCGTGACCAACTCGCGCGCGATCATGCTCGACGGCGTGTTCAACGCGATCTACTTCGCCGTGGGCCTGGCAACGGTGCGCATCGAGCGCCTGGCACGCGAGCCGGACAACCCGATCTTCCCGTTCGGCCACGCCTACTTCGAGTCACTGGTCAACGCCGGCAAGGGCCTCGTCATCCTCGGCATCTCGGTGATCGCGCTGGCGGACTCGACCATGGCCATCGCCACCGGCGGTCGCGCGATCGTGGCGAGCTGGGCGATCGGCTACGCGCTGCTGGCCATGGCGATATGCGGCGCGACCGCGCTGTGGCTGCGCCGCAGCGCCGCCCGGTTCGACAGCCCGCTGGTGGACGCGGACGCGGCGAACTGGAAGCTCAACGCGGTCGTCTCGGCCGCCGTGCTCGCCGGCTTCTGCCTCGGGCCGGTGTTCGAGGCGATCGGGTGGCGGGCGGCCGCCCATTACATCGACCCCGTCCTGGTCGCGGCCGTGGTGATCCTGTTTCTCGGCGTGCCGATCCGCCTGGCGCACGGATCGATCCTGGAGCTGCTCAACCGGGCGCCGCCCTCCACGATCGAGGGCCCCGTCACCCGCGCGATCGACGCGGTCCTGGACCGCCTCCCGGTGACCGAGCGCTACGTGCGCATGGTGCGCCCGGGCCGCACGCTGTACGTGCTCGTGCACGTCGTGCTCGGCGAAGGTTTCCGGGTCCAGCGCCTCGCCGAACTCGATGCGCTGCGCGCCGAGATCGACGCCGCGGTGCGGCAACTGCACCCGCGCGCCCTGGTGGACGTGATGTTCACCGCCGACTCCCGCTGGGCCGCCCCCAGCGCCGGCCTGCCGCCGCCCGGCGGGACGGATTAGCAATGCCGGGGACCGGGGCCACCGCCCGACGGGGTTCAGGTCCAACATTCCGACAGCTCTGCATGGGCGTCTGGGGTTCGGTTGGAGTGGGTGGTGGGGAGCGGGCGAGGCCCGCGGCCAGCAGGCGCTGCCGTGGCGCACAAGGAGGTGAGGCATGGCACGGCCGCTGCGGCTGGAGTTCTGCGGGACGATCTATCATGTCTTTGCCCGTGGCAACCGCCGCGAGGCGATCTATCTCGATGACGAGGATCGCCGATGTGAGCGGGCGCTGGAATGTGACTGATCCTGGACGCGTGTGACCCGGGACGCGCGCGGCGGGGAAGTGCTACGGGTACCGGACCGGGCCATGCGACCGGCGGCACCGGCAGCCAGAGCCTAGGCAGTCGTTTCCGGCTGGCGACCATGCTGCCCGCCATCACGGCGTCCGCCGCAAGCGCGAGCTCGGGGTCAGCAGCTACGGCGCTGCCGGCCCGTCGGCCATCAGCCAGCAGCGTCGACGGCACCGGCACGGCGCTCAGCGTGCCGACGGCCGTCGTACTCGCCCGGCCAGGGCGACCGGTGCCGCGGCCGAGCGCGAAGAGCAGTAAGGCCCGGCCCCGATAGCCGTGATCGACAGCAGCAGGCCGACCGGCAGCGGCCACAGCGTCACTTCGAGCAGCAGGTGACCGGTTGCCGCGCACAGCGCCGCGATGGCGAACAGGCGCGGCATCAAGGCGGCGAGCGACTGCCGCTGGCCGCGCGCGAGCAGCGAGAACGCGGCCCAGTACGAGCCGCTACCGAAGGCGAACGCCGTAGCGAGTTGTCCCGTGCCGGGAGCCGGTGACCGAGCCCGGCAGCGAGGCACGATCGCGGCAGCCGCCGAAGGCCAGCGCCGAGCCGGCCAGCGCGGGCGCGCCGACGCCGGTCGCCGGCCCACGAGCGCCGCGAGCCGGGGCCTGGACGAGCGCGGCGATCAGTTCGGCAGGCTGTGGCCGACCCTGCCGCTGGCCGCGTCGCCGACAGCTTGAGAACGCGGCCCGACGTACGATTTGGCCGGCGAGCCGACGGCGAACGCGGATCACCCGTCCCGTCGCCGGAGAGCCCGGTTGACCGATAGCCCGGCGCAGGTCGTCGACGGTCGGCGGTCGGTTCCACTGATCAGTGGCCCGAGGCGCTGCGGGCCGGCCAGCGCGAGCACGCCGGCGCGGGCACCGGGCTGCATGGGTTCCGCATGGACGCAGGCGCCGCGGCAACGACGACGGTTTCATGACATCGATCCGGCATGGATCGAGGCCTACAACGAGCGATATCACCGCTACGATCCCACGCCGGCGCTGCTGGCGGCCCAGCCCGGCCAGGTGCCGCGCTAGATGCGGCGCGGCGACCCGGCCTACGCGAGCCGGGGAGATCGCGGTGCTCGGCGCCGAGGCGCGGTGCGCGGCCCAGGCGGCGGCGCTGTTCCTGGCCTCTCCCGTGCGAACGGTACGCGGCCGGTATCGTCCTGCAGCGCCCTGCACGTGCCGGCCCCTTCGAATCCGAGGCCGTCGAAGCACTGGGTCGGATCGCGCCGCATCTGGGCCGTGCACTGACGCTGCACGCGCGCCTGTGCGGCGCGGACGGTCTGGATCCCCGCATCGGACGGCAGGCGCTCGACCGGGCGCCCGTCGGCGTGCTCCTGCATGGACGTCGCGGGCCGGCACCGTGCACCGCCAGGGCACGGGCGCGCGAAATCGCCGTCTACCACCTCCGCACTGCCGTGCGCAATGCCCGGCGGCCTGTCGGCGCCGTGCCCGCGCGAGCACCGGCGATCTGCAGCGACTGATCGCCCGCGCCGCCGCGCCGCTGGACGAGTCCCGGCGACGCCGCGCTGTGGTCTGCATTCCACGGACGGCTCGCCGCCGTTGCAGGCCCAGGGCTCACGCCGCTGCCGCGGCCACGATACGGCGGGCGATCCGCCCGTCCCGGGCGGTGCGCAGGCAGCGGTGTCGATCCGGCAGCGCCCGTGGAGATCAGCGTGTCCCCGGCAACCCTTGAGCGCACTCCACGAGGCTCACGCCGGCCGAGGGACAGCTTTGCTGGCCCGGCAGGGCGCGCCGGCGGCGGGGTGACCCAGCGCACTGATCGCGGCACGCTGCGCCGTGTGCAGCGTCGAGGAGCCCGTGCTGCACCCAGCTCGAGCCATCCGGTCGAAGTCGGCGCTGTGATCCGCCAGGCTGCCCATGGTGCGCCTGGTCCTGTCCGGCCCGGAGCCGTCGCGGGCGGCGACTGACGGCGCCCGGCATCCATCGCACGGCCGCCGCGCAGAACGGCGCCTGTGTCAGCCGCCCCGACGACACGATTGCGAGCTGCCACATGCCGCAGGGTACCCCGTCGGCGCCTGGCAACCCGGCGCGAGCACCGGGTCTACTGCCCACGCCGCAGCGTGACCCGCTCCCGGCGACACGCCGGGTTCTCGCTGGACGAGTTGTCCGCGACGCCGTGCTGCGCGCTGCGCCGGGCCACGGACCGGCTCGCCGCCGTCGGCACGGTTGAGCCGTGTCGGGACGTTCCTCGCATGCGGCCGCGATACCCGCGGGCCTGGCCTCGCGGCCGATGCCGGGCGCTCGTCGCAGGCAGCGGTGTGGATAGGTGCGTCCGTCCGCAGCCCGCGGCTGCCCGGCGGCCCTGAGCGTGTCTGCATCGTACAGGAAGCTGAACACGACCGGCCGCGGACTGCGACTGCTGGCCATCGGCTTCGGACAAGAGAAGTAGTCTACGGAGCCGAGGTCAGCATGAATACGCGGAGATACCGCTGCTGGTGTCTGCCGTCGAGCGCCCGTTGCGCCGACCCAGGGTGGCCCTCGCGAGGGGCCGATCCGGAGCGGAGTCGAAAGGTGTGATCCCCGCGAGGGCTGCGCGCCGGCGCGCCAGTCGGTCATCTTGTCCGGCCACGGTCAATCCCGGGTCAGGCAGACCGAGAAAGCGACTGAGCCGGCACGGGCAGGATCCTGCGCACAGCCTCCGGCACAACTGAAAAGATCTCGAGCGCGCGCTTCCAGGCCGCCCCGGCGGTGAGTGCGCGGTCCCTACTGGAAAGACTTGCGCAGTCAGGTCGTGGGGCACGCTGGACGATGACGCAACCGAAGCGGACAGGCGACCCGTGCGCGAGGCCGCGTTGGCAACGAACCGGCGCACCGGCGCAGTACGCCGCGCCCGGCGGGAGCGACGGAGCGCACTCGTTGACAGGCTGACCAGCGCCAACGGGTTCGCGGCAAGATCGCCGAGGAAGGCACGACCTGCTTCCGCGCGCATTGCCCTATCCGGCGGATCGATGGAAAAGAACTCATGCCCGCTGGAGCGTGCCATCGCGTGCGTCTCGCGAAGACCAGAGGCGGACTGTGCCGTCGGGGGAGTCTTTTGACGACGGCCGCGGTCAGGTCCGACACTACACTTACTGGTTGGAGGCGACGGCCAGAAATCCCGCGCCGCGGGATGCGACGGCCGGCTTGCGCGCGTGCTACTGCAGAAGTTCGATAGCCGGCACGGCCGGGACCGACGCACTCCAAGGCCGGTGCCATGCGATTCTGCGGTCGGCCAGGGTGCCATCTGCTGGGGATTTGAGCCGGGTCGATCGTACGAGGAGCTGGAGTGCGGCGTCCATACGACGACGCCGGGTACTGGGACTGGCTTCGAGGTGATTGCTGGCCGCGTGGAGGACAGAGACGTGGCAATCCTGCACGAGGCGGACCAGCTCGACGCGAGGGGAATAACCCTGAATCCACGAAGCAGAAGCAGACGCATCGACGGATGGTCATCGCGAGCGCAACGTTAGCCCTGGCGCCGCCAGCGCCAGCGCTGATGCATCGGAGTGGCATAAGCACTCCGGTGGACTCGCCGGGTATTCTATGTGTATACGGCCACCCGTGGAAAGCGACGGAATCCGCATCGGTCTGGAGAATGCACGCTCCAACACGACCATCGACTGACGGGGCGATCACTTCGAGGAATAGCCGTCCAGTGACGGCACCACTGGCGGGAGTACACGCATCACCTCTCGCATACGTATACGCCCTCGGAGCGGGCCTGCGTGGGGCACGACAGTGACGATGACGAACCCGAGGCGGATTCAGTCGCTGGACGCTCAAGAGCTGTGAGGACGCCGGGGCTCGTGCTTCTCCTGACTGACCGGGCCGGGTCATGCCCGAGAACGGGCCTGGAGCGATACGAGACCGCACCCGAGCACTGGGGCAAGGACGCCGATGGGTATCGAGGATCCCCGTGATCCGAAGGCGAGAGCCAATGGGGTCCGCGCCTGCGCGATCCGGGCCCGAGCCGTGCGGTGACGGTGGAGACGGACTCCCGCGTAGCCCGCGCGGCCCGACAAGGCGGAATCCCGGGAGGCGGCTCGCGGACGCTCGCGGAGATCCGCTGCCGTTCATCGGGGCGACCTTTGGTCGGTAGCGGGAAATCGTGAACTCGAGTGAGGTGCAGGTCGGCAACACGTACGCTTGCTGGTGCGACGGCGACTGGTTACGGATTCAGGTCACCGCGCAAGCGCGATCCGACGGATGGTCCGACTAGGAAGTTGGCGCAAGTCCTGGATAGCCGACACACTGGTTCGCTTTGCTTCCGGAGCGGAAGCTACGATGATGGTGGCCACACGAACGACGCCAGATGCGACGCTCAGGTCGGCGAGGGTTGCCATCTAGCATCGGTGTACCAGGAAATGCACTGTGAGTGCTGCAACCGCGAGTTGCGGGCGCGCAATAACCAGTGGACAGTCGAGTAGCAACTCCGCGTACAAAGGCTGCCGAGAAACCAAAGACCCGACATTGTATTCTGGTCCGGACTAGTGGAAAGGAGATCCTTGAGAACGAAGAAGCAATCCTGGGTCACGGAGGCAGGGACGACTTCGAACACAGAGGGAATAGCGCCGTGGATTTTATCCGTTCTATTTCGGTGACGGCGCGGTCAAAGGTTTGGTTCCGCGCCTAGAGAAGGCCTTACTTCACCTGCAAGAGCTACTAAAGAGCCAGGATTGCTGTCGCGGCGGCATGCGCCGTTGCTACAGGAACAGAAGGCACACGCACGCCGGTAAAGACGGGGGTCGGCGTATGGGCGCTATGCTGCCTCCGCCTGCTCACGCCGGAGGAGGCGCACGATCGTCAGTCCGGCTTCAGGGGCGTCTCGAGAACGTGCTCCAACCTGGATCCGACAGTCAGATGCGGGTTTCTTGATCAATGTGGCACAGCCAGTGTAGACCATGGTTCGCGTCTGGGTCGAGGTTGACGCAGATACCGCGTTCAAGCAGACGTCTACGCCCTCGGCAGTGAGCGGGCCGTACGAGCGGGCTTCGATCAGCGCGCGTCGCAACCCAGCGTCGACTTGGCGATCGGCCGGCCGATCCGGGAAGCTGCTCCGAGGACGCCGGGGGTCGTCGTGCTGTCCGACATGGCCACCTGAGCCGGTCGGGCCCGTAACGAGACCTGGCACGCTACGGCCGGACACGGTCGTCCCGGGGCGAGGAGCGCCGAGCCCTCGTGCGGGCGGTTCTTGTACTCGGCGATGAAGCCGCTCATCCACGAGCGGGCGTGATCGCCATCACGGAACCGGCCCGGGTATTCGGGCCGGTGCGGTGAGCGGCGTGACGGAGCTCCCGCTGAAGGGGCATCCGTTGCAGCACGCGACGGGCGCGAGTCGCTGCGGCGCACGCCGTAGCACGTCGAGGAAGTCGCGGTCACTGCGGGCGATCATCGGCTGCCCTGCGATCCTGGTGGACGACAACAAGCCGGGCTCGATGGCATACGCGCGCAGGGCATCGGCGAACAGATGCCGGGCGAGGCCGGCATTCTCCTTGGCGCTGATCATCCAGCAATCGGTAGCGCGAACAAGATCGAGCATCTGCTAGAGGTACGAGATCACCCCGCGCGTGAACGTCGGCAACTTGCTGATATCCCAGCTCCAGGCCTCGTTCGGGGCGCGGGCGATGATCCGCGGCACTGCGTAGTTCTGGGGCGGGCGCTGATTGCGTCGCTCGGTGGTCTGGCCGCAGCGGCGCAGCATCCGGTAGATGCTGGACACACGAAGCGCAAGCATCCAGGACGCCTGATCGAGCTCGCGGGCATGGATGACGCGCACGCAGGCGTCTTCGTGGGCCTCGCTGTTGACCACCTCCAGGACCTCATCCTGTTCGGCCTCGGAGATCTTTCGGGGTTGCGCGTGCGAGGCCTGCGAGCGCCTCGGGCGCGGCGGGCGCGGACGCGGCGGGCGCGGATAAGTGCCCGTGCGCGACAGCCCAAGGGCGTCACAGGCGCGGCTGCGCGAGAGTCTATGGGAACGCTGGTCGAGGCAGATCATCGCGAGTTCCCGTTCTGGGCGTCCTCGACCAGCATGAACGATACTTTTCGCAGGATCCACCAGAGTCCTCCGCCGCCCCGGGCACCGTGCTCCCAGTCAGGGCCTTCTCGCGCTCGAGCTCCTCGATGCGCCGATCCCGCGGATCCTTGGCCTTGCGCCCGCCGGCCTTGGGCTCAAGACCCTGGGTGCCCTGTTCGGTCAACGTCTTGCGCCAACCTGCGAGCTGCGCACCATACAGGCCTTTCTGGCGCAGCCACGCACCCTTGACACCGCGTGCGGGTGAGCTGGTGTCTCGGCCAGCAGGCGCTGCTTCTCGGCGCTGGTGAACTGCCGCCGGGTGCGTCGCTCCAGCGTCGGTTCCGTGGGGACTTCGTTGGACTCGCGGTTCAACTGCTTCGAGCTCCCGGTAAGAGCCCGGCGGTCTGCGGAGATCGCTCGGTCACTGTCGGCTACGAGGTTGACACTCGTGCTTCGGCGGCGGTTCGGACATGGCTCGTCGGGCATGCCCTCGCCGAGGTGCTCGAACGCGGCCTGGAGGCCGGTGTCCTCCTCTTCGTCCTGGCCGTCGTCGAGGTGGCGCGGATACAGCGGTGACAGGGCCGCCACCAGCATGCCGAGCGCGGCGAACATGGCGAACGCGTCGGCATAGCCGAATGCGTTCACGAACAGGCCGACCACGGGGGAGCCGGCCGCCTGGCCGAGCGCGACGGCGATGAAGGGCAGCACCGGCCCCAGCGACAGCCGGCCCGGCAACAGGCGGATGCCGCTGATCAGGTACAGGCCCGTCAGGCTCATGTAGGCCAGGCCGAAGACGAGCGCCGAAAACACCGCGAGCACCAGCTGACCGGGACTGGCGGCAAGCAGTGCCAGGCTCGCGGCCATCGTCATCAGCATCAGGGCCTGCGTGATGGGCGGGTTGTTGCGATCGGCCAGGTCGCTCACCACGGCGCCCCCGAGGCCGGCGATGCCGACCGCGAGCCACAGCCACCCGGTCTGGTCGGACGGCAGCGCGCCGAGGTTGACCGCCAGGTCGGGTGCGAAGATCCAGTACCCCGAGGCGATGAAGCCCATCGCGAACGCGAACAGCGAGAGCCGGGCGAGGCGCGCCCACTGCAGCGTGCTGATCGGGGGCGGCGGGGCGACGTTCGCCGTCGTGACCCGCGACACCGAGGGGATGAAGTACCACGCGGCCACGACCCCGATGCCCGCCGCCACGGCAAAGGAGATGTACGCCCACCGCCAGGCGTCGGCCAGCAACAGGACCGCCGGCACCGAGAAGACTACGCCGATGCTGGTGCCCGCGTTCATGACCGCGCTCACGCGACCGTGCAGCGAGCGTCGCACGAGCGCCTGCATGGCGGACGTGAGCGCGGGCATCATCAGGCCGGTGCAGATGCCGCAGGCGAACACGCCCGCGCCGAGCGAGAGCGCCCCCGTGGCCTGGCTGATCAGCGCCAGGCCGCCGGCGCCGAAACCACCGGACAACATCGCCGTGTTGCGGGCACCGAGGCGATGGGTGGAGACCGGCGCGACCATGGTGGCCAGCACGAAACTGATGAACGGCAGTGCGCCGATGACGCCGATCACATCCGGTGTCAGTCCCAGCTCGGTGCGGATGGGCGGCACGAACAGCCCGAAGGCGAAGCGCGCGAGCCCGTAGCTGATCGCGACCAGCGCTGCACCGAGCGCCGCGAACCCGGTGGTCTCGAGGGGCTTCATGCCGACTCCGCCGCGCAGGCACCGAGCGCCGCGGGCAGCATGGCCCGCAGGTGGGCGGCGGCGCGCCCGGGCCCCAGGACCGGCGCGAGCGTGTTGGCACCCTCCAGCGCCAGCAGCACCCGTTCGGCCGCGGCCGCGTCGGCCGGCTGCCCGTCGCGCGCCAGCGCGTCACGGATCAGCGCGAGCAGTTCCTGCTCGAGCTGCCGCCCCTGCCGCGCGATGCCCGCCGAGTGATGCTCGAATTCCGCGATCGCCTTGATCACGATGCACCCTTCGCGCGAGGCGGAGCGGAGCCAGCGACAATGGCACTCCACCAGGGCCGTGACGGCCGTCGCCCCGCCCCGCCGGTCGATCGTGTCCCGCAGCTCATCCAGGTAGCGGTGGAAGCGGCGCTCGAGGACCTGCTCGATCAGCGCCTCTTTCGACGGGAAGTGGTTGTAGAGGGTCATCCGGGCGACGCCGGCCCCGGCCACCACGCGATCGATGCCGGTGGCATGGAAGCCCTCCTCGTAGAACAGGCGTTCCGCCGTCGCCAGCAGCTCCTCGCGCTTGCCCGTCTGCATGTCGCACCCCGGATCGATGTGGAACGATCGGTCCATACTGGGGGCCGGACGGGGCGCGTACAAGGCGGCCGGCGCCGTGCGGTCAGGGTCGATTGCCGGGGACGCGTGGGCCCCCGGGGACCGCATACCGACCCACGGACGATCGCGTGCGCGGGACCACCGGCCGGGATCGAATGATGCAGACGCCGACGGGCGGCCGGTGCGCACCGCGTCCTGGTCGGCAACGTCGGCGACGCGCCGTGGCCGGTGTCCTCGGCGTCGCCCGAGGCCAACGACGGCGACCCCCATCCGCTCGACCGCTGGAGCCGGCGCGTGCTCTATGCCATCGCCGCCGAGCTCGGCGGCGCGGCGTGCCTGGTGGAACGCCGCGTGCAGCGCTGCTCAAACGAGCAGGATCACGATGATGATGATCAGCAGGAGCTCGACCGTGGACAGGTCGCCGCCGGCCGGCAGCGCCGCGATGTGCCCGTGGAGCCTTGCCACCTCCGTGTCGGTCATGCGCTGGACGCGTTGCCGTGCGCTCTCGACCGACACGCCCATCGCCTCGAGCTCTGCAGCGACCGCGTCGCGCTCGAGTGCCTGCACGACGGCTTCGCGCCGGTCGTCGGATCCGCGCAGGACCTCGTCGGTGGCGACCATGCCCGCGGCGGCGGGCTGCGCGAAGCAGAGCAGGAGGGCAAGGGCGGCCAGGATGCCGGTGGGCGCGCCGAGGTTGCGGAGACTGAACATGGATTGCCCCGGGGTTGATCGATGCAGTGAAGGTACCCTAGCCCAAATCGCGAGGGCTTGCAGTGGCGCAATCCGGAACCGGGGGCTCGCCCCCCGGCGGGGCCCCCGCTGGCTGCGTCCGGGGTGGGCGGTCAGGGTCGTCGCGCCCCCCGGCGGCCGCCGGCTCGCGCCCACCCTCCGCGCATGGATGCTCCGGCGCCACCCGCCGGGGCATGGCGCGAGGGCCGCCGCCATCGAAGGGGCGGCGCGCAATCGACTCCCGCGGGGCCTGCCGGTCGAACGGGGTGATTGACCGGGCCGGGTGAACGCCGCGATCCTCCGTCGGTCCCGGCTCCCTCGCCGCGGCCCCCGTTGCTCCACAGGCTGCCCCATGACCCACGAGCTGATCCGCCTGCGCGGCGCGCGCCAGAACAATCTCAAGAACCTGGACGTGGAGCTGCCGCTGGGCGCGCTCACGGTGATCACCGGGCCCAGCGGCTCGGGCAAGTCGTCGCTCGCCTTCGACACCATCTACGCCGAGGGCCAGCGGCGCTACGTCGAGACCTTCTCGCCGTACGCGCGCCAGTTCCTCGACCGCATGGACAAGCCCGCGGTCGACGCCATCGAGGGCATCCCGCCGGCGATCGCCATCGACCAGACCAACCCGGTGAAGAACTCGCGCTCGACCGTGGGCACGATGACGGAGCTCAACGACCACCTGAAGCTGCTGTTCGCGCGCGCCGCGAGGCTCTACTGCCAGGGCTGCGGGCGCGAGGTGCGCCGCGACAGCGCCGACGACATCGTCGCCGATCTGCTCGCGCGCGGCGACGGCATGCGCGCGGTGATCGCCTTCGACATCGCGCTCAGCGGCGACGTCGCCGGGGACAAGGTGCGCGCGGAGCTCGAGCGCCAGGGCTATACGCGCGTCGCGCAGGTGGACGCGGGCACGCTGCGCGTCACCCGCGACCGCGTGCGCCTGGAACCGGACAACCGCGACCGCATCACGGAGGCGGTCGAGGCGGCGCTGCGCGCGGGCGACGGCCACGTGAGCGTCTTCCCGCTCGACGGCAATCGCGAGGCCACCGATCACTGGCGCTTCTCCGAGGGCCTGCATTGCCCGGACTGCGACCGCGACTACACCGATCCCATCCCCAACTCCTTCTCGTTCAACTCGCCCGTGGGCGCCTGCGACGAGTGCCGCGGCTTCGGCCGGGTCATGGGCATCGACTACCGGCTGGTCGTCCCGGACGAGCGCAAATCGCTGGAGGAGGGCGCGATCAAGCCCTGGCAGACGGAGAGCTACGCGGAATGCCAGCGCGACCTGATGCGCCATGCCAGGCGCGCCGGCGTGCCCACGGACGTGCCCTGGAAGAAGCTGAAGAAGGC
Organism: Halofilum sp. (in: g-proteobacteria); assembly: GCA_034521365.1. GTDB lineage: Bacteria > Pseudomonadota > Gammaproteobacteria > XJ16 > Halofilaceae > Halofilum. The sequence continues at coordinate 130,948 of JAXHMQ010000017.1, read as the reverse complement.
GGACCGGCGACTGGGTCATCGAGGGCGACGCCGACTGGAGCTGGCACTCGACGCGCGGCGGCTGGTACGGCGTCCAGCGCTTCTTCGACTGGCTGGAGTCGCGCTCCTACAAGATGCACATCCGGGTGCTGCTGTCGCGCTACCGCTCCTATGACCAGTGCCCGAGCTGCCGCGGGGCCCGGCTCAAGCCCGAGTCGCTGCTGTGGCGGGTGGGCACGCAAGGACGACGCCGACGCCGTGCTGGACCCGGCGCACCGGTTCAAGCCCGCGGGCGCGGCATTCTCCGACGCCGCGCTGCGGGCGCAGCCCGGGCTGAGCATCGCCGATGTCATGGGCCTGCCGCTGGCGCGCACGCGCGAGCTGTTCCGGCGCCTGCACCTGCCGGCGCCGCTGGATGAGGCCTCGGACCTGCTGCTCGAGGCCATCCGCGCGCGCACCGATTACCTGGTGGACGTGGGCCTCGACTACCTGACCCTGGACCGCCAGTCGCGCACGCTGTCCGGCGGCGAGGTCCAGCGCATCAACCTGACCACGGCGCTCGGCACCTCGCTGGTGAACACGCTGTTCGTGCTCGACGAGCCCAGCATCGGCCTGCACCCGCGCGACATGGACCGCATCATCGGCGTGATGCACCGCCTGCGCGATGCCGGCAACTCCCTGCTGGTGGTCGAGCACGACCCGCAGGTGATGCACGCCGCCGACCGGGTGCTCGACATCGGCCCGGGCCCGGGCGAGCGCGGCGGCGAGATCGTCTTCCAGGGCACGCCGGGCGAGCTGATGCGCGCCGACAACTCCCTGACCGCGCGATTACCTCACCGGCCGGCGGAGGGTCGTGGAGCACCGAGCGCTCGATGCGGCCGGGCGGGCGCGGACCCGCCGGCGCCGACGAGTGCCTGCGCATCCGGGGCGCGAGCGCGCACAACCTCAAGCGCATCGACGTGGACCTGCCCCTGGAGCGCATGGTGGTGGTCACCGGCGTCAGCGGCTCGGGCAAGTCGACGCTCATGGAGGGCGTGCTCCATCGCGCGCTGTGCGAGCTCAAGGGCCATCCCGGCGCGGTGCCCGGCGCCCACGAGGCCATCACCGGGCACCGGCGCATCGACGACGCGGTGCTCATCGACCAGTCGGCGATCGGTCGCACCACGCGCTCCACACCGGCGAGCTACGTGGGCGCCTTCGACGCCATCCGCAGGATCTTCGCCGGCCAGCCCGAGGCGCGGGCACGCGGCTATACCGTCGGCACCTTCAGCTTCAACGCCGGCAACGGCCGTTGCCCCACCTGCGGCGGCAACGGCTTCGAGCACGTCGAGATGCAGTTCCTCTCCGACGTCTACCTGCGCTGCCCGGACTGCGACGGCCGCCGCTTCCGCCCGGAGATCCTGGAGGTCACGCTCGCGCCCTCGGTCGGCTGCGACACGGGGCCGCGCTCGATCGCGGACGTGCTGGAGATGACGGTGCGCCAGGCGGTGGCGTTCTTCGCCGACTACCCGGAGGTGCTGCGCGGGCTGGAGCCGCTGCAGGCGGTGGGGCTGGGCTACATGGCGCTCGGCCAGCCCGTGCCCACGCTCTCCGGCGGCGAGGCCCAGCGCCTCAAGCTCGCGGGCCACCTGGCCAAGGCCGGCGGGCGCCGCGGCGGCGAGCGGCTGCTGTTCCTCTTCGACGAGCCCACCACCGGCCTGCACATGGACGACGTGGCGACGCTGCTGCGCGCCTTCCGCCGCCTGCTCGACGCCGGCCACTCGCTGGCGGTGATCGAGCACAACCTCGACGTGATGGCCGCCGCCGACTGGCTCATCGACCTGGGCCCGGAAGGCGGCGACGCCGGCGGCGAGCTGATCGTCGCCGGGCACGCCGGCGGACGTGATGGCGGAGCCGCGCAGCCACACCGGCCGCGCGCTGCGCGACTACCTCGGGATCGCGGACGACGCCGAGCAGGCGCGCGGGCAGCGGGTCGCGGCGCTGCAGATGCACGGCACGCGGTGCGTGGCGGACGCCGGCGCGCCAGCCGCGCTGCCCGACGCCATCACGATCCACCACGCGCGCGAGCACAACCTCAAGAACGCGGACATCCGCATCCCGCGCGACAAGCTGACGGTGATCACCGGTCTGTCCGGCTCCGGCAAGTCCACCGTGGCCTTCGACATCGTGTTCAACGAGGGCCAGCGCCGCTACCTGGAATCGCTCAACGCCTACGCGCGCCAGTTCGTGCAGCCGGCCTCGCGCCCGGACGTCGACGCCGTGTTCGGCATCCCGCCGACGGTCGCCATCGAGCAGCGCACCAGCCGCGGCGGGCGCAAGTCCACCGTGGCCACCATGACCGAGATCTACCACTTCCTGCGGCTGCTGTTCGTCAAGCTCGGCACGCAGTACTGCCCCGCGTGCGAGGTGCCCATCCGCGAGCAGACGCCGGCGGCCATCCGCGCGCGCATCATGCGCGCGGCGCGCAACCGCAAGGCGACGCTGCTGGCGCCGCTGGTGGTGGCGCGCAAGGGCTACTACACCGACCTGGCCAAGTGGGCCGCGAAGAAGGGCTTCACGACGCTGCGCGTCGACGGCGAGTACCTGCCGACCGACAACTGGCCGCGGCTGGCGCGCCACCAGGAGCACGACATCGACCTGCCGGTGGGCACGCTCAAGGTCAACGCGGGACGGGAGGACGAGCTCGACGCGCTGATCGCGCAGGCGCTCGAGCTCGGCCACGGCACCATGAAGCTCGTGACGGCGCGCGGCGAGACCATCCTGTCGACCGAGCGTGCCTGCCCGGGTTGCGGGCGCAGCTTCCCGGAGCTCGACCCGCGCCTGTTCTCCTACAACTCCAAGCACGGCTGGTGCGGGCAGTGCTTCGGCACCGGCCTGGCGATCGCCGGCTTCGACGAGGAGCAGACCGGCGAGGAGAGCGCCTGGCTGGAAGCGGACGGCGACGGCGGCGAGCCGCGTACCTGCCGTGGCTGCCATGGCCGGCGACTGAACCCGGACGCGCTGGCGGTGCGCTTCCGCGATTGGTCGATCGCCGATTACACGGAGCTTGCCGTCACGCAGGCGGAGAAGCTGTTCCGCAACCTGCGGCTGAAAGGCCGCGACGCGGAGATCGCCCGCGACATCCTGCCCGAGATCCGCGCCCGGCTCGATTTCCTGCAGCAGGTGGGCCTCGCGTACCTGGGCCTCGACCGCGCCGCGCCCACGCTCTCCGGCGGCGAGGCCCAGCGCATCCGCATCGCCGCCCAGCTCGGCTCCAACCTCCAGGGCGTGTGCTACATCCTCGACGAGCCCACCATCGGCCTGCACCCGCGCGACAACCGCATGCTGCTCGACACGCTCGGCCGGCTGGAAGGCAAGGGCAACACCATCCTGGTGGTCGAGCACGACGAGGACACCATCCGTCGCGCCGAGCACGTCATCGACCTGGGCCCCGGCGCCGGCGTCAACGGCGGCCGCGTGGTGGCCGAGGGCACGGTCGGCCGATCTCATCGCCAACCCCGAGTCGGCCACCGGCCAGTGCCTCGCCGAGCCCATCCGCCACCCGCTGCTCGAGCACCGCCGCACCGATGCCCCGGAGCAGACGGTCGACGGTGCGCGGCGCGGATCTGCACAACCTGCGGGGCGTGGACGTGGAGGTGCCGCTGCAGCGCCTGGTCTGCGTCACCGGCGTCTCCGGCTCCGGCAAGAGCTCGCTGGTGCGCGGCGTGCTGCACGACAACCTCGCGCGCCTGACCCGCCAGCGCAGGGGCCGCAAGCCGAAACCGACGGGCTGCGCGGCCATCGAGGGCTGGCAGGCGCTCGACCGCGTGCTGGAGGTCGACCAGACGCCGATCGGCAAGACCCCGCGCTCCTGCCCGGCCACCTACGTCGGCTTCTGGGACGACATCCGCAAGCTCTTCGCCGGCACCGAGGAGGCGCGCCTGCGCGGCTACGATGCCGGGCGCTTCTCGTTCAACACCAAGGACGGGCGCTGCCCGGCCTGCGAGGGCCAGGGCTCGAAGCGCATCGAGATGAACTTCCTGCCGGACGTCTCCGTGCCCTGCGAGGTCTGCGGCGGCGACCGCTTCACCCCGGAGACGCTGGCGGTGACCTACGGCGGCCAGCACATCGGCGAGGTGCTGAAGATGAGCGTGGACGAGGCGGTCGACTTCTTCAGCGCCCACCCGAAGATCCACCACGCGCTCGAGCTGATGCGCGCGGTGGGCCTGGGCTATCTCACCCTGGGCCAGCCCAGCCCGACGCTGTCCGGCGGCGAGGCGCAGCGCATCAAGCTGGTCACCGAGCTGGCCAAGGCGCGCCCGGACCTGCGGCGCCAGCGGCAGCCGCACACCCTCTACATCCTCGACGAGCCCACCGTCGGGCTGCACATGGCGGACGTCGAGCGCCTCATCCGCGTGCTCCACCGGCTCGTCGACGCCGGCCACAGCGTCATCCTCATCGAGCACAACATGGACGTCATCGCCGAGGCGGACTGGCTGATCGACCTCGGGCCCGAGGGCGGCGATGGCGGCGGCCGGGTGGTCGCCGAGGGTCCGCCGGAAAGGGTGGTGAAGACGCGGCGCAAGAGCGAGACGGTGCGGGTGCTGAAGGGGTTCCTGGCCGAACGCCAGAGCCGGCCGACCCGGGATCGTGAAGACCCCGCGTGGCGCTGAGCGCGCAGGTGGCGCATCGTGCGGCGTGGCCGCGGACACCACCGCGACCGCCAGCACGCGGCAACGTTCGACGATCCGAGCAGGAATGCTCGGGGACGATCACTCCCGCCCGGTTCCGGAGCTCTTCTCCCGGAGGACCAGCTCCGCGTGCCGCCAGGGCCAGTGGCCGTTGATCTCGGCTTCCAGCGCAAAGCTGAGCGCGATCCTGATGGCAACGATGCTGGCGAGCACGCCGAGGTTGCCGAAGGTTGGATCGATGACCACGGTGCCGACTATGTCGGCCGCCACCAGCAGCTCGAGACCCATCAGGATGGATCGTCCGAGGTCACCGCGGAAGGCCGGGTAACTGTCCGCGAAGGACCGCGACGCCGCCAGGCGTCGCAGGAAGACATACGTCGACGCGATGATACCGATGATGATGACGGCGATTCCGGCTGCCTCGATGGCAACGGCAATCCACGAAGCGATCTGTGCAAACACCTGGTTCCCTCCGCAAGGCCCCGGCGGGCGCGTCGGTGGTGACTGTGCTGTGTTCCCGGCGCTGGTGTCCAGCCCCAGGGCCCTGGCGCCGGGATCGTCTCGCGTTTGCTTGCGTCGTTCCTCGTGGTTCTGGTTGTCGAGTTGATTCGGCGGTGGGCGCGGAGAGTTCACATGGCCAGTCGTCGGGACCGATCTGTATTCCACTGCGCTTCGCGTGGGCACTCTGAAAAATCCGGGTGACTGTCCCGAATGGCACTGACTCAGGAAGTGGTAGCCCGAATGAAGCCCGGACGTTGGAATCGGAGCTACGGCGCTGCCGGCCGGGAACGCCGAGCTCCAGCTCGGCAGCAGCGCCCGCCAGGCCGGGCTGGAGCCCGGTGCTCCGGGCCAGCCGCGATCAGCCCGGCCACGCCGAGCGCGGCGAGGGGATACTTGCAACACTTTCGGTCATGGCTGCTGCCGGCCGGGCGTCAAGTACGTGCCATTCGTTACTGTCCCCGGAATTCTGGATCCGTCAAGCAAGCGCCATGCGTGACCGTCTGCGGGAAATCCGCGCGAACCCGGTAGCTGAGGTAGCCCCGATTGGGGTGCTGGAATGTGAGACCTGACCCCGACCGTGGTCTGACCCCGGCCGTGGTCACTCATCCCCACGGTGGCTCTACGCCTTCCACCCGATACTCGCGCTGCAGGGCGCGCTGGAGGTTGATGCAGGCAAAAGCCAGGATCACCGCCACGGGCAGACCCGCGGTGATGGAGGCGGTCTGCAGGCTTTCGAGCGCGTCGACGCCCCCCACCACGAGCAAGGTCGCCGCCACCGTGCCCTCGGCGATCCCCCAGATCACGCGCTGGCGCCGCGGCGAGCGCTTGCTGCCACGCGAGATCAGCGCGTCCACCACGTGGGTACCGGAGTCCGAGGAGGCGACTGAAGTATGTGGCGATGAGCAGGGTCGCCAGCGCTGAGGTAGTCTCGGCCAGGGGCAGGTGCTCCAGCATGACGTACAACGCCACGGTGGTGTCCTCTGCCACGGCCGCGGCGATGCCGCTGCCATCCTGTCGCAGGGCGATCTCCAGGGCGGTGCCGCCGAAGGTGGCCAGCCACACCAGGACGAAGACGGTGGGCAGCATCAGCACGCCGACGATGAATTCGCGAATGGTCCGGCCACGCGAGATCTGGGCGATGAAGATCCCCACGAAGGGAGACCAGGCGATCCACCAGCCCCAGTAGAAGATCGTCCAGTTCTTCTGCCACTCCGAGCCTCCCATGGGGTCGGTGGCCAGGCTGAGCTCGATGATCTGCTGCAGATATCCCCCGGTGGCGTCCAGCAGGAAGCGGATGAGAAACAGCGTGGGCCCGAGCAGCAGGACGAAGGCGAGCAGCAGGAAGGCCAGGGCGAGGTTGAACACGCTCAGCCATTTGAGTCCGCGATCCAGGCCGGAGATCACCGACAACACGGCGATGGTGGTGATGGCGCCGATAATGCCTACCTGTGACCACTGCGATACCGGCATGCCGGTCAGCAGGTTCAGCCCGGTATTGAGTTGCATGGCGCCGAAGCCGAGCGAGGTGGCCAGGCCGAACAGGGTGCCGAACACGGCCAGGACGTCGATGAGGTGGCCGATGGGGCCGTAGATCCGGTCTCCGAGCAGGGGGTAGAAGATGGAGCGGATGGTCAGCGGCAGGCGGTGGCGGTAGCTGAAGTAGGCCACCGACAGGCCGAGCACCACGTACACGGCCCACGCATGCAGGCCCCAGTGGAAGAAGGTGTAGATCATCGCCTGGCGGGCTGCCGCCGGGGTGCCGCCATCGCCTGCCGGCGGGTTCTGGAAATGGAGGATGGGCTCGGCCACGCTCCAGAACACCAGTCCGATGCCCATGCCGGCGCTGAAGAGCATGGCGAACCAGGACGCCAGCCCGAAACGCGGCTGGTCCCCGGGCTGGCCCAGGCGTATGCGCCCGTAGCGGCTGAACAGCAGCCAGACCAGGAAGGCCAGGAACGCCGTGACCGCGAGCAGGTACAGCCAGCCCAGGTACTCGGTGATGAAGGCGTGGAGGCCGCCGAAGAGCCTGTCGGCGCTGGCCGGCGCGATCACGCCGAAGATCACGAAGGCGGCAACGATGATCGCGGAGGCCGTGAACACCACGGGATTGACCGTGGAGAAGAACCGCTCCGGGCGGATCGGCGGGACGTTGCGTGGCATCAGTCCTCCCCTCAGGTCGCCGTCCCGGTCGGAGGCATCAACGATGCCGCTGACCTCGGCCCGGTCGAGGACATGATTCTCCATCGCCCGCTCCAGCGCCGGGCGGGTGGCGCCGTCCTCCAGCTCCAGGGTCGTGTCCAGGGCGACCAGGGAGAAGCGATAGTGGTGCCGGCCCTCCGGCGGAATGAGGCCGAGATAGCCCACCTTGCCGAAGCTGTCCGTGCCGATGCGGCCATCCTGGGCAGGTGTCACCGCGTCGAGCGAGCAGGGTGTGCGGGGGTATGTTCCAGGCCAGCACGGTGGATGACCGTGCCCAGCGGTGAGTCCACGTCCTCGAGGATCAGTGCAAGGCTCCTGGCCGGCGCCGGGACATCCTCGATGCGCAGCGGCGGCAGCTCATTGGCGTTGGGGGCCGCGTAACGCCAGGGGATGAAGCCACCGTCGGCAAAGGCGGGGCTCGAAACGCGCATGGTCACTGCTCCTGGTGGTCTCTGCCGGGGGAACTGCGTATTCATCCGAATGGTACTTGCCTGGCGGCAGGTTCGCTGGTCCGACGCTCGCGGCGCCGGGAATGCCAGGGCAGGGAATACCGGGCCGGGTACCGGGGACAGTAACGAATGGCACTTACTTGGCGACCGGCCGGCAGTAGTCCTGACCGAAAGCGTTGGCAGTATCCCCTCGATGCGCTCGGCGTGCGCCGGGCTGACTGCGGCTGGCTGGGAGCGAACGGGCCACCAGCGGACCTGGCAGCGTCTGCCGACTGGAGTTCAGCGGGAGGGCATCCGAAGGCCCGGGAGCGGGAAAGGGGCGTTCGAATCCGAATCCGGGACATGACGGACGCGCCGTCGGCCGCGCCGACGGAGCCGGATTCCGCCAACGGTGTCATTGCCCCGTGCGCGCCGTCGCCAGCGGTGGCCCGGCTCTTGCTAGCCACTGGGCGCCGCCCCGTCTTCGCGCCGCGGGCGGGCAACGGAGTGACGCGAGAGGGAGCGCCGGAGCAATGAGCGCGGGCACGAATCGCCTGGAGGTCCGGGTCGAGGACCTTCGCAAGGGCATGTACGTCGCCGAGCTCGACCGGCCCTGGGTCGAGGTGCCGCTACCGCTGCAGGGGTTCCCCATCCGCAGCGACGAGGAGCTCGCGGTCCTGCGGCGCTACTGCGCGCGCGTGTACGTCGATCCCGAGCGCTGCGCGGCCGCGGGATCCGAGCGGGACCTGCCGGGCGCGGCTGCCGGACGGGCGCCGGCGCGGTCGCGCTCGGCGCGGGGCGGCGATGACGATGCGATCGACGTATCGCGGCGCTATCCCGACCCCGATCGGCTGCGGCGCCAGGTCGAGTCGGCGGGCGCGACGGTGGGCGCGGCGCGGGGGCTCGTGGACGAGGCGTTGCAGCGGGTGGAGCGGGGACGGGGCGTGGATGTCCCGGCCGCGTCCTCGGCCGTGGGCGAGCTGGCCGAGCGTGTCACCCAGAGCCCGGCGGCCTCCCTGCTGCTGACCAGTGTCCACGACCACGACAACGTCACCTCGACGCACTCGATCCACGTGTGCCTGCTGACGCTCGCGTTCTGTCTCCGCGCGGGGGTGGAGGCGAACAAGCTGGAGGCCTTCGGGCTGGGCGCGCTGCTGCACGACATCGGCAAGGCGCGCCTGCCGCGCGAGCTGCTCGATCGGCCCGGTCCGCTGGACGAGGACGAATGGGCGCTGGTCAGGCGCCACCCCATCGAGGGGCGACGCATACTGGCAGACAGCGGCAACGTCCCGCGCGCCGTGCTCAACGTGGCCGAGATGCATCACGAGCGGCGTGACGGCAGCGGCTATCCCTACGGGCTGCGCCAGCCCGACCTCCCGGGCTACGTGCTGGTCACCGCGCTGGCCAACCGCTACCAGGCGCTGACCAGCCCGCGGCCGTATCGCGATGCCGGCGCCCCCGACCGCGTGCTGCAGTCGTTCTATTCGCAGGCCGACGGGCTCTACGGCAGCCGCGTCGTCGAGGCATTCATCCGCTGCGTCGGGATCTACCCGGTCGGCAGCGTGGTGGAGCTCGACAGCGGCGCCCTCGCCGTCGTCGTGAGCTCGCGGCCCAGCGCGCGCCTGCGGCCGACCGTGCAGCTCGTGCGCACGCCGGACGGCGCGCCCTATGCCAAGCTGGTGCTGCTCAACCTCGCCGCCGAGGCCGAGCGCCGCGAGCGCAGCGACGACGCCCACCCCGTGCGCCGGGTGCGCCGCGTGCGCAGCCCGAGCGAGACCGGCATCGACCCGGGCGCGATCATCGCCGAGACGTTCGGGGTGCAGCTCGGGCACGACGGCGAGGCCGCGCAACGGGGCGGGGCGAGCGCGGCCGCGTGCGCGCCGCGCTGACCGCAACGGCCGGGATTACGGGGGGGATTACGGGGAGGGATTACGGGGACAGTTACCGAATTCCGGTGACTGGCTCGACGCGATAGAATCCGACGATGGCCGTCAAGGGACGAGACGGCGAAGACACAAGGAGCAACGACATGCCACGGATGGCACGTGTGGTCGTACCGCACTATCCCCACCACGTGACTCAACGTGGGAGTCGGCGCCAGGCCGTCTTCCTGCAGGACGCAGATTGGTCGGCCTATCTGGCGCTGATCAGGGCCTGCTGTGCCCGGACCGATACTCGCGTTCTTGCCTACTGCCTGATGCCAAATCATGTCCATTTCGTGATGGTGCCGTCACACGAGGACGGCCTGCGGGCCGCAATTGCCGGTGCGCACCGTCGCCATGCCCGGCGTGTCAACGCCAGGGAGGGCTGGCGTGGCCACCTTTGGCAGGAACGTTTCCACTCGTTCGTAATGAATGAGCCGCATCTGCACGCCGCGATACCGTACGTGGAGAACAATCCGGTTCGGGCAGGATTGTGCGCCTTTCCTGCGGATTGGTCCTGGTCGAGCGCCAAGGAAGCGGAGCGGCCGCCACACGCGGGACTGGTGGATTGGAGCCTTCGGGAGCGGCTGGTCGGCACTTGGTCGCCGCTCGACCCTGGCGCCTCAGCGCGGAGCGAGGAAATTCTTCGGCTGCACACCCGCACCGGCCGGCCACTGGGTTCGGACGAATTCGTTGAGCAGATTGAAGCCGCTACCGGCCGCGTGTTGCGGCCGAAGCGACGCGGGCGGAAGCCCGGGCCGACGACGTGACGTGGACTCGGCTCGCGTTTGGGATCGGAAATTCGGTTACTGTCCCCATTATTCCGCACCGTCCCCCCAGTCGACCCTGGTGCGGCGGGTGCACGAGGTGATCGCCGAGGAGCTGCTCCCGGCCCTGCGTCAACAGGCGGGGTCGAGTCCGGGCGGCACCAGCCGCTAGGAGGCTGTCCGGCCAGCCGCCAGGCTCTCGCCGAGCCAGCGGACGTCGTGCCCCGTCGGGCCCTGGTGCAGGCGCAGGCCGAACTCGGGGATCACCGCGAACACGTGGTCGAAGATGTCGGACTGGATGCCCTCGTAGGGCACCCAGCTGGTGTCGTTCGCGAAGCCGTAGACCTCCAGGGGGATCCCTTCGGGGCCCGGCGCCAGTTGGCGCACCATGTAGGTGAGCTCGTGGTTGATGTGCTCGTTGGCGCCGAGATAGGCCACCAGGTAGGCGCGAAAGATGCCGAGATTGGTCAGGCGCCGCCCGTTCACGGGTGAGCTCGGGTCGATGCCATGCTCGCGGTTGTACGTCTCGATCTCCGCGACCTTGTCCTCGATGTAGCCCGTCACCAGCTCGGCCTTGCGCAGGCGCTCGAGGTCCTCGTCGGTGGCGAACCGCACGCTCGTGGCGTCGATGTGGATGGCCCGCTTGATGCGTCGTCCACCGACGTTCTCGATGTTGCGCCAGTTCTTGAAGGAATCGGATATCAGCGCATAGCTGGGGATCGACGTGATGGTCTTGTCCCAGTTGCGGACCTTGACCGTGGTGAGGCTGATGTCGATGACGTCCCCGTCGGCGCCGTACTGCGGCATCTCGAGCCAGTCACCGACGCGCAGCATGTCGTTGGCGGAGAGCTGGATGCCGGCCACCAGCCCCAGGATCGGATCCTTGAAGATCAGCAGCAGGATGGCGGTCATCGCGCCCAGGCCGCTGAACAGGATCAGCGGCGACTTGCCGATCAGGAGCGCGATCGCGAGGATCACGGCGATGATCGCGCCGACCAGCTTGATGCCCTGGAATATGCCCCGCAGCGGCGGTCGCGATGCGAGCTCCATGGACTGCGCCATGTCGGCCAGCGCATTGAGCACCGAGAACACCGACAGCAGCGCGAACAGGATGATCCAGAGGTGGCTGAGCACCTCGATGACTGGCAGCAGGGCCGAGCCCGCGTCGAGCAGGACCCGGGCGAGCGTGTAGACGACGACGCCCTGGAGGGCGAGCGTGAGGCGGGTGAAGATGTCGTGGCCGAACAGCACGGCCCGCCAGCTGCGCAGCTCGGCATGGGGCCCGGCGCTCGTGTCCCCGCGGGTGGCCTCGGGCACCTGCCGGTCGAGTATCCGCAGGACGACCCCGTGGAGCAGGAGGTGCACGAGCAGCGAGGCCAGCACGATCAGCGTGATGACGATCAGCAGATAGGCCTGGTCGGTGTGCGGCACGCCGAGGACCTCCAGCCAGTGGATCAGCTGCTCTCTCATGAAACGGCTCGCTGTGGGTGATCGAGGCGGCGCGGCTGTGCTGGAAATGGAAATGGCGAATGTGGGGACGGCGATGTGGACGCGAATTTCCCGGGGAATTCGGTTACTGTACCGGTGCTGCTGTCCCCAGGATTGCCGGAATTCGCGTGGGGCGCGCGTCGTGGTGGCGCGAGCAAGTGTCTCACGCCGACGGCGGCAGTGGAACGGGCGCCCGGGTCGTGTACCGCGACCGTCTTTGCGGCCGGCGGTGGTGTTGGTGCAGGCTTCGCGCCGGGGGAATCTGGCGACGGGGGGACACCATGCGACTCGAGTGCCTGCGTTCGTGGCGGTTGCGCGCGCTGATCCTGTGCGCCGCGTTCGCCGCGCTGGGCGCCTGCGCCACCGGGCAGGGACAGGACGGCGGCGAGGTCGCCGTCGAGCACCGGACGCCATCGCGGCTCGTGGTCGACACGAGCTTCGAGGAGGTCTGGCCGGTTGCGGTCGCGGTCGTCGAGGGCCGCGGCTACGAGGACGTGGAGCTCGAGCGGGACGAGCGCGAGGAGACCTACACGCGGACCCGGGAAGTGGAGGACCAGCCGCGCGACGAGCAGGTCCGCGAGACGGTCACCGAGGGCCGGGGCCGGATCGTGGCCGCCACCGGCGATGGCCGCGTGGTGGCCCTGGCGCTGCGCGAGCAGCACCACTGGGGCATGGGCACCCTGGATATACTGACCGAGCTGGACGGTGGCGACAGCCGGACCCTCGAGCACGACGGGGTCGAGATCACGGTCGCGAGCGGCACTGCGGAGACGGTGCACCAGGAGGAGACGTGGGCCGTTCTCGGCGCTATCCGCAGGCGTTTCGAGGCGTCGGAGTGAGCCCGCCGCGGGTGCCGCCGGTGACGGTGTGCCCGGTCGCGGGTCATAGGCCACGTTACCGGTGACCCGGCTCGGCGCACCGCGCGTACGCGCGCGGGGCAGAGCCCCGCCGGGGCCGGGACATTGCGGCCGGATTCCGGGGTGCGAAAGTGGCTGATACCGGGATCCCGACCCACGAGGACATCGTCGCCGCGCACGACCGCATCCGGCCGTGGATCCACAGGACGCCGGTGCTGACGAGCGCGACCCTCGATCGCATGAGCGGCGCGGAGCTGGCGTTCAAGTGCGAGAACCTCCAGCAGGCCGGCGCCTTCAAGGTGCGCGGCGCGGGCAACGCCGTGCTCGGCCTCCCGGAGGCGCAGGCGGACGCGGGCGTCGCCACCCACTCCTCGGGCAACCACGGCGCGGCGCTGTGCTGGGCCGCGGGGCGCCGCGGGATCCCCGCGACCGTGGTCATGCCCGAGGGCGCGAGCCGGGCGAAGGTCCGCGCGGTGGAGGCCTACGGCGGCACGATCGTCACCTGCGGACCGACGCTCGAGGCGCGCGAGCGCACGCTGGCGGAGGTGACCGGGCGCACGGGCGCGACCTTCGTGCATCCCTACGACGACGCCCGCGTGATCGCGGGGCAGGCGACCTGCGCCGTGGAGCTGCACGAGGACGCCGGACTGCTCGACGCGGTGGTCGCCCCGGTCGGCGGCGGGGGCCTGGTCAGCGGTACCGCGCTGGCGCTGGCGACGCTCGCCCCGGGCACGCGCATCTACGCCGCGGAGCCCGCGAACGCGGACGACGCCCACCGCTCGCTGCACGCCGGCGAGCGCGTGGCGGCGGCATCGCCCGACACCATCGCCGACGGCCTGCGCGCCTCACTCGGCGAGCTGACCTGGCATGTGCTGTCGCGCCACGTCAGCGACGTCCTGCTGCTGAGCGAGGCGCGCATCGTCGACGCGATGCGCCTGGTCTGGGAACGCATGAAGATCGTCATCGAGCCGTCGAGCGCCGTGGCCGTGGCGGCCGTCCTCGACAACCCGCGGCTGTTTGCCGGCAGGCGGGTCGGCGTGATCCTCACCGGGGGCAACGTCGACCTCGACGCGTTGCCCTGGTAGCGGCGCGCGGGCGGGCGGGTCAGCCGTCGCCGGTGCCGCCGTCGACGGGCGCGAGCTCGATGACCGCGCCGTCGGCGCCCGTGCCGAGGAACAGGTGGCCGTCGCGGCGCTCGTAGCTGCGCACCGACGGCAGCTGGCGCAGGTAGCGCTCGGAGATCGAGCCCTCGGGGCAGAGCGCCCGCGTCGTGGCGATCGCGCCGAACCGGAGCTGTCCCGGGCCCCGGGAGTGCCACGTGCCCGAGCCCCGGTTGCAGTCGGCGCGCAGGCGCATGTCGCCATCGGCGCCGAGCGTGAGGCGGTAGTCCGCGCCGCCGCGCGGCCGATGGGCGCTTCCGTCCGTGGATTGGATCGCGACCAGGCGCCACGACGTCCCGCCGAGCGGGCCGGCCGGTGCCTGCGTGCGTCGTTCGGTGGCCTGCGTGCCGCTCGTACCGGCGTCGCCGTTGGCGCCGCCCTCGCCGCCGTCGCGCAGCGAGGGGGCGGTCACGCAGGCCGTGAGCACGGCGAGCGCCGCGAGCGCCAGCGCCAGCCGGGTCCAGTGAACGGGGTGGATGCGATCGCTCATGGCGCAGTCCTCGCATACGCGCGGTGATACCATGCGGCCATCGGCGCCCGGCGGGGCCTGCCCCGGGCGCTGCTCGAGGTCGCGTCGATCCTGAATCGCGAATCGGCCGCCGCGCGTGGCGCGGCCGGGTGCCCATGGTAACCGTGAATCGTCACGCTGGCGCCGCCGACGAGGCGGCGTGGCCGCGGACTGGCCCTGACGCCCGCCCAGGGCGTCGCGCTCGAGCGCCTGGCCGCGTTCGCGACGGCCGCCCCGCGCCTGCTCGTGCTCACCGGGGCCGGCGTCAGCACGGACTCCGGCATCCCCGACTACCGGGGCCGCGACGGCGAGTGGAAGCACCACCGTCCCGTGATGTACCAGGACTTCGTCGGCTCGGCGGATACGCGCCGGCGCTACTGGGGCCGCAGCCTGGTCGGGTGGCGGCGGGTCGCCTCGGGCCGCCCGAACGCGGCCCACGCTGCGCTCGCCGCGCTCGAGGGCCACGGGCGTGTGCACCACCTGGTCACCCAGAACGTCGACGGTCTGCACCAGCGCGCCGGCAGCCGCGCGGTGACCGACCTGCACGGCCGCCTCGACGCGGTCGCGTGCCTCGGCTGCGATCGTCGCATCGGGCGCGCGGCCTTCCAGGCCCGGCTGGAGGCGCTGAATCCCGGCTGGGACCCGGCGCGCGAGCGGCTGCGGCCCGACGGCGACGTCGAGCTCGCCGACGCCGACCATTCCCGCTTCGTCGTGCCCGGTTGCACCGGGTGCGGCGGGATCCTCGAAGCCCGCGGTGGTGTTCTTCGGCGAGAACGTGCCGCGCCCGCGTGTCGCCGGCTGCCATGGCCCGCCTCGACGAGGCCGACGCGCTGCTGGTCGTCGGCTCGTCGCTGATGGTGTTCTCCGGTTACCGCTTCGTGCGCGCGGCCCGGCGCGCGGGCAGCTCGGTCGCCGTGGTGAACCTGCGGGCGCACACGCGCCGACGACGAGGTCGATCTCAAGGTGGAGGCACCCTGTGGCGACGCCCTCGGCGCGCTCGTCGAAATGTGGGGACAGTAACCGGATTTCCCGGAAAAATTCGTCTGTCCGACGCCTGACGGCCCAACGGCGTCCAACGGCGTCCGGAACGGACGCCCGGAGGGTGGCAGGGGCTACGGCGCTGCCGGCCGGGAACGCCGAGCTCCAGCTCGGCAGCAGCGCCCGCCAGGCCGGGCTGGAGCCCGGCGCTCCCAGCCAGCCGCAATCACCCCGGAAATGTGGGGACAGTAACCGAATTTCCCCGGGAAAATTTCGGTTACCGTCCCCGGAATCCGGACCGGGAAAATTCGGTTACTGTCCCCGGAATCCGGCGGTTACTGTCCCCGGAATCCCGCCGATGGCCGGCCGCGGCGGATCGGTCGCCCGGCGGGCCGGGTGGTCGGCCGCGCCGCTGCCGGCGCGCAGGCCGAGCAGGCTCTCCAGCGCCTCCATCATGAGCGCGACGAAGCGGCGCTCGAGGCCATCGAGGCGGTGTCCGGCCCGGACCGCGTCGCGGAACTGCCACAGGTAGGCGATGCGGCAGCGGGTGGTAGGGTGCAGCCCGGGTGCGTCCACGAGCGGGCCCAGGTCGCCGCGCTCCGGGGCGTTCAGGCTGATGGCCATGGCGCGGGCGATCTCGGCGCTGCGTCGTTCGATCTCGTCTCGGGTCATCCTCGGCCTCCGGCCGGCCGCGCCGGCACGCCCGGGGGGGGCGTGACCACGCGCGGCGCTCGCGCTGCGTACGTGGTGCGCGTGTCGCAATGGTCGTACCACTGCGGCCCGCACTGCGGCCGTGCCCGGCGCCGGGCTTCGGGAATTGTGACCGTCATCACAGGCGCGGGCTCGAGCCGTACGGGGGTCGGGGCGCGGGTGGCCGGGGGCGATGGCAGGACCTGCCCGCCATGGTCGTGATACGCCAGAGGAGGAGGGGAAATGGACCTGGAGCTGCGTGACAGGGTCGCGGTCGTCACCGGCGGCAGCGAGGGCATCGGCCGCGCGGCGGCGGCGCGCATGGCCGCCGAGGGCGCCCACGTGGTGATCTGCGGCGCCGGCAGGGGGCGCTCGAGGAGGCGGCGGCGGCGATCGGCGCGGAGGCCGCCGGCACGGTGACGCCCGTCGTCGCCGACGTGACCCGGCCCGACGACGTCCGCGCGCTGTTCGCGGCGGCCGTGGCGGCGCACGGCGGCGTCGACATCCTGGTGAACAACGCGGGCACGGCCGCCGCCGCTCGCTTCCTCGAGGTCGACGACGACGCCTGGCAGCGCGACCTCGAGCTCAAGCTCTTCGGGGCCATCCGCTGCTGCCGCGAGGCCATCCCGCTGATGCAGCAACGCGGCGGCGGGAGCATCGTCAACCTGTCCACGCCGGGCGGCAAGGCGCCGCCGCCCGGCACCCTGCCCACCTCCGTGAGCCGCGCCGCGGGCATCTCGCTGACCAAGGCGCTGTCGCAGGAGCACGCGGGCGACAACATCCGGGTCAACGCGGTGTGCATCGGCCTGGTGAAGAGCGGTCAGAACGACCGCCGCTTCGAGGCGCGCCGTCACCACGAGCCGGGCCTGACGCGCGCGCGCTTCTATGCCGAGGAGGCTGCCGGGATCCCGCTGGGGCGCGTGGGCGAGAGCGAGGAGGCGGGCGACGTCATCGCCTTCCTGGCCTCCGCGCGGGCCGCCTACGTGACCGGCGTCACGATCAACGTGGACGGGGGTGCGGCGCCGGTCGTCTGAACGCGCCCGCCACCGGCCCGGCGGCGTCGTGCCGGCGCCGCCTCCGCGTCAGGCGGTGGCGAAGCCGGTGGCGGTGTCGGGCGCTGGCGCGCGGCGCTCGTCGTACTCGTCGCGCACGTGCAGGTAGCCGTCGTCGAACAGCAGCTGCAGCGCCTCCTGCACCGCGTCGTCGCGGGCGGTGCGATCGAGCTCCGCGGCCAGCTCCGCCACGCTGCGCCGGCCGTCGGCCATGATCAGCAGGCGCCGCGCCAGCGGCGACAGGGCGTGCGCCCGCGTCCCGATCTCCTCGCGGCCGCGCGGGGACTTCAGCAGGACCGTATCCGCATCCACGTGAGGTCTCCTTCCTGGCATGCCGCCGGCAGGGCAGCGACCGGTTGCCTTCTCGCAGGTTTCCGACCTTGTAGACGATTCTTGCATAAACCGCAAGTTACGTGTGGTTTTTCACTGGTTGGATTAGGTCGATAGCAGGCGACGGCTGCAGCCTGGCGGCCGTCGTGGGGGCGCGGCGCGCTATAATCCACGCATGGATGCTGCCCCCGGGGGGCCCCGATGACGTCACGGCCCGGTGTCCCGGCCGGAGCCCTTGCCCTGGTCTTGCTGCTGGTGCCGGCGCCGGCCGCGATGGCAGGCGCGGGCGAGGTCGAGATCGACAGCTTCCCGGTCGCCGACGGCGCCCATCCGCACGACGTGGCGCCGCAGCCGGGGGGCGGGGCGGTCTGGTACACGGCTCAGTTCCACGGCGCGCTGGGGCGACTCGACCCCGCCACCGGCGATACGCGCGAGATCCCGCTGGGCCAGGGGTCGCGGCCGCACGGCGTGATCGTCGGGCCGGGGGGCGACGCCTGGGTGACCGACGGCGGGCTCAACGCAATCGTGCGCGTCGATACGCGCTCGCTCGAGGTGACCCGTTACCCCCTGCCCGACGGCACCGGCTACGCGAACCTGAACACGGCCGCCTTCGACGGCGACGGCGTGCTCTGGTTCACCGGGCAGGCCGGTATCTACGGCCGCCTGGATCCCCGGACGGGGGCGATGGAGGTGTTCGATGCACCGCGGGGCCGGGGCCCGTACGGCATCACGGGCACGCCCGACGGCGGCATCTACTACGCCTCGCTCGCCGGCAGCTACGTCGGCCGGGTCGACACCGACACGGGTGCGGTCACCGTGCTCGAGCCGCCCACGCCGGACCAGGGTGCGCGCCGGGTGTGGTCCGACGCGCACGGCCGCATCTGGGTGAGCGAGTGGCATGCGGGCCAGCTCAGCCGCTACGATCCCGCGACGGGGCAGTGGCGCACCTGGCCGCTGCCGGGCGACCGGCCGCGCGCCTACGCGGTCTACGTCGATCACCGGGACGACGTCTGGGTCAGCGACTTCGGCGCCAACGCGGTGCTGCGCTTCGACCCGGACACGGGATCGTTCACCGCGTTCCCCTCGCCGCGTGCCGGCGCCTCCGTGCGCCAGCTGCTCGGCCGCGACGGGGAGGTCTGGGCGCCCGAGTCGGGCACCGATACGCTCGTGCGCTACCGCCTGCCGGGCGACGGGTAGCCCCTGCGGGGCAGCCTCCGGGGGCCGGCGGGCGGGCGGCACATCGCCTCGAGCTCGGCGCGCGCTGTCGGGCGCCTCCGCCGCCGCGAGCCGGGCCGGGACCGGGACGTGCTTCGGCCTCGCTCGGGCGTCGCACGCCGCTGCGGGATTCTTTGCACGCCGATGGCGGCTCCCCGACAATGCCGCCGCAGGTTGGCGGGGATCGCGGCGGGGTGTGGCTCGCACGCAACGGGCCGCCGCGCGGCCGGGGGGAGGACGCATGAATCTGGCGGCGATGCTGCGGGCGCGCGCCGAGGCGGGGCGACCCGTGCGCGTGGGCCTGGTGGGCGCGGGCAAATTCGGCTCGATGTTCCTCGCGCAGGTGGCGCGCACGCCCGGCATGCACCTGGTCGGGATCGCCGATCTGTCGGCGGCGCGCGCCACCGAGGCCGTGCAACGCGTGGGCTGGCCGCCCGAGCGCTACGGGGCCGCCTCCGTCGAGGCCGCATTGCGCCAGGGCAGCACCTGGATCACCGAGGACGCCGTCGACCTGATCGCGTCCGCGGGCATCGATGTCGTCGTCGAGGCGACCGGCGATCCCTCGGCCGGCATCGAGCACGCCCGGCACGCGTTCGCGCACGGCGCCCACGTCGTCATGGTCAACGTCGAGGCCGACGCGCTCGCGGGTCCGTTGCTCGCGCAAGAGGCGCACGACGCCGGCGTGGTGTACTCGCTGGCCTATGGCGACCAGCCCGCGCTCATCTGCGAGCTCGTGGACTGGGCGCGCACGATCGGCCTCGAGGTCGTCGCCGCCGGCAAGGGCACCAAGTACCTGCCGAGCTTCCACGCGTCGACCCCGGACACGGTGTGGGAGCACTACGGCCTGTCGCCGGAGCAGGCGCGCGCCGGCGGCATGAATCCCCGCATGTTCAATTCCTTCCTCGACGGCACCAAGTCGGCGATCGAGATGGCGGCGGTGGCGAACGCGACCGGCCTGGCGCCGCCCGCGGACGGGCTGCTGTTCCCGCCGGCGGGCGCCGACGACCTGCCGCGCGTGCTGTGCCCGCGCGATGACGGCGGGAGCCTGGCGGGGCGGGGCCTGGTGGAGGTCGCGTCGAGCCTGGAGCGTGACGGCAGCCGGGTCGAGCGCGACCTGCGCTGGGGCGTGTACGTCGTGTTCGAGGGGCCCGACGACTACGTGCGCCGCTGCTTCTCGGAGTACGGCCTGAACACGGACCCGGGCGGCCGCTTCGCCGCCATGTACAAGCCCTACCACCTGATCGGCCTGGAGCTCGGCGTGTCCGTCGCCAGCGCGGCGCTGCGCGGCGAGGCGACCGGCTGCGCCACCGCCTGGCACGCCGACGTGGTCGCCACGGCGAAGCGTGACCTGCAGGCCGGCGAGAGCCTGGACGGCGAGGGCGGCTACACCGTCTCGGGCCGGCTGCTGCCGGCCGCGAGCGCGCGGGCGATGCGCGCGCTGCCGGTGGGCCTCGCGCACGGGCTGCGGCTCGAGCGGCCGCTGGCCGCCGGCGAGACCGTCACCTGGGATCACGTCCGCGCGGATCCCGACGGGCCGGGGTTGCGCTACCGCCTGCGGATGGAGCGCGAGCTCGGCCACGCGGACGGCTGACGCGCCCGCCGGCCGGGAGCGCCGAGCTCCAGCTCGGCACAGGCACCCGCCGGGCGGGCCGGAGCCCGGCGCTCCCAGCCGCAGTCGCCGCGGGCACGCCGAGCGCAACCGGGGTCAGACCCCGTTTCCTGACCCCGTTTCCTCTCGCGGATGCCGCCCGCCTCCGAGGGCGCGGTCCGCCCCGGACCATGCGCGGCACGGGCGACGGGACGGCGACGCCGGCTGCCGGGATCATCGCGTCAGCCGTGGGCGGGTGCGTCGTCGCTGAGGATGTGGCGCAGGCCGGAAGCACTCCACCATCGGGTCGTCGCAGTTGACCACGATCTCGGAGCGCGCCAGCACGTAGCCGCGCCCCGTGATGGTGTTGTCCACCACCTGGTGGCCGCCGGCCTCGCGCACGCCGGTGAGCGCGCCGACGAAGGTGGTGTCGCGCAGCGACACGGTCTCGAGCCGGTCGCCGGGGCCGATGCGGCCCTCGTGGTACATGAGCGCGAGCCGCGCCGACGTCCCGGTGCCGGTGGTGCTGCGGCAGATCACGCCGGGGTGGACGTAGGTCGTCGAGCGTGAGCGATAGGCGTCGTCGGCGACCTGCTCGACCGGGCCCATGAAGTGCAGGAAGGGCAGGGCGCCGACGTCGCCCAGGGCTGTAGTGCGCGAACCGTGCTCTTGGCGCTGGATGGCCTCGACGATGTCGTGCGCGCAGGCGGCGATCTCGGCTTCCTCGTCGCGCGTGAGCGCGAAGCCGAGCTCGGTGGCGTCGACCAGGGCGTAGAAGCCGCCGCTGTAGGCGATGCTGTAGGTGACCTCGCCGATCGAGGGCACGTGGATGCTCGCGCGATGGGTGTCGATGTAGCTCGGCAGGCCCTCGGCGGTGACGGCCTCGACGACGCCGTCGCGCACGTGCGCCTCGATCTGCACCAGCCCGGCCGGTGCCTCGAGCAGGAAGCGCTGGCTGCCCTCGCGCTTCTCCACGATGCCGCTCTCGAGCAGCGCGGTCGCCGTGCACAGCGTGTTCGAGCCGGAGTAGATCGGGTAGCCCATCACCTCCATGATGATGTAGCCGGCCGCGGCGCGCGGGTCGGTCGCCGGCACCACCAGGTCGACCGACATCTCCGGGATCCCGTAGGGCTCGAACAGCAGCAGCCTGCGCAGGCCGTCGGCGTCCGCCTGCAGGTACTCCATCTGCCGGCGCACGGTGTCGCCCGGCAGGGGCCGGATGCCGCCGGTGACGATGCGGCTGACGTCGCCGCCGGCGTGGGTGTCGATGAGCTGCAGCGTGAGCGCGTCGCTCATCGCGCGGTCTCGATGGCGTACGCGGCGCCGTGCTCGTCCCACTCGGAATCCGGCACGATCACGATCTTGCCCAGGTAGTTGCTGCCGCGATCGACGAAGTAGTCCTCGGCGGCGTGCAGCTCGGAGAGCCGGAAGGCGCCATGCAGCACGGGCCTGAGCTGGCCCCGGCGGATCCAGTCGACGAGCTGCTCGGCCTCCGCGCGCGTGCCGTGCGAGACCCCGAAGATCTGCACCTGGTAGAGGTAGATCCGGGTCCACATGATCTCGCTGACGTTGCCAGCGCCGGCGCCGGCGATGCTCAGGCGCGGGTAGGTGGCGCGCTGGCCCATGTCGAAGATCATCGCGTCGATCAAGCGGTCGGTCATGTCGCCGCCGACCAGGTCCATCACGGCATCGAGCGGCGCGCCGCCGGTGGCCTCGCGCACGCGCTCGACGAAGCCGTCCATGTCGGAGCGGTCGATCACGTCCTCGGCGCCCAGCATGCGCAGGGCGTCGGCCTTGTCCCGCGTGCTGAGCGCGTAGGGGATCGCGCCCAGCACGCGGCAGAGCTGGATCAGCGCCGTGCCGACGCCGCCGCTGGCGCCGGTCACCAGCACGCGCTCGCCGGGGCCCACGCCGGCGACGTTGAGCATGTGCACCGCGGTCTGGTAGGAGCACATGCCCATCGCCGCGAGCTCGGCGTCGGCCAGCTCCGGGTTGGCCACCGCGTGGAACTGGTCGGCGGGCACGGCGATGTACTCCGCGAAGCCCCCGTCCGCGCCGTGCCCGTAGTAGTCGGGCGTCAGGTTGATGTCGCGGCGCTCGTCGGCGTAGAGGTTGAAGTCGAGCAGGCCGCGCTCGCCGATGCGGCCCTCGGGCACGCCGTCGCCGACGGCGACCACGCGCCCGGCGACGTCCGCGCCCTGGATGCGCGGGAAGGTCAGCGTCGGCGAGCCGCCCATCGCGAACGACGTCACCTCGCCGCGGTCCCTGGTCGGGTAGAGGCCCTCGCGCGCCTTGCGGTCGGTGTTGTTCTTGGCCGTGGCGGTGACCTTGACCAGGACCTCGCCGGGGCCGGGCCGGGGTACGGGAACGTCGTCGCGATGGACCAGCCGGTCGGTGCCGCCGTGTCCGGTCAGGAGCATCGCCGCCATGGTCGCGGGCAGGGTTTCGGGCTCGCACGCGTCTCCCGTACGTGGCCGTGGTGGGCGTCGAGACAGGCGGGCGATGATCGGGGCGGCCGCGCAGGGGTCAAGCCCTGGCGCGTGGGCACGCGCCCGCGAGTGGCGCGCGGCATCGCGTTGCCCGCGGCGGGCGGTCGCCTGCGGCGTGACCGGCGCCGCGAACGCCATCGGGCGACGGCGGGGCGCGCCGGCGTGTGCCGGCAGGGACGGGGTCAGGCGTCGACGCCGGCGTGCCGCGGCCGGTCGCTCGCGCGGCGGCGCGGGTGCGCCGGTGGCCCGCTCACGGTGCGGATCCCGAGCAGGCCCTCCAGCGCCTCGGCCATGGTGGCGACGAAGCGCAGCTCGAGCTCGTCGAGCGACCGACCGTCGCGCATGGCGTCGCGGAACTGGCGCAGGTAGCCGATCCGGGCCCGGGTGGTCGGGTGCAGCTCCGGCGACGCAGCGAGCCGCCCGAGGTCGGCCCGGTCCGGGTCGTTGAGGCTGATCGCCAGGGCGCGGGCGATGGCGGCGCTGCGGTACTCGAGGCTGTCCGGGTCCATGATTGCCGCTCCGGTCCGGTGGGGGCGGTGCCTGTTGAGCCCCCTTGTTGTCGTACACGCACGCGGGGGCTGTTGCGTTCCACCGGGGCTCGGCATGCCCGCGCGCCGCGCCCGGGGTCGCGCGAGTGCGTTACCCTCTGCCGCGCTGCCGTGCCCCGGCTGCCGGAGCCCGCCCATGGACCCCGTCGATCCGCGCAACGAAGGGCCGACCGCGGTCACCCCCGGCCCGCTCGCCGGCGAGGCCCCGGCCGATCGGGTCTGCGATGCCATCCCCGAGGAGCAGTGCACCGCCGTTGCGGGCAACTACGTGCGCAACCTCGCCAACGGCGCCGCCACCAGGCTCGCCGAGCAGCTGGCCGGGCCGAACCTGGTGCTGCCCTGGCTGCTCGCGGGCGTGGGCGCGCCGGCGGCGCTGATCGGTTTCCTGGCGCCGGTGCGCCAGGCGGGCGCGCTGCTGCCCCAGCTCGCCTTGGCCGCGCTCGTGCGCCGGCTGCCGCAGCGCAAGTGGGCCTGGAGCGGGGCGGCCGGGCTGCAGGCGGTCTGCCTGCTGGTGATGATCCCCGCGGCGCTCGGCCTGCCACCGGTCCAGGCGGGCCTCGCCGTGCTCGCGCTGCTCGCGGTGTTCTCGGTGGCCAGCGGGCTCGGCGCCGTGGCCTTCCAGGACGTCATGGGCAAGACCATCCCGAAGGGCCGGCGCGGGCGCCTGCTCGGCCAGCGCGCGACGCTCGGCGGCGGCCTGACCGTGATCGCCGGCGCGCTGCTCTACACGACGCGCGACACGGGCGAGAGCGCTGCCATGTACGCCGCGCTCGTGGGCGCCGCCGCCCTGCTGTGGGTGCTCGGCGCGATGCTGTTTGCGCAGATCGAGGAGCTCCCGGGCGCGACCGAGGGCGGGCGCAACGCGCTCGACCAGGCGCGCCAGGGCGTCGCGCGCTGGCACGCCGTGCCCGCGTTCCGGCGCTACCTGGTCGCGCGCGCCCTGTTGCTCACGGTCGAGCTGGCGGCGCCGTTCTACGCGCTCTACGCGCGCGACCTGTTCGGCGGCGCGCTCGCCGTGCTCGGCATCTACGTGCTCGCCGTCGGCGTCGGCGACGTGGTCGCCAGCCCCTTGTGGGGACGGCTCGCCGACTCCTCGGGGCGCCGCCGGATGATCCTCGCCGGCGTGCTCGCGGCGGCGCTGGCGGTCATGGCGCTGCTGCTGGGCGAGCCGGGCACGGGTGCCGCCTCGCCGTGGATATTCGGGCTCGTCTTCGCGGGGCTCGTCGTCGCCGAGAGTGGCGTGCGCTTCGGGCGCAAGACCTGGCTGGTCGATGCCGTGGAGGCCGACGAGCGCCCCCTATCGTGGCCTTCGCCAACACGAGCATGGCCGCCGTGACGCTCGCCTGGGGCCTGCTCGGCCTCGTGGCGCAGGCCGCCGGCGTGCCCGTGCTGCTCGGGGTGCTGGGCCTGCTGGCGCTCGCCGGCGCCGGCGCGGCCGCGGCGATGCCGGAGGCCGAGCGCTTGCGCGCCTGAGGGGCCTTGTCCGCCCGGCGCCCCGGAGCGGGCATCCGCCACCGGCCGACGCCGGGGGCTACACCCCGTTCGCCCGCTCCGGCCCCGCCGGCAGTGCGCGGCGCAGCAGCGCCTCGACCGGGGCGTAGAGCAACAGCGGGTAGGCCGCCATGCAGACCACGAGGTAGAGCCAGGGCGGCAGCCACGTCTGCGGCACGGCGAACGGGGCCTCGACCCAGTTGATGTTGCGCGCGGGGTCGGTGAGCCACGCGCCGAGTGGCAGCACGATCCAGCACAGCAGCGTCTGCAGGAGCCAGCCGCGGCGGTCGTGGCCGAGGCGCGCGACCGCGAACAGCAACAGCCCCGGCACGAACAGGGTGGAACAACGACGCCAGGCGCACGGCGAGCGCGAGCTGCGGGTCGAACATGTAGGCCGTCGCCGCGAACGGATGGATGCCGGTGACGGCGGCGACCAGCAGGTCGGCGCCCAGGCGACGCCGATGAGCAGCGTCGCCACGAGCTGGCTCGACAACAGCAGGCGCGATTCCAGCCAGAGCCCCGCCAGCACGAGGAAGTTGCCGAGGTCGCACAGCCACAGGAAGTTCTGCCAGCCATGGCGTGCAAGCACCAGCGGTACCCAGGCGAGCATGAAGCCCGTGAACGCGAGCTTCAGCCGCAGTGGCAGGACGGCACGGTCACGCATGGCTCGAGTGTGCAGGGCAGCCGCTGTCGTGCGCCCGCGGCGGTCGAGCGCACGGGCCGGGCCAGGCGCGCCCGCCGGCTGCACGCGCCGGCCGGGGCGGCGAGCGCGCCGATCGCCGCGGTGCGTCCCGCCCGGAACGGGCGCTCGCCGTGGCAGAATCGTGCCTCGCCACGGCGTGCGTGGCCACGGTCGAGCGAACCGGGAGGACGCATGAAGGTATTGCTCACCTGGCAGGCCCACGAGGCGGAGATCGACCGCGTGGCGCGCGCACTGCCCGCCGGGACCGAGGTGGTCGCGCACCCCGGGATGCCGGCGTTCTCGCGCTTCGACGCCTCGTTGAGCGCGTCGAGGCCGACGCGCGCGACGCCGACGTCATGATGGGGTTCTGCCTGCCGCCGCGCACGCTCGACGTGGCCGCGGAGCTCAAGCTGTTGTGCTGGATGCACGCGGGCATCAACCGCCTGGACGCGGACCGGCTGTTGGAGCAGGGCGTGCGCGTGTGCAACTCGCGCGGGGCCAACGGCGTCGCGGTGGCCGAGCACGCGATGGCGCTGCTGCTCGGCAGCGCGAAGCGGCTCGTGCTGAAACACGAGGCCATGCAGCGCGCGGAGTACTTCCCGCTCTACGAGGAGGGCACGCGCGCGGCGATGCTCGCCGGCGCACCCTGCTCGTCGTCGGGCTGGGCAACATCGGCAGCCGGATCGCGCGGTTCGCGCGCGCGTTCGACATGCGCGTGATCGGCATCCGCCGGCACCCGGAGCGCGGCGGCGAGGACGTCGACGCCGTGCACGGCCCCGAGGCGCTCACGGAGCTGGTGGCGGAGGCCGACTACGTGGTCCTGGCCACGCCGATCACGGCCGAGACCGAGCACTTCTTCGCCGAGCGCCAGATCGCGGCCATGAAGTCGACGGCCTTCCTGGTCAACGTCGCCCGCGGCAACCTCACCGAGGAGATCCGCTGCAGCGCGCGCTCGCCGCCGGCGCGATCGCCGGCTACGCCGCCGACGTCTGGCCCGACCATGGCATGGTCTTCCCCGAGACCTGTTATTTCCAGTGCCCGACGCGGACCGGCTACCACAGGCTGCCGAACGTGCTGGGCACGGGTGACCAGGCGGCGAACGCCGAGGACGTCCTCGAGCGCCACATCGACCGCGGGATCGAGAGCATCCGGCAGTTCATGCGCGGCGAGCCGTTGTCCTGGGAGGTCGATCTCGAGCGCGGATACTGAAGGCGCCCCGGACGGCGGGTCACTGCGCGAAATCCAGGGTGGCCTGGATGCGGTCGATGCCCGCGCGCGCGCACTCGGCGTCGATGTCGCCGCCGGGGGCGCCGCTGACGCCCACCGCGCCGACCATCTGCCCGGCCGCGCGGATGGGCAGGCCGCCGCCGAGCACCATGACGCCGTCGACGTGGTTCATCTCCTGGCGGATGTCGGCGCGGCCCTCGCGGAAGTCGCTCGAGGCGACGCCCGAGAGGATGACCGCGCGCGCCTTCTCGGTCGCGACCAGCGTCGTTCTTGTACCCATGGGTGCAGTCTGCCTCCCTCATTGTCGTCGGTCGGCGCGGGGCCGGCCATGCATGTTCACGTCCCGACGTCGGGCGCCATGGCCGCGCGCCGACTCAGCCGTTACCGTTGCCCGGTACCGCCGCGGTGTCGTGGACGCCGCAGGCGATCGCGTCACCGGTGTCGTGCTTGGCCCGGTACATCAGGCGGTCCGCCGCGTCGAGGCAGGCCGCCGCGCTCGCGGGCGCTGTCCTGCAGGTCAGCACGCCCATGCTCGCGGTTACGGCCAGGCCGTGGTCTTGCATGTCCTGCCGGATCGTCCCAGGCGTTCCAGGCGAGTGTGCATGGTCCCGCCCTCGCTGTCCGGGGACAGCACGACGAACTCGTCGCCGCCGATTCGGGCCACCGTGTCCATGGCGCGGAAGTATTCCTGCAGTCGGCGCGCCGTCTCCCGGATGAGGGTGTCGCCGAATGCATGGCCGTAGCGGTCGTTGACCGGCTTGAAGCGATCGAGGTCGAGATAGACCAGGGTGAATGGCCGGCCGTTGCGCCGCAGCCGCGCGAGCTCCTGCTCCAGCGCCTGGCCGAAGGCGCGCGTGTTCCACAGCCCGGTGAGGGGGTCCGTGCGCGCCAGCTGTTCCTGCTCCTGGAGCGAGGCGCGCAGGTGCTCCCGGGTCTCGACGTGCGCGGAGATGTCGCGCACGATCGCGACGAACACCTGCCCGAAGCTGCCCTCCATACGCGCGATCGTGGCGCCGGCCGGGAACCGGCTGCCGTCGCTGCGCAGGCCGTGGATCGTGCGCCGCTCGCCCATGCGCCGGCTCGGCGCGCTCTCGTTGGCAAACTCCGCGATCAGCGTCTCGTGCCGGGCCCGGCTGTCCGACGGCATCAGGCGGGCGAGCGGCTGTCCGAGGATCTGCTCGGACTGGTAGCCGAACATCTCCTGCGCGCCGCGATTGAATACGACGATGCGCTGCGCGTCGTCGACCGCGACGACGGCGTCGCTGATGGTGTCGACGATGCCGGCGAGCAGGCTCTCGGCCTCCTCCCGGAATCCTGGCGCGACGATGTCAGGGAAGCGACTGGACGGCGGCTGTGTCCGATCTTGCAGATTCATTCGTTATCATCGCCGGGGGTCTGGCCGGGCCGGGAGGCCCGCTGGTCCCGTGCGCCGGTAATGTCGCGGATTGCGGCAGGCGCATCCGGCGAAGTCCGGGCGTGCCGCGGCCCCGGGACGGCGGGGCCCGCGGCCGCGTGCCCTTAGGTCCCCACCCCGGCCGGGCGTCAGGCTCTCGAGCGCGAGGGCGATGGAGTAGCCTTGGTACGTGGACGTGGCCGCCCGTCGGCGTGCAGGCAGGCGCCTGGGCGCGGGGCGGGCAGTTGCGACGCGGGGGATGCGGCGATGGCGGACGATTCGATGGCGGATGTGCTGGCCCGGCAGCCGTTCTTCCGGGACCTGGGGGGCGAAGTGATCGACTTCCTGGCCGCCAATGCCACGGAGCGCCGGCTGAAGAAGGGCGAGATCCTGTTCGAGCACGGGCAGCCGGCCGACCGGTTCTGGCTGCTGCGCAGCGGCCGCGTCCTCATCGAGGTCCCCGCCATCGAGGGGCCGTCGCTCGAGGTCCAGTCCCTGGGCCCGGACGAGGTCGCCGGCTGGTCGTGGCTGATCCCGCCGTACAAGTGGGCGTTCCAGGCGCGCGCGGACCGGGCGAGCGAGGTGATCGAGTTCGACGGCAAGGCCGTGCTCGAGCGTTGCGAGCGTGATCCCGCCTTCGGCTACGCGGTGCTCAAGCGTTTCTCCGCGCTCATGTCCGAGCGCCTCGAGGCCGCGCGCCGCACGATGATGGAGGAGTGGAACCCGCCCGGTTTCGCCTGAAGGGCCCGCACGGCGATGCCGGACCCGCCGCGCCAGCCTCACGCCGGGCGCTCGCGGCGATCGTCCCCCGTCACGCAGCCTGCGCAATGCGCCCCGGGCGCACGCCACGGTCGGCCCCCGCGT
Source organism: Halofilum sp. (in: g-proteobacteria) (assembly GCA_034521365.1). Lineage (GTDB taxonomy): Bacteria > Pseudomonadota > Gammaproteobacteria > XJ16 > Halofilaceae > Halofilum. The sequence goes on along the minus strand of JAXHMQ010000017.1, from coordinate 101,922 downwards.
CCCACGTCCCCGCGGCGACGACGCGCAATGGCTCCAGGGTCTGCGAAGGACACGCCGCCATCGCTCTGTACCACCCGTCGATCCATGACGCGAGCCGGCCCGCCCAGCTACTGGGAGGCGACGCTGGGCGATGCCCGCCCCGACTGGCCGGCGCTCGCCGGCGATGCGTGCTGCGACGTCGCCATCATCGGCGGCGGCTTCACCGGCCTGTCCGCCGCGCTGCATCTCGCCCGTGACCACGGCATCGACGCACGCGTGCTCGAGGCCGGGCCGATCGCCTGGGGCGCATCCGGGCGCAACGCGGGCTTCTGCCTGCTGGCCGCGACCAAGCTCTCCATCGCGCAGATGCTCCGGCGCTACGGGCAGGCGGAGACCCAGCGCTTCTACGCGGCGCAGCGCGAGGGGATCGAGCTCGTGCGCGAGCTGTGCGCGTCCGAGGGCATCGACTGCGAGCGCCGCGGCGAGGGCACGCTCACCGTGGCCCATGTCCCCGGACGGCTCGACGAGCTCAGGCGGGAGGCCGATACCCTGACGCGGCTGCTCGGGATCCCGGCGCGGGTGTACACGCGCGCGGAATTTCGCGCGCTCGCCCACGACGGCACCGAGCAGCACGGTGGCCTGCACACGGGTACGGGCTTCGCGCTGCACCCGCTCAAGCTGGCGCTCGGCATCGCCCGCGCGGCCGAGCGGCATGGCGCGACGCTGCACGGCCACAGTGGCGTCCGCGACTGGCGCCGCGAGGGCGCCGCGCACATGCTCCACACCGCCGGTGGCCGGCTGCGCGCCCGGCGCGTGATCGTGGCGACGAACGGCTACTACCCGGATGGCCTCCATCCGCGCCTCGACGGGCGCACGCTGCCGGCGTTGTCGAACATCATCGTCACGCGTCCGCTCGACGCGGACGAGCTGGCGTGCCAGCGCTACCGTGCCGCCGAGCCGATCTGCAACACGCGCACGCTGCTGTTCTACTACCGCCTGCTGCCGGACGGGCGTTTCCTGTTCGGGGCGCGTGGCGACACCACGGGCCGCCCGGCCGACGGCGTGCGCATGCGGGCCTGGATGGAACGCCGCCTGGGCGAGGTCTTCCCGGCGTGGCGCGGCGTCGCGGTGGACTACTTCTGGCGCGGGCTCGTGTGCGTGACGCGCAGGCTCGCGCCCTCGATCGGCCGGCTCGAGGACGATCCGACCGTCTGGTACGGCTTCGGCTATCACGCCAACGGCGTCAACACCGCGCCCTGGACGGGGATGCGCCTGGCGCGCGCCGTCGCCGGCGGGCTCGACGCCGACGCGGTGGCGCCGCTGGCGATGCGCGGGCTGCCGGCGCGCTTCCCGTTGCCCGCCCTGCGCCTGTGGGCGCTGCGCGGCGCGTACCTCTGGTACCGCCTGCAGGACCGGGGCTAGTGGGCCATGCGGGTATTTCGGTAACGCTCTGAGCGGACATGGCGCTTCAGCACAAGGCGCGCCGAACGAGCGTAGCGAGTCTTACGTGAGCGAGGCGCAACGCCGTGATGGAGCGCCATGTCCGCTCCCGCAGGGCGGCGCTGTGCGCACCCGCCGCGGCGTTGCTCGTCACTCGTGTAGTGACGCTACACGCGCTCCTCGCGCCTTGCGGCGAGCACGCACAGCGCCGCAGAGCATTACCGAAATACCCGCATGGCCCACTAGCGGCCTGTCGGACTTGGGCTCATCGACTGCGGCGCGTGGGAATCGGTCCATATTTCCGATCCCCCTCGTCGAATGGTTCCCACTATTCTCCTCGGACGATCGAAAATCTGTCCTCGATTCCCGCGCCTCGCTACGATGCCCCGAGTCCGACAGGCTGCTAGGGTCCTTTGACGCAAGTTCGTCGATCTTTCTCGGACAGCCTCCTGGGCGGTCCCCGCCGTGGCGCTGCGGGGACGCCGCGCCGGGATGGCGGGGCGGCGGCGCGGACCCGGTGCGCGCGGGCCGCGGCGCGGCCGCGGCCGGGCGCGGCCGCCACGGCGCGGGGCCGCGGCGGCCGCTCGACCTCGGCCCGGCCGTCGCTCAGCCGTCGTCCTTGTCGCCGTCGCAGGCGCCGACGACGCGGTCGGAACCCGGCCCGCCGAGCGCCGTGCTGCCGTCACCGGCGGCGATCGCGGTGCCGGCGCTGCCGACGAGCAGCACGAGCACGAACACCAGGCCCTGCAGAACGGACGTCAGATGATGCATTGCGGATCCTCCACGGTTGGCGTGCCGAACGCGGCGCCGCGGGGCCGAACGGGAGGCACCCGCCGAGCGCCGGCGCCGGGCGGCACCCTGGAGAGCCAGCCTGGGACGATCGCCGTTGCCGGTCAACACGGGCGCGCGGCGGCCCGGCCCGGTCGGCCGCGCCGCGCCGGTGCCGCCCGTGATCGCGCGCGCGTCGGCGGGCTGGCTCGCCGTCGGCCTGGGCATCGGCTACCTGCCGATCCTGCCCGGCACGGTGGCCGCGCTCGGCGGGGTCGTGCTGGCGCTCGGGCTGGACCACCTTCGCCGCGGATGCGCCTGGCGTTGGTCCTGGCGCTCGCCGCGCTCGCGATCGTGGTGTGCGAGCGGGGCGCACGGGATCTCGGTGGCGACGATCACCGCATCGTGGCGGACGAGCTGCTGACGTTCCCGGTCGCCACCGTGGCGTTGCCCGTGCGCCGGCACCCGGCGCTGCTCGCCGGCGTGTTCGTGACCAGCCGCGTGCTCGACGGGCTCAAGCCGCCACCGGCCGGGGCGGCCGAGGCGCTCGGCGGCGGCGCGGGGATCGTCCTCGACGACGTGGCGGCGAATGCCTGGGCACTGCTCGCCGGTCTCGTCGGGTGGCATGCCTGGCGTCGACGGTCGCTGAGCCCGGCGGGCGGGCTGCACGCGGCGTGGATCGGCGGCGGCCGCGCGGACGGCACGACGCCGGGCGGCGGCGGATCCGCGATCCGGGCGGCCGGCGGGCTGCTCGAGCGCCGCGCCGGCGGCCGTGTCCGGATCGCCGTGCTGCGCCGGCGCCGCTACCGCGACCGCGACGGAAATGCCGGCGACGTCGTGCTGCCGAAGGGAAAGTTGCGGACCGGCGAGACGCTCGAGCAGGCCGCCCTGCGCGAGGTCGAGGAAGAGACCGGCTGGCGCGCGCGCATCGTGGGCCCGGCGCGCTCCTGCGAGTACCTGGCGCACGGGCAGCCGATGGTGGTCGCGTATTTCCCGATGGTGTGCGCGGCGGCCGGCGGCGCACCCGACCCGCACGAGGTCGCGGAGCTCATGTGGCTCGTGCCGGCCGAGGCCGCCGCGCGCCTGACCTACGACACCGAGCGCCGCCTGGTGGCCGACGTGTACGGGGACCCCGGCGCCGACTGACCGGCGCGGCAGCGCGGGGCCGGCGCCGTGGTCACTTCACGGTCGCGACCGTGCACGGGGCCGCGTGCGCGACGCGGTGCGAGACGCTGCCCTGCACCAGGGCGCCGACGTCCGACAGGCCGCGGCTGCCCATGACGACCAGGTCGACCTCCTGCTCGTCGACGGTCTCGAGGATGCGCTTCGCGGCGTTGCCGTTCTTGAAGAGCACGCGCACGTGGCCGGGGTCGACCCCGTGCTCGCGCAGGCGGTCCATCGTGTGGCCGACCACCTCCCGGGCCAGGAACCCGAGGACCTGCTCGCGTTGCGTGCGCGAGTCGGCCGGCTCGAGCATCTTGTTGAGCTCGGCCGGCACGTCTTGCAGCCACGCGTACTCGTGCCCGGGCTCGACGATGTGCTCGACTTCGGCCATGTGCTGCTCCTCGGGACCGACGTCGCTCGGGTCGAGCACGTGCAGCACGACCACGCCGGCGGCGTACCGGGTCGCCAGGTCACCGGCGAGCGCGGCGGCCTTGCAGGCGTGCTCGGATCCGTCGACCGGCAGCAGGATGCGACTGAACATGGCTTGTCTCCCGTCGCACGCCCCGCGGCGGGGCGCGGCGAAGCTTCAGTGGACTGATCGTTGCGGCGCAAGCGTAATGCGCCGGGGACCGGCCGTAGTTGAGACAGGTCAAGATCTGCGCCGATCGACGCCGCGCGGGCCGTGCCGGCGCGCCGGACCAGGCGGCGACCGGCGTTGCGTGCGCGTGTCGAAGGCGTCCTCACCGGGAGCGCCGATGCGCGCAGCGTGTTCTCGCCGCGGGGGCTGCTCTCCGTCGTGCTCGCCTGGGCAGGCGCGCCGTCCCCGTGGCCGGGCGGTACAATCGAGTGAGACCGGCGCGCGCGGCCCGCGCCCCGGTGGGCGCGCGATGGAGGCGGCGATGAAGAAGACGCTCATGATCACGGGCCTGCTCGTGCTGGCGTTCATCGCCGGCCGCGGTCGCGCGGCAGAACTGGGAATTCCTGTTCTATGCCGCCACGCTGGTCGTGCTGCTGGGGCTGGTGGTGGCGCTCGACCGCAGGTTCGATTTCTCGCAGGCGGCGCTGTGGCTGTTCAATGCGTGGATGCTGCTGCACCTGCTGGGCGGCATGGCCTCGGTCGGTGATACTCGCCTCTACGACTACGTGCTGGTGCACTGGATCGGCGAGCCGTACGAGATCCTGAAGTACGACCAGCTCGTGCACGTGTTCTGCTACGTCGCGATCGCCCTGCTGGTCCACGAGGCGGTATCGCGGGTCGTGCTCCCGGCACGCGCCTTCGCCGTAGCCGTGATCACCGTGCTCGCGGCGTCGGGCATCGGGGGGCTCAACGAGATCATCGAGTTCGCGGCGGTCGTCGTCGTCGGCAGCACGGGGGTCGGCGGGTATGTCAACACGGCGCTCGACCTGCTCGCGAACCTTCTCGGTGCGCTGGCGGGCGCCGCGCTGGGCTACCTGCGCAGCGGCTGGCGCGCGGCGCGTGTACCGGGTGCCGCGACCGGCCGCTGACCGCGCCGTGAGGCGAGCGCGCCCGACGGGCTCGCTGCGCGTCTTATGGCGCACGGGCATCGCCGCGCGGGGCGCGATGCGGCTCGTTTCGTGGCGGTGACCGCTCGCTCCGATCCGGCGCCGGTCTCCAAGGCGGCATCCTGTGGCGTCCGTGGATCGCCTGCTGGCCGGAGCGCTGGCGGTGGTCGCGGCGCTGCCCTTCGCCCAGCCTGCCCACGCGCAGGCCGAAGGCATCATCGTCGGCACCACCGATACCGTGCAGACGCTCGATCCGGCCAAGTGCTACAGCTTCTACTGCTCGAACATCTACCACAACGTCGGGCAGACCCTGGTTTCCTATCCGCCGGCAGCGCCCAGATCGCGCCGAAGTTCGCGAAGTCGCTCCCCGACATCAGCGATGACGGCCTGACCTACACCTTCGAGCTGCGCGAGGACGTCACGTTCCACGACGGCTCGAAGATGACCAGCGAGGACGTGAAGTTCTCGCTCAACCGCAATCGCTGGATCAATCACCCGGAGGGTGCCGGCTTCCTGCTGTCGGGCATCGAGTCGATCGAGACGCCCGACGACTACACGGTGATCATCCACCTCAAGTCGCCCGACGTGACGTTCGTGTCGAAGCTCGCCTACACGGTGGCGACGATCCTGCCGTCGGATGCCTATCCCTCGCCGGACGGGCCGCTGCCGAACGACGCCGACACGGCGACCTACGAGCAGTACATCAAGGAGGACTTCATCGGTACCGGGCCCTACCGGATCGCGGACTTCCGCGAGAACCAATCGATCCTGCTCGAGTCGTTCGATGACTACTGGGGCGAGGCGCCGAAGAACGACAAGGTCCTGGTGCGGTTCTTCGCGAAGAGCTCGCAGATGCAGGTGGCCCTGCGCTCGGGCGAGATCGACGTCGCCTTCCGCCACCTGACGCCGGAGCAGCGCGAGAGCCTCGCGGACAACCCCGACATCAAGACCGTCGAGGGCTACGGCGCCACGATCCGCTACATGGTGTTCAATCCGAACGTCGCGCCGGCCGGCCGCAAGGCGGTGCGCCGGGCGATCGCGGCCGAGGTGGACCGCCAGCGCATCATCGACAACGTGCTCGCCGGCGCCGCCGAGCCGCTGTACTCGATGGTGCCGCCGGCGTTCGGCGAGGCGCACGTGCCGGCCTTCCAGGACGTCTACGGCGACAAGTCGGCCTCCGACTACCTGGACGAGCCGGTCGACCTGACGCTGTGGTACTCGCGTGGCCACTACGCGGACACGGAGCCGGCGTTCGCCCAGACGCTGCAGCGCACGCTCGAGGAGAGTGGCCTGTTCGACGTCACCCTGCAGTCCGCGGAGTGGGCCGAGTACACCGCCAACGCGTGGCCCGGGCCGAGCGGTCAGTACGCCGCCTTCCTGCTGGGCTGGTATCCGGACTACCTCGATCCGGACAACTACCTCGCGCCGTTCTACCACTCCGAGGAGAGCTTCCTGCGGATCTATGACAACGATCGCATGGACCAGCTGATCTCGGATCAGAAGACGGCCTCCGGGCCCAATACCGAGGCACGGCTCGAGACGTTCGCGGAGATCCAGCAGCTGGCGGCGAAGGACGCGCCGATCGTGCCGCTCTACGTCGTCACCCCGTACGCGTTCGCGCGCAGCAACGTCGACGGCGTCGCGGACACGATGGGCCCCGCCCAGATGCTTCCGCTACTTCCTGCTGTCGAAGAACGACGGCTGACCCAACCGCGGCCGGGCGCCGCCCTGCGGGGCGCAGCCCGGCCGATGTCGCTGTCTCCGATCCGGCCACCGTCAGCCGGGGCGCCAGCGGGGCTCGGACTGCCGTCGAGCGCGGATCCCTCAAGCCGCTGCATCGTGGTGCGGGTGCTGCTCAGCATCCCGATGCTGCTCATCCTCCTCACGCTGGTGTTCGCGCTGTTGCACGCGGCGCCGGGCGATCCCGTGACGGCGACGCTGGGGGCGCGCCTGCCGCCCGACGAGATCGAGGCGCGCAAGGCGGCCATGGGCCTCAATGACCCGCTCCACGTCCAGTACGTGCGCTTCATCGGCGACGCGCTGCAGGGCGACTTCGGCGACCCGATCACCGATCGCCGTACCGTGCTGCAGATCGTGGCCGAGACGGCGCCGGCGACGCTCGAGCTGGTCGTCGCCGGCATGATCGTCGCGATCATCATCGGCGTCGCCGTCGGCGGCATCGCCGGGCGCATGCGCGACAGCGCGTTCGACATCGGCGGGCGCTTCTTCGGCATCCTGATCTACGCCACGCCGCTGTTCTGGACCGCGCTCCTGGCGCAGCTGCTGTTCAGCGTCGAGCTGGGCTGGCTGCCGAGCAGCGGGCGCATAGGCGGCTTCTACGCGCCGCAGGAGATCACCGGCTTCTACGTGGTCGACTCGATCGTGACCGGCGACTGGCAGGCGCTGCAGAGCACGCTCCGGTACCTGGCGCTGCCGGCGATCACGCTGGGGTTGCTCATCGGGGGCGTGTTCGTGCGCCTGGTGCGGGTCAACATGCTGCAGAGCCTGCGCTCGGACTACGTGGAGGCGGCACGGGCGCGCGGGATACGCGAGCGCCACGTGGTCTTTCGCCATGCGTTCAAGAACGCGCTCATCCCCATCATCACGATCATGGGCCTGCAGTTCGCCCTGCTGATCGGCAACGCGACGCTGACCGAGACCGTGTTCTCCTGGCCCGGCCTGGCGCGCGCGCTGGTGGAGTTCATCGGCAGCCGTGACTACGCGGCGGTGCAGGGCATCGTCACCTTCATGGCGATCGTCGTGGTCGTGCTGTCGCTGCTGATCGACATCGTCAACGCATTCATCGACCCGCGTGTGCGCTACTGAGTGGTCGGCCGTGACTGAGGACACCGCCCCACAGGCAGTGCAGATGTCCTGGCGCGAGGCCCTGCGCTCGCGGCTCAATCACGTCTGGCGACCGTTCCGCGAGGCGAGCCGCGCTCGCGCGCGCTGATCCTGCTCGGGTTCGGCATCGTGGCGTTCTTCGTGGTGCTGGCGCTCTTCGGGCCGATGGTCTACGAATTCGGGGCCACCGAGTACCGTGTCGAGGTCAGCCCGGGTGAGTACGAGCTGATCCCGCAGCTGGCGCCGCCGTCGTGGGATCACCCGATGGGTACGACGCGCGACGGCTTCGACGTGCTCGCGCGCGTGATCGGCGGTGCCGAGCTGGCACTGATCGTGATGCTGCTCGCGGTCAGCGTGGCGATGTTCGTGGGGGTCACGCTGGGGCTGATGAGCGGCTACGGCGGTGGCCCGCTCGATCGCGCCCTGGTGACGACGATGGACGCGGTCTACGCGTTCCCGCCGCTGGTGCTCGGCGATCGTCGTTGCGTTCATCCTGGCAGGCCTACGTCGCGCCGTGCGTGATCTCGGCCGCCGGCGCGGTCGGCATCGTCTACATCCCGCAGTACTTCCGCGTGGTGCGCAACCAGACGCTGTCGGTGAAGCAGGAGCCGTTCGTCGAGGCTGCGCGCTCGATCGGCGCGCGCAGCCGCACGATCCTGGGCCGCTACGTCTTCTTCAACGTCGTGCACACGGTGCCGGTGATCCTCACGCTGAACGCCGCGGACGCGATCCTGACGCTGGCCGCGCTCGGCTTCCTCGGCTACGGCGTGCAGCCGCCGACGCCGGAGTGGGGCTACGACATCTCGCAGGCGATCACCGATGTCGCCCGGGATCTGGTGGACGGCGTTCTGGCCCGGCGTCGCGATCGTGCTGCTCGTGACCGCCCTGACGCTGGTGGGCGAGGGCCTCAACGACGTCATCAACCCGCTGCTGCGCGCCCGCGGCGCCGCCGGGCCGAAGATCCCGCCGGAGCCGGGGAGGGGCCGCAAGGCGCCGGCGCGGGAATCCGCGCGCACCGCCGTGACCGCGCGCGACCTGCGCGCCGGCTACCGCACCCCCGGCGGGCCCGTGTGGGCGGTCGACGGTGTCGACTTCGAGATCCGCCCCGGCGAGAGCCTCGGCCTGGTGGGCGAGTCCGGCTGCGGCAAGTCGTCGCTCGGCCGCGCCCTGCTGCAGATCATGCCCCCGGGCGGTGTGACCCGGGGCAGCGTCGAGGTCGGCGGCAGGGAGCTGATCGGCGCGAGCGAGCGCCAGCTGCGCCAGCGCCGGGGCGAGGACGTCGCACTGATCTTCCAGGAGCCGATGACCCGCCTGAATCCGCTGATGACGGTCAGCGATCATTTCGTCGAGATGATTCGCACGCATCACCCGCAGACCTCGAGGAAGGAGGCCCGGGCGATGGCGCGCGACGCGCTGGCGCAGATGGGTGTGCCACCGACACGCGCCGACAACTATCCGCACGAGTTCTCGGGCGGCATGCGCCAGCGCGTGATGATCGCGCTCGGCATCGTGCTCAAGCCGCAGCTGCTCGTCGCCGACGAGCCCACGACCTCGCTCGACGTGATCGTCGAGTCGCAGATCCTCGACATCCTCGATCGCCTGCGCGGCGAGGAGGGCGCCGGGCTGTTGCTGATCACGCATAACCTCGGCATCGTCGCCGAGACCTGTGACCGCGTGGCCGTGATGTATGCCGGGCGCATCGTGGAGATCGGGCCGGTGGACGCGATCTTCCGCAACCCCAGGCACCCCTACACCGAGGGCCTGCTGGCGTCGACCATCTCGCTGGAGACGACCGAGCTGCAATCGATCCCGGGTTATCCGCCGAGCCTGCTCGAGCCACCGCGCGGGTGCCGGTTTGCCGAGCGCTGTCCCTACGCGATGGAGCGATGCACGCAGGGTGAGCCGGCGCTCGAGGAGGTCGAGTCGGGCCAGCACGCGGCCTGCTATCTCTACTCGGAGGCGACGATCGAGCCGGCGGCCACCCGGCGCGGTCGAGGCACGAAGGAGCGCACATAGAGTGTCCCCGGCAGACCCTCACGGCGACGACGACACACCGCTGCTCTCCGTCCAGGACCTGGTGACCCACTTTCCCGTGCGCGGCGGGCTCTTCGGCGGCAGCGGGGTGGTCAAGGCGGTCGACGGGGTCAGCTTCGACGTGCCTGCCGGCGAGGTGTTCGGGCTCGTCGGCGAGAGCGGCTCGGGCAAGACCACGCTGGGGCGCTCGATCCTCAACCTCGTGCGCCCGAGCTCGGGGCAGGTGCGCTATCGCGGGCATGATCTCGCCGGGCTGCCGGAACGCGAGATGCGCCCGTACCGGCGCGAGCTGAGCCTGATCTTCCAGGATCCCAACGCCTCGCTGAACCCCGCGATGACGATCGGCGAGGGCGTGGGCCACCCGCTGCGCATCCACGGCCTCGCGCGCGACCGCGCGGACGCCCGGCGCCAGGTCTGCGAGATGCTCGAGCGCGTCGGCCTGCACCCGGCCGAGTCGTTCCTCGAGCGCTATCCCGAGGACCTGTCCGGCGGCCAGAAACAGCGCCTGGTCATCGCGCGCGCCCTGATCACGCGCCCCAGGCTCGTGGTCGCCGACGAGCCCGTGGCGGCGCTCGACATGAGCGTGCGCGCACGCGTGCTCGAGCTCATGCTCGAGCTCAAGCGCGAGTTCGGGCTCACCTACATCTTCATCACCCACGATCTCGCCACGGCGCGCTTCATGTGCGATCGCATCGGCATCCTCTACCTCGGCAACTTCGTCGAGTGGGGGAACGCCGACACGCTGTTCGACGATCCGCGCCACCCCTATACGCGCTCCCTGCTCGACGCGATCCCGCTGCCCGAGGCAGGGCGACGCCACCGCGAGAAGACCCTGCCGCGCGGCGAGATCCCCGATGCCGCGCGGCCGCCGGCCGGCTGCCGGTTCCATCCGCGCTGCCCGAAGGCGTTCGAGGAGTGCGGCTGGGAGGGCCGCGATCTCGTCGACGCCATCGAGGAGCGCTGGACCGAGGTGGACGCCGGGGTGTTCGAGGCGGAGCTGGCGCTGTTCGGCCGCCTCGAGAAGGCCGAGGTCGGCCGCGAGCAGGTCCGCTTCCGCGGTAGCCGTCCGGAGGAAATCGCCGCCTGGCTGCGCGAGCACGGCCCGCACCTGCCCACGAACGTGTTCGCCGCGGTCACGGAGATCGTCACCGACCGCGGCGGTGTCACCGTGCGTTTCCGCCCGGCGTACGAGCCCGGCGAGCAGCGCGTCGCCGGGCGCCAGGCGGCGTGTCACCTCTACGGCATTCACCCGCGCCCCGGCGGCGACCACCTCGGCGAGGGGTGAGGACACGGCGCGCCCGTGCCAGGGCGTGCGTCGGACCTCAATGCAGGGACAGACCCCATTTTGGGACAAAAATGGGGTCTGTCCCGTATTTCTTCCTATTCCTGGTCCCTGATTCCCCGGCCTTGGTTCCTGGTGCCCGGCGGACATGGCCCGCAGCGCCACGATGCGCTCGTCGAGCGGCGGATGCGAGAGGAACAGCCGCTGCAGCCCGCGGCCCATGCCGCCGCTGATGCCGAAGGCCTCCACCTCGTCGGGCAGCGTGGACGCCACGCGGTTGGACTTGAGCCGCTCGAGCGCGGCGATCATGCGCTCGCGCGACGACAGGCGGGCGCCGCCGCGATCCGCGCCGAACTCGCGCCAGCGCGAGAACGCCATGACGACGATCGACGCCAGCACGCCGAGCACGGCCTGGGCCAGCAGCGTGGCGATCCAGAAGCCGGGGCCGTGGCCGCGCTCGTTGCGCAGCAGCACCCGGTCGACGAAGTGCCCCACCAGGTGGGACAGGAACACCACGAAGGTGTTCACGACGCCCTGGATGAGGGTGAGCGTGACCATGTCGCCGTTGGCCACGTGCGTGACCTCGTGGCCGAGCACCGCCTCGGCCTCGCCGCGCGTCATGCCCGCGAGCAGCCCGGTGCTGACCGCCACGAGGGCGCTGTTGCGCCGCGCGCCGGTGGCGAACGCGTTGATCTCCGGCGCCTGGTAGATCGCGACGTCCGGCATGCCGATGCCGGCGGTCCTGGACTGGCGCCGCACCGTCTCGAGCAGCCAGCGCTCGGCCTCGTTGCGCGGCTGATCGATGACCCGCGAGCCGGTCATGCGCACAGGCGATGGTCTTGGACATCGCCAGCGAGATCAGCGCGCCGCCGAAGCCGATCACGGCCGCGAGCACGAGCCGCGCCCGGAAGTCGATGCCGAGCTGCTGCTCGTCGAGGACGCCGCTGAACCCGAGCAGCCCCAGGATCACGCTGAGCACGAGCACGACGGCGATATTGGTGCCGACGAACAGCAGGAGCCGCTTGAACATCCGTTGAGTCCTCCGGGTCGTTCCGGGCAATCAATGGGGAGCGGGCCAGGCTTTTCAAGCCGCCCGCGCAGCGGCTGGCGGGGCGGGCGCGGCACGCACGCGGGCAGGATGGAAATCGGGGTTCGTAAATCGGGGTCCGTCCCGGGGTTCCCGGCGCCCGGGTTTCCCGCCGCGCGCCGCGTACAATCGGGGTCCGTCCCGGGTTTCCCGTCGCGCGCCTGTGGTAGGTTGCCCTCGAGGGCCGCGCGCGCGTGCGCGGCCGCCGCGACGCACGGGACGCGTGCGGGATCGCTCATGGCCCAACAGCAGCTGATCGTCGTCCACGGCATGGGCCAGCACACGGCCGCCTCGTTCAGGGACGAGGTCCTGGTCGCCTGCCGCCAGGCCTTCGGCCTCTACGACTCCCTGCAGGGCATCGACGTCGAGGATCGCTTCGCGATCACCCCGGTCGCGTACGACGACATCTTCGACGACTTCCGCGCGGGTGCCGCCGAGCGCTCGGTGCCGATGGCCGAGCGTCTCGGCGCGATCCAGGGCGCGCTGCCGCTCGCCGCCGGGCTCGCCCGCCGCATCGCGGGGATCGAGTCGCAGATCACCGACGACGACTTCTTCCGCACCCACTGGCTCGACGTGCTCCTCTACCGCTTCACGGTGCTGAGCGAGCCCGTGCGGCTGCGTCTCGCGGAGGCGGTCGGCGCGGCCATCGCCGCCCACGGCCCGGCCAACGTGCACGTGCTGGGGCATTCGCTGGGCACGGCCGTGGTCCACGACACGCTCGCCAAGGCGTACGGCCCGGACCAGCTGCGTGACCCCGACGGCAACGACCACAGCCTGAGCACGCGCACCCACCGCCTGGGCAGCGTGCACATGGTGGCCAACGTGAGCCGCGTGCTCGAGAGCTTCATCGAGGTCAAGTCGTCCGTGGTGCGCCCGGGCGAGCTCGGCTGCACCTCCGACTTCCTCGAGTATCGCCACGCCCTGGATCCGATCACCTGGGTGCGCCCGTTCGACCCGACCGACAACGGGCGCTGGGTGTCGCACGCCGTGTTCCGCAGCGCCTACCTGCTCGCCCGGCCAACCTCCGTGACGCAGGCCAACACGCACGCCATTGGCCACTACCTGCTGAACCCGGTGGTGCACCTGCCGCTGTTCCGGATCCTGTTCCGCTTCCGGCCGCGCAAGCGCGAGGTCGAGGAGGCCTCGGAGCGCTACTTCGCGCTGACCGCGCAGGCGAAGGCCGAGCGCCTCGAGGAGTCGCTCGAGGAATTCAGCCCGGCGGACCGCGACGGGCTCAGGGACCTGGTCCGCGCGGCGCAGCAACTCAAGGCGCTCGTCGAGAGCTTCGGGGAGCGATTCTGACCATGGCCGCGCGCGCTGTCGCGGCCCGCGCGGGCAGGGCGATCGCGGCCGCCGTGCTGCTGGCGACGGCCTGGCCGGCGCCGGCCGCCGAGACCCTGCCCGATCCCTGCGGGCCCGGGGCGACGGCGGCCGAGTGCCTGTGCCGCCAGGAACCGCCGGCGCGGGCGGTCCACCTGCCGCAGCTGCGCGCCGGTGCCCTCGACGTGCGGCGCGCGCTGTGCGAGGGCGAGGCGGACCTGCGCGGCGTCCTCGGCCGCATCGACGCGCTGCTGCGCGACACGCAGGGCTGGTCCGAGCCCTACGGCGGCTTCGTCGCCGCCGGGGAGCCGGCGGGCGCGAATCGAGCGATCCTCGACCGGATCGACGCCGGCCGCGGCGTGCCGACCGTCACGGTGACGCGCACCGACGACCTGCTCGTCGGTGGCGATCTCATCCTCGAGCCGGCGGACCGGGCCGCCTGTGACGCGCGCGCCGCGACCCGGCGCGCGGGCGCCGCCTGCGTCGACGTGCTCGACGAGTTCGCGGCCTTCTACGGCCACGCCCAGGCCACGTACGCCTCCGAGTCCGCGCTCGCCTTCGCGCGCTACGCGGCGACGCTGCGCGGCGACTGGGAGGACTACCTCGGGCAGGCCCGCTCGCAGACGGTGCTCGAGCTCGCGGTGAACAGCTACCTGTACCGCCGCAACGAGGAGGCGCGCTTCACCCCGCCACCGGACTGGCAGCTGATCCTGCTGCACCCGGGCGTGGTGCTCGAGCACGTCGATGGCGCGAACGACGGCGAGCGGTTCCGCGAAGGCCTGATGCTCGAGCTGATCGGCGCCAACTACTGGCGCCAGGATCGCTGGTACCTGCCCTTCGGCGGCTCGCTGATCACGACCTACTCGGACCGCGCTGCCGTCGACGACTGGGGCTACGGGCTCGCGCTGCACTTCGCCAACGCCTACACGCTCGGCGCCTCGCGGCGCGGCGGCGAGACCGGCTGGTTCCTGTCGCTCGACCTGCTCAAGCTGTTCGCGGACCAGCGCAACACGCTCGAGGCATTCGGCCGCTGAGCGCCGCGGCGCGCGCCGACTGCTAGAGCCCCTTGAACAGCCGGTCGAACGCCGCGGCCTCGCTCGCGCCGGCGCTGCCGGCCAGCATGCCCCTCGTGAGCCGGTAGGCCTCGTCGAGGCGGTCGCGCAGCAGGCGGCGTGCGCGGCGCGCTGCCGGCGGCGAGCCAGCGCTCGGCGCGGTAGCGTGCGAGCATCCGGTCGAAGGTGGCGAGATCCTGGTCGATCATCACCGCGGAATCGGACGGACCCGATTCCTCCGAAAACGGGGGGACCAAACGGGGACCAAACGGGGACCAAAACGGGAAAAACGGGGACCAAAAACGGGGACCAAAAACGGGGACCAAAAACGGGGACGGACCCTAATTTCTCTTGTCGCCGCCGTGCTAGGTTCCCTCAAGGGACGGAGTCGGCTGTCGCGCCGGCGGAGGGATCGCGATGAGCTCCATCGTGTCGGACCTGACCACGGGCTCGGAGCAGGTCGCGGCGCTGCGCGGGATGAGCATCCCGTCCCACCGCCAGGCCTACAGCGACCGCACCGCCTGGATCATGGCCTGCCTGTCCGAGCTGGCCTACCTGCGGTTCACGGGCCTGTTCTCGAGCGCGGCGCGCAAGCAGTACTTCCTCGACAATCTCGAGCGTCTGGTCGACGGCCTCGGCGAGCAGCGCGTGGACAAGCTCAGGCACCTGGTCGACGTGCTCGGCTACGACCCCGGCGACGAGCGGGCCGAGCTCGAGAAGGGCCTGGCGGTGCTCGACCTGACCCTCGAGGAGGTCTTCGACAGCGACGGGACGCAGGCGATCCTGGTGTCCTGCGAGGCGTTCGCCGCGCTCGCGTTCCGCGGCACCGAGGCGATGAGCGTCAAGGACATCAAGACCGACGCGCGCGCATCGGTGAGCGCGGCCGACACGGGCGGGCAGATCCACTCCGGGTTCCAGGATGCGTTCAAGGCGGTGGAAGAGGCGATCCAGCGGCGCCTGGACGAAGGCGACCTCGACGATCGTCCGCTGTTCGTCACCGGTCACAGCCTCGGGGGCGCGCTCGCCACGATCGCGGCACGCGAGCTGACACACGCAAAAGGCGTGGCGGCGTGCTACACCTTCGGCTCGCCGCGGGTGGGGGACGAGAAATGGATCTGGCAGCTCAAGACCGGGATCTACCGCGTCGTCAATGCGGCCGACTGCGTGACGATGCTGCCGCCCGGACGCGAGCTGATCGCGACGCTCGCATGGCTGCTCGGCTTCGTCCCGGGCGTCGGCACGCCGCTGCGCGACTGGCTGGTCGCACGCTACGGCCACTACCTGCATGCCGGTGACATGCGCTACCTGACGAACTGCCCGCCCGGGCAGTACGAGGGCGTCCACCTGCTGTACGCGGTCAGCTGGTTCTTCCGCATCAAGGCCTGGGCGATCAAGGGACTGCCGTGGCGCAGGTTCCTGGCCGATCACTCGATCGCGGTCTACCGCAGGAAGTTGATGATCGTCGCCCGCGTGCGCAATACCTGAGGCACGGGTGCGGGGAGGATCAAGAGAGAAATAGGGGTCCGTCCCGGATTTGTCGGTCCGGATTTGTCGGTGCGGGAGGATCAAGAGAAATAGGGGTCCGTCCCCGGATTTCTCTCGATCACTGGATCGCGGTCTACCGCAGGAAGTTGAGAAGATCAGGGGTCCGTCCCGGATTTCTGGGGTCGTCCGGATTTCTTTCGTGGCGATTGTGCTAGATTCCGCAAGAGGCGCGGACGGGGAGGGCGCACGGATGCCGAGACGCGCGCGGATCGCGCTGCCGGGCGTGGCGCTGCACCTGGTCCAGCGGGGCATCAACCGCCAGGCCTGCTTCTTCTGCGACGGGGACCGCGTCCGCTACCTGCGCTGGATGGGCGACTGCGCCGCCGAGGTCGGCTGCTCGGTGCACGCCTACGTCCTCATGACCAACCACGTGCATCTCCTCGTCACCCCGCTGACGGGCGACGCGGCCGGCGCGATGATGAAGCGCCTGGGGCAGCGCTACGTACAGACGTGAATCGGACCTACGGTCGCAGCGGCACGCTGTGGGAGGGCCGGTTCCGCTCCTGCCCGGTCCAGGACGACCATCACCTGCTCGCCTGCTACCGCTACATCGAGCTCAATCCCGTGCGTGCCGGGATCGTTCGCCACCCGGCCGAGTACCCGTGGTCGAGCTACCGCGCCAACGCCGCGGGCCGTGGCTTTGGCTATCTCGTCCCGCACCCGTGCTACCTCGAGCTGGCGGCGGAGCCCGCCGGGCGCGCGGCGGCCTACCGCGACCTGGTCGTCGAGCGTCTGCCGCCGGCGCTGCTCGAGGACATCCGGTCATCGACCAGCGGCGACTACGCGCTCGGCGATGCCGGCTTCAAGCGCCGGCTCGAGGCGGCAGTCGGCCGGCCCGCCGAGCGCGGCCGCGCCGGGCGACCGAGCAACCGCGCCGACGCGGAGGCCCGCGAGGCGGCGAGCGCGCGCGCATCGGACCAGCTGCGCCCTGCCTAGGGGAGGCCTGATCAATCCCTTGCCGCCGCCTTTCCAGGCGTAATCCCCTGGGGTTCGGCCGATTCTGGCCCCTGGCGGTGTTGCCGCGCCGGCCCGGCAGCTGCGGCTACCGAACCGCCGCCGCGCCTTGCCAGTCGCCTCGATGCCTCGCCGAGAAAGATCGATGAATCTGCGTTAAAGGGCTACGCCGGCGAGCCGTCGGACTCTGGGCTCATCTCCTGCGGCGCGTGGGAATCGGTCCCTGGATTTCCCATCCCCCTCGTCGGAATAGTTCCCACCATTCTCCTCGGACGATCGAAAAACTGTCCTTGATTCCCGCGCCTCGCTACGACGCTCAAGTCCGACAGGCTGCTAGAGGCACGCGTCGAGCGCGCGGATCGCCTGCTCGATCTCGTCGGGGTGGGTGTAGTGCACGAAGCTCAGGCGCAGCACCCCGTGCCCCGGGTCGATGCCCAGCGCCTCGAGCAGGCGCACGGCGTAGAAGTGGCCGCCGCCGGCCATGATCCCGTGCTCCGCGAGCGCCGCGGCGACCTCCAGGCCCGGGCGTTGCAGCTGCAGCGCCACGGTCGGGACCCGGCCGGTCACCTCGTCCGGGCCGAGCAGGCGCACGTCGCCGCGCTCGCGCAGGTACGCCAGCAACGGCTCGAGCAGGCGCCGCTCGTGGTTGGCCTGCAGCGTGTGCACGGCCTGCGCGCGCTCGGCCGCCGGCGCCTCGCCGTCGCAATGGTGCGCGTGGAGCGCGTCGACGTAATCGGCGATGCCGGCGCTGGCGGCGACCTGGGCGTGGTCGGGTCCGGCCGGCGTGAAGCGCTGTGTCGGGATCTCCGCGTTGAAGAAGTGCCCCTGGTTCGGCAGGCGCGCGTTGAGCTCGCGGCGCATGGCCATGATCCCCTGGTGCGGGCCATACGTCTTGTAGCTCGAGAACAGGTAGACGTCCGCGCCTCAGCGCGCGCGCACGTCGGGAAGCCGTGCGGCACGTAGGACACGGCGTCGACGCAGGCCACCGCGTCGACCGCGTGCGCCATGCCGCAGATCTGCGCGACCGGGTTCACCTGGCCGACGATGTTCGAGCAATGCGGGAAGCACACGAGCTCGACGTCGTCGTCGAGCAGCGCGTCGAGCTCCGCCGGGTCCAGGCGCCCGCTGTCGCGATCGACGCGCCACTCGCGCACCTCGATGTCGCGCTCGGCCAGCCGGCGCCAGACCCCCGAGTTGGCCTCGTGGTCCTGGTCGGTGACGACGATGGCGGCGCCGGGGCGCAGCAGGCCGGCGAACGCCTGCGCCAGGACGTAGGTGTTCTGGCTCGTCGACGGGCCGAAGTGGAGCTCGTCGGGGTCGACGTTGAGCAGGCCCGCGAGGCGCTCGCGCGCCTCGTCCATCTCCGCGCCGGCCGCCTGCGCCGCGGCGTAGGGCGCGTAGGGCTGCACCTTGCGCGCGCGGTAGTAGCGCTGCAGGCGCTCGATGACCGGCGCGCACGCGTAGGAGCCGCCGGCGTTCTCGAAGAAGGCCTGGCCCCGCAGATCGGGCTCGTCGAAGGCCGGGAACCGGTCGCGGACGAAGTCGATGTCGAGCTCGCTCATGTATCTCCTCGTGGTCGTTGGCGGCGTCGTGCCATGCGCCATGCGCGGCGCGCGGCCCATGCGCGGGCGCGCGGCGGCGAGCATGCTGCGCCATCGCGGCCTCCAGCATACCGGCCCGCGGGTGCCGCCGTAAGTCCCGCGCCGCGCCGGTCGCGGCCGCGGCGCGGGTGTACAGTGCGGGCGTGCGACGCGGCGGCCGCCGCGCCGTCCGCGAGGGGCCGCCATGTCGACAGCCGGGATCGCCGGGAGCGCCTGCGCCGCCGCGCTGGCTGCGCTGCTCGGGGGTTGCGCCACGCTCGACCGGGAGGAAGTGCGAGCGCGGCGAGTGGCGCGACCTCGGCTACCGCGACGGCCTGCAGGGCTACGCCTACGCGCGCGTCGGCGCCACCAGGACGCCTGCTCGGAGTTCGGCATCCGGGTCGACCGCGAGGCCTACCGCGCGGGCTACGAGGAGGGGCTGTCCGCCTACTGCAGCCGCACCGATCCCTACCGGCTCGGCCTCGACGGCGGGCCGTACCGCGACGTCTGCAGCGCCGCGTTCGGGCGCGAGTACCGGGTCGGCAAGCGCATCCACGACTACCGCGAGCGCATCGAACGGCTCGAGGACGAGATCCGCTCGCTGCGCGCCGACATGGACGCGGCGGAATCCGACGCCGAGCGCCGTGACTACCGGCGCGAGATCGCGCGGCACCACGACCAGATCGACGAGCTGCGGCGCAAGATCCTGGCCACACGCCTGCTGCGCGAGGACGCCGACACGGTGATCGACATCATCGATCTGGCGGACTGAGGGCCCGTGCCCGTGCGTGCCGGTGACACCCGGCGTTACCGTGGCGCCATGCCTGGTGCGAAGCCCGCGGGGACATGGCACGGCTCGGTTGCGGCGCGCACCCTGGCCGCGCTCGCGCTGCTGGCGCTGGCCGCCATCGCGGTGCGGGCGCCGCCCGCCCGGGCGGACAGCGACCTGCAGTGGCGCGCCCCGGTCACGGTCGCGAGCGGGGCGGGCCACCGCGGCCCCTGGCGCATGAACGCGTCGGTGTTCGACTACGTCGACGATGCCACCGTGACCTGGCTCGCCGGCGGCGACGCCGCGGTGGCCTGGGTCGACCAGGCACGCAAGGACGTCTTCGTGCAGCGCTACGGCCCCGGGGGCGAGGCGCGCCTGCCGGCGCCGGTGAACGTCTCGGGCAGCCCCGGCGTGTTCTCCTGGCTGCCGCGCCTGGCCACGGCGCCGGGTGACCCGGAGACGCTCTACGTGGCCTGGCAGGAGATCGTCTTCTCCGGCGTCAGCCACGGCGGCGAGATCTTCTTCGCGCGCTCGCGCGACGGCGGCCGCAGCTTCGGCGCGCCGGTCAACCTCTCGCGCAGCCGCGCCGGCGACGGCAAGGGCCGCCTGTTCGCCGACTACTGGCACAACGGCAGCCTGGACCTCGCCGTCGGCCCTGGCGGCACCGTCTACGTGGCCTGGACGGAATACGAGGGCCCGCTGCGCCTGGCGCGCTCGCGCGACGGTGGCACGACGTTCTCCGCCCCGACGCGGATCGCCGGCGGAGCCGGTGAGCCGCCGGCCCGGGCGCCGGCGCTCGCGGCGGGAGATGACGGGGTCGTCCACCTGGCCTGGACGGTCGGCGAGCAGCGCGCCGCCGACATCCGCCATGCCCGCTCGGAGGACGCGGGGCGCACGTTCACGCGCGCGCGGCGCGTCGATCCCGGCCCCGGTCACGCCGACGCGCCCAAGCTGGCCCTGGGCGCCGACGGCACGCTGCACCTGGCCTACGCGCTGAGCCCGGATGGCCCGCTGCGGCGCTACGACCTGCGCTACACCCGCCGGCCCGCCGGTGGCGACGCGTTCGCGCCGGCGCGCACGGTCTCCGCGCCGCTGCCGCGGGGCTTCGAGGGGGCCGCCTTCCCCCACCTCGCGCTCGCCGGCGACGGGCGGGTCTACCTGGCCTGCGAGCTGTTCTCCCTGCGCGGCCCGTATCCGCCCGATGCGCTCGGGATCCTGTACTCGCGCGACGGCGGCGACTCGTTCACGGACACGGCGGTGGTGCCGCGGACGGCGGGGGCGGGCATCAACGGCAGCCAGCAGGGCCTGCTCATGGACAAGCTCGCCGTCGCGCCCGACGGGGCGATCGCGCTGGTCAACAGCAAGTTCCGCCGCGGGCAGGGCAGCCACGTGCGCTTGCTCCGGGCGGCACCGCCGCCGCGGGCCGCGGCCGATTGACGCCGGTCACGACCGCGGTCAATGTTGCGGGCGATGCCCGCGCCCGCGCGCGGGTCGGCGCCGCAGCCGGGCAGGGAGGCATGCCATGGGGGCAGGTGTGCGCAGGGC
The DNA here is from genome assembly GCA_034521365.1 of Halofilum sp. (in: g-proteobacteria). Lineage (GTDB taxonomy): Bacteria > Pseudomonadota > Gammaproteobacteria > XJ16 > Halofilaceae > Halofilum. The sequence goes on along the minus strand of JAXHMQ010000017.1, from coordinate 81,035 downwards.
CAACCGGGTCGCTGCCGGCGTCGCCGCTGGCCGTCGGCGCCGCGCTCTGCGCGTCGGTCGACCGACGCCGCCGCCGGCCGGCCTGACCGGTGGCCGCCCAGGACGAGGCCGTACCGGCCTGGATCCTGCCGGCGATCGTCGTCGGGCAGCTGCTCGCGACCTCGCTGTGGTTCGCTGCCAACGCCGTGATCGGGTCGCTGCAGGACCTGTGGGGCATCGCCGGTGGCGAGGGCATCGTCACCACCGCGGTGCAGCTCGGCTTCATCACCGGCACGCTCGCCTTCGCCGTCGGCGGCATCGCCGATCGCTTCCACGCGAGCACCGTGTTCCTGGTCGCGGCGGTGGCCGGCGCCGCGGCGAATGCCGCCGTCCTGCTCGCGCCGGCGAGCTTCGCGCGCGGGCTCGGGGCGCGCTTCGTGGTCGGCCTCTGCCTCGCCGGCGTCTACCCGGTCGGCATGAAGATCGCCGCCGGCTGGTACGCCGGTGGCCTCGGGCACGCGCTCGGGTTCCTGGTGGGTGCGCTCGTGCTCGGCACGGCCTCGCCGCACCTGCTGCGCGCACTGGGCGCGTCCTGGGACTGGCGCCTGCTGATCGCCGGGACCTCGGTCGCCGCGCTGGCCGGCGGCCTGCTGGTGCGCCTGGTCCCGGAGGGCCCGCACCTGCGCCGCGGCGCGCCGGTGCGCTTTGGCGGCGTGCTGGCGGCCTTCGCGCGGCGCCGCTTCCGGGCGGCCGTGCTCGGCTACTTCGGCCACATGTGGGAGCTCTACGCCTTCTGGGCCTTCGTGCCCGTCTGGATCGCCGCGCACGGTCTGAGCGGCGGCGCCCTGTCGGGGCTCGCCTTCGCCACCATCGCGGCCGGCTTCCTCGGCTGCGCCGGCGGCGGCTTCCTCGTGGCCCGCCTCGGCGGGGGGCGCGTGGCCCTGGGCCAGCTGGCGGTCTCGGGCGCCTGCTGCCTGGTCTCGCCGCTGATGCTCGCGGCCCCCACGCCGCTGTTCGTCGCCTTCCTGCTGCTGTGGGGCGTCGCCGTGGTCGGCGACTCGCCGCAGTTCTCCGCGCTGACCGCGCAGCACACCCCGCGCGCGCTCGTGGGCTCGGCGCTGACCCTGATGAACTCGATCGGCTTCGCGCTCACGATCGCGAGCCTGTCGCTGCTCGAGTGGCTGCAGTTCCGCGTCGCCCCCGAGTGGCTGCTCGTGCCGCTCGCGCTCGGCCCGGCGCTGGGCCTGTGGGCGGGGCGCCCGTTGCTCGGCGACGGGGGCGGTGCCACGTCGGCGAACCGCGAATGAACGCGGCCGATCTGCCGGGAGCAGATCGGGACTGCGCCCAGCGCAGGCCCCGAGGGGGCGGGGTCCAGGGATGCGCCGAGCGATTCCTTTGCGAATGGTTCGTGGGTGACGCTCGCAGGGCCGCGACGAATGCTCGTGGGTCCGACTTCAGAGACTGTGCAGCAAATCGGCGCCGTGGCGCTTCCGTAGCAGGTGTCGGTTTTGTTACACAGTTCCTTCAGTCCGACAGCGGCACTGGAAGCGGCGGTGCGTGTCCGGCTGAAGCCGGATCCACGGAACGCCAGGCGTCACGGGGGAGCTCGCCGGGGCCGATGGAACGGCGCATCACGACGACGAGGAGGTAAACGCATGTCGGCACGACTGGCGCAGCTCGGGCAGGGTGGCTGCCTGCTGCTCGATGGAGGCACCGGCCAGGAGCTGGCCGCGCGCGGCGTGAACACGGCGAGCGGGGTGTGGTCGGCGCAGGCCCTGCTGGATTCCCCGGACACGGTCGTGGCGGTGCACCGCGACTTCATCGACGCGGGCGCCGACGTCATCATCGCGAACACGTACACCACCTCGCGCAGTCGCCTGGAGGCCGGCGGGGTCACGGGCGCGTTCGAGCGCCTCAACCGCGAGGCCGGCACGCTGGCGCAGCGCGCGCGCGAGGAGAGCGGGCGTGACGTCGCGATCGCGGGCTCGCTGGCACCGATCCACGGCAGCTACCGCCCGACCGCGTGCGCTCCGTGGCCGAGCTCGAGCCGCAGTACCGCGAGCAGGCGGCGCTGCTCGCCGAGTACGTCGACCTGTTCCTGTGCGAGACGATGTCCACCGCCTCCGAGGCGCTCGCCGCCGCCCGCGGCGCCGCGAGCACCGGCCTGCCGGTGTGGGTCTCCTGGACAGTCGCCGACGACGGCAGCGGCCGGTTGCGCAGCGGCGAGGACATCGGCGACGCCGTGGCCACGCTGGCGGGCGAGCACGTCGACGCCGTGCTGGTCAACTGCTCCATGCCCGAGAGCGTGGACGCCGCGATGCCCGCGCTGGCGCGGCACGCCGGCCGGCCATTCGGGGCCTACGCCAACGGCTTCGAGCCGATCGGTCCCGGACACGAGATCGACGCCGGGCGCAACGTGCCCGAGGCGCGCTCGGGGCTGAACCCCGAGCGCTACGCGGCGCACGTGTCGGGCTGGCTCGATGCCGGCGCGCAGATCGTCGGCGGCTGCTGCGAGGTGGGCCCGGCGCACATCGCGCGCCTGCGCACGCTGCTCGACGCGCGCGCCGCGGGTTGACCGTCGGGTCAGGGCGGGAGCGGCCTCAGGTCGCGAATGGCGGCCCGGCCGGCCCGCACCGTGCGCGCTGCATACCGGCCTGGATCCATACGGAGGCCCCATGGGAATCGACCACGCGCGCCCGTACCAGCTCTACCGCGTCGACGACCGCGAGACCCTCGACCGCTTCGGTATCGGCATCCAGTTCCTGGTCAGCCCCTTCCAGGGCGACAGCCAGATGCTGAGCCAGGGGATCATCCACGTGGAGCCGGGGCGCTCGACGAGCCTGCACGTGCACCGCTACTCGGGCGAGACCTTCTACGGCCTCGAGGGCCGGGGCGAGCTCTGGATCGCGGGCGAGATCGTGCCGTGCCACGCGCACGAGCACATCGTGTTCATCCCGCCGGGCGTGCCGCACGCGCCGCGCAACCCGGAGGGACCCGGGACCTTCCGCGCGATGTTCGTCCACGTGCCGGGCATCATCAACGGCGATACCTACACCGTCGACGAGGACGGCAACCCGGTCGAGGGCGTGAAATAGGGGCGCGCCGTGGATACGGCGACAGCGGATTCCGGGGATTGCGCAACGCTTCGCGGCCGGAGGCCGCTCCTGCAGGCAATCGATGCCACGGCGGCACCGGCCTGCCCTTGTGTCATTGCGAGCCCCTCAGGCCCCCGGCAGGGGGCCCCGAACCGGGGATGACGTCGTTGCGTCATCACGAGTCGCGACGAGCGGTATCGGACCGCCGCCGCCGAAACGAAGGGCCCCCTCTCCCGCTTCGCGGGAGAGGGACGGGGTGAGGGGCGTCGAGGCAGGCACCACCGCATTGGGGCCTCTGGCACGGGGCTCCGCAATGCCTGGGTGCATGGCGTGGCGCGGGTGCAATGCGCGCGTTCGCCTGCGGCGAAAACGCGCCTACTGCGCTGTGGCCGGACGGATGGTCGATGTCATTAAGAGCCCCTCAGGCCCCCGGCGGGGGGCCTCGAACCGAAGATGAACAGGGAAGTTCATTAAGAGGAGCGAAGCGACGTGGCAGTCCAGAACCGCGCGCGGTGATGGCACCGCCGCCCTGGATCGCCACGGCGCCTGCGGCGCCTCGCGATGACGCTGGTGGGTGATGTGCCCCGGCGGCCGGAATCGCCTGTAGTCGCGAAGACGGCGTCACCGATGCCACGACCGGTTCGCGGCCGAAGGCCGTGCCTACAGGCAGATTCGACCGCGGCGGTGATCGGGACCGGCAGGCGGGAGCTTGGTCGCGAATGGCCGTTCGACGGGCGCCGTCTCTCGTGGTTGTTCGCGCATGGGCTCGCTCGCCCGCGCACGCTGCAGGCCGGGCGATATCTGGGTACAGTGACGACGGGCGCACACAACGGGAGGATGTTCCGCATGGCCTTCTACGAGCACCGCGCGCCGCTGCCGCTGGAGTCGGCGCGCGCGATGATCCGCGCGGCGCTGGCGGCGGCGCGCGAGCGCGACCTCAAGCCGATGACCGTCGTCGTCCTCGATGCCGGCGCCCACCTGGTCGCCATGGAGCGCGAGGACGGCTCGGGCGTGTTCCGTTTCGAGGTCGCGCAGGGCAAGGCCTGGGCGGCGCTCGGCGTGGGCACGCCGAGCGGGGCGTTCGGCGCCGCCAACGCCGATCGCCCGGCCTTCCTGGGCGCGGTCGCCGCGGCCTCGGGCGGGCACGCGGTGCCGGTCGCCGGCGGCGCCCTGGTGCTCGACGGCGACGGCCTCATCGTCGGCGCCGTGGGGGTCAGCGGCGATACCTCCGATGCCGACGAGGCGGTCGCCGCCGTGGGCATCGAGGCCGGCGGCTTCGCCGCGGGCACGTCCTGAGCCGGCCGCGCGGGGAGCTGCGGCCGTGGACTGCCGCCCGCACCGGGGCCATCGCCGGCGCGCCGTGCCGGCGGGGGTGCTCGTGCTCGTGCTCGCGGCCGCCGCCTGGGGCCAGGCGGGCGCGCCGCGCATCGACGACATGCCGCGCATCGAGCTGCGCGTGGACGGGCGCGTGTACACGGTGCGGCTCGCGGCGACGGGCGCGCACCGCGCCGCCGGCTTCCAGTTCGTGCCGGGCGCGCGCATGAGCGACGAGGCCATCTATTTCCGCTACCCGCGGCCCACGCGCCCGGTCTACCACATGCGCAACGTCGCGCGCCCGCTGCTGCTCGCCTGGATCGCGCCGGGCGGGCGGGTGCACGAGGTGATCCGCATGCAGCCGGGCAGCACCGGCCACGGCCCGCGCAGGCCGGTGCGCGCGGTGCTCGAGTACACCGCCGATCACCCGCTCGCCGATCGCGTGCGCCCGGGCGTGACGGTGGCGCCCGTGCCCCAGTCAGGGGCGACCACGAGCGGCGGCTAGCGAAGCAGAGGCCAGCGATGCACGAGCACCTGCTCCACGTGGATGGTCCGCGCGGCGGTGAGGCGCCGCCCGGGCGGCGTCCGTGGGTGGTCCCTTGCTGCTGACGCTGGCCGGGGCGGCGGCCGGGCTCGCGCTGCTGTACTTCGGCGGCGAGGGTCTGGTGCGCGGGGCCTCGGGCCTGGCGGCGCGCCTGGGCGTGTCGCCGCTGGCCATCGGCCTGACCGCGGTCGCCTTCGGCACCAGCGCGCCGGAGCTGGTCGTGTCGCTGGACGCCGCGCTCGGCGGCGCCAACGACATCGCGGTCGGCAACGTCGTCGGCTCCAACATCGCCAACATCGCGCTCATCCTCGGGCTCGCCGTGCTGCTCGCGCCCGCTATCGTGCAGGCGAAGATCGTGCGCATCGATGCCCCCCTGGTGCTGCTCGTGTCGCTGCTGCTGCTGGCGGTGCTCGCGGATGCGCGCGCCGGGCGCCTCGAGGGCGGGCTGCTGCTCGCGGGCCTGGTCGCCTACACGGCGTTCACGTTCTGGGAGGCGCGGCGCGAGGCGCCGGCGGTGCAGGCCGAGCTGGCGGGGGCGGCGCCGCCGGCGCGGGCCGGCGCCGGCGCCGACGCCCTGCGCACGCTCGCCGGCCTGGCCATGCTGGTCGCGGGCGGGCACCTGCTGGTCACGGCCGCGGTCGCGCTCGCCACGGGTCTCGGCGTCAGCCAGGCGGTGATCGGGCTGACCATCGTCGCGGTCGGCACCAGTCTGCCCGAGCTGGCCACCTCGCTGGTCGCGGCCGCCCGCGGCCAGCGCGACATCGCCGTCGGCAACGTGGTCGGCAGCAACCTGTTCAACATCCTCGGCATCCTCGGGGTAACGGCGCTGGTGCAGCCGCTGGGGCAGGGCGCGATCACGTGGGCCGACCTCGGCGTGATGACCGTGCTGGCCGGCGGGCTGGCCCTGCGGCTCGGCATCCGGCCCGCGCTGGGCCGCCACGACGGCGCGCTGCTGCTGGCGGCCTTCGCGGCGTACACCGCCTGGCTGCTGCTGCGCTGATCCGCCCGGGCCGCTACGCTGCGCTACGATGCCCGGCGACGACCATCCGCCCGGGGGAGGCAATGCCATGGCGAAGGGCTACTGGATCAACTGCATCCGCGCGATCCACGACGAGGCCGCGATGGCCGAGTACGTGCGCCTGGCCGGCCCGGCGATCGAGGCCGCCGGCGGGCGCTTCCTGGTGCGCGGGCAGCCCGACGCGCGCGTTCGAGGCCGGCCTGATGCAGCGCACCGTGGTGATCGAGTTCGACTCGGTCGAGGCGGCGATCGCGTGCTACGAGGGCGCCGCCTACGGCGAGGCGCTGGCCGCGCTCGGCGATGCCGCCGAGCGCGACCTGCGCATCGTCGAGGGGACGCAGTGAGCGCGGCCCCGGGGCGGCCGTGAGACCGGTCGGCGCGCGCCATGGCGGGGCAGCGCTGGCCGCGCTGCTGGTGCTGCTCGTCGCCGTGCCGCGGCCGCTGCCGGCGGCCGCGGACGCGCGTGCCCTGGTCGAGCGCCTGCGCGACGGCGGCCACGTGCTGTACTTCCGCCACGCCAGCACCGACTGGTCGACCAGTGACGATGTGCGCGCCGAGGGCGACTGGACGAGCTGCGATCCCGGGCGCATGCGCCAGCTCTCGCAGCAGGGCCGCGACAACGCGCGCGCGGTCGGCGCCGCCATGCGCCGGCTGGGGGTGCCCGTCGACGCCGTGTACGCGAGCCCGTACTGCCGCTGCGTGCAGACCGCGGAGCTGCTCGACCTGGGGCCGGTCACGACCACGCGCGACGTGCTCAACGCACGCGCCGCGCGCTACGTGGGCGGCCGCGAGGCGCTGCGCGCGACGGCCCGCCGGCGCCTCGGCACGCCACCCCCGGCGGGCAGCAACAGCGTCATCGTGGCCCACGGCAACGTGTTCCTGCTCGCCGCCGGCCAGCGCCCGCCCGAGGGCGGCGCCGCGGTCGTGCGCCCCACCGGCGACGCGCGCTTCGATGTGCTCGGCACGATCACGGCCGACGACTGGCTGCGCCTCGACCCGGGACACTGAAGGGCGGGCGCGGCGGCATCCCGAGAGGCCGTCGTCCGCCTGAAGAGCTGTGCAGCAAGTCCGGCACCTACTGCGGAAGTGCCACGGCGGCCGCTTTCGGCGATCCTTCTCGTCACGTAGTGCCCACTATGCTCCTCGAACGATCGCCGAAATCGCCTCGCCGTTCCACTTCCTCGCTACGGCGCGGACTTGTTACACAGTCTCTGAAGGCGGACCCACAGGATTTTCCGACCCGGCGGCGGTTCCGCGGGTCCGGCTGTAGGCGCGTTTGCGCGCAGCGCACGCGCGCACTGGTCCGAAGGCCGAGCCAGCGGCTTCCAGGCCCGGCGGCCGTTCGTCAGCCCCAGTCCAGCACCACCTTGCCGCACTCGCCGGCGCGCATGGCGTCGAAGCCGGCCTGGAAGTCGTCGATCGGCAGGCGGTGGGTGATGATGCCGCTGATGTCGAGCCCGCCCTGCACGAGCGCGATCATCTTGTACCAGGTCTCGAACATCTCGCGGCCGTAGATGCCCTTGAGGTTGAGCATCTTGAAGATCACCTCGTTCCAGTCGATCTCGAAGGCCGTCGGCGCGATACCCAGGATGGCGACGCGCCCGCCGTTGTTCATGACGTCGATCATGTCGCGGAAGGCCGCCGCGGCGCCGGACATCTCCAGCGCCACGTCGAAGCCCTCGTTCATCCCGAGCGAGCCCATGACATCGCTGCAGACCGCGTGCGGCCGGCGTCGACGACGTGCTGCACGCCCATGTCGCGCGCGAGCTCCAGGCGCGCCGGGTTGATGTCGGTGATCACGACGTTGCGCGCGCCCACGCGCTGGACGACCAGCGCCGCCATGATGCCGATCGGGCCGGCGCCGGTGATCAGCACGTCCTCCGCGACCACGTCGAAGGTCAGGGCGGTGTGCACCGCGTTGCCGAAGGGGTCGAAGATCGCGGCGACGTCGTCGGGGATGTCGTCGGGGATCGCCACCACGTTCTCCTCGGGCAGGACGAGGTACTCGGCGAACGCGCCCGGGCGGTGCACGCCGACGCCGCGGGTGTTGTGGCAGAGCTGGCCGCGGCCGGCGCGGCAGTTGCGGCACACGCCGCAGACGATGTGGCCCTCGCCGCAGACGCGCTGGCCCGGCCGGTAGCGGCCCACGGCCGCGCCGACGGCCTCGATCGTGCCGACGAACTCGTGGCCCACCACCATGGGCACCGGCACCGTCGCGGCCGACCACGCGTCCCACTCGTGGATGTGCACGTCGGTCCCGCAGATCGCGGTCTTGCGCACGCGGATCAGCACCTCGGTCGGGCCGGGCTCGGGCACCGGCACCTGCTGCATCCAGATGCCGGGCTCGGCGCGTGCCTTGACCAGGGCCTTCATCGTCGTCGCCATCGCGTCGTGTTCCCTCAGTCGATCAGGTCCAGCTCGCGGCCGGCCGCGGCGAAGGCCTCGAGCGCGTGGTCGATGTCCGCCGGCGCGTGCGCGGCGGACATCTGCGTGCGGATGCGCGCCTGGCCGCGCGGCACGACCGGGTAGGAGAACGCGGTCACGTAGACGCCGCGCGCGAGCAGCCGCTGCGCCAGCTCGTGCGCGCGCCCGGCGTCGCCGATCATCACCGGGATGATCGGGTGGTCGGCGCCGCCCAGGGTGAAGCCGAGCTCCGCCATGCCGGCGCGGAAGTGCTGCGCGTTGGCGAACAGGCGCTCGCGCAGGGCGGCCCCGTCCTCGACCAGGTCGAACGCGCGCAGCGACGTGGCCGCGATCACGGGGGCGAGGGTGTTGGAGAACAGGTACGGGCGCGAGCGCTGGCGCAGCCACTCGACCACCGGCGCGCGTGCCGCGGTGTAGCCGCCGGAGGCCCCGCCCAGGGCCTTGCCCAGCGTGCCCGTGACGATGTCGACGCGCTCGGCGACGCCGCAGTACGCCGGCGAGCCGCGCCCGCCCGGGCCGAGCACGCCGAGCGCGTGGCTGTCGTCGACCAGCACCATCGCGTCGTGGCGCTCGGCCAGCTCGCAGATGCCCGCCAGGTCGGCGATGACGCCGTCCATCGAGAACACGCCGTCGGTCGCGACCAGGCGGAAGCGCGCGTCCCTGGCCTCGCGCAGCCGGGCCTCGAGCTCGGCCAGGTCGTTGTTGGCGTAGCGGTAGCGCGCGGCCTTGCACAGGCGGATGCCGTCGATGATCGAGGCGTGGTTGAGCGCGTCCGAGATGACCGCGTCCTGCTCGCCGAGCAGGGTCTCGAACAGGCCGGTGTTGGCGTCGAAGCAGCTCGAGTAGAGGATCGCGTCCTCGGTGCCGAGGAAACCGGCGATGCGCGCCTCGAGCTGCTTGTGCATCCTCCTGGGTGCCGCAGATGAAGCGCACCGAGGCCATGCCGTAGCCGTAGCGCTCGATGCGCGGCCTGCGCCGCCTCGATCAGCGTCTCGCTGTCGGCGAGACCGAGGTAGTTGTTGGCGCACAGGTTGAGCACGCGCTCGCCGCTGGCCACCTCGATCTCGCCGGCCTGGCGCGAGGTGATGACGCGCTCGTCCTTGTACAGGCCGGCCGCGCGCAGGGCCTCGAGCTCGCTCGCCAGGTGCTCGGGGAATCGCTCGCCCATGGGATGATCCGCCGCCGGGGCATGTGCACGCGCTCAGGGTACAACATCGGCGCGGGCGCGCCGCGCCCGCGCGACGCGGGCGCCCATGCGTGTACCCTTGCGCCGCGCGCCGGCGGCCGCCGGCGCCGCAGCCGCACACGACTGCCAGCGGGAGCCGATGCCGACACGCCGCCAGGTCTTCGCCGCCGGGTCGCCGCGGTCGCGCCCATGCTCGCGGTGGTCGTGCCCTTCGGCATGATCGCGGGCCTGAGCGCGATGCAGTCCGGCTTCTCGGCCGCCCAGGCGATGACCCTGTCGGCGACCGTGTTCGCCGGGGCCTCGCAGCTGGCGACGGTACAGCTGGTCGCGGACGGTGCCGTGCCCGCGGTGATCGTGCTGACCGCGCTCACGATCAACCTGCGCATGATGATGTACAGCGCCTCGCTGGCGCCGCACTTCCAGCACCTGGGCAGTGGCTCGCGCCTCGGGCTCGCCTACTTCCTGGTCGACCAGAACTACGCGCTCGCCATCAACCGCTACAACCGCCCCGACGGCGGCTTCGAGCCCTGGGGCCACTGGTACTACCTCGGCGGCGGGGTCGCGCTCTGGCTGACCTGGCAGTCGGCGAGCGCGGTCGGGGTCTTCCTCGGCGCGGGCATCCCGCGCGACTGGTCGCTCGACTTCGCCGTGCCGCTGGTCTTCCTGGTCCTGCTCATGCCGGCCCTGCGCGACCGGGCCCACGTGGTCGCCGCGCTGGTCGGCGGCGTGGTCGCCACCGCCGGCACCGGCCTGCCGCTCAAGCTCGGCATCGTCACCGGCGCGCTCAGCGGCATCGCCGCCGGCTACGCCTTCGAGCGCTGGGCCGGGGCGCAGCGGTGAGGGGCGCGCGCGCATGAGCGACACCACCATCTGGCTGCTGATCGTCGGGGTCGCGGCGGGGACCTACCTGATCCGGGCCTCGTTCATCCAGGCCTGGCAGTGGATCTCGGTGCCGCCGGCGCTGGCGCGCGCCCTGCGATACGTGCCGCCGGCCGTGTTCGCCGCGCTGGTGCTGCCGGCGCTGGTGGTGGCCGACGGTGGTATCGATCTGTCGCCGGACAACCCGCGCCTGGTCGCCGGCCTCGCGGCCGCCGTCGTGGCCTGGTACTCGCGCAACGTGCTGCTGACCATCGGCGTCGGCATGGGCGGGCTCTGGCTGCTCCAGGCCGCGCTCTGAGGCGGGCCGGCGGCGCGCGGCGTTGACTCGGGTGCCGGATGGGGCATGATCGGCGGGGACGGAGGGTGGACACATGCGCAGCGCCCGCGGCGAGCGTTCCAACCACGACGACGAGGCCGCCGGCCACGACGCCGACGTCGCCGACGAGCGCCAGGCGATCCGCGCCGGGTACGCCGCGCTGCTCGCCTGGGTGACGCGGACCGCCGCGATCGCCCCGGGCCACCGCGTGCTCGAGCTCGGCTCGGGCAGGGGCGACCTGACCCGGCGCCTGCGGCGCTGCCGCGAGCTCGTGTGCGTGGACCGCTCGCGCGAGATGGAGGCGGTGGCGAGCGCCAGGCTCGGCGAATGCCCCTGGCGGCGTTTCGTCTGCGACGACATCCTCGGCGTGTTCGAGCGCGGGCTCGGGACCTTCGACGCCGTGGTCAGCGCCTATGCCGTGCACCACCTGCGCGACACCGAGAAGGCCGAGCTCTTCCGCGAGATCCGGCGGGTGCTGCGCCCGGGCGGGCGCGCCGTGTTCGGCGACCTCATGCTCGCGCCCGGCACGAGCCGTGCGGAGGCGGTCGCGGCCTTCAGCGCGCGCGGCGACGACGCGACGGCCAACGCGATCGCCGGCGAGTACTTCTGGTCGCTCGACGAGACCCCGCGGATGCTCGAGGCGCTGGGGTTCCAGGTATCGCTGGAGCGCTTCTCCGAGCTGTCGCACGGGGTGCTGGCGCGCCAGCTGGGTGTCGCGCGTTGACCCCCGTGCGCGGCTCTCGCCGGCTGCGCACCGCATGACGCCGGCGCGGCCCGTCGCCGCCCGGCGCCATCCGTGATCGCCCCCGCCTGGCGGCCCGTGATCGCGGTCGCGGGCTGGCAGGCGGCGGCCTCGCTCTGCTACTACAGCCTGTTCGCCGCGACCGCGTATTTCCGCGACAGCTTCGCGCTCTCGCGCACGCTCGTCGGCGCGCTCGTGACCGTCGCGATGCTCGGCTACACGCTCAACCTGTTCCCGAGCGGGGCCGCGGTCGACGGCTTCGGCGAGCGCCGCGTCATGCTCGTGGGCCTGCTGGGCCTGGCGCTCACGGCCGGCCTGGTCGGGGCGGCGCCTACCTACGCCGTGCCGCTCGGCGGCGGCGTTCCTGCTGGGCGCGTTCTACGCCACCGCGATGCCGGCGTCGAACCGCGGCATCGTCACCAGCGCGCCGCCGGGCCGCGCCGGCCTCGCGATGGGCCTCGAGCAGGTCGGCGTGACGCTCGGCTCGGCGGTGGCGGCCGCGGTCGTCGCCGTCGTCGCGATGTTCGCGCTGTGGCGCTGGGGCTTCGCCGTGATCGCCGCGCTGGGCGCCCTCTACGCGCTGTACTTCCGCGCGACCTACCTCGGCAGCGAGGGTCACGGCCGCTGGGCGGCGCCCGAGCTCGGGCGGCTGCGCGCTGATCGTGGCTACGCGCTGGTCGTGCTCGCCGGGCTGTTCCTCGGGGCCGGCGTGTTCACCACGGTCGGCTACGCGCTGCTCTACGCCAACGAGGCCGCCGGCCTGAGCGCCGGCGGCGGCGGGGATCGTGCTCGCCGGCGTGCAGACGGCGGGCAGCGTCGGGCGCCTGGGCGCGGGCATGGCCGCCGATCGCATCGCCGGCGGGCACGGCGCCGCCGCGGTGACGATCGCGCTGATGGCGGTCGCCGGGGTGCTGTGCGCCGCGCTGGCGCTGGGGCCGGCGGCCCCGGCACTGGTGATCGCGCTGCTGCTCGGCGTCGGGCTGACGACGCTCGGGGCCACCGGGTGTACTACTCCTGCCTCGACGGGGATGGTCGGCGTGGGCGAGGTCGGGGCGGCGACGGCGGGCGGCCAGACCGCGATCAACGTCGGCGGCATGCTGGCGCCGCCGGCCTTCGGCTACCTCGCCGATACCGCCGGCTACGAGGCCGGCTGGGCGCTGCTGGCCGCTTGCGGCCTGGCCGCCGCCGGGCTCGCGCTGGCGATCCGCCCGGCCGCGCGCTGACGCTGACGCGCCCGCGCGGCGCGTTGTGGCCCGGCCGATCCCGGACTATGCTCAGCCGACGGCCCCGGAAACGGGGCCGCGATCGCGACCGCCCGCGGCCGTGATCGTTGCCAATGGGACCACGCGCCACGCCGCCCGGCGGGCGCGCTCGAGACGTGCCGGCGGCACCAGCGGCCGGCGCGGGGAGGACAAGCAATGGTTTCCAGGTCACTCCGGGCCGCGACATGGGCCCTCTGTGCGGCCGTCCTGGCCGTGTGCACCACGGGTGTCGCGCTCGCGCAGGACACGATCACGATCGGCTCGGCGATCTCGCTGACCGGGAAGTACTCGACCAACGGCGGCCACACCAGGAAGGGCTACGATCTCGCCGTCGAGATGATCAACGAGAATGGCGGCGTCAACGTCGGCGGCAAGAACTACATGCTGGAGATCCAGTACTACGACGACGAGTCGACGCCGGCACGTGGCACCGAGCTCGCCGAGCGCCTGATCAGCCAGGACGGGGTCGAGTTCATGCTCGGGCCGTACTCCTCGGGCATGACCAAGGCGATCGCGCCGGTCACCGAGCGCCACGGGATCCCGATGGTCGAGGCGAACGGGGCCTCGCGCTCGCTGTTCACCCAGGGCTACGAGTACCTGTTCGCGGTCCTGTCGACCTCCGAGCAGTACCTCGCCAGCGCCATCTCGCTCGCGGCGGAGACGTCGGACAACCTGGGCAAGGCGCCCTCCGAGATCGATGTCGCCATGGCGTTCGAGAACGATCCGTTCTCGCAGGACATCCGCGCGGGCGTGACCGCCGACGCGAAAAAGCATGACATGAACATCGTCATCGACGACGAGCTGCCGCGCGAGCTCAACGACATGGCCGCCACGCTGACCAAGGTCAAGGCGCTCAAACCCGACGTCCTCGTCGTATCGGGACACTCCAAGGGTGCCGCGACCGCGATCCGCCAGATCGAGGAGATGCGCGTCGACGTGCCCATGCTGGCGATGACGCACTGCGACTCGGCGCAGATCATCCAGAAGTTCGGTGACGCGGCCGAGTACACGCTGTGCGCCTCGCAGTGGGCGCCGTCGCTGAGCTACTCGGATGACCTGTTCGGCTCCGCCTCGGACTTCGCCCAGCTGTTCGAGGAGACCTACGGCTACGCCCCGCCGTACCAGGCGGCCGAGTCGGCCGCGGCGGTGCAGGTCTACGCCGACGCCTTCGAGCGCGCCGGCTCGCTCGACCCCAAGGCGGTCCGGGACGCGCTCGCCGCGACCGACATGCAGACCTTCTACGGCAACATCAGGTTCGACGATACCGGCAAGAACATCGCCAAGCCGATGGTCCTCTACCAGGTCCAGGACGGCGAGTACAAGGTGGTCGCGCCCACCCGCTGGGCCTCGGCCGACCTGATCCACCCGATGCCGAAGTGGTCGGAGCGCTGAGCCTGCGCTGTCGCTGAGCGCCGGCGGGCCGCCGCTGCTCGGCGGTCCGCCGGCGTCCCCGTGCGGCCGGCGCGCGTGGCCCTGCCGCGCGTGCCGGCCGGCGGTGCTCCGAGGAGGATCGCCCGCCGATGAGCAGTCTCGACATCCTGGTCCAGGCCCCGATCTTCAACCTGCAGTTGATCATCGAGGGGCTGCTGATCGGCGCCATATTCGCGCTCGCGGCCTACGGGCTGGCGCTGGTGTGGGGCGTGATGAACATCATCAACGTCTCCCAGGGCGAGCTGGTCATGCTCGGCGGCTTCGTCGCCGTGTATTTCCACGGCGCCGGCATCCACCCGATCTACGCGGTGCCGGCGGCGGCGGTGTTCCTCTATATCGTCGGTTACCTGCTGTACCGGCTGGTGGTCTTCCGCATCGTCGGCCGCGACATGTTCATCTCGCTGCTGGCGACCTTCGGCCTGTCGATCATCCTGCAGCAGCTGATGAACCAGGCCTTCGGCTCGGACGTGCGCACCGCCGACGCGGGCATGGGCACCCAGTACCTGTTCGGCAGCCAGATCACGGTCGGCGAGATCAAGGTCGTGGCCTTCGCGCTGGCGATCGTCGTGGGGGCGATACTGGCCTGGTTCCTCAAGCGCTCGCGCCTGGGCCAGGCGATACGGGCGACGGCCCAGGACGCGCGCGCCGCGCGCGTGCTCGGCATCGACATCCACCGCGTGTACGCGCAGACGTTCGCGCTGAACGCCGCCCTGTGCGGCGCGGCCGGGGCGCTCGTGGCGATGGCCTACACGGTGCACCCGTACTTCGGGCTGCCCTACACGGTGCGCTCGTTCATGATCGTCATCATCGCGGGCCTGGGCAATCTCCCGGGCGTGATCATCGCGGGCATGCTGCTCGGGATCGCCGAGCTCTACGCCGGTTTCATCCTGGGCACGCAGTTCCAGCTGGCGTTCGTCTTCGGCCTGCTGGTGGTGGTGCTCGTGTGGCGCAGCCAGCGCCTCGCCCGCAAGCGGCAGTTCCTCGAGTAGCCGTGATGGCCGGGGACGTGATGGCGGCGTGCGCGCCGGCGACGATGGAGGGAGGGACGCGATGAACGCGATCGCCGGGCGCGTGGTGCTCTACGGCGCGATCCTGCTGTTCGGGATCGCCGGGCCGTACGTCTTCCCGGCCTACACGCAGCAGATGGCCAGCCTGTGGCTGTTCATCGTGTTCGCGCTGAGCTGGGACGTGTGCGGCGGCCAGATGGGCTACAACTCGTTCGGCAACGTCTTCTTCCTCGGGCTGGGCATGTACACCTGCGCGGTCACCCAGGTCGGGCTGGTCTACGAGGTCTCCGAGTACACATCGGCCCGTGGCGGCAGCGCGGAGTTCGCGTTCACCTCCGGCGAGTGGCTCACAGGACTGTTGCTCGGGCTGCCGCTGGGGGCGGTGGTCGCCGTCCTCGGCGCGGTGGTGTTCGGCATGTTCATCCTGGCGATGCGCGGACACTACTTCGCCATCTGCACGCTCGGCCTGGGCATCGCGGCGGGCGAGCTCGCCGCTGGCTGGGACTGGATCGGCGCCGGCTCGGGCATGACCACGCCGATGTCGCCGTCGGCGCTGGGCGACACCAACGTGCTGCTCTACTACCTCGCCTTCGTGCTCGCGGTGATCGCATTCGTGTTCTTCCGCTGGCTCTATTCCACGCGCTTCGGTCTCGCGATCAACGCCATCCGCGACGGCGAGGAGAAGGCCGAGGCGATGGGACTGCGCACGACGCGCGATCAAGGTCACGGCCTGGGCGATCGCGGCCGCGTTCCTCGGCGTTGCCGGGGGCATCTTCGGCAACCTCAAGACCTTCATCGACCCGATCGACGTGGCTTTCTCCGGTGCAACGTTCGGCGTCTGGATGATCCTCATGGCCATCCTCGGCGGCAAGGGCACGCTGTGGGGGCCGGTGATCGGGGCGGTGATCTTCCAGGTGATGAAGGAGCTGTTCTGGACCTACCTGCTCGGCTGGCAGCAGGTGGCCCTCGGGCTGCTGATCGTGCTGATCGTGGTGTTCTTCCCGACCGGGATCCTCGGGTTCCTGCGCGAGCGCTTCCCCCAGCGCTTCGGCCGCGGCGCGGGCGCGGCGGCGGCCGAGGCAGGGGAGGCGAGATGAGCGCGATGCTCGAGGTCAGCGGCGTGACCAAGGCGTTTGGTGGCGTCGTCGCGAACGATGACATCAGCCTGCAGGTGGCGCAGGGCAGTATCGTCGGCCTGATCGGCCCCAACGGCTCGGGCAAGACGACGCTGTTCTCGTCGATCGTCGGCTACCACCCGGTCGACTCGGGCTCGATCCGCTTCGAGGGCGAGGAGCTGTCGCGGCTGCGGGTGCCGGAGGTGGCGCGGCGCGGACTGCTGCGCACCTTCCAGCAGACGCGCATATACGGTGAGATGACCTGCACCGAGAACATGGTGATCAGCGCCGACTTGCGCAAGGCAGGGGTGCTGGAGCTGTTCCGGGCGCAACCGCGTGATGTCGAGCAGCGCGCGGGGGAACTGCTCGAGTTCGTGGGCCTCTACGAGAAGCGGCGCGAGCGCGCCGGCTCCCTTTCGTTCGGCCAGCAGAAGCTGCTCGAGCTGGCGATGGCGCTGATGAACGACCCCAGGATGCTGATGCTCGACGAGCCTACCGCCGGCATCAACCCGACCCTGATCAACGGCCTGATCGATCGGCTGACGCGCGCGAACACGGAGCTCGGGGTCACGCTGTTCGTGATCGAGCACAACATGCGGGTGATCATGAACCTGGTGGGGCACGTGTACTGCCTTGCCCACGGGCAGCTGCTCGCCGATGGCCGGCCCGACGAGGTGAAGAACGACCCGCGCGTGCTCGACGCCTACCTGGGGGCGACCTGATGACCGAGTCGAGCGGACCCGGATCGACGGACACGCGGCGTGGCGACGTGGACGCGGGCGCCGGTACCCTGTCGGTGGACGAGGTCGCCCGCCAGGCGCAGGCGATCGCCGCCGAGGGACCGCCGCTCGAGACGCTCGACCGGCTCGCCGGCGACGACCCGCTGCTCACCATCGACGCCCTGCAGGCGGGTTACGGGCGCATGCAGATCCTGCACGACTTCGCGCTGCGCGTCGGGCGTGGCCAGTCGCTGTGCCTGGTCGGCCCGAACGGCGCCGGCAAGTCGACCGTGCTGCACTCGGTGTTCGGCTTCACCCGGATCTACGGCGGCCGGATCACCGTCGATGGCCGCGACGTCACCGGCCTGGGCGCGGAGGAGAAGCTCAGGCGCGTCGGTATCGCCTACGTGCTGCAGGACAATTCCGTGTTCCCCGACATGACGGTCGAGGAGAACCTGCTGATGGGCGGCTACCTGATGCCCAGGCCCGCCGATGCCCGTGTCGCCGCGGAGCGCGTGTTCGACAAGTACGAGCGCCTGGCGCAGCGTCGGCGCCAGCCGGCGCGTGTGCTGTCCGGCGGCGAGCGGCGCCTGCTCGAGATCTCGCGCGCGCTGGTCATGGAGCCGGACGTGCTGCTGGTCGACGAGCCGTCGATCGGGCTCGAGCCGCGCTTCATCTCGACGGTGTTCGAGATCCTCGACGACCTGCAGCGCAACGAGGGCAAGACCATCCTCATGGTGGAGCAGAACGCGAAGAAGGGCCTCGAGTTCGCCGACATCGGCTACGTGCTGGTCGCCGGCCAGCTGGCGATGGCCGGGGCGGGGAGCGAGCTGCTCGAGGATCCCGAGGTGGGCAAGCTCTTCCTCGGTGGCTGAGCGCGACGCCCGAGCCCGTGCGCGGGTGCCTGCGGCCCCGATCCGGCGTCACGCGATCGCCACGGGGAGCTCCAGGAACACGATCAGCGCCAGCGCGAACAGCGCGATGGCACCGAAAGCACCCGCGAGGTTGCGGCGCAACTCCGCGTGCCCGAGCGTGCAAGCGATACCGAATTTGAACAGCGTGTTCGATACGAACGCCGTCAGGATCAGGCGCCAGCCCTTGTCGTCACTCACCGTGCCGTCACTGACGAGCTGGGAGGTGGAGAGCGTAACCGCGTCCATGTTGGTGAGCCCCGACACCAGGGCAACGGCAAACAAGGCGTCGTCGGGCAGGAGCTCGTTGGCAGCCGCCATCAGGAACAGGATGAACACGTAGAACCCCGCGAACACCAGTGCAGAGCCGAGCTCGCTGGGGTTCTTCTGCGGCGGGGTCTCGGCCTCCGTGTCGGTGATCCGCTGGTAGACCAGCCACGCGACGACCAGCGTGAACAGGCCGAGCGCAATGATCGGAATGCCCATCCGATAGAAGTGGGCGGGTGCCATGATGCCGATCTCGATCAGCATGCGCACGTAGACCATCGACGAAGCGAGCACGATCACCACGGCGGCATTGCGGGCGGCCGGCGCGCTCGCCGACGACATCCGGGCATAGCTGACGGTCGTCGCGGTGCTCGAGACGAGGCCGCCCAGGATGCCGCCGAGCAGCACGCCCGTGCGTTGCCCCACGAACTTGAACATGAGGTAGCCGGCGAGACTGATCCCCGTGATCAGCACCACCAGGAGCCAGGTCAGGCGCGGGTTGAAGACATCGAAGGGCCCGTACGTTTCGTTCGGGAGGATGGGCAGGATGATCAGGCTGATCAGCACGAACTGCATGATCGCCTTGATGTCCTGCTCCTCGAG
The DNA here is from genome assembly GCA_034521365.1 of Halofilum sp. (in: g-proteobacteria). Taxonomy (GTDB): domain Bacteria; phylum Pseudomonadota; class Gammaproteobacteria; order XJ16; family Halofilaceae; genus Halofilum. The sequence continues at coordinate 62,223 of JAXHMQ010000017.1, read as the reverse complement.
CCGGTCGATGATGACCTTGAACCGGGGCTTGGAGTAGAGGATGAGCGCGGTGCCACCGGCAGCGGCCGCGCCCGCGGTCCAGGAGCCATGGGGCAGCCAGGCGCCGATGGCGAACATCAGCAGCAGCGATACCTCGGTCGTCATCCCGTAGTCGACGCGATCCGCGCGCAGCTTGATCACGTTGCCGACGACGATGACCGCGATCACCCCGACCAGGCCGGCACCGATGATCCAGCCGCCCGCGTGCCCGGCGATCAGGCCGGTAACCGCCCCGAACACGGTCACCAGCCCGAAGGTGCGGAAACCGGCGATGTGCTTGTCCTTGAGCTCGCGCTGCAGGCCGACGAGCATCCCGAGCAGGAGCGCCAGGGCGAGCGTCTGGAGGGCTTCGAGCGTATCCATGCGCGGTGTTCCGTGGGTTGAGAGCGGGCGTCAGAGGATAACCAAGAGCGGTGTTCGAGGATAACCGGCGCCCCGCGTGTCGCGTGCGCCGGGCAACGCGTGCGCGCCGCCCGGCGAGCGAGCCGCCCATCGCGCTCGCCCCCTGCGCCACGGCGTTGGGGCGGCGTCGGGCCTTACCGGGGCGCTACGTCGGGCGAACCCCGACGCGGGAGGCCGCTTCCGGGGCCGGGCTTCGGCGCCCCGGCGCGGGCCACCGGGCAGCCGGCCACGCGCAGGATCGCGCCGGCGCTCCGTGCCATGAGCACGACCTCGCCCGCGCGCGGCGCGCGTCGTCAGGCGTGGGCCTGGGTGTGGCGATCGACGACGCGCTGGAGCAGCGGCGCGTAGTGCTCGAACGGAGGCGTGCTCGCCTCGGGGTCCTTGGCGGCCTGGTCCCACAGGCGGACCTGCAGGATGGCCTCGAGGTTCGGCTCGCGCGCGAACGCGTCGGCCTCCGCCTGGCTCATGGGCCCGCCCTGGAGCTCCAGGGTGTGCACCGAGGCCGGCGACAGGCGCGCGAAGTACGAGGCGTCGGTGGCGCAGAGGTAGCGCTTGGCGGCCACGTGCGCGCGCACGGCGTCGACCACGACCGACGGGAAGAAGGGCGCGAGCACGGCGGCGCCGGCCTCGTCATGGTGGTTGTCGATGCCCTGCGCCAGCGCGTCGTCCGGGAACTCGTTGGTGTAGTGCCCGATGTCGTGCAGCAGCGCGGCGGCAACGAGGTCCTCGCCGGCGCCTTCGTGCTCCGCGAGCTGCGCGGCCTGCAGCATGTGCTGCGACATCGTCACGGCCTCGCCGAGGTAGGACTCCGCGCCGCGGCGGGCGAAGATGTCGCCGATGAAGTCGACGATGGTGTCGCGTGTCAGCTCGGCGGCGTTCATGCGGCCACCTCCTCGTCGCGCGCCTCGAGCACCGCGAGGGTCGAGAGCAGGCCGTCGCGGTCGGCGTAGCAGCCCTGCAGCCAGCGCGAGCCGGCGGCGGTGAAGCCGTTGCGGCCGTGCAGCACGCGCGTGTTGTCGACGATGAACAGCTCGCCCGGCTCGAGCTTGAAGGTGACCGCGAGCTCCTCGCGCTCGATGATCTCGGCGAAATGCCGGTAGGCGGCATAGTAGTCCGCCATCTGCTCGTAGGGGATGTCCACGAACGGTGCGGCCGAGCGGTTGTTGAAACGCACCGCGAGCAGCTCGCCGTCGGCGTTGAGCTCGATCATCGGGCGGCGCGAGCGCAGGCGCACGTCGGCCGAGCCGGCGTACTCGAACCGCGCGCAGTGGCGCGTGAGCAGGTCGAAGTGCGCCGGCGACTCGTCGCGCAGCAGGGTGGCGGCGCGGAATCCGTCGATCACCAGCGAATCGCCACCGTCGGCCGAGTTCTCCAGGCAGGCGAGCAGCTGCAGCGTCGGCACCGGGTCGCGATACGGGTTGTCCGTGTGCGCCTGCAGGCCGAGGCCGGTATACGCCAGGTTCACCGGGTCGGGCTCGGAGCGTACCTCGAACCAGCGCCCGTAGTTGGTCTCGTGGACGTGCCCGAACAGCTCGACGACACGGCACAGACCGCCGCTCTCGCGCGGGATCCCCGACATCTTCGCGACGCCGTAGCGGCGCACGCCCGCGAGCCAGTCGCGCAAGGCGCCCGCGTCGTCGCGCGCGCGGGCGAAATCGACGCCGGGAAGGCGTTGGCCGAGCCCGGCGTCCCACAGCTCCACCGTCGACGGCGTCCAGCCGCGATCGGGCCCGCCGCCGTCGTCGTACACGTGCTCGCGGAGCCAGGCGGCCGGGAAGGTCACGGTCTTGTGCTCGGGCGTGAACCGCAGCGCCAGGTCCCCGCTCGCCGACACCTGCGCCTCGTCGATCGCCGTCTGCGCCGGGATCTCGGTGATCGTGATCAGGCGCTGGCCGTTGTCGGGCGCGCGGGTCTCGGGGTCGAGCGCGTTGTCGCGCAGCCAGATGGCATGGAAGCGGGCGCGCGCGCCGTCGGCCCAGTCGAGGGCGACCGCGGCGCCGTCGTCGATGATGCGCGCGTCTTGCAGGCGGGGCATGAGATGACTCCGGGCGTGATGACTGGCACGGAGTATTGACGTCGACAGAGTTCAATTCAAATAATGATTCAATGCCCAGTGAGTAAAATCACCTTATGTCTGATCTGCCCCGCTCACCTGGATCCGGACCTTCGAGGCCGCGGCGCGGCTCGAGAGCTTCTCCGCCGCGGCGGCGGAGCTCGCGCTGACCCAGCCCGCCGTGAGCCAGCACGTGCGCCAGCTCGAGGCCACCCTCGAGCGCCAGCTCTTCCGCCGGCTGCGCCACGGGGTCGAGCTGACCGCCGATGGCGTCGCCTACCTGCCGCACGTGCAGGCTGCGCTGGGCGGGCTCACGCGCGCCACCCGCGACCTGTTCGGCGCCGATGCCCCCGCGGCCGTATCGATCGCGGCGCCGGCCTCGATCCTGGCCCTGTGGCTGGCGCCGCGCCTGGCGCCGCTGCGCGCGGCCCACCCCGAGATCGCCGTGGGCCTGGACTCCGTTCACCGCCCGGTCGACTACGACGCGGTCGGGGCCGACATCGAGATCCGCTTCGGCGAGGGTGACTGGCCGCAGCGTCGTGTGCTGCCGTTGATGGCCGAGGAGCTCGTCCCGGTGGCGGCGCCGGCGCTGCGCGCCACGGCCCCGGACGCGGCCTGGAACCGCCTGCCGGCGCTCGCGCTGACCGGCCCGCGCGCGGGCTGGTCCGCCTGGTCGCGCCTGGCCGGCGTGGCGCCGCCGACGCGCATCGTGGCGCGCTTCGACAGCTTCCTGCCCGCGCTCGAGGCGGCGCGGGCGGGGGTGGGCACGCTGCTCGCGTCGCTGCCGCTGGCGCGCGAGGCGCTCGCCGCCGGGGCCGTCGAGCGCCTGAGCGACGTCGTCCTGCCGGTGGCGGGCGGGCACTGGGTCACGTACCGCGCCGATGCGCCGGGGGCCGTGCGCGCCGTGGCCGAGTGGCTCGCCGCCTCGCGTGACGGGGCAGGCGCCCCGGGCTGAGGCCCGGACGCCGGGGCCCGTGTTCCAGGATATAAGAATTTCGTGTAGCCAAACACTGATTTCATCATTCGAATTTTGCCTTGTCCCCACCGACAATCGAGCCCGCCGCGGCACCGCGCCGTGCCGCAGGCGTGCGCACCTGATCGGAGGCCATCCCCGTGACACTCGAACCGGGCGTCGTGGGCGCCGTGCTGCTCGCCGGCGCGCTCCACGCCGGCTGGAACACCCTGGTCAAGACCGGCGGCGACCGCACCGCCACGTTCGTGCTGATCATGCTGGGCGCGGGCCTGGCGTGGCTCCCGGTCGGCCTGGCGCTCGGCCCGCCGGCCGTGGCCAGCTGGCCCTACCTCGCGCTCTCGACCGCGGTGCACCTGCTCTACTCGGCGGCGCTGCTGGCCGCGTACCGCCACGGCGACCTCAGCCAGGTCTACCCGATCGCCCGCGGCAGTGCGCCCGCGCTGGTGGCGCTCGCCGCCTGGGCGCTGGCGGGCGAGGCCCTGGGCCTCGTCGCCACCGCCGGCGTCGTCGTGGTCAGCGCGGGCATCCTCAGCCTGGCCTGGCGCCGGGGCGGGCATGTGGCCGATCGCCGCGGCGTGGCCTTCGCGCTGCTCACGGGCCTGGCCATCGCGGTCTACATCACCGCCGACGGCATGGGGGCGCGCCGCGCCGGCGAGCCGCTGGCCTATATCGCCTGGCTGTTCGTCGCGCAGGCACTGGTGCTGGTCCCCTGCGGCTGGTGGCTGCGGCGCAACGGGCTGCGCGCGGCCTGGCGCAGCAGCTGGCTGGCGGGTCTCTGCGGCGGGGTGATCGCGTCGGTGTCGTACGGGATCGCGGTCTGGGCCATGAGCCTGGGCCCGATGGCGCACGTGACCGCGCTGCGCGAGACCTCGGTCCTGGTCGCCGCGCTGATCGGCACGCGCCTGCTCGGCGAGCCCTTCGGTCCCCGGCGCGTTGCCGCCGCCGCCGCGGCCGTGGCCGCGCGGCGCCGTGATGCTGCAGCTGGCGACGCCGGTGTAGAGCGCGTCTTTCGCCGCCAGGCGAATGCGCGCGTTCGCTCCGCGAAAGCGCGCCTACGGCGGACCCACGGCATCCCGAGACCAGCGGGGGTTCCCTGGGTTTGGCGCAGGCGCGCCCGGGTCGGCCTCACGGCATTCCCGCAACCGCCGGGGGACCCCCGGTCCTTCCCTGGTGCCGCGCGTGTCGGCGGATCGGTGTGCGGGCTCAGATGCCGCGGTCGCGCAGCTGCTCGCCGCGCTCGTCCAGCAGCCGCCGGAGCCAGTCCGGGTCCATCTCGGGTACCGAGGAGAGCAGCAGCTCGGTGTACTCGTGGTGGGGCGGGGTGAAGATCTCGTCCTTGGGGCCGGACTCGACGATCTCGCCGTTCTTCATGACCACGACCTCGTCGGCGATCGCGCGCACGGTCGCGAGGTCGTGGGTGATGAACATGTAGCTCAGGCCGAGCTCCTCCTGCAGCCGGATCAGCAGCCGCAGGATGCCCTCGCCGACGAGCTGGTCGAGGGCGCTGGTGACCTCGTCGCAGATGATCAGCTCGGGATCCGCCGCGAGCGCGCGCGCGATGCAGATGCGCTGCTTCTGCCCGCCGGAGAGCTCGGTGGCCAGGCGGTCGATGTACTGGTCGGGCTCGAGCTCGATCTGCGAGAGCAGCTCGCGGATGCGCTCCTCGCGCTGCGCGCCCTGCAGCCCGAGGTAGAAGCTCAGCGGCCGGCCGACGACATCGCGGACGTGGTGCTTGGGGTTGAGCGCCGTGTCCGGACTCTGGTTGATCATCTGGATGCGGCGCAGCTGGTCGCGCGAGCGGTGGCGGTAGTTCGCCGGCAGCGCCTCGCCGTCGTAGAGGATGCTGCCCTCGATCGGCGGCAGCAGCCCGGTGATCACGCGCGCGGCGGTGCTCTTGCCCGAGCCCGACTCGCCGACGACGGCGACGGTGCGCTTGCGCGGCACGTCGAAGGTGATGTCGGAGAGCACCGGCACCTTGCCGTAGGCGGCGGTCACGTGATCGACACGCATGATGGGGGTGTCGCCGGCGGCCGTCGCCTCGGCCTCCTTGCGCAGCTGGCGCACGGCGAGCAGGGCGCGGGTGTATTCCTCCTGCGGCTCGGCCAGCATGCCGCGGGTCGGCCCTTGCTCGACGACGTAGCCATCGCGCATGACCATGATGCGGTCGGCCATCTGGGCGACCACGGCGAGGTCGTGGGTGACGTAGATCGCCGCGGTGCCGAACTGCTCGACGATGTCCTGAATCGCGGCCATGACCTCGATCTGCGTGGTGACGTCGAGCGCCGTGGTCGGCTCGTCGAACACGATCAGGTCGGGGCGGCCCGCCATCGCCATCGCGACCATCGCGCGCTGCAGCTGGCCGCCGGAGACCTGGTGCGGGTAGCGGAAGCCGATCGTCTGCGGCTCGGGCAGGTGCAGCTGCCCATAGAGGTCCTTGGCGGCCTCCGCGGCGTCGTTCTCGGACATGAGCCCGTGGTACACGGGCGCCTCGACGTACTGGTCGATCAGGCGATGCGCCGGGTTGAAGGCGGCCGCGGCCGACTGCGCCACGTACGCGATACGGTTGCCGCGCAGGCGCCGGCGCGTCTCCTCGGAGGCGCTCGCGAGGTCGACGCCGTCGAACCAGATCTCGCCGCCGGCGAGGCGGCAGCCGTCGCGCGCATAGCCCAGCGCGGCGAGCCCGATCGTGGACTTGCCGGCGCCGGACTCGCCGATCAGCCCGAGCACCTCGCCGCGATGCAGCTCGAGGTCGAACCCGTGGACGATCTCGATCCACTGCTCGTCGGCCCGGCCCTCGATGCGCAGGTCCTTCATGCGCAGCAGCGGGGCGTCCCTGTCGCTGGCTGCCGACTGGTCGTCGCGGGCGCTCATCGTTGGTTACCCCCGATCATTCCTTGAGCCCGCTCGCCTGGTGCAGGAACCAGTCGACGACGAAGTTCACCGACACGGTCAGCAGCGCGATCGCCGCGGCCGGCACCAGCGGCGTCGGCACGCCGAAGGAGATCAGCGTCGCGCTCTCGCGCACCATCGAGCCCCAGTCGGCCGTCGGCGGCTGGATCCCCAGGCCGAGGAAGCTCAGCGAGCTGATGAACAGGAACACGAAACAGAACCGCAGGCCGAACTCGGCGGCCAGCGGGGTGGCGATGTTCGGCAGGATCTCGTGGCGAATGATCCACCACAGGCCCTCGCCGCGCAGCTTGGCCACCTCGACGAAGTCGAGGACCCCGACGTTCATGCCGACCGCACGCGTAAGGCGAAATACACGAGTGGATTCGAGCATGGCGATCACGAGCACCATGTTGACGACCGAGGTGCCGGTAATCGTGAGGATCAGCAGCGCGAAGATCAGCGGCGGGATCGCCATCAGGATGTCGACGATGCGCGCCAGCAGCTGGTCGATCCAGCCGCCCAGGACCGCCGCCAGCAGGCCGAACACCGTCCCGATCGTGAAGGCCAGGGCGGTCGTCAGGAAGGCGATGCCCACGGTGTTGCGCGCCCCGAAGATCACCCGCGTGAGGACGTCGCGCCCGATCTGGTCGGTCCCCATGAGGAAGTCGCCGCCGATCGGCAGGCCCGGGGCGCCCACCACCTCGGTCTCGCCGTAGGGTGTCACCACGGGGGCGAACAGCCCCGCGAGCAGGATGACAGCGATCACGGTCATGCCGAACCAGGCCGTCGGCGGTGCCGTGCGCAGGACCTTGCGCAGGTTGTGGAGCCGGCTATTCATGTCGGCCCCCATCAGCGCGGATGCCGCAGGCGCGGGTTGCTGAGGATCGACATGATGTCCGCCAGCAGGTTGAGCACGATGTAGGTCACCGCGAACACCAGGCACGAGATCTGGACCACCGGCATGTCGCGCTTGGAGACCGAGTCGACGAGCAGCTGGCCCAGGCCGGGATAGGTGAACACGACCTCGACGACCACGACACCGACGATCAGGTAGGCGAGGTTGATCGCGACGACGTTGATGATCGGTGCGAGCGCGTTGGGCAGGGCGTGCTTGACGATGATCCGGTAGCGGCCCAGGCCCTTGAGGCGCGCCATCTCGATGTACGGGCTGGCCATCAGGTTGATGATCGCCGCGCGCGTCATGCGCATCATGTGCGCCATCGTCACCAGCGTCAGCGTCACGGCGGGCAGCAGCAGGATGTAGAGCCGCTCGAACAGGCCGGTCTCGGCATTGACGCGTCGCCGATCGACGGCACCCAGCCGAGCTGGACGGCGAAGATCAGGATCAGGATGTAGGCCGCCAGGAACTCCGGCGAGGAGATCGCGGTCAGGCGCGGTCACGTTGATCGCCCGGTCGAAGATGCTGTTGCGGTAGAGGGCGGCGAGGATGCCGAACGCCAGCGCCACCGGCACGGCGATCGCCGCGGCGTAGGCGGCCAGGAACAGCGTGTTGTAGATCCGGGGCCCGAGCAGCTCGGTGATCGGGCGTTGGTTCGCGAACGAGCGGCCGAGGTCACCCTGCAGGATGTCACCGATCCAGTGGAAGTATCGCAGGTACGCCGGCTGGTCCAGGCCGAGCTCCTTGCGGAACGCGGCTACCGTCTCCGGCGTCGCGGACTGGCCGAGCACCGCCTGGGTGAAGTCACCGGGCAGCAGCTCGATCGCCATGAAGATGATCAGCGAAACGGCAAAGAGGGTAAGAAGGCCCAGCGCCAGGCGCTGGGCCAACATTTTCGCTATTTGAGCCATGGTGTCGTTGTTATTGCCGGTTGCTCTGGAAGCGCATGATCAGGAGAACCACCAGCGCTCGGCGAACTTCATGCCGTCCAGGTTCCAGTTACCGGCCAGCGTGCCGTCGTGCTCCACCGTCTGGTTGGTCGCGAACACGTAGTTGGCGAACATCGGCACGACGGTGCCGCCCTGGTTGCGCACGATGCGCTGCATCTCGGCGTACATCTCGGCACGCTTCTCCGGATCGAGGACGCCGCGCGCCTCCTTCAGCAGCTTGTTGAAGCGCTCGTGCTTCCAGTACGTGTCGTTCCAGTCCGCGTCGGCGGCGTAGGCCGTGGTGAACATCCAGTCCGAGGTGACGCGGCCGCTCCAGTAGCAGGCGCACCAGGCCTTGGTCATCCACACGTCGGACCAGTAGCCATCGTCGGGCTCGCGCACGACGTTGATGTCGATCCCGGCGCGGGCGGCGTTCTCCTTGTAGATCGCGGCGGCGTCGACGGCACCCGGGAACGCGGCATCCGCGGCGCTGAGGTCGACCTGGAGGTTCTCCTTGCCGGCCTTCTTGAGGTGCCACTTGGCCTTGTCGGGGTCGTAGGTGCGCTGCTCCATGTCGGCGTGGAAGCGGTTGCTGGGCGAGATCGGCGAGTCGTTGCCGATCCGGCCGTGGCCGCGCAGCACCGTGCTCAGCACCTGCTCGCGATCGAGCGACAGCTTGAGCGCCATGCGCACGTTGTTGTCGTCGAACGGCGCCATGTCCGTGCGCATCGGGAAGGTGTAGTGGCGGAAACCGACCACCTCCTCGACGTTCACGTTGGGCCGCTGCTTGAGCAGGTTGACCGTCTTCAGGTCGACACGGTCGATCAGGTCCACCTCGTTGGTCATCAGCGCGTTGGTACGCGCCGAGGCGTCGATGATCGAGAGGATCTCGACCTCGTCGAAGTGCGCCCGGTCCGACTTCCAGTAGTTGGGGTGGCGCTTCAGCAGCGTGCGCTCACCGGGCTCCCAGGACTCGATCATGTAGGGACCCGCGCCGATGCCCGCGGTGGCGTCGATGGTGCCGTCGCCCTGGTCGGGCTGGATGGCGATGTGGTAGTCGGAGGCGATGTACATGAAGTCGGCGTTCGCGGCCTTGAGATTGAACACGACCGTGTACTTGCCGTCCTTCTCGATGCTGTCGACCTGCTCGAGGAGCGAGCGCGCGGCCGACTTGGTCTCGCCGCGGTGATGGTTGAACGAGGCGATGATGTCGTCGGCGGTAAGTTCCTTGCCGTTGTGGAACTCGACGCCCTGGCGCACCTTGATCACCCCAGACCTCGGCGTCTTCGGTCTCCCAGCTCTCGGCGGTGAGCTCCGGCACCATCTCGCCGGTCTCGGTGACCTCGCCCAGGTGATTGTTGAAGGTGTAGTTCGTGCGCGATGATCTGGTCGTTCTCGTAGGTCGCGGGGTCGAGCGAGTCGGTGGTCGACCCGTGACCAATGCCCACCCGCAGGCGACCGCCCTTCTTCGGCGCGGCGAGTGCCGGGTTGTTGATGACGCCCGATGCCAGCGACACGGCGCCCAGGGCGGCCGCGCCGGCGAGGAACTGGCGCCTGGAGATGCGTCGGTCGAGGAACTGCTGTTCGAGATCTTTGTAATTCATGGCGTGTTTCCTTGTCCGTCAGTGCCCGTTTCCGTCAGTGCCCGTTACGGTTCGACACAGGTCGGCCCTGCGGTATCCCGGAAGCACGAACGGGTCCGTCGGGTCTGACGTGAATTGTAGGATTTCGCGGTACCGGTGCGTTCGGCCTCGGGTCATGCCGCATCCACTGGGCGGGCAGCTCGGCCATTCCGGCGCAGCCCGCTCGCGTCCGGGTGCATGCCATGGCGGGCGTGTCCGGGTACGCGTGCTGAATACGCTCGGATACCCGCTCCCCGGCGGGATATCGTGCAAAAACCGCTGTCCGCGTGCAACGCGACGTGCTGGAGCAATCGTCGCTGCAGGCCTGCGCCGTACGCACGCTGTCAACACCGCTTGGCCACACCGGGTGGCGCCGCGGCTGTCTGCGTAGAGTCGTAAACGCCAGGACCCGATTGCGAGTTCACGTTCGGGGAGCGAGGGGTGATGACGGCGACGAGAATGGCGCCCGCGGCGCGGCACGCCGAGGCCCGTGGACGCTCGCGATGAGGATCTGGGTCGACGCCGACGCCTGCCCCGTGGCGATCCGCGAGATCCTGTTCCGGGCGGCCGAGCGCACCGGGGTGCAGGTGACCCTGGTGGCCAATGACCCGCCGTGGACGCCGCGCTCGCGCTGGATCGACAGCCTCCGGGTGGCGCCCGGCTTCGATGTCGCCGACAACGAGATCGTGCGGCGCATGGGGGCCGGGGACCTCGTGATCACGGCCGACATCCCGCTGGCGGCCGAGGCGATCGAGAGACGGCGGTCGGGCGCTCAATCCGCGCGGCGAGCTGTACTCCGCCGAGACCATCCGCGAGCGCCTGAACATGCGCGATTTCATGGACACGCTGCGCGCGAGCGGCGTCAGCACGGGCGGGCCGCCGCCGCTGGGCAAGGCCGAGCGCAACGCCTTCGCGCGCCACCTCGACCAGCTGCTGGCGGGGGCCGCCCGCCGCGGCTGAGGCGGGCTCGACCCGCGCCCACCGTGCCCGTGCCCCCGGGGCGCCGGGTCAGGCCTACCCCGCCAGCAGCCCCCGCCAGCGCGCCGCCAGCCCGGGCCCGTGCCACGCGGACACGTCGACCGGCGGCGGCAGCCCGTGCTCGAGCCAGTGCTGCAGGCGTGTCCGCCGGCGCGCCCAGTCGTCGCCGGGCGGGTAGCGGCAGGCGGGCGGATACTGCGCCGGGTAGCACAGGGCGTCCGGCACGAGCGGGCGCACGCCGGCGCTCGCGGCCTCGAGCAGCGCCAGGCCCTGGAACTCGTGGCGCGCGGTGGACACGACGATGCCGGCGGCGCCGACGAGCTCGCGGTAGCGCGCCGGCCCGGCCTTGCCGTCGGCGACGATGCGCCCGCCGAGCCGCGCCCGGATGCGCTGCAGCGCCGCCGGCGCGGGATCGGGCCGGCGGGCCGAGCAGCGGCGCGAGCCGGAACGCGGTGCCCCGCGCGCGGCGAGGCGTTCCAGCGCCGCCGGCGAACAGGTCGGGATACTTGTCGTACTCCCAGCGGTGGTTCCACAGCACGAGGCGCTCGTCGCGCGCCGCGGCCGGCCCGGATCGGATCGATCGGCACGGGGCATGCTCGTCGGCCCTGGCGGCCAGCGCGCGCGCGGATGCCGCCGGGGACCTCGTCCGGGCGTGCGCGCGAGCAGCGCCTCGGCCCCGTCGAGGAAGGAGTCGGCGGTCGGAGTCCGAGTTGAGCAGCGACCCGATCGGCGGCGAGCGCGCCGTAGAGCTGCACCATCTGGGGCTCGACCGAGCGCACCTGCCGGGGGCTCACGGGGTAGGCGAACTGGTTCTCGTGGAAGTAGTAGACCGTCGGCACGCCGGCGAGCGCCGGTCGCAGCCCGCGCAGGGTCGCCAGGTCGACCATCGAGGTGGCCAGGATGCGCTCGGGCGGCTGCGCCGGCAGCCGCTCGAGCCACGACAGCGGGTTGCCGCGGATGCGCCAGCGGAAGTGGCGCCCGGGCAGCTCGAGGCGTGTCCAGGCGATGCCCGGGTGGTCGCGCTCGAGGCGGTCGGCCCAGGCGCGGTGGCTGTCGGAGCGGTAGGCCGACAGCAGCAGCACGCGGGGCGGGGTCGCGGGGGCGGTCATGTGCGGGCGCCGGCTCGGCGGGCGGTCGTGTTACCGTAGCATCGATGTCCCGCGGGCGGGCGTGCGCGGCGCCCGCGCCCACCGTACACGAGGAGGTCCGCCATGGGATTCGCGCTGTCCGACATGCAGCTCACCAGCACCGCCTTCGAGCCGCGCGGCGAGATCCCGGCCCGCCACACGGGCGAGGGCGAGGACGTATCGCCGGCGCTGGCGTGGTCGGGGGCGCCCGACGGCACGCAGGCGTTCGCCGTGATCTGCCACGATCCGGACGCGCCCCTGGTCACCCCCGGCACCTACGGCTTCGTCCACTGGGTGCTCTACAACCTGCCGGGTACGCTCGAGGGCCTCGCCGAGGGCTCCGACGAGGGCACGGTCGGTGCCAACGACTTCGGCGGCAGCGGCTACGGCGGCCCGATGCCGCCCGAGGGCCACGGCGTGCACCACTACTTCTTCTGGGTGCTGGCCCTCGACCGCGACCTCGGGCTCGAGCCGGGCCTGACGCTGTGGCAGTTCCTCGAGCGCGCCGAGCCGCACATCCTCGGCATGAACCGCCTCGTCGGCACCTACACGCGGTAGCGCAGCGCGGGCTCGGCGGCGCGCACGATCGTGCCGGCCGTGCCCGCGACCATGCCGGCGGCGTCCTCCAGCCGCCCGATGCCCGCGAGACCGCCGCCGGCCTCGACGAAGTCGCAGGCGGCGGTGACCTTCGGGCCCATCGAGCCCGCGGGGAAGTCCTGCGCGCGCAGCGCGCCGGGAGGCGCGGCCGCGATCGCGCGCTGCTGCGGCGTGCCCCAGGCCTCGTAGACGGCGTCGGTGTCGGTCAGCATCAGGAACGCGTCGGCGTCGACCTGGCGCGCGAGCAGGCCGGCGGCGTGGTCCTTGTCGATCACGGCCTCGACGCCGACCAGGTCGCCCGAGGGCGTGGTCACCACCGGGATGCCGCCGCCGCCCGCGCAGATCACCAGCACGCCGGCGTCGACCAGGGCGTCGCGGATGGTCTTGATCTCGAGGATGCGCACGGGCCGTGGCGAGGCGACCACGCGCCGATAGCGGTCGCCGTCGGGCGCCACCGACCAGCCGCGCTCCGCGGCCAGCGCACGCGCGCTGTCCTCGTCGTAGAGCGGGCCGATCGGCTTGGTCGGGTGGTCGAACGCGGGGTCGTCGGGATCCACCTCGATGCAGGTCAGCAGCGTGGCCACGTCGCGCTCGCGCAGGCGGTTGCCGAAGGCCTGCTCGAGCATGTAGCCGATCATGCCCTCGCTCTCCGCGCCCAGCACGTCGAGCGGGTACTGGCGCACCTCCTGGTAGGCCGCCGACTGCAGCGCCAGCAGGCCGACCTGCGGGCCGTTGCCGTGGGTGATGACGATCTCGTGCTCCGCGGCGAGCGGCACGATGGCCTCCGCGGCACGGGCGATGTTGCGTCGCTGGACGTCGGCCTCCAGGGCCTCGCCGCGGCGCAGCAGGGCGTTGCCCCCCAGGGCGATGACGATGCGCACGGTCAGTTGCCGATGGTGGCCACGAGGACCGCCTTGATCGTGTGCATGCGGTTCTCGGCCTGGTCGAACACGACCGAGGCATCGGACTCGAAGACCTCGTCGGTCACCTCCATGGCCTCGACGCCGAACTGGTCGCGGATGTGCGCGGCGACCTCCGTGTCGGCGTTGTGGAACGCGGGCAGGCAGTGCATGAAGCGCACGTTGGGGTTGCCGCTGCGCGCCATCATCGCGGCATCGACCTGGTAGGGCTTCATGCGCTCGATGCGGCTGCCCCACTCGCTCTCCGGCTCGCCCATCGACAGCCACACATCCGTGTAGACGAAGTCGACGCCGGGCACGGCCTCGTCCGGATCGGTACTCAGCGCGATGCGTGCGCCGCTGCGCCCGGCGAGCTCGCGCGCGTAGGCGACGACGTCCTGCGCCGGCCAGGAGTCCTCGGGCCCGCACAGGCGCACGTCCATGCCCATCTTGGCCGCGCCGATGAGCAGCGAGTCGCCCATGTTGCTGCCTGCGTCACCGATGAAGCAGAAGGCGGTGTCGGCGAGCCGCTTGCCGGAATGCTCCTGCATGGTGAGGAAGTCGGCGAGGATCTGCGTGGGATGGAAGTCGTCGGTGAGCCCGTTGTACACCGGCACGGTCGCGTACTCGGCGAGCGTGTCGACGATCTCCTGGCCGAAGCCGCGGTACTCGATGGCGTCGTAGATGCGGTCGAGCACGCGCGCCGTGTCCTTGACCGTCTCCTTGTGACCCATGTGAGAGCCCTTGGGCCCGAGGTAGGTCGCGTGCATGCCCTGGTCGGCGGCCGCGATCTCGAAGCCGATGCGGGTGCGCGTCGAGTCCTTCTCGAAGATCAGCGCGATGTGCTTGCCGCGCAGCCGCGGCTGCTCGATGCCGGCGTACTTCGCCGACTTGAGCTCCGCGGCGAGCTGCAGCAGGAAGCCGATCTCCTTCGCGCTGAAGTCCTTGAGGGTGAGGAAGTTGCGGTTGTGCAGGTTGAACGCCATCGGGCGTGTCCTCTTGCGTGTCGGCTGAGGGTCAGACGGGATCGCGCGCGATGGGGCAGGTCATGCAGTGCCCGCCGCCGCGCCCGCGCCCGAGCTCGCTGCCCGGGATCTCGATGACCTCGATGCCCGCCTCGCGCAGGGCCTGGTTGGTGAACGTGTTGCGGTCGTAGGCCACCACCGTGCCCGGCTCGAGCGCGACGACGTTGTTGCCGTCGTCCCATTGCTCGCGCTCGCGCTCGAAGGTGTCGCCGCCGGTGGGCACCACCCGCAGCTCGTCGATGCCGAGGCACTCCGCGGCGACCTCGAACAGCGGTCTCTGCTCGTAGCGCACGTCGAGGTGGTGCTTGCCGCTGCCGGGGCGCAGCGAGATGCACTGGATCTGCTCGGCGACCTCGACGAAGCTCGTGGCGACGTCGCGGTCGCAGAGCGTGAACACGGTGTCGAGGTGCATGGCCGCGCGCGACTTCGGCATCTGGCAGGCGACCACGCGCTCGGCGGCCCCGCGGCGGAACAGGTTGCTCGCGACCTGGCCGACCGCCTGCGGCGTCGAGCGCTCGCCCATGCCGATCAGCACGTTGGCGTTGCCCACGGGCATGACGTCGCCGCCCTCGAGCGTCGCCGCGCCGTGGTCGTAGTCGGGATCGCCCCACCAGACCTCGACGCCCTCACGGGCGAAACGCGGGTGGAAGCGGTAGATCGCGGTCGTGAGGATCGTCTCCTGGTGCCGGGCGGGCCAGCGCATCGGGTTGAGCGTGACCCCGCCGTAGATCCAGCAGCTGGTGTCGCGGGTGAAGATCGTGTTCGGCAGCGGCGGCAGCACGAAGCCGTCGGGACCGAGGTAGCGACCGAACATGCCGTAGGGCTCGAACGGCAGGTCGCGCACGGTGATGCCCCCGATCAGGAGCTCGGCCAGCGCCGGCCCCGGCAGCGCGTCGAGATGCTCGCGCAGGTCGGAGACCATGCCGACCCCGACGTGGTTCCAGGTGATCTTGCGGTCGAGCACCCACCTGCGTGCCTCGGGGTCCTCGAGCGTCTCGCCGAGCATGGCCTCGAGGTCGAGCACCTCGACCCCGCGGCCCTCGAGCGTCGCCCGGAACTGGTCGTGATCGCGCCGGGCCTCGTCGACCCAGTAGACGTCGTCGAACAGCAGCTCGTCGCAGTTCGCCGGGGTCAGGCGCCGGTGCGCCAGCCCCGGCGGGCAGATCATCACCGTGCGCAGCCGCCCCACCTCGGAGTGGACCCCCAGCGGGGCGGCACCTGCCGTGTCGGACATGGTCATGTCCTCCGTCGTTGCCGTGGCGTCGGCTCAGTGGGCATGGCTGTGCTCGCGGATCGGCCGCGCGACGCCGTAGAGCACGCCGAACAGGGCCGCGATGCACAGCACCAGGCCGACCCACCAGGGGGCGCCGAAGCCGGCCGGGAGCAGGCCGAGGACCAGCGCGATCGCGCCCACGACCAGGCCGTAGGGCAGCTGCGTGTTGGCGTGCTCGACGACGCCGCAGTGCGACGTGGCCGAGGCCAGCACCGTGGTGTCCGAGATCGGCGAGGTGTGGTCGCCCCAGACCGCGCCGGCGAGCACGGATGCCACCGAGGCGTGCAGCACCAGCATGCCGGCCTCGTTGGCCATGCCCTGGTTGCCGAGGATGGCCCAGGTCAGCGGCACCGCCAGCGGCAGCAGGATGCCCATCGTGCCCCAGCTCGTGCCGGTGGCGAAGGCGATCGCGGCCGCCAGCACGAACACCAGCGCCGGCAGGATCCAGGTCGGGATCGCCTCGCCGAGCACGTCGGCGAGATAGGCCGCGGCCTGCAGGTCCTCGGTCACCGCGGACAGCGCCCAGGCCAGCGTCAGGATGACCAGCACCTCGAGCACCGACTTGATGCCGGCGAGCCAGGCCTCGACGGTCTCGCCGAGCGAGAGCACGCCCTGGCTCACCGACAGGACGCCGGCGACGAGCACCGACAGCAGCGAGCCCCACAGCAGGGCGGAGAACGAATCGGCGCTGCCGATGATGTCGGTGAGCGTGTCGCCGCTGCCGGTGACGAACAGCGCCGCGATCGTGACGCCGAGCAGCACCAGCACGGGCACCACCGCGTTGACCGCGCGGTGCGGGATGTCCTGCTTGGCGGTCAGTCCTTCCTCGGCGCCCTGGTCCTCGCCACGGGCCTCGGAGAGATCGCCCGTGAGCGCGCGCTCCTGCGCCCGCGCCATGGGCCCGAAATCGCGGCCGCTGACGGCCAGCATCCACATGAAGATGAACGCGAGGATCGGGTAGAACATGTAGGGCAGGGCGCCGAGGAAGGTGCCGTAGGCGCTGCCGGTGAAACCCTCCAGCCCGGCGGTGGCGTCGCCGATGAGCCCGACCTGGAAGCCGATCCAGGTGCTCACCAGCGCCAGCGTCGCGATCGGCGCGGCCGAGGTGTCGACGTAGTACGCGAGCTTCTCGCGCGAGATCCTGAGGCGATCGGTCATCGGGCGCACGGCGTTGCCCGTGACCAGCAGCGAGGCGTAGTCGTCGAAGAAGATCGCCGTGCCGACGCCGGCCGATGCGATCTCGCCGCGGCGGCGGTTGCTGGCCCAGCCGGTGAGCCGGTCGACGATCGCCTGGGCGCCGCCGTTGCGGTAGATGATCCCGACCATGCCGCCGATCATCATCGTGAACAGCAGGATCGACATGTGGCCGGTGCCGCCATCCGCGGGGACCAGGGCGCGCAGCACCCAGGTGTCGACCACGTCGAGCAGGCCCGCCCAGATGCCGTAGAGGCTGAGGTCGGCGGCGAACCAGGCGCCGACCCAGACGCCGGCGACCAGCGAGGGGATCACGCGCCGCGTGAGCAGGGCCAGGCCGATCGCGATGATCGGGGCCAGGATCGACAGGAACCCGGGGATGGCTTGCACGGTGACCGTGTCCGCCGGCGTGCCGCCTGCCTGCGCGAGCTGCGCGGGCTCGCCCTGGTATTGCAGCGATACCGCCGTCTCGGTGGACGGGAACGCGACGCCGCTGAAGCCCGCGCTGCCATCGGCGCCGATCGTGGCGGTGTAGCGCTCGTCGCCGACGAGCAGGGTGAGCTCGCCGCTGGCGTCCGCCGGCGCCCGCACGGTGACGTCCGCGCCGATGCCCGTGAGCACCGACGACGGTGTCTCGAGCTGGAATGCTCCCTGGTCCTGGGCACCTGCCACGGTGGCCCATGCCAGGGTGCACGCCGCGAGCAGGAGTGTGAGGGCGACGGCACGCACGCCGGCGGGCCGGGCCGAATGGTCTTGGGTCATCTCTGGCTCCTTGCGCTTGTTGGTCCTGGACGCTGCCGCGGTGCGCGCGTGGGCCCCGGGCGCAGCCGGGACGATCGGACCGCAACATGCATGCGGTGACGTTAGCAATGGCACGCGGCGCGCGGCTTGACCGGTGTCAACAAAGGCGCCGAAACGCGGCCGCGGCCGCTGCTACACTGGCGCCACCGTGGAGGCGTGGGGACCGAAGCCATGCGCCGATGCGCGTCGCTGGTGGTGCTCGTGCTGGCGCTCGCCGGTTGCGCCACCTCGCCCACCGGGCGTGACCAGATACGGCTGTATTCCGACCGCGAGATGGCCCGCATGGGCAGCGAGTCGTTCGCCGAGCTCAAGCGCGAGGGCGAGCTCGTGCGCGACCCCGCGGTCACCGGCTACGTGCGCTGCGTGGCCGGGGCGATCACGGAGACGGTGGCGCCGGGGCAGGACTGGGAGGTCCAGGTCTTCGAGCGCGATGCGGCCAATGCCTTCGCGTTGCCCGGTGGCAAGATCGGGGTGTACGCCGGCATGCTCGAGGTCGCCCGCGGGCCCGATCAGCTGGCCGCCGTGCTCGCCCACGAGGTGGCGCACGTCGAGGCCGAGCACGGCAATGCGCGCATGTCGGCGGCGACGATGACGCAGGTCGGGATCGCCGCGCTGCAGATCGCCCTGGGAGGGGAGGGGCGGGACTCGCGCCAGACGATGGCGCTGCTGGGCCTCGGCGCCCAGGTCGGCATCCTGCTGCCCTACGGGCGCTCGCAGGAGAGCGAGGCGGACGCCCTCGGTCTCGACTACATGGCGCGCGCGGGCTTCGATCCGCGCGCGAGCGTCGAGCTGTGGCAGAACATGGCGCGCCGGGGCGGTTCCGCGCCGCCCGAGTTCCTGTCCACCCACCCGTCGCACGCCAGCCGCATCGAGGACCTGCGCGCGCGCATGCCGCAGGCGCTGGAGCGCTACCGCGCGGCCCGGGAACGGGGTCGTGTGCCGCGCTGCGAGCCGCCGGCGTCCGCCTGATGCGTCGGGCCGGGCGTCAGCCGCCCTCGCCGGGCCCGGGCTCGAGCTCGAGGTCGCCCGTGTCGATGTCGGGTGGCGCCCGGTCGCGCTCGCGCCCCGCCGGCGCCTCGTCGTCGCTGAGCGCGAGCCCGCCGGTATCGATCTGCGGCGGCGTGCGCTCGGCGGGCGGGGTCAGCGGTGCCCCCGAGTCGTCGAGCGCGAGGCCGCCGAGGTCGTCCGGGACCGCCAGCGGCACGGCCGTGCGGTTGGGATCGCCGGCGGCGCCGGTGGCGCCGCTCGCCGCGGCGGCGGACGCCGCCGCGGCGGCGCCGCGGGCAGCCGCCGGCGACGCGCCGCTGCCGGCGCTGCCGCCGCCGTCCGCCCCCCGCAGCTCGCGAGACCGCACCGGCCTTGCGGAACGCCGCCTCGAAGCGGCGCGCGGTGTCCGCGTCGACGCCCTTCTTGACCACCACCGTCTGGCCGCCGAACAGCGCGTCGATGCGCTCGCGCGGTTGCCGGAACAGCTGCGCCAGGTTGTCCTTGACGGTCTCTTCCGGGAGCTCGCCGGTGAGCTCGCCGCGGAAGACGACGTGGAGCTCGCCGCTCGCCATGGTCCTGCCTCCCGTTGGGCGGGCCGCGTGCCGGGCCCGCCGGGCAGGATAGCACCGGCGCCGGCGTGGACGGGTGCCCCGGGTGGGCTCGATGGCCCGTGAGCGCCCGCGGCGGCTGCGCCCCGAGCAGGCGCCGCGGGTCGAGCTCGACGTCGCCGACCTCGACCACGAGGGCCGGGGCGTCGGCCGCGTCGACGGCAAGGTGGTGTTCGTCGACGGGGCGCTGCCCGGCGAGCGCGTGCGCGCGCGCTACACGCGCACCGGGCGGCGTTTCGACGAGGCTTGCGTCGAGCGCGTGCTGGCGCCGGCGCCCGCGCGCGTCGAGCCGTTCTGCCCGTTGTTCGGCCGCTGCGGCGGTTGCGTGCTGCAGCACCTCGACCCGGCGGCGCAGGTGCGCGCGCACGAGGCCCGGGTCGCCGCGGCGCGGGCGCGCGCCGCGGGCGCGCCGCCGGATCACTGGCGGCCGCCGCTGCCCGGCCCGGCGCGCGGCTACCGCGCGCGGGCCCGGCTCGCGGCGCGCCACGTCGCGGGCCGCGGGATGCTGCTCGGCTTCCGCGAGCGCGACGGCCGCTACATCGCCGATACGGAACAATGCGGCATCCTGGACCCGCGCCTCGAGCGCCTGCTGCCGCCGCTCAGGCGCGCCCTGGGGGCTGCGCGGGCGGCGCGGGTGCAGGCGGTCGAGGGCGAGCCCGCGCTGGTGGCGCGGGCGGCCGCGAACGCGCGCGCCAACGGCCTGGCGGCGGGCGGGCTTCCGCACGGCCGACCTGGCGGCCACCGGGGCCGCCGACGCGCTCGGCCCGCGCGTGCCCGACGCGGTCCTGCTCGATCCGCCGCGGGGCGGCGCCCGCGCCCCGGCCGCCGCGCTGGCGGCGGCGCGCCCCGCGCGCGTCGTCTACGTCTCCTGCGACCCGGCCACGCTTTGCCGTGACGTGGCCACGCTGGTCGGCGAGGGCGGCTACCGGCTGCGCGCGGCCAGCGTCGCCGACATGTTTCCGCACACGGGTCACGTCGAGGCGCTGGCCTGCCTCGAGACCCGCGCCGCGCCGCCGCACCCCTGGCTCGATGCGTGACGACGACACCGCTTGGACGCAGGCATGGCGGGCCGGGTATGCTGCCGAGCGCGGCCGTCCCGCCGTGCCGGCACGTCCGGTCTCTCCAGTCCGTCCCGGAGGTCCCGCGTGAATCGAATCCTGCGCGCGGCGCTCGCCCTGGCCCTGGTCGCGGCGGCGACCACGGCGCCGGCCGCGACCCGCTACGTCACCGACGAGCTGCGCATCAGCGTGCGCAGCGGCACGGGCGAGCAGTACCGCATCATCGAGGTCATCGACACAGGCACGCGCGTCGAGACGCTGGAGTCCGAGGATGACTGGACCCGGGTGCGCACGCCCCAGGGCAACACCGGCTGGGTGCGCGGCCAGTACCTGGTCGAGGAGCCGATCGCCGCGGCGCGCCTGGAGACGGCCCGGTCCGAGCTGGAGGCGGCGCGCGCGCGCATCGACGAGCTCGAGCAGTCGCTGGCGCAGGCGCGCGAGCAGCTGCGCTCGGCGGAGGCGCGCAACGACGCCCTGGCGGACGAGATCGAGACCCTCGAGGGGCGCGTGGACCAGGCCCGCGAGGGTCTGGAGCTGCAGCAGGAGAACGAGCAGCTGCAACAGCAGGCGGCGCGCTCTCGAGAGCCGTGCGGGTGAGCTGCGCCAGGAGATCGCCCGCCTGACCGACCGGCGGCGCCGCGAGTGGTTCCTGATCGGCGGCGGGTGGCGCTCGGGGCGATGCTGTTCGGGATGCTGGTCACGCGCATCCCGTGGCGCTCGCGGCGCGACCGGCTGTTCCAGCAGCGCGTCGCGCGGCCGGCTCAGCCGGCGGCGCCGCCTTGCGCGTCCACGAGCCGCCGCAGGCGGGCGGCGTCGAGCGCGCCCGCGTCGATCAGCCACAGGCGCTCCGGGCGGGCGGGCGCGCGCGCCAGCGCCGCCGCCAGCAGCGCGAGCGCGCGGTGGCGCGGCAGGCGCCCGTGCACGGTCCCGAGCAGCGGCAGCGCCAGCCGCGCGAGCCCGCGCCGCGCGGCGAGGTCGAGCACGGCCGCGGTCGCCGCGGCGACCCACTCCTCGTGCCAGTCGGGCTCGCGCTCGACGTCGTGCACCACGGCGTGCAGGCGCAGGGGGCGGCCGGCGCCGACGACCACGGTCCCCGGTGCGCGCCCGGGATCGGACAGCGCCGCGCGCTCCAGGCCCGCGAGCCCGGCGGCCACCGGGCGCGGCTGCGGGTCGGCGGCGAGCACGCCGTGGCGGTCGTCCTCGTACACCCGCGCGTGCGGCGTGCAGCGCTCGGGGTCGAAGGGGGCGATGTGCATGGCCGCAGTCTCGCGCCCGGATGGGCGCGTGTCACGCGCGCCGGCGCCGCAGCGGCGACCTTCCCTTACAATCGCCGCGTGCGCGCACCGGAGCCCCGCCATGCTGCCATTGCTGATCGCGCTGCAGGTCGCCGGCCTGGCGACCGCGCTCGCCGCGCTGCTGCTCGACCTGCACTACGCCATCCTGGTGGCCGGGGTGGCGCTGTTCCTGGTGGGCGGCCACCTGGTGCGGCGGCAGATCGACCGGCGGCGCCAGCGGCGCGAGGGCTGATGCCGAGGGCTTGGCCTGCGCCGCGGCCGCGCGCCTGATCACCTCCTGCGGCGCGCGCCTGCCCGCCCGAGCGGCGCATTCGCGCCCGCAGGGCGCTCCTACAGGCCTAGACGTACCGCCGCGGTATCGCGAAGCCCGGTAGGAACGGCCTCCGGCCGCGAACGGCAGCGGCACGCACGGCCGGCGTGGCACTCCGTCATTGCGAGCCCCTCAGGCCCCCGGCAGGGGGCCCCGAACCGGGGATGACGTCGTTGCGTCATCACGAGTCGCGACGAGCGGTATCGGACCGCCGCCGCCGAAACGAAGGGCCCCTCTCCGCTTCGCGGGAGAGGGACGGGTGAGGGGCGTCGAGGCAGGCACCACCGCATCGGGGGCCTCTGGCACGGGGCTCCGCAATGCCTGGGTGCATGGCGTGGCGAGGGTGCAATGCGCGCGTTCGCCTGCGGCGAAAACGCGCCTACTGCGCTGTGGCCGGACGGATGGTCGATGTCATTTAAGAGCCCCCAGGCCCCCGGCAGCGGGCCTCGAACCGGGCATGACGTCGTTACGTCATCAGGAGTCGCGACGAGCGGTATCGGAGCGCCGCCGCCGAAACGAAGGGCCCCCTCTCCCGCTTCGCGGGAGAGGGACGGGGTGAGGGGCGTCGAGGCAGGCACCACCGCATCGGGGGATCCTCTGGCACGGGGCTTCGCCATGCCCGGGTGCATGGCGTGCGCCGCGGGTGCAATGCGCGCGCTCGCCTGCGGCGAAGCGCGCCTCTCTGCGCTGCCGGGGCCTCGACGACGGCCGTGCGCCGTCCGGCTGAGACCGCGTAACAAGTCCGGCACCTACTGCGGAAGTGCCCACGGCGGCCGCTTTCGGCGATCCTTCTCGTCACGTCAGTGCCCACTATGCTCCTCGAACGATCGCCGAAATCGCCTCGCCGTTCCACTTCCTCGCTACGGCGCGGACTTGTTGCGCAGTCTCTGAAGCCGGACCCACGGAACGGCCCGTCAACCATGCCGCGGTCATTGCGAGGCGCCCGCAGGGCGCCGTGGCAATCCAGGCGGGGCGCGCGGTCCCCGCCCGCGTGTGCGCAACGGATCCCGCGCGTCGCGTGCGCCGGGCGCTCACGCGGCTCGGGGCCCCACGATCGTGTTGCGCAGCCACCCCAGGCCCTCGATGTGGCACTCGACCACGTCGCCGTCGCCGAGGTACTCGGGCGGGTTGCGCGCGAAGCCGACGCCGCTGGGCGTGCCGGTGGCGATGACGTCGCCGGGCAGCAGCGTCATCACGCTCGAGAGCTCCGCGATGATGTCGGGGATGCGGAAGATCAGGTGGCGCGTGTTCGAGTCCTGCTTCACCACGCCGTTGACGGCGCTGCGGATCGCGAGCGCGTGCGGGTCCGCGACCGCGTCCGCCGTCGTCAGCCACGGCCCCATGGGGCAGCTGCCGTCCATGCTCTTGCCGAGGAAGAACTGCTGGTGGCTCTTCTGGCGCTCGCGCGCGGAGAGATCGTTGACGATGGTGTAGCCGAACACGTGCGCCATGGCGTCGTCGGCGGCGATGAAGCGCCCGCCGCGGCCGATCACGACGGCCAGCTCCACCTCCCAGTCGAGGCGCCGGGTGGCGCGCGCATCGACGACCACCTCGGCGCGCGGACCGGTGACGCTGGTCGTCGCCTTGGTGAACACGACGGGGTAGTCGGGCAGCTTCGCCTCGCCCGGCGCCGTGCCCTGGGACTCGGCCGCGTGGTCGGCGTAGTTGAGGCCCAGGCACATGACGTTGCGGCGCGGCTCGGGGATCGGCGCCGCCAGGGTGACCGTGTCGAGCGAGCGCGCCTCCCAGGCGCCGGTGTCGGGCAGCGCCTCGCCGGCGGCGATGAACCCGAGCAGGGTCTGCGCGAGCGTGCCGTCCGTCGGCGCCAGCCGGATGGCGTCGTCGGCGATCACGCCCCAGCGCCGTGCCCCCGCCGTGTCGACCGTTGCCAGCTGCATGCTCGTCTCCCGTGCGGCGGTGTCCCGGGCCGCACGGTACCCCCTGCGCCGCCGTCATGCGAGCGCGGGCCGGTTGCAACGCCGCGCCGCGGACCCTATCTACTGGGGCAGGGTTGCCACCAGGGTGGAGCAGGCCATGAGCATTGACATCGAGCGCGACCGGACGGCACTGCTGCTGGTCGACATCCAGCCGGACTTCATGCCGGGCGGGGCGCTGGCGACCGCGGACGGCGACGACATCGTGGCGCCGGTGCAGCGCCTGCTCGAGGCCGAGCGCTTCGGCCTGTGCGCGGCGACGCAGGACTGGCACCCGCCGCGCCACGTGTCGTTCGCCTCCGAGCACGCGGGACGCGAGCCGCTCGAGACGATCGAGCTCTACGGCGAGGAGCAGGTGCTCTGGCCGGACCACTGCGTCCAGGGCACGCCCGGCGCGGAGCTCCACCCGGAGATCGACTGGAACCGGGTGAACGTCATCGTGCGCAAGGGCATGGACCCGCGGGTCGACTCGTACAGCGGCTTCCGCGACAACGTCGGCCCCGACGGCACGCGCCCGCCGACCGGGCTCGCCGGCTACCTGCGCGAGCGCGGCGTCGACACGGTCTGTGTCTGCGGCCTGGCGCGCGACGTCTGCGTCCAGTGGACCGCCGAGGATGCCGCCGCGGCCGGCTTCCGCACCGTGTTCATCTGGGACCTCACGCGCCCCGTGACCTACGACAGCGACGCGCGCACGCGCGCCGCGCTCGAGCAGGCGGGCGTCGAGGTCGTGGAGCTCGCCGACCTGGGCGGATGAACGCCGCCGCGGCGATTGAAACGCCCGGTGGCCGCCGGCACCTCGGCCGGCAGCGCGATCCAGCCAGGAGGATTTCCATGGAGATCGAGATCAACGCCGCCGAGGGCGTGAGCCGCTCGGACGCCGTCGACCGGCACGTGCACGACAAGCTAGGGACCCTGCTGATCAATGAGTCGCGACCGCGCTCGAGTCGGTTTTGGCCTCCTGGGTAGGCGCGGTGGCGGTCCGGTAGTTCGATACTACCGGGCCGACGCCGCAACGCCGCCAGGGGCCGAAACCGGCCGAGCCCCGCGGGTTACGGCCTCGCGGGCGCCATGGCGGCGTTGCGGCGCTTGGCCGTAGTCCGCGCTACGGCGCTGCGCGCGCGCCTTGCCCTGACACCCGCGAGGCCGCAACGCGGCCGTGAATCATTGATCAGAGGGTCCTGAGTGGGCCATCGCCTCGGGCGCGCGCAGGCACGCAGCTGATCCCCACCCGCCGGCCGGGCCGCGCGCCCGCGCCGGTGCCGACGCGCGGCACGCATTGCCGGTCGAACGGACATTGCGTGCCCCGCGGCGGTATGCTTTATATTGCAGTACAGACATCGAAGGCGGCCCGGCGATGGCCGCCAGCGGGTTCGACCATCCGGTGCCGGTTCCCCATGTACGGCGCCAGCAGCGCATACTGATCCAGTCCTTCACCGGGATGCCCGGCCGCGAGCCGCCGCGGTCGGTGATCGGCGCGCGCGGATGCGGCACGTGATGCGGCGATCGGTCGAACGAATCCGGCGAATCGATGCCCGAAGTGGCAACGAACGGTCTATAAGAAGAACAGAAGGGGGAGGTCACAGGCGAGATAGCGAGTGGAGCGAACATGAGCGAACCCGACATCCTGGCGCAGGCCCAGAGCGAGTACGGCGACCGCATCGCGGCCGTCGAGATGTCCTTCCAGGAGTATCTCGACGGATGCCGCGACGATCCCATGATGTACGCAGGCCCCGCCGAGCGCATGCTCGACGCCCTGGGCGAGCCGGAGTTCGTCGACACCTCCACCGACGAGCGCCTGGGTCGCATCTTCCAGAACCGCACCCTCAAGCATTACCCCTACTTCTCCGACTTCTTCGGCATGGAAGAGGTCATCGAGCGCCTGGTCGGATTCCTGCGTCACGCCGCCCAGGGGCTCGAGGAGCGCAAGCAGATCCTCTACCTGCTCGGCCCCGTCGGCGGCGGCAAGTCCTCGCTCGCCGAGCGCCTCAAGCAGCTCATGGAGGAGCGCCCGATCTACGTGCTCAAGGCCGGCGAGCAGCTGAGCCCGATCTACGAGAGCCCGCTCGGGCTGTTCGACGTCGAGCGCCACGGGCGGCGACTCCATGACGACTACGCCATCCCCATGCACAAGCTGCCGGGCATGTGCTCGGCCTGGGCGCTCAAGCGCCTCGACGAGTTCGGCGGCGACTTCAGCCGCTTCAGCGTGGTGCGCATGCACCCCTCGAAGCTGCGCCAGATCGCGATCGCCAAGACCGAGCCCGGCGACGAGAACAACCAGGACATCTCGACGCTGGTCGGCAAGCCCGACATCCGCAAGCTCGAGTTCTACAGCCAGGAGGACCCGGACGCCTACTCCTACTCGGGCGGCCTCAACCTCACCACGCAGGGCATCCTCGAGTTCGTCGAGATGTTCAAGGCGCCGCAGAAGATGCTCCACCCGCTGCTCACGGCCACGCAGGAGCGCAACTACGTGGGCTCGGAGAACCTCGGCGCCATGCCCTACCACGGGCTCATCCTGGCGCACTCGAACGAGTCGGAGTGGCAGAGCTTCAAGGCCAACCGCAACAACGAGGCGTTCCTCGATCGCATCTGCGTGATCGAGGTGCCCTATTGCCTGCGCTACGCCGAGGAGTCGCAGATCTACGACAAGATCCTGCAGCAGTCGGAGCTCGCGGAGGCGTCCTGCGCGCCGGGCACGCTGGAGATGCTCGCGCAGTTCTCCGTGCTCACCCGCCTCAAGGAGCACGAGAACTCGTCGCTCTACTCGAAGATGCAGGTGTACAACGGCGAGAGCCTGCGCGACGCCGACCCCAATGCCCGCACGGTGCAGGAGTACCGCGACCTGGCGGGCGTCGACGAGGGCATGTCGGGCCTGTCCACGCGCTTCGCGTTCAAGGCACTGTCGGAGACCTTCAACTTCGACACCAAGGAGGTCGCCGCCGACCCCGTGCACCTCATGTACGTGCTCGAGCGCTCGGTGCGCCGCGAGCAGTTCCCCGAGGACGTCGAGGCGCGCTACCTCGCCTTCATCAAGGAGGAGCTGGGCCCGCGCTACGCCGAGCACATCGGCAAGGAGATCCAGAAGGCCTATCTCGAGTCGTACGACGACTACGGCCAGAACCTGTTCGACCGCTACATCGCCTACGCCGACGCCTGGGTCGAGAACCAGGACTTCAAGGATCCGGACACGGGCCAGCTCATGGACCGCGAGACGCTCGACCGCGAGCTGTCGAAGACCGAGAAGCCGGCGGGCATCGCCAACCCGAAGGACTTCCGCAACGAGGTGGTCAAGTACGCGCTGCGCGAGCGCGCCCGCAACGACGGCCGCAACCCGCGCTGGACCTCCTACGAGAAGATCCGCGAGGTGATCGAGCAGCGCATGTTCGCCAACGTCGAGGAGCTGCTGCCGGTGATCTCGTTCGGCGCCAAGAAGGACAGCGAGACCGAGAAGAAGCACCAGGCGTTCCTCGAGCGCATGGTCGAGCGCGGCTACACCGAGCGCCAGGTCCGCCGGCTGGTCGACTGGTACATGCGCGTGCGCAAGGCGGGCTGAGGCCGTGGACGCGATCGTCGACCGCCGCCAGCAGCCGCGCGGGCAAGAACCTGGGCAACCGCCAGCGCTTCCTGCGCCGGGCGCGGGCGCACATCCGCAGCGCCATCCGCGACAACCTCAAGCACCGCGGCGTGACCGACGCCGAGCAGGGCGGGACCGTGTCGATCCCGCGCGACGAGGTGCACGAGCCCGAGCTCGTGCAGGACGCGCGCAGCGGCGCGCGCGAGCACGTGCTCCCGGGCAACCGCGAGTTCACCGAGGGCGATCGCATCGCGCGCCCCGGCGGTGGCGGCGGCGACGGCGGCGCCGAAGGCAGCGACAGCGGCGAGGGCGAGGACTCGTTCACCTTCGAGCTCTCGCGCGAGGAATTCCTCGACATCTTCTTCGAGGACCTCGAGCTGCCCGACATGGTCAAGGCGCGCGTCGCGGCCGAGACGCGGCGACGACGCTGCAGCGCGCCGGCTTCACCACCGACGGGCCGCCGGTGCGCATGAACCTCGAGCGCACCATGCGCCACTCGATGGCCCGGCGGGTCGCGCTGGGCCGTCCCACGGCGCGCGCGGTCGAGGCGCTCGAGGCCGAGCTCGCGGCGCTGCGCGCGGGCGAGATCCGCCCGGCGGACGGGCGCGAGCCCGCGACCCGCATCGCGGAGATCGAGGAGATGCTCGCGCGCGCGCACGAGCGTCGCCGCAAGGTGCCGTTCATCGACCCGATCGACCTGCGCTACAGCCACGTCGAGCGCGTGCCGCGCCCGGTGACCCAGGCGGTGATGTTCTGCCTGATGGACGTCTCGGCGTCGATGGACGAGCGCATGAAGGACCTGGCGAAGCGTTTCTTCATCCTGCTGCACCTGTTCCTCAAGCGCCAGTACGAGCGCGTCGACGTCGTGTTCATCCGCCATACCCAGCACGCCCAGGAGGTCGACGAGGACACCTTCTTCCACGGTCGCCAGACCGGCGGCACGATCGTGTCCAGTGCCTTCGAGGAGATGCTGCGCGTGGTCGCCGATCGCTACCCGGTGGCCGACTGGAACCTCTACCTCGCGCAGGCCTCGGACGGGGACGACTGGCGCCAGGATCTCGAGCGCTGCGCGCGCGTGCTCGCCGAGCGCGTGCTGCCGTTGTGCCAGTACGGCGCCTACGTCGAGATCGCGCGCACGGCGTCGCCCGGCGCGGGCGCCGACCCGCTCGCCGCGGGGGCCAGCGAGCTGTGGCAGGCGTACGACGCCGTGGCCGAGAGCCAGCCGCATTTCGCCCGCCGGCGCATCGCCGAGCCCGGCGACATCTACCCCGTGTTCCGCGACCTGTTCCGCCGCGAGGGGGTCGAGGCATGAGCGCGACGGCATCAGAGGCCGGGCGCGCGCTGTTCGAGAGCGGCGAGTGGACGCTCGCCGACCTGCACGCGATCCACGAGGCGGTCGCCGAGATCGGCATCGGCGAGCTCGGCCTGTCCACCTACCGCAACCGCATCGAGATCATCACCTCGGAGCAGATGCTCGACGCCTACGCCTCGCTCGGCCTGCCGCACATGTACCGGCACTGGTCGTTCGGCAAGCGTTTCGCGCGCCAGGAGGTGCTCTACCGCAAGGGCCTGTCGAGCCTGGCGCTCGAGATGATCGTCAACTCGGACCCGGCGGTGTGCTATCTCATGGAGGAGAACAACGCCACCGCCCAGGCGACCGTGCTCGCGCACGCCGCGATGGGCCACAACCACTTCTTCCGCAACAACCACGCGTTCCGCGAGTGGACCGAGGCGGAGGCGATCCTCGACTACGCCGAGTTCGTGCGCAACTACGTCGCGCGCTGCGAGGAGGAGTACGGCCTCGAGGCGGTGGAGCGCACGCTCGACGCCGCGCACGCGCTGCAGGAGCAGGGTATCGATCGCATCGTGCCCCGGCGCCGGCGCAGCGTCGAGGAGGAGCGCCGCCGCCTCGCCGAGCGCCGCCAGTACGAGCGCGAGAGCGAGCACGAGCTGTGGCGCGTGGTGGCGCGGCGCGACGACGGCGAGCAATCCGTCGATCCCGATCTCGAGGCGGAGACGCGCGCGCTGACCCTGCCCGAGGAGAACGTGCTGTTCTTCGTCGAGAAGCAGTCGCCGGTGCTCAAGCCGTGGCAGCGCGAGCTCGTGCGCGTGGTGCGCAATCTCTCGACCTATTTCGAGCCGCAGCGCCAGACCAGGATGATGAACGAGGGCTGCGCCTGCTGGGTCCACTACACGATCATGCATCGCCTGCGCGAGCGCGGCCTGCTCACCGAGGGCGCGATGCTCGAGTTCCTGCACCTGCACTCGTCGGTCGTGGCGCAGCCGCCGTTCGACCACCCGGGCTTCGGGGGCATCAACCCGTACGCGCTCGGCTTCGCGATGTGCCGCGACATCGAGCGCATCTGCACCGAGCCCACCGACGAGGACCGCGACTGGTTCCCGGACATCGCCGGCAACGGCGAGCCGCTGGCGACGCTCAAGCGCGCCTGGTCGGACTTCCGCGACGAGAGCTTCGTGCGCCAGTTCCTGTCGCCGCGGGTGATCCGGGACTTCCGCCTGTTCCGCCTCGATGACGACCCCGTCCGAGGAGGACTACGTCGTCGGCGCCATCCACGACGAGCGCGGCTACCGCCGCGTCCGCTCGGCGCTCGCCGACGCCCACGAGCCCGGCGAGACGCGCCCGCGCATCGAGGTGGTCGACGCCGACCTGCGCGGCAGCCGCCAGCTCACGCTGGCGCACAGCGTGCGCCGCGGGCGCACGCTCGACGCGCTCGAGGCGCGGCGCACGCTGCGCCACCTGGCGTATCTCTGGGGCCACACGGTCGTGCTCGACGAGGTCGACGCCGACACCGGCGACGTCGTCGCCACCCACCGCCAGGAGGGCCCGGC
The DNA here is from genome assembly GCA_034521365.1 of Halofilum sp. (in: g-proteobacteria). Lineage (GTDB taxonomy): Bacteria > Pseudomonadota > Gammaproteobacteria > XJ16 > Halofilaceae > Halofilum. The sequence goes on along the minus strand of JAXHMQ010000017.1, from coordinate 31,908 downwards.
GTAGCGCTCCGACCGGCTATCCGCGGCGCGCGCGCGGCCACCCGTACCGAGCGGGCTCGCACCGCAGGATGCGGCCTCCGGCACCGAACACGGCCGCGCGGTGCGACCACGCCCGGCTCGCGAGCCGGAGGCTCGCTCCTACAGCGGCGGGCGGACGCGCACCGCGGCATGCTACCCGCGCGGGCCCGTCGGCCGCGTGGCCAGGAACCCGGCGACCACCACCATGACGGCGGTGGCCGCAATGCGCGCGCCGAGGGGCTCGATGCTCAGCCACATCACCATCCTGCAGCTCGCGCCCAGCAGCGCGAGCGCCGTGCGCTTGACGCGCGGGCGCAGCGCGCGGTGGTCGCGCCAGTCGCGCAGCAGGGGCCCGAAGCGCGGGTGGGCGTAGAGCCAGCGCGTGCAGCGACGGCGAGCCGCGCGCGGCGGCGAAGGCCGCGACCAGCAGGAACGGCGTCGTCGGCACCAGCGGCAGCACCGCGCCGGCGCTGCCGAGCCCGACGCAGGTCAGCGCCAGGCCCTGCCAGGCCAGGCGGGCCAGCGGTCCGGGCCGCGGCACCGCGGGCACGTCCCCGGCCGTGCGCTCGTGCTCGCGCGTCATCGCCTCGATGCTTCATGTGGAGGTGCACTGCCCATTGTACGCCGGCCGGGCGAGCACGGGCTGGGCGCTCCCCGCCGCCTGTGGGACGATGGGTCCCGACCCCCAACGCGCGCGAGCGCCAGCATGATCCAGGCCATCGTCAGCCACCCCCTCGTCGTGCCGCTGCTGGCGACCGCGGCGCTGTTCGCGGTGGTCGCCGCGCTGCGCCTGCTGATCGGGCGGCGCATCCGCGCCGGCGCCAGCATCCTCGGCGACCTGCAGCGGCGCCAGCTGCTCTACCTGCGCAGCGCGCTCACGACGATCCTGCTCGTGGGCCTGGTCGCGATCTGGCTGGGCCGGCTGGAGAACGCGCTGCTGTCGCTGACCGCGGTCGCGGTCGCGATCGTGATCGCGACCAAGGAGCTCCTGATGTGCATCACGGGCTTCCTGGTGCGCACCACGGGGCGGCTGTTCGCGCTCGGCGACTGGATCGAGTGCGACGGCATGCGCGGCGAGGTGACCGACCAGACGCTGCTGGCGACGCGCCTGCTGGAGGTGGAGTCGGGCGAGAACGGCTATGTCTACACCGGGCGCACGGTGAGCCTGCCCAACAGCCTGTTCCTGAACCATCCCGTGCGCACGGCGCCCTACGCCCACCGCTCGCGTGCTGCACCGCTTCCGCATCACGGCCGAGGTGCCCGTCGACGCCGCGGCCGCGCGCGCCTGGCTGCAGGCGCGCGCCGAGGCGCTGTGTGCCCCGTTCGCCGAAGAGGCCCAGCGCCACAACGACGGCATCGAGCGCCGCCTCGGGGTGGACGTGGCCGGGCCGGAGCCGCAGGTCGGCGTGGCGACCACCGATCTCGGCAAGGTCCAGTTCAGCGTGCAGCTGCTGTGCCCCACGCAGCAGGCGGCCGCGCTGGAGCAGGCGCTGACCGGCGAGTTCCTGAGCGCGGTCCACCGCGGCGAGCTCGGCGCCACGCCCGCGCCGGCGGGGCCGGCGGCCGCCCGCGCCGACTCGGGCTGAGCGCGGCCGCGTCGATGCAGCGCCTCGCGATCCTCTACCCGCCCTCGGGCGCCGAGTTCGAGTACTACGCCCACGGCGAGCGCCTCGGCGACGACGTGCGCATCACGCTGCTCGGGGTGCGCATCTTCGGTGACGACGACGAGCACGCCCCGCAGCACCTGCGGCGCACGGCGGCGCTCGGGAACCTCGAGTGCAGCGCGCGGGCGATCGCGCGCCTGCAGCCCGACGCCGCCATCTGGGCGTGCACCAGCGGCAGCTTCATCGACGGCCTGGGCCACGCCCGCGCCCAGGCGGGGGCGCTCGAGGCGGCGCTCGGCTGTCCCGCGAGCAGCACCTCGCTGGCCTTCGTCGACGCCCTGGCGCACCTCGGGATCGCGCGGGTGTCGGTGCTGGCGAGCTACCCGGAGGCCACGACCGGGGCCTTCGTCGGCCTGCTCGGCGAGGCCGGGATGACGACCGACGCGGTGCACTGCCTGGACGCGGCCTCGGGCCCGGCCGCTGCGGCGCTCGAGCCGGAGACCTGGCGCACGGCCGCGCGCGCGCTCGAGGTCGCGCCCGAGGGCGCGCTGCTCGTGCCCGACACCGCCGTGCCCACGCTGGACTGGCTCGAGGCGCTGGAGCGCGAGCTCGGCCGCACCGTGCTCAGCGCCAACCAGGTGAGCCTGTGGCGCGTGGCCACGCTCGCCGGCCTCGACGCGCGCCGCCAGGGCCTCGGGCGCCTGTTCCGGCCGACGGCGCTGGCGTGACCGAGCCGCCGCGCCGCGTCCGGCTGAAGCCGGACCCGACGGAACGCCCAGCGCGTAGGCGCGCTTTCGCGCGCAGCGAACGCGCGCATTCGCCTGGCGGTGCCGAAGACGCGCCTACGCCGGACCCACGGAACGGCCGCCGGCCTCAGCCGCGGTCGGCGCGGATCATGTCGCTGCCGCGCTCGGCGATCATCACGGTCGGCGAGGCGGTATTGCCCGAGGTGATGTTCGGCATGGCGGAGGCATCCACGACGCGCAGGGCGTCGATCCCGCGCACCCGCAGGCGGCTGTCGAGCACGGCGTCGGGGTCGCCGTTGGCGCCCATGGGGCAGGTCGCGACCGGGTGGAAGATGGTCGTGCCGATGTCGCCGGCGGCCTCGGCCAGCTCGGCGTCGCTCTCGTAGCCGGCGCCGGGCAGGTACTCCTCGGGCCGGTAGGGCGCGAGCGCGGGCTGCGCGACGATGCGCCGCGTCAGGCGCAGGGCGCGCGCGGCGACCGCGCGGTCACCGTCGGTGCTCAGGTAGCACGGCGCGATCTCGGGCGCGGCGGTGGCGTCGCCCGTGCGGATGCGCACGTAGCCGCGCGACTCCGGGCGCAGGTGCGACACGCTCGCCGTGAAGGCGGGGAAGGTGTGCAGCGGGTCGCCGAACTTGTCCAGCGACAGCGGCTGCACGTGGTACTCGAGGTCCGGTGTCGCGATCGCGGGGTCCGAGCGCGTGAACATCCCCAGCTGGCTCGGCGCCATCGCGAGCGGGCCGCGGCGGCGCAGGGCGTAGTCGAGGCCCATGCCGATCCGCCGGGGCAGGCTGTGGTAGCGCTCGTTCAGCGTCGCGATCCCCGATACCCGGTAGATCGCGCGCAATTGCAGGTGATCCTGCAGGTTGCGCCCGACGCCGGGCAGCTCATGCGCTGACCGGCACCCCCGCCCGCTGGAGCCACTCGCCGGGACCGATGCCCGAGCGCTGCAGGATCGCGGGCCGAGCCGATCGAGCCGGCGGCGAGCACCGTCTCGGCGCGGGCGCGCGCGATGCAGCGCTCGCCGTCGAGCAGGAGCTCCAGCCCGCGCGCCTCGCGTCCCTCGAGCACGACGCGGTCGATCATCGCGCCGGTGACGACCTCGAGGTTCGGGCGCCGGCGCGCGGGCCGCAGGAACGCCTTCGCGGCGCTCACGCGCACCCCGCGGCGCTGGTTCACCTCGAACTGGGCCGCGCCCTCGTTGTCGCCGCGGTTGAAGTCCTCGACCGCGTCGATGCCGGCCTCGGCGGCCGCCTCGCGCACCCGGTCGAGCACGTCCCAGCGCAGGCGCTGGCGCTCGACGCGCCACTCGCCGGCGTCGCCGTGGTAGTCGTCGGCGCCGCGCCAGTGGCTCTCGCTGCGGCGGAACACCGGCAGCACGTTGTCCCAGGCCCAGCCGTCGTCGCCGGTCAGGCGCGCCCACTCGTCGTAGTCGCGTGCCTGGCCGCGCAGGTAGAGCATGGCATTGATCGAGGTCGAGCCGCCGAGCACGCGCCCGCGCGCATAGCCGATGGCGCGGCCGTTGAGGCCCGGCTCGGGCTGCGTGCGGTAGCACCAGTCGGTGCGCGGGTTGCCGATGCAGAAGAGATAGCCGGCCGGGATGTGGATCCAGATCCAGTCGTCGCGCCCGCCCGCCTCGAGCAGCAGCACGGACACGTCCGGGTCGGCCGACAGCCGGTTGGCGAGCACGCAGCCCGCCGCACCCGCGCCGGCGATGACGTAGTCGAACTCGCCGAGCTCGCGCATCGATGCCCCCTCACACCGCCACGGCGGACGCTCAGGTTACCGGTTTCGCCGCGCGGCGTAATCGGCGCGTGCGGACCGTTCCGTGGTTCCGGCGCAGGCGCGTCTTCGCCGTCAGGCGAATGCGCGCGTTCGCTGCGCGAAAACGCGCCTACGGCGGACCCACAACCTCCTGAAACGTCCGGGGATTTCGTGGGGCCGCTCCTGCGAAATGGCCGTTCCGCGGATCCGGCGTAGGCGCGTCTTCGCCGTCAGGCGAATGCGCGCGTTCGCTGCGCGAAAACGCGCCTACGGCGGACCCACAACCTCCTGAACCGTCCGGGGATTCAGCGGGGGCCGCTCCTGAGAAACGGCCGTTCCGTGGGTCCGGCTTCAGCCGGACGCGCACGGCGGTCGCGGATGCGCGCCCGGCCTCACCCGGCCAGCTGCTCGAGGATGCGCGCGCCGCCGATGTAGGTGGCCGCGGCCGAGCCGAAGGTGCAGAACACGAACACGAGCAGGATGCGCGTGACGCGGTTCGACCACCAGTTGCGCGGCTTCGCGACCTCTTCGCGCAGGGTCTCGAAGTCGCTCATGCGCGGGCGGCGCAGGATCGCCTCGACCGCGCCGGTGACCATGCCCGCGCCGATCGTCGGGTTGAGCGAGGTCAGCGGCGCCGCCAGGAAGGCGGTGATCACGGTCAGCGGGTGGGCGCGGGCGAGCACGGCGCCGATCGCGGTCAGCGTGCCGTTGATCAGCACCCATTCCCACACCAGGCGCAGGCCGAACTCGGGGCCGCGCTGGAAGCCGAGCGCGAAGCCGCCGAGGATCACCGCCACGACGATCCAGGGGATCAGGCGCAGCACGCGCCCGCGCGGCGGCATGCGGTCGAGCTCGGCGCGCACGGCCTCCGGGTCGTCGTCGTCGCCGAGGTGGCGCGCGATGCCCTCGACGTGCCCGGCCCCGACCACGGCGAGCACGCGCGCCGGGCGCTCCGTGGCGATGTGGCTCGCGCAGCGCGCGCGGCCATGTAGCGGTCGCGCTCGGCGATCAGGATCTCGTAGAGCGCCGGCGAGCGCTGCGCGAACTCGCTGAAGGTGCTCTCGAGGATGTCGCCCTCCTTGAGGCGCTCGATGTCCTCTTCCTCGAGGTCGGAGCGCGTGAGCAGGGTCGCGAGCAGCCCGGTCATCAGCGTCCAGCGCTGGTACCAGGGCACGCCGCGCACCAGCCGCCGCAGGGTGATGCCGATGTTGCGGTCGATCAGCCACAGCGGCAGGTCGCGCGCGACCCTGCCGCGTCGATCGCGGCGCGCATCTCGGCGCCGACCTCGATGCCGAGCTGGTCGGCGAGGCGCTTCTGGTAGGCCGACAGCGCGAGCTGCGCGGCGACCATGCCGGCCCGGCCCGAGCGCACGATGCGGAAGCAGGTCGATGTCGTGCCAGTCGTCGGTCGCCGCGTGAGCCGCTCGTAGCCGCGGCTGGCACAGCTCGACCGCCGCCGCCTCGAAGCCGCCGCCGTCGAGCGCGCTGCGCACCTCCGCCTCGCTGTGGCGCGAGACGTGCGCGGTGCCGAGCAGGGCGACCTCGGTGTCGCCGACGCGCACGCTGCGGGTCGTCGCCGGCGCGCGGCGTCGGTGCTCCGGGGCTGCGGGTGGCGCTCAAGCTGGTGACCGCGGTGACCGGACGAGCGCGCATGATACGCAGGTGGCGCGGCCGGCGCAGCCGCCCGCCGCGCGCTGCGGACACCGGGCCGGTGAACTATGCTCGCGGCGAGGAGTCCGAGCGATCATGAGTCTGGCGTTGCCAACCCCTGCGGCACGGCGCGCGGCGCTGCCGGCGCTGCTGCTCGCCGCCGCGCTCGCGCTGGCGGCGCCCCCGGCCGGGGCCGACGAGCACGGCGACGCCGCCGCGCGCGCGCACGAGCTCTGGAAGGAGGCCGCCGGGCTGCACATCGAGGGCGACTACGAGGCGGCGATCGGGCTCTACCGGCGCGCGCTCGAGATCCACGCGACGGCACGGATCCACAACTACCTGGGCTGGTCGCTGAGCGAGCTCGGGCGCTACGCCGAGGCGGCCAAGCACTCGCGCGCGGCGATCGCGCTCGACCCCGACTATCCCAACGCCTACAACGACCTCGGGGCCTACCTGATCGAGCAGGGCAAGCCGGTCGAGGCCGAGCCGTGGCTGCGCGAGGCGACCCGCATGGACGGCTACTGCTGCACGCACTTCGCCTACTACCAGCTCGGGCGCTCGCTGCTGCTGCAGTCGCGCATCGGCGAGGCGCGCGGCGCGCTGCAGACCGCGCTCATGATCCACCCGAGCTACCAGCCCGCGATCCGCCTGCTCGCCGAGATGCGCGAGCGCGGCCTCCAGGGGAGCTGACCGCGCTCAGCGTGGCGTGAGGGTGCGCCGGGCGGCGCCCAGGATCGGGCCGGGGCCGTCGCGCTGCACCACCACGACCAGCCCGTCGCGGCCGGCGGCGCGGGCGCGCTCCGCGTCGATGTCGAACACGGCGCGCCCGCCGTCCCAGGTCCCCAGGCGCTCGAGCGAGCGCACCACGCGGTGATTCACCAGCGTGCGCCCGGCGTTCTCGCCGCGCGCCACCGGGGTCTCGTGGCGCCGGTCGATCGCCAGCAGCCACACGCCCGCGGGCGCGCCACCGTCGGCCGCCGGCACGACCACGCGCGCCCCGCCGGCGAAGCGCGGCGTGACCGCCGCGGGCCGCTGCCGGGCCGCCTCGAGCGCCGCGCGCACCTTCGCGGCGGCGTGGCCCACCATGGCGCGGCGGCCGTCGACCACGACCTGCGGCGTGTAGACGCCGGCGGTGTAGCGGTTGTCGTCTTCGATCTGCCGCGCGTAGCGCCGCTGGCGCTCGCTGAACGCGGCCTGCGCGAACGGGTCGGTCCAGCCGAGGCGGTCCCAGTAATCGACGTGCAGCGACAGCGCGATCACGCCGGGCGCGTCGGCCAGGCGCCCGAGCAGGGCGTCGGCCGGCGGGCAGCTGGAGCAGCCCTGCGAGGTGAACAGCTCGACCACGGTCGCCGCCTCGCCGCGCGCGGTGGCACCGGGCGGGGCGGCGAGCAGGGTGAGCGCCGCGAGCGTCACGGCGAGTGCGTGTCGAGGGGGCATCGGGGTGTTCCCGCGTCCGCGTCGCTGGTTGAGGCAACGGGGCGCGACGATGGTTCCGCCGCGCGGGCTTGGCGGGCGCACCCGCGGGCGGGGTAGATCCGCCTGGCCGCCGCGAGCGCGCCGGACATGCCAGGGAGAACAAGAACGTGTGCCCGCGACGCCCGACCCTGCTGGTGCCGGCCCTGCTGGCGCTCGCCCTCGCCGGTGGCTGCGCGCTGACCGGCCCCGCCGGCCCGGACGCCGATACCGCCGGCGGCTGCCGGTGGTGCCGCGCAGGGCGGCGACGCAGCCCGGGCCGCGCCCGCGGTGCCGCCGCCGCACCCGCCTGCGCTGGCCGCGGACTGGCCGCCGATGCCCTTCCTGCCCGAGCCCCTGCGCGGCTACGAGCCCGGGCCGTGGGCGCAGGTGCGCGCCGGCTTCGAGCTGCCCGCGATCGGCAACCCGCGGGTCGCGCGCGAGCTCCAGCGCTACGCCGGGCGCCAGGCCTACTTCGAGGCGCTCACGCGCCGCGCCGAGCCCTACCTCGACTACATCCTCGGGCGCATCGAGGCGCGCGGGCTGCCCACCGAGCTGCTGCTGGTGCCGGTGGTCGAGAGCGCGTTCCGCCCGTTCGCCTACTCCTACGCGAGCGCCGGCGGCCTGTGGCAGTTCAAGCCGGCCACCGCGCGCCACTTCGGCCTCGAGATGAACTGGTGGTACGACGGCCGGCGCGACATCGTCGCGGGCACCGAGGCGGCGCTGGACTACTTCGAGTACCTGCACGGCTTCTTCGACGGCGACTGGCTGCTCGCGATCGCCGCCTACAACGCGGGCGAGGGCACCGTGCGCCGCGCGGTCAACCGCAACCGCCTGCGCCAGGAGCCCACCGACTTCTGGCACCTCGACCTGCCGGCGCAGACCGAGCGCTACGTGCCGCGCGTGCTCGCGCTGCGCGCGATCGTCGCGGACCCGGGCGCGCACGGCATCGACCTGCCGCGGCCCGACCCGGCGCGCGCGATGACCCTGGTCGAGCTCGACGCCCAGATCGACCTCGCGACGGCGGCCGGGTGGGCCGGCGTCGACATCGCCACGCTCTACCGCTACAACCCCGGCTTCAACCGCTGGGCGACGGCGCCCGACGGGCCGCATCGCCTCGCCCTGCCGCAGGCCGCCGCCGAGCGCTTCCGCGCCGCGCTGGCCGAGCACGGCACCGACGACATGATCCGGTGGCGCCGCCACCGCGTCGCCGACGGCGAGACGCTCAGCGGCATCGCCTCGCGCTACGATACTACCGTCGGCGCGATCCGCCGCGCCAACGGCCTGGATGGCCACGTCATCCGCGCGGGCAGCCACCTGGTCGTGCCCAGCGCCAGCCGGCCCGACGCCGCCTACACGCTGAGCGCGTCCAACCGGCGCGCGGCGGCCCAGGCCAGCGGCCCCGGCGGGCGCCAGCGCGTCACCCACGAGGTGCGCAGCGGCGACACGCTGTGGGGCGTCGCGCGCCGCCACGGCGTCGAGGTGCGCCGCCTGGCGTCGTGGAATGGCATGGCGCCGGGCGACCCGCTGCACCCGGGCGATCGCCTGGTCGTGTGGGTCGAGGGCGAGGGCGTCGCCCGCGGCGGCCCGGCGAACCGCCACCAGCGCGTGACCTACACGGTGCGCCAGGGCGACTCGCTCTACGCGATCGCGCGGCGCTTCAACCTGGACGTCGCCGACATCCGGCGCTGGAATGGCCTCGAGGGCGGGGCCTACCTGCAGCCGGGCCAGCGGCTGCGCCTGCGCGTCGACGTCACCGCCCAGGCGGAGGCCGGCTGAGCGGGCGCGCACGAGAACGGGCGGCCGCGGGGCCGCCCGTGAGGGCCGGGGCTCACAGGCTGTGGTCCCGCCACGGCTCGCGCCCCAGCCGACCAGCGCCAGGGCCACGAGCACCAGCACACCGACGAAGGTACTCATGTCGACACCTCCGTTCGTTTCGATGGCCTCATCCCGCAAAGTGGGGTCGACGAGGGCGCCGGCCAGGACCCCGCGCGGCGCCGCGGCGGCGCTGGCGCTGCTCGCGCTGGCGCTGCTGCGCCGGCGCCGCTGCGCGGGCGCGCGCGACACGCGCGATCGCGTCGTGCTGCACGTCGACGCCAACCCCGTGGACTACTGCGCCTCTACGACGGCCGGCCCTACTCCGAGGGCGCGCGCATCGACAGCCCCGGGGGCGTGCTCGTGTGCAGCTACCGCGAGCGCGCCGCCGGCAGCGGCCAGACCTACGAGCCCGCGCGCGACAACCGCCGCCTCAAGTGGCTGCCGCTCGAGCCCCCGGCGGGCGACTGAGCCGCGTTCCGCGGCCGGGGTCCGTTCCTGCCGCGCAGATTCAGGCGCGAAGGCAAGCGGAGACGCAGGCCGGTTTCGGGCCGGCGCCCGCGCCGGCCCGACGCCGGCATCGGCCTGCGGCCGAGACCGGCCTACACCGGCGTCGACCGCGGTGGGCAAGCCCCTGTGGAAGGGGCCTGCGGCCGCGAATGGCCATGGCACGCCCGCGGACACCCCACTGCGGTCATCGCGAGGCCGGCGCAGCCGGCCGTGGCGATCCAGGGCGGCATCGGGTACAGGCACCCGCCGTCCTGGATTGCCACGGCGCCCTGGCGGGCGCCTCGCAATGACCTCGATGGTCGAACCCGCCGCCGCGGCTGAACGAAGCCGGCATGGCGGCCTCCGGGCGCGACCGGCATGGCGCGAGCGGGCACCCGCTGTGGTTATCGCGAGGCCGGCGCAGCCGGCCGTGGCGATCCAGGGCGGCATCGGCACGGCACTCGCTGTTGCACGGCGCCTGGCGGGCGCCTCGCAACTGACCTCGATGCGGAACCCGCGCTGCGGCTGAACGAAGCCGGCATGGGCGGCCTCCGGTGCGAACCGGCATGGACGCCGACCACGGGCACCCCACTGTGGTCATCGCGAGGCCGGCGCAGCCGGCCGTGGCGATCCAGGGCGGCATCGGGTACTGGCAAGTCTCGTCCTGGATTGTCACGGCGCCCTCGCGGGCGCCTCTTAATGAACTTCCCTGTTCATCTTCGGTTCGAGGCCCCCCGCCGGGGGCCTGCGGGCTCGCAATGACCGCGGCATGGTTGACAGGCCGTTCCGTGGGTCCGGCTTCAGCCGGACGCGCATTGCACCCTCGCCACGCCGTGCACCCAGGGCATTGCCGGAGCCCCGCGCCAGAGGCCCCAATGCGGTGGTGCCTGCCTCGACGCCCCTCACCCGTCCCTCTCCCGCGAAGCGGGGAGAGGGCCTTTCGTTTCGGCCGCGGTGGTCCGAACCGCTCGTCGCGACTCGTGATGACGTAACGACGTCATGCCCGGTTCGGGGCCCCGCGGCCTGGACCTGCGATGACATCGACCAGTCCGTCCGGCCACAGCGCAGTAGGCGCGTTTTCGCCGCAGGCGAACGCGCGCATTGCACCCGCGCCACGCCATGCACCCAGGCGTTGCGGCAGCCCGTGCCGAGGCCGAATGCGGTGGTGCCTGCCTCCACGCCCCTCACCTGTCCCTCTCCCGCGAAGCGGGGAGGGGCCCGGACGTTCGGCGGCGGTGGTCCGAACCGCTCGTCGCGACGCCTGATGACGTAACGATGTCATGCCCGGTTCGTGGCCCCCGCCGGGGGCGTGAGGGGGCTCGCAATGACCTCGATGGTCGAGCCGGCCGCTGCGGCCGAACGAAGCCGGCAGGAGCGGCCTCCGGCCGCGAACGGGCGTTCCCCACGCAGGGGCTCGCCGCTACATCCGGAACGTGCCCACGAAGCCGCGGTCGAGGCGCTCCTTGAGCCGCCGGGGCCAGCGGCCCAGGGCCCAGCGCCGCCCGCGCAGGGCCAGCGCGCGGCCGTCGCCGAGGTCGAGGATGGCGAGCCACTGGCGCTGCGGGCGGAAGGGCCGGCCCTCGCGGCCGGCGAGCGCGGCGGCGAGGTTGCCCAGCAGCACCGGCGCCTGCGCGCATCGCCGAACACGCCGACGCGCGGCAGCCGGCGCGGCTCGAAGGCGGCGCAGTCGCCGGCGGCGTAGACGCGCGGGTCGGCGATCGAGCGCAGCTGCGCGTCGACGCGCAGCCCGTCGCGCGCGGTCGGCCGGCAGCCCCAGCGACTGCACCAGCGGGTCGGCCTCGAGGCCGGTGGCGAGCACCACGTGCTCGGCCGGCTCGTGGCCGTCGGCGAGGCGCACGCCGTCGGCCTCGATCGCCTCGGCGCGCGTGGCGGCCCGGATGCGCGCGCCGTGGCGCTCGAGGTGCGCGGCCAGGGCGGCGGCCGCGCCCGGCGGGCCCTCGGGCAGGATGCGCTCCCCGGCGCCGACGAGCGTGACCGCCGCGCGGTGGCGGCAGCGGCGCGCGAGCGCGAGCAGGTTGGCGGCGAGCTCGCAGCCGGTGGCGCCGGCGCCGACGACCACGATCGGCGTCGGCTCGGCGCGCGCGAAGCGCTGCTCGAGGCGGGCGCGCAGGTCGGCGAGGCCGGCGATCGGCTTCGCCGGCCAGAGCTTCGGGTCCGGCGTGGGCGCGGCCATGGGCGCGACCCGGCTGCCGACGTTGAACGAGACCCGGTCCCAGGGCACGGCGCGGCCGGAGGCCAGCTGCAGGGTGCGGCGCTCGCGGTCGAGGCCCGTCGCCGTGTCCGCGACCAGGGTGACGCCGCCGCGGATGGCCGCCGCGGCCGGGTCGATGGTGGTGTCGGCGGGGGCGTCAGCGAGCGCCGAGCACGCCCGTGGCCATGCCCCAGTACCAGGTCGGGCCGGGCGCGACCAGCGTGACCTCGGCGCCCCGGCGCCGCAGCGCGCCGGCCTTCGCGGCCACCCACAGGTGGGCGTGGCCCGCGCCGACGAGCACGACGCGGGCAGGGTCGCCGTCGCCGCGGCTCATGCGCGCCCCGCGGCGGCGCCCGCAGGCGAGCGCAGCGCCGGCACGCCGCCGGCGCGTGTCACCAGCGGTGCGGCGACAGCGCGTTCACCGGGATGCGCAGGTAGCTGCGCCCGTTCGCGTGCGGCTCGGGCAGGCGCCCGCCGCGGGTGTTGACCTGCAGGCTGAACAGGATCAGCGCGGGCATGGGCAGGCCGGCGTCGCGCCCGTTGCGCAGGCGCACGTACTCGGCCTCGTCGGCGATGCCGTGCACATGCGGGTTGCTGCGCTTCTGCTCGCCGACGGTGCTCTCCCAGGCCGGGTCGCGCCCGCCGGGCATGTAGTCGTGGCCGACGAACACGCGCGTGTCGTCGGGCAGCTCGAGGATCGCCTGGATGCTGCGCCACAGCTCGCCCGCGTCGCCGCCGGGGAAGTCGGCGCGCGCGGTGCCGAAGTCGGGCATGAACAAGGTGTCGTGCACGAACGCGGCGTCGCCGATGACGTAGGTGATCGAGGCGAGCGTGTGGCCGGTCGAGAGCATCACGCGCGCGTCGATCTCGCCCACCTGGAAGCGGTCGCCGTCGGCGAACAGGCGATCCCAGTAGGCGCCGCCGACGGTGAGCTGCTCGTCGTCGAAGTCGTAGAGCGCCTTCCAGAGCTTCTGCACCTCGAGCACGCGCTCGCCGATGGCGGTGGGCGCGCCCGTCTGCTCCTGCAGGTAGTGCGCGGCGGAGAAGTGGTCCGCGTGCGGGTGCGTGTCGAGGATCCACTCGACCTCCAGGCCGTTGGCGTGGACGTGCGCGAGCAACCGGTCGGCGTTCTCGGTCGAAGTGGCGCCCGACTTCGGGTCGAAGTCGAGCACCGGGTCGATGATGGCACACCGGCGCGTGACCGGGTCCGCGACGACGTATTGCACGCTGAACGTGCGATGATCGAAGAAGCCGGTGACCTCCGGCTGGCCGCTCGACATGGCTCGCTCTCCCCTGGTATCTGGCATGGGACCGCGCCGCCGGGGGCGGCGGGGCATTATTCAGCAAATTCTAAAGTAATATAACGATATAACCAAATCGTCGCCCGCCGCCGCGCGCGTGCGGCCCCACGGGGGCCCGCGGCCGGGGGCGCGGGCGACGCGGGAGTCGCGCCGATGACGAGGTCCATGCGCCGGGGCGCCGGGCTGCTCGCCGCCCTGCTGTGCGCCGCCGCGGTGGCGGCCGCGGACGCCGAGCGCTACCGCCCGGCGGGCTCGCTGCTGCGCGCGGACGCCGGGCGCACGTTCGCGCAGCACGTCGCCGACGCGCGCGCGCACCTCGCGGCGCACAAGGTCGCGGTCCCGGGCTTCGCGCGCGCGCAGCAGGTGCAATGGAGCCTGCCGTTCGAGCGCGCCCCGGCCGCCGGCTGCGACGGCCCCGGGACCGGCCTGCTGCTGATCCACGGCCTCGCCGACAGCCCGTTCGTGTTCCGCGACCTGGCCGAGCGCCTGGCGCGGCGCTGCGTGCGCGTGCGCGCGATCCTGCTGCCCGGGCCACGGCACGCGCCCGGGCGACCTGGTCGCCGCCGAGTCCGACCACTGGTTCGCCATGGCCCGCGCCCAGGTCGAGCGCTTCGCCGGCGAGGTCGACCGCCTCTACCTAGGCGGCCACTCCGTCGGCGCCGCCATCGCCACCGTGCTCGCGCTCGAGCGCGACGACGTCGCGGGGCTGGTCGCGCTCGCGCCCATGTGGGAGCTCAACGGCCTGCGCTCGTACCTCTGGCTCGCGACCATGGCCGAGCCGTTCGTCGACTTCCTCGAGCGCGAGCCCGAGATCAATCCGGTGAAGTACGAGTCGCTCGCGGTGAACGTCGGCGACGAGGTCGGCGAGGTGCGCGAGCGCGTGCAGGTGGCGCTGCGCCACGCAGGCGAGGTCGACCTGCCGACGCTGCTGGTCGCCACGGCGGCCGACTCGGTGATCAACCTCGACTACCTGCAGCGCACGTTCCGCGAGCGCCTGGTGCATCCGCGCAGCCGCCTCGTGCTCTACCGCGACACGCGCGCGCCGCGCCCCGATTGGTGGAACGACGCACGCATGGTTGCGTACCACGCCCACCGACCGTCCGAGCGCATCCTGGAGATGTCGCACCAGTCGCTGCCGGTCGCGCCCGACAACCCGCTCTACGGGCGCGGCGCGCCGCTGCAGCACTGCCTGGAGCCCAACGGCACCGACCGCGCCACCTGCCTCGCGGCCCCGCGCGAGCGCGTGTGGTACGGCGCCTACCACGACGCCTCGCCCGACGACCGCATCGTCTCGCGCCTGACCTGGAACCCGCACTTCGACGCGCTGGTCGACCACGTCGCCGCGCTGCTGGGCGTCGACGGCGTGCGCATCGCGCGCGCGCCGCGCGAGTGACGCGCGCGCCTTGCCCGGGGCCGTCGCTTGCCCCATCCTCGATGGCCCGTCACCGACCCCGTCGAGGCCCCCGCATGCTCGACCCCGTGCTCAAGCGCATCGACAACGGCCTTGAGGAATCCATCGGCCGCTGGTCCGAGCTGCTGCGCATCCCCAGCGTCAGCACCGATCCCGGAGTACGCCGGCGACATCCGCCGCGCCGCGCAGTGGCTCCTCGAGGCGCTGGAGCCGCTCGGGTTCACGGTCGAGATCCGCGAGACCGACGGCCACCCCGTGGTCCTCGGCCACCACCCGGGGCCGGGCGGCGACGCGCCGCGGGTGCTCTACTACGGCCACTACGACGTGCAGCCGCCGGACCCGCTCGAGGCCTGGGACGCGGGGCCGTTCGAGCCCACGCTGGTCGACGGCCCGCACGGTAGAAGGATGGTTGCCCGCGGCGCCGTCGACGACAAGGGCCAGCTGATGATGTGGGTCGAGGCGCTGCGCGCCTGGCATGCCGAGCACGGCGACCTGCCCGTGCGCAGCGACCGTGCTGCTCGAGGGCGAGGAGGAGGTCGGCAGCAGGAACCTGCGCCCGTTCCTGGAGCGCTACCGGGACGAGCTCGCCGCCGACGTCTGCGTGGTCAGCGACACGACCATGTGGGACGTCGACACGCCCGCGATCACCTACACCCTGCGCGGGCTGCTCTATACCGAGATCACCTGCCACGGCCCGGGCCGCGACCTGCACTCGGGCTTCTACGGCGGCGCCGTCGAGAATCCGCTGAACGCGCTGACGCACGGGTCATCGCAAAGCTCAAGGACGCCAACGGCCGCGTGCAGGTGCCCGGCTTCTACGACGACGTGGTGGAGCCCAGCGCGCGACGAGCTCGCCGCCTGGCACGATCTCGACGTCGACGAGGCCGCCTTCCTCGGCCAGGCGCCGGCGTGAGCGCCAGTCGGCGGCGGCGAGGCCGACCGCAGCCTGCTGGAGCGCATCTGGTCGCGCCCCACCTGCGACGTCAACGGCATCATCGGCGGCTTCACCGGCGCCGGCGCCAAGACGGTGATCCCGACCCACGGCAGCGCCAAGGTCAGCTTCCGCCTGGTGCCGGACCAGGACCCGGCACGGATCGCCGAGGGCCTGGAGCAGTTCCTGGAGCAGCACACGCCGCCCGGTTGCCGCTGCGAGCTGACGATGCACTCGTCCGCGCCGGCCATCCGCATCCCGACCGACTCGCCCTACCTGCAGGCCGCGCGAGCGCGCACTGGGGCAGGTGTATCAGCGCGACGCCCGTGCGCATCGGCTGCGGCGGCTCCATCCCCATCGCCGCCTGGGCGCGGGACATCCTCGGCATCGACACGCTGCTGATGGGCTTCAGCCTCGAGGACGACGGCATGCACAGCCCGAACGAGAAGTTCGAGGTCACCTGCTTCCACCGCGGCACCCGCACCCACGCCGCCCTGCTCGAGGAGCTGCGCCCGAAATAACGGTGGCTCACCAATGCCCCCGCAGGAGCGAGCTTGCTCGCGAACAGGGGCGCTGGCAAACAGGGGTCGGCGGAGTCCCCACGATTCCATCCCCTCTCCCCCGGAAAGCGGGAGAGCGGACGCAGCGAACGGCATCGATCCGGTGAGCGCGCGAGGCGCCACATGCGTCTCGGCCTGGTGCCGTCCCGGCGCGCCCGCGGGCGGCCGATACCGTTGCGCTCAGTCGTAGTATCCGGGTGCCAGGCGGAACGTGGCCCACTGGTCGGCATCGTGCCCCGGCACGACCATGGCCTCATGCCGGTCCGCGATGCGGCGGAGCTTGCGCAGGGACTGGGCGACCTCGACCGCCGAGGTCAATATCCCGGGAAGGGCCTTCTGCTCCCACTGCACCATCGTGTAGGCCGCATCGAGCGCCAACAGGATGTGGCCGTTGTTGCGCAGCTTGACGAGGAATGACTGGTGTCCCGGCGAATGGCCCGGCGTATGGATGATCACCAGGCTTTCGTCACCGAACAGGTCGAGAAAATCGTCCTCGCCCGCGTTCAGGAACTGCCAGCTCACGCCTTCCATGGTCAGCTCGCGGAGCAGGTATTCGTCCTCGGCGAACCAGTCGGGCTCGAGGCCGTAGCTGTACTCCGCGCGCTGGACGATGTGTGTGGCGTTGGGGAATCGGCCAATCGCGCCGGTGTGGTCCGTGTGGAGATGGCTGTGCAGGACATATCGCACGCTCTCGGCATCGACGCCGACCGAGTCGAGCGCCCGCACGCAATCGTCTTCGGGCTGCATGTCCGGCCAGAAGTCGCGGGCGACCTCGCCCCAGTAGGCGACCGGATCGGAGATGCACTCGGCGGCGTTGCCGCCGTCGATGACGACATTGCCCTGCGGATGGGTCAGCAGGAACCAGGGTACCGGGATATCGATGTCGGCATCCCGGGTGTCGTTCATGATCATGTGGTGGGTTTTGCAGCGCAGTGTTCCGCACTGGAACATATACAGTCGGACATCTTCCATAGAGGTGATCACCGAGTGTCAGGATTTGCCATGAGCGCGTGACGAGGGGCACGTGGAGGAGGCCCGCTCGCGGCGCTGTGGGATGTGTCCGTGGTGGACGCCGAGAAGCCAGGGACCGGCCGTCCATGGCCGGAGGGCTGTCGGAGTATGGAATCGCTCAGGACGCGTAAGCGGCCTCGAGGGCGGCGAGGGCCGTCATGCTGCCATCGGCCGACTGTACGCCGTCCAGCCAGCGAGCAACGATGTCCATGTTGCCGGCGATCCATTCGTTGGCAACCTCGGTCTTGTCGCGCTCCTCGTAGCTGTACTCGTAGATCCAGCGGCTCTGGGCGTCGGCCGGAATGATGAACTGACGGAAGAAGCGGGCCGCGTTCGGACTGGATTGCACGAAATCCTTGTTGGCGAGCGTCCATACCTCGCTTCGTTCGCCCCACATCTTCTCCGGATCGTCGAGGAACTTGAAGTCGTACTTGATATCCATCCAATGGGGCTTCCAGCCGTTGAAGACGATCCAGTCATTGTTCCGGGTCGCCTTGCCGACCTGTGAGAGCATGCCGGCGGTGCTGCTGGGAACGAGCTTCCACCCTCGAGTCCATACATGTCGCTGGATATGGCCTCGTTGATGATCTGGTTGTTGCGCGAGCCCGAACCGATACCGTAGATGGTGCGGTCGAATCGCTCCGCGTGCTTGGCCAGGTCGGCAGTGGAACGCACGCCGCTGTTCCAGACGTATTCGGGCACGGACAGGCCCTGGCGCGCTTCCTCGAGGTTCACCGCCAGCTTCTCCATCTTGCCGGATTCCAGCGCGGAATCGACCGCGGGTCGCATGGAGGGAAGCCAGTTGCCCATGAGGACATCGACCTGGCCCTTCTTCGCGCTGACCATCAGGAGGCTGCTGTCGCCTTGAACCGTCTCGGTCTCGTAGCCGATATGCGTTGAGGATCTGTGCGGCAATTTCCGTCTTGATCGTTGCGCCTTGCCACGACTGGGTACCGAGCGTGATGGTGTCGGCGGCGTCGGCCTGCGCGGGATTCAGCGCAGTGGCGACGGCCAGGAAGGCCAGCGCCCAGGTCGTCGGGAGCAATCCGCGAGCGCCACGTCTGCCGATCATGCTCTGGTATCGATTCATATTGATCTCCGGAAGAAACTGGTTGGAATGATCGACCCGGGGTGCGGGGCGAGACGACACTGTAATCGCAATGCGGGTACGCGATTGTGTCTTATTGTTCCGGGTATCGGGATGATGCGACAAATGCGATGGCAGTGAGAGGGGAGAGCGGTGGGAGAGGAGCGGGGTCGGGAAAGGCGGTGAAGCAGCAATGGAGGCCGGATGTCGCGGCAGGGCGGTCAGCGGCGGCGCGTCGGTGATGGCGCGGCATGTAATCCGGCAAGTGAGCAGCCGCACGCCCCGGCGCGGTACGGGCGAAGCCGTTCAGGCGGCGGACGCGGGGATGGAACCCCGCCCCCGGGAGCACATCCCGCCCCGGTATCCCGGCGGGGATGGTGGGGCACGACGCGCGCGGCGACACTCGCACGGCCGGTCGGGAACGGGCTGCGCGAATGCGAGGATTGATCCCATCGTCCCGGCGAGCGGCACGATTCGGCAAGCGTCGCGCCGGACCGCTGCGTACATTGCGTCGCCACATGAACCCTTCCACGGAGGCAACCCGATGACGGCCGTGAGCTTCACGCGCATGGAGGATGGGACGCAGGCGGACTACGAGCTGCTCGATCGTCTGGCGGAAGAGCAGAAGAGCGAACTGGTCGACAACATCATGAGCGAGCTGCGCACCCTGTCCGGATCCTTTGAGGGCTACCAGATCGATCGTCTGGAGCACGTGCTGCAGAGCGCGACGCGGGCATACCGCGACGGCTGCGACGAGGAGTACGTCGTCTGCGCGCTGCTGCACGACATGGGCGACCACCTGGCGCCCGACAACCACAGCGAGTACGCGGCTGCAATCCTGCGACCGTTCGTCTCCGAGGCAAACTACTGGATGATCAAGCACCACGGGGCGTTCCAGATGTATTACTACGCCCACCACCTCGGCGGCGATCGCAACGCGCGTGATGCGTTCCGCGACAGTCCCTACTACGAGCGCACGGTCGAGTTCACCTACTACTACGATCAGAACTGCTTCGACCCGGAGTACGAGAATCTGCCGCTCGAGTTTTTCGAGCCGATGATGCGCCGCATCTTTGCGCGCGAGCCGTTCGGCGAGCACGTCGAGGCAGCCTGAATCATCCCTCGGGCGGCCATCGCTCCCGGCTGCCCGCGCGCAGATCGCGCTCGTGCTGGCGTCAGGCGCCGGCCACGCGCCGCGCGAGCACCTTGCGGCGACTGCCGACGCTGTCGCGGTCCATGTAGCACTGGCGCATGTGGCGGTGGCCGGTGCCGGGCTTGTAGCCACTGCGGCCGTGGAACAGGCGGTAATCTGTCCATGATGAGCAGGTCGCCCGGCGTGAGCTTGAAATGGAGCTGGAACCCCGGGTCATTGACCAGGTCCGTCATGCGCCGGCGCGCGCGGTAATAGCGGTCGAGCAGCTCGGGGTCGTGTGCGGCGACCGCGTCGGTGCGATTCGACATGCGGACCTGGCGCACGCGGCTGCGCGGGTCGAGCTCGATCAGCGGACCGCTGTTCTCGAGGATCGTATCCTCGTCGACATAGGTGAACTCCGGCCGCACCTGCGTGAGCGCCTCGAATTCCGCGGGCGCGCTTCGCCGCAGCTCTTCGGCCACGCGGAAGCCATCCGTGAGGGTCGAGTCGCCGCCCTCGGCGTCGTTGACCAGGCAGTGCAGGAATATGTAGCCGGGTACGGGCTCGCGGTACGGGTTGTCGGTATGCGGCTCCAGCGCACGGGTGGTCATCGTCAGGTCGAACGCCTGCGGGATCGCCTTGACATCGGCCACGCCACCCCAGTTGGTACGGCGCATCGGACCGATGCGCTCGACCACGTCGGCGGCCGCATCCATTTCCGGGGGCACGTTGCGCACCACGACGAACGCGAACCGGCGCAACTGCTCGAGCATGTCGTACAGGGCGGCGTCGTCCTGCCGGGCGCGGTTCCAGTCGGCCTCGGGGATCGATTCGAGATCGGCATCCCAGGTGACGATGTCATCGCGCTCGTCTGGCTGGCGCTCAAGGGATGCGGCGAGTCCACCGAGGCGGAACGGGGCCACGTGCCCATCGGCAAACACGACCTCCAGACGCCCGTCGTCATGCTCCCGCACTTCGGCGACGGCCGTGTCCAGCGGCAGCGACCAGGCGTCCAGCAGGCGCTGCCCGGTGCGCTCGTCACGGCACTCGGGGCAGGGGCAGCGCTCGCGTAGCCACAGGGGGTGCAGCGTCCGCCTGGATCCGTCTTCCAGGTCCAGCACCAGGCGCCCCTCGGCGGCCTCGGCCCGACTTGCGGTTTCGGCCATGCTCGTACCTCGCAACCTCGTTGAATCGCGATCCATCATAGGGCGCGTGCAGGTGCTCGACTTGTCCTGGGAAACCGTGCTGCGGCACGATAAGACAACCACGACGAATACCCGGAATCCCGTCAATGCTGCAGCCGCCCGAGCCCGGCACCACCCAGCGCATCGGCTTCCTGCTCCTGCCCAAGTTCTCGCTCATGTCCTTGCTCGCCACGATCGAGCCGTTGCGCGGGGCCAACCGCACGCTGGAATATCAGGCGTACAGCTGGCATTTTCTCTCGGCGGACGGCGCGCCGGTGGCCGCGAGCAACGGGATCCCGATCGCGCCCGAAGCCGGCATCGACGACGCGGACGACTTTCCGGCGGTGTGCGTGCTCGCGAGCTACGATCCGCTGGCGACAGTCGACAACCGCTTGTGCCGCTGGCTGCGGCGGCTCCACCGGCAGGGGGCTCAGCTCGGCGGCTTCGAGACCGGTACGCTCATCCTCGCCGAGGCCGGCCTGCTGGGCGGTCGTCGGGTCACGTTGCACTGGGAGACACTCGAGGCCTTCCGCGAAACGTACCTGGACGTCGACGCGCGCGAGTCCCTCTACGAAATCGACGGCTCGATCTTCACCTGCTCCGGGGCGACGGCTCCGATGGACTTCATGCTGAGCCTGATCGGGCAGCATCATTCCGCCGCCGTCGCCGCTGCGGTCGCCGACCAGTTCGTGCACACGGAGATTCGCGGTTCGGCGGTGCGCCAGCGCATGCCTGCCGATCGCCGGGTGGGCGTGTCGGATCCCGAGCTGGTGCGGGTCATCGAGACGATGGAGGCCAACCTGGAGCAGCCGCTGAGCCTCGGCCAGCTCGCCGAGCGTTGCGGTCTGTCGCGACGACGCCTGCAGCGCCTGTTCGATCGCCACATGGACGAGCCGCCCCAGCGCCATTACCTGCGGTTGCGCCTCGAGCGGGCGCAGCATCTCCTGCGCCACGGCGATCTGCCAGTCCACGAGGTGGCCATCGCCTGCGGCTTCGGGTCGGCTGCGTACTTCGCACGCGCCTACCGGGCGCATCACGGCCATCCGCCGACAGCCGAGTGCTCGCAGTGAATGGCGTTGCCAGGCCGAGGATCCCCTTCAGTGCGAGGATCACGATCTGGGGGGCGGGCACCCGCGCCGCCCTGCTCGAGGAGTTGCGCCCGAAATAGCGAGGGCTCGCCAATGCCCCGCAGGAGCGAGCTCGCTCGCGAACACGGGTGATATTGCATCCCCTCTCCCCGGACACCGGGGGCCACAAGTTCATTCCCCTCCCCCGGACACCGGGGGGCCACAAGTTCATTCCCTCTCCCCGGAAACGGGGGAGAGGGCCAGGGAGAGGGGGCGCGTTCTACTGCCACCGCGCTCCCACGTGCGCACCGCCCCCAACGGTGCCATCATCACCCCACAGAAGGTCGCGACCACCCCGCGACCCCCGCGAGCCGCACCCGGGAGAGAGGCGGCATGGAAGCGGCAGGGACCATCCAGCCCGGCACCCCGCCGGGCCCGCCAGCGGGCGCGCGCCGCGCCCGCGCGCGCCGCGCTCAGCCGTCCGCGAGCGCGTCGCCCGCGAGCACGTCGCCCAGCGGGCTGCGCACGCGCGCCCGCCGCGCTCGATCACGTGCGTGTAGATCTGCGTCGTGCGCACGTCCGCGTGCCCGAGCTGCTCCTGCACCGTGCGGATGTCCGCGCCGCGCTCCAGCAGGTGCGTCGCGAACGAGTGGCGCAGCGTGTGGCAGCTCGCCGGGCGCTCGATGCCGGCGGCGCGCACGGCGCCGCGCACCGCGCGCTGGATCGCCGTCTCCCCGACGTGGTGGCGCCGCCGCAGGCCCGAGCGCGGATCGACGCTCGGATGGTCGGCCGGGAAGACGTACTGCCAGCCCCACTCGCGCGCCGCGCCCGGGTACTTGCGGTCCAGCGCGTGCGGCAGGTACACCGAATCGAGACCCGCGCGCCGGTCCTGCTCGAAGAGGTTGCGGCGGTGCGCGAGCTGGCGCCGCAGCGGCTCGATCAGCTCGTCGGGCAGCGTCACCACCCGATCCTTGCCGCCCTTGCCGTGGCGCACCAGCACGGCGCGGTGCGCGAAGTCCAGGTCCTTCACCCGCAGCCGCACGCTCTCCATGAGCCGCAGCCCCGAGCCGTACTGCAGGCACGCGACGAGCCAGGCCGTGCCGGAGAGTCCGGCCAGCACGCGCCCCACCTCCGCCTGCGTGAGCACGACCGGCAGCTTCGCCGGCCGCGCCGCGCGCACCAGCCCCTCGAGGTCGCCCAGCGGGCGCTCGAGCACCCGCCGGTAGAGGAACACGAGCGCGTTCAGCGCCTGGTTCTGCGTCGCCGGCGCGACCCGGCGCTCCACGGCCAGGTGGGTGAGGAAGGCCGCCACCTCGGGTTCGCCCATGTCGCGCGGATGGCGCTTGCCGTGGAACAGGATGAAGCGCCGGATCCAGTCCAGGTAGGCGTGCTCCGTGCGGATGCTGTAGTGGCGCACACGGATCGCGGCGCGTACTTCGTCCATGAAAGGGGATCGTCCCCGTGCATCGCTCATGATGCCCTCCGTGGCAGCACTGTACATGCATACAGTACCCTTCGGGGCCAGCCCCCGGCAAGCGTGATGGACGGCGCGCCGCCGCCCATCACGCGCGACGCGCGGCGCGCGCCGATGGCGACGATGAGCCCGAGTGGGCGCAGATGCCCGGCCGGCGGGCAATGCTGGCCGGGCCTGGCGGAGACGGAGGAGAGCGGGGCGGCGGAGCGCGTGCGTGATAGGCGGCACGTCGCCGTGATCAGTCACGGCGCTCCGCCGTCCATTACCTGTTAGCAGTCATGAAAAAGAAGGAACCGTCAGGTGCCGGGTGTCAACGCCTTGTTTGAGCGGGTTGACGACGACCACCAATGTGGCGGGCTTCGCCTGGCTGTGCACCAGAACGCCGTTGAAGGACTTAAAGAACGCGAATCCTTTGGCTGCTGGAGAAAGCGCATTCGCTCAGGCGATCGCGGCTCTGGCGTGGAATGTGAATGCTGGGCAAACAGGATGCAACTCTCATGGCTTCGGCTGTAGCGGTCAACTTGGAACTGGCATACGTGCCAAAAAACAAGACAATCCGACTATGCGCGAAACAAACAGATCGAGGCTTTAGCCTACGAGGATCTTGTGGCGGACATTAGACGGTCACGCGCAAGGATATGACTGCTAACAACGCGTTCGGATGCGGACCGCCTCAAGCGGCGGCTTAAGCGCGGAACGTTAGGCGGCGGAAACGAGTCAGGCGAGATACAGGGGGTGCCGTGACGCCGGTGATGACGACGACACGTCTGGCTTGGCGCGGCGTTCTACGCCGTTGAGCGGCTCGCCGATGGAGCAATGGACTACGTGGACCATGACCGGCGCTGCAGCGATGGTCGCGCTCTTCATCAGTAGGACCCCGATTCCGCGAACGAGATTATTTCGTTGCAGGGTATCCGGTGGTGTTTGTTGTTGCTCGCGTTTGCGTTGCTCTTCGGCGGCCTCTGGCGGACAGCTCGGTATGGCGGCACAGGGCGGCCTGTCCGCACCGCACGTCGAACCTGAATCTCTGCTGAATGCCGGGGATGGCCAATCCCTGATGGAACACCGTCCAAGCCGAGGCCGAGAGAACTCGTCCAAGGGATTGCACGGCCATTCCTTTGGCCAATGTCGAGCGATAATGCGGCGCGCAGGTGAACGAGGCGTCGACGACCATCTGCCAGACGGCGATAAGAGGCTGGTTTTTCTATTCTGCCTGCAGTGGTATGCCGGTGACATGCACGCGATATTAATCGCGGCAAGCATTGCTGTGCTGGCACTGTCAATTCACGGGTCAGGCAGTCTATGCCGCGCCTAACACGCCGCTCGAGGCGATGCTCGCAAAGCTCGCGCGCCTCAGCTCGCCGTTATGTCGATCGTGGAATAGGCGAATTGCATGTCCGAAGAGCCTACTGAAGAGCAAAGACTATCGCGCTGGCGAGAGTTTCAACACTCGTGCTTATCTGGTGGTATGGAGGAGAGTTGAGAAAGCACCAGGTAATTCGCAAGAAAACCGGTGTGGGCGGCCGAGGGAACCATTTGAACCGCCGAGTTGGCCTAGCCGGCACTGGTCTGCTGTTATCGCCGTCTCCGTCGTGAGCTTCCTGGAATGATCTTGCAGCGTTCATCACTGGTGTCGCGGTCGGTTCGGCCTTGCTTTTGATTCGTCGGCCGAATTCTTCGGGAGTAATTCGCCGTAGGCTCTCGCGGCGCTTGAGGGGACGCGCGGAAGGCGCGCGCCCCTCGGCTGTCCATTGTCGCGCCGGGCAAAGCTCGGCGTATCTTGCGGGGTGGAAGTCCCCGTCGGGCAAGGGTTAGCCACCCACCCGTATCGAGTCTTGGACCTGTGGCGGAGTGGAGGAACCACGAACAAGGCAGGTTAAGCGTAGACAGAGAATCCTGTAGGCCGCAGGGGTGATCGCGCACCCTGAAGTGCTGGTACAGCTTCGATAGAGCCATTCCGGACGCCGAGGGTGTTAACGATCGCCGAAGGCAACACGGAAGCATCCGTTTATGGCGAGGATGTGGAGGTCCGGCGGAGTCCACAGGCCGTGGCATGCAGGAAGAGATACGTCGGAGAACCCGGGAAGCCCCGTGAGGCTCCTGCCGTGGTTGGGCCACGGGCAAGGCATGCGGTGATTGAGGCACGAAGGGGTGACCCGGATACGGAGCTGGACCGAAGCCTTGGCCGTGGAATGACCGACGCGCGTGCAGGTGGGTCGCCGTGAGGCGGCTACATGCCCGTGGGGTGTCTTATCAGGCATAGTACTCGGGGAACGGGAAAGCCGTTCACATGGGGAAGGACCTGACGGAAGTACGCAGCCCGCAAAGGAAACTCATGCCGGACACAGTCGGACTGGAACAACATGAGCCAACCTCACTGCGGGGAATAGCCCAGCGGGCACGAGCCTGCAGGGACCACCGTTTTCGGGATCTGTATCGGGAACTGGATGCCGATCTGCTGCACGCGTGCTGGCATGACCTGAACCGCAGGTCGGCCAGTGGCGTGGATGGCGTGACGGCCGAGGCGTACGAGCGGGAGCTCGACGCCAATATCCGGGACCTCGCGGATCGCCTGAAGACGAAACGTTACCGGGCCCGACTGGTCCGGCGCTGTTACATCCCCAAGGACGACGGCGGCGAGCGGCCGCTGGGTATCCCCGCGCTGGAAGACAAGCTGGTGCAGCTCGCCTGCGCCCGCATCCTGAACTGCGATCTTCGAGCAGGACTTCCTGGCGGTCAGCTACGGCTACCGTGCGGGGCGGAGTGCGAAGGACGCCGTGTGCGATCTGGGGTTCAATCTCCAGTACGGTCGGATCGGCCACGTCGTTGAAGCCGACATCAAGGGCTTCTTCGACAACATGGACCACGACTGGCTGCTGGAGATGCTGGGCCAGCGGATCGACGACCGGGCGTTCCTTGGCCTGATCCGCAAATGGCTGAAGGCGGGCATACTGGACACCGACGGGCAGGTGCTGCACCCGGTGACCGGCAGCCCGCAGGGCGGCATCGTCTCGCCGGTACTGGCCAACGTGTACCTGCACCATGCCCTCGACCTGTGGTTCGAGCGCGTGGTGAAGCCGCGATGTGCCGGACAGGCGTTGCTTATCCGCTATGCGGATGACTTCGTCTGCGCCTTCCAGTACCGGGACGGATGCCGAGCGGTTCTATCGGGTGCTATCGGACAGGCTGGGGAAGTTCGGTCTGGCCGTGGCCCCGGACAAGACCCGCATCCTGCGCTTCAGCCGCTTTCATCCCGGGTTGCCCCGGCGCTTCGCCTTCCTCGGCTTCGAGCTGTACTGGGAGCGGGATCGGGCGGGCCAGCTCCGGGTGATGAAACGCACCGCGCGCAAGAAGCTTCAGCGCTCGGAGCGGCGGATCAAGGAGTGGGTCCGGGCCAACCGCCATCTGCCGGGCAGCGCCTTCATCAAGGCGCTCAACCGCAGGCTGGTGGGCCACTACAACTACTTCGGCCTGCGCGGCAATATGAACGCGCTGTACCGCTTCTACAGCCGGGCGATCCGATGTGCGTTCAAGTGGCTCAACCGTCGTGGCGGCAAGCGCAGCAGCTTCACATGGCGGCAGTTCGATGCCGCACTGAAGCGGCTGGGCGTGGCGCGTCCCCGGATCACGGAGAAACAGCGTGAACATGTGGTCTTTGCGTAAACGGCGTGCTCGTCGCGAAAGCGAGTACAACCGAGGAACCGGATGCGGGAAAACCGCACGTCCGGGTCTGTGCAGGGCGAGCGGGCGTTCCTACTGCCGAAGGCATTGATGACCCCAGGGAGACACAGGCACCGGGCAGGGCGGCCATCGCCGGTTTCGTCCGAGATCAATGGGCACGTTCCCGAGGAGAAATATGATGAGTAGCAAAACATATAGCGGAAGTTGCTTTTGTGGTGCCGTTCAGTTAACCGTCAGCGGTGAACCTGCGGCCATGGGCTATTGCCACTGCGAGTCCTGCCGGCACTGGTCGGCAGGACCCGTTAATGCCTTTACTCTGTGGAGTCCTGAAGCGGTACAGATCACGCAAGGTGCTGACAACATAGGCACTTACAACAAGACGCCAAATAGCTATCGCAAATGGTGCAAAACCTGCGGTGGACACATCCTCACCGAGCATCCGGGCATGGACTTGATCGATGTATACGCAGCGGTTATCCCGGATTTCCCCTACCAACCCGGTGTTCATGTCAACTACCAGGAAACGGTGCTGCAAATAAAGGATGGATTGCCCAAGCTGAAAGACGTCCCGGAGGAGATGGGTGGTTCGGGTGAAAGCATTGCAGAATGATAGAGTCGCTCGACTGCATTGCCCAACAAAGCGCTTCAGCCGATCGCGCTGTCGCGTGGCTGAGCTGACGTTATACGCCATGACTGATCGAGACTTGCTTTATGATCGTGGTTTGTATTGGCAGTTACCTAAGCCGGATGCTGGATTGCCGAAGGTCGAGAAAATCAGTGGGTAAAAATCGCGCTGGGCTATCTGCCTGAGGCTGTCTTTGATGCGAAAGCAAGGATGCGCTAGCGTTTATTTCTCTTACGGAATGTGATGCCTGTCGTGTCGCTCCACAGTATCGGGAACGCGAGATAATCCTGCTTTCCGAGAGGATATTTCCTCCGGCTGGTGTCTGGGAGGGCAATTCTGGTGCGCGCTATTTCATATTCGCCGTGCTCCATGAAGTGGCGCATGCAATATGCGCATAATCACCGAAATTCGATGAGCTGTCTGGCAGAAATCGAAAGGCAAGAACAGGAAGCGGGAACGTGTTGCATACCGCTGGTTTAATGAGCATGTGGAGTTATCCAGATAGCTGGAACTTCCGCTTCTCACGGAAGAAAGAGATAAAGAAGAGCAAAAAAAGAACTGGGAAGAGAAATGAGAAGTGAAAGAAATGGCGCATGAGCAAACACATTGACGGCGACGCGCCAATGCGCGCGCCTCATGCATCTCGTTAAACGCCTTTGATACGCGAAACAAGGAGAAACGAATGGCTAAGGCATCGCTCACGCTGCCCAACGGTACCGTGGTTGGAGTCGAGGGCTCCACAGAAGAGGTAAGGGAGCTTCTGGAGTTCTACGGTACAAAGCCAATAAGGGCGGTTCGGCCTCCACTCGGAAGACGTCATCGAAGAAGGTCGGGCGCGCAAGGCCACAACGACGTCAGAGAGCGACTCGGATGCGTTCGATCTAACGCAGGGGATGGACCAGGTGGAAAGCTACAACGAAGCAGAGCGCATCGAAACGAAGATCCTTGACAAAGCTAGTCAGGTCGATCGCACCCTTCTTCCCTTGTACATCGTCCATGAGTACTTGGCAAAGCCGCTCATGGCCTCACGTCTGGCGACATCAACAAAATCACAACCCAGCTGAGCGTGCCGGTATGGACCCCCAACGCCTGGGTTCGCTCTCCAAACCACTTCCAGTACGTCATCGGCGATACTGCGCGAAAGATGGCGCAGTTCGGTACAAGCTCAATCGTCGCGGGGTGAAGTACCTCAAGTCCGTAATTTCGGGCGATTCGGGTGAATAGAGCAAAGCTGCACGCAGCATAGCCGATCTGCCTCTGACCCACATCAAACGGGCAATGGCGTTTTTTCTGGTCCTACACGTACAGCAAGAATTTGAGGAGCGAACGCCCAATGAACTCGCCAGCGATCTGCACGAGGACTTCCTCGCCGGATGTTGTCGTTGGTGACGACCTTCGACGAAGCCGCCTTGTAATCCGCGGTTCCCGACGGCGCCGTTCAACTCGACGTAAGACGAAAGGCCGCACTTGACGAGAAGTATAGTCAGTCCGTCAACCTGAAGACTCCCGAAGTGTCGGGCGATCTGATCGATCCCAACGCTGTGGCGGGAAAACGGGCATATCTTGAACGGCTTGTGTTCCAAATTAATGGCAGCTACGATACGGGTTCTCAACCTTCCGCGGTACTGCTTCGTCGCCTCATGGAGTCTCTATTGGTCGAGATCTAACCCGCAAACGAACTGGTGAGATCCGAAAGGACGGGGCCTTTCTGCAGCTTGAGGCGATGGCTATTTCAGATAACAGATGTTTATTGCCCCTCATCGCAATGCGCCAAAGACTATGATTGAGGTGAAGCTCCCACTCAGAAGATCTGCTGCGCACGATCGCGTCTATATCACGCAGAAGAGCGACGTCGATAATATTAAGGCTCGATATGGAGGCTGTTGCAGGAGCTTCTGTCTCTATCCGGAGTCCAGCATGCAACGTTACTAAATCCAAAATTATAGCATCAGCAATTCTTTATTCCATCATCCGTCAGCATAATATTCTCCCCAACCTCCACCTTTTCCTCCTGCTTACGCTTTTCAAGATAATCCAACTGCCTCTCATCTAACGTATAATTATATCGCTCAGAAAGTTCTGCTTATTCCCACTCCCTTTTTGTGCTAAGCCCCATCATTAATCGTTCCTCCGCCAACTGTTTTAGCGTAAGCTCTTCTCTTTCCGGTTGATCTTCATCACGCAAATATTTCCGAAGATCCTCCTCATTTTCCCATCGTTCGGCCTTTTCATCCCACCAAAAAGAATGCGCCCCAGGACCCAATCCCAGATAATTTTCGTGCTTCCAATAATTACTGTTGTGCGATAGCCTCTTTGCCCGTATACTGTAATTACTCACCTCATAACGCTTGATACCCGTGACTACTAAACAGTTGGTTAATAATATCAAAGTGTTCAGCAACCTTGCATCTTCAGGAGGAGCAATGACGTCCGAGTTCAACCTGTTTGCCTAAGCGTGTTTCGGGCTCAATGGTAAGAGAGTAGGCCGAGATATGCGGTGGATCAATGCCGAGAAGCTTTTTGACATCGCGTTCGAGCTGCGTCTACAGACTGACTGGGATTCCCGTATAAGATCAACAGTAAATGATTAAAATCGGATGCACTAGATTTTCCAAACACTGCAATGCTTCTTCACTGGAATGGCGCGATGCATAAATTCCAGCAACTCTGGCTCAAAACTTTGCACGCCCATACTGGCTCTGCTAATACCTAACGATTTTAAATCCGCCAGAAATTGGGCCGTTACATCGTCGGGATTCATCTCCAACGTAATTTCGCGCTCATTTATCTCAAAAACATCATAAAGCACCTCCATAATTTGCTCTAGTTGCGCCGGTTCCAGCAGCGAAGGCGTTCCCCCACCAAAATAGATCGTCTCCACCATTTCATCAGTAAACTTCGAATCCGATAGCTTTCGACATCTTCAATCAACCGCTGCACAAAATGCTCTCGCTCCGATGTTTGTCACAAAGTAGAATCGCAGTACGAACACGCCTGCTTACAGAAAGGAATATGGAGATAGATTCCGGACAAAGTAACGATCAATTAGGGATAGACAGTTTCTGACATAAAAGTCATGGGGTTGAAACATTTCCACAACTGCAATATTCTGGCCACAATATAAATACTGCCAGCACCAAAACCGATAGCCTTGTGATACTTAAGACGAGCTGTAGACTTACGGACAATGAGCTTTAGAGCCATTACAGCTTCTAATTTACCCTTTTCGTGCTTTTTCCCACGGGCCAGTTACGGCCAGCGTAATGCCGGAATGCTGGATATTCATAAATAGCGTTGACCCATCTGGTGAAAATGTGGCACCGGCCAGTTCAGAATTCGACTTAGCATTACGGCCAAAGTTGTACACCTTTCCCTCCGGCGTTACGCCTTTCAGATCCTGTTTTTCGTCGCAATCCTCACAAACAATCAGATCGCCCCAGGGAGCTACCGTAAGATTATCAGCATTTTCAATCATGGTGCTGTCCATCTGATTCAACAAACAGTTCCAACGTGCCAGGATTGTCGGATTCATTTCAGAAGCCTCACCATCACTTGGCGTGTATTTCCAGTATTTGGCCGAGTTTTTCCGGCCCACCGTTGGTGCAGGCAAAATAGATCCCGTCATTGCCGTACCACATGCCTTCGCCACGAGCAAAACGAGCAGCACCATCTTCATATCCTCTAAATCGCAGGTCCCCATCAGGATTGTCTGATATTGTCCAGATCAATCCATTCTACGTCCAACTGCTGACCGACATCAACGGTCCGCGACTCCCAATTACGGGTATCAAAACTCGGGTTGCCGGAAATCGCAAGTGCTTGCAGGGTACCTCCGTTCAATAACTGCCCAGGGTATTTGGATAAATCTATAAAGTAGATCCCTTCGTCTTCATCCTCAGTCAGGTAAATGACGTCGCTGTCGGGCATCGACAGCGATAGCTTCATGATTAAACGCCCATCGCTTTTATCGGGGTAGGGGTTGCTACTCCCTTGGTAGTAGCTGGCACTTCAAAAACGTATCCGTGATGTTTGGCATATACATCATCGGGACTACTGACGATTTCCTCGCAGCTTATCCAACTGTTCCACGGTGTGGGTCCGCCGGCACAGTTGCGAAGTGTACCGGTAAGGCTCAAATACTGCCGAACGACCTCCTGCTTTTCAGTATCGTACACCACCGTGGTAGTACCACCCTGACCGGGATTGTTATCATTGCCATAGTCATAAAAATCTTCGGGATTTAACTTCTTAGTAAGCTCAAAGTCTTCACCAAAAGCACTTTCAGCTCCACCCTTTGCCGGGTTTACTTCGTGATTGCGTATCAGGATGGTGAGCCCATCTGGAACCGGGAAATGCCGCCATACCGTCCGGACGGTGGGGCACATAAAAGCCATCATCCATTTTGTCACCAAAGTTTGAGACTATGTTATAAGAAAATCCTTTCGGCAGATTAAAAAGACCGGCAGGATCCGACTGCAACGGACCAAACGGATCGGCAATTAAATTTTGAGCTGACCGCTCGGAAAAAGAACAACCGCTAAAGATTTGAAGACCTGAAAATCCAAGCGCCATGGCCCCAGCTTGCTTCAAAAATGCCTTTCTGCTTACGCCATTCCCATTTTTATTACCCATAACTATACATATAAATTCAACAAAATTTTTATTTCCAAACCGTCTTTATCTATCATTTTAACCATA
>JAXHMQ010000016.1:0-216086 GCA_034521365.1 Halofilum sp. (in: g-proteobacteria) | reverse complement strand
CGTCGAAGCCGTACTTGTTGACCAGGACCCGGTGCACGGGGCGCAGTCGCCGTGCGGCCAGCTCCGCGAGAGCGGGATTGCGCAGCCAGACGTACCACGCGACCACCACGCCGGCGAGCGCCAGGTCGACCGCCGGCCCGGCCACGAACGCGTGGGCGATGAAGTCTGCCCAGCCATGGAAACCGTGCGCCAGCTCACCGATCACGTCGTGCTCGGGCAACACCGGGAAGGCGCCACGGAAGAAGTCGCCGAACACGACCGGGTCGATCGTCCACGCGCCGATGACCACCGACGGCACGGCCAGCGCCACCAGCGGTACGGTCACCACCAGCGGCGTCTCGTGCGCATGCTGACGCGCGTGCTCATCCATGCGCGTCTCTCCGTGGAAGGTCAGGAACAGCATCCGGAACGTGTACAGCGCCGTCACGAATACACCGAGCAGCACGCACACGTAGGCAAAACCCGCGCCCGGCAGATCCGAATGGTGGACCGCCTCGATGATGACGTCCTTCGAGAAGAAGCCCGCGAATCCGGGAAAGCCGATCAGGGCCAGCGACCCGATCACGGCCGTCGCGTAGGTCACCGGCATGTAGCGCCGAAGCCCCCCCATCCGGCGCATGTCCTGCTCGTGGTGCAGGGCGATGATGACCGAGCCGGCCGCGAGGAACAGCAGGGCCTTGAAGAAGGCGTGCGTCATCAGGTGGAAGATCGCCGCCGAGTAGGCCGAGGCGCCCAGCGCCACCGCCATGTAGCCCAGCTGCGAGATGGTCGAGTAGGCGATCACGCGCTTGATGTCGTGCTGCACGAGCCCGACGAGCCCCATCAGCAGGGCCGTGACCCCGCCGATCACCAGCACCGTCGACAGCGCGGCCTCCGACATCTCGAACAGCGGCGCCATGCGCGCCACCATGAAGATACCGGCCGTCACCATCGTCGCGGCGTGGATCAGCGCCGAGATCGGGGTCGGGCCCTCCATCGAGTCCGGCAGCCAGACGTGCAGCGGCATCTGGGCCGACTTGCCCATGGCGCCGATGAACAGCAGGATGCAGACGACCGACGCCACCGACCACTCCACGCCCCCGAACAGGGCGATGCGCGCCTCGGCGAGCGCCGGCGCCGCCGCGAACACCTCGCCGTAGTCCACGCTGCCCGCGTAGGCCAGGATCGCCGACGATCCCCAGGAGGAAGCCGAAGTCCCCCACGCGGTTGACCAGGAAGGCCTTCAGGTTCGCGAAGATCGCCGACTCGCGCTTGTACCAGAACCCGATCAGCAGGTACGACATCAGGCCCACGCCCTCCCAGCCGAAGAACAGCTGCAGGAAGTTGTTGGCCATGACCAGCATCAGCATGAAGAAGGTGAACGCCGCGATGTAGGCGAAAAAGCGCTGATAGCCGGGATCGTCGTGCATGTAGCCGATGGTGAACACGTGCACCGCGAGCGACACCGCGGTGACGGTGGTCATCATCAGCACGGTCAGCGGGTCGATCAGGAAGCCGATCTCAAAGCGCACGCCGTCGCTGACCATCCAGGTGTAGACGGCCTCGTTGTAGACGGGTGCGCCACCGAGCACGATGTGATCGAGGGCCACCAGCGAGAGCACGAATGACGCGGCCACCCCGGCGATGGTGACGCCGTGCGCCCCGGCACGGCCGATCCAGCGACCGAACAGGCCGGCGATCAGGGCCGCGGCGGCCGGCAGCAGCGGGATCGCGAGATACACGGATTCCATGGATCAGGCCCCGCATCAGTGCTGGAGGTCGGCGACGTTGATCGTGCCGCGGTTGCGAAACAGCACGACCAGTATGGCCAGGCCGATCGCCGCCTCGGCGGCTGCTACCGTGAGGATGAAGAACACGAACACCTGCCCCGCCATGTCCTGGAGGAAGAACGAGAACGCCACGAAGTTCATGTTGACCGCGAGCAGCAGCAGCTCGATCGACATGAGCAGGATGATGACGTTCTTGCGGTTGATGATGATGCCGGCGACGCTGATCCCGAACAGGATCGCGCCGAGCACCAGGTAATGTGACAGCGGGATCATCCCGGCAAATCCTCCCTCGGGCCACGCCGCGGCGGGCGCGGCCTTATCGTTCTTCGCTCTTCATGCCGACGATGCGCAGGCGCTCGCCCTTGCTCGCGCGCACCTGACGGCCCGGCGTCTGGTATTTGGTGGTCTCGGGCCGCTTGCGCATCGTCAGCGCGATCGCGGCGATGATCGCCACGAGCAGGATCACCGCGGCGATCTCGAAGTGGTACAGGTGGTCCGAGTA
Source organism: Halofilum sp. (in: g-proteobacteria) (assembly GCA_034521365.1). Classification (GTDB taxonomy): domain Bacteria; phylum Pseudomonadota; class Gammaproteobacteria; order XJ16; family Halofilaceae; genus Halofilum. The sequence goes on along the minus strand of JAXHMQ010000016.1, from coordinate 213,815 downwards.
CAGCACCCGCCCGAGCTCGGCGGTGTTGCTGTAGCCGGCCTCGGCCCGCGCCGGCGCGGCGTAGCGGCCCTCGTCGAAGTAGCGCGCCCCCACGATCAGCGCCAGCTCGGCGACCACCACCAGCCCCACCAGGGCCCCGAGCGGCAGGTAGCGCACGAAGCCCTCGCGCAGGGGTGTGAGGTTCATGTCGATCATCATGACCACGAACAGGAACAGCACCATGACGGCGCCGACGTAGACGACGACCAGGACGATCCCGAGGAACTCCGCCTCCAGCAGGATCCACAGCGCGGCCGCGGTAAAGAACGTGAGCACCAGGAAGAGCACCGAGTGCACCGGGTTGCGCGCGGTGATGACCCGCAGCGCCGCCGACGATCATCACGGCAGAGAACATACCAGAACATGATCTGCTCGGGCCGACGTTGCGGTTCACCGCGTCAGTGCCTCTGCTCGGGACGTCAGCGGTACCGGGGCCGTCGAGCTGCCGGGCGCGGGCGATCTCGGTCTCGTAACGATCGCCGATCGCGAGCAGCTCCGGCTTGGTGATGATCTGCTCGCCGCGCTGCTCGAAGTGGAACTCGTGGATGTGGGTCTCGACGATCGAGTCCACCGGGCACGATTCCTCGCACAGCCCGCAGTAGATGCACTTGAACAGGTCGATGTCGTAGCGCGTCGTGCGACGGCTGCCGTCCTCACGCTTTTCCGACTCGATGGTGATCGCCAGCGCCGGACAGATCGCCTCGCACAGCTTGCAGGCGATACAGCGCTCCTCGCCGTTGGGATACCGGCGCAGGGCATGCAGCCCCCGGAACCGCGGCGATTTCGGCGTCTTCTCCTCCGGGTAGGCCACCGTGACCTTGCGCGCGAAGAAGTTGCGCCCCGTCAGCCGCATGCCCTTGAGCAGCTCCAGGAGCAGGAATGTCTTGAAGAAGCGCGTCAGCGCACTCATGTGCCTCTCACTCCCCGACCCCCGCCGTTGTCGCGGATCGCCTTCACGCGAACCAGGGGCCGATCTCGTACCAGGCCATCACGCCCTCGACGAAGATCCACACGATCGTCACCGGGATGAACACCTTCCAGCCCAGGCGCATCACCTGGTCGTAGCGGTAGCGCGGGAACGTGGCCCGGAACCACAGGTACAGGAACGCCATGGCGGCCGTCTTGAGCAGGAACCAGTGCACCCCGTCGTTGAGCAGCACCCAGTCGCCCAGCGCCCCGTCCGGCCACGGTGCGTTCCAGCCGCCGAGGAACAGGACCGCGGCCAGCGCCGCGATCAGGATCATGTTCGCGTACTCGGCGAGGAAGAAGATCGCGAAGGCCATGCCGGAATACTCGACGTGGAACCCCGCCACGATCTCGGACTCGCCTTCGGCGACATCGAACGGCAGCCGGTTCGTCTCGGCCACGCCCGAGACCCAGTAGACGACGAACAGCGGCAGCAGCGGCAGCCAGTGCCAGTGCCAGAACCATCCCTCCTGCGCCTGGGTGATCAGGCCGAGGTTCATGCTGCCGCCCACCATCAGCACGCCCACGAGCGCGAAGCCCATGGCGATCTCGTAGGCGACCATCTGCGCGGCCGAGCGCAGCGCGCCGAGGAAGGCGTACTTCGAGTTCGATGCCCAGCCGGCGATGATGACGCCGTATACGCCGACCGCGGTGAGCGCGAGCACGTAGAGCAGCGCCGCGTCGATGTCGGCCAGGATCCAGCCCTCGTTGAAGGGGATCACGGCCCATGCCGCCAGCGACGGCCCGATCGAGAGGATCGGCGCCAGCAGGAACAGGAAGCGGTTGGCGTTGGTGGGCAGCACCACCTCCTTGGTCAACAGCTTGAGCCCGTCGGCGATCGGCTGCAGCAGCCCGCGCCAGCCGACCCGGTTCGGGACCACGCCGCATCTGCATGTAGCCGATGATGCGGCGCTCGGCGTAGGTCAGGTACGCCACGGCCAGCATCAACGGCGCCACGATCAGCACGATCTTGACGTTGATGGTCACGAAGACCCGCAGGGCCTGCGGCAGCGACTGCCACGTTGCGAGGGCGGTCTCGATCATCGCCTCACGCCCGCTCGATCTCGACCGACCCGACGGCCGGCCCCAGCGACGCGGTCGCGGCGAGCCCCTGCGGAATCCACGCGCAGCCGGCGGGGATGGCGGCGTCCACCGCCGCCGCCAGCACGGCCTCGGCCGCCCCCTGGCGCACGAGCACGCGGCCGCCGTCGGTCACGCCGAGCGCCTCGGCGTCGCCCGGCGCCAGCCGCGCCACCGCGCGCCCGGCGTCGGCGGCCTCCTGCAGTGGCCGCGACTGGCGTACCAGCGGGTCCACCGAGTACATCGGCACGTCGCCGAAGCGCACCAGCCCGTCACGCGCGGCCGGCAGCTCGACCGCCTCGCCGCCCTCGACGGCGTTGTCGAGCGCCAGCTCGCGGCAGCGCTCCTTGAGCTCGCGCCGGATCTCGGCCGCCGCGAAATACTCGAAGCCGTCGAGCTCGAGCTCATTGGCCAGCACGCGCAGGATCTTCCAGCTCGGGCGCGCGTCGCCCGGCGGCGAGCCGGCCGCGGCGAAGTCCTGCCACAGGCCCTCCGCGTTGACCAGCGTGCCGTCGGTCTCGGCGAACGTCGACGCCGGCAGGATCACGTCCGCGTGCTGCAGCAGGGTGTCGGTGGTGAACGCGCTCAGCGCGACCACGGTGGTCGCCGCGGCCATCGCCGCGACCGCGGCCGCGGGATCGGCGCTGTCGTGCTCGGGCTCGACGCCGAGCAGCAGGTAGGCGCTGCGCGGCTGATCGCCGAGCAGCGCGCGCGCCGTCAGGCCGGTGGCGTCGACCCCGGCCCCCGCCGGGCCGCGGTGCGGCACCGCCCCGGCCAGCCAGGCGCCGCAGGCATTGCCCGCCTCCGGCAGGTAACCGAAGCGGGCGCCGGCCAGCGCCGCCACGGCCGCGCCCAGCTGGCGCAGCCGCGCCAGGCCCGGGTGGCCCAGCGCGAGGCTGCCGAGCAGCACCGTGGTCGCCTCGCCGTCCACCAGGGCGGCGGCCACGGCGCGGTGGTCGTCGCCCGGCGTCGCGGCCGCGAATGCCGCGCGCACCGCCGCGGGCGGCTGCCCGCTGCGCTCGGCCACGGCCGCGCCCACGGCGGCCAGCTCGGCGGCGAGCGCATCCGGGTGCGCGCACGAGCTCACGGTCGAGGTCATAGTTCCACTCGAAGCGGCGCGGGTTGAGCAACGAGATGCGCGCGCCGCGCTCGAGCGCCGCCCGCCGCAGGCGATGGTTGGCCAGCGGCTGCTCCTTGCGCACGTTCGAGCCCACCAGCAGCGCGGCATCGAGCTCGCCCAGCTGCGCGATCGACTGTTTTAGCCACGGCATCACCGGCGCCCGCTCCTGGTCGGAGAAGTCGAGCTGGCGCAGGCGATGATCGACGTGCGGGCTGCCCAGTGCGCGCGCGAGCTTCTGGGCGAGGTAGAGCTCCTCGAGCGTGGCATACGGCGACACCAGCGCGGCGAGGCCATCACCGCCGTGCGTGTCGAGCACCTCACGCAGCGCGTCACGCGCCGCCGGCAGCGCGACGTCCCAGTCCACCTCCTCCCAGACGCCCTTGCGCTTCACCAGCGGCCGCGTCACGCGCTGCTCGCTGTAGAGCCCGTGACAGCTGTAGCGGTCGCGATCGGCGATCCAGGTCTCGTTGATGCGCTCGTTCTCGCGCGGCACCACGCGCATCACGCGCCCGCGCCGCTGGTGCATGAACAGGTTCGTGCCGATGGCATCGTGCGGTGACACCGTCGGCTGCTGGATCAGCTCCCAGGGGCGAAAGGTATAGCGCGCCGGCTTGTTGGTCAGCGCACCCACCGGGCAGAGGTCGACCACGTTGCCCGACAGCTCCGAGGTGACCATCCGGCCCACGTAGGTGCCGATGCGCATGTCCTCGCCGCGACCGGTGGCACCGAGCTCCTTGACCCCCGCGATCTCCTCGCCGAAGCGCACGCAGCGCGTGCAGTGGATGCAGCGCGTCATGTCCGTGGCGACGAGCGAACCGAGGTCCTCGTCGGCGACCGCCCGCTTGCCCTCCGTGAAGCGCGAGATGCCCTCGCCGTAGCCGAGCGAGACATCCTGGAGCTCGCACTCCCCGCCCTGGTCGCAGATCGGGCAGTCCAGCGGGTGATTGATCAGCAGGAACTCCATCGTGCCCTGCTGGGCATCGATCGCCGTCGGCGAGTCGGTCCAGACCTTCATGCCGTCGGCCACCGGCGTGGCGCAGGCCGGCAGCGGCTTCGGCGCCTTCTCGACCTCGACCAGGCACATGCGGCAGTTGGCCACCACCGAGAGCTTCTTGTGGTAGCAGAAGCGCGGCACGTCGATCCCGGCGGCGTCGGTCGCCTCGATCAGCATCGCGCCCTTGCGCACGGTGATGGGGCGGCCATCGACCTGGATCTCGACCGTGTCCACCTGCTCTTTCGTTTCCTCGGCCATCGTCATCCTGCCGCTGCGCGATTCAGGCCGCCGCCGTGCGGTCGGCCGGCATGCTGCACCCGTGCTCGACGTAGTGCTCGAACTCGGGCCGGAAGTGCTTGAGGAAGCTGCGCACGGGCATCGCCGCGGCGTCGCCGAGCGCACAGATGGTGCGGCCCTCGATGCGCCGGGCAACGTGGTCCAGCCGCTCGAGATCATCCATCGACGCCTGGCCGTTGACCACGCGCGTGAGCATGCGGTAGAGCCACCCCGTGCCCTCGCGGCAGGGCGTGCACTGGCCGCAGGACTCGGACATGTAGAAACGCGAGATCCGGCGCAGCGCCTTGACCATGTCGGTCGAGTCGTCCATCACGATGACCGCGCCCGAGCCCAGCATCGAGCCGGCCCTGGTGATCGAGTCGAAGTCCATGTTGACGTCGAGCATGGCCGGGCCCGGCAGCACCGGCACCGACGAGCCGCCCGGGATCACCGCCTTGAGCTCGCGCCCGCCGCGTACACCGCCGGCCATCTCGAGCAGCTCCGAGAACGGGGTCCCGAGCGGGACCTCGAAGTTGCCGGGCCTCTCGACGTGCCCGGAGACCGAGAAGATCTTGGTCCCGCCCGCGTTCTCGACCCCGAGGTTGGCGAACCATTCGCCGCCGCGGCGGATGACGCTCGGCACCGAGGCCAGCGTCTCCGTGTTGTTGACCGTGGTCGGCAGGCCGTAGACACCGTACTGCGCCGGGAACGGCGGCTTGAAACGCGGCAGCCCCTTGTTGCCCTCGAGCGACTCGAGCAGCGCGGTCTCCTCGCCGCAGATGTAGGCACCCGCGCCGAGCAGGTTGTAGAGGTCGATGCTGATGCCCGAGCCCTGGATGTCGCTGCCCAGCCAGCCGTGCTCGTAGGCCTCGGCCAGCGCCTGCTCGCAGCGGCGGAAGACCTCGTCCATGAACTCCCCGCGCAGGTAGTTGTAGCCCACCGTCGCGCCCATCGTGTAGCAGCCGATGGCCATGCCCTCGATGAGCGCGTGCGGGTTGAACCGGAGGATGTCGCGGTCCTTGCAGGTACCCGGCTCCGACTCGTCGGAATTGCACACCAGGTACTTCTGGCCGGGCGCGCTGCGCGGCATGAAGCTCCACTTGATGCCCGCCGGGAAGCCGGCACCGCCGCGCCCGCGCAGGTTCGAGGCCTTGAGCTCCTCGATGATCTGCTCCTGCGTGAGCTCGCCCCTGAGCACCCGCTGCCACGCCTCGTAACCGCCAACGCGCAGATAGTTCTCGTACGACCAGGGCTCGTCGAACTGGAGCGTGGCGTAGCAGATCTGGTTGAGTCTGGACGGATCGAGCATGGGACTACTCCAGCTGATCCAGGATCTCGTCGACCTTCTCGGGCGTCAGATCGGTGTAATACACGTGATCGACCTGCATCATCGGCGCCCCGCTGCACGCGGCAAGGCACTCCTCCTCCTGCTTGAGGAAGATCCGGCCATCGGCGGTGGTCTCGCCGCGCCGGCAGCCGAGCCTGCGCTCGACATGCGCGACCAGCTCGTCGGCACCGCAGAGCATGCAGGAGACATTGGTGCAGATCGACACGCTGTGGCGGCCGGTCGGCGCGGTCTCGATCATCGAGTAGAACGTCGCGACCTCGTACACGGATACCCGCGGCAGGTCCATGTAATCGGCGACGGCGTCCATGAGCTCGGCGCTCACCCAGCCGCCGTTGTCGTGCTGCACCGCCATCAGCGCCTGCAGCAGGGCGGACTTGCGACCCTCGTGCGGGAACTTCGCCATCCAGGCGTCGATCTGCTCGCGCACGTGCGCCGACGGCAGGTGCGACTGGTCGCCCTCGCTCACCGGTCCACCTCCCCGAACACCAGGTCCTGCGTGCCGACGACCGCGACCACGTCGGCGAGCATGTGCCCCTGCACCATCTCGCCGAAGGCCGCCAGGTGGGCGAAGCCGGGCGCACGCACCTTCAGTCGGTAGGGCTTGTTGGCGCCGTCGGAGACGATGTAGCAGCCGAACTCGCCCTTGGGGGCCTCGACCGCCGCATAGGCCTCGCCCTCGGGGGTGCAGAAGCCCTCGGTGAAGAACTTGAAGTGATGGATCAGGGCCTCCATGTCCGCCTTCATCTCCTCGCGCGGCAGGCGGCGCGATCTTGCGGTCCTCGATCATCACGGGGCCGGGATTGTCACGCAGCCACGACACGCACTGCTTGATGATCCGCGTCGATTGCCGCATCTCCTCGATGCGCACCAGGTAGCGATCGTAGCAGTCGCCCTTCGTGCCGACGGGCACGTCGAAATCCATGCGGTCGTAGACCTCGTAGGGCTGCTTCTTGCGCAGGTCCCACTCGACACCCGAGCCGCGCAGCATCGGCCCGGTGAAGCCGAGCTCGATCGCGCGCCCGGCCTCCACCACGCCGATGTCCACCAGGCGCTGCTTCCAGATCCGGTTGTCGGTGAGCAGCGTCTCGTACTCGTCTACCAGGCGCGGGAAGCGCTCGCAGAAGTCCTCGATGAAATCGAGCATGCTCCCCGAGCGGGCCTCGTTGAGGCGCTCCACCTCGCGCTTCGAGCGCCAGCGCGAGTGCTCGTACTGCGGCATGAAGTCGGGGAGATCGCGGTGCACCCCGCCCGGGCGATAATACTTCGCGTGCATGCGCGCGCCCGAGACCGCCTCGTACACGTCCATGAGCTCCTCGCGCTCGCGGAAGGCATAGAGGAAGACGGTCATCGCGCCCACGTCCAGCCCGTGGCGCCGAGCCACAACAGGTGATTCAGGATCCGGGTGATCTCGTCGAACATCACCCGTATGTATTGCGCGCGGATGGGCGGCTCGATCCCGAGCAGCTTCTCGATGGCCATGACGTAGCCGTGCTCATTGCACATCATCGAGACGTAATCGAGCCGGTCCATGTAGCCCACGCTCTGGACATAGGGCTTCGTCTCGGCGAGCTTCTCGGTGGCCCGGTGCAGCAAGCCGACGTGCGGATCCGCGCGCTGGACCACCTCGCCATCCATCTCGAGCACCAGGCGCAGGACGCCGTGTGCCGCGGGATGCTGTGGCCCGAAGTTGAGCGTGAAGTTCTGTATCTCAGGCATCGCCCTCGCCCTCTCGCTCCGGCTGGGCGTAGCGGTTGTCCTCGCGGATCATCTTGGGTACCAGCACGCGCGGCTCGATGCTGACGGGCTCGTAGACCACGCGCTGGCGCTCGGGGTCGTAGCGCATCTCGACATTGCCGACCAGCGGGAAATCCTTGCGGAACGGGTGCCCGACGAAGCCGTAGTCCGTCAGGATGCGGCGCAGGTCGGGATGGCCGTCGAAACAGATCCCGTAGAGATCGAAGGCCTCGCGCTCGTACCAGTTCGAGCCGGGCCGGATGCCGTGAGCGTCGGCAGCACCGGCGCCTCGTCGTCCGGCGCATAGCAGCGGACCCGCAGGCGCCGGTTGTGCGTGTAGGAAAGCAGATGGATCACCGCGGCGAAGCGCGGCGTCGACCGCTCGCCGCCCTGGGCCTCGTCACCGAAGTGCAGGCGCCCGGTGGTCCCGGCGCCCTCGACGCCGCGCGAGTAGCCGCTCTCGCTGTCATCGCCGCGGGCCCACTCGTCGGTGCCGTCGGACAGATAGTCGACGCCGCAGAGGTCGCTGAGCTGCTCGAAGCGAAACGGCTCCTCGTCACGCAGCGCGGTGGCAACGTCCACGAGCCGCTCCGCGCGCACCTCGATGGTGAGCTCGCCGAGCGCGATCCGGCAGCTGTCGAGCTCGCCGCCGAACCGTCCCTCGAGGGCCTCGGCCAGCTCGCGCACGCGTTGGCTCATGACGTGCCTCCGTTGCCGGTTGCCGGGGGCGCCGGCCTCACCGGGCAATGGTCTCGGTGCGGCGGATCTTCTTCTGCAGCTGCAGCACGCCGTAGAGCAGCGCCTCGGCGGTCGGCGGGCAGCCGGGGACATAGATGTCGACCGGCACGATGCGATCGCAGCCGCGTACCACGGAGTAGGAGTAGTGGTAGTAGCCGCCGCCGTTCGCGCACGAGCCCATCGAGATCACCCACGCGGGGCTCGGCCATCTGGTCGTAGACCTTGCGCAGGGGCGGCGCCATCTTGTTGCACAGCGTGCCGGCCACGATCATCACGTCGGACTGGCGCGGGCTGGGCCGGAAGATGATGCCGAAGCGGTCCATGTCGTAGCGGGCCGCACCGCGTGTGCATCATCTCGACCGCGCAGCACGCGAGCCCGAACGTCATTGGCCACAGCGACCCCGTGCGGGCCCAGTTGATGACCTTGTCGGCCGAGGTGGTGACGAAGCCCTTTTCGAGAACACCCTCTATTCCCATTCCAGGGCCCCCTTCTTCCATTCGTAGATGAAGCCGATGACCAGCAGGCCGAGGAAGATGGCCATCGCGACGAATGCGGCGAGCCCCAGGTCGTCGAGCACGACGGCCCACGGAAAGCAGGAACGCGATCTCGAGATCGAAGATGATGAACAGGATCGCAACGAGGTAGTAGCGCACGTCGAATTTCATGCGCGAGTCCTCGAAGGCCTCGAAGCCGCACTCGTACGGCGAGGTCTTTTCGCTGTCCGGGCGCGTGCGGACCCACGATGCGACCGAGCAGCAGCGTGATCACGCCGACGAGCAGGCCGACGGCCAGGAACACGAGGATCGGGACGTAGTTCGCGATCATGCTGGACCCCGGAGTCGATCGCGCGTCCCCGCGGCCGCGTGCCGCGGGACCAGGCGGCTGTGCGCTCGGGCGCCACGCTGGGGCGGCGCGCGGCGTCACGATACCACACAAACCGCTCGTGACGCTGACAGGAAGCGGGGCCCGGGCGCGGCCGGCACGCACTGCGCCGGCCCGCGCTGCCGGGCCCCTCGAATATGGTGCCGACGCCCGGACTCGAACCGGGACGGCCAGTGGCCACTACCCCTCAAGATAGCGCGTCTACCAATTCCGCCACGTCGGCATGGGGCACCGTGCGACGCTGCCCCTCGCTACCCTATTGCTCGTCGATGGGCGGCAGGTCGCCCTCGCCGTCGCCGCCCTGTGCCGGCATGTCGCCGCCGCCGGCGCCCTCGCCGCCCGCGGCGTCGCCGCCGGACTGCTGTGCCGCCGACTCCTGCGCCGGCGCCGTGTCCATCACGCTCGGGCTCTCGCCGCCGCGGTGCGCGGCCATGACCGCGAGCCCGAGGCTGGTGACGAAGAACAGCGTCGCGCACATGGTCGTCATGCGCGTCAGGAACGAGCCCGAGCCGGCCGCCGAAGACGGTACCGGAGGCCCCGCTGCCGAAGGCCGCGCCGGCGTCGGCGCCCTTGCCCTGCTGGATCAGCACGAGGCCGATGACGGCCAGCGCCAGCAGCACGTGAACGATCAGTACCAGCGTGTGCATACCACCCGTAACCCGGTCACGCCATCGCCGCGGCCGCGTCGGCCGCCCGGCAGATGGCGCAGGAATTGCCGGCATCGAGCGACGCCCCGCCGACCAGCGCGCCGTCGATGTCGGCCTCGGCGAACAGCTCGGCCGCGTTCGCGCCCTTCACGCTGCCGCCGTAGAGGATGCGCGTGCGCGCGGCCAGGCCCGTGTCCGCATCCTCGAGCACCGAGCGCAGCGCGTGGTGCACCTCCTGGGCCTGCTCGGGCGTGGCCGTGCGCCCGGTGCCGATCGCCCAGATCGGCTCGTAGGCCACCACCGCGCCGTCGAACAGCGCGCTGCCCGCCTCGCCGAGCACCGCGTCGAGCTGGCGCGACCACGTCGAGCGTGCGCCCGTCATCGCGCTGCTCGAGCGACTCGCCGAGGCGCCAGGATCGGCGTCAGCCCGGCGTCGCGTGCCGCCTCGAACTTCGCGGCCACGGCGGCATCGGTCTCGCCGTGACGCGCGCGGCGCTCGGAGATGTCCCACGATCGCGTAGCGGCAACCGAGCTCGGCGAGCATCCAGCCGGCGACCTCGCCGGTGAACGCGCCCTCCTCGTGGTCCGAGACGTCCTGCGCGCCGACCCCGACGGGCGATCCGGCGGCGCGCTCGATCACGGCGGGAACGTGCACGAAGGTCGGGCAGACGGCCGTATCGACGTGCTCGAGCCCGGCCACCCCGGCGGCAACCGCCGTCGGCAAGCTGTGCAGCGCGTGTCACCGACCCGTGCAGCTTCCAGTTACCCGCTACCAGCGGTCGGCGCATCGCCGCGCAGCTCCCCTGCCGTCAGGCGTCGCAAGGGTTGCGTGCGTCCCCCGGACAAATCAATTTCGGCGACCGCCTCGCCGACCCCCGCGGCGTCAGCCCGCGCCGGGCCCGCAGGCCGCGCGTACCGCCGCCGCGATGCGCTCGGCGAGCGGCCGCACGGCGTCGGCGTCGGGCCCTCCACCATCACCCGCACCAGCGGCTCCGTGCCCGAGGACCGCAACGGCGCGCGCCCGGTCGCCCCAGCTCGCGCTCGACCGACTCGACCGCGGCGCGCACGCCGGCGTCGGCGCCGGATCGATGCGCTCGGCGACCGGCACGTTGACCAGCACCTGGGGGTAGTACTCCATGCCCGCGGCGAGCTCGTCGAGCGTGCGCCCGGTCTCGACCATGCGCGCGAGCACCTGCAGCGCCGACACGATGCCGTCGCCGGTGGTGGTGCGGTCGAGGCACACGATGTGCCCGGAGGCCTCGCCGCCGAGCTTCCAGCCGTTGGCCTGCAGCTGCTCGAGCACGAAGCGGTCGCCCACCGCGGCGCGCGCGAACGGCACGCCGAGCTCCGCCAGCGCGCGCTCGAGCCCCAGGTTCGACATCAGGGTACCGACGACGCCGCCGTCGAGGTTGCCCAGCTCCTGGCGCGCACGCGCCATGATCAGCAGCAGCGCGTCGCCGTCGACCACCCGAGCCGTGGCGGTCGACCATGATCACGCGGTCGCCGTCGCCGTCGAATGCCACGCCGGCGTCCGCCTCCTCCGCGAGCACGCGCCGCGCGAGCGCCTCCGGCGCCGTGCGCCCACCAGCCGTCGTTGATGTTCAGCCCGTCCGGCTCCGAGCCCATGGCGACCACGCTCGCGCCCAGCTCGCGCGAACACGCGCGGCGCGATCGCGTAGGTCGCGCCGTGGGCGCTGTCGACGACCAGGCGCAGGCCGGCGAAGTCGGTCCCGAACGGGATCGTGCCCTTGCAGAACTCGATATAGCGCCCGCTGGCGTCGTCGACCCGCGACGCCCGTCCGAGCCGGGCCGGCTCGACCACCGTCATCGGCTCCTCGAGCCTGGCCTCGATCTCGGCCTCGACCGCGTCGGGCAGCTTCATCCCGAGCCCGGAGAAGAACTTGACGCCGTTGTCGTAGTACGGGTTGTGCGAGGCACTGATGACGATCCCGGCGGCCTGGCGGAAGGTGCGCGTCAGGTAGGCGATCGCGGGCGTCGGCATCGGGCCGACCAGGCGCGTGCTGACGCCGCCGGCGGCGAGGCCCGCCTCCAGCGCCGACTCGAACATGTAACCCGACAGACGCGTGTCCTTGCCGATCAGGACCTCGCGGCTGCCGCGCGCGGCCAGCACGCGCCCGGCAGGCCAGCCCAGGCGCAGCGCGAACTCCGCGGTCATGGGCGTGACGCCGACGCGCCCGCGGATGCCGTCCGTGCCGAAGTACCTGCCGCCCATGCGCCTACCCCGCCTCCATCATCGCCCGCGTCACCGCGAGCGCGTCGCGTGTCGGGCCGACGTCATGCGTGCGCACGATGCGGGCACCGCGTTCGCGGCCAGCACCGCGACCGCCACGCTGCCGTGGAGGCGCCCGTCGGCGGGCCGGCCACCGAGGAGCTCGCCGATGCTGCGCTTGCGCGAGAAGCCGACGAGCAGCGGCTGACCCAGGCGCCCGACGAGACGATCCAGGCGGTGCAGCAGGGTCATGTTGTGCGTCGTGGTCTTGCCGAAGCCGAACCCCGGGTCGACGATGATCCGGTCCCGGTCGATGCCCGCCTCCATGCAGGCGCGCACGCGCGCCTCCAGGAAATCGCCCACCTCGGTGACCACATCGTCGTAGCGCGGATCGGACTGCATGCTGCGCGGCTCGCCCTGCATGTGCATCACGCACACGGGCACCTCGAGCGCGGCGACGGACTCGAGCGCGCCCGGGGCGGCGAGCGCGCGCACGTCGTTGACCAGGGCCGCGCCCGCGGCCACCGCCTCGCCCATCAGCTCGGGCTTGCTGGTGTCGATCGAGACCGGCACCGGGAGCCGCTGCGCCAGCGCCTCGACCAGCGGCAGGACGCGCCGGCGCTCCTCGTCGAGGGGCACGTCCTCGGCCCCGGGCCGGGTGGACTCGCCGCCGACGTCCAGGATGTCGGCGCCCTCCGCCACCATGCGCTCGGCCTGCGCGACCGCCGCGTCGGGCTCGAAGAAACGACCGCCGTCGGAGAAGGAGTCGGGCGTGACGTTGAGCACCCCCATGACCAGCGTGCCGGGGGCCGCGAGGCGCTCGCGCAGCATGCGGGTTCCTTCGCTCATCGGTGGCCGGGGTGTCGGGCTCGCACGGGCCGGGACGCGCCGGCGCGCCCACGCGCACCGGTGCGCCGCGGCCGGGCGCGGGCGCGCTCAGTGCTGGCTGGCCGGCCCGCCGATCGTGCCCTTGCCGCTCTCCGAGCCGGCCTGGTCCGGGGCAGTGTCCCCGGCATCCGCCTTGCGCTCGGACGGCGCGTGCTCGTCGTCGTCCCAGTCGGCCGGCGGCGGTGGCTCGCGCCCCTCCATGATCGCGTCGATCTGGCGTGCATCGATCGTCTCGTACTTCATGAGCGCGTCGGCCATCGTGTGGAGCTTGTCCATGTTCTCCTTCAACAGGCCCTCCGCGCGCTCGTAGTTGCGCTCGATGAAGTGGCGGATCTCCTCGTCGATCGCGTGCTGGGTATCGTCCGACATGTTCTTGTGCTGCGTGACCGAGCGGCCGAGGAAGACCTCGTTCTCGTCCTCGCCGTACGACAGCGGCCCGAGCTTGTCGGACAGGCCCCACTTGGTCACGCAGTTGCGCGCGATCTGGGTGGCCCGCTCGATGTCGTTCGACGCGCCCGTGGTGACCTTCTCGTTGCCGAAGATCAGCTCCTCCGCGGTACGCCCGCCGAACAGGCTCGAGATCTGGCTCTCGATGCCGCGCTTGGACATCGAGTAGCGGTCCTCCTCGGGCAGGAACATCGTGATGCCCATCGCCCGGCCGCGCGGGATGATGCTCACCTTGTAGACCGGATCGTGATCGGGCACCAGGCGGCCGACGATCGCGTGGCCCGCCTCGTGGTAGGCGGTCAGGCGCTTCTCGTCCTCGCTCATGACCATGGACTTGCGCTCGGTGCCCATGATGATCTTGTCCTTGGCCCGCTCGAACTCCTCCATGGTCACGTTCTTGCGGTTGCCGCGCGCGGCGAACAGCGCCGCCTCGTTGACGAGGTTGGCGAGATCCGCGCCCGAGAAGCCCGGGGTCGCCCGCGCGATCGTGCGCGCGTCGACGTCGTCGGCACAGGGCAGCTTCTGCATGTGCACGCGCAGGATGTGCTCGCGCCCGCGCAGGTCCGGCAGCGGCACGGTCACCTGGCGATCAAAGCGCCCGGGGCGCAGCAGCGCCGGGTCGAGCACGTCGGGGCGGTTGGTCGCCGCGATCACGATCACGCCCTCGTTGCCCTCGAAGCCGTCCATCTCGACGAGCAGCTGGTTCAGCGTCTGCTCGCGCTCGTCGTGGCCGCCACCGAGGCCGGCGCCGCGCTGGCGACCGACCGCGTCGATCTCGTCGATGAAGATGATGCAGGGCGCGTGCTTCTTCGCCTGCTCGAACATGTCGCGCACGCGCGACGCGCCGACGCCGACGAACATCTCGACGAAGTCGGAGCCCGAGATCGTGAAGAAGGGCACCTTGGCCTCGCCCGCGATGGCCTTCGCCAGCAGCGTCTTGCCGGTACCCGGCGGGCCGACCATGAGCACGCCGCGCGGGATCGTGCCGCCGAGGCGCTGGAACTTGCCCGGGTCCTTGAGGAAATCGACCAGCTCGACGACTTCCTCCTTGGCCTCGTCGACGCCCGCCACGTCATTGAACGTGACCTTGACCTGGTCCTCGCCCATCAGCTTGGCCTTGTTCTTGCCGAAGGACATGGCCCCGCGGCCGGCGCCGCCGCCCTGCATCTGGCGCATGAAGAAGATCCACACGCCGATGAGCAGCAGGAACGGGAACCAGCTGATGAAGATCTGGGTCAGGATCGAGGTGCTCTCGGGGGGCGCAGCCTTGATCGTGACGTTGTTCTCGAGCAGGTCGCCCACGAGCGCGGTGTTGTCGGACTCGGGACTGAAGGTGACGAAGTCATCGCCACCCTGGAACTGGCCCTCGATGCGACGCCCGTCGATCAGCACCTGGCTCACCTCGCCGGCCTTCACGTCCGAGATGAACTCGTTGTAAGGGACCTCCTGGCGCTGCGTCGTCTGCTGCCCGAAGTTGTTGAACACGGACATCAGGACGACGGCGATGACCACCCAGAGGAGGATGTTCTTGAAGAGATCGTTCACAGGTACCTCGGCATTGCGATGCCGCCCACGGCGCGGGCCGCGGCGCGGCGTGAACTGCTTCGACCGTACTACAGTTTCCGGCCGGTCGCCAGCACGTATACCTCGCGCGAGCGGTCTCTCGAGGCCCGCGGCTTGCGCACGCGCACGCTGTCGAAATCGGCCCGCAGGGACTGCACGAAGGCGTCGCTGCCCTCGCCCTGGAACATCTTCGCCAGCAGCGCGCCGCCCGGTTTCAGTACCCGGACCGCGAGATCGTGCGCGAGTTCCGCGAGCGCCATCGAGGCGGGCTGGTCGACCGCCTCCATACCGCTCATGTTGGGGGCCATGTCGGACATTACAAGGTCGGCGCGCGCCTCGCCCAGGGCCGCCAGCAGGCGCTCGAGCACCTCCGGATCGTGGAAGTCCCCCTGGACGAACTCGACGCCGGGCAGCGGGTCCATCGCGAGCACGTCGCTGGCGATCACCGTGCCCGCGTCGCCGAGGCGCCCGGCGGCGTACTGGGACCAGGCCCCCGGCGCCGCGCCCAGGTCGACCACGCGCATGCCCGGGCGCAGCAGGCCGTACTTCTCGTCGAGCTCGGCCAGCTTGTAGGCCGCCCGCCCGCGGTAGCCCTCGGCGTGGGCCCGCCGGGTGTAGGGGTCGTCGAAGTGCTCGCGCAGCCAGCGGCGGCTGCTGCGGCTACGCGCCATCGTCGTCGCGCCCCGCGCGCGGGTCGTGCCCGCGCGCCGCCAGCAGCAGGCCCATCACGCGCACGCGGATCCACAGCGCCGCGCCCAGCCCGTAGCCGCCGAGGACCACGAGCCCCTGCACCCCGTCGAGCCAGATCGAGGTGAGCGGGATCGCCGCCAGGCCGACCACCAGCACCGCGGCCAGCTCGCGCTTGATCGCCGCCAGCGCGGCCGCGTGCTCGCGTGCTAGACTCGCACGCCGCGCATCCGCCTCCGGAGACGCCGCATGCTCACCCGCTCTCAGGTCGCTTACCTTCGCGCGCAGGCGCATGGGCACAAGCCGGTCGTGCGCGTCGGCCAGCGCGGGCTGACCGAGGCGGTGGTGGCGGAGCTGGAGCGCGCGCTCGCGGACCACGAGCTGGTCAAGATCCGCCTCGCGGGGGCGGACCGCGCGACCCGCGCGGCCTGGGTGGCGCAGCTGTGCGAGCGCACCGGCGCCGAGGCGGTGCAGCAGATCGGCGCGACCGCGTCGCTGTTCCGGCGCAACGCCGACGACCCCCGCATCACGCTGCCGGCGTAGGCCGCCGCGAGGCGGCTACTCGTAGCGGATGCCGACGATCTCGTACTCACGGCGCCCGCCGGGGGCCTCGACCGCCGCGACATCGCCCTCTTCCTTGCCGATCAGCGCGCGCGCGATGGGCGAGCTCACCGAGATCCGGCCCTGGTCGATGTCGGCCTCGCCGTCGCCGACGATCTGGTAGCTGACCTCCTGCTCCGTCTCGAGGTCGAAGAGCTCGACCGTCGCGCCGAAGACGATCTTCGCGTTGCCCGCGAGCGAGGCCACGTCGATCACCTCGGCGTTCGAGAGCTTGTCCTCGAGCTCGCTGATCCGCCCCTCGATGAAGCCCTGCTGCTCGCGCGCGGCATGGTACTCCGCGTTCTCCTTGAGATCGCCATGGCTGCGCGCCTCGGCGATGGCCTCGATCACCTGCGGACGGTCGACCGACTTGAGCCGGTCGAGCTCCTCGCGCAGTCGGGCCGCGCCGCGCGCGGTCAGCGGCGACTTGCTGCTCATGTGATCTCCTGGTGCAGCTGCTGCAACCGGTTCACCTCGCCGTCCTCCGGGTAGGACAGGGCCAGGCACATCGCCCGGCCACCGGCGATCGTCGTGGTGTAGGCGACCTTGTGATTGAGGGCCTCGCGGCGGATCGTGTAGGAGTCCGCGATCGCGGAACGCCCCTCCGTGGTATTGATGATCAGCGCGATGTCGTCGTTCTTGATCATGTCGACAATATGGGGACGCCCCTCCTTGACCTTGTTGATGTGCGTCGACACGGAATGCCCGCCGCTTCCAACAGCCGACGGCCGTGCCGCGCGTGGCCACCAGTATCGAAGCCGTATGCCGACCAGTGAGCGGGCCAGTTCGATCGCCGCCGGCCTTGTCCGGCGTCGCGCACGCTGACGAACGCCCTGCCCGCAGCGCGGCAGCGGATCGCCCGCCGCCAGCTGGCCTTGGCGAAGGCCTCGCCGAAGGTGCGGCCAACGCCCATGACCTCGCCGGTGGACTTCATCTCCGGGCCCAGGAGCGGATCCACGCCGGGGAACTTGATGAACGGGAACACCGACCTCCTTGACGCGAGAAGTCGTCGGCACGACCTCGCCTCGTGACGCCCTGCTCGGCGAGCGCTGCGCCGGCCATGCAGCGCGCGGCGATCTTCGCCAGCGGCACGCCGGTGGCCTTGGAGACGAACGGCACCGTGCGCGAGGCGCGCGGGTTGACCTCGAGCACGTAGATCTCGTCACCCTGGATCGCGAACTGGGTGTTCATCAGGCCGACGACGCGGAGCTCGCAGCGCCATGCGCACCTGGTCTGCGGCAGATCGCTCGCTGCAGCGTCCTCGCCAGCGATGTACGGCGGCAGCGAGCAGGCCGAGTCGCCGGAGTGCACGCCGGCCTGCTCGATGTGCTCCATGACGCCGCCGATGACCACCTGCTCGCCGTCGGCAGACCGCGTCCACGTCGACCTCGATGGCATCGTCGAGGAAGCGATCGAGCAGCACCGGGGACTCGTTCGAGACCAGCACCGCCTCGCGCATGTAGCGCGTCAGATCCGCGTCGTCGTAGACGATCTCCATGGCGCGGCCGCCGAGCACGTAGGAGGGGCGCACCACCAGCGGGATAGCCGATCTCGCTCGGCCAGCTCGCAGCGCCTCCTCGAGGCTGCGCGCGGTGCGGTTGGGCGGCTGCTTGAGGCCGAGCTTGTTGAGCAGCTGCTGGAAGCGCTCGCGGTCCTCGGCCAGGTCGATGGCGTCCGGCGTGGTGCCGATGATCGGCACGCCGGCGGCTTCCAGCTCGCGCGCCAGCTTCAGCGGCGTCTGGCCGCCGAACTGCACGATCACGCCCGCCGGGCTGCTCCAGATCGCACGATCTCCAGCACATCCTCGAGCGGTCAGCGGCTCGAAGTACAGGCGATCGGAGGTGTCGTAGTCGGTGGAGACCGTCTCCGGGTTGCAGTTGACCATGATGGTCTCGTAGCCGTCCTCGCGCAGGGCGAGCGCGGCGTGGACGCAGCAGTAGTCGAACTCGATGCCCTGGCCGATGCGGTTGGGCCCGCCGCCGAGGACCATGATCTTGTCGCGGTCGCGCTCGGCTCGGCCTCGCACTCGTCCTCGTAGGTGGAATACATGTAGGCGGTCGCGGTGGCGAACTCGGCGGCGCAGGTGTCGACGCGCTTGTAGACCGGGCGCACGCCGAGGGCTGTCGGCGCGCGCGCGCACCTCGGCCTCGGTCGCGCCGAGCAGCGTCGGCCAGGCGGCGCGTCGGAGAAGCCCATGCGCTTGAGCTGCCAGCAGCGCGGCGCGTCGATGGCCTCCGAGCGACCGGCCGCGCAGCGCCTCCTCGGCCTCGACGATGTCCTCGATCTGGATCGAGGAACCAGCGGATCGATGCCGGTGCAGCTCGAAGACCTCGTCGACCGACCAGCCCGGCGCGGAACGCCTCGGCGACGTACCAGATGCGCTCCGGCGCCGGCTGCTGCCAGCTCGCGCGCATGCAGGTGCGTCCTCGCTCGTCGTCGCGACCGGGCGACGCATCTCGTCGAGGCCGTCGGCGCCGGTCTCCAGGCCGCGCAGGGCCTTCTGCAGCGATTCCTGGAAGGTGCGGCCGATGGCCATGACCTCGCCGACCGACTTCATCTGGGTGGTCAGGCGCGGCTCGGCCTGCGGGAACTTCTCGAAGGTGAAGCGCGGGATCTTGGTGACCACGTAGTCGATGCGCCGGCTCGAACGACGCCGGCGTCGACGCCGCCGGTGATGTCGTTGCGCAGCTCGTCGAGGGTGTAGCCGCACCGCCAGCTTGGCCGCGACCTTGGCGATCGGGAAGCCGGTGGCCTTGGAGGCCAGCGCCGACGAGCGCGACACGCGCGGGTTCATCTCGATGACGACCAGGCGGCCGGTCGTGGGCTCGATCGCGAACTGCACGTTGGAGCCGCCGGTCTCGACGCCGATCTCGCGCAGCACCGCGATCGAGGCGTCGCGCATGATCTGGTATTCCTTGTCCGTCAGCGTCTGCGCCGGGGCGACCGTGATCGAGTCGCCCGTGTGGACGCCCATCGGGTCGAGGTTCTCGATCGAGCAGACGATGATGCAGTTGTCCGCGTGGTCGCGGACCACCTCCATCTCGAACTCCTTCCAGCCGAGCACGGACTCCTCGAGCAGCACCTCGTTGGTCGGGCGACAGCTCGAGGCCGCGCTCGCACGATCTCGTCGAACTCCTCGCTGGTTGTAGGCGATGCCGCCGCCGGAGCCGCCCAGCGTGAACGAGGGCCGGATGATCACCGGGAAGCCGACCTGCGCCTGCGCCTGCTGCGCCTCCTCCCAGGAGTGGGCGATGTAGGCCGTCGGCGTCTCCAGCCCGATCTCCGCCATCGCCTTGCGGAAGGCCTCGCGGTCCTCCGCCATGTCGATCGCCTGGTGCGAGGCGCCGATCATCTCCACGCCGTGGCGCTCGAGCACGCCGTGGCGGTCGAGGTCGAGCGCGCAGTTGAGCGCCGTCTGGCCGCCCATGGTCGGCAGCAGCGCATCGGGCTGCTCGGCCTCGATGACGCGCGCGACCACCGACCAGTTCAGCGGCTCGATGTAGGTGGCGTCGGCCATCTCCGGGTCGGTCATGATCGTCGCCGGGTTGGAGTTGACCAGGATGACCCGGTAGCCCTCCTCGCGTCAGCGCCTTGCAGGCCTGGGCGCCGGAGTAGTCGAACTCGCAGGCCTGGCCGATGACGATCGGGCCGGCGCCGATGATCAGGATGCTCTGGATGTCGGTTCGCTTGGGCATATCGGCACCTGCCGCGCCGGCGTGCGGTCGCATCATGCGTCGACGAAGTGGTCGAACAGCGGCCGGCCGCATCGTGCGGCCCGGGGCTCGCCTCGGGATGCCCCTGGAAGCCGAAGGCCGGCTTGTCCGTGGGCTGATCACCCTGCAGGGTGCCGTCGAACAGCGAGCGGTGCGTCGCTCGCACGGATCGTCCGGCAGCGCGTCCTGCGTCGACCGCGAAGCCGTGGTTCTGCGAGGTGATGATCACCCGGCCCGTGTCCAGGTCCTTGACCGGGTGGTTGGCACCATGGTGGCCGAATTTCATCTTCGTCGTCCGCGCGCCACAGGCCAGGCCGAGCAGCTGGTGGCCCAGGCAGATGCCGAACAGCGGCACACCGGCGTCGATCAGGCGCGCGGATGGCGCTCGATCGCGTAGGTCGCAGGGCTCGGGGTCGCCCGGGCCGTTGGACAGGAACACGCCGTCGGGCGCGAGCGCCAGCGCCTCCTCGGCCGTGGTGCGCGCGGGCACCACCGTGATGCGGCAGCCGCGGTCGGCCAGCATGCGCAGGATGTTGCGCTTGATGCCGAAGTCGTAGGCCACGACGTGGAAGCGCGCCGCCTCGGGCGCGGCCGGCTCCGGGTGGCCGCCCTCCAGGCGCCAGGTTCCCTCGGTCCAGGCGTAGCGCTCGTCGGCGTACGACACTCGCTGCGCGAGGTCCGCGCCCTTCAGGCCCGGCGAAGCCCCGCGCCGCGCTCGAGCGGCCGGTCTCCGCGCTCGCGCGCCGTCGCGCCGCCACGATGCAGCCGCCCTGCGCGCCGCCCGCGCGGATGCGCCGCGTCAGGGCACGCGTGTCGATGTCGGCGATCGCCGACCACGCCGTCGGCGCGCGAGGTAGCGTCGGCAGGCGCGCTCGCGGCAGCGCCAGCTGCTCACCAGCAGCGGCAGGTCGCGGATGACCAGGCCGGCGGCGTGCACGCGCGCCGACTCGTCGTCCTCGGCGTTGGCGCCGACATTGCCGATGTGCGGGTAGGTCAGCGTCACGATCTGGCGGCGCGTAGGACGGGTCGGTGAGGATCTCCTGGTAGCCGGTCATGGCGGTGTTGAACACGACCTCGCCGACCGCCCGGCCGGCGGCACCGATGGCGGTCCCCCGGAAGACGGTCCCGTCCGCGAGGGCGAGCATGGCAGGCGTGGTCACAGGAATCCTCTCGCCGGCGATGGGAACATGGCACGGCGCGGCGCCGGCCCCAGACACACGAAACGGGAACGACCCCTCGGCCATTCCCGTTCAGCGCCACCCCGCGTCCTGGCCGGCCGCCCCGCTGGAAGCGGCGCGGATTCTACTGTAGCCGCCCTGTCACTGTCCACGCGCCCGGCTCCCGGGGACGCCGTGCGTTGGACTCTCGCGGAGCCCGCGGAGAGCGCAGAGGGGAAATCATGACGGTGCAAGCCGAGGCCGCGCACCTCTTCCTACATATCTCCGCGGGCCCTCGACGATCTCTGCGTCCTCTGCGAGATTCTCCGCACGGCACGAGAAAGGACGCCGCGGGTGGCCCGCCCCCGGCACGCCCGGGCTACAGCAGGAACGCGAACAGCGTGGCGATGCCGAGGAAGGAGAAGAAGCCGGCGACGTCGGTGACCGTGGTCAGGATGATCGACGAGGAGGTCGCCGGGTCCTGGCCCAGGCGCTGCAGCACGATGGGCACGAGCGCGCCGGCGAGGCCGGCGGCGATCATCGACAGCACCATCGACACCGCGATCACCAGCGCCAGGCCCCAGGAGCCGCTCCAGACGAACACGCCGGCCGCGGTGGTGGCTGCCACGGCGATGCCGTTGAGCACGCCGACCCGCAGCTCCTTGGCGACCAGCACCAGCGTGGCGTGTGGTGATCTCGCGCAGCGCCAGGCCGCGCATGGTCACGGCCAGCGCCTGGGCGCCGGCGTTGCCGGACTGGCCGGCGACCACCGGCAGCAGCACGGCGAGCGCGGTGTAGCTGGCGATCGTGCTCTCGAACAGGCCGACCACGGAGGCCGCGAGGAAGGCCGTGAGCAGGTTGATCTGCAGCCAGGGCAGGCGCTTGCGCACGGCGAACCCCGGGCCGGAGAGGGCGCGCTCGTCGCGGCTCGCGCCCACCATGGCCTGCATGTCGCCGGCCGCGTCGAGCTGCACGGCCGCGAGCAGCTCCGACTCCGGCACCGTGCCCAGCAGGCGCCCGTCGAGGTCGACCACCGGCAGGTCGGTCAGGCCGGTGCGCGTCAGCAGCTCGACCAGCTCGCCGCGCGGGGCGAGCGCATCCACGCGCGCCTCCACCGGCTCCGCCAGCGCCGCGAGGCGGGTATCGAGCCGGGCCAGCGCCAGCGCCTGGACGGGCACGCGGCCACACAGGCGCAGCTCGTCATCGACCAGGAACAGCGTGCGCGCGTCGTGCACGCCCAGCTCGCGCAGGCGCGTGGAGGCCGCGGACGACGTCCATCTCGGGTCGGAAGAAACCCAGCCGCCGGGACATCAGGCGCCCGGCGCTGTCGGCCGGGTACTCCAGCTGTGCCGCCAGCTCCGCGGCCACCGCCGGGGCGAGCTGGTCCAGCCAGCAGGCCCGGGCCTCGGGCGCGAGCTGCGCCAGCACGGCCGTGGCGGGCGCCGGCTGCATCTCGGCGAGCAGCGTGCGCGCGAGCGCCGGCGGCAGGGCGTCGAGCAGGCGCGCCGTCGGTGAACGGCGTGCAGGCGCTCGCAGGCCGCGGCGTCAGCACGGCGCATCGGATAGGCCCGCGAGCGTCGGCCGCGGCCGTGTCGGGCGCGCAGCCCCTCCAGCGCGCGTGCCGCCTCGGCGGGGTGCTCGCGCAGGTAGCGCGCCGTCAGCGCCTGGTCGGCCGTCGGCGGCGTCAGCGACTCACGCGGGTCCACCTCCGGCAGCGCCCCAGCGAGCCCCGCGAGCCGTGCGTACCAGCCCGGCCACGGCCACGGCCCAGGCTCGCCGTCGAGCGTCGCCGCCGGCCCGGCCGGCGTCGCGCCACCGACCGCCGGCCGCGGAGCGGCCCGCGACCAGACGCGCTCAGCGCCAGCGCACCCAGCAGGCGGCCCCGCGCGTCGACCACCGGGCCGCTCGGGCAGCTCGCCCCATGCCGGCGCCGCCGGCCGATCCGCGACAGCGGCGCGTCCGCGGCCAGCGGGGCCGGATCGCGCCGCATGCAGGCGCTCGAGCGGCTGCTGCGGCGACGCGCTGCAGCAGCGCGGCCACCGGCACCAGCCCCGACCGGCGCACCCGTCGGCGTCGACCACGTAGACCTGCGCGCGATCGCGCCATCCGCGCGCGCCGCCAGCTCGCGCGTCAGCGCGTCGCCACGTCGCTGTCGGGCGCGAGCGCGATCACGTCGCCCGCCATCCAGGCGCCGATCAGGGCCTCCGGGTAGCGCAGCTGGCGCCGCACGGCTGCGTGCCGCGCCGGCTCCGGCAGGCGTGGCCAGCACGGCCGCGCGCGCACTCCGCGTCCGCGGCACGCAGGCACCGGGCGCGCTGCGCCCCCGGCAAGCGCCTCGACCAGCGCCGCGGCCTGTCCCGGGTCGAGCTCGGCCAGGCAACGGCCCGCGCTGCCACGGGCTCATCGCCGCCACGGCGCCGGCACCCAGGCGCGCCGGCACGGCGGCCAGGAAGGCCGCCGCCGCGGCCGGGTCGAGCGCCGCCAGCACGCGCGCCGCCTCGGCCGGGCGGGCCTCGAGGCAGGCCAGGCTGATCGGCCCCGGCTCAGTCATCGTCGCCCGCCGCCAGCAGCACCACGGCACGCTCGTGAAACACGCGCGCGGGCACGATCACGCGGCCCTCGGCGGTGGCCACGATCACGCTCGTGGCCGTCAGCTCGACCACCTCGCCCTCGACGGCGTCGATGCGCACCCGCTGGCGCGGCTCGCAGTGCTGCGCCAGCCCGTGCGCCCCGATCAGGTCGCGCACCAGGTCGCCCGCGCCGAGCGCGAACGCCAGCGCCAGGGCGCCGGCGACCGTCGCGGCGAGGACCACGATCAGCGCCACCGGCAGGGTCATGTCGAGGCCCATCTGGCCGACGCCGAGGACGATGGCGATCGTGAGCATCGTGCCCTGCACCAGCCGCCCGACCAGGCGCGCGCGCTGGGCGCCGGCCGGCGCCGCGCCGGCCGCCGCCAGCTGCCCCAGGAGGATGCTCGCGGCGACCCCGAGCACGATGATCAGGGCGCCGGCCAGCACCGCCGGCAGGTAGCTCGCCAGGCGCGCGAGCCAGTCGCCGACCGCGGTCAGCTCGAGCACCGAGGCGATGCCGACCAGGAACAGGAACGCGACCACCCAGAACGCCAGGTCGCCGAGCACGCGGATGGCCACGGGTGACAGGCTGAAGACGCCCAGCTGGCGCACCGGGATCCGCTCGAGCGCGCGGTTCACCGCGGCCCCGGCGCGCTGGACGGCGAGCCGGGCGACGCGCGCGGCGAGCCAGCCGGCGAGACCGAGCACGACCGCCAGGAACAGGTTCGGCAGGAACGCCGCGATGTCCACGAGCGCCCGCCCCGCCGAGGCGGCGGGGTCGGTCAGCCAGGCCGGGGCAGGTTCCATGCAGGCCCTCTCGATGCGCAGCGGTGTGCCGTTGCGATCATACGGCGCCGCCCGTGCTGCGACCAGTCGCCGCGTCGGCGACGTCGAGGAGCTCGCGCAGCAGGCTCGTGGCGAAGGCCCCGCTGCGCAGCGTGAACCGCAGCTCCAGCGTGTCGCCCCCTGCTCCCACCGCAGGTCCTCGGCCGGGCCCGCAACGCGCGCCGGTCGGCGCGCGCGCCGATGCGCTCGAGACCCGCGCGCAGCTCTGCCTCGTCGGCGAGCCAGGCGGCCTCGCGGCGCGCGACGGCGGCGCCGAGCGGCAGCCGGCCGCGGCCCCAGCAGCGGCCCGGTGACGTCCAGGTCGAGGCCCGCGACGCGCGCCGGCACGTCGCGGTCGTGGCCGTCGTACTCGAACAGCGAGTGCGTCCCGGCGAGCATGAGCGCATCGCCCGGCAGCGGGTCTGTCCAGCTGCCCTCGGCGACGCGGCGCTCGAGCACGCGGTTGAACAGCCAGCTGCGCGCGGCCGAGATCTGGATGCCGCGCACGCGCCCCCGGCCCGCGTCGCCCGCCAGCGCGGCGCGCGCGCGCCGCAGGTTCTCGCCGTCACGGCCGAAGCGCTGCGGCCCGAAGTAGTTCGGGAAGCCGCCCGCGGCCACCTGGCGCAGGCGCTCCACCAGCCGCCCGCGATCGGCATCGAGCGCGCGCACGCGCAGCACGAAGCGGTTGGCGCGATGGGTCCCCGGGCGCAGCTTGCGCGCATGGCGCACCGCGTGCTCCACGCGCCAGCGCGCATCGCCGGCCGCGGCCCAGCTCGGGCTCGGCGGCGCCCGGCAGCTGCACGGAGAACCACTGCGCGGTCACGGCGTTGCGGTCCTTCATCCCGGAGTGGCCCACGCGGCGCGGGGGCACGCCGGCGTGGCGCGCCAGCGCCGCGGCCACCTCCGCCGTGTTGGCGCCGCGCTTGCGCACCCAGAGCCAGGCGTGCTCGCCGCCGCCGCCGGGCTCGAAGCCGAGCACCTCCTCGACCGTGAAGTCCGCGGGCTGCACGCGGATGCGGCCGCTGCCGGCCGGACCGCCCCAGGCCCTGGCGAAGGCGGCCATCATTCGTCGCCGTCGCCCGCCGTGCCCGCGTCTTCCCCGCCCGGGCCCAGCGGGATCGCATCGATGCTCGAGTCCACCTCGATGCTGTAGAGCAGGTCGGCGCTGGAGGTGACCCCGGAGCGCGCCTCCAGGGTCCAGTGCTCGCCCAGCTCGTAGCGCATGCGCACGCTGTCGGCCTGCTCCATCAGGCCGATGCCGTAGCCGACGTAGAGGCGCGGCGAGAGGTAGCGCCCGAGCACCACCGAGGCGCCCTCGCCGGGCGTGTCCTGGTCGACGGTGACCTCGTCGATGCCGAGCTCGCCGGCCAGCTGGCTGCCGGGTCGCGAGCGCGCCAGCGCCGCCGCGGCGGCCGCGACCGTCGACTGCTCGCCGCCCGAGGTCTCGCCCAGCGGCATGCCGACGATCAGGTAGGACAGCTGCTGCGACTCGGACATCGGCGGCTCGGAGAACAGCTCGACGCGGGGCGCGCGCAGCGTGCCGCGGACGTTGACGCCGACGAGCACGTCGCGCGGGCGGCGCACCGCGCGCACGTCGAGGCCGGGATCGGCGAGCGGCCCGCCGCCGAAGATGACGCGCCCGCGCTCGATCTCCAGCGTCTGGCGATAGATCGTGTAGCGGCCCTGCTCGACCCGGAGCTCGCCGCTCGCGGTGGTGAGCTGCCCCGGCCGCTCCTGGATGCGGATCTCGCCCCCGAGGCGGCCCTCGAGCCCGAATGCGTCGATGTGCACCTCCGGCCCGAGCGTCACCGCGACGTCGGCGCGCACCTCCCAGCCGGGCACCGTCGGCTGCTGCGACGCCTCGCGCCCCACAATCACGGCGTCCGGCGATGCCCGTACCGAGCCCGACAGGTCGCGCGGCTCGATGCGCGCCGTGGGCACGGCGACATCCCCCTCCACGGTGACGCTGCGGCCATCCACGCGCCAGTCGAGCGCGGGCGAGACCACCACCCGCGCCTCGGGCAGCGCGAGCGCCTCGAACTCCGTGCCGGTGATCGTCCCCGAGCCCGCCCAGTCGCCGTCGTCGGCGCGCGCCAGGCGCAGCTCCGCCTGCAGCCGACCGCCGCCCGAGCCGGCACGGGCGTCGACCCGCACGGCCCCGTCGTCGGTGCCGATATCGGCCTCGAGGTCCGACAGCTCGATGCCGAGCGGCAGCAGCGACAGGCGCCCGCCCTCGAGCCGTGCCGAGCCCGCGAGCGACGGCGTGTCGAGGCTGCCCCCCAGCTCGATGTCGGCGAGCAGGCGCCCGTCGACGCGTCCCACGGCCGGCGCCAGCAGCGTCACCAGCCCGAGCTCGGTGACCCGGGCCTCGATGCGGCCCGACAGCGCGCGCGGCGCGGCGCGATCGACGCGCGCACGCAGCGCCACCAGGCCATCGCCGGCGAGCGGCAGGCGGGCCTCGACGCGCACCGCCTCGGGCCCGAGGCGCAGGTCCGCGCGGCCGTTGCCGTAGTCCAGCAGCGTCGTCGTCTCGTTCGCGAGCGTGCCGATCAGGCGGCCCGGGCCGGTCTCGAGCTGCAGCCGCCCGGTCACCGGCCCGCCGTCGGCGCCGAGCTCGCCGCGCAGGTCGAAGCGGCCGCCGTAGTCGAGGTCGTCGCGCCAGTACGAGCCGAGCACCGCGACCGGGATCGAGCGCCCATCGACGCGCAGCGTCCAGCGCGCCGCCCCGGGCTCGGCCGCGCCGCGCGCGCACAGCCGCGCCTCCGATTGCGTGAAGCAGGCCTCGCCGGCGTCGAGCGCGCCGTCGCGCCAGGCGAGCACCGCTGGTGCCGCCAGCGTCCAGGCGCGGCGCCCTGCCGGGGTCAGGCGTGCGCGCTCGAGCCGGCCCTGCCAGTCGGCGTCGGCCAGCTCCCCGCGAGCGCGAGGTCGGCATCGCCACGGGCGCTGCGCAGCTCCACCTCGAGGCGGTGCGCCGCCGGCGTCCCGCTCAGCGTCGCCGCGAGCGGACTCACCGGCCCCGCCGGGGTCTGCGCCCGGCGCACGGCCAGGCGCAGGTCGGAGCGCTCCCCGGCCGCCGCGGCGAGCACGCCCGCCACGCGCCCTCGTCGATGCTGACGCCGGGCGCGACCAGGGGATCCCTTGCCTCGAGCTCGCCCCGTACCCGCGGCGCCGCGGGCGTGCCCGTGACCCGGCCGTCGCCGCGCAGGCGGCCGCCGTGGCGGGCCACCAGCGCGCCGAGCTCGGGGATGTCGAGCTGCCAGTCGAGCGCGAGCCCCGATTGCGTCAGCCGCCCGCCGACCCGGGCGCTGGCCGCGCCCGCACGCAGCACGAGGCGCTCGATGCGCAGACCCTCGGCGCCGTAGCTGACGGTGCCGCCACCCTCGAGGGCCTGGCCGTGGAGCTCGCCGTCGAGGCGCTCGAGCACCACGCGGACGCGGGCCACGTCGCCCCAGCTCGCCTCGAGCCGCGCCCGCGCGCCCAGGCGCCCGGCGAGCGCCGGCACGAACGCGCCCGGGTCGAGGTCCGCGAGCTCGAGCCGGGCACGCGCCTCGCCGGGCGCCGCCCAGCGCAGCGACTCGACCGTGGCATCGAGCCGCGCGCCGCGCCAGGCGGCATCCAGGCGCAGCCCGCGCAGCCCTGTCGCAGACCCCCGGCCATCCAGTCGAGCGCGCACGGGCATGTCGCCGGTGGGCCCGGTGCGCAGGCGCGCGCTGCCCGCGAGGCGGTAGTCGTCCGGCGTCCCGCGCAGGCTCGCCCGGCCCGACTCGCTGGTCACCTCGGCCGGCGCCTCCAGGGGCCAGCCCAGGCGGCGCCACTGCAGCTCCAGGTCGAGCTGCGGCGGGCCGGGGCCCAGCCCGATACGGCCCTCCGCGAGCACCTCCGCGTCCGGCCGTCGCGGCGTGCCCCAGGCGCAGGTGCTCGATCGTGACACCATCCGCGCTCGCGGCCGCGTCCACCCGCGCCTCCAGCAACCCGGTCGGCAGGCCGTCGACGCGGACGTCGCCGGACACCGCGGCACGCTCCAGGGTCCCGTCCAGGCGCAGCTGCGCGCCCGCGTCCAGGGCCGGGGCCGCGTCCCACCAGGCGCGCAGCGGGCCGTCGGGCAGCGCCACCTGCGCATGCCATTGCGGCTGTCGCCGGAACAGGCGCGCCCCAGCGCCACGGTCGCCGCGGCCGGCTCGCGCCAGGCCAGGCGCGCGCGCAGGTCCGCCAGGCTGCCGTCGAGCTCGAGGCGCCCGGCCATCGCGGCGACGCCCGGGGCCGGCGACGGCAGGCGCCAGTCGAGCCCGCCCGCGAGCGCGAACGGCGCCGCCGGCGCCAGGCGCAGGTGCCCGCTGGCGTCGCCGCGGGGCGTGGCCAGCTCGAGGTGCGACAGCGCCAGGCCCCGGCGCGGGCCGGCCGCCACGGTCACGGCCAGGCGCTCGATGCGCTCGACGCGCCCGTCCGGCAGCCGCACGCGCACGTCGTTGACCGCGGCCCGGTCGACGGCGACGCGCAGCGGCAGCGGCAGCTCGGCGGGCAGCCCCGGGGCCGCGCCGCCGTCGGTCGTGCCCGCCGCCGGCTCGCCGGGCGCCAGCTCCACGTCCACGGGCCCGAGCACCAGCCGGGTCACGCGCACGCGGCCGGTGAGCAGTGCCAGTGGCGTCCAGTCGAGGCTCGCGCGCCCCACGCGCACGCTCGCGCCCGCGTCGCGCACCCGCAGCCCGTAGACCTCCAGCGGCCCGGCGAGCCGGCCCTCGACGCGCTCGAACGTGATGCCCTCGGGCAGGTAGTGACGCGCCTGGGCCGCGGCCCAGGCGAGGCCGCCGGGCGTCGGCAGCAGCCAGGCCGACGCCGCGACGATCACCGCCGCCAGCAGCAGCGGCACGCCCAGCACGGCGGCAACGGCGAGGCGGCGGCTCACAGGTCCACCCCCAGGCCCAGGTGCAACCGCGCCGACTCGTCGCCGTCGGTGGCGCGCGCCACGTCGATGCGGAAGACGCCCACGGGCGAGCGGTAGCGCAGGCCCACGCCCGCGGCCGTGCGCAGGTCATCGCCGGGCTCGGCGAGCGCGTTGCCGTGGTCGACGAACACCGCGGCCCCCCAGTTGCCGGCCACCAGCTGCTCGAGCTCGATGCTGGCGACGGCGAGATAGCGTCCGCCGACGACCTCGCCCTGCGCATTGGTCGGCCCCAGCGCCTGGTAGTCGAAGCCGCGCACGCTCTGGTCGCCCCCGGCGAAGAAGCGCTGCGACAGCGGCAGGTCGTCGAAGCCCTCGACCCAGACGCGTCCGAGCTCGAGCCGGCCGAGCAGGCGTGCGCCCGCCCACAGGCCGCGCACGCCGCTGGCCTGCGTGCGCAGGCGCAGGAAGCTGACGTCCGAGCCGAGCGTCTCGCTGCCGCCGTTGAGCTCGGCGCCCAGGCGATAGCCGCGGCGCGCGTAGACGCGGTCGTCGTAGCGACTGCGCGTGAGCGCGATGCCCGGCATGACGAGGTTGCGGGTCGTCACCTCGCCGCCGATCTCGTCGCGGCTGCGCTCGTACTCGAGCGACAGGGCGCGCTGCCAGCCACCGCTCGTGGTCAGCCGCCGCGCGCCCAGCTCGAACTGCGTGCTGCGCCCGCCGCCGATGTCCTCGCGCCCGTAGGCGCTGCTGATCTCGAGGCGCTCGCGCCAGGGCTGCGCCAGCGGGATCGTGTAGCGCGCGCTCACGCGCGCGCTGATCTCGGCGACCCGGAGCTGCGCCTGGAAGCGGTGACCGCGGTCGTTCACCCAGCGCGACTCGCGCCCGACACTGACGCGCCCGCCGGTGTCGGTGCCGTAGCCCAGGCCGAGCGTATAGCGGTGCTTCGCGCGCGCCGCGAGCGCGACCTCGACCGGGATGCGGCCGTCGGCCGCCTGCTCGCGGCGCGCGCGCACGTCGACGCGCCGGAAGTAATCGCTGTCGTCGAGCGCGTACTGCAGCTCGAGCAGCCGCGCCGCCACGAACGGCTCCCCGGGCGCGAAGCGCAGGTAGCGGCGCAGGAACGTCTCGCTGACCACGGTCGTGTCGAAGCGCACCTCGCCGAAACGGTAGCGCGGGCCGCTGGCGAGCACCAGGCGTGCGCGCGCGCTGCCGGCATCGGGATCGATGCGCAGCGTGCTCTCCGCCCAGCGCGCCTCGACGTAGCCGCGCTCGGCGGCGAGCTCCATCAGGCGGCGCTTGGCGGTCTCGTAGTCCGCGTGGTTGAGCTGCTGGCCGGCGGCGAGCGGCAGCTCCGCGACCCGCTCGTCGAACGCGGGATCGTCGGCCGCCGCCCCGGTCACGCGCAGCGTCACCTCGTCGAGGCGCACGGGCGTGCCCGGATCGACCTCGTAGCGTGCGCGCCAGCCGTCGTCGCTGCGCTCCAGGCGCGCGCGGATCTCGGGGTCGTAGTAGCCGAACGGCTGCAGCGCGTTGCGGATCTCGCCGGGCGCACGCGCGTGCAGCCGGCGCACCATGGCCGCGTCGGCCTCCGCGTCACCGCGCGGCGTGTACTGCACGATGCCGAGGAAGGCACGGACGTTGTCGCGCAGGGCGCCCTCGATGCCCACGATATCCACGTTCACGCCGGCCGCCTGCACGGCCGTGGCGCCCCACAGGCGGCCACCGGCGAGCACGGCCGCGGCCAGGTGCCGCACGCGGGGCCGCAGGCACCTCACCCGGACCCCGCCGCGGCGGCCGGCGCATGCCACGCCAGACGCGTCTCGCCGTGCGGCTCGCCCGCCGCGCAGAAGCGCCGTTCCACGAGCTCGAGGGCGCCGTCGCCGGCGATCCGCAGGATGGTCGAGCAGCGCGTGCCGAACTCCGGGGCGCGGATGAAGATCGGGCGGTCGTCGCCGGCCCCGCGCCCGGGGTCGCCGTCGTCGGCCAGCAACGCCAGCAGTGCGTCGCTGTCGGGCGCCGCCGCCGCGAACCCGCGCCGGGCCCGCTCGAGGCGCGGATCGTCGACGTCGAGGCCGGCGTTGTCGATGCCGTGCAGGCCGGGCCCCAGCGGCGTCGCGGCCCGCGCGCCGCGGCGCGCGTACCAGGCCCGCCCGCGCACGCCGCCCAGGAAGTGGAAGCCCGCGTAGCGCGCGGCGTCGGCCTGGATCGCGGCCGCCGCGGCCCCCGGCTCGCCCGCCGCCAGGAACGCCGGCACCAGGGCGCCGCGCGAGGGCGCGCCCCCGGGCCCCGCCGCCGGGGGCGTTGAGCACGGTCGCGAAGCGGCCGTCACGGCGCACCCCGAGCCAGGTACCCCCGGCGAGGGCGTCGCGACCGGCCGCCATGTCCGGGCGCTGCGGCCACCAGTGCAGCGCCTCGGCCGGGCGCGCGTGGTACTCGTCGCGGTTCGCGGCGAGGACCACCGGGTAGCCGGGGACCATGTCGAGCGCCAGCAGCGCGAGGCACATGGGATCGCCTCAGGCGTCGACGGCCGGCACGGCCCAGTGCCAGGGCTCGTACACGATGCCGTGGGCATTGTCGCGCGGGTAGGACAGGACGAAGCCGAAGTCCCCGGCGTGCGCCTGCAGCCAGGCGAAGGCGGCGGTGCCCTCGAACGCCTCGGTGAGCGGCGCGCAGCCGGCGACGCCGAGGTCGACCGCGCGTCCGCTGTGGTGCTCCGAGTAACCGGGCGCGGCATTGACGCGCAGGATGTCGTCGATCGCCTCGCCGCGCTCGAGCTTGCGCTCGATCAACCCGGCCTGGTAATCGACGCTGCGGTAGCTCGAGACCACGCGCAGGACGATCCCGGCGGTCTCGGCAGCGGCCTCGAGACGGGCCCAGCGCGCGGCGGCCGCGGGCGCCAGCCACTGGCGGCGATCGCTGCGCCCGGGGGAGACCGCGACCAGCTCGTCCGGCTCGCGCTGCAGCGACAGGCCCGTGCGCTCGGCATAGTCGGCGGGGATCCCCAGGCGCCGATGCACGTCGGCGATGTGCTCACGGTAGGCGTCCATGACGTCACTCGACCCCTACGAGGGCCTGGAGCATGGCGGACAGCAGCAGCCCGGCGAACACGCCGGCGACCGCGTACAGGGCCACGCGCAGTACCCGCCACTGGGGCTCGGCCCCGGGCGTGCGCCGGGCCGCCCAGAAGGCGACGCCGGCCATGATCGCGAGCAGCAGGTAGGTGCGCATCGGTTCGGTTCCGTGCCGGTCGCGGCGGCCCCGCAGCCGCCACGTGTCGTGGGGCTACAGGATAGTGCATGCGCGCGCCGGCGATCGATGCGCCCGGCGTTGCGCGGGCGCGTCTACCCCGGCAGGTTCTCCTCGATGGCGGCGCGCACGGCGTCGAGCTCGGGCTCGATGTCGATGACGGATCGCTGGGTCTGGCGGATCGCCGTGTCCGGGTCCTTGAGCCCGACGCCGGTGAGCGTGCACACGATGCGGCTGCCCTCGGCGATGTGGCCGTTGCGGAGGTCACGCATGGCGCCGGCCACCGAGGCCGCCGAGGCGGGCTCGCAGAAGATGCCCTCGCGCTCGGCCAGGGTGCGCTGGGCGGCCAGGATCTCGCCGTCGTCGAGCTCGTCGAACCAGCCCCCCGAGGCCCGCTGCGCCTCCCAGGCCTTGTCCCAGCTCTGCGGGTTGCCGATGCGGATCGCGGTCGCGACCGTGTCCGGCTCCGCCACCGCGTGCCCGCGCAGGAACGGCGCCGCGCCGCTCGACTGGTACCCGAGCATGACCGGCACCGAGCCGACCAGCCCGGCGTCGCGGTACTCGCCGTAGCCCATCCAGTTGGCGCTGATGTTGCCCGCATTGCCGACGGGCAGGCAGTGGTAGTCCGGCGTCCCGCCGAGCTCCTCGACGATCTCGAACGCGGCCGTCTTCTGGCCCTGCAGCCGGTACGGGTTGATCGAGTTGACGATGGTCACCGGCGCGTGTCCCGCCACCTCGCGCACGAGTCGCATGCCGGCGTCGAAATTGCCCTTGATCTGGAGCACCACGGCGCCGTGGATCATCGCCTGGGCGAGCTTGCCCATCGCGATCTTGCCGTCCGGGATGACGACGAATGCCGTGATCCCCGCGCGCGCCGCGTAGGCCGCGGCGCTGGCCGACGTATTGCCCGTCGAGGCGCAGATGATCGCCTGCGAGCCCTCGTTCACGGCCTGCGTCACCGCCATGGTCATGCCGCGGTCCTTGAACGAGCCGGTCGGGTTGAGGCCCTCGAACTTGACGTACAGGTCGACGCCGCCGCCGAGGTCGCGCGGCAGGTGATTGAGCCGAATGAGCGGCGTGCGCCCCTCGCCGAGGCTGATCACGCGCGCATCGTCGGCGACCGGCAGGCGATCCCGGTAGGTCTCGATCAGGCCGGTGTAGCGGTGGCGGAACGGCATTGCTGCTTGTCCTCGTGCCGGGCGCCCGTGCGGGACGCGCGGCGTTCTCTCAGCCGAGCGTCTCGACGCGGATGCGGGTGACGTCGCCGATGATGGCGTCCAGCGCCTCGAACTGGCGAATGGCGTCGTTGATGCGCGCCTCCTGCACCCGTCGGGTGAGCATGATCACCGGCACCGTGGTCTCGCCGGCGCCCGGCTCCTTCTGCACGATCGCCTCGATCGATATGTCGAGGTCTCCCATGATGCGCGAGACCTGCGCCATCACGCCGGGGCGATCCGCCGCCTGCAGGCGCAGGTAGTAGGCCGACTCGATCTCCTCGATCGGCATGATCGGCAGATCCGCGATCTGGTCGGGCTTGAACGCCAGGTGCGGCACGCGGTTGTCGGGATCGCTGGTCAGCGTGCGCACGACATCGACGATGTCGGCGACCACTGCCGAGGCCGTCGGCTCGGCGCCGGCGCCGGGGCCGTAATACAGCGTCGGCCCGAGGGCATCGGCGTAGACCAGCACCGCGTTCATGACGCCATCGACATTGGCGATCAGGCGCCGCTGCGGGATCAGCGTCGGGTGCACCCGCAGCTCCACGCGGCCATCGGTCAGGCGCGCGATCGCGAGGTGCTTGATGCGATAGCCGAGCTCCTGGGCGTACGCCACGTCCTCGCGCGTCACGCCGCTGATGCCCTCCGTGTACACCTGGTCGAACTGCAGCGGTATGCCGAACGCGATCGAGGCCAGGATCGTGAGCTTGTGCGCCGCATCGATGCCATCGACATCGAACGACGGGTCGGCCTCCGCGTACCCCAGGCGCTGCGCCTCGGCGAGCACATCGGCGAACTCGCGCTGGTGGTCGCGCATCTCCGTGAGGATGTAGTTGCCCGTGCCGTTGACGATCCCCGCGAGCCAGCGGATCTGGTTGCCGGCGAGACCCTCGCGGATCGACTTGATGATCGGGATCCCGCCCGCGACCGCGCCCTCGAACGCGACGATCACGCCCTTGCGCTGCGCGGCCGTGAAGATCTCGTTGCCGTGCAGCGCGATCAGCGCCTTGTTGGCGGTGACGACGTGCTTGCCGTTCTCGATCGCGCGCATGACGAGGCTGAACGCCGGCTCGTAGCCACCGATGAGCTCGACCACCAGCTCGACCTCGGGGTCGTCGACGACGTCGCGCGGCTCACTCGACAGGCGCACGTCGCGCAGACCGAGCGCATCCACGCGGCCGCGGTTGCGCACCGAGGCATGGCTCACGATGATGCCGCGCCCGGCGCGGCGCGCGATCTCCTCCGCGTTGCGCGCCAGCACGGTATAGGTACCGCCACCGACGGTCCCGAGGCCGAGCAGGCCGATCTTGACCGGATTCACTGCGACTGCTCCTGCTGCTGAACGTTGTCGTGCCTGAACATGCTGCGGATACCCCGCAGGGCCTGGCGCGTGCGCTGCTCGTTCTCGATCAGCGCGAAGCGCAGGTGATCATCCCCGTAGCTGCCGAAACCGATCCCGGGGGAGGCGGCCACCTTGGCGTCCGCGAGCAGCTTCTTGGCGAACTCGAGCGAGCCCATGTCGCGATACGGCTCCGGTATGCGCGCCCACACGAACATCGTCGCGCGGGGCCGCTCGACGGGCCAGCCGAGGGCATTGAGCCCGTCACAGAGCACGTCGCGCCGGCGCTGGTACGTGTCGCGGATCTCGGCGACGCAGCCCTGGTCGCTCTCGAGCGCGTGAATCGCGGCGACCTGGATGGGCGTGAACATGCCGTAGTCGAGATACGACTTGATGCGCGCCAGCGCCGCGATCAGGTCCGGGTTCCCGCAGACGAAGCCCACGCGCCAGCCCGGCATGTTGTAGCTCTTCGACAGCGAATACGTCTCCACGGCGATCTCGCGCGCCCCCGGCACCTCGAGGATCGACGGGGCACGATAGCCGTCGAACACGATATCGGCATACGCGATGTCGTGCACGACCCAGATCCCGTGCTCGCGCGCCGTCGCGATCACGCGCTCGAAGAAATCGCGCTCGACGCAGTGGGCCGTCGGGTTGGCCGGGAAGTTGAGCACGAGCATCTTCGGCTTCGGCCACGAGTCGTTGATCGCCTTCTCGAGCTCGGCGAAGAAATCCACATCGGGGGTCAGCGGGACGTGGCGGATGTCGGCCCCCGAGATCACGAAGCCGTAGGGGTGGATCGGGTAGGCCGGGTTGGGCACCAGCACGGCGTCACCCGGCCCCGTGGTGGCCAGCGCCAGGTGCGCCAGGCCCTCCTTCGAGCCGATCGTGACGATCGCCTCGGTGTCCGGGTCGAGCTCCACCCCGTAGCGATCCGCGTACCAGCGCGTGATCGCGCGCCGCAGGCGCGGGATGCCGCGCGACACCGAGTAGCGGTGCGTGTCGCCGCGCTGCACGGCCTCGCCGAGCTTGTCGACGATGTGACGCGGCGTGGGCTGGTCGGGGTTGCCCATGCCGAAGTCGACGACGTCCTCGCCGCGCGCGCGGGCCGCGGCCTTCAGGTCATTGACGATATTGAAGACGTAGGGCGGCAGTCGCTGGATGCGGGGGAAGTGCTTTTCCACTGCCGTCGGGTCTCCCGTCCGGGCGCGCGGGCCGCGCGCCGGCAAAGGCGGGGATTATAACGGCGCCGGCGGCGCTTGGGCAGGCGTGCGGGCCGGCGCACCGCGACCCGCCGCACAACGCCTGCGCCATGGCCCCGATCGCCGCCCCGGTTTCGCCGAGCCGTTCAGCGACCTGTCCCGCCGCGCCGGCGCCGCCGCCGGGCCCGCGCCGCGCGGCGGCCGGCACCGCTGCGCGTGACCGCGCCGGGCGTCGTCGACGGCACCGGCGGCGGCTCCCCCGGTCCACGCAGCGCCCGGCGCGGCGTACAATCGGGCGCCCGCCCCGGAGATCCGCGCCGTGAAGCTCAGCCTCGACACCGGCACCGCGAGCCACCTGATCCGCCACTACGACGACGGCGGCATCACGATCAACGAGACGCGCTACACGCGCGACCTGATCGTGATGCCCAAGGCGGTCATCGACGACTGGGCGAGCGCGCCCGTCGCCGAGCTCACGCCCGATCATTTCGCGGTGATCGGGGACCACGCTCGCGAGATCCTGCTGCTCGGCACGGGCCGCGTGCAGCGCTTCCCGCCCGCCCGCCTGATGGCCGAGCTCGGGCGCCAGGGCATCGGCCTCGAGGTCATGGACACCCCGGCGGCCTGCCGCACCTACAACGTGCTCATGTCCGAGGACCGCCGCGTCGCCGCCGCGCTGATGATCGAGCCCGTCGACGACTGACCCCCTGTCCCGTTGCCGCCACCGCGGGGTATCTCGGCGCCTTCAGGAACCGCGAATGAACGCGAATGTCCGCGAATCGCGCCGTGGGGTCATTGCTCTTGGCGGAGCTTCGCTGGGCGCGTCAGAACCACAGATGGACACAGATGAACACAGAGGTTGCCTTCCTGCGGCGTCGCGCCAAGCGGAGCTGCGCTGAAACGACAGGCCACACCTGGCCGGTCAGCGAAGCTCCATCGGTGCATCCGTGATCGACCACGCCAATCTGTGTTCATCTGTGTCCATCTGTGGTTCTGCCTGTATCAGCGGAGCTCCTCAGCGCCTCGGGCATCCGCTGCGCCATTCGCGCTTATTCGCGTTCATTCGCGGTTCCCGGACAGGCCGCCCGGGATGCCTCAGGGGTAGAACAGGGTCTCGACGGAGAAGCCGCGGCTCTCGAGGATGCGGCGCAGGCGCCTGAGGGCCTCGAGCTGGATCTGGCGCACGCGCTCGCGCGTGACGCCGAGCTCGCGGCCGACCTCCTCGAGCGTGGCACGCTCGTGGCCCTGGAGACCGAAGCGGCGCACGACCACCTCGCGCTGCTTGGGCTCGAGCTCGCCGATCCACTCGTCGCAGTGCGCGCGCACGTCCTCGTCGGCGAGCAGCGTCGAGGGCTCGGGCGTGGCCTCGTCGGCGATCAGGTCGAGCAGCGGGCGCTCGCTGTCCTGCGACACCGGCACGTCCACCGACGCGACGCGCTCGTTCAGGCCGAGCATGCGCTTGACGTCGTTGATCGGGCGGTCGAGCAGATCGGCGATCTCCTCGGCGGTCGGCTCGTGGTCGAGCTCGTGCTGCAGCCTGCGCGCTGCGCGCAGGTAGATGTTGATCTCCTTGATGATGTGGATCGGCAACCGGATCGTGCGCGTCTGGTTCATCAGCGCGCGCTCGATCGTCTGGCGGATCCACCACGTCGCGTAGGTGGAGAAGCGGTAGCCGAGCTCGGGATCGAATTTCTCGACGGCGTGGATCAGCCCGAGATTGCCCTCCTCGATGAGATCGAGCAGGGCCAGCCCGCGATTGACGTAGCGCCGCGCGATCTTGACCACGAGCCGCAGGTTCGACTCGATCATGCGCTGGCGCGCGGCCGTGTCGCCGCGCTGCGCGCCGCGCGCGAGCTCGCGCTCCTGCTCCGCGGTCAGCAGGGTCGAGAACTCGATCTCCTTGAGATAGAGGCGCGTCGCGTCCGCCTCGCGGGGCCCGAACTCTCCGGCCGCGGGCACCGCGGTCTCCAGCTCGGTCTCGGTGACCTCGACGGCCTCTTCCCGCTCGCTAGCGCCCGCGCCGGGCCGCTGGTCCGATTGGCGCGTCTCGCTCATATGCGTCAGCGCTCCCGTCGACCGCGTGGCGTCGCGCTAGTCGCGCGGCGGCAGGTAGTCGAGCGGATCGACCGGCCTGCCCTGGCGCCGGATCTCGAAGTGGAGCATGGCCTCGCCGTCGCTGCCCTCGCCCATGCGGGCGATCTGCTGCCCGGCGGTCACGCGCTGCCCCTCGCGCACGAGCAGCTCGCTGTTGTGGGCGTAGGCGCTCAGGTAGCCATCCGCGTGGCGGATGATCACCAGTCGACCGTACGCCCGCAATCCCTTGCCACTGTACACGACCTCGCCGGCGGCCGTCGCCTGCACCGCCTGCCCGACCGTGCCGCCGATGTCGACACCGCGCCCGGCGACGACACCGTCCTCGAAGGTACCGATCACGCGTCCGCTGGTGGGCCAGCGCCAGGCACCGGGCCCGCCGCGCGCGCCCGTCTCGCCCGTGTCGCCCGTCTCGCCCGTGTCGCCCGCCGGCGCGCCGGGATCCGCGGCGGCCGCCGGTGCGCGCCCGGCGCGCGTGCGGCCCTGCGGCGCCGCCTCGCCGGCACCCGCGGCCGGCGCGCGGGCACGGGCCTCGGAACCGGGCGGCACCAGCCGCAGGCGCTGGCCGACGCGCAGCTGGTCGGGGTGCTCGAGGTCATTCCAGCGTGCCAGCTCCTGCGGGTCGATGCGGTAGCGCCACGCGATCGAGTACACCGTGTCGCCCTGGCGCACCACGTACACGCCGGGCTCGAAGGCGTCGCCCACCATGGCGCCGCCGGCACAGCCGGCGAGCGCGAGCAGCAGCGCGAGCACGGCACCGGCGCGGATCATCCATGCCCCTGCAGCGCCAGCCAGGCGATCAGCGCCGTCGCGAGCACGCCCCAGCCGAGCCACTCCACCCAGCGGCGCACCATCGGCTCGACCCGCGGGCCGAGCGTGGCGGCCACGGCCGCCACCAGCGCGAAGCGCGCCCCGCGCCCGACGAGCGAGCCCGCGAGGAACGGGACCAGCGCCAGCGAGAGCGCCCCGGCGGCGATGGTGAACGCCTTGTACGGCACCGGCGTGAAGCCCGCCAGCAGCACCACCCACAGGCCCCACTGGTCGAACCAGGCAACGGCGCGGCGGTATTCCTCGATCAGCCCGGCCTGCTCGATCCAGGGCAGCAGCGACTCGAGCGCGAAGTAGCCGATGGCGTAGCCGAGCAGGGCGCCCGCGACCGAGGCGAGCGTCGTCAGCAGGGCGAGCCAGGCGCCGCGCTCGGGGCGCGCGACCGCCATGGGCACGAGCATCACGTCCGGCGGGATGGGGAAGAACGAGGACTCCGCGAACGACAGCGCGGCCAGGTAGCGCGGCGCGCGCGGGTGCGCCGACCAGGCCAGCACGCGGTCATAGAGCGGGCCGAAGACACGCACGCTCGCCACCGTCATGCACGCCCGTCCACGAAGGGCACGAAGCTGACCAGGTCGTGCACCCGCGCCTGGCGCGCGCCCTCCTCGTCCGGCGCGTAGCGCACAAGCTCCTGGCCGCCGCTGCCGCCGACCGGCGCGACCAGGCAGCCGTGGGCCGCGAGCTGGGCGAACAGCTCCGCGGGGACCTGCGCGCGCGCCGCCGTGACGATGATGCCGTCGAACGGCGCCTCCCCGGGCCACCCCTCGTGCCCGTCGCCGTGGCGCAGCTGCACGTTGCGCAGGCCCAGCTGGCGAAAGCGTCCGTGCGCGCGCTCGGCGAGCGCGCGCACGCGCTCGATCGTGTAGACGGTCTCCGCCAGCCCGGCGAGGACCGCGGCCTGGTAGCCCGAGCCGGTGCCGATCTCCAGCACGCGCGCACCGCGCCGCGGCAGGCACTCGACCAGCAGCTCGGTCATGCGCGCGACGACGAACGGCTGCGAGATCGTCTGCCCGTGACCGATCGGCAACGAGACGTCCTCGTACGCGCGCGACGCCAGGGCCTCGTCCATGAACAGGTGCCTTGGCGTGCGCCGCATCGTCTCGAGCACGCGCTCGTCGCATACCCCCTTCGCGCGCACGCGGTCGATCAGGCGATCGCGCGTGCGCTGCGAGGTCATGCCGACGCCCGCGATCTCGGCCTCGGTCAGGCGTCTGAGCATAGCGCGAGCCACTCCTCCAGGGCCGGCAGCGCCGGGTGCCGCGTCATGTCCGTCGCCAGCGGCGTGAGCGACACCCAGCCGTTGGCGACCGCGTCGAAGTCGGTGCCCGGGCCGGCGTCCTGCTCGGCGCCGGGCGGACCGATCCAGTAGCAGCGCCGGCCACGCGGATCGTGGGTGACGATCACCGGCTCGGAGCGGTGGCGGTTGCCCAGCCGGGTCACGCGCCACCCCCGGAGCTCGGCGTGCGGGCAATCGGGCACGTTCACGTTGAGAATGGTGTCGGGCGGCAGCGGGGCGGCCTGCAGCCGATCGATCAGCGTGCGCGCCACCCGCGCCGCCGTGTCGTAGTGGCGCAGGTCGGAGCCGGCGAGCGAGAAGGCGATGGCCGGCAGCCCGAGGAACCGACCCTCCATGGCGCCGGCGACGGTACCCGAGTAGTGCACGTCGTCGCCCATGTTGGCACCGGCGTTGACCCCGGTGACGACCATCTCGGGGGCCTCGTCGAGCAGGCCGTTGATGCCCAGGTGGACGCAGTCGGTCGGCGTCCCCTCGACGGCGATATGGCCGTTGTCCTGGCGCTGCGCCCGTAGCGGGTGGCTGAGCGTCAGCGAGTTGCTCGCGCCGCTGCGATCGCGGTCCGGTGCCACGACGGTACAGCGCGCGATCCCGGCGAGCGCGTCGGCCAACGCGGCGAGGCCCGGCGCACGGAATCCGTCGTCGTTGGAGATGAGCACGTGCATCAAGCGGGAGTCCGTGGAGATCCGTACCGCCGGGCGGCGCGCCAACTATACGCCAATCCGCGGGCCCGGCGCAGGCTCGGCGCGCCCTGGCGGGAACCTTCGCGGCGCGGCGCGGACCAAGTGCCACGACGCCGCGGCGTCCCGATCCCCGCGTCCAGGGAGACCCCATGCTCGCATCCCACGCCCCGGTGCTCGTCGGCATCCTCGCGCTCGTCGCGCTCCTGAGCATCATCATCGCCCCGCGCGTGCGCACGGCGGACGGCTTCTTCCGGGGCTGGAGCGACACGGGCGCGGCACCCGGCGTGCTCACCCTCACCCTGTCGCAGGTGACCACGTGGATCTTCGCGCGCTCGCTGCTCAACGCCGGCATCCTGGGCTACTTCTACGGCATCTCCGGGGCGCTCGCCTACACCGCCTACTACGGCTCGTTCCTGACCGGCTGGCTGATCGTCGACCGACTGCGCTTCGTGCACGGCGCCGGCAACGTCCAGTCCTTCCTCGCCGAGCGCTTCGGGCGGCCGGGGACCGCCGCCTTCAACCTGCTGGTCTCGTTGCGCCTGCTCAGCGAGGTGTTCGCGAACCTGCTGGTCGTCGGCATCGTGTTCGGCGCGGCCGGCTCGGGCAGTTACACCGCGGCGATCCTGGGCGTGGCGGCCGTGACCCTGCTCTACTCGATGGTGGGTGGCCTGCGCGCGTCGCTGCGCACCGACGTGCTCCAGACGGGCCTGCTGCTGGTGCTGCTGGCCGGGCCTGTTCGCCGCCATGCTCGGGCACCCGCTGTTCGACGCCGCCGCCGTGCTCGGCAGCAGCGCCGACCCGGGCGGCCCGGGCTGGGTGCTGCTGGTGGTCGCGCTGCTGCAGGTCTGGAGCTACCCGCTGCACGACCCGGTCATGATGGACCGGGGCTTCATCGCCGACCGCGACCGCACCCGGCGCAGCTTCATGCACGCGTTCTGGATCTCGGCCCTGTGCATCCTCGCCTTCGGGCTGCTGGGGGTGTTCGCCGGCCTGCACGCGAACACCGGCGAGGAGCTCGTCGCGACGCTGAGCCGCCTGCTGGGCACCCCGGCCGCGATCGCGCTGGGCACCGTGCTGATCGTCTCCGCGGCCTCCACGCTCGACTCCACGCTCGCCAGCGCGGCCAAGCTCGTCGTGCGCGACATGGCCCTGGTGCCGGCCTCCGCGAACAACGGCCGTGCCGCGATGGCGCTGTTCTGTGGCGCCGGGGTGGCGCTGGTGTTCGTCGGCCCCGACGACCTCTTCGCCGCCGTCGCGGTGAGCGGCACCGCCGCGCTGTTCCTGGCCCCGGTCATCGTGTTCTGCATCTGGGGCGGACGCCGCGTGGCGCGTGCCAGCCTCGCCGTCGCCGTCGCCGCGGCCCTGCTCGGGGCGACGCTGTACTTCCTCGAGACCGCCGGCCACAGCGAGCTGCTCGCCACGCTCACCGGCCGCGGGCACAAGTACGAGCAGCTGCTGGTGGTCACCACGGCGGTGCTCGCCGTCGGCTTCACCGCCTTCGCCGCCGGGTTGCAACGTGCCCCCGGCTTGGCTCGGCGGTAACACCACGCGTGCTGCAGATGATCTCCAGCCCGTGCGTGCGAACTCTCGCAGAGCGCGCAGAGAACGCCGAGACAGAGATATCACCACTCGATCGCGCGCCGTGCGCTTGTTGTTGCACGTCGTCGCCGCTCTTCGCGCTTTCTTCGCGTTCTCTGCGCGCTCTGCGAGAGCCCTGCTGCGTGGCCCCCGGGTGTCGACGCGACGGCCTTGCTGCGAGCCGATCGGCGCGTTGCGTATACTGGCTGCATGAGCGATTCACGCCGCGACGACGACCTGCCCGAGGACGAGCGGCGGCTCTTCCGCGAGGCCGTGGCCGGGGTCAGGCCGCTGGCCACCGATCGGCGCGCGCCCGACGATGCGCCGCGGCCGAGCCCGCGGGCGGCCCAGCGCGAGGCCGACGAGGCCGCGGCGCGCGCGGCGCTCGCGAGCGGCGAGCTCGACGATCCCGATCTGGACGTCGCCGAGGAGCTGTTCCATGCCCGCCCGGGCATCCAGCGACGCGTGCTGCGCCAGCTGCGCCGCGGCCAGTACGCCATGCAGGCGGAGCTGGACCTGCACGGCCTGACGCGCGCCGAGGCGGGCCGCGAGCTGCCGGCCTTCCTCGCCGACTGCCGCAGCCGCGGCCTCACCGGCGTGCGCATCATCCATGGCAAGGGGCGCCGCTCGGCCAACGAGGGCCCGGTGCTCAAGCCGGCCGTCGCCGCCTGGCTGCGGCGGCGCGCGGAGGTGCTCGCGTTCTGCTCCGCACGCCCGGTCGACGGCGGCAGCG
This sequence comes from Halofilum sp. (in: g-proteobacteria), assembly GCA_034521365.1. Lineage (GTDB taxonomy): Bacteria > Pseudomonadota > Gammaproteobacteria > XJ16 > Halofilaceae > Halofilum. Next base: position 170,217 of record JAXHMQ010000016.1, on the reverse strand, counting down.
GCGCCCTCTACGTCCTGCTGGCACGCGCCTGAGGCGGCGCGCGACGCGGGGGCGCGCGTGAGCACGCCGGGGCGCAGCTGTCCGCTGTCGTACCGCCACGGGGCTGACGCGCTGCGCGACGCCGCCACGCTCGACGCCGGCGTCGCCTGGGTGGTCGGCGGGCTCTACGGCAACCTCGAGGCGCTGGCGGCGCTGCAGGCGCGTGTCGACGCCGACGCGCAAGCCGGCCTGGACACCCGCCTCGTGCTCAACGGCGACTTCCACTGGTTCGACGCCACGCCCGCGGACTTCGCCGCCCTCGAGCGCGGCGTGGCCACGCACACGACGCTGGCCGGCAACGTCGAGGCCGAGCTCGGGGCACCCGCTGCGGACGCCGGCTGCGGCTGCGCCTACCCGTCCTGGATCGACGACGCCACCGTGGCCTGCTCGAACGCGATCATGGCCCGGCTGCAGGCGACCGTCGCGGCGCTGCCCGGGTGCCGGGGCCGCCTGGCCGCGCTGCCGCGGCTGCTGCGCCTGCGCGTGGCCGGGCACACGCTCGGCGTGGTCCATGGCGACCCCGACTCGCTCGCGGGCTGGGGCCTGGCCGTCGAGAGCCTGGCCGTGCACGGGGGCCCGACCGACGGCGAGCGCGTGCGCGCCTGGGCGCGCGCGGCCGGGGTCGATGGGTTCGCGTGCAGCCACACCTGCGTGGCGTGGGCGGCGGCGCCCGGCGGCGTCCCGGTGATCAACAACGGCGCGGGCGGCATGCCCAATTTCCGCGGCCGCGGCCACGGCCTGGCGACCCGGATCGCCCCGCCCACGGCCGCGGCGCCGGATGCCCTGTACGCGCTCGAGTGGCGCGGGCTGCGCCTCGAGGCCGTGCCGGTCGCCTACGACGCCGATGCCTGGCGGGCCCCGCTTCGAGCGCACCTGGCCGCCGGGGTCGCCGGCGCGGCGCTCCTACGGCGAGCGCATCGCCCACGGCCCGGCCTTCACCCCGCGGACGCGCGCCCGAGCGGCCGCCTGGACGCGGGTCAGGCGGTGGCGTCGTCGCGGCGCCGCGCGCGCGCGCCCAGCGCCTCCAGGTGCTCCGGGTCCAGGGCCCACACGAGCGGCGCGTTGCCCGCGCGCGGCAGCGCCGGGAACTCGAGCAGGCAGGCGCCCCCCTTGCGCAGCGACAGGAAGCTGCGGCTGGTGCCGGCCAGGCCGTAGCTGGCGAAGCGCCCGAGGTCGGGCTCGTGCCCGATCACGGCGATGCCGCCGGCGTCGCCGCGACAGTGGGCGACCAGGGCGGCCAGGATATCCGCCGGCGTGCCCCCCGCCGCGAGCGTCGGCTCCTCGGTGACCTCGACCCCGCCGAACGCCGCCGCGACCGCCGCCGCCGTCTGGCGCGCGCGCGCATACGGGCTGGTCAGGGACAGCGCCGGCGCCGGCGCGGCCGCCGCGAGACCGGCCGCCACGCGCGCCAGGGTCGCCGCGCCCTCGGCGCTCAGCTCGCGCTCGGCGTCCAGGCCGGGCGAGGCGGCGTGCTCCGCCGCGGCATGACGGACCACGAGACAGGGGTGCATCAGGATTCCTCCCGGTCGCTGTCCCCCTCGTTCGAGCCCCGGTCGACCGCGGTTGCGCGCCCGGCGCGCGCCCACGGGTCGGCGCCGCCGCCGGCCCCGTCCCGGGGCTCTTCGCCGCCCTCGTCCCCGGGCCCCTCGCCGGTCTCTTCCGCGGTCTCTTCCGCGGTCTCTTCCGCCGTCTCTTGCCCGCTCACGGCGGCGTCGCCCGTGTCGGCGACCGGCCCCGCCGGCGTATCCGTGCCGCCGCCCGCGGGCGCCACGGTCGCCGGCTCGCCCTCGAGGCCGAGCTGCGGGTACTGCGCGTCCAGCTCGCGGATCTCGCTGAGCGGCGGCAGCTGGTCGAGGGTCTTGAGGTTGAAGTGGTCGAGGAACTGGCGCGTGGTGCCGTACATCGCCGGGCGCCCGGGCGTGTCGCGATGGCCGACGCACGCGCACCCAGCTCGCGCTCGTCCAGGGTGCGCATGATCTGCGTGCTCACGGAAACCCCGCGGATGTCCTCGATCTCCGAGCGCGTGATGGGCTGACGGTAGGCGATGATGGCCAGCGTCTCGAGCAGCGCGCGCGAGTAGCGTGGCGGCTTTTCCTCCCACAGGCGCGCCAGCCAGGGCTCGAACTCGGCGCGCACCTGGGCGCGGAAGCCGCTGGCGACCTCCTGCAGCGCCAGGCTGCGCCCGCCCCACTCCTCGGCCAGCCCGGCCAGCCCGCGCCGGATGGCGTCGCGCGTCGGCGCCTCGGCGCCGCCCTCGAACAGCCGCTCGAGATCGGCCACCGACAGCGGGCGCCCGGAGGCGAGCAGCGCCGCCTCGAGGATCTGCTTGAGCCGTTCGTCTTCCACCGGCGTCATCCCGTGCAGTCACGCGCCGGCGCCGGCCCCGCGGGCCGGCGCCGCGCTCGTCGTAATCCGGCTCCGCGGCCGGCAGGTCACCCGTCGCGGCCTCGCTGCCACCCGCCGCCTGGATGTAGATCGGCGCGAAGGGCTCGGCCTGGACCGCCTCGACCAGGTGCTCCTTGAGCAGCTCGAGCATGGCGAGCAGCGTCACCACCACGCCGAGGCGGCCGTCCGCGGGCCGGAACAGCTGGCGGAACTCGACGAAGCGCCCCGGCTCGAGCGCGGCCAGCACCTCCGACATGCGCTGGCGCACCGACAGCGGCTCGCGCTGGATGTGGTGGTGCGAGAACATCTCGGCGCGCGCTGCACGACATCGGCGAACAGCGGTCAGCAGCTCGCGCAGCTCCACCTCGCGGCTCCGGCTGCCGGCGCTCCAGCGGCGGTACGCCGGCCGTCGCCGGGAAGACGTCACGGTCGATGCCGCGGCAGCGCGTCGATATCCTCGGCGGCCTGGCGGTAGCGCTCGTACTCCTGCAGCCGGCGTACCAGCTCGGCGCGCGGGTCCTCCTCCTCGTCCTCGGGGGCCGGCCGCGGCAGCAGCATGCGCGACTTGATCTCGGCCAGCACGGCGGCCATGACCAGGTATTCCGCCGCCAGCTCGAGGCGCAGCTCACCCATCAGCGCGATGTACTCCATGTACTGGCGCGTGATTTCGGCGATCGGGATATCGAGGATGTCGAGGTTCTGGCGCCGGATCAGGTAGAGCAGCAGGTCCAGCGGGCCCTCGAAGGCCTCCAGGATGACCTCGAGCGCGTCCGGCGGGATGTAGAGATCGTGCGGCAGCTCGGTCAGCGGCTCGCCGCGCACCAGCGCGAACGGCATCTCCTCCTGGACCGCGTGCCCGGGTTGCTCGTGCTCGCCGCTCACGCGTACGTCCGGGTCGCTCGCTCGTCACGCACCGGGCTCACCGCTGGCCCAGACCCATCACGCGCCGGACCTCCTCGAGCGTGTCGCGCGCCATGTCGCGCGCCGCCTCGGTGCCCTCGGCCAGCACCGCGCGCACCTGCCCCGGGTCCTCGGCGTACTCGCGCCCGCGCTCGCGGATCGGCTCGAGCTCGGCGAGCACCGCATCGATCGACGCGCTGCTTGCACTCGAGGCAGCCGATCCCCGCCGTCGTGCAGCCCTTCCGGACCCACGCGCGGGTCGTCCTCGTCCGAGTACAGCTGGTGCAGCGGCCACACGGGGCACTTCTCGGGGTTGCCCGGGTCCTTGCGCCGCACCCGCGCGGGGTCGGTCGGCATGGTGCGGATCTTCTTCGATACGGCGTCGGGGTCCTCGCGCAGCGAGATCGTGTTGCCATATGACTTCGACATCTTCTGGCCGTCCAGGCCCGGCATGCGCGGCGACTCGGTCAGCAGCGGCTGGGGCTCGGGGAGGATGACCTTGGCCGAGCCGTCGAGGTAGCCGAACAGGCGCTCGCGGTCGCCCACGGAGATGTTCTGCTGCGACTCGAGCAGCGCGCGCGCGACCTCGAGCGCGTCCTCGTCGCCCTGCTCCTGGTAGCGGCGCCGCAGGTCGCGGTAGAGGCGCGCGTTCTTCTTGCCCATCTTGGCGACCGCGCGCTCGGCGTTGTCCTCGAAGTCGGGCTCGCGGCCGTAGAAGTGATTGAAACGCCTCGCGATCTCGCGCGTGAGCTCGACGTGCGCGACCTGGTCCTCGCCCACGGGCACCTGGCCCGCCTTGTAGATCAGGATGTCGGCGCTCTGCAGCAGCGGGTAGCCGAGGAAGCCGTAGGTGGCGAGGTCGTATTCCTTGAGCCGCTCCTGCTGGTCCTTGTAGGTCGGCACGCGCTCGAGCCAGCCCAGCGGCGTGATCATGCGACAGCAGCAGATGCAGCTCGGCGTGCTCGGGCACGCGCGACTGGACGAACAGCGTGGCCGTGCCCGGGATCGACCCCCGCCGCGAGCCAGTCGATGACCATGTCCCAGCTGTTGCCGGCGATGTCGCCCGGATGCTCGTAGTGGGTCGTCAGCGCATGCCAGTCGGCGACGAAGAACAGGCACTCGTAGCTGTGCTGCAGCTCCACCCAGTTCCTGAGCACCCCGTGGTAGTGGCCCAGGTGCAGGTGACCCGTCGGGCGCATGCCCGACAGCACGCGCTGGTTCTGGGACGGTATGGCGCTCACGTGGCCTCCGGGCCGCGAAAAGCCGGGGATTATACGCCGCGCGGCGCGGTGCGCCCATCCGGGCCGCGCCGGCGCCCCGCCCAGCGCTCAGGCCGACTCGAGGAACTCCACCGGGCCGCGGCCGCGGCGTGCGATCTCGACGCGGTCATCGGCGAGGCGCAGCACCGTCGTCGGCTCGAGACCGCAGTTGCCGCCGTCGATCACCAGGTCGACCTGGTGCTCCAGGCGCTCGCGGATCTCGCGCGCGTCGGTCATCGCCTGGCCGTCGCCGGGCAGGATCAGGGTGCTGCTCATCAGCGGCTGCCCCAGGGCGTCGAGCAGGGCCTGGGTGATCGGGTGATCGGGCACGCGGATGCCGATGGTCTTGCGCTTGGGGTGCTGCAGCCGTCGCGGCACCTCGTGCGTGGCCCGCAGGACGAACGTATAGGGCCCCGGGGTCAGGCTCTTGAGCAGGCGGTAGTCCGACTTGTCGATGCGCGCGTAGGTCGAGATCTCGGACAGGTCACGGCACACCAGCGTGAGGTTGTGATCGCCGTCGACGCCGCGGATGCGGCGCACGCGGTCGACCGCGGCCTTGTCCCCGAGGTGGCAGCCGATCGCGTAGCAGGAATCGGTCGGGAGCACGATGACGCCGCCGGCGTCGACGATGCGCGCGGCCTGGGCGATGAGCCGCGGCTGCGGCGTCTCGGGGTGGATCTCGAAGAACTGGCTCATCGCGGGGCCTCCCGGGCGGGGTGTCGGGCCATTGTGCGCCGTGCACGCGCGCCATGCATCCCGTGCCACCGGCGCATATCCTGCCCCGGCGGGCTGCGTTATAGTGTCGCGCCTGCGCCGGGGACGGCCGCACGGCACCACGCGCCCGGAAGGACGACCATGCTCTACGCGATCCTCGGCGAGGACGTCGCCGACAGCGCCGAGCGGCGCGCATCCGCGCGCGGCGACCACCTCGCCCGCCTGGAGGCGCTGCAGGCGGAGGGCCGCCTGGTGCTCGCGGGGCCGCACCCGGCGATCGACGCCAGCGACCCCGGCGACGCCGGATTCAGCGGCAGCCTCGTGGTCGCCGAGTTCGACTCGCTCGAGGCGGCCCGGGCGTGGGCCGACGCCGACCCCTACGTCGCCGCCGGCGTCTACGAGCGCGTCGTGGTCAAGCCGTTCAGGCGCGTCCTGCCCCGCTGAGCGGCGGCGGTCGGGCGCGCGCAACCCAGCACTGCCGGAGGCAATCCCGACAATGAGGCATCCCGTACTGATCACCACCCTGACCGCCGGCGCCATCGCGCTGTCCGCCTGCTCCGGCAACGCCGAGACCCAGCAGGCGACCGGGGCCAACCAGGGGCCCGACCCCGAGGACGTGGTCGCGCGCGTCAATGGCCAGCCCATCAGTGCGGTCGCCCTCGACGCGCAGGTACAGGCGCAGTCCTCGCGCGGCCAGCCCGTGCAGCGCCCGCAGGCGCTCGACGAGCTCGTCGACCTGACCGTGCTGGCGCAGGAGGCCGAGGCCCAGGGCCTGCCGGAGCAACCCGAGATCGCGGCGCAGCTGGCGCGCCAGCGCGCGGCCGTCCTGGCGCAGCACCTGGTGCGCGCCGAGCTGTCGAGCTTCAGCCCGAGCGAGGACGAGCTGCGCCAGGCCTACCAGGACCGGGTCGAGCAGACCTCGGGCCAGGAGTACAAGGCCAGCCACATCCTGCTCGAGGAGGAGGCCAAGGCGAACGAGATGATCGCGCAGCTCGACGAGGGCGCCGATTTCGCCAACCTCGCCCGCGAGCACTCCACCGGGCCCACGAGCAACCGGGGCGGCAGCCTGGGCTGGTTCCAGCCGGACCAGATGGTCGGCCCGTTCGCGCAGGCGGTCCAGGCGCTCGCGCCCGGCAGCTACACCGAGGCGCCGGTCAAGACGCGCTTCGGCTGGCACGTGGTGCGCCTCGAGGACGTGCGCGAGGCCCAGCAGCCGGCGTTCGAGGAGATCAGGGACCAGCTGCGCAACCAGCTGGTGAGCCGGCACGTCCAGGACTACATCACGCGCCTGCGCGAGCAGGCGGACGTGGAGATCATCGACGCCAGCCTGGAGCCCGGCGGCACGAGCGAGGCCACCCCGGCCGCCGCCGAGGAGGCCGCCGAGGCGGCCGCCGATGGCGACGGCGGCGACCCGGGCTCCTGAGCCGGTCGCGCCGCGCCGGCGGGGCCGGTCCGGCCCCGCCGGCGCTCAGCCGAGCGTGTCCAGCCCGCGCGCCAGGTCCGCGCGCACGTCCTCGACCGCCTCCAGGCCCACCGCCACCCGCACCAGGCCGTCACCGATGCCGGCGGCGGCGCGCTGCTCCGGCGACAGCTTGCCGTGGGTCGTCGTCGCCGGGTGGGTGATCGTCGTCTTGACGTCGCCCAGATTGCCCGTGATCGACAGCAGGCGCGTGCTGTCGATGACGTGCCACGCCGCCTCCTGGCCACCGCTGACCTCGAAGGCCACGATGCCGCCGAAGCCCGACTGCTGGCGCGCCGCGAGCGCGTGCTGCGGGTGCGCCTCGAGCCCGGGGTAGTAGACGCGCTCCACGGCCGGGTGCCGCGCGAGCCAGCGTGCCAGCGCGCCGGCGTTGTCGCAGTGCGCGCGCATGCGCAGCTCCAGCGTCTCCAGGCCCTTGAGGAAGACCCAGGCGTTGAACGGGCTCATGCACGGACCGGCCGTGCGCAGGAAGGCGAACACGTGCTCGCCGACGGTCTCGGGATCGCCGACGACGGCACCGCCGACGCAGCGCCCCTGGCCGTCGAGGTACTTGGTGGCCGAGTGGATGACGATGTCGGCCCCCAGGTCGAACGGGCGCTGCAGCGCCGGCGTGCAGAAGCAGTTGTCCACGACCAGGCGGCTGCCGCTGGCGTGCGCGATCTCCGCGATCGCCGCGATGTCGCTGATCTCGGTGAGCGGGTTGGTCGGCGTCTCCAGGTAGAACAGCCGCGTCTCGGGCCGCACCGCCTCGCGCCACGCCTCGGGGTCGGTCGGCGACACCCAGGTGGTGCGGATGCCGAGCTTCGCCAGGTAGTTGTCGAACAGCGAGGTGGTCGAGCCGAACACCCCGGTCGAGGACACGATGTGATCGCCCGTCTCGAGCAGCGCCAGGCACGTCGCCAGGATCGCCGACATGCCGGAGGCGGTGGCGATGCAGGCCTCGCCGCCCTCCATCGCCGCGAGGCGCTCCTGGAAGGTGCGCACGGTCGGGTTGGTGAAGCGCGAGTAGACGTTGCGTCGGCGCTGGCCGGAGAACGACTCCGCCGCCTCGCGCGCCGAGCCGAAGCAGAAGCTCGAGGTCGTGAAGATCGGCTCGGCGTGCTCGCACTCCGGCGTGCGCACCTGGCCGGCACGGACGGCACGCGTCGCCGGGGCATAGTCCGCCCAGTCGTCGCTGCTCATGGGATCGACCCCCGTATTGCTCAGCGCGGGGCCGTGACGGCCCCGTCGATGGGGGCTAAAGCGGGCAGGCGCTCGCTTTAGCAGTATTTATTGGGCGCCCGCAAGCTGATGCCTCAAATCGGCGCCATACCGAACGCGATGATGCTACGGCGCCGCCCGCACGGCGTCAACGCGCCCGGCGCCGGCGCGCGCCTCAGGCCGCCGCCAGCGCTGCCAGCAGCGCGCGCACGTCGGCCATGCCCTGCTCCAGGCGGGCGCGGATCGCGGCCGCGTCGATCGGGCCCTCGCCCTTGCCCGCGGCCCGGTTCGCGACCACCGCGCAGCACGCGTACGCCAGCCCCAGCTCGCGCGCGAGCGCGGCCTCGGGCATGCCGGTCATGCCCACGAGCGTGCAGCCGTCGCGCTCGAGCCGCCGGATCTCGGCCGCCGTCTGAGCCGCCGGGCCCTGGGTGGCGCCGTAGCAGCCGCCGTCGACGGCGTCGACGCCGGCGGCATCGGCGGCCGCCAGCAGGCGCGCGCGCAGCGCCGGGGTGTAGGGCTCGGTGAAGTCGACGTGCTCGACGCCGGCCCCCGCGCCCTCGTGGAAGGTGACCGCGCGCCCGTGGGTATAGTCGATCAGCTGGTCGGGCACGCACAGGCCGCCGGGCGGCGGCGGCTCGACGATGCCGCCGACGGCGGCGACCGCGACGATGGTGTCGACCCCGGCCGCGCGCAGCGCCCAGACGTTCGCGCGGTAGCCGATCTCGTGCGGCGCGAGCGTGTGGTCGGCGCCGTGGCGCGCGAGGAACACCACCGCCTGGCGCCCGATGCGCCCGTGCACCAGCGGCGCGGACGGGTTGCCGTAGGGCGTGGTGACGCGCTCCTCGCGCGCGCCCTCGAGGCCCTCGATGCGGTCGAGGCCGGTGCCGCCGACGATGCCGATCGTGTCCATCGATCCCCTCGCTCTCAGTCCGCCAGCGCGAAGATGCCCGGCGCATTGCGATGCCAGCCGTGGTAGTCCATGCCGTAGCCGAACACGTAGCGGTCCGGCACCTCGAGGCCGACGAAGTCGGCGGCGACCTCCGGGTGCTTGCGCTCGTGGCGCTTGTCCACGAGCACGGCCGTGAGCACCTCCCGCGCGCCGGCGCCCAGCAGCCAGCGCTGCACGGCGGCCAGCGAGTGGCCCTCGTCCAGGATGTCGTCGATGAGCAGCACGCGGCGGCCCGCCACCGGCGCGCGTGGCAGCGTATGCCACTGCACGTCGCCGCCGCGGGTCGTGTTGCGGTAGCGCGTGACATGGATCGAGTCGAGCTCGAGGGCCGCGTCGATGCGCGGCAGCAGCAGCCCGGTCGGCACGATACCACCCTGGAGCAGGCACAGCGCGAGGCAGTCGCCGTCACCGATGCGCGCGCCGATGGCGGCGCCCATGCGCGCGCAGGCGGCCTCCACCTCCGCGGGGGCATGGAGGCGCTCCGCGGCGCTGACGTCGGGGGCGCTCACGCGGCGTCCCCGCCGGCACCCGCCCGCGCGGGCACGCGCGTGACCATGCGTGCCCCCGGCGCGCGGACCGGGCACGGCGCCAACCGGCCCGGGCCGCTGCGGCCGGTGGCCGGGCGCATCGCGCATGGCGCCGCCACCCGGCGGTTGCCTCCCGCCCGGGCGGTCGGCTCGATCAGCCACGCCGGCATGTGCATGGATCGGGCTCCTCGGTGGCGAGCGCTTCAGGCGCCGTCCAGGTCGAGCTCGGGATCGTCGGGGCGCATCAGTGCCTCGACGGCGGCATGCGCCTCGCGCCAGGCGGCGCGCTGGCGCAGGCCGCCGTCGACGTCCCCGGCCGCGTGGCCGTGCATCCGCAGCAGGCGCGCGGCGGTCACGGGGCGATCGACCTGCGCCAGGCCCTCGACGGCCGTCACGGCAGCGGCGCGGTCGTTGCAGACCAGCACCATGTCGCAGCCGGCCTCGAGCGCACGCGCGGCGCGTGCGGCGCAGTCCGCCTCGAGGCCGGCCGCGGCCATCGACAGGTCGTCGCTGAACACGGCGCCGCTGAACCCGAGCTCCTCGCGCAGGATGCCGCCGAGCCACGCCCGCGAGTAGCCCGCGGGCACGTCGTCGACGGCCGGGTAGACGACGTGGGCCGGCATGATCCCGGGCAGGCCCTTGTGCGCCAGGCGCGCGAACGGGATGGCGTCGAGCTGCAGGATGTCCGCGCGCGCGCGCCGGTCGACCGGCAGCTCGTGGTGCGAGTCGGCGGCGACGCTGCCGTGACCGGGGAAGTGCTTGCCCACGGCGGACATGCCGGCCCGGTGCATGCCGCGCACGAGCATGCCGCCGAGCGTCGCCACGACCTCCGGGTCGGTGTGCAGCGCGCGGTCGCCGATCACCGCGCTGATGCCGCGGCGCAGATCGAGCACCGGCGCGAAGCTGAGATCGACGCCGGTGGCCAGCAGCTCGGCCGCGAGCAGCCACCCGAGCGACTCCGCCGCCGCCCGCGCGGCGCCGGGGTCGGCGTCGTGGCGCTCGCCCAGGCACGCCATCGGCGGCAGGGCCGTGAAGCCCGCGCGGAAACGCTGCACGCGCCCGCCCTCCTGGTCGACGGCGACCAGCAGGTGCGGATCGCGCAGGGCGTGGATCTCGGCGACCAGCGCCGCGAGCTGTCCCGGGTCGGCGTGGTTGCGCGCGAACAGGACCACGCCGCCGACGTTCGGGTGGCGCAGGAGCTCGCGGTCCTCCGCGGTCAGCTCCGTGCCCGCGACGTCGAGCATCACCGGCCCCAGGGCCATCAGGGGCGCCCCGCCGGGCTCATGCCGGCGTCACCAGCACGACCGCGTGCGCCGCGATGCCCTCGCCCCGGCCCAGCGCGCCGAGGCCCTCGTGCGTGGTCGCCTTCACGCCGACGGCGCCGGCGTCCACCCCGAGCAGCGGCGCGATGCGTGCGCGCATGGCGGCCACGTGGGGGGCGATGCGCGGGCGCTGCGCGATCACGGTCACGTCGGCGTTGCACGCCTGCCAGCCTGCCCGGCGCACGCGCGCGACCACCTCGGCGAGCAGCTCGCGGCTGTCGGCGCCGGCCCAGGCGGGATCGCTGTCGGGGAACAGCTGCCCGATGTCGCCCAGCGCGGCGGCACCGAGCAGGGCATCGCACAGCGCGTGCAGCACGACGTCGCCGTCCGAGTGGGCGCGCACGCCGACGTCGGCGTCGATGCGCACGCCACCGACGGTCACCTGCGTGCCGGCGGCGAACGCGTGCACGTCGTAGCCGTGGCCGACACGCATCAGCGCGTGGCCCCCGCACCGCGGCGCCCGGAGGGAGAGGCGCGCCTCATGCGCTGCGCGCCGGTGTACGGTGGCCCAGGATCGCGGCCGCCAGCGGCAGGTCGCCCGGGCGGGTGATCTTGATGTTCGACGGATCGCCCTCGATCAGCCGCGGCCCGTGGCCGGCGCCCTCCATGGCGGCGGCCTCGTCGGTGACCGCGGCGTCGCCGGCGGCGGCCGCCATCGCCGTCGCCAGCGCCGCGAGCGGGAACCCCTGGGGCGTGAGCGCCTGCCACAGGCCGTCACGCGCCACCGTGGCCGCCACGCGCCCGTCGGCATCGGCCTGCTTGAGGGTGTCGCGCACCGGCACGGCCAGCAGCGCGCCGGCCGGCTCCGCGGCCGCGGCGAGCAGGCGCTCGAGGTCGCCGCGCGGCGGCAGGGCCGCGCGGCGTCGTGCACCAGCACGGGCGTCTGCGGCGGCCGGTCCGCCGAGCGCGTCCAGCGCCGCGCGCACGGAGTCGGCGCGGGTGTGCGCCGCCGGTGACCGCCCGCACGCGCGGGTCGCGCGCCGGCGCCAGGCCGTCGAAGGTCGTGTCGCCCGGCGCGAGCGCGACCACCAGGCGCTCGAGACCGGCGTGGTCCAGCAGCGCCGAGAGCGACCACTCGATCACGCTGGCGCCGGCGAGCGGGAGGTACTGCTTGGGCCGATCGCCACCCATGCGCGCGCCGGCACCGGCGGCGGGCACGATCGCGCAGAAGCGCGAAGGGCTCACTCGCCGCGCCCCCCGCGCGTGCCGTCGGCGGGCTCGACGACCTGGTAGAAGGTCTCGCCCTCGCGCACCATGCCGAGCTCGGCGCGCGCGCGGGCCTCGACCGCGTCCAGGCCCTGCTTGAGGTCGCGCACCTCCGCGGCGAGCGCGCGGTTGCGCTCGCGCAGGCGCTCGTTGCGCGCCGCCTGCGCCGCCACCTGCTGCTCGAGGCGATGGACCTCGACCAGCCCGCCCTCGGCGAGCCAGAGCCGGTACTGGAGCACCACGAGCAGGGCCAGCAGCACGGCGACCAGGGCCCTCATCCGGTCCCCCCGGCGCTGGCGCAGGTGACCGGGTCAGCCGAAGCGGGCAAAGGCGGAGCCCCCGGCATAGCGCGCGCGGTCCCCCAGGCGTTCCTCGATGCGCAGCAGCTGGTTGTACTTGGCCACCCGGTCGGAGCGGCACAGCGAGCCGGTCTTGATCTGGCCGGCGCCGCTGGCCACCGCGATATGCGCGATGGTCGTGTCCTCGGTCTCGCCCGAGCGGTGCGAGACCACGCTGGCGTAGCCGTGCTCGCGCGCCAGTCGCATCGCCGCGAGCGTCTCGGTCAGGGTGCCGATCTGGTTGACCTTCACCAGGATGGCGTTGGCCGCGCCGCGCTCGATGCCGTGCTGCAGGATCGCGGGGTTGGTCACGAACAGGTCGTCGCCGACCAGCTGCACGCGCTCGCCCAGGCGCCGCGTGAGCGCCACCCAGCCGTCCCAGTCGGTCTCGGCCATGCCGTCCTCGACCGACACGATCGGGTACTGATCCACCCAGGCGGCGAGATAGTCGCCGAAGCCGGCGGCGTCGAACGAGCGGCCCTCCGACGCCAGCGTGTAGCGCCCGTCGGCGAAGAGCTCGGAGCTCGCGACGTCGAGCGCGAGCCATACGTCGCGCCCGGGGCGGTAGCCGGCCCGGTCGATCGCCTCGAGGATGGTCTCGATCGCCGCCTCGTTGGACGGCAGGTCGGGGGCGAAACCGCCCTCGTCGCCGACGCCGGTCGCCAGGCCGCGCCCGCCGAGCACCTTCTTGAGGGCATGGAAGATCTCGGCGCCGCAGCGCAGCGCCTCGGAGAACGACTCGGCGCCGGCGGGCACGACCATGAATTCCTGCAGGTCGACACTGTTGTCCGCGTGCGCGCCGCCGTTGAGGATGTTCATCAGCGGCACCGGGAGGTCGGGCGCGGCCTCGCCGGCGAGGTGCTCGTACAGCGGGCGGGCGGCGTCCGTGGCGGCCGCACGCGCGGCCGCGAGCGACACGGCCAGCAGCGCGTTGGCGCCGAGCCGGCCCTTGTTCTCCGTGCCGTCGAGATCGATCAGCGCCCGGTCGAGGGCCGCCTGGTCGCCGGCGTCGAGGCCGGTGACCGCCGGGCGGATCTCGCGGTGGACGTTGGCCACGGCGTGGCGCACGCCCTTGCCGAGGTAGCGCTCGGCGTCACCGTCGCGCAGCTCGATCGCCTCGCGCGCGCCGGTCGAGGCGCCCGAGGGCACCGCGGCGCGGCCGAGTGCCCCGGACTCCAGGTGGACGTCCGCCTCGACCGTCGGGTTGCCGCGCGAGTCGAGGATCTCGCGCGCGCGGATGTCGGCGATCTTGCTCATGGCTTGCCCTCGGAACCTCTCGTGGTGCCGCCTCGCTCGCGAGCAAGCTCGCTCCTACAGCGGCAGGTCATACCGTGTCGATGCACAACGCAATCCATCAATCGCCGCGGTCGTCGAGCGGCGCCTGCTCGGGCAACGGCGCCGCCTTGACCACACGATCGAGCTCGACGAGCGTGCCGAGCAGCGCCTCGAGACGATCCAGGGGCCAGGCATTGGGACCATCCGACAACGCCGCGTCGGGCCGCGGGTGGGTCTCCATGAACAGGCCCGCGATGCCGGCGGCCACCGCGGCACGCGCGAGCACCGGCACGAACTCGCGCTGCCCGCCCGAGGCATGACCCTGGCCCCCGGGGAGCTGCACCGAGTGGGTCGCGTCGAACACCACGGGGCAGCCGGTCGCGCGCATGATCGCCAGCGCACGCATGTCGGACACGAGGTTATTGTAGCCGAACGAGACGCCGCGCTCGCAGACCATGATCCGGTCGTTGCCGGCCGCGCGCGCCTTGTCGACGACGTTGGCCATGTCCCAGGGGGCCAGGAACTGGCCCTTCTTGAGATTCACCGGTCGACCGGCGGCGGCGACGCGCCCGATGAAGTCGGTCTGGCGGCACAGGAAGGCTGGCGTCTGCAGCACGTCCGCCACGGCCGCGACCTCGGTGACCGGGGTATCCTCGTGCACGTCGGTGAGCACCGGCAGGCCGGTCTCCGTGCGCACGCGCTCCAGGGCCGCGAGGCCCTGCTCCAGTCCGGGCCCGCGGAAGCTCGCCGCCGCCGAGCGGTTGGCCTTGTCGAACGACGCCTTGAACACGAGCGGCACCCCGCTGCGCCGCGCGATCCCGGCGAGCGCCTCGGCGACCTCGAGCACCAGGGCCTCGCTCTCGATCACGCAGGGCCCGGCGATCAGGAACAGCGGCCGGTCCAGGCCGACCCGAACCTCGCACAGCTCGCATCGTCAGATCCGCCTTCGCGGCCGGTGTCCGGCGTGCGCGCTGCATGCGCCGCGGCGCGGATGAAGCTGGTGAACAACGGGTGGCCGTCGCGCGGGTTCGAGGTGAACTCGGGGTGGAACTGGCAGCCGACGAACCAGGGATGGTCCGGAAGCTCGACGACCTCGACCAGGGCCTGGTCGCGCGAGACGCCGGAGAACACGAGCCCGGCCTCGCGCAGGCGCTCGAAATAGCGGTTGTTGAACTCGTAGCGGTGGCGGTGGCGCTCGACGATCGTCTCGCGGCCGTATGTCGCATGCACGCGGGTGCCGGTGCGCAGGTGGCATTCCTGACCGCCGAGGCGCATGGTGCCGCCGAGGTCGGAATCCTCGCTGCGGCGCTCGAACTCGCCGCTCGCCGTCTGCCACTCGGTGATCAGCGCGATCACCGGGTGCGGCGTCTCGCGGTCGAACTCGGTCGAGTTGGCCGCGTCGAGGCCGGCCACGTTGCGGGCGAACTCGATCACCGCCACCTGCATGCCCAGGCAGATGCCGAGGAACGGCACGCCGTGCTCGCGCGCGTAGCGCACGGCGGCGATCTTGCCCTCGACGCCGCGCACGCCGAAGCCGCCGGGCACCAGGATCGCGTCGAGTCCATCGAGCAGCCCGGTGCCCTCCATCTCGAGCTGCTCGGAGTCGACGTAGCGGATGTGCACCCGGGTGCGCGTGTGGATGCCCGCGTGGATCAGCGCCTCGTTGAGCGACTTGTAGGAATCCGCCAGGTCGATGTACTTGCCGACCATCCCGATCGTGACCTCGTGCTCGGGGTGGGCCATGGCCGTCGAGCACCGCGTCCCACTCGGCCGAGATCGGCCGGCGGCAGCATCAGCATGCGCAAGCGCTCGAGCGACGATGTCGTCCAGCCCCTGGCGCATGCAGCAGACGCGGGCATGCGGTAGATGTGGTCGACGTCGAGCGCCGAGACGACCGCGCGCTCGGGCCACGTTGGTGAACAGCGCGATCTTGCGCCGCTCCTCCTCCGGCATGGGCTGGGACGCGCGGCAGAGCAGCATGTCCGGCTGGATGCCGATGGAGCGCAGCTCCTTGACCGAGTGCTGGGTGGGCTTGGTCTTCATCTCGCCGGAGCTCGCGATGTAGGGCACCAGCGTGAGGTGGATGAACATCGCGTTGTCGCGACCCACCTCCACGCCCATCTGGCGGATCGCCTCCAGGAACGGCAGCGACTCGATGTCGCCGACCGTGCCACCGATCTCGACCATCGCGATGTCGGCGTCGCCGGCGCCCTCGTGGATGAGGCGCTTGATCTCGTCGGTGATGTGCGGGATCACCTGCACGGTCGCACCGAGGTAGTCACCGCGGCGCTCCTTGGAGATCACGTTGAGGTAGACGCGGCCGGTGGTGAAATTGCTGCGCTGGCTGGTGCGCACGCGCGTGAAGCGCTCGTAGTGGCCGAGGTCGAGGTCGGTCTCGGCCCCGTCCTCGGTGACGAACACCTCGCCGTGCTGATACGGGCTCATCGTGCCCGGATCGACGTTGATGTAGGGGTCGAGCTTGAGCATCGCGACCTTCAGGCCGCGCGCCTCGAGGAGCGCGCTCAGCGAGGCCGCCGCGATGCCCTTGCCGAGCGAGGAGACCACACCACCGGTTACGAATACGAAACGCGTCATGCAGGCACGGTAGCGCTGACACGGCAGGACCCGCGCTGCGGCGAACCGGAACAGCGCGCAGAGCTTCGCAGAGCCCCGCGCGCAGCACGAATCAACCGCAGGAGCGCGTGACCGGATCGCGGGCCGGCTCACCGCCTACCGGCGCGCACCGCGGCGCGCCCGATGCCGCGATCACCGCGGCCGAGCTCGCCGTCGACGCCAGACCAGCGGGCGTGTCGCCCGCTCCCAGGGCGGCACCGCCGCGCCGTGCGCAGCAGCTCGCGAGCGCCTGCGCGCGCGCGCGGCCCGCGAGCCGCAAGCGCTCGCCCGCCGCGTGGCCAGGCGTCAACCGTCGACCGCGCGCCGCGGCGGCCGGGTCGATACCCCGCGCCGAGCTCGCCCGGCTGCACCCGGCGCCCGGGCAGCGCCAGCGCGCCGGCTGATCGACGCCGGATAGCAGCCCCACCGCGATCGCCGGCTACGGTCGCAGGCGCCCAGGCGCAGGCCGTTCCAGGCGCGCACCTCGCCGCCGGGCCAAGCGACGCCAGCGGCTGGCGCATCGGCGCGGCCGTCGCCAGCTGATCGCGCAGGCTCTGCGAGGCGCGCCGCCGGCGGCCGCGGCAGGCCGGCGCGCGCGCAGCCACCAGCGCAGCAGCGCGCGCTGGCGCGCGCGCCGGCAGGGCCGCCAGCGCCGCGCAGCTCGAGCGTGCCGCTCGACGCGGCCGCGAGCAGGCGCACGAGTCGTCCGCGGCCGCCAGCGCGTCGACGACCGTCCGCGGCGCTCGGCGGCCTGCATCGGCCGCGCGCGGCCAGCGTCGCCGTCGACCTCGCGGCCAGCGCGCCGCGCAGCGCCGGCAGGATCTCGCGTGCGCAGCCAGCCGCGGTCGAATCCGGCTGCCGTCGTTGCGCCGGGTCGTCGATGTACGTCCAGGCCACGACGGCTCAGCCCTCGGCCGCGATGCGTCGCGCGCTCGACGTCCAGCCAGCGGCCGCAGGTGCAGCCCGCGCCCAGCCGCGCGGCGCACGGGCATCGCCGGCCAGCCCGCGCACGCCACCGCCGCGCAGCAGCGCCAGCAGCAGGGTCTCGGCCTGGTCGTCGCGGTGGTGGGCCGTCAGCAGCACGTCGTCCGCCATCCGCAGGCGCGTCGCCAGGGCCTCGTAGCGGGCTGCGCGGGCCGCGGCCTCCGGGCCCTCGCCGTCCTGCGGCCGCGACGTCGACGCGCACGACCGTCGCAGCGCGACGCCGAGCTCGCGCGCCGGCAGCGCGGCAATGCTCGGCCCAGTCGGCGGAGTCGGCATGCCAGCCGTGGTCGACGTGGACGGCGCGGCACGGCGCTCTGCGGCCAGTGCTCGGCGGCAGCGTGCAGCAGGGTCGAGTCGCGGCCGCCGCTGTAGGCGACCAGCACGCGGCGCGGATGCGGCGCGTGCGCCGCGGCGGCCTCGGCCAGGGCCGCGCCGGGCATCGGCCAGTCGGCCGCCGTCCGCGGGCATGGCGCGGGTCAGGCCGTGCTCGCGGTAGTCGGCCGTCAGAGCATCAGGCGCTGGTAGCGCTGATCGACCAGCGCTGTCGAGGCTCCACGCTCGTCGAGCGCGCTCGAGCGCGCTCCGCGAGCGCGCTGGTGCAGCGTCTCGGCGGCGGCAGCGTCGTAGTCGCGGTGGGCACCGCCCAGCGGCTCGGGCACGATCTCGTCGACCAGCCCGAGCTCCTTCAGGCGCCCGGAGGTGATGCCCATGGCCTCGGCCGCCTCCGCGGCGCGCTCGGCCGACTTCCAGAGGATCGAGGCGCAGCCCTCGGGCGAGATCACCGAGTAGGTGCTGTACTCCATCATCATCAGGCGGTCGCCGACGCCGATGCCGAGTGCGCCGCCCGAGCCGCCCTCGCCGACCACCGTCGAGACGATCGGCGTCTTGAGCTCGGACATCGCGAACAGGTTGCGCGCGATGGCCTCGCTCTGGCCGCGCTCCTCGGCACCGACGCCGGGATAGGCCCCCGGCGTGTCGATGAAGGTCAGCACCGGCAGGTGGAACTTCTCGGCCATCTTCATCAGGCGCAGCGCCTTGCGGTAGCCCTCCGGGCGCGGCATGCCGAAGTTGCGCCGGATCTTGTCCTTGGTGTCGCGGCCCTTCTGGTGGCCGATGACCATCACCGGGCGGCCCTCCAGGCGGGCCATCCCGCCCACGATGGCCGGATCGTCGCCGAAGGCGCGGTCGCCGTGCAGCTCGGTGAACTCGTCGAACACGCGCTCGATGTAGTCGAGCGTGTACGGCCGCTGCGGGTGGCGCGCGAGCTGGGCGATCTGCTGCGACTTCAGCTTGCCGAAGACGCTGCGCTTCAGCGACTCGCACTTCTGCTGCAGCCGGTGGATCTCCTCGTTGATGTTGACGTCGGTCGTCGTCCGAGCCGAGGTGGCGCAGCTCCTCGATCTTGGCCTCGAGCTCGGCGATGGGCTGCTCGAAATCCAGGAAGTTGGGATTCATGCGGTCGTTCCGCGATCCGTGGCGGAACAGGCGCGAGGCTATGACACCGGGCACGGCGCGCACGCTGATCCGATGTCGGGCGCCTGCGCGGCAGCGCCGAGCGGCCGTAGTCACCCGCGGCGCGCCGGCCAGTGGCCTCCCGCCGGTCGGTAGTCGAGACGCGACGGTCCGCCTGTCGCACGCGCCAGCTCGCCAGGCGCTGAGCAGCTCATCGGTCGGCCGAACGGCCATTGCTCGCCCAGCCGAGAGCGGCCTGCGGCACCGCGCGAGTAGTTCCAGCCACACGGGCAGCTGCCGCCGCGATGCGGCGTCAGCGCCTCGCGCAGCTCGGGACGAAGCCGTTGCCCGCGCCTGCTCGACGTCGACCGCAGCACCAGGCCGCGCGGGCATGCGCTCGCGGGCCTCGTCGATGTCATGCAGTCCTCGGCGACGACCCGGTAGCCATCGCATGAACTCGTCGATAGCCGAGCTCGCCCTCGTACCACCAGCACGAGCGTCCTTGACGAGCAGATGGCGGAAGCGCGTCGAAGGCCTCCGGGCAGATACCGTCACCTCGAGCGCGGCCGGTGCGGTCATCCAGCGTCACGGCAGCCATGCGCCCGCCGCGTCTGGTCATTCTGCGGCGCACCGTCCGGTGACCAGCCCGGCAGCCGACCGTCGCCTGGCCTCGCCGTCGGCGCCGTTCGCCGCTCTCCGAGCCGGCGCGCACTGATCGCGCCAGCCGTCACGCCGGTGAAGCGCGTCGAGCTCGTCCATCGTAGCGCTCGATCGGGTGCCCGGTGAGGTACAGGCCCGAGCGTCTCCTTCTCGGCCGGCGAGCCGCTCGGCTCGTCGTCCCATTCGGCGACTGCCGCCGGGCGCCGCCGCTCGCCGCGGGCGTCGCCGCCGCCGCTGCCAGCCGAACAGGTCGTCCTGCCCGGTCGGTCGCGTTGCGGCGCGCTGCTCGGCGGCCTGGAGCGCCTCGCGGCAGGCGCTGCATCGAGCGTGGCCCGGTTGCGGCCCGAGTGCTGTCCAGGCGCGCCCGGCGCGGATCAGCGCCTCCAGCACGCGCTCGTTGACGCTCGCCGCAGGTCCACGCCGGCAGCAGAGATCGATCGAGATCCGCGGAAGGCGCCGCCGGCGTCGCGCTCGGAGAGCATCGCCTCGAGCGCCGACTGGCCCACGCCCTTGATCGCGCCCAGCCCGTAGACGATGGTGCCGTCGTCGACCGCGCGTGAACGGTACGCCGAGCGGTTCACGTCCGGCGGCATGCACCGCGCAGGCCCATGCTGCGGCATTCGTCGATGAGCGTCACCACCTTGTCGGTGTTGTCCATGTCCGAGGACAGCACCGCCGCCATGAACGGCGCCGGGTAGTGGGCCTTGAGCCAGGCCGTCTGGTAGGACAGCAGCGCGTAGGCGGCGGAGTGGGACTTGTTGAAGCCGTAGCCGGCGAACTTCTCCATCAGATCGAAGATGCTGCTCGGCATGCGCTCGGCTCGATGCCCGTTCTCCGTGGCACCCTCGAGGAAGACCTGCGCGCTGCTTCGCCATCTCCTCGGGCTTTCTTCTTGCCCATCGCGCGGCGCAGCAGGTCGGCGCCGCCGAGGCGTGTAGCCGGCGAGCACCTGCGCGATCTGCATGCACCTGCTCCTGGTAGAGGATGACGCCGTAGGTGGGCTTGAGCACCGGCTCCAGAGCCTCGTGGTGGAGCTCGCGTGCGGATAGGCCACCGCCGGCGGCCGTGCTTGCGCGCGATGAAATCGTCGACCATGCCCGACTGCAGCGGGCCCGGCCGGAACAGCGCCACCAGCGCGATGATGTCCTCGAAGCTGTCGGGCTGCAGCCGCTTGATCAGCTCCTTCATGCCGCGCGACTCGAGCTGGAACACGGCCGTGGTCTCGGCACGCGCTTGAGCAGGTCGAACGGCTCGCGGCGTCGTCCATGGGCGATGTCGATCGATGATCCAGCGGCGCCTCGCCGCGTCGCCGCGCGCGCGTTGATCGCCTGCACCGCCCGGTCGATGATCGTCAGGGTGCGCAGCCCGAGGAAGTCGAACTTCACCAGCCCGATCGCCTCGACGTCGTCCTTGTCGAACTGGGTGACCAGGCCCTGCCCGCCCGGCTCGCAGTACAGCGGCGCGAAATCGGTCAGGTCCGAGGGCGCGATGACGACGCCACCGGCGTGCTTGCCGGCGTTGCGCGCCATGCCCCTCGAGCTTGCGGCCGAGGTCGACCAGCGTGCTGGACCTCCTCGTCGTCGTCGTAGAGCTGCGCAGAGTCCTCCTCCTGCTGAGCGCCTTGCTCGAGCGTCATGCCGACCTCGAAGGGCATCAGCTTGGCCATCCGGTCGACGTAGCCGAACGGGTGGCCCAGCACGCGACCGACATCGCGCACGACGGCGCGCGCCGCCATGGTGCCGTAGGTGATGATCTGCGAGACCTTGTCGGAGCCGTACTTCTCGGCCACGTACTCGATGACCCGGTCGCGCCCCTCCATGCAGAAGTCGACGTCGAAGTCCGGCATCGAGACGCGCTCGGGATTGAGGAAACGCTCGAACAGCAGGTCGTAGCGCAGCGGGTCGAGATCGGTGATGCCGAGCGCGTAGGCGACCAGCGAGCCGGCGCCGGATCCGCGCCCCGGGCCCACCGGGACGCCGTTGTCCTTCGCCCAGCGGATGAAGTCCGCGACGATCAGGAAGTAGCCCGGGAAGCCCATCGAGCAGATCACCCCGAGCTCGCGCTCGAGGCGCTCGACGTAGGGCCTGCGCGTTTGCTCGTCGCGCGCCCGTGGCTCCGGCGGTGTAGAGCTGGTAGAGGCGCCGGTCGAGGCCGTCGAAGGCGCATTCGCGCAGGTAGCTGTCCACGCTCATGGCCCGCCGGGCACCGGGAAGTCGGGCAGGTAGGATCTCGCCCAGCGTGATGCGCAGGTTGCAGCGGCGCGGCGATCTCGACCGAGTTTTCCAGCGCCTCCGGCACGTCGGCGAACAGCGCGCGCCATCTCGTCCGGCGGTGCGCAGGTACTGCTGGTCGCTGTAGCGCCGCGGGCGCCGCGGGTCCGCCAGCACGCGCCCGTCGTGGATGCACACGCGCGCCTCGTGCGCGTCGAAGTCCTCGGCCGCGAGGTAGCGCACGTCGTTGGTCGCCACCGCGGGGCACTCCATCGTGCTGGCGAGCTCCAGCGCGCCCTCGATCCAGGCCTCCTCCTGCTCGCGGCCCGTGCGCTGGAGCTCGAGGTAGAAGCGCCCGGGAAGCGCGCCAGCCAGCTGCCCCAGGCGCTCCATCGCCCGCTCGCGCTTGCCCGCCAGCCACAGGCGCCCGACGTCACCGTCGGCCCCACCCGACAGCGCGATCAGCCCCTGCGAGGCCCCCGCCAGCCACGCGCGCTCGATCGTCGGCTGTCCCCCGTGCTGGCCCTCGAGGTAGGAGCGCGAGACCAGGCGGATCAGGTTGGCGTAGCCGACGTCGTCCTGGACCAGGAGCACCAGTGGCGCCGGCGGCTCGCCGGGCGCCTCGCCGCGCAGCAGCACGTCGCAGCCGATGATCGGCTTGACGCCGGCCGCCAGCGCCGCGCTGTAGAACTTGACCATCGCAAACAGGTTGCTCTGGTCGGTCAGCGCGACCGCCGGCATGCCCTGCGCGCGCAGCCGTTCCATGAGCTGCGGGATGCGCACCGTCCCGTCGACCAGCGAGTAGTCGGTGTGCACGCGGAGATGGACGAACGCGGGATCCATCAGCCTCCTTCGGGTACCCCGGGGGTGTCGAGGGCCAGCACGCCCTGGCGGGCCGCGGCCCGCACGGGGGCGAACGAGCGCCGGTGCGCGGCGCAGGGGCCGAGGCGCCGCAGCGCCGCCACGTGCGCGCGCGTGCCGTAGCCCTTGTGGGCCGCGAAGCCGTAGCCCGGGTGCAGCACGTCGAGCTCGGCCATGCGCCGGTCACGCTCGACCTTGGCGAGGATCGAGGCGGCCGAGATGGCGGGCTCGCTGGCGTCGCCGCCGACCACGGCGCGCACGGGCAGGCCGAGCTCCGGGCAGCGGTCGCCGTCGACCAGCACGCGCGCGGGACGCCCGGCGAGCCCGTCGACCGCGCGCGCCATCGCGGCCATCGTGGCCCGCAGGACGTTGAGGTCATCGACCTCGGCCGGCTCGACCCATGCGAGCGCGAACGCCAGCGCCTCGGCGCGGATGCGGCTCGCCAGGGCCTCGCGCCGACGCGCGCCGAGGCGCTTCGAGTCGGTCAGCCCGTCGATCGGGCGCCCGGGATCGAGGATGACCGCGGCCGCCACGAGCGGTCCGGCGAGCGGCCCACGACCGGCCTCGTCGACGCCGGCCACCGGCCCGTCGGCGACCGCGCGGCCCGCGTCCGGATCGCCCTGCGCCGCGTCGGTTTCCGCGCCTGCCGCCATCGCTGTAGTATGCTCGCCCGATCGCCGCCCGGCCGCTCGCCGGCAAGCCGACGAGCGCCGATTACGATACCACGTCCGCCCCGCCCCGGGCGCCGGACCACCCGGGATCCTGGCCCATGTCGATTGCAACCGCGGTGGTCGGGGTCGGCTACCTCGGCCGCTTCCACGCGCAGAAGTACGCCGCGCTGCCCGGCTGCGAGCTGGTCGGCGTGGCCGACCCCGACGAGGCCGCGGCGGCGGCCTGCGCCGGGCCCCTCGGGGTACCCGTGGTGGTCGACTATCACGAGCTGCTCGGGCACGTCGACGCGGTCAGTATCGCGGTCCCGACGTCGCTGCACCATCGCATCGCGCTCGACTTCCTGGAGCACGGCAGCCACGTGCTGGTGGAGAAGCCGATCACGGTCACCGTGGCCGAGGCCGACGAGCTCGTCGCCGCCGCCGGCGCGCGCGGCCTGGTGCTGCAGGTGGGCCATCTCGAGCGCTTCAACCCGGCATTGCGTGCCGCCGATGCCATCCTGGCCACGCCGCGGTTCATCGAGTCGCACCGCCTGGCGCCGTTCAACCCGCGCGGCACGGACGTCGACGTGGTGCTCGACCTGATGATCCACGACATCGACATCATCCTCGACGTGGTGCGCTCGCCGCTCGTGCGCGCCGATGCCAGCGGCGCCGAGGTGCTCACGGGCGCCACCGACATCGTCAATGCCCGCCTGGTGTTCGAGAGCGGCTGTGTCGCCAACGTCACCGCCAGCCGTGTCAGCGCCAAGAAGGAGCGGCGCATGCGCTTCTTCCAGCACGACTGCTACCTCGCCGTCGACTTCCAGGACCACCGCCTCACCCTGCACCGCAAGGGCGAGCAGGAGATGTACCCCGGGATCCCCGAGCTCGTGACCGAGGAACGGCAGTTCGAGGCCGGTGATGCCATCCGCGCCGAGATCGAGTCCTTCCTCGAGTCGGTCTCCTCGGGCACGCCCCCACTGGTCTCGGGCGAGGACGGCCGCCGGGCCCTGGCCGCGGCCATCGACATCACCGCGCGCTTCGGCACCGGCCTGACCTGAGGGTCCGCCCCGGCGGCGATCCGGCGACGACCAGGCGACGCGGCAGCGGGAGCAGCGATGAGCGACGACGGCCAGTGGGAATTCTGGATCGACCGCGGCGGCACGTTCACCGACATCGTCGCGCGCCGGCCGGACGGTGAGCTGGTCACGGACAAGCTGCTGTCGGTCAACCCGGAGCAGTACGACGACGCCGCGCTCGCCGGCATCCGCCACCTGCTGGGCATCGGGCTGGACGCGCCCATCCCCGCCGAGGACATCGCCAGCGTCAAGATGGGTACCACGGTCGCCACCAACGCGCTGCTCGAGCACGAGGGCGAGCGCACCGTGCTGGTGACCACGCGCGGCTTCCACGACGCGCTGCGCATCGCCTACCAGGCGCGCCCGGACATCTTCGCGCTCGAAATCCGGCTGCCCGAGATGCTCTACCAGCGCGCGATCGAGGTCGACGAGCGCCTGGCCGCGGACGGCTCGGTCCTGCGCCCGCTCGACGTGGACGGCGCCCGCGCCGCGCTGGCCGGGCTGCGCGACGACGGCTTCGACTGCGTGGCCATCGCCCTGCTCCACGCCTACCGCAACGCCGAGCACGAGGAACGACTGGCAGAGCTCGCGCAGACGATCGGGTTCTCGCAGATCTCGGTCAGCCACGAGGTCAGCCCGACCATGAAGCTGGTCGCGCGCGGCGACACCACCGTGGTCGACGCCTACCTGTCGCCGATCCTGAGTCGCTACGTGCGACGCAGCGTCGCCAGCGCGCGACCTCGGCGACACCCGCGCTGATGTTCATGCAGTCGAGCGGCGGCCTGGCCGAGGCGCAGCTCGTTCCAGCGGCAAGGACGCGATCCTCTCCGGCCCGGCCGGCGGCGTCGTCGGCATGGTCAGCACCGCGCGAGGCCGCGGGCTTCGAGCGCGCTGATCGGCTTCGACATGGGCGGCACCTCGACCGACGTCAGCCACTACGCCGGCGAGTACGAGCGCGCGTTCGAGACCGAGGTCGCCGGCGTGCGCATGCGCGCGCCGATGATGCGCATCCACACCGTCGCCGCCGGCGGCGGCTCGATCCTGCAGTTCGACGGCACGCCGCTACCGCGTCGGGCCCGGACTCCGCCGGCGCCGATCCGGGCCCGGCCTGCTACCGCAAGGGCGGCCCGCTGACGGTCACCGACTGCAACGTCATGCTCGGCAAGCTCCAGCCCGGGCTGTTCCCGCACGTGTTCGGCCCCGACGCGAACGAGCCGCTCGACGCCGACGCGGTGACCGCGAAGTTCGCGCAGATGCAGCGCGAGATCCGCGACGCCACCGGCGACGAGCGCGGCGCCGAGCAGGTCGCCGAGGGGTTCCTGCGCATCGCCGTGGAGAACATGGCCAACGCGATCAAGAAGATCTCGGTCGCGCGCGGCTACGACGTCTCCGGCTACACGCTGTGCTGCTTCGGCGGCGCCGGCGGCCAGCACGCCTGCCTCGTCGCCGACGCGCTCGGCATGGAGCGGGTGCTGCTGCACCCCTACGCCGGCGTCCTGTCGGCCTTCGGTATCGGCCTTGCCGACGTGCGCAGCGTGCATGAGCAGGCGCTGGAGAAGCCGCTGGGCAGGGACCTCGAGGGGGAGATCGCGTCACTGCTCGACGAGCTCGCCGAAGACGCGGTGGCCGATCTGCACGAGCAGGGCGTCGAGGACGGCGCCATCGAGACCCGCCGCCGCCTGCACGTGCGCTACGCCGGCTCCGACACCTCGATGCTGGTCGACGCCGGCGACTCCGATGCCGTCCGGGAGCGCTTCGAGGCCGGTCACCGGCAGCAGTACGGCTTCATCTCGCCGGAGAAGGACATCGTCGTCGAGACCGCCCAGGTCGAGGGCATCGGCACCAGCGACACGCCGGAGACGGTGCCGGTCGCCCTGCAGGGCGATGCAGAGGCCGACGGCGAGCCCGCCGCGCACCAGCGCACCATCATGGCCGGCGAGGTGCACGACACCCCCTTCTACCGGCGCGAGCAGCTGCCGGCGGGCCACCCGGTCGCCGGTCCGGCCGTGATCGCCGAGCCGAACGCGACCACGGTGATCGAGCCCGGCTGGCGCGGCGAGCTCACCGAGCGCGGCGACCTGCTGCTCGAGCGCGTGCACGCGCGCCCCGGCATGGACGACGTCTCCACCCACGCCGACCCGGTCATGCTGGAGGTGTTCAACAACCTGTTCATGTCGATCGCCGAGCAGATGGGCGTGACGCTGGAGAACACCGCCTACTCGGTCAACATCAAGGAGCGGCTCGACTTCTCCTGCGCCGTGTTCGACGGCGACGGCGAGCTGATCGCCAACGCCCCGCACATGCCGGTGCACCTGGGCTCGATGGGCGACAGCGTCAAGACCGTCCGCCAGCGAATGCGGGCCGGATGCAGCCCGGCGACGTGTACATGCTCAACGACCCCTACAACGGCGGGACCCACCTGCCCGACATCACGGTGGTGAAGCCGGTATTCGACAGCGCCGGCGATCGCATCCTGTTCTATACCGCCAGCCGTGGCCACCACGCGGACGTCGGGGGCATCACACCGGGCTCGATGGCGCCCGACAGCACGAACCTGGAGCAGGAGGGCGTGCTGCTCGACAACGTCAAAATGGTCGACGCGACGGCCGCTTCCTCGAGGACGAGATCCGCGAGCTCTTCACCTCGGCGCGCTACCCGGCGCGCAACGTCGACAACAACATCGCCGACCTGAAGGCGCAGATGGCCGCCTGCGAGAAAGGCGTTCAGGAAATCAGCCGCATGATCGACCAGTCCGGCCTGGACGTGGTCGCAGGCCTACATGGAGCACGTGCAGGACAACGCCGAGGAGCAGCGTGCGCCGGGTCATCGACGCGCTCGACGACGGCGAGTTCGCCTACGAGATGGACGACGGCGCAGGTCATTCGCGTGGCCATCGCGGTGGATCGCGAGCAGCCGCTCGGCCGCGTCGACTTCACCGGTACCAGCGACCAGCTCGACAACAACTTCAACGCCCCGGCCGCGGTCTGCAAGGCGGCCGTGCTGTACGTCTTCCGTTGCCTGGTCGCCGACGTGATCCCGCTCAACGGCGGCTGCCTCAAGCCGCTCGAGATCGTGATCCCGGATGGCTCGATGCTCAACCCGCGCTACCCGGCCGCCGTGGTCGCGGGCAACGTCGAGACCTCCCAGGCGGTGGTGGACACGCTCTTCGGTGCCCTCGGCGTGATGGCGGCGGCGCAGGGCACGATGAACAACTTCACCTGGGGCAACGACCACCATCAGTACTACGAGACGCTGTGCGGCGGCAGCAGGCGCCGGCCCGGATTTCGACGGCACCAGCGCCGTGCACACCCACATGACCAACTCGCGCCTCACCGACCCCGAGGTGCTCGAGTGGCGCTTCCCGGTGCGCCTCGAGGACTTCCGCATCCGCACCGGCTCCGGCGGCGACGGCAGGCACCGCGGCGGCGACGGCACCGTGCGCCGCGTGCGCTTCCTCGAGCCGATGACGGCCTCTATCCTGTCCGGGCACCGCCGGGTGCCGCCCTACGGGCTCGCCGGCGGCGCGCCCGGCGCCTGCGGCCGCAACACGGTGGAGCGCGCCGACGGCAGCAGCGAGCAGCTCGAGGGCCGCGACCGCACCGAGATGGGCGCGGGCGACGTATTCGTCATCGAGACCCCGGGCGGTGGCGGTTACGGTCGCCCGGACCCGGACGACGGAGGCATCGATGAGTGACAAGAGACGTCACGACGACGTGATGTGGATGTGGCCCACGCCCATCCTTCGGCGCCGGTTCGACGACCACCAGAGGGTCAACGCGGCGCTCATCCCCGAGTTCGAGCGCATCCGCTCGGAGTTCGAGAAGGGTGAGCGCGAACGGGTGTTCGCGAGCCCGATCGACCTGCACGAGCGGGTGGATACACCCGAGATGAAGCAGCTGCTCAAATTCTTCATGGACACGGTGTTCGGCGCAGCCACCCAGGCCAACCGGCACGTCTGGCCCAGGAAGCAGGACATCAGGATCGGCTTCACCGGCTGCTGGTTCCAGATCACCAACGGCCACGGCTTCCACGAGACCCATATCCACGGCAACTGCTCGTGGTCGGCCGTGTACTACGTGCAGGCCGGGGACCCGGATCCGGAAGGTCGCCCCCAGGGCGCAACCCGGTTCTACGGGCCGTACATGGATGCGGCAGCCGGCGGTCACGGCGACGCCGGCAACATGTACCTCCAGCACGCTCACTGGGACTCGCCGTCGGAAGACGGCGTCCTGGTCCTGTTTCCGCCGTGGATCAAGCACACCGCGCTGCCCTACGCCGGGGAGCGCGACCGCATCATCATCTCCTTCAACGCCACCGTCCACAGCGACGTCAACCAGCTGCAGGACTGGGGCTTCAACTGAGCGGGCCGCCCACGCCCAACAACCGCCGCTACGGATTTGCGATGTCCACCCAGATACCCATGGTCGATCTCAAGGCACAGTACGCCGACCTCCGCCGGGAGCTCGAGCCGGCCATGGTCGAGGCCATGGCCGCGACGCAGTACATCCTGGGCCCCAACGTGCAGGCATTCGAGCGCGAGGCGGCACAATACCTCGGCGTCAGGCACGCGCTGGGCTGCGCCTCGGGCACGGACGCGCTGCACCTGGCGCTGGCGGCCGCCGGTATCGGCCCGGGCGACGAGGTGATCACGACGCCGTTCACGTTCATCGCGACGGCCGAGGCCATCCGCTACGTCGGTGCGACGCCGGTGTTCGTCGACATCGATGAGGACAGCTTCAATCTCGACGTCGACGCGGCCGCCGCGGCCGTGACGCCGCGCACGCGGGCGATCCTGCCCGTGCACCTGTTCGGCCAGCCCGCGGACATGGTCCGGATCGGGACCCTCGCCGACGAGCACGGCCTGCTCGTCATCGAGGACTGGCGCGCAATCGTTCGGGGCCGCGACGGGAGGCCGGATGACCGGCGCCCACGGCCTCGCCGGTGCATTCAGCTTCTTCCCGAGCAAGAACCTCGGCGCCTTCGGTGACGGGGGGCTGGTCGTCACGGGCGACGACGCTACCACCGAACGCATGCGCGTCCTGCGCAACCACGGCCAGAGCGAGCGCTACCATCACGCGGTGATCGGCTACAACAGCCGCCTCGACGAGCTCCAGGCCGTGGTCCTGCGCCACAAGCTGCCCCGTGTCGACGGCTACAACGCCGAACGCCGGCGGGTCGCGGCGCGCTACGACACCGGGCTCGCGGACGACGGGCGTGCGGCCGCCGGTGCGTACGGGCGAGGACGGGCATCGTGTTCCACCAGTACACGATCCTGAGCGACCGCCGCGACGCCCTGATGGAGGCACTGCGCGCGGCCGGGATCGCCAGCGCGATCATTACCCGGTACCGCTGCACCGCCAGCCGGCCTTCGCCGACGTGACGGCCGACCTCTCGCTGCCGCGGGCCGAGGCGGTGGCGGCGCGCTGCCTGTCGCTGCCGATCTACCCGGAGCTGGCCGACGCCGACGTCGACCGCGTCTGCGGCGTCATCCGCGGGGCGCTCGATGGGTGAGGGCCCGCGCCTGATGATCTCCGCCGGCGAGGCGTCCGGCGACCACCACGCGGCCCGTTTCGTCCAGGCGCTGCGCCAGCGCGGGCACGCCCCCGTGCTCGCCGGCATGGGCGGGCCGCGCCTGGCGCGCGAGGGCATGGAGCTCGTGGTCGACTGCCGCGAGCTGGCGATCATCGGGATCGTCGAGGTGCTCGTCCACTGGCGGCGCATCATGCGCGAGCTCGAGCGGCTGCGCGCACGCCTGCGCGCGGCGCCGCCGGACCTGCTGATCCTGGTCGACTACCCGGAGTTCAACCTGAAGCTGGCGGCGACGGCGCGCGAGCTCGGCGTGCCCGTGCTGTTCTACGTCAGCCCGCAGGTCTGGGCCTGGCGCCCGCACCGCGTGGCCCGCATCGGGCGCCTGGTCGACATGATGGCCGTGCTGTTCCCCTTCGAGGTCGACTTCTACGAGCGCGCGGGGGTGCCGGTGCGCTACGTCGGCCACCCGCTCGTCGACGAGATCCACCCCGAGATGCCCGCCGCCGACGTACGTGCCGAGCTCGGCCTCGATCGGGAGCGCCCGACCCTGGGGCTCATGCCCGGCAGCCGCCGCGGCGAGATCGAGCGGCTGCTGCCGCTGCTGCTGGAGTCGGCCCGGAGCGTCGAGCGCGAGCGCGGGCCGGTGAACCTGGTGCTGCCGCTCGCCGCCACCCTCGACCCGGAGCCGGTGCAGGCCCGGATCGAGCAAAGCGGGCTCGAGGTCCGGCTCGTGCCCGGCGGCCGCGCCTATGACGTGATCCCCGTGTGCGACGCCATCGTCACCGCATCCGGCACCGCCACGCTCGAGGTCGCGCTGCTGGGGGTGCCCATGGCCGTGGTCTACCGCGTGCACTGGCTGACCTGGCAGATCATGCACCGCCTGATGACCGTCGACGACATCGCGCTCGTGAACATCGTCGCCGGGCGGCGCATCGTGCAGGAGTTCGTCCAGCGCCACGCCCGCCCCGAGGCCATCGCCCGGGAGGCGGCGCGCCTGCTCGACGACGCCGACTACCGCGCGCGCATGCAGGCCGAGCTCGCCGAGGTCCGCACGCGCATGGGCGAAGGCGACGGCCCCGACCGCATGGCCGCCCTGATCGAGGAGATGCTCGCCGGAGGAAAGGCCGTTCAAGGGAACCGCGAATGAACGCGAATGTTCGCGAATGACGCCCGTGGAGCGTCACGGTTTGGGGCGCTGCGCGGTGGCGCCGTGCGCCACGTGAGGCGGTCTTCGCGACCGGAGGTCGCTCCTACAGGGAGATTTGCCGCCGCGGCAGAACGACGCCTGTTGGAGCGAGCTCTGCTCGCGAACCGGCCGCAACGCTGTTCAGCGGTCCACAGCGAAGCTTCGCCGTCATGCGCCGGCCACGAATGCCATTCGCGAACATTCGCGTCCATTCGCGGTTCCCGTTTGCCGGCAGAGCCGTTCGGGCTCAGCGGATGACACCGCGCTCCTACAGGGAGATTTGCCGCCGCGACAGAACGACGCCTGTAGGAGCGAGCTCTGCTCGCGAACCGGCCGCAATGCTGTTCAGCGGTCCACAGCGAAGCTTCGCCGTCATGCGCCGGCCACGAATGCCATTCGCGAACATTCGCGTCCATTCGCGGTTCCCGTTTGCCGGCAGAGCCGTTCGGGCTCAGCGGATGACGCCGCGCTCGCTGGAATCGATGAACTCGACGAACTGGCGCACCTCCGGGTGCTCGGCAGCCAGGCCCTCGATCCCGGCACGGGCGTCGTCGTCCTTCGTCCGGCGCTTGATCAGCGCCATGTAGGCCCGGTGCAGGGCACGGACGCCCTCCGGGCTGAAGCCGCGGCGCTTGAGACCGTTCTTGTTGATCCCGTACGGGCGCGCGTGGTTGCCGGCGGCGGTGACGAACGGCGGGATGTCGCGGTTCACCACCGTACCCAGGCCGGTAAAGCTGTGCGCCCCGATGCGCACGAACTGGTGCACGCAGGTGAAGCCGCCGAGGATCGCCCAGTCGCCGACGTCGACGTGCCCGGCCAGCGAGGCCGCGTTCGCGAAAATGGTACGGCTGCCGACGGTACAGTCGTGCGCCACGTGGGTGTAGGCCATGAACAGGTTGTCGTCGCCGATGCGGGTGACACCGCCGCCCTCGTCCGTGCCACGGTTGAGCGTGACGTACTCGCGGATGGTGTTGCGATCACCGACGACCAGCCAGGTGGGCTCCCCGGCATACTTGAGATCCTGCGGGGCCTCCCCGATCGAGGCGAACGAGAAGATGCGATTGTCGGCACCGATCCGCGTCGGGCCGCGTATGACCGTATGTGGTCCGACGCTCGTGCCACGGCCGATCTCGACCCCGGCGCCGATCACGCAGAATGGCCCGATCTCCGCGTCGGCGGCGATGCTCGCCGACGGGTCCACGATGGCCTGCTCGTGTATCACTCCCCGATTTCCCGCATCGCGCCCATCAGGTCGGCCTCGCAGGCCACGGCCCCGTCCACGCGCGCCGCGCAGGCGAAACGCCAGACACCGCGGCTCGTGCGCTGCAGCTCGGCCGTGATCTCGAGCTGGTCGCCGGGCGACACCTGGCGCTTGAAACGCGCCTTGTCGACGCCGACGAACAGGTACAGGGTGTTGCCGTCGGGCTTGACGCCCTCGGTGCGGAACGCCAGCAGGCCCGTGGCCTGCGCCATGGCCTCGAGGATGAGCACGCCGGGGAACACCGGGCGCGAGGGGAAATGGCCCGGGAAGAACGGCTCGTTGTAGCTGACGTTCTTGATGGCCTTGAGCCGCACGCCCAGCTCGCACTCGACGACCCGGTCTATGAGCAGGAACGGATAGCGGTGCGGCAGGTACTGGAGTACCTCGTGGATGCTCATCTCGCTCAAGGTCATGATCCTCGGTGTTTGCCGGTGTCACGGCGCTCGAGGTCACCCACGCGTCGCGCCAGTGCGTCCAGCTGCCGGAAACGGGCGGCGTTGCGCCGCCAGCGCGCGTTCGGCTCGAGCGGCGCACCCGACGAGTACGTCCCCGGCTCCGTTATCGAGCTCATCACGAGCGACATCGCCGTAATGTGGACGTCGTCGACCACCTCCAGGTGCCCCAGGATGGCGGCGGCACCGCCGATCGTGCAGCGCCGCCCGATGACGGCACTGCCGGCGATCCCCACGCAGCCGGCCATGGCCGTATGCTCGCCCACGCGCACGTTGTGCGCGATCTGGATCTGGTTGTCGAGGATCACGCCGTCGCCGATGACCGTATCATCGAGTGCGCCACGGTCGATGGTCGTGTTGGCGCCGATGTCCACGTCATCGCCGATGACGACCCGCCCGATCTGCGGGATACGGATCCAGCTCTCGCCGTCCTGCGCGTAGCCGAACCCGTCGGAGCCGACCACCGCCCCTGCCTGCACCAGGCAACGCGAGCCGAGCGCGCAGTCCGCCCCGATGACCACGCCCGGACCGATGCGCGTGCCGGCGCCGAGGCGCGCGCCGGCGCCGACGCAGGCGCCCGCCGCGATCACGCACCCCGCCCCGATCTCCGCGTCCGCGTCGACTACGGCGCGCGCGCCGACATGCACGTCGCCGGCCAGCCGCGCCCGCCGGTCGACACTGGCATCCGGATCGACGCCCGGCGCCATGCCGGGCAACGGGTGCAGCAGCTGCGCCGCCCTTGCGTAGGCGGCATACGGATTGTCCGCCAGCAGGGCGCATCCCCGCACCCGCTCGGCGTGCTCGGGCGCGACGATGACGGCACCGGCCTCGCAGGACGCGAGCCGATCGAGGTAGGAGTTGCGCGAGACGAACGCGAGACCGTCCGGGCCGGCGCGCTCGAGCGGGGCTACGCGCGCGATGCGCCGCTCGCCATCCCCCTCGTAGCGGAGGTGGAGCTCGTCTGCGAGCGCGCGGACCGTCCAGGCCATCGCCGCGGCCGGTCAGTCCGACTGGCCGGAGTCGTAACGCTCCTTCATGCGCTCGAGAACCCGCTGCGTGAGGTTGACCGCGTCGCTGGCGTACAGCGCCCCCTGGCCCACCACGAGGTCGTAGCCTTCCTCCTGGGCCACGTTCTGCACGGTCTTCATGACCGACGCGCGCACCTCCTTGAAGGCGCTGTTGCGCTGGATGTTGAGCTCCTCGCGAAACGCCTGCTGCGTGCGCTGGATGTCGCGCTTGAGCTCCTGCAGCCGCTGCTCCAGGCGCTTGCGCTCCTCCTCGCCCATGACGAGCCCGTCCTTCTGCAGCTTCTGCTGAACCTGCTGGAACTCCTGCTGCTTGCGCTGCAGCTCCTGCTGACGCGGCCCGAACTCGCTCTCGAGCTGCGAGCTGGCCGCCTGCGCCTGGGGCGAGTTGTCGATCAGGTAGGCGATGTCGACGTAGCCGATCTTGACCGGCTCGGCGGCGAGCAGCCCGGCGGGTGCCATGGCCAGCGCCATCACGATGGATGCAACAAATGTTCGCACGGTTCTACTCCACGCCGGGAATGGCAATCCCAGCCTCGGCCAACGGATCAGAACAGGGTCCCGATCGTGAACTGGAATCTCTCCGTCTCGTCCCCCGGTTCCGGGTCGATCGGCTCGGCCCAGCTGAACGACAGCGGGCCGACCGGGGAGCGCCAGTTGAACGAGAGGCCGACCGAGCTGCGCAGCTCCGTCGCCTCGAAGTCACTCGCGGATGGATGACGTTACCGAGAATCGTAGAACAGGCTCAACCGCGTCTGTCCCGTCTCGGTCGCCAACGGCGGCGGGAAAATCAGCTCGAGCGAGCCCGTCGTCAGGAAATCCCCGCCCTTCGCGTCGCCGTCTTCATCGTACTTGGGCCCAGGCTCGCTCCCTGGTAGCCCCGCACCGAGCGGATCCCGCCGCGAAATAGCGCCGGAAGAACGGCAACTCCGAGCGTCTCCCCATACCCCCGCCCGAGCCCGATGCGCGTGCTCGCGGAGCCCGATGCAGGTTGTCCGTGAACGGCAGGTAGCCCTTCGAACCGGTAGTTCGAGCTTGTAGAACTCGAGGTCGCTGCCCGGGTAGCGCAGCGTCGAGCGACAGGCTGTTGGAAGCGCCCCGCTCTCCGCGAAGATCGTCCGGTTGCGCGCTGTCCCGGGTCCAGCCCAGCCGTGGCCTCCAGGAACGCGAACTCACTGCCCGCTCGCCTCCAGGTAATCGCGGATCGGCTGCGGCAGTCGAGTGGTGGTCGTCCGGATCCGCGTGCCCTCCACGACCGAGGCCCAGATCGAGTCGTATCGTATTCGCTCATCGGAATGCCGTACTCGACGCCCGACGGCATGCTGAATCGGAGAAGTAGTCCGCGGTATCCAGATATCCGGTTGGGGTCGGTTTCGCGGTACGACAACCGCAGTAGTCGGCGGACCCTCGACTCCGTATAGCATGGGTTCGAGTACCGGATCACGAACCGACGATCCGCTCTCGCTGTTGCTCGCGCTGAACGGTGAGATCCTTGCCCGTGCCCGAGCAGGTTCTTCGCTGGACGCTGACATCGAGCACGACGCCCTGGTCCGTCGAGTAACCGGCACCGAGAGACAGTTGCCCGGTTCGACGCTCGGTCACGGCAAAGTCTACATCGACCTGGTTCGATCCGGGCGAAACGCGATCGGTCGTTACGTCTGACGGTCTCCACCTGCGGCAGGCGCTGGAGACGCACGCGCGAGCGGGCAACAGCATCCGGTGAATAGACACCCCCTTCGATCTGCCGCATCTCGCGCCGGTATACCCGGTCCTCGGTGGCCGTTTGGCCGCTGAACGTGATGCGGCGAACGTAAACCCGATTGCCGGGATCGATCACGAAACGCAGGTCGACCGTCTTGTCCTGCTCGTCCACCTCCGGCGCCACGTTGATCCGGGCGAATGCGTAGCCCGCCTGTGCGAGCCGCTCGGCGATCGCATTGCGGCTCGCGGCTGGACCTGGCGTGCTCGCGCGCGGGAGCGGCTTTCGCCGCTGGCGATCTCGTAGCTGCGCGCGCAGCTCCTCGCGCGGCGCATGGGAAGCTCGCCCCGGAGCTCGACATCGCGAACGTGATACTGCGCACCCTCGTCGACGTGGATGCTGATATAGATGTCCTTGCGATCCGGCGTGATGGTGACCGGGCTCGACGGGATGGAGAACTTGATGTAGCCGCGATCGAGGTAGTGCGAGCGGATCGCCTCGAGGTCACCCTCGAGTGTGGTACGTGAGTACTTGTCGGCCGATGACAGCCAGAAAGTATCGTCCGACGCGGCGGACTCCATGAGGTCGATCAGCGTCTCGTCGGTGAATGCCTCGTTGCCGATGATCTTGAGCTGGCGGATGCGCGCGGTCTTGCCCTCGCGGATCGTGAGGTCCACCGCCACGCGGTTGCGCTCGAGCTCGCGCACCTGGACGTCGATCTCGGCCCCGTAGCGGCCACGGCTGGACATCTGCCGGCGCAGTTCCTGCTCGACCTGGTCGAGCAGCAAGCGGTTGAACACGCGCCCACGCGCAAGGCCGATGCTCTGCAGCGACGACCGCAGCTGCTCCCGCGGCATGCTGAAGTCGCCTTCAATGTTGATCTCGCCGATTGCCGGGCGCTCCTCGACGGTGACGACCAGCGTCGCCTCCGAGCGAGCGATCGTGACGTCCTCGAACAGTCCCGTCTCGTAGAGGGCGCGTACCGCGCGGCCGGCATCCTCGGGCCCGAAACGTTCGCCGGTGCGCACGGGCAGGTAGTTGAGCACGGTGCCGACGGAGATCCGCTCGGCACCACGGACCTCGATGTCGTCGACGGTGAACGCCTCCCAGGCCAGGGCCGGCGTAGCGAGCGCGAAGGCAAGCGCCAGCGCGCCGAGCGCGCGTTGGAGAAGTCCCGGCATACGGCTATTGCACCAGGCGGACGACGTCGTTGTAGAGCGCCAGCGACATCAGCCCCACCAGCATGGCGATGCCGATCTGCTGGCCGAACGCCTGTGCGCGCTCGGACACCGGCGACCCCTTGACCGCCTCGATCGCGTAGTAGAGCAGGTGACCGCCATCGAGCACCGGGATCGGCAGGAGGTTCAGGATACCGATGCTGACACTGATCAGGGCGACGAAACCGATGAAGGTCGACAGGCCGATCTGCGCGGACTGGCCGGCATACTGCGCGATCGAGATCGGCCCGCTGATGTTGGAGAGCGCCGCCTCGCCCGTGACCAGGCCGACGAGCACACGCACGGTCAGGCGCGTGATGTCCCAGGTCTTGACGACTCCCTGTCCGAGCGCCTGCAGGGGGCCGTAGCGGACCGTGGTGAACATGCGCTCACGGTCCGCCTCCGTCAGCCCTGGTCCGTACGCACCGATACGCCCGAACTCGCGCCCGCCCGCCTGCTCCGCCGCGGGCGTCAGCGCCACCGTGGTCTCCGCGCCATCGCGCAGCACCGTGACCTCGAAGCGCTCGCCCGGGCGTGCGCGCACGTACTCGACCCAGTGCGCCCAGTCGCGTATGCGCGTATCGCCGGCGCGCAGCACACGATCGCCCGGGCGGAGCCCGGCCGCCGCGGCCGGCGAGTCGGGCACGACGTCGGTCACCCGCGCCGGCAGCTCCGGCGACCAGCGCTCGAACCCGAGCGTCGTCACCGGGTCGGTCTCGCCCTCGCGCAGCGACACCGAGCCGATGTCCAGCCGCCGGGTGGCGGTCGTGCCGCCGTCACGCTCCACCGTGACCGCTACGCTGCCCCCCGCCCCGTCGAGGCCGTGGTCGAGCAGCGACAGGCGTACGTCCGACCAGGTCGCGGTGGCAGTGCCATTCACCGCGGTGATGCGCTCGCCGCGCTCGAAGCCGGCCTCGGCCGCCGGGGAGCCGGCCTGCACGTCCCCGACCCGCGGGACCAGGCCATCCACACCGATCAGGAACGTGGCGGTGTAGGCGACCACCGCCAGCAGGATGTTGACCGCGGGGCCGGCGGCGACGATGGCCGCGCGCCTGCCGACCGGCTGGTTGTTGAACGCGCGGTGGCGCTCCGCGGCCGGGACCTCGGCCTCGCGCTCGTCGAGCATCTTCACGTAGCCGCCGAGCGGCAGCGCCGCGATCACCCACTCGGTGCCGTCGCGCCCCAGGGTGCGGCGCCACAGCGCACGCCCGAAACCGACCGAGAAGCGCAGCACGCGCACGCCGCAGCGCCTTGCCACCCAGTAGTGGCCGTACTCGTGCACCGTCACCATCACCCCGATGGCCACGATGAACGCCGCGATACTGGTCAGCACTTCCGTCATCGGGCGCGCTCCGCCATGCGATCCGCCTCCTCCGTTGCCAGTGCACGCGCGCCGGCGTCGGCCGCGAGCACACCCTCGAGCGAGGCGGCGTCGCCGCCCTCGTCCGCCCGTTCCAGCGTCGCCTCGATGACCGCCGCGATCGCCGGGAACGGCAGTCGACCGGCGAGGAAGCGCTCGACGGCGACCTCGTTGGCCGCGTTCAGCACCGCCCCGGCCGTGCCGCCGGCGCGCGCCGCCTCGAGCGCCAGGCGCAGCGCCGGGAAGCGCGCCGTGTCCGGGGGCTCGAACTCGAGTCCCGCGAGCGCCGCCACGTCGAGCGCCGCGACGCCCGAGCCGATGCGTTCCGGCCAGGCGAGCGCGTGCGCGATCGGCGTGCGCATGTCCGCGTGACCGAGCTCGGCCAGCACCGACCCGTCGACGTAGCGCACCAGCGAGTGCACCACGCTCTGCGGGTGCACCACGACCTCGACGCGCTCGGGCGGCAGGCCGAACAGCCAGCAGGCCTCGATCACCTCCAGGCCCTTGTTCATCATCGTGGCCGAATCGACCGAGATCTTTCGCCCCATCGACCAGTTCGGGTGCGCGCAGGCCTCCTCCGGCGTCACCGCGGCGAGCGTCTCCGGCGCCCGGCGCAGGAACGGCCCGCCCGAGGCCGTCAGCAGGATCCGCTCCACGCCGGCCCCGGCGAGGTCATCGTGACGTCCGGCGGGCAGGCACTGGAAGACGGCATTGTGCTCGCTGTCGATCGGCAGCACGAGTGCCCCGCCCGCCGTGGCGGCCTCCATCAGCAGCCCGCCCGCCACGACCAGCGACTCCTTGTTCGCCAGCAGCACGCGCTTGCCCGCGCGCGCCGCGGCCAGGGTCGAGGCCATGCCGGCGGCCCCCACGATCGCGGCCATCACGACGTCCACCTCGGGCGCGGCGGCGACCGCCTCGAGGCCCTCGGTGCCCGCGAGCACCCGCGTGCCCAGCCCGGCGGCATCGACCCGCGTGGCCAGCTGCTCGGCGCCCTCCGCCTCGGCGACCACGGCGTAGACGGGCTCGAGCGCGCGCACCTGCTCCCAGAGCTGGTCCACGCGCGCGTTCGCCGACAGCGCGATCACCCGGTAGCGGTCGGGATGTCGCGCGATCACGTCGAGCGTGCTGGCCCCGATCGAGCCGGTGGACCCCAGCACCGCGACGCCGCGGATGTCGCCCGTGTCCGCGCTCATCCGGTCGCCGCCAGCGGCATGCCACCGAGCCCCAGGGCGAGCACCGGGATCGCGGCCGTCAGGCTGTCGATCCGGTCGAGCAGGCCGCCGGTGGCCCGGCAGCATCGTGCCGCTGTCCTTCACGCCGGGCCTCGCGCTTGACCACGCTCTCGAGGAGGTCCCCGAGCACCGAAATCGCCGCGGCGGCCAGCGCGAGCGCGATCCACGCGCCCGAGCAGGCGCGGCGGCACCCCGAGCGCGGCCGCAGCCGCGAGCGCGTACAGCGCCACCGCCGCCAGGCCGCCGGCGAGACCCTCCCAGGTCTTGCCGGCGCTGACCGCCGGGGCGAGGCGCTGCCGCCCGCACGCGCGCCCGGCGAAGTCGGCGCCGATGTCGGCGACCCAGACGAGGCAGATCGCGTACAGCAGCACCCAGCGCCCGGGCCCCTCGCCGCGCGCGAGCCACGTGATGCCCAGCGCCAGCGCGGGCAGCAGCAGCAGGCCCACGGCCAGCCAGCCGGGCCGGACGCCGTGCGTGCCCGCGCGCGGGCGCGCGCCCAGCGCGAGCCAGAGCCCCACGGCGCACCACCACGCCACGGCCGCGAGCAGCACGATGGCCGCCACCGTGGCCCCGGCCAGGGGCCACAACGCGCCGAGCACGAGGGCCATCACGGTGACATACGCCAGCCCGACCGGGCGCCGCCGCGGACCCCGGCGAGCCGGGCCCACTCCCAGGCGGCGGCGAGCGCGACCAGTGCCGCCGCCGCGGCGACGCCGGCCGTCGGCAGCAGCAGCACGCCGGCCAGCACCAGCGAGGCGCCGACGACGGCGGTCGCCACGCGCCGCGGCAGCGCCGGGTCCGCGGCCCACCGGGGTCGCGACTCGGGCCCGGCCACGTCAGACGGTCCGCGCCCGGCCGACCCGCTCGACCTGCTCGGAGGTCCGACCGTAGCGCCGCTGGCGGCCACGGTAGCAGGCGATCGCCGCGTCGAGCGCATCGGCATCGAAATCCGGCCACAGCGTCTCGGTGAACCACAGCTCCGTGTACGCCAGCTGCCACAGCAGGTAGTTGCTGATGCGCCGCTCGCCGCCGGTGCGTATGAACAGGTCCGGATCCGGCAGATCGGCCAGCGAGAGCCGCCCCGCGAGCTGGTCGGCCTCGATCGTGGCGGGATCGACGCGCCCCGCCGCGGCCTCGGCGGCCAGCTGCCTGGCGGCCTGCGTGATATCCCAGCGGCCCCCGTAATTGGCCGCGATCACCAGCTCCATGCCGTCGTTGCCGGCGGTGCGGTGCTCCGCGCGGGCCATCTCGCGCTGCAGCGCATTGCCGAAGCCGCTGCGCTCGCCCACGAAGCGCAACCGGACGTCGTTGTCCGAGAGCCGCCCGACCTCGGTGCGCAGCGTGCGCAGGAACAGCTCCATCAGCACGCTGACCTCGCTCTCGGGCCGACGCCAGTTCTCGCTCGAGAAGGCGAACAGGGTCAGCACGCCCACGCCGCGCCGGGCGCAGGCCTCGATGACGGCCTGGGTCGCGCGCACGCCCGCCTTGTGGCCCTCGCTCCGATGGCTCGAGCGCTCCCGGGCCCAACGGCCGTTGCCGTCCATGATGATGGCGATGTGGCGGGGGTCGCTGCCCGAGCTCATCGATTGCTCCGCGGTCGCGTGGATATCCGGTGCGCCGGATGAGGCGGCATGGGGCCCGCCCGGCCGACCCCCCGCCCCGTCATGGAGGAAGGTCCGGGCACCCACCGCGTCCCCGGCATCAAACCTCCATCAGGTCGGCTTCCTTGCGCTCCAGCATGGCGTCGATCTCCGCGACGGTCGCATCCGTGATCTTCTGGATGGCCTGCTCGGCGGAGCGCTCCTCGTCCTCGGTGATCTCTTTTTCCTTGAGCAGCGATTTCAGGTCGCCGTTCACATCGCGGCGGATGTTGCGTACCGCGATGCGCGCGTTCTCGGCCTCCTGCCTGACGACCTTGACCAGCTCCTTGCGGCGCTCCTCGGTCAACGGCGGCATGGGCACCCGGATGACCGTACCCGCGGAGACCGGGTTGAGCCCGAGGTTGGAGTTGATGATGGCCTTCTCGATCTTCGGGACCATCGACTTCTCCCAAGGCTGCACCGCCAGCGTACGCGCGTCCTCGACGTGCACGCTAGCTGCCTGGTTCAGCGGCACCTCGGCACCGTAATAGTCGACCGTGACGTGGTCGAGCAGGCCGGAGTGCGCGCGACCCGTGCGGATGCCGCTGAACTCGTGCTGCAGTGACTCGATGCTCTTCGTCATGCGCTGGCGCGCATCCTTCTTCAGATCGTCGATCATGTCTCGCCTCGCTCAACGACGGTGCCCACGGATTCGCCCCGTATCGCGCGAATCAGGTCACCCTCGGTTGTTGAGATTGAAGATCTGCAGCGGGATGTCGTTGTCGCGGCACATCACGACGGCCGTGGCGTCCATCACGGCGAGGTTGTCGGAGAACACCTGGTCGTAGGTGACGCGCTCGTAGCGCCGCGCCGCGGGATTGTTGACCGGATCCGCATCGAACACCCCGTCGACCTTCGTCGCCTTGAACATGACGTCCGCCCCGATCTCGATCGCCCGCAGGGCGGCGGCGGAATCGGTCGTGAAGAAGGGATTGCCGGTGCCGGCAGCGAAGACCACGACTCGTCCCTTCTCCAGGTGGCGCACGGCGCGGCGGCGGATGTAGTCCTCGCAGACCTGGTTGATCTTGATGGCCGACATCACCCGGCAGAACACACTCAGGCGCTCGAGCGCGTCCTGCATCGCGAGCGCGTTGATCACGGTCGCCAGCATGCCGATCTGGTCGCCGGTCACCCGGTCCATGCCGCCCTGTGCGAGGCCCGCACCACGGAAGATGTTGCCGCCCCCGATCACCACGGCGATCTCCACGCCCATGGCGTTGATGTCGCGGATGTCGCGGGCGATCCGGCCGAGGACCTCGGGATCGACGCCGTAGCTCTCGCGGCCGAGCAATGCCTCGCCGCTGAGCTTCAGCAGGACGCGCTTGTAGACGGGGCGGCGATCTTCGGTCATCGGCGTCTCGGCATCCCGTATTCCGGCCGCGCGGGCCGGCCGACCATTGTAGCCGACCCGAACGCGAGCGGGGCGCGGTGACGACGACGCGAGACGGGCCGCGGCGGCCCCGGCCCGGTTGCGGGGCGCGCGGCCGCCTCGCGACGGCCGCGCCCGGGCACCGGACGTCAGGCGCCCTTGACCTGCGCCATCACCTCGTCGGCGAAGTTCTCTTCCCTGCGCTCCTTGCCTTCGCCGACCTCGAAGCGCTCGAAGTACGCGACCCCGGCGCCCTTGGCCTCGAGGAACTGCTCGACCGTCTGGTCCGGGTCCTTGACGAACGGCTGGCCCAGCAGCGTGATCTCCCCGAGGTACTTGCGCATTCGCCCATCGACCATCTTCTTGACGATCTCCTCGGGCTTGCCGCTCTCGCGGGCCTGCTCCTTGAGGATCGAGCGCTCCTTCTCGATCTGCTCTGCGGGCACGTCATCCGCCCGGATCGCGATCGGCTGGCTGGCGGCGACGTGCATGGCCAGGTCGCGGCCGACCTGGTCATCCGCGCCGGTGAACTCCACCAGGACGCCGATCCGCTTGCCGTGCAGGTAGCTGGCCAGGCGACCCTCGCCGGCCTCGTGGCGCACGAAGCGGCGTACCTCGATGTTCTCGCCGATCTTGGCCACGAGCTCCTTGTTGGCCGTCGCCACGTCGCGCTCGTCGCCGCCACCGAGGGTCAGGCCGGAAAGCGCGCCGACATCGGCGGGCGCGTCCTCGAGGATCCGCTCGGCCACACGGGCCGCGAACGCCTGGAACTCCTCGTTGTTGGCGACGAAATCGGTCTCGCTGTTGATCTCGACCATGACACCGATTCGCCCGTCATCGGCGATACGGGTCACGATCACGCCCTCGGCGGCGACCCGCCCGGCCTTCTTCTCGGCCTTCGCCAGCCCCGACCTGCGCATCGCCTCGATCGCGCCCTCCATGTCGCCATCGGCCTCGGTGAGGGCCTTCTTGCACTCCATCATGCCGGCGCCGGTGCGCTCGCGCAGTTCCTTCACCATTGCGGCGGTGATTGCCATTGCCAGGTTACCCCGTCTCTCGGTCGCGCCCCGCCTCGCGAGGAGGCGGGACCGTGGATTCGTCAGCCTTCGTCGTCCGACTTCGCGGCCGCCGCCTTCTTGGCGGTCGACTTCTTCGCGGCGCTCTTCTTCGCCGTCGCCTTCTTGGCGGTCGACTTCTTCGCGGCGCTCTTCTTCGCCGTCGCCTTCTTGGCGGTCGCCTTCTTCGCGGCGCTCTTCTTGGCCGTCGTCTTGCTGGCGGCGGTCTTCTTCGCCGCCGTGCCGGTCGCCGATCCCGCGGCCGCATCACCAGCCGCGCCCGCCGGGGCTGCGGTCCCGGCCCCGGCTCTTCGGCCTCCGTCTCGGTCTCGGTCTCGGTCTCTCGTCTCCGTCTCCGTCGGTCCGTCTCGGTCCCGCTCTCGGCCTCCGTCTCGGTCTCGCCCGCAGTGTCCGCGCTCGCGGCGGCGGCCGCCCCGGCATCATCGCCGGTCGCGCCGGCCGCGGTATCCGCCGGCGCCGGGCCGGCCGCCGGGCATCGCCCCGCCCACGCTGGCGGCGGTCTTCTTCGCCGCCGCCTTCTTGCCGGCGGCCTTCTTCTTCGATGCCGCCGCGCGTGGCTGTCCGTGCTCGTCGACCTCGACGAACTCGTCCTCCGATGCGGTCACGCCGGCGGTCGGCGCCATCGCCTTGCCCGTCTGGATGGCCTCGGCCGCGGACTGGGTATAGAGCTGGATCGCGCGCAGCGCGTCGTCGTTGCCGGGTATGACGTAATCGACCCCATCGGGCCAGTTGTTGCTGTCGACGATACCGACCACCGGGATGTTGAGCTTGCGCGCCTCGGCCACGGCGATGTCCTCGTGGCCGACGTCGACCACGAACATCGCGTCGGGCAGGCGCTCCATGTCCTTGATGCCACCCAGGCTGCGCTCCAGGCGCTCACGCTCGCGATCGTGCTCGAGGCGCTCCTTCTTGTTGAGCTTGTTCATCGAGCCGTCGTCGAACATCTGCTCGAGGTCCTTGAGACGACCGATCGAGTGCCGCACGGTCTTGAAGTTGGTCATCATGCCGCCGAGCCAGCGCCGATCGACGTACGGCATGCCGCACGCCTGCGCAGCCTCGCGTACGGCATCGCGGGCCGCGCGCTTCGTGCCGACGAACAGGATGATCCCGTTGCGGGAGGCGACACT
The DNA here is from genome assembly GCA_034521365.1 of Halofilum sp. (in: g-proteobacteria). Lineage (GTDB taxonomy): Bacteria > Pseudomonadota > Gammaproteobacteria > XJ16 > Halofilaceae > Halofilum. The sequence continues at coordinate 125,938 of JAXHMQ010000016.1, read as the reverse complement.
GGAGAGAAAGTTCCGCGCCTCCTCCATCAGGGGCACGGTCTTCTCGAGATTGAAGATGTGAATCTTGTTGCGTTCGCCGAAGATGTAGGGGGCCATCTTCGGGCACCAGTAGCGGGTCTGGTGGCCGAAATGCACGCCCGCCTCGAGCATCTGGCGCATCGAGATCTTGGACATGGTGAACCTCGTTGTCGGGTTGAGCCTCCACGCACCCCGTCCGGCCAACCGGCGCCGCGGCTCGATACCGCGGGCGACCGGCACCGGCCCATCCGTGCGCGCCGCCATGCGGCCGCCACGGGCGCGTGTGCCGACTGTACCGCGGCCGGTCGCCCGCTGGCGGCGCGCTTTATACCACATCGGGCACGTGCCCGCCAAAGCCCGCGCCGGGGCCGGCGACCGGGGGCCGCTCGGAGGCGGGCCCGCCGATGCGCTACAATTGACTCGCCTTCGATCGTGCACGGCACGCGCCCGGTGAGCCGATGCAGCGGCCGGCACCGCGAAAGCCCGGCACGAGGTGCCGGTCAAGACGGCCGACGAGATCGACAAGATGCGCCAGGCGGGCCGCCTCGCGGCGAGCGTGCTGGACATGATCGGGCCGCACGTCGAGCCGGGGTGACGACCGAGGAGCTCGACCGGCTTTGCCACGATTACATCGTCAACGAGTGTGGCGCGACCCCGGCGCCGCTCAATTACCGGGCTTCTCCACCGGTCGTCGCATTCCCCGCAACCACCAGGTCTGCCACGGCATCCCGGGCCCGCGGAAGCTGCGCAAGGGCGACATCCTCAACATCGACGTCACCGTGATCCGCGACGGCTACCATGGCGACACGAGCCGCATGTTCTTCGCCGGGGAGCCCTCGCGGGCGGCCCGGCGGATCTCCGACGTCGCCCACGGCGCCATGGTGGCGGGTATCCGCGCCGTGCGGCCGGGCGGCCACCTGGGCGACATCGGCCACGCGGTCCAGCACCACGCCGAGAGCCGTCACTGCTCGGTCGTGCGCGAGTACTGTGGCCACGGCATCGGTCGGGGGTTCCACGAGGAGCCGCAGGTGCTGCACTACGGCAAGGCCGGCACCGGGATCGAGCTGGTGCCCGGGATGACCTTCACGATCGAGCCGATGATCAACGCCGGCAAGCGCCACGTGAAGGTGCTCGGCGACCAGTGGACGGTCGTCACCAAGGATCACAGCCTCTCGGCGCAGTGGAGCAGCACCATCCTCGTCACCGACGACGGCTACGAGGCCCTGACCCGGCCCGAGGGCCGCGAACTCGAGGACCCGGAGGCCATACGGCCATGGCGATCGCGGTCGGCCTTCGACGCCGCCCGCCTCGACACCGCCGCGGTCGATGCCGACATCGACCTGCGGCCGGCCGCCCGGGCGCGCCTACGCGGACGCGCTGGCGCGTGTCGACGACGCCCTCGACACGGCCCTCGATGGCGGCGCCGGTGCGCACGAGGTGGTGCGGGCACGCGCGGGCGCGGTCGACGCGCTGCTGATCCATGCCTGGCACGGCCATTTCGCCGCCGATACCGCCGACGCCGCGCTGGTCGCCGTCGGCGGCTATGGCCGCGGCGAGCTCCAGCCCCACTCGGACGTCGACCTGCTCGTGCTGCTCGCCGACGGCGCAGAGGGCGAGCACCGCGACGCGCTCGAGGCATTCGTGACCCTGCTGTGGGACATCGGCCTCGATATCGGCCACGCGGTGCGCACGGTCGAGCAGTGCGTCGAGGCGGCGACCGCCGACGTCACCACCGCGACCAACCTGATGGAGTCGCGCCGCCTGGCCGGCGTCGACGAGCTCTACCGCCGCATGCTCGGGGCCACCGGCCCGGACCGCATCTGGCCGGCCGACGCCTTCTTTCGCGCCAAGCTCGACGAGCAGGTGGCGCGCCACCGCAAGTTCGACAATACCGCCTACCGCCTCGAGCCCAACATCAAGGAGGGGCCCGGCGGCCTGCGCGACATCCAGATGGTGGCCTGGGTGGCGAAGCGCCACTTCGGCGCCCAGACCCTGGCCGAGCTGGTCGATCACGGCTTCCTGACGGGCGCCGAGCACGAGCGCCTGGGCGCCGGGCAGGAGCTGCTGTGGCGCATCCGCTGGCGCCTGCACCGGCTCACGGGCCGCTCCGAGGATCGCCTGCTGTTCGACTACCAGCGCGAGCTCGCGGGCGCCTTCGGCGAGACCGACCCGAACCCGAATCGGGCCGTCGAGTCGTTCATGCAGCGCTACTACCGCACGGTGATGGAGCTGCAGCGCCTCAACGAGATCCTGCTGCAGTTCTTCCGCGAGGCCATCCTCGAACCGGCCGAGACCCCGGTCGTGCGCCGGATCACGCCGCATTTCCGGGCCCGCGGCGAGACCCTCGAGGTGGCCGGCCCCGACACCTTCCGGCGCCACCCGGCGGCGATCCTGGAGATGTTCCTGCTGCTCGCGCGCCATCCCGAGGTGCGCGGGATCCGCGCCGAGACGCTGCGCCGCCTGCGTGACGACCTCGACGTCATCGACGACGACGTGCGCGCGGACCCCGAGGTCCACCGGCTGTTCCTCGAGCTGCTGCGCCAGCCCCGGCGCGTGGCGCGCCAGCTCGCACGCATGAACCGCTACGGCGTCCTCGGGGCCTATCTGCCCGCCTTCGACCGCATCGTCGGGCGCATGCAGTACGACCTGTTCCATACCTACACGGTCGACGAGCATACCCTGCGGGTGATCGGCAACCTGCGGCGCTTCCGCCTGGCCGAGGATCCCGACGAGCCCCGGCTGGCCTGCGAGCTGATGGGCCAGGTCGCGGAGCCCGAGATCCTCTACCTGGCGGCCCTGTTCCACGACATCGCCAAGGGGCGCGACGGCGACCACTCCGAGCTCGGCGCCCAGGAGGCCGAGGCCTTCTGCCACGGCCACGGGCTGTCCTCGGTGCAGTCGGGGCTCGTCAGCTGGCTGGTGCGCCATCACCTGCTGCTGTCCATGACGGCGCAGCGCCGGGACCTGAGCGACCCCGCCGTGATCCACGAGTTCGCGCGCGCGGTCAGCTCCATCGCGCACCTCAACCACCTCTACCTGCTCACGGTGGCCGACATCCGCGCGACCAACCCGAGCCTGTGGAACTCGTGGCGCGACAACCTGCTGCGCGAGCTCTATCACCGCACGGTGCAGGCGCTGTGGCGCGGGCTCGACAACCCGATCGACAAGGACGAGCGCATCGCCGACATCCAGGCGCACGCGCGCGGGCTGCTCGATGCCCATGACGTCGAGGACGCGCGCATCGACAACCTCTGGGCCGACCTGCCCGAGGCCTACTTCCTGCGCCACAACGCGGACGAGATCGCGTGGCACACCCGCGCCCTGCTCGACCACGGCACGCGCGCGCAGGCGCTCATCCAGCTGCGCCGCGAGACCCAGCGCGGCTCGACCGAGCTGTTCGTCTCGCGACCGGACCACCGCTACCGCTTCGCCCTGGTGACCGCCGTGCTCGACCGCCTCGGGCTGTCCGTCGTCGACGCGCGCATCCTGACCTCGCGTTCGGGCGTCGCCCTCGACACCTACCTGATCCTGGAGGCATCGGGCGAGACCATCACCGACGACTTCCGCGTGGCCGACATCCGCGAGGGCCTGCGGGCAGCCCTGGCCGAGCCCGACCGCCTGCCGCCACAGCCCTCGCGCCGCACCCCGCGGCGCATGCGCCATTTCGACGTGCCGCTCGCGGTCGAGGCGGAGCAGCCCGACGCCGGCGGTCCGACCGCGGTCGAGATCACCGCGAGCGACCAGGCCGGACTGCTGTCGAAGATCGCGCGCGCCTTCCTCGATGCCGGCGTGCGCGTGCACAACGCGCGCATCGCGACGGTCGGCGAGCGCGTCGATGACGTATTCTTCTGTACCGACTACGACAACCAGCCGCTGACCGAGGCGCACGTCGCGGCCGTGCGCGACGCCCTCGCGCGGCGCATCAGCAACCCGGGAGCGACATGAGCGACGAGCAACACCAGCACGACGTCACCGGGCTCGCGACCGAGCTCGTGCGGCGCCGCTCCATCACGCCCGACGACGCCGGCTGCCAGGCCGTGATCGCGGAACGCCTGGCCGGCGCCGGCTTCTCCACGGAGTCACTGCGCTTCGGCGAGGTCGACAATCTCTGGGCGCGTCACGGCACGGGCGCGCCGCTGGTGGTGCTGGCAGGCCACACCGATGTCGTGCCGACCGGCCCCGAGGAGCGCTGGAGCGAGCCACCGTTCGCCGGCAATGTCCGCGACGGCATGCTCTACGGTCGCGGCGCCGCCGACATGAAGGGCAGCGTCGCCGCCATGGCCGTGGCGGCCGAGCGCTTCGTGCGGGCACACCCGCGGCACGCGGGCTCCGTGGCGCTGCTGATCACCAGCGACGAGGAGGGGCCCGCCGTCGACGGCACGCGCCGGGTGGTCGAGGCGCTGGCCGGGCGCGGCGAGGACATCGACTACTGCCTCGTGGGCGAGCCGTCGTCGGTCGAGCGCTTCGGCGACACCGTCAAGATCGGGCGCCGCGGCTCGCTCACCGGCTACCTGAGCGTCCACGGCGTCCAGGGCCACGTGGCCTACCCGGGGCGCGGCCGCAACCCGGTCCACGAGCTGGTGCCGGCGCTCGCCGAGCTGCTCGCCGAGCGATGGGACGAGGGCAACGCCCACTTCCCGCCGACGAGCTTCCAGGTCTCGAACGTCCACGCGGGCACCGGCGCGGACAACGTGATCCCGGGCCACGCCGATGTCGTGTTCAATTTCCGCTACTCGACGGAATCGACCGCCGAGGGCCTCGGGCACCGCGTTACCGGGATCCTCGACCGCCACGGGCTGGAGTACGAGGTCCAGTGGCGCAACGGCGGCCATCCGTTCCTGACCGAGCCCGGTGTCCTCACCGACGCGATCTGCGACGCGGTGGAATCGGTGGTCGGTCACCGCCCGGCGCTCGCGACCACCGGCGGGACCTCCGACGCACGCTACATCGCCCCGATGGGCACGCCGGTGGTCGAGCTGGGCCCGCTCAACGCGACCATCCACCAGATCGACGAGCGCATCGCGCTCGACGACCTCGAGCGCATGGCGCGCGTCACACAGCTGCTGCTCGAACGGTTGCTGGTCGCCTGATCCCGGTGCCCGCGTGCGGCGGCCCGCAGCGCGCCGGATTCCGCTCCGCTCCATCCGGGCTACGTGCCCTTGCACCGCCGCCATCCGCACCGTAGCCCGGATGCAGCCGAAGGCGGAATCCGGGGCCTGCGCTGCGCCGTGCCCGTCAGGCCGGGTCCGGCGGCAGCAGCACCTGGCGTACCACGTGGCCGTCCGCGAGCGCGTCGAAGGCGGCGTTCAGGTCCTCGAGGCGCTCGATGCGCCGGTCGAGCAGCCGGTCGACCGGCAGCCGGCCCTGGCCGAACAGCTCGACGAAACGCGGCACGTCGCGCGCGGGGATGCAGCTGCCGACGTAGCTGCCGCGCAGGGTGCGCTCCTCGGCCACCAGGCTCGCCTGCTGGATCGAGACCCGGTGGTCCGGGTGCGCGAGCCCGCCGGTGACGGTGGTGCCGCCGCGCCGGGTGATCGCGTAGGCGAGCTCCAGGGCCTGCACGGACCCGGTGAAATCGATCGCGCAGTCGACCCCGCCGTCGGTGGCCGCGCGCACGCGCTCGGTCACGCCCGCGGCCGCCGCGTCGAACGTGTCGCTGGCGCCGAGGTCACGGGCGAGCGCCAGCTTGTCGTCGAGCAGGTCGAGGCCCACGATCCGGGCCGCGCCGACGAGGCGCGCCGCCAGCACGGCATTGAGCCCGACGCCGCCGAGGCCGATCACGGCGACCGAGGCGCCCGGCCCGAGCCGCGCCGTGTTGACCACCGAGCCGACCCCGGTGAGCACCGCGCAGCCGAACAGCGCCGCGTGCTCGAACGCCAGCGCGGGGTCGACCCGCACGCACGAGTGGCGCGACACGACCGCGTGATCGGCGAAGCACGACACCCCGAGGTGATGGTGGACCGGCTCGTCGCCCCGGTGCAGGCGACGGCCGCCACCGATCAGCTCGCCGGCGACATTGGCCGCGTTGCCGGGCGCGCACAGCGCCGGGCGCCCCGCGACGCAGTAGGCGCAGTGGCCGCAGGCCGGCACGAACACCAGCACGACGTGGTCACCCGGCGCCAGGTCATCGACGCCGGGCCCGGCCTGAACGACCTCGCCGGCCGCCTCGTGGCCGAGCGCCATCGGCACCGGGCGCGGCCGGTCGCCATTGATCACGGAGAGATCGGAGTGGCACAGGCCGGCGGCACGGACGCGCACCAGCACCTCGCCCGCGCCCGGCGGGTCCAGCGCGAGCGTCTCGACCCGCAGCGGCCGCGAGTCCGCGTACGGCCGCGGCAGGCCGCGCTCGTGCAGGACCGCCGCGCGGATCTCGAGGCTCACGCCTCGTCCGGGTGTTGCGGCAGGTCGTCGGTGATCGTGAACCACGCCGCCTTGGTGGCCACGTGCCAGTGCCCCGACGGCCTGGCCGCGGGGTCGTCGTCGAGGGTGCCGACCCGCAGGCGCAGCTCCGCGGGCGCAGCCGGGCGGCGCGCGTAGAGCGGCGAGCCGCAGCGGCCGCAGAACGCCCGCAGCTTCCCGGGCGACGACTCGTACTCCGTCACCAGGCCGGCGCCGGCGACCAGGCGCAACGCGCACGCCGCGACGGTGGCGTTGGCCGCGAAGGCGCTGCCGCTGGCGCGGCGGCACTGCGTGCAATGGCACAGCTCGATCGGGCCGAGCGTGTCCTCGAGCGCGTAACGGACCCCGCCGCAGAGGCAACCGCCGGACAGCATCACCCCCTCCCGCGCCCGCCGGGCGCGTCGTTGCCCTCGCCACCGTAGCCCAGCGCGCGCCACCGGGCCAGTGCCCCGGGGGCAGGCCGCTCAGGCGCGCTCGCCGCCGTACATCGCGCGGTAGAGCTCGCGGCTGCGCAGCGGCCGCGGTCCGAGGTGCGGCGCCAGGCACGCGCGCAGCACGCGCAACGCCGAGCGCTGGACCCCGGCGTCGTCGAGCGCGCCGCGCGCGAGCGCCAGCAGGTGCGCCCCGGGCACGCGCGGCGCGGCCTCGCCCGGGGGCCGGCGGCGCGCACGGGGCCGTGCTCGGGCACGTAGTCGTACTGCGCGGCGGGATCCACGCCGTCGCCGGCGTCCGGCTCGACCGCGAAGCGGGGGCGCGAAACCGAGCGCGGCGAGCAGCTCGAGCTCGAAGCGGCGCAGGTGCGGCGCGCGCGCGCCGCCGGCGGCCAGCGCCGTGAGCGCCGTGTCGTAGGCGGCGAAGGCCTCGGCATTGGGGTCGTCGCGCCCGAGCAGGCGCAGCACGAGCTCGTTGCAGTAGAAGCCGGCGAGCAGGGCGCGCCCGGCCGGCGGCGCCCGCCAGCGCTCCGCCTCGACGGCGGTCAGGGTATGCAGCTCGCCGCGGCCGGACCACGACAGCAGCAGCGGCTGGAAGGGCTGGAGCAGCGCCCGGCTGCGGCTGCCGCGGCGGCGCACGCCGCGCGCGACCAGCCCGATCCGGCCGCCCGGGAGCGTGAACGCCTCCACCAGCATGCTCGTGTTGCGCCACGGCCGCGCGTGGAGCACGTAGCCGCGGGCGAGCTGCCCGCGCGCCGCGCTCATTCGGCCTCGTAGCCCAGCTGGCGCAGGGCGCGCACGTCGTCCGACCAGTCGGCCCGGACCTTGACCCAGAGCTCGAGGTGGATACCGATCCCGAACAGGCGCTGCATGGCCAGGCGGGCCGCGCTGCCCACGGCCTTGAGCTGGGCCCCGCCGCGGCCGATGACGATCGCCTTCTGGCCCTCGCGCTCGACCCAGATCACCGCGTCGACGGCGCTGCGGCCGTCGTCGAGCGCCTCGAAGCGCTGCACCTCCACGGTCAGCGCGTAGGGCAGCTCCTCGCCGAGGCGCCGCGTGAGCTGCTCGCGCACGAGCTCGGCGGCGAGGAAGCGCTCGCTGCGATCGGTGAGCTCGTCCGCGGGGAAGGCATGCTCGCCGGCGGGGATGCGTGCGCGCAGCTCGCCCCACAGCGCCTCCAGGTTGTCGCCGGTGCGCGCCGACAGCGGCACGACCGCCGCCATCGGCAGGCGCCCGGCGAAGGCCTCCAGGTAGGGCAGCAGCTTCTTCTTGTCGCGCACCCGGTCGACCTGGTTGACCACGCCGATCACCGGGACCCCGGCCGCGGCGAGGCGGTCGCGCACGAGCGCGTCATCGTCCTCCCAGCGCCCGGCGCCGACCACGAACAGGGCCAGGTCGACCCCGGTCAGGGCGGCCACGGCGGCCCGGTTGAGCGCGCGGTTGAGCTGCTTGCGGGCGTCCCCGTGGAGGCCGGGCGTGTCCACGAGCACGACCTGGAGATCGCCGTCCGTGAGCACGCCCTGGACGCGGTGGCGGGTCGTCTGCGGCCGGCTCGCGGTGATGCACAGGCGCGCGCCCAGCAGGCGATTCACCAGCGTCGACTTGCCGACGTTGGGGCGGCCCACGACCGCCACCACGCCGAACCGTGACGTGCCCGCGGTGCTCATCGCCGCGCCGGGGCCTCCGCCCCGGCCAGCAGCTCCGCCAGGCAGTCGCTCGCGGCCTGCTGCTCGGCCTTGCGGCGGCTCGTGCCCGTCGCGCTCCGCTCGATGTCGAGCTCGGCCACGCGGCAGCGCACCGTGAAGCGGCGCGCGTGATCCGCGCCCGTGATCTCGACCACCTCGTAGTCGGGCGGCGTGCGCCGGTAGCGCTGCAGGTATTCCTGCAGCCGTGTCTTCGGGTCCTTGAGCTCGTCGGCGCTCGGCAGGTCGTCGAGGCGCTGCGCCAGCAAGCGCCCGATGAGCGCGCGCACGGTCGCCGAAATCGCTGTCCAGGAAGGCGGCCCCGACCAGCGCCTCGACGGCGTCGGCGACGATCGAGGCACGCCGGTGCACGCCGCTCTTGCGCTCGCCCTCGCCGAGGCGCAGCGCCTCGGCGACACCGAGCCCGCGCCCGATCTCGGCCAGCGTCTCGCCGCGCACCAGCGCCGCGCGCAGGCGGCTGAGCTCGCCCTCGGGGGCGTCCGGGTGCCGCGCGAACAGCTCGATCGCGACGACGCTGTTGAGCAGCGCATCGCCGAGGAACTCGAGGCGCTCGTTGTTCGGGCTGCCGGCGCTGCGGTGCGTCAGCGCGGCGCGCAGGAGCCCGGGATCCGCGAAGCGGTGCCCGATCGCCTCGGCGACGCGTCGTTGCGCACGCTCGTCCGTCAGGAGCCGATCCTCTTGTTGAACGACATCACCAGGTCGATGTTGAGAAGCAGCGGCTCGCGCACCTCGTAGTCGACGACCAGCAACCACCCACCGCTCGAGCCCTGGCGGATCTCGATCGCGTCGTAGCCGACATCGTCGACGTCGTTGATACGCATGCGCGTATTGAGCTTGGAACGCAGCTCCTGGACAGGCACATCACGCAGCGAGCCATCCTGCTGAACGCCCTGCGCAACCTGCACCAGCGTGTAGTAGTTGAAGTACGCCGGCACCGTGCGCATCGCGAAGAGCACGAAGAACCCGACCACGAGCAGGATCGCGATCCAGGACAGCATCGAGATGCCGCGCTGGCTGTGAGGTGTGCGCATCGCCCCCTCCTACTGAATGGTATTGCCGATACGGGACCAGCCGACCCCGCCGCCGTTCCAGTCCCAGTGCATCCAGATCATCTCGGCCTCGCCGACGAGGTTGGCCGCCGGCACGTAGCCCCAGCGCCGGCTGTCATTGCTGTGATCGCGGTTGTCGCCGAGCACGAAATACCGGCTTTCGGGTACCACGAACTCGCCCTCCAGGCTGCGTCCGCCGGGATCGAGCAGCATCGCGTGGGTCATCTCGCCCAGCTGCTCGCGGAACTCGACCAGTGGCTCGGCACCAGGCCCGGCACCCGGGGGGACGTACGGGCCCAAGCGCTCGAGCGGCACCGGTTCGCCGTTCACGAACAGGCGCCGATTATAATACGCGATCTGGTCGCCGGGCAGGCCGACGATCCGCTTGATGTAGTTGACCGAGGGGTTGCGCGGATAGCGGAACACGACGACGTCGCCGCGCTCCGGCCGACCGAGCTCGAGCACCTGCGTGTGGGTCACCGGCAGGCGCACCCCGTAGGAGAACTTGTTCACGACGATGAAGTCGCCGACCTCGAGCGTGGGCAGCATGGACTCGGAGGGGATCCGGAACGGCTCGGCGAGAAACGAGCGGACCACGAGCACGATCAGCAGAACCGGGAAGAACGAGCGCGCGTATTCGACGATGGTCGGATCGGGGATCGCGTCCTCGCGACCGCCATGCGTCTTCGCGATGGAACGGGCACGGCGGCCGCCGGCGAACAGCAGCGCGTCGCCCCCCCAGATCAACCCGCAGACGAGCGTCGCGAGCACGAGCGCGAGCTCGAAATCGAATCCCATCAGCGTACTCCCCGATACCCCATCGCTGCCGCCTGCGGGCGCGACAAGCCCGTTCTACGGCCCTGCCTGGCGGATGCCTGCTAGTTCTTTTCCACCTGCAGGACGGCCAGGAAGGCGTCCTGCGGTATCTCGACCTTGCCCACCTGCTTCATCCGGCGCTTGCCTTCCTTCTGCTTCTCCAGCAGCTTGCGCTTGCGGCTCACGTCGCCGCCGTAGCACTTGGCCGTGACGTTCTTGCGCATGGCCTTGACCGTCGAGCGCGCGATCACATGGTTGCCGATCGCGGCCTGGATGGCCACCTCGAACATCTGCCGCGGTATGATCTCCTTCATCTTGTCGACCAGCTCGCGGCCGCGCTGCTGGCTCTTGCCGCGATGCACGATGATCGACAGCGCGTCCACGCGGTCGCCGTTGATCAGGATGTCGAGCTTGACGAGATCGGCCGGCTGAAAGCGCTTGAAATCGTAGTCGAACGATGCGTAGCCACGGCTGACGGATTTCAGGCGATCGAAGAAATCCAGCACGATCTCGGCCAACGGGAGCTCGTAGCTCATCGCGACCTGGTTGCCCGTGTACTGCATGTTCTTTTGCACGCCGCGCTTGTCGACGCAAAGCTTGATTACCTCGCCGACGAACTCCTGCGGCACCAGGATGCTGGCCTCGATGATGGGCTCGCGCACCTCGGCGATATGGGTCGCGGCCGGCAACTGCGACGGGATTGTCGAACCGTCAGCACCTCCTCGTCGGTCGTCAGGACCTCGAACACCACCGTCGGCGCCGTCGTGATCAGCTCGAGGCCGTATTCACGCTCGAGGCGTTCCTGCACGATCTCCATGTGCAGCATCCCGAGGAAACCACAGCGGAATCCGAAACCGAGCGCCTGCGAGGTCTCCGGCTCGTAGCGCAGGGACGAGTCGTTGAGGCGCAGCTTCGCGAGGGCGTCGCGGAAGGCCTCGTAGTCGTCCGCGCTGATCGGGGAAGAGCCCGCGAAGACCTCGCGGCTGGATCTCGCGGAATCCCGGCAGCGGCTCGGCCGCCGGATTCGACACCGAGGTGATCGTGTCGCCGACGCGCACGGCGTCGATGTCCTTGATGCCGGCGATCAGGAACCCGACCTCGCCGGCGGCGAGCGCGTCGCGCGACTCGCGCTTCGGCGTGAACACGCCGACCGCGTCGCACCCGTACGAACGCCCGGTCGACATGATGCGGATCTTCTCGCCGGGGCGCAGCGTGCCCTCGACGACCCGGATCAGCGAGACGACCCCGACGTACTGATCGAACCAGGAATCGACGATGAGCGCCCTGGGAGGGGCTTCGCGATCGCCCTGCGGCGGCGGCACCTGCTCCACCAGGCGCTCGAGCAGGTCGACCACGCCCTCGCCCGTCTTGGCCGACACGCGCACGGCGTCCAGCGCCTCGAGCCCGATGACGTCCTCGATCTCCTGGGCCACACGATCGGCGTCGGCCGCGGGCAGGTCGATCTTGTTGAGCACGGGGATCACCTCGAGATCGAGGCCGATCGCGGTATAGCAGTTGGCCACGCTCTGCGCCTCGACGCCCTGCGACGCGTCGACCACGAGCAGGCCGCCCTCGCACGCCTGCAGCGAGCGCGCAACCTCGTAAGAGAAGTCGACGTGGCCCGGCGTGTCGATGAAGTTGAGCAGGTATTCCTGCCCGTTGCGCGCGGTGTACTTCAGCGACACGGCCTGGGCCTTGATCGTGATGCCGCGCTCGCGCTCCAGGTCCATCGAGTCGAGCATCTGCTCCGCACGATCGCGCTCGGAAACGAGGCTGCAGTTCTCGATGAAGCGGTCGGCGAGCGTCGACTTGCCGTGATCGATGTGCGCGATGATCGAGAAGTTGCGGATGTGCTGCATGTCCATGCGGCTCAGCCCGCGCCCAGGGCACGCTCGAGCGCCTCGGCATCGAGGAAGTGGTGACAGATCTCTCGTCCGTCGAGCAGCAGCACGGGTATGCGCACGTTGTGGTGCGCGGCGAGCGCGGGGTCGTCGTCGATGTCGACCAGCTCGATGCTGGCCCCGTGGCGCTCGGCGATCGGTCGCGCCTCATCGAGCATACGGGTACACAGGTGACAGCCGGTGCGGGTATAGAGCTCCAGGCGTCCCGGCATCAATCGCCCTCCGGGACCTCGACGGCGACGAACTGCGGCCCCGATGCGCGCTGGATCAGCAGCGCGACGCTGCGCCCGCCCGGCAGCTCCGCGACGCGCGCGCGAAAGTCCTCGACCCCACGGATCGGACGCGAGTTCATCATCACGAGCACGTCGCCGGCCTCCACCCCGGCGCTGGCCGCCGGACCCTCGTCGACCTCGGTGACACGAACGCCGCCATCGCCGATGTCGAGCTCGCGGCGCGTCGCGTCATCGACCGGCGCCACCCGCAGCCCGAGGCGTGCGCCCGGTGCCGGGCGCGGGTCCGGGTCGTCGCTCCGGCCCGGGGCGCGGTACTCGGCCAGCTCGTCGCGCCCCGGCAGGCGCCCGATGCGCACGCGCAGGGTCCGGCGCTCGCCGTCGCGCACGACCTCGACGCGGGCCTTCTCGCCGACCGCTGTCCGCCCCACCATCGGCGGCAGGGCCGAGGAGCGGGGCACCTCGCGCCCGTTGAAGGCGACGATCACGTCGCCGACCTGCAGCCCCGCCCGGGCCGCCGGGCTGCCCGGGAGCACGCGGGCGACCAGCGCGCCGTGCGCCCGTTCCATGCCGAACGACTGCGCCAGCTCGCGGGTCACCTCCTGGATCACCACCCCGAGCCAGCCGCGGGTGACCTTGCCCTCGGCGCGCAGCTGGTCGGCCACGTCCATGGCGACGTCGATCGGGATCGCGAACGACAGGCCCATGAAGCCACCCGTGCGGCTGTAGATCTGCGCGTTGACACCGACCACCTCGCCGTCGAGGTTGAACAGCGGGCCGCCCGAGTTGCCGGGATTGATGGCCACGTCGGTCTGGATGAACGGGACGTAGTTGTCGCGCGGCAGGCTGCGGCCCTTGGCGCTGACGATGCCCTGGGTGACCGAGCGCTCGAAGCCGAACGGCGAGCCGATCGCCAGTACCCACTCGCCGACGCGGAGCTCGGCCGGGTCGCCGACCGTGACCGTCGGCAGGTCACGGGCATCGACCTTGAGCAGCGCGATGTCGCTGCGGTCATCGATCCCGACCACCTCGGCCTCGAACTGGCGGCGATCGTGCATGCGCACGCGGATGCGGTCGGCCTCGGCGACGACGTGGCCGTTGGTGAGCACGTAGCCGTCCTCGGAGATGATGAAGCCGGAGCCGAGCGAGGCGGTGTCCTCGCGGTAGCGCGGCTCGGCGTCCTCGCCGAAGAATCGGCGGAAGAGCTCGCCGAACGGCGAGTCCTCGAGCTCCGGGATGTCGAACCCGGGCGGCAGGTCGCCCCGGTTCGGGCGGATCTCGCGCGACGTGGAGATATTCACCACGGCCGCGTGCTCGCGCTCGACCAGGCGCGTGAAATCGGGCAGCGCCGGCGCATGGGCCGGCACCAGCAGCCCCACGAGCAGGACCGCCGCGACGACATGGGTTCGCAGGCTGCGGGTATTCACGTAACGGGGTCTCCCGGATGCCGGCCGGGGCGCGATCGGGGTGAAAGCGGACAGCGGGGGATCGTAGCACAGGGCTGCGCGCCCTGTCCGCGCGTCAGGAAGCTGCTCCGCCGAGAAACCCGGCACCTGCTGTGCCAGGTTTCCCGGACAGCCTCCTGCGGCACCGCCGGCGGGCTCCACCGAGCGCGCGATGCGCCGCACCGTGGCCGCCGGGACCTCGCCGACGACGGTCACGTGGTAGTCATCGCGCCGCACCCCGTACGCGTGCACCGCGCCCATGCGCGACAGGCCCTCCAGCGGCATCGCCCCCGCATCCGGGGGCTCGACGAACACCGACACCGAGGCGAGGCCGTCGGTGAACACCGAATGCTGGAGCGCGCGCCCGTGCGGCGGCAGGGCCTCGCGGCGGTGCGACACGGCGCGGAACCCCGCCGGCAGGTCGCTGACGCGCCAGCGCGGGTCCTCGAGCGCCTCGCGCCCCGCCTCGGGGCTGCCGTGCCGGACGTATTCCATGCCCTCGAGCGTTGGCTCGAAGCGGGCCGCGCTCACGGACTCCAGCGGCCGCAGCTCGGTGAACATCAGCCGCTCGACGGGCTCGCCGCCCGGCACGACCATGTCCGAGCGCAGCAGCAGCCCGGTCGCGCGGTCGATCCACATGCGGTAGCCGTAGCGGAAACGGTCGCGCGGGCGAACGTCGACGATCCGCGCCGTGCGCCCGGTCATGCGTGCCTCGCCGGCGAACGCGGCGGTATACGGCTCCGGCAGCTGCTCGAGGCCGCGCGGCGGCCTGGGCGGCAGCAGGTCGCCGGGACGCTGCGAGACCAGCGCGCGGCGGCTGGCCGGCCAGACGCAGGTGAGCCTGGAGCCGGCGCGCACGAGCTCGAAAGGCTGGCCCGAGAGCGTGCGCAGGCGCTCGTGCTCGACCCCGCCGACGACGCCGTGGACCACCGACATCGCCTCCATGTGGCCATCGTGGGTGTAGACGAGCGTGCCCTCGTAGGCGCTCGCGCGCATGGCCTCGGCCATGCGCGCCGAGCACCGCCGCGGCCGTGTCCGCGCTCGCGGCCGGCGCCGCGAGCGCGAGCGCCGCGCCCAGGGCGAGCGTCGCGAGGGGCCGGGATCCGCGGCCGGGCATCGCTACCGTCCCGCGTTGAAGCCGGTCAGGCGGCTGTACGGCACGAGCCCCGGCAGGCCCGCCGCGGGGGCATACTCGCTGTGGGTCGCCAGGTACACCCCGATGCGTGCGCGGGTCGCCTGGCTGGCGACCGACTCGCCCTCGACCGTGAGCGCCGTCGGCACCGCCGCGGGTACCCCCGGGCGGGTAGCGGCCGGGGTGCCACCCTCGAGCGAGCTGACGCGCAGGTCCGGGCCGGCGGGCTGGCGCTGCAGCGCGAACAGGCCGCCCATGGCCACCAGCGCCACGCTCGCGGCGATCGCGACCCCGGCCACCGGGCGCAGCCAGCGCGGCGGTGCGCGCCGCCGCAGCGGCGCCACCGCGGCGGGCTCCGTGCGCGAGCGCGGCCTGCACGCGCGCGGCGAACCCGGCCCCAGGCGGTCGGTGCGCACCCCCTCCAGGGCCGAGCGGACCGTGTGGTGGCGCGCCCAGCGCGCGCGCAGCGCCGGCTCGCGGCCGAGCCGCCGGAGCAGGCGCGCCGTCTCGGCGCCCGCGAGCTCGCCGTCGACCAGCGCCGACAGCGCCTGCCCGGAGCGCCGCGCCTCGTCATCGCTTGACATTCGTCGTCCCCGAGTCGTCCAGCAGCGGGCGGATGCGGGCGTCGATCGCCTCGCGTGCCCGGAAGATGCGCGAGCGCACGGTACCAATGGGACAGCCCATGACCGCGGCGATCTCCTCGTAGCTGAGCCCCTCCATCTCGCGCAGCGTGACCGCCTCGCGCAGCTCGGCCGGCAGGGCCTCGATGGCACGGTATACGGTGCGCTCGACCTCGTCGCTCAGCAGCGTGCGCTCCGGCGTCGCCGTCTCCTGCAGCAGCGTACCGGATTCGTACTGCTCCGCCTCGGCGGCGTCGACGCCGTGGTCCGGGACCCGGCGGCCCGCCGAGACGAATGATTCTTCGCGGTATTGATCGCGATGCGGTAGAGCCACGTGTAGAACGCGCTCTCGCCGCGGAAACTGGCCAGTCCCCGGTACGCCTTCACGAAGGCCTCCTGCGCGACGTCCTCGACCTCCGTCGGGTCGCGGATGTAGCGCCCGATGAGGTGCGCGATCCGGTGCTGGTACTTCTGCACCAGCAGGTCGAAGGCGGCACGGTCGCCGCCCTGCACCCGCCGGACCAGCTCGAGATCGATGGCGCGCTCGCCCATCGGGCGCACTCCCTGGCCCGACCGGTCCGGCTCACAGTCCGTAGACAGTCGGGCGTGCCAAAGGTTTCCGGGGCGGTGAATTCTCGATCCGCAGGAAGGTCGGCCGCGGGTGCCGGCCGCCGCGTGTCGTGCCAAAATACCGGCCCCCCGGGAGACGGACAAGCGATGGCGGGCGATCTCGATACGGACGTGCTGGTCATCGGCAGTGGCGCGGCCGGCCTCACGCTCGCGCTCCACCTGGCGGACACCACGCGGGTGGACGTGCTCGCCAAGGGCCCGCTGCCCGAGGGCAGCACCTGGTACGCCCAGGGCGGCATCTCGGCGGTCGTCGACGCCACCGACAGCTTCGAGTCGCACGTCGCCGACACGCTCGAGGCGGGCGCGGGCCTGTGCGACCCGCAGGCGGTGCGCTTCACCGTGGAGCACGGCCCGGAGAGCATCGCCTGGCTGGCCTCGCTCGGGGTGGCATTCACGCGCGAGCCCACCGGCCCCGAGGCGCCCTACCATCTCACGCGCGAGGGCGGCCACGCGCACCGCCGCGTGATCCACGCCGATGACGCCACCGGCCGCGCCGTGGAGACCGCGCTGCTCGAGCGCGCCGCGGCCCATCCCAACATCACGCTGCACGCGCACCGCAACGCGGTCGACCTGGTGACCGCGGCCGACGGGGACGGCAGCACGCGCTGCGTCGGGGCCTACGTGCTGGATACCCGCGGCGGTCGAATCGCCACCGTCCGCGCCCGCGCCGTGGCGCTCGCCACCGGCGGCGCGAGCAAGGTGTACCTCTACACCAGCAATCCCGACGGCGCCACGGGCGATGGCATCGCCATGGGCTGGCGCGCCGGCTGCCGGGTGGCGAACATGGAGTTCATGCAATTCCACCCGACGTGCCTGTATCACCCGAAGGCCAAGTCGGCGCTGATCTCGGAGGCCGTGCGCGGCGAGGGCGGGCGCCTGCTGCTCCCGGACGGCAACCGCTTCATGGCACGCTTCGACACGCGCGCGGAGCTGGCGCCGCGCGACATCGTGGCGCGTGCGATCGACCACGAGATGAAGCGCCTCGGCGCCGACTGCGTCTACCTCGACATCAGCCACCGCGACGCGGACTTCATCCGCGGCCATTTCCCCAACATCCACGCGCAGTGCCTCGAGTTCGGCATCGACATGACGCGCGAGCCGATCCCGGTCGTGCCCGCGGCCCACTACACCTGTGGCGGCGTCTACACGGACCTCGCGGGCCGGACCGGCATCGACGGTCTCTACGCCGTCGGCGAGACCGCCTGCACGGGCCTGCACGGGGCCAACCGCATGGCCAGCAACTCGCTGCTCGAGTGTCTCGTGTTCGCGCGCGCCGCGGCCGCCGACATCACGGCCGGGCTCGCCACGCGCGTCGCGCCGGACTGGCCACCGCCATGGGACGAGAGCCGCGTCACCGACTCGGACGAGGAGGTCGTGGTGGCGCACAACTGGGACGAGCTGCGGCGCTTCATGTGGGACTACGTGGGCATCGTGCGCAGCAGCAAGCGCCTCGAGCGGGCGCGCCACCGCGTCGACCTGCTCACCGCGGAGATCGCCGGTGCTACGGCAATTTCCGCGTGACCAACGACCTGCTGGAGCTGCGCAACCTCGCCGTGGTCGCGGGACCTCATCGTGCAAAGCGCGAGCGCACGCCGCGAGAGCCGTGGCCTGCATTTCACCATCGACTACCCCGGGCCTGCCCGCGATGCCCGCGACACCGTGCTGACACCGCCGGCGCGCGCGCCGCGGATGTCCGCCCCGCACGGTCTCGTCGAGCCGGCAGGGACACCGTGAGCGGCGCCCCGTACCTGCCGCTGCTGCTCGACCCCGCGCGGCTCGCCGAGCACCTCGACGATCCGGCGCTGCGCATCGTCGACCTCAGCCCCGCGGAGGTGTTCCGCGAGCACCACGTGCCGGGCTCGGTGCACCTGCCATACGCCTCGCTGGTGGCGAGCGCGCCGCCCGTCGGCGGCCTGCTCCCCGACACGGCGACGCTCGAGCGGGTGCTCGCCGCGGCCGGCATCGGCGGCGACACGCACGTGGTCGCGCTCGATGCCGAGGGCGGCGGCGCGGCCGGCCGCCTGCTGTGGACGCTGGAGGCGCTGGGCCACGCGCAGGTCTCGCTGCTCGACGGCGGCCTGCCCGCCTGGGTCAACGAGGGCTACCCGGTCGCGAGCGGCGCCGCCGCGCCGGCGGCCGCCACGCGCTTCCGCGCGGCGGCCGCCGACGCGACCAACGTCGCCCGCGCCGAGGACATCCTCGCGCGCCTCGACGACGCCGATTTCGCGACCCTGGACGCGCGCTCGCCGGCGAGTTCGACGGCACCACGGTGCGCGCCGCGCGCGGCGGTCACATCCCGGCGCGCGCCACTACGAGTGGACGCGGGCCATGGAACCGGGGGCGCAACCTGCGCCTGCGCCCGCTCGCCGAGATCCGCGCCGAGCTCGACGATCTCGGGCTCTCCCGGACCACGAGGTGGTCGCCAACTGCCACACCCACCACCGCTCGGCGTTCAGCTACGCCCTCCTGCGCATCCACGGCTATCCCCGCGTCCGCGGTTACCCCGGCTCCTGGTCGGACTGGGGCAACCGCGACGACACCCCGGTCGAAACGGGTGCATGAAGCTGCACGTACCTGCATGACAATCTGAAATAACGGGGAAGTTGCAGCAAGAACGCTGCCTGCGCACACTCACACCCGGCACCGTGAGGAGGCGCGGATGGGTGAGTTCGGCCAGGCGTTCGCCGCGGCGGGCCGCATGCTCGTCGGCCTCGACCCCGAGCTGCTCGAGATCGTCTCGCTGTCGCTGCGGGTGAGCCTCACGGCGGTCGCGGTCTCCGCGCTCGTCGCCCTGCCCGTCGGCGCGCTGATCGCCATCGCCCGCTTCCCCGGCCGCGGCGCCGCTGTCTCCATCGTCAACGCGCTCATGGGCCTGCCGCCCGTCGTCGTCGGCCTGGTCGTCTACCTGATGCTGTCGCGCGCCGGGCCGCTCGGTGAGCTCGGCCTGCTGTTCACGCCCACGGCGATGGTGATCGCCCAGGCCATCCTGGTGACGCCGATCATCATGGCGCTGTCGCGCCAGACCGTCGCCGACCTCGCCGAGGAGTACGGCGACACCCCGGCCGCGCTCGGGGTTTCCCGCCCCGGCCAGATCACGCTGCTGCTGTGGGAGGGCCGCTTCCGCCTGATCACGGCCGTGCTGGCCGGCTTCGGCCGCGCCGTGGCCGAGGTCGGCGCGGTGATCATCGTCGGCGGCAACATCAATCACTACACGCGCGTGATGACCACGGCGATCGCGCTCGAGACCAGCAAGGGCCAGCTCGGCCTCGCGCTCGGCCTGGGCGCGATCCTGCTCGCCATCACGCTCGCCATCAACGCGTTCGCGGTCGGCATCGGCCATGTCGCCCGCAGGAGGTACGGCGGATGAGCGCCCGGGAACCCGACCTGCTGCCACTGGAGCTCGAGGACGTCACCTTCGCGCCGGACGGCCAGGTGCTCGTCGACGGGGTCTCGGCGCGCGTCGCGGGCCACGGCATCACGGTGCTGCTCGGCCCCAACGGTGCCGGCAAGACGCTGCTGCTGCGGATGTGCCGCGGCCTGCTGACGCCGACGCGGGGTCGCGTGCGCTGGCACGGGCGCAGCCCGGACGCCGTCGGCGTACGCGTCGGGTTCGTGCCCCAGCACCCCGCGATGCTGCGCCGCAGCGTGCGCGCCAACCTGCGCTACGCCATCCGCCACGCGGCGGGCGCGGTCGGTGACCGCGAGGCGCGGATCCACGAGGGGCTCGAGCTCGCCGGCCTGGCAGGCCGCGGCGACGCGATCGCGCGCAATCTCTCCGGCGGCGAGCGCCAACGCCTGGCGATCGCCCGCGCCTGGGTGCAGCGCCCGCGCGTGCTCCTGCTCGACGAGCCCACCGCCCACCTCGACCCGGCGGCCGCGCTGGCGATCGAGCGCACCATCGCCGCGATCCGCGAGGCGGGCACGAAGGTCATCCTGAGCACCCACGACCTCAACCAGGCCCGCCGCCTGGCCGAGGAGGTGCTGTTCCTCCACCACGGACGCCTGCTCGAGCAGACCCCGGCCGAGACCTTCTTCAGCGAGCCCGCGACCGCGGCGGCCAGCACCTTCATCTCGGGCGAGCTGCTGGCCGCGTGAGCGCCTGACCAAGGGAACCGGGAAGGCGAACCGCGAATGAACGCGAATGTTCGCGAATGGGCCCGTCGCAAGCGTGTGCCTGGGAGCTGCGCTGATAGCACCGAGGCACACGACCGGCCGTATTCGCGAGCAAGCTCGCGCGTACAGACCTCGATACAACGCCACGGTAATCGAGACCCTGGGGAGCGACCTCCGGTCGCGAATGCGGCCTTGGCCGTCGCACGGCCGTACCGCGAAGCACCCTCGACCGGGACGCCCCCCGAACGCCATTCGCGGACATTCGCGTTCATTCGCGGTTCGCCCGCGGATCGGTCGAAACGGCAGTGCCGTTCTAGGGCGCGTTGTAGCGCACCGTGCCCGTTGCGCTGACGTCGTAGCCGCCGAGGGTGCGGGCGCGTTCGGCGAAGCGGCGCGTGCGGGTGAGCGCGAGCAGGGACTGGAACGCGGGCTCGAAGTACTCGCGGCGGCCGACGAGCAGGTCGAAGCGCTCCTCGCCGAGCGGCACGAAGTCGAGCCCCGCCTCCAGCGCCGCGGACTCGATGCCGACACCCGTGTCCGCGTGGCCGGCGTGCACCTCGCGGGCGACGTCGTTCTCGTTGACCGCGGGCTCCTCGACGAGCGCGAGCTGCTCGCGCTCGATGCCGGCGTCCGCCAGCAGGCGCTCGAGCAGCAGCCGGCTGCCCGCGCCCGGCTGGCGGTCGATCACGCGGGCATCCGTGCGTGCCACGTCCGCCAGGCCCCCGATCCCCAGCGGATTGCCGGGTGCCAGCATCAGCCCCTGGCGCCGCCGCGCCCACTCGATCAGCACCAGGTCGCGGTCGCGCGTCGCGCGGCGCACGGCATCGACGTTGTAGCCACCATCTCCCGGGGCGGGCACGTGCAGGCCACTGACGGCGGCCTCGGCGCGGGCGAAGCGCGCGAGTCCGTCCATGCTGCCGCCGAACAACAGCGCCAGGCCGCAGCCCGAGGCCTGCACCGCCCACTCGAGCAGCGGGTCGTGGCTGCCCGCGACCACCGGCGCCGGCGTCGCCAGCGCCTCGCGCCCGGCCCCGTCGGCATGCTCGAGCAGCCAGAAGTCGATCAGCTGGCGCGGGAACAGCCACTTGCCGGTCACGCGCGTGCACGGGATGGCGCCCTGGCGCACGAGCTCGTAGATCTTGCGCTCCTTGAGGCGCAGGTACTCGGCCACCTCGTGGGTCGTCATCAGGTCCGGCATCGCGCGCTCCAGCGGATCGCTCCACCCGGTCGATTCAGATCGAGAATACGTGCTCGCGGTAGTAGCGCAGCTCGGCGATCGAGTCGCGGACGTCGTCGAGCGCGAGATGATTGCCGTCCTTGCGCACGCCGTCGAGCACCGCGGGCGCCCAGCGCCGGATGAGCTCCTTGATCGAGCTCACGTCGAGATTGCGATAGTGGAAAAACGCCTCGAGCTCCGGCATCAGGCGCGCCAGGAAGCGACGGTCCTGGCAGATGCTGTTGCCGCACATCGGGGAGGTACCGCCCGGCACCCACTGGCGCAGGAACTCCAGCGTGCGCGTCTCCGCCTCGACGTAGGTGACGCCGGCGTCGCGCACCCGGTCGATCAGCCCGGAGCCGCCGTGCTGGCGCGTGTTCCACTCGTCCATCGCGTCGAGCACCGCGGCCGGCTGGTGCACGGCGAGCACCGGGCCCTCCGCCAGGATCTCCAGCTCGGCGTCGGTCACCACGGTGGCGACCTCGATGATCTCGTCGTGCTGCGTATCCAGCCCGGTCATCTCGAGATCGATCCAGATCAGGCGCTGCTCCTCGATGTCCGCCATGCCGATTCCAGTGCGTGAGGGGGCTCTGGTATTCTACGAGGCGCGCGTCGGTCGGATACAGCGCCGCGTGCACGCGTCCCGAGACGGGGCCCGCGAGACGACACCATGCATCCCTGGACGCTGACCTTCCTCGGCGCGCTGGCCACGGCCGTGGCGCTGCGCCTCTGGCTCGCCCGGCGCCAGGTGCGCGCGGTACGCGCGCACCGCGACCGGGTCCCCGACGCCTTTGCCGACGTGATCACGCCGCCGGTGCATCGCAAGGCGGCCGACTACGCCGTCGCGCGCACGCGCCTGTCCGCCGTCGATACCGTGCTCGAGGCGGCCGTGCTGCTCGCCTGGACCCTCGGCGGCGGCCTGGCCGCCGCGGACGCCTTCTGGCGCGGCCTCGGCCAGGGACCGCTCGTGACCGGGGTCGGCGTGCTCGTGACGATCGTCCTCGTCGGCGGCCTGGTCGACCTGCCGCTGCGTGCCTGGCGCACGTTCGTCATCGAGTCCCGCTACGGCTTCAACCGCACGACACCGGGCCTGTTCGCCCTCGACCAGCTCAAGGCCGCGGCCCTGCTGCTCGTGCTGGGGGGCCCGCTGGCGGCCGTCATCCTCTGGCTCATGCAGGCCGCCGGGCCGCTGTGGTGGCTCCACGCCTGGGCCATCTGGCTCGGGTTCAACCTGCTCATGGTATGGGCCTGGCCGACGTTCATCGCGCCCCTGTTCAACCGCTTCGAGCCACTGGACGACGAGCGCCTGCGCGGGCGCATCGACGCCCTGCTCGAGCGCTGCGGCTTCGCCAGCAACGGCGTTTTCGTGATCGACGGCTCGCGCCGGTCCGGGCACGGCAATGCGTACTTCAGCGGTATCGGGCACAACAAGCGCATCGTCTTCTTCGACACGCTGCTGCAGCAGCTCGAACCGGCCGAGCTGGAGGCGGTGCTGGCCCATGAGCTGGGCCACTTCAAGCGCCGCCACGTCGCCAGGAACGTCGCGGTCATGGCGCTCGCCAGCCTCGCCGGGCTCGCCCTGCTGGCGTGGCTGGCGGGACAGCCCTGGTTCTACAGCGCCCTCGGCGTGGCCGAGCCCTCGGCGCACGCGGCCCTGGCGCTGTTCCTGCTCGTCCTGCCGGTGTTCACGTTCTTCCTGCAGCCGCTGTTCGCGCAGCTGTCCCGGCGCCACGAGCTCGAGGCCGATGCGTTCGCCGCCCGCCAGTGCCCGGCCGACGATCTCGTCTCCGCGCTGGTGAGCCTCTACCGCGAGAACGCCAGCACGCTGACGCGCGACCCCCTGTGGTCGGCGTTCTACGACTCGCATCCACCGGCGTCCGAGCGCATCGCGCACCTGCGCCGCCTCGTTTGAGGGGCGCACGGCCGCACCGTACAATCACGCCTGAGCAACCGGCGGAGGCGCAATGAGCGACGACCGGCTCACCGAACAGAAGTGCCAGGCCTGCGAAGGGGGCACCCCGCCGCTTTCGGCCGACGAGGCCAGTCGGCTCCTGGGCCAGGTGCACGAGGACTGGCAGCTGGGCGATGACGGGAAGGTCATCCACCGCCAGTTCAGGTTCAAGAACTTCTATCACACGATCGCGTTCGTCAACGCGGTGGCCTGGATCGCCAACCGCGAGGATCATCACCCCGACCTGGAGGTGGGCTACAACCGGTGCCTGGTCCAGTTCTCGACCCACGCCATCGGGGGCCTGTCGCGCAACGACTTCATCTGCGCGGCGAAGATCGACGCCCTGCTCGACTAGGAGGCTGTCCGGGCAACCGTGAGCCTGCTGCGCGCGCACCACAGCCACTGCTGCGAGAGCCGAAGGCGACGTGGCAGGCCGCTTTCGGCGATCGCTCGACTCGCACGCGAACCACCATGCTCGTCTCACGATCGCCGAAATCGCCTCGCCGTGCCACGCGCTCGCTACGGCACAGGTTGCCCGGACAGCCTCCCAGGAAGCTGTCCGCGGCACCCGCGCGAGCCGGGGTACCGGGCTTCGCGGACAGCCTCCCCACGAGCCCCGACGGGGGCCGCGGGGTCGCCCGCGGCGCCTGAATGTGTATACTACCGGGGCCTTCGACCGTCCCGTGCGGCCGCCGTTCGCCCGGCGGCCGCAGTGCGTATGACCGGCGGTTGCGGACCGGAGACTGGGAGAGACCAAGCGATGACGACTCGACGTGCGCTCGCGCTCGGCGGCGCGGTCCTGGGCATGGCGATGGCCGCTGGCGTGCAGGCCGCGGGCGATCCACAGGCCGGGCGCTACAAGGCCCAGACCTGTCTCGGCTGCCACGGCATCGACAGCTACGCCAACGTGTACCCGAGCTACAAGGTACCGAAGCTCGGGGCCAGCATGCCGAGTACCTCGTCTCCGCGCTCGAGGCCTACAAGGCCGGCCAGCGCACGCACGCCACGATGCAGGCCCAGGCGAGCGCCCTGAGCCGCCAGGACATGCAGGACATCGCCGCCTACTTCGCGTCGATCGAGCCCGACCGGTAGCCGTTCCCGAGGAACTCCCAATGCAGCGAACCCTCGTCGTCATCGTGAGCACCCTCCTGTCCCTGGGCACGGCCAGCGTGCAGGCAGCCGGTGGCAACCCGGCCGCCGGCGAGCGCAAGTCGCAGACCTGCGCGTCGTGCCATGGCCCCAATGGCGCCGCCGACAACCCGCAGTACCCGGTGCTGGCCGGCCAGCACCGAGAGCTACCTCTACCGATCCCTCGAGCAGTACAAGTCGGGGGCGCGCCAGAACGCGGTCATGCAGGGGATGGTGTCGAATCTCTCCGACCAGGACATGCGTGACCTGGCCGCCTACTACGCCAGCCAGGACAGCGGCGTGCACACGCTGCCGCTGAACGCCACCGACGAGTAGCGACCCGCGCCGGCTGCCCGCGCCCGCGCCACGGGGGCGTAACCGTTGCGGTGGAGGCGCGCCGGATTGAGCGCGGCCCTGACGACCCTCGCCCCGATCGCCGGCGGCTGCCTCGCAGTGGCCGGGCTGCTCTGGCTGCTGCAGCCGTACCTGGTGTTCCAGCCCGCGGCCGGGGGTAGCGGCGTCACGCGCACGCCGGCCGACGTCGGCCTCGAGTACGAGGGCGTCCGCCTGGCCGCCGCCGACGAGGTGACGCTCGCCGGCTGGTTCGTGCCCCACGCCGATCCCGCCGCGCCCGTCGTGCTGTTCCTGCACGGCAACGCCGGCAACATCGGTGGCCGGGTCGAGAGCCTGCAGCAGCTCCACGAGGCCGGCGCCGCCGTGCTGATCATCGACTACCGCGGCTACGGCGACAGCACCGGTCGCCCGACCGAGGCCGGCACCTACCGCGATGCCCGGGCCGCCTGGGACTGGCTCACGCGCGCGCGCGGCATGCCGCCCGGGCGCATCGTCATCTTCGGGCGCTCGCTGGGCGGACCGATCGCCGCCCACCTGGCGCGGGCGGTGCGCCCGGCCGGGCTCGTGCTCGAGTTCACCTTCACCTCCATGCCCGCGCTCGCGGCCGACCTCTACCCTGGCTCCCGGCGCGCTGGCTGAGCCGGTACCGCTACGCGACCGCCGACCACCTGGCCGAGGTGAGCGCCCCGACGCTGGTGGCGCACGCCCCCGGGGACGAGATCGTGTCCTTCGACCACGCCCGCCGCCTCGCCGCGATCCGACCGCCCGTGGTGGAGCTGGTCGAGCTCGCCGGCGGCCACAACGATGCCTTCCTGGCTGCCCGGCCGGGCTACACGCGGACGCTGGCCGACTTCATCGAGCGGGTCACGGGCGGCGGTGCCGGGCATGCCCGCTAGCCCGCCTATCTCACCGATGCGCGCAGCGAGGGCGCGAAGATGCCCGTCAAGACAAGGCGCGCGAAGGTTCGGGCGCGCAAGCGTACTTGAACAGTACGTTGAGCACCCGAACCGAGCGCAACGCAGGATGGGCGGGCAGATTCGCGTCCGCAGCCGTGGATCGGCGAGATGTGCGGGCTGCACCCGCAGCGTGGATGGCCGCCCCTGCGCGAGCTCGGGGGTGCCCTCGGCGACCTCGGCACGTTCCTGCCGCTCGTGCTCGGCGCGATCGCCGTCAGCGGGCTGGCGGGGGCGGGCGTGTTCACGGCATTCGGCGTCGCCTACCTGCTGACGGCCGCGGTCTACCGCGCACCGATCCCCGTCCAGCCCATGAAGGTCGCCGCGGCGGTCGCGATCACCGCCGGCCCGACCCCGGGCACGATGGCGGGCGCGGCGCTCGTGCTCGCCGTGTTCTTCCTGGTCGCCGGCGCGACCGGCCTGATCGCCCGCCTGGCGCAGTCGGTGCCGGCGGTGGTCACGGCCGCGCTGCAGGTCGGGCTCGGGCTGTCGCTGGCCTGGATCGCGCTCGGCCAGCTGGTCGCGACGCCCGGCCTGGGCGCCGCCCTGCTGGCTTTGCTGGTCGCCCTGCTCGTGCTGCGCCCGGGCTGGCCGGCCGCGATCATCGTGCTCGCGGGCGGCGCCGCCGCCGGTGGGCTCGTGGGGATCGACCCGGGCCAGCCCATCCCCGCGCCCGTGCCGGGCTGGCCGCCGCTGCACTGGCCCGACACCGCCGAGCTCGCCCGTGGCGCGTTCGCGATCGCGCTGCCGCAGATACCGCTGACGCTCACCAACGCGGTCCTCGTCACCGCCGTCGTCGGCGCGCAGTACTACCCGCGCGCGCGGCGCCTCGATGCGACCCGGCTCGCGCTCACGACGGGCGCGATGAATGGCGTGGCGGTACCGCTCGCCGGGATCCCGATCTGCCACGGCGCCGGCGGCGTCACGGCGCACTATCGCTTCGGCGCCCGCACGGCCTGGGCCCCGGCCATGCTGGGGCTGCTGCTGCTGGCACTGGGGCTGGGCTGGGGCGACGGCGCGACCGCGCTGCTCCGCGCATACCGGACGCGGCCCTGGGCGCGCTGCTGCTCGCCCCCGCCCTCGACCTCGTGCGCGCGGCGCGGCCGCTGCGCTTCGACGGCCCCGAGCGCCTGCTGCTCGCCGGCGGCGCCGCGCTCGCCTTCTGGTCGCCCGGCATCGCCTTCCTGGCCGTCACCGCCATGGTCCTGGCCCTGCGCCGCTGGTACCGGCCGACCACGGGTGGCGGCGACGCGAACAGCGACAGAACCACGAATGGACACGAATGAACACGAATGGCGCCGCGGGCGCGTGCTCGTCCCTGGGGAGCTGCGCTGTGAGCGTCAGAACCACAGATGAACACCGATAGAGCGCAGATGTGGCCCGTGCGAGACCGGCTGCGCGCTGGAGCTGCGCTGATCGGCCGCCGGGGCCCGGCGGCTGTCGGCGAAGCTCCGGTCGCGTGCGGCTGATCGACACCGTCAATCCGTGTTCATCTGTGTTCATCTGTGGTTCTTCAACGCCTTCGGCGACGCTCCGCATGAACACACCGTGGCGCCATTCGTGTTCAGTCGTGTCCATTCGTGGTTCTCCTGCCCTCGTGTTGACTCGTGGCTCCGAACCTCCGCACATGAAAAAGGCCGGCACGCGCCGGAGATTACCGACGTTCAGCGCCGCTCCTGCAATCCGGCAGGGATCTGCTCAGCCCGGAGCGCGCATCCAGACGCGGTCGGGGGTCTGCGGCCGGGACAGCAGGAAACCCTGGATCATGGGTACGCCCATGCCCACCAAGCGCTCGAGCTGGGTGTGGGTCTCGATGCCTTCGGCGATGACCTGCAGATCGAGCATGGCAGCGATCTCGGTCACCGGGCGGACCAGGTCGGTCACATCCTGATCGATCTGCAGGATCAATTCCCGGTCCAGTTTGAGATAATCGGCCGGCAATTGATGGAGCCGGGTCAGCGATGAATAGCCGCTGCCGAAATCGTCGATCGCCAGGCGCAGGCCCCATTCGCGCAGCCGGCGAAGCGTGGCGATGGCGGCTGGATCGAACTGCATGAACGTCGTTTCGGTAATTTCCAGTACCAGGGAGCTGGCTGCCACCTGCCAGCGTTCGAGGCTGGCTTCAAGCGTGTCGGCGAACCCGGTATCGACAAGCTGGAGCGGCGAGAGGTTGACCGAAAGGAACAGATCGTCGTGCCAGAGGCCTTCTCTGCGCCAGCGGGCAACGTCGGCCAGTGCCGCTTCCAGGACCTGGGCCCCGATACTTACGATGGAGCCATTGGCTTCGGCGAGCGGGATGAACTCACCGGGCGAAACGCGGCCGAATTCTTCATGATCCCAGCGCACAAGGGCCTCGACGCCGACGATTTGACCGCTGCGGCTATCGTGGACGGGCTGGTAGTAATTGATAAAACCCTGTTCCTTGATCGCGGTCTTCATAGCCGATGTCATGGTAAGTCGGCGCTGGGCTTGGTTCCACATCGTGGGACCGAAGAACACGATGCTACCGGGCTCTTGGTTTTTGGCCCGGTTGAGTGCCGTGTCCGCTTCGCGCATCAACTGACTGGCTTGTTTCTCGCCGCGAGCGATACCGATGCACGCGTCCAGAGGCAGCGACAGGCCCTCGATCGCGATGGGCTCGTGCAGGACGTCGAGTAGCTGTTGGGCTCGCTGTTCGGCTTCACTATCCGCCTCACAGCTTTGTAGCAGAATGAAGAACTTGTCACCTGCCCAGTAAGTCAGCAGATCCTGCCTGTCGAGATTCTCGGCCAGGCGCTCACCGACCATTTGCAGGAGCCGGTCACCGACCAGATGCCCGAAGCTGTCATTGACCGAGTTGAAGTCGCTGAGATCCAGAAACAGCAGTGTCTGCGGGTGGCCTGCGAGGCACTGCTGGTGGAGATGATTTTCCAGGTACCGGCGGTTTGGCAGTTGCGTCAGGGGATCCCGGTATGCGAACTCGCGCAGCCGGGCGGTAGCGAAGCGTGCATAGAGCGCGAAACCTGCGACCAGCAAATTGGTGGCAGACAGCGCCACGAACAGTGACAGCGCCGTTTCCCAGTCCGCAGGCCGACCGTAGCCACTACCAAAGAGCCGTTCCCCGATCAGCACCAGTGCTGCACTGGCCACCACCACTAGCAGCATGCCCTGAATGCCGAAGCGGTAGGTCGCCATCGCCACAGGCAGGACATGAATCCACCAGAGTAGATGGGACGGCGCGCCGACCAGTGGGATCAGGGTCGGATGGACGGCGGGCAGCAGCAGGGCGGTCATCGAGATCGCGACCACTGCTGGCAGTGAATCCTGCAAACGGAGCCAGAATTGCCAGATGCCGCTTTGCTTGGGGCTCGCCATGGGTGGGGTTATCCTGCTTCAGTGAACACGCTCAGGCGGCGGTGCTACCCAAGCCTGAAACTGCCCACTGAACCGGGACAACTCCAGGATGGCTGTAAAAAAGCCCCGCCCGGGAAGGGCGGGACAGCCGTGCGAACATGGCCCCTGCCGTACGGCCGAAGGGCTAGCGAGCTCGTCAAATCGTCGCCCGCCTATTCTCCTCGGATGATCGATGAGGAAATCTGGCTCTCCTGCCCCTTCGGCGGGTTCCGCGCAGCGCGTACGGCGCACCATGGTGCAGTGCGGCGGCTACCGCGGGGCGCCGATTGTCCGTGAGCGGTTGATGAGGGGCATCGTGGTTCAAGGGCGCATGGGGTTCTCCTTGTGGTCCTCTGTCGGCGTTCACCTGCAGAGAAACCACGAGCCCCGTGCGCCCTTCAACCGCCGCCGCGCCTCATATACTGCTCACGCACGATCACGACCCCGCGGCCCCACCGGCGCCGCGCCACGCCGCGTTACGCCGGCCTCGCGGAACCCACCGGAAGTGCACGAGCCCCGTCTGTACCGGAAGATCCCGGAATCGTAAATCAGCGGTTGGGCTGGGGCGTCATCCGCAGGTAGGGACGCAGCTCCTTGTGGCCCTTCGGGAACTTCTCCCGGATCACCTCCGGGTCCGTGATCGACGGCAGGATCACGACATCCTCGCCGTCCTTCCAGTCGGAAGGCGTGGCGACGCTGTAGCCGTCGGTCAGCTGCATCGAGTCGATCACGCGCAACACCTCGTTGAAGTTGCGGCCCGTGCTCTTCGGGTAGGTGATCGTCGCCCGGACCTTCTTGTTCGGATCGATGATGAACACCGAGCGCACCGTCGAGGCGTCGTCCTCGTTCGAATCGATCATGTCGTAGAGCTCGGACACGGTCCGGTCCTCGTCGGCGAGGATCGGGAAATTCACCGTGGTCTGCTGCGTGTCGTTGATGTCCTCGATCCACCCCTTGTGCGACTCGACCGGGTCGACGCTGACCGCGATGACCTTCGCGCCGCGCCTGGCGAACTCGTCCTTCAGCTTTGCCGTCGCGCCGAGCTCGGTGGTGCACACGGGCGTGAAGTCGGCCGGGTGCGAGAACAGCACCACCCAGCTGTCGCCCGCCCACTCGTGGAAATTGATCTTGCCCTCACTCGAGTCCTGAGTGAAATCGGGCGCCGTATCGCCGATTCGCAGGCCCATGATTCACCTCGCAATGGAAATGTGCTGGTTCGGGAAAGGCGACCGCCACCACGGGCGGCGCCAGCCTCGACGCGTAACGTGCCGATTGGCGATGATGAAGGCCCGATGCACGTTCATAGCGTGAGGCCCGGCGGTTATCGTGGCCCGCCGCTGCGCGCGGCCGCGACCACACCGCGGTCCAGGCAAACGCCTCGCGCTCGTCGTTGGTCAGGAAACGACCGCACTCGATGGCGCGTCCACCGGAGCGGATGACCAGCCGGGAGGCGTGCCACTCGCTGCGCGGCGGCTGCAGCAGCACCTGGGCCCAGGTCCGCCCGAGCTCGAAGCGACGCTCGACCTCGCGATGCCCGGCCTCGATCGTGATCCGCTCGTCGGTCCACACAGCGCGACCTCGCGCGCCAGCAGCGAGTGACTGACCTTGTACAGGCCGTACGTGAGCAGCCCGAGCTCGAGGCCGCACAGGGGCAGGATCGGCCAGAACCCGACGGCCGTCCAGCCGGCGGCGACCGTGACCGCGGCACCGCGGATCGCGGCCACCAGCCGAGGTCCTCGCGCCAGGTCGCCGAGCGCTGTGGCCGCAGGACGAACCGGGCGCGGCTGCCGTCGGCGGATACCTCGTGCTCGACCATCGCGTCGCCCGCGGCCGCCGCTCAGCCGGGGGGCCAGGTCATCGCCCGGCCGCCGAGCAGGTGCAGGTGGATGTGGAACACCGTCTGGCCACCGCCCTCGTTGGTGTTCAGCACCAGGCGGTAGCCGTCATCGGCGATGCCCTCGGCACGCGCGATCTGCCGGGCCACGAGCACCATCCGGCCCATGAGGCCCGCGTGGTCCGCCTCGAGGTCGTTCACGCTCGGGATCGGCTCCTTCGGGATCACGAGCACGTGCACGGGCGCCTGCGGATTGACGTCGCGGATCGCCATGATCTCGTCGTCCTCGTAGACGAAATCGGCCTCCATCTCGCGGTCGCGGATCTTGGTGAACAGCGTCTCGGACATGCATCTCTCCAGGATTGCCGGTGACACGGGCGTGCGCTCACACCTCGAGGCGGCCGGTGAATGCGTGCGACAGGGTACCGCCGTCGACGTACTCGAGCTCGCCGCCGAGCGGCACGCCGTGGGCGATGCGGGTGACGCGCAGCCCGTGCGCGCTTGGCGCGCTCGCTGATGTACTGCGCCGTGGCCTCGCCCTCCACGGTGGGATTGGTCGCGAGGATGACCTCGGCGACCTCGCCGCCCGCCAGGCGCTCGTCGAGCGCGTCGAGCCCGAGCTCCTCGGGGCCGATCCCGTCGAGCGGCGACAGGTGGCCCATGAGCACGAAATAGAGCCCGCCGTAGCCGGTGGACTGCTCCACCGCGGCGATGTCGGCCGGCGTCTCCACGACGCACAGCAGCGAGCGGTCGCGGGTGCTGCCCGCGCACAGCTCGCAGCGCTCGCTCTCGGAAAAGGTGCGGCAGTCACGGCAGCGCCCGATACCCTCCATCGCCCGCTGCATGACGTCGGCCAGGTGCAGCGCCCCATGGCGGTCGCGCTCGAGCAGGTGGAAGGCGATACGCTGGGCCGAGCGCGGCCCGACGCCCGGCATGCAGCGCAGGGCCTCGATGAGCTCGCGCAGCAGTGGCGACCCGGTCATCGTGGCTTCCCCGGCGATTCGAATGCCGCCCGCAGGAGCGAGCTCGCTCGCGCATGGGCATAACCGACCCCGTTCGCGAGCAGGCTCGCTCCTACAGCTGCCGGTAAAAACCGCATCGGAGGCTCGACGCGCCTGCGCACTAGAACGGCATCTTGAAGCCGTCGGGCAGGTCCATGCCACCGGCCATGCCCGAGAAGCGCTCCTTCTGCTCGGCCTCGACCTTGTGCACCGCGTCGTTGCAGGCCGCCGCGACCAGGTCCTCGAGCATCTCGCGGTCGTCGCCCATGAGGCTGTCGTCGATGTCCACGCGGCGCACCTCGTGGCGCCCCGTCATGGTCACCGTGACCATGCCGCCGCCGGCGCTGCCCTGCACCTCCATGCGCGCCATCTCCTCCTGGGCCTGCTGCATCTTCTCCTGCATCTGCTGCGCCTGCTGCATCAGCTTGCCGAGCTCGCCCTTCATGGTGTTCCTCCACCAGTGATCTATGTCTATTCGTTGCCCCGACCACCGTGCGCATCGTCGCGCGCCGGCTCGACGCTGTCCGCCTGCACGCGCGCGTCGAAGCGCTCGCGGAAGGCCTGCACGACCGGGTCACCGTCGATCGCCGCGCGCGCCTCCTCGCGGCGCGATTCCGAGCGCCGCGCCTCGGCCTGCGCCGGTGTCTCGCCGCCCGCTGCCGCCTCCGTCACCAGCTCGACGCGCAGCGTCCGCCCGAGGTGCTCGCCGAGCGCCGCCTCGAGGCGCTCGCGGTAGCGATCCGTGCCCAGGTGGGCGTGCTCCGCGCCCAGGGCCAGCCGCAGGCGGTTGCCGTCCAGGCCCACCAGCGCGGTATTGCTGGCGAGCTCGGCGGCGAGCCCCTTGAGCGGCAGCGCCGCGACCGTGCGTTCCCAGTCGAGTGCACCGTCGCCGCCGCCCGCGGCCTGCGGCGTGGCCGCGGCGCGCGCGCCCGCGCCGGCCGCCGCACCGGTCTCCCCCGCGGGCGCCTCGGTCCGCGGGCGCCTGGGCCGAGCTCCGCGAGCGCGGCGTCCGCCGGCGCGCCCGCGTCCCCGGGGCGGCATCACCGTGCCGGTGGCGCAGTCCGACGCCCGCCCGGGACCAGGCGCGTCCTCGCCGCGCGCGGCGCGGCGGGCCGCCTCGCTCCCGCCCGCGGCCGCCGGTGGCGCGCTGCCCGCGTCCGGCCGCAGGCCGGAACCAGAGCATCCGCAGCAGGGTCATCTCCGAGGCCGGTGCGCGGATCGGGCGCCCACGCCAGGTCGCGCCGACCGAGCGTCGCCGATCTGGTAGTAGAGCTGCACGTCGGCCGGCGGCACGACGCGTGGCCAGCTCGCTGGACCCGCTCGCGCATCGGCCACGGCCTCGTCCAGCGCCTCGGGCACAGTCTGGGCCAGCGCCAGCTGGTGCAGCAGCGCCAGCAGGTCGGCGAGCACCGGCTCGAGGTCGGCCGCCTGGCCGCGGCGAGCTCGTCGACCTCGCCCACCAGGGCGTCGGCATCGCCGGCGACCAGCGCCTCGACGAGGGCGAACAGCCGGTCGCGCGAGAGCGTCCCGAGCATGCCCTCGACGTCGGCCGCGCGCACCGCGCCCTCGCCGAACGAGATCGCCTGGTCCAGCAGCGACAGCGCATCGCGCATGCTGCCCGTCGCCGCGCGCGCGACCTGGCCCAGGGCGGCGGCCTCGTACTCGACGCCCTCCGCCGCCAGGATTTGCTCCAGGTGCGCCGACGATCGCTCCGGCACGGCA
Organism: Halofilum sp. (in: g-proteobacteria); assembly: GCA_034521365.1. Taxonomy (GTDB): domain Bacteria; phylum Pseudomonadota; class Gammaproteobacteria; order XJ16; family Halofilaceae; genus Halofilum. The sequence goes on along the minus strand of JAXHMQ010000016.1, from coordinate 91,920 downwards.
TCAGCCGCAGGTTGAACTGCAGGCAGCGCGAGAGGATCGTGACCGGCACCTTCTGCGGGTCGGTCGTCGCCAGCAGGAACTTCACGTGCGGCGGCGGCTCCTCCAGCGTCTTGAGCAGCGCGTTGAAGCTGTGCTGCGAGAGCATGTGCACCTCGTCGATGAGGTACACCTTGTAGCGCCCGCGGGTGGGCGCGTACTGCACGTTCTCGAGCAGCTCGCGGGTCTCCTCGACGCGCGTGCGCGAGGCCGCGTCCACCTCGATCAGGTCGACGAAGCGGCCGGCGTCGATCTCGCGGCAGGCGCCGCACTCGCCGCAGGGCGTGCGCTGACGCCGCTGGTCTCGCAGTTCAGACATCTTGGCCAGGATCCGCGCGATGGTGGTCTTGCCGACACCGCGCGTGCCGGTGAACAGGTAGGCGTGGTGCAGGCGGCCGGCGTCGAGCGCATTGACGAGTGCGCGGCGCACGTGGTCCTGGCCCACCAGCTCCGGGAAGCTCCGGGGGCGCCACTTGCGCGCGAGGACTTCGTAGCTCATGCGGGACTCGGCCAGGCGCAGGGCCGCGGTCGCGGCCGGGCGCCCTCGATTATACGCGGCCGGGCCGGGCCGGCGGGAGGGCGGCGCCCCGCGCCCGCCACACCCCGGCACCCGAATGTCGCCACTGCCGCTGCTCCCTTCCGGGCCTGACGGGGTTCGCGGCGATTCGTCGCGGGGGGACGGACGCGGGCCACCACTGGGCCGGCCCTGCGGGCCGGGCGCGAGAGTGTAAACCGGGGGCGCCGGTGGCGTCCAAGACGTGTACCGGATCATGCTTGCTTATACCGTCTGGACGGTATAGTTTTGCCCGCCATGGGTACCGCGGACGACACCCGCAGCGCATCCTCGAGGCCGCCGGCCGCGTCGTGATCGAGCGCGGCGCCGCCGGCCTCACCCTCGAGGCCGTGGCCGCGACCGCCGGGCTCAGCAAGGGCGGGCTGCTCTATCACTACGCCACCAAGGAGGCCCTGCTGACCGCCATGGTCGAGCGCCTGGTCGCGGTCACCGAGCAGCGCATCGCCGCCCACCGGGCCGAGGACGACGCGCCCGGCTCGTGGACGCGCGGCTATGTCCGCGCCTGCGCCGTCGACGACGTCCCGGCGCACGATCCGGCCGGGCGCCTCGGCGTGGCCCTGCTCGCGGCCGGCGCCATCAACCCGGGGCTGACCGCCGGGCTGCGCGCGCGCCAGTCGACCTGGCGCGCGCGCCTGCGCGACGACGGCATCGATCCGCTCGCCGCCCAGCTCGCGCGTCTCGCAGCGGACGGCCTGTGGCTCAACGACATCTTCGGCCTGCCCGTGCTCGCGCGCAGCGAGCGGGCGGCCGTGCTCGAGCGCCTGGAGGCCCTGACACGCCCATGACCACACCGATCGTCTACACCCTGCTCGGCCTCGCGATCGCGAGCGAGGTCGTCGCCACCTCGGCGCTCAAGGCGTCCGACGGCATGACCCGGCTGGTGCCCGGCCTGCTGGTCGTGGGTGGCTACGCGCTCGCGTTCTACCTGCTCGCGCTCACCCTGCGCACCATGCCCGTGGGCTTCGTCTACGCCGTCTGGGCCGGCCTCGGCGTCGTCGGCGTCGCGATCGTCGGCGCGGTGATGTTCGGCGAGGCGATCAACGCCGCCAAGCTCGCCGGCATCGCCTGCGTCGTCGTCGGCGTCATCCTGCTCAAGACCGGCTCCGGCTGAGCGCCCCGTGGTCCGGATCCTCACGCGCCGGATCGTCCTGCCGCGGCCGCCGACCCCGCCGCTGCCGCGGGTCGCCGACAGCCCCGTGTTCTCGGCCGCCGGCAGCGTCTGGGCGCTGCTGTTCGGCGTGGGCATGCTGCTGCTGGGCAACGGCCTGCAGGGCACCCTGCTGGGGGTGCGCGCCGCCGAGGAGGCCTTCGGCTCGACGGTCACCGGCATGATCATGTCCGGCTACTTCGTGGGCTTCCTGCTCGGCTCCCGGATCGCGCCCCGCACCATCCGGCGCGTCGGCCACCTGCGCGTGTTCGCGGCCATCGCCTCGCTCGCCTCGATCGCGATCCTGGTGCAGAGCGTGCTCGTCACGCCCACCGTGTGGATGCTCATGCGCGTGCTCACCGGCTATTGCCTGGCGTCCGCCTACATCGTCGCCGAGAGCTGGCTCAACGACCGCGTGACCAACGAGCACCGCGGCGGCCTGCTCGCCGTCTACATGATCGTGAGCTACGCCGGCATGGGCGGCGGCCAGCTGCTGCTCAATACCGGCAGTCCGATGGACCACAGCCTGTTCATCCTCGTGTCGGTGCTGATCTCCTTCGCCGCGATCCCGATCCTGTTCTCGATCACGCCCCAGCCGCTGCAGGACAACGCCGAGAGCCTCGGGGTGCGTGCGCTCTACCGGATCTCGCCGCTGGGCATGGTCGGCTCGTTCGGCTCGGGCATCCTGCAGGGCGCGGTCTTCGGCATGGGCGCCGTGTACGCCCGCGGCGCGGGCCTCACGCTGCAGCAGGTGTCGATCTTCATGTTCGTGCTGATCGCGGGGGCGGCGGTGCTGCAGTGGCCGGTGGGCAAGCTCTCCGATCGCATCGACCGGCGCAAGGTGATTGCCGGGCTGGCGCTGTTCGGCACGGCGGCCTCGCTGGTCGCGATCGTCGCGACCTGGATGGGACCGCGGCTGCTGGTGGCACTGGCCGTGTTCATCGGCGCCGGCCCCATGCTGCTGTACTCGCTGTTCATCGCCTACACGAACGACTACCTGCGCGCCGAGCAGATGGTCGCGGCCAGCAGCACCATGATCCTCGGTCTTCGGCCTGGGCGCGATCCTGGGCCCGTCGGTCAGTGGCGCGCTCATGGATCTGGTCGGGCCCGCGGGCTTCCTCGGCGTCCTCGCCGCCGGCCAGGCCGGGATCGCCGCGTTCGCCGTGCACCGCATGGCGCGGCGCGCGCGCGGGCCGGCCGAGGCGCAGTCGCCGTACGCCGCCTACGAGGCCCGCACGGCGGCGCTGTCGCCGGCGCTGGCCGAGTGGGTGGCCGAGCACGAGGACGGCCATGCGGCAGCGGACAACGTTGCCGGGGCGGACACGGACGAGGGGGACGCCGCGTCGCCGCGGGACCAGGCGTAAAGCGCACCCGACAGCGGCCGCGGCCCACGGAGCCGGCTCGACTCCCGGGTTCAGCCGCCGCCGCGGTAGCGCCGCATCACCTCGAGCGTCTCGCTGCTGACGTGGTGCTCGATGCCCTCGGCGTCGATGCGCGCCACGGCCTCGCTGACGCCGAGCGTCAGCAGGAAGTCGAGCACGACGGCGTGGCGCTCGCGCGAGCGCTGCCGCCATCTCGCGGCCCGCGCCTGTCAGGTGGATGGGACGATAGGGCTCGGTGACGACCAGGCCGCGCTCGACCAGGCGCCGCACCATCTTGGCAACGGTGGCCTGGCGCACACCCATGCGGCGCGCGATCTCTACCGCGCGCGCCTCGCCGCCCGCGTCGACCAGGTCGGCGATCAGCTCCACGTAGTCCTCGATCAGCTCGGTCTCGTGCGCCTCGCGCACGCTGGTGTGCTGGCGTGCCTGGCTGTCGGCGGTGGGCATCCGCCCCCGCGCGGGGCCGGATGCGCTTGTCGGCGGGGGACTCATGATGCCGCGTGATAACGGAATTGCTCCGCTGCCGCAAGCCACCGCGCTCAGCCGCGCGCGAGCACCTCGAGCACGGTCCAGGCCGCGAGCGCGAGCAGCATGAGGCCGGTGGCGCGGTCGATGAGCGCGCCGCGCGCGCGCAGCCACCCCAGCGCGGCCGAGCCCGTCAGGCCGACCGCCACCAGGCTGTACCACGCGCCGTCGATCACCGTGGCCGTGGCCCACAGGATCGCGGTATCGGCGGCGCCGGCGCCGGGCGTCACGAACTGGCTGAACAGCGCCAGGAAGAACACGGCGATCTTCGGGTTCAACAGCGCCATGGTGAAGCCGTCGCGGGCCGCGCCGCCGAGCCCGCGCGCGGCGGGCGCCGACACGTCCGCCGTGGCCCCGCGCGCGCGCAGCGCGCCGACGCCGAGCCAGGCGAGATAGCCGGCGCCCGCCAGCGCCAGCGCCCGGTAGAGGCCGGGGCGTGCCGGCGGCGCGGTGGCCAGGCCCGCCGCCGTCGCCGGGCGTAGAGCCCGACGCCGAGCGCGTGGGCGAGCGCACAGGCCACGCCACGGGCGCGCGAGCCGCCCAGCGCGTGGCGCATCACCACGGCCAGGCTCGGGCCCGGCGAGGCCGCGCCGAGCGCACAGACGGCGGCCAGCGAGAGCCAGGCCGTGGGCGTCAAGCGCGCTGCCCGCCCGCGTGCGCGCGCGTGAAGCGCGCCGCGGACGCGCGCAGCTCGGCGGCGAGCGCGCGCGCCGCGGGGCCGGCGCCGTCACGGTCGACCAGCACCAGGTTCAGCGTGACGCGACGGGTACCGCCCGTCTCCAGCGGCAGGGGCGCGAGCCGCCCGGCGGCCAGCGCCTCGGCGGCGACGTCGCGCGGCACCCAGGCGAAGCCCATGCCCTGCTCGAGCGCGGCCACCGAGGTGCGCACGTGCGACACCGTCCAGCGCTGCTCGGCCCCGAGCCAGCCCGAGTCGCGCCCCTGGCGCCCGGTGTCGCGCACCACGATCTGGCGCTGGGTGCGCAGGTCCGAGTCGGTGACCGGGCGGTCGAGGCGGTTGAGCGGGTGCTCGGGGTGGGCCACCGCGACGAACTCGACGTCCAGCAACGGCTCGCCGAGGAAACCCGGCGGCGCCATGTTGCCGATCAGCGCGACGTCGGCGGCGCGGTCGACGATCGCGTCGGTGGTGCCGGTGAGCACCTCCTCGAGGACGCGCACGCGCGTCTGCGGGGCGCTCTCGCTGAACGCGGCCAGCGCCGGCATCAGGAACGACGGCGGCGAGATCAGGTCGGCGGCGAGCGTGACCTCGGCCTCCCAGCCGGCCGCGAGCGTCGCGGCGTAGTGCTCGAGCGCGTGCGCCTCGGCGACCAGGGCGCGCGCGCGGCGCAGCAGCGCGGCGCCGGCATCGGTGAGCTCGGCGCGGCGCCCGTCGCGCGCGAACAGCGCGAGCGGCAGGCGCTCCTCGAGCTGGCGCACCGCGTAGCTCACCGACGACTGGCTGCGGCTGAGCGCCTCCGCGGCCGCCTCGAAGCCGCCGTGGTCGACGATCGCCTGGAGCACGCGCCACTGGTCCAGGGTCGTGCGCGGTCCCCGCTCCGCCATTCATCGACTCCCTCGATCGGACAAGGCGACATTTGCGCACGCGATGAGCGACCCCGTCGGTCCCTTGACGCCATCGCGCCAGTTCCTCGGCTTCCTCGGCATCACCGCGGTGGAGTTCGTCTATGCCCAGGGGCTCGCGATGGGTGACGACCACCGCGCGGCGGCGCTCGCCGACGCCGAGCGCGGCGTCGAGCGCCTGCTGGCGGCCGCCGCCTGAGCGGCGGCACGCGCGGCGGGCCAGCCCCGGGCCCGCCGTGCGTACAATCGGGCGTCCGGCAGACGGGACCACGTCGCATGGAACTGCTCGACCTCGCCGCGGCCATCGTCACCCTGACGGCCGCCTGCGCCTGGCTGAACCACCGCTTCATCGGCCTGCCGACGACCATCGGCGTGATGCTGATCGCGCTGGGCGTGTCGCTCGCCCTGCTGCTGGCCGGCAACACGGTCCTGCCCGGCGCGGCCGACTGGGCCCGGGCAGCGCTCGCGCGCCTCGACTTCTCCCGCGCGGTGCTCGACGGCATGCTCGCGTTCCTGCTGTTCGCCGGCGCACTGTTCGTCGATCTCGACGCGCTCGCCGAGCGGCGCTACGTCATCGGCGCCCTCGCCAGCGTCGGCGTGATCATCTCGACGCTGGTCGCGGGCACGCTCGCCTGGCTGGCGTTCGCCGCCCTGGGGCTCGACGTCGGCTTCGCGTGGTGCCTGGTGCTCGGCGCCGTGCTCGCCCCGAGCGACCCGGTCGCGGTGCTCGGCATCCTCAAGGGCGCCGGCGTCCCGGCCTCGCTCGAGACCAAGATCGTCGGCGAGTCGCTGTTCAACGACGGCGTGGCCGTGGTGGTGTTCCTGGTGCTGGTCGAGGCGGCCGCGAGCGGTCACGTGGACCCGGCCGGGATCGGGCGGCTGTTCCTGCAGGAGGCGCTCGGCGGCGCGCTCTTCGGGCTCGCGCTCGGCTGGATCGCGCACCACATGCTGCGCACGCTGGACCACTACCAGGTGGAGATCCTGATCACGCTCGCGCTGGTGATGGGCGGCTACGCCCTGGCGCACGCGCTGCACCTCTCCGGGCCCATCGCGATGGTCGTCGCCGGCCTCCTGCTCGGCAATCATCGCCGCCAGCGCGCGCTGTCGCCCGGCAGCGCGCGCCACCTCGACCACTTCTGGGAGCTGGTCGACGAGCTGCTCAACGCGGTGCTGTTCGTGTTGATCGGCCTCGAGCTGCTGCTGCTGCCCCTCGGCCTGACCGAGCTGCTCGCCGGGCTGGTGCTGATCCCGGTCGTGCTCGGGGCCCGCCTCGCGGCCGTGGGCCTGCCGGTGACGCTGCTGCGCCGTTTCCGCGAATTCAGCCCGGGGGTGGTGCGCATCCTGACCTGGGGCGGGCTGCGCGGCGGCATCTCCGTCGCCCTGGCGCTGTCGATCCCGGCCGGCCCCGCGCGCGACATCGTGCTGCCGGCGACCTACTGCGTGGTCGTGTTCAGCCTGGTGGCGCAGGGCCTCACCATCGGCCGGGTCGCGCGCGCCCTGGGCGCCGACGAGCGCGCCTGAGCGTGTCGCGACCCGGGCACGCGGCGCCCGTGCGGGTACGACGTGGTGATCCCGCGCACCAGGAATGGCGCGAGCGTGCGTGCGCCCGCCGCAGGCGCGCCTGTAGAGACTGTGTAACAAGTCCGCGCCGTAGCGAGGAAGTGGAACGGCGAGGCGATTCGGCGATGGTCGAGGAGCATCGTGGGCACTATGTGACGAGAAGGATGCGCCGAAGGCGCGCCGTGGCACTTCCGCGGTGAGTGCCGGACTTGTTACGCAGTCTCTATAATGGGACCCACCCGGCGGCACACGTCCCGCGCCACGCCGGACGAGGCCCGCCACCCGGCCGCTGGGGCGTCCAGCGGGGAGCCCATGGGGATCACGCTGCCGGAAATCCGCGAGCTCGGCGGCACGCTGCGGCGTGCCGTCGACGGCTGGTACTTGGTGCGAGCGACCACTACGAGCCGCGCGTGCGCGACCTCTACCTGGAGGAGCTCGCGCCGGACTGGCGCTGCGTCCGCCATGGCAACCACGCCTGGGTCGAGATCCCCACGGACTGGCGCTTCCACGTCCACGACGAGGAGCTCGAGCGCGCGATCACCGAGCTCGTGCGCGACTACGCCACGATCGGGTCGATCCGCGACGACAGCGCGGCGCGCAGCCTGGGCGAGCGCGGCCAGCTGCGCTCCGGCTACCGCGTGCCGATCGCGGCCTGGCAGCTGATCATGCACCAGGCGGTCGGCGCTACCTGGAGCATCTCGGACGACGCGGCCATCCGCGAGCGCGCCCGGGCGCTCGGCTACCGCGAGGGCGATCCGCACGCGTGAGCCGGGCCCGCGGGCCTCGCTCGCGTTACACTGCGCGCCCCGTCCGCAACGGGCCCGGCCGATGGCGCGCCTGCTGCTCAACCTGCGCAACGTGCCCGCCGACGAGGCGGACGAGGTGCGCGCGCTGCTCGAGACGCATCGGCTGGCGTTCTACGAGACCGCGCCGGGCCCGCTCGGCATCACCGCGGGCGCGATCTGGCTGCGCCACGACGAGCAGCACGAGCAGGCGCGCGCGCTGCTGGCCTCCTACCAGGCCGAGCGCGCCCGGCGCCAGCGCGCGGCGCACGAAGAGCGCCTGCGTGCCGGCACCGCCGAGACGCTCCTCGGGCGCGCCCGCCAGCGGCCGCTGGCCACACTGTCCTACGTGGCGATCATGGCGGTGCTGCTGTACTTCACGATCCGGCCGTTCTTCGGGCTCGCCGGCTGAGCCACGCCGGCACGACCCCACCCGCGCCCCTCCCGGGAGGATGTGTTGCAGGCCATCGTCAACATCGCCCTGCCCTTCTTCGCGCTCATCTTCGTCGGCTACGCCGCGGGTCGATCGCGGCTCTTCGGACAGGGGGCGCTGGCCGGGCTGAACACGTTCGCGTTCTTCTTCGCCCTGCCCGCGCTGATGGTGGTCAAGGTCTCCGAGGCCCCCACGGCGACGACGGAGGCGTTGAGCCTGCTCGGCGCCTACTACGGCCCCGGTCTCGCGCTCTACGCCGCGACCTTTCTCGTCGGGCGGCGGCTGTTCGCGGGCTCGCATGCTCGGTGGACAGCACTTCCAGGGCTCGCGGCGACCTACTCGAACGTCGGCTTCGTCGGCCTGCCGCTGGTCGTGCTCGCCCTCGGCGCCGACGCCGCGCTGCCCGCGGTCATCATCGTGATCGCGGACGCCGCCGTGATGATGGGCCTGACCACGGCCCTGATCGAGTCCGACCGCGGCGGCGGCGGCGGCGTCGTGACGGCCGTGCGCGGCATCTTCCGCAACCCGATCATCGTCGCGGCCCTCGTCGGCCTGGCGATGAACCTCGCCGCGCTGCGCCTGCCGGGCCCGCTGCTGGCGTTCGGCGAGCTGCTCGCCGACGCGGCCGCCCCCTGCGCCCTGTTCGCGCTCGGCGCGACGCTCGCCGGGCGGCCGCTGAGCCAGGGCGCCGCCGAGACGGCGTTGCTGACCACGCTCAAGCTGGTCGTGCACCCGCTGCTCGTGGCGGCCGCGGCGCTGCTGGTGTTCGACCTGTCGCCGCTGTGGGCCTCGGTGGCGATCGTGCAGTCCTCGCTGCCGATCGCGGCCAACGTGTACGTGCTCGCGCAGCGCTACGAGCGTCCACGCGGGGCCGGTGTCGACGGCGATCCTGGTCTCGACCGCCGTCGCGGTGGTGACGACATCGGCGGTGCTCGCCTGGCTCTACCCGGGACCGTAGGGAACCCGATCGATCCCCGGCGAAGGGGGTGCATGCGCGCGGTGTCAACGGATCAGTCAGTGGATCCCTCGCGCCCGCCGCAGTCGCGCGCGAGCGCCACGCGGTCGCGCCCGAGCGACTTGGCGCGATACATCGCCTTGTCGGCGAGATCGACCAGGTCGTCGCGCTGGCGGCTGTCGTGCGGGTAGCAGGCCACGCCGATGCTGACGGTCACCGCGACCGAGTTGCCCTGGCCGTCGTCGAACGGTGAGCCCGCGACGGTCGCGCGGATCCGCTCGGCCGCGGTCAGCGCCGCCTGCGGCGAGGTATCGGTCAGCAGGGCGGTGAACTCGTCGCCGCCGTAGCGCGCGAGCGTGTCGATCTGGCGGACACAGTCCTGCAGCCGTTGCGCCACGTGGCGCAGCGTGCCCGTGCCGGTGAGGTGGCCGTGGGCGTCGTTGACGCGCTTGAAGCGGTCGATGTCGATGAACAGCACCGAGAGCTCCAGGCCGTAGCGCGACGCGCGCTCGAGCTCGTGATCCGCGGAGTCGAGCAGGTAACGGATATTGTGCAGGCCGGTCGCGTCGTCGATCAGGGCGCGCGCCTTGGCGCCTTGATAGCGCTCCGCGTTGTCCAGCGCGAGCTGGCCGTGCTCGGCGATCACGCCCGCGCGCTCGATCTCGAGCTCCGTGAAGGGATCGCCGCCGTCGAACACGTAGAGCATGCCCGCCTCGCGCTCCTCCCCCGACAGCGGCATGGCCAGCGCGGCGCCCGGCTCCGGGATGCCGTGGCCGCGCAATGTGCGGTGCACGGGACCGTCCGCGAGCACCCGCGGACGGCCGGCGAGCTGGTGGCGTACCGGCTCGGCCTCCGCCAGCTCGTGGCGCACGGCCCGGGTCTCGTCGCGCGAGAACCCCCGGAACACCACGCCATCCGAGCCCGGCAGCGAGGGCCGGCGGAAGTGCGCGAGGCCGCGCTCGCGCCCGGTGCCGCCGAGCAGCAGGTCGAGCGCCACCGCGTACACGGTCGCGGGGTCGAGGCAGCGCAGCAGGCGGCTGCAGGAGTCGATCGCCGCGAGCCGGCTGCGCAGGCGCGTGTTCTCGTGCTCGAGGTCGCGGCTGGCGAGGGCGCGCTCGGCGACCGCGACCAGCGTGGCCTCCGGCGAGGGCGCCGCGACGTAGCCGCTGGCCCCGGCGCGCACCGTCTTCCAGGGCCCCGGCCGGCTCGTCGCGCCCCGGCGTGTCGGCGCGCGCCAGCACCACCACCGCGGTCTCCGGGAACTCGTGGCCGAGACGCTCGAGCAGGCCCTGGCCGTTGCCGCAGGCCATCGCGTGCTCCACGACGACGAGGTCGGCCGGCTGCTCGCCCAGCGCCCGCAGCAGCGCGTCCGGCGAGTCCAGCACCTCGATGGTGCCCAGCCGCCCGAGCGCCCGCACCGCGATGTCGCTGACACTGCGGTCACCGTGTGCGACGAGCACGCGCGCTTCGCTCATCCAGCCCCTCCCGCCTTGGGCGCGCACCGCGCCGCGATGGCGCGCCATGGCGCGCACGTTGCAAGTCTAGCAGCCTGTCGGGCACGCCGACCCAAGCGGCGGCGATCACGCCACCACCGGCACGCCGATCAGCCAGGCGTGCAGCCACGCGACGAAGGCCAGGTACAGCCCCAGGCCGGCCACGACCGCGATGGCGTCGTTCCAGGCCGAGGCCGGCAGCGACGGCGACGGCCGCGCCGGTCGTCGCCGCAGCGAGACCCGGTCGGCGACCGCCCAGGCGAGGAAGCCGCCGAACAGCACCACGTCCGCGAGCGCACCGTTCATCAACAGGTGCGCCAGGGCCCAGGCCTTCACCGCGACGAGCATGGGGTGGCGCAGGCGGGCGCGGATGCGCCCGGGCAGGTAGGCCGCGAGGAGCAGCGGGAAAACGGGCACCAGCAGCAGCATGCCGAGGTGGCGCAGCCAGCCCGGTGGCACGTAGAGCCAGGTCGGATCCAGCCGCGCCGCGCCGTAGCCGCGCACGATCAGCACCAGGCCGATGAGCGAGACCGCGGCGTAGAGCCCCTTCCAGCCCCACTCGCCCAGCCGCGCGGCCGCGCGCTCGCGCCCGGCCGGCGCCACGATCGCGGCGGAGTGGATGCCGAGGAAGAGCACCAGGCCCAGGATCAGTTGCGTCATGCCGCCCCCGCGTCGCCGCCGCGACCGCCGCAGCGCGGCGGCGGCCCGGATGCGCGCATCCTACCCCACCACGCAGGTCCAGCGGCATCGGCCAACGCGCGCGGCGTTACGCTGGCAGCCTGTCGGACTTGCGGCTCATGCTGCTGCGGCGCGTGGGAATCAGGTCCATATCTCCGATCCTCCTCGTCAAATAGTTGCCACTCTTTCCTCGGACGATCGAAAATCTGTCCTCGATCCCACGCGCCTCGCTACGACGCCCCAAGTCCGACAGGCTGCTCGGGACCCTGCTGATCAATCATTCACGGCCGCGTTCCAGGCCTCGCGGGTGTCAGGGCAAGGCGCGGCGCGGCCAGCGCCGGTAGCGCGGACTACGGCCAAGCGCCGCAACGCCGCCATGGCGCCCGCGAGGCCGTGACCCCGCGGGGCTCGGCCGAGCCCTGGCCCCTGGCGGCGTCGCGTGCGTCGGCCCGGTCGTATTGAACTACCGGACCGCCACCGCGCCTACCCAGGAGACCTTAAACCCGACTCGAGCGCGGTCGCGACTCATTGATCAGAGGGTCCCTAGGCCGCAGGCCGACCCCGGGAGACCATCCCTTGGACGCAGACGCACGGGCCGGCACCGTCGGCGTCATCTACACCGGCGGCACCTTCGGCATGGTCCCCTCCGGGCGCGGCCTGGCGCCATCCGCCGACCTCCCGGGGCGCGTCGACGAGGCCATTGCCGCGCGGCCCGGCCCAGCGGCGATCGCCTGGCTCGATCACGGCTGGCCGCCGCTCGGCAGCGCCGACACCACGCCGGCGTTCTGGTACGACCTGGCGGCCACGATCGCGGCGGCCGCGCCGCACTGTGCCGGCTTCGTCGTCATCCACGGCACCGACACGCTGGCGTATACGGGTGCGGCGCTGTCGTTCCTGCTCGCCGGCCTGGACCGGCCCGTCGTCGTCACGGGGGCCGCCGCGCCCCTCGGTGAGCCGGGCAGCGATGCGCTCGACAACCTCGTGCACGCGCTGCGCATCGCGGCAGAGGCGGAGCGCGCCGAGGTCATGCTCGCGTTCGGCGCCCGCCTGCTGCGCGCGAACCGCGCGACCAAGCGCCACAGCGTCGACGCCAACCCCTTCTCCAGCCCCTGCCTGGCACCGCTCGCCGAGCTCGGCGAGACGGTCCCCTGGGGCGACGTGCCCGCGCCGCCCGCCGCGCCCGCGGACACGCCCGTACCCCGCGCCGCGTGGCGCGACGTCCGCGTCGCCGTCCTGCCGGTCCATCCCGGTATCGCGGCGGCCGACGTGCGCGCCCTCGCGGCGGCCGCCCCGCACGCGCTCGTGCTCGAGGGCTACGCGGCCGGTGTCGGGCCCGGCGGCGACCGCGACTTCGTCGCCGCGGTGCACGACGCGGTCGTCGCCGGCACCGTGGTCGTGGCGATCTCCCAGGGGCATCACGGGCACGTGCGCCTGGGGAAGTACGCCACCAGCACGCCGCTGGCCGAGGCCGGCCTCGTCGGCGGCGCCGACATCACCCGCGAGGCCGCGGTGACCAAGCTGCACGTGCTGCGCGCCGCCGGCCTCGACGCCGCCGCGGCGGCGCGCGAGTTCGCCCGCGACCTGCGTGGCGAGCTGAGCGCCGACGCGGCTGCGCCGACGCATGACCGTGGCCGGGCTGCGCCGCCGCGCGCTGCGGCTCGTCGCGCAGGCCGCGCTCGCGGCCGCCGTCGCCGTCGCGCTGCTGCAGTGCTGGTACCTCGGCTGGGTGCTCTACTACGTCGCGCACGACCCGGCGCGCACCGCCTTCATGGATCTGCGCCGCGGGCAGGGGCAGGCGGTCAGCTACGAATGGGTCGCCTACGAGGACATCTCGCCCTGGCTCAAGCGCGCCGTGGTGGCGGCCGAGGACGCGCGCTTCGTGGCCCACGACGGCTTCGACTGGTCGGCGCTGCGCCAGGCGCTGGCCGAGAACATCGCGGCCGAGCGCGTCGTGCGCGGCGGCTCGACGATCAGCCAGCAGCTGGCCAAGAACCTGTTCCTGTCCCCGCGCCAGAGCCTCCCGCGCAAGGCCCAGGAGGCGGTGATCACGGTCATGCTCGAGCCGGCGATGACCAAGCGCCGGATCCTCGAGCTCTACCTCAACGTCATCGAGTGGGGCGAGGGCGTGTTCGGCGCCGAGGCGGCGGCACGCCACTACCATGGCCGCCCCGCGGCCCGCATCGACCGCTGGCGTGCAGCGATGCTGGCGGCGCGCATCCCCCGCCCCGGCTACTACGACCGCCGCGGCACGACCCCGTACCTGGTCGAGCGCGCCGCCGACGTCTACGGCTGGGCGGAGATGGTGCGGATCACCCTCGAGACGCCGCGAGCCCCTTGCCGCAGGTCGGGTTGCGCGGTGCGGGGGTCAGCGCGCCGCGTGGCCGAGCCGCTCCATGCGCGCGAGCCAGCGGCGACGGCCCCGGGCGCTGCCCTCGACGAGGCCGACGAGGCTCTCGCGGATCGGGTGGATGCCGCAGAAGCCGAGGACGTTGCGCTCCAGACTGCGCAGGCTGTGGGCCCCGAAGTACCAGCGATAGACCGCGGCCGGCATCCCCATGGTCACCACAATGCGCGCGGAGCGCCCCTTGAGGGCCCGGTTCCACTGGCCGGGCGCGCCGCCGAAGGCGAAGTCCTGGCGCAGGACCTGCTCGAGGAATCCCTTGAGCAGCGCGGGCATGGTGCCGAGCCACAGCGGATAGCACAGCACGACGTGGCCCGACCACGCGATGTCGTCCTGCACACGGGCGATGTCCGCGGGCGGCACGCCCTCGACCCAGTCGGCGCGTGTGCGCACCAGCGGGAAGTCGAGCGCGGCCACCTCGACGCGGCGGACCTCGTGCCCGCCGGCGCGCGCGCCGTGCGCGTAGGCGTCGGCCAGCGCGTGGCCGAAATGCCCGCCCGCCGGGTCGGGGTGGCCCTGTATGATCACGATGCGCTGGCCCATGCCGGCCTCCGCGGGCGCAGGGGCCCGATTGTCGCCACGCGCGCCCCGGCGACGCCAGCGCCCCCCGGCCCGCACGCGACATGGAACACCCGATGGCGCCGATCACCCAGCTCATGCTCACGACGACGCCCGGGCTCGAGGACGTCACCGCGGCCGAGCTCGGCGAGCAGCTGCTGGCCGCCGGCCTCGATCCGGACACGCTGGACTGGCCCGCGGCCGGCGTCGCCGGGCGCGTGCGCGCGGCCGTGCCGCTGCCGGAGGCGGAGACGCGACGCCTGGCGCTCGGGCTGCGCTTGATCCATCACGCCCTGCGCCATGTCGCGACCTTCGACCTGCCGGGCGCCGGCGGCCTCGCGGAGATCGAGCGCCGGATCCGCGCCTGCGCCTGGCCCGAGCTCGATGCCGCGACCCCGTTCCGGGTCACCGGCTCGCGCCACGGCGAGCACGGCTTCACCAGCCCGATGCTGCAGGCGACCGCCGGGGCCGTCCTCCAGGAGATGAGCGGCGCGCCGGTCGATCTCGAGGGCTACGCGGTCAACGTCCAGGTCGACGTGGTTCGCGCGCGCTGCATCATCGGCGTGCGCTGGACCGACCGGCCGCTGGGGCTGCGCTTCGAGCGCCGCTTCAACCGCCGTGTCGCGCTGAAGCCGCCGGTGGCGCATGCGCTGCTGCGGCTCGCCACCGGCGGCGGTCAGCCCGCGCGCCTGCTGGACCCGTTCTGTGGCACCGGCACGATCCTGCTGGAAGCGGGCGCCATGCTGCCGGGCACGACGCTGTTCGGCGGCGACGCGAGCGCGACCTGCGTCGACGGCACACGCGCCAACCTGACCGCGGCGGGACTGTGCCCGGCACGCGTCACCCGCGTGAACGCGCGCACGCTGGCACGCCACTATCCCGAGGCGTACTTCGACGTGATCGTCACGAACCCGCCCTTCGGCCGACGCCTCGGGCGCGGGACGAACTTCACGCGCCTGTACGCGGACCTGCTCACGGGCGCCGCCCGGGTCCTGCGCCCGGGCGGGCGCCTGGCGCTGCTCGCCGGCAGGCGCGGGGCGCTCGACAAGGCCCGCCGCCGCGTCGGCGGCTGGCGCGCGCGGCACGCGCGCGTGATCGACATGAACCACGTGCACGCCGGCCTGGTCGTGCTCGAGCGCCGCTGAGCGCGGCGCCGCGCTCAGGCCGGGGCGCGCGCCTCCGCGTCCGTGCCGCGCGCCGCCTCGAGCGCCGCGCAGTGCGCCTCGATCCAGTCGCGCGCGGCGCGATTGACCTCGGCGGCGCTGCGCCCCGCCGTCGGGATCGCCGGTCCGACCTCGACCGTGATCGTGCCCGGGTACTTGCGCCAGTCGCCGTTGGGCCAGCAATGGCCCGAGTCGAGCGCCACCGGCACCACCGGGACGCCGGCGGCGCAGGCGAGCCTGGCACCGCCCTGGGCGTAGCGCCCCGGCTCCCCGGGGCGCGTGCGCGTGCCCTCGGGAACGCCACCACCCAGCGCCCCGCCGCCAGGTGCGAGCGGCCGCGCTCCTCGACCTGGCGCAGCGCCTCGCGGCCCGAGGCACGGTCGATGCCCATCTCCTCGAGCGCCTTCAGCGACCAGCCGTAGAACGGGATCCGGAACAGCGAGCTCTTGATCACCCACGACAGCCGCGCCGGGAACAGCGTGCGGAACGCGATCGTCTCCCACGCGGACTGGTGCTTGGAGAGGATCACCGCCGGCCCGTCGGGGAGCGTGTCGAGGCCGCGCACGCGCCGGCGCACGCCGCAGGTCAGGCGCAGCCAGGCGAGCACCACCCGGCACCAGGCGCGCGCCGTGTCCTCGCGCACCCCGTAGGGCAACGGCCACAAGGCGATCACGAGCAGCGCGAACACCGGCGTGGTGACGCCGAGGCCGAGGTGGAACGCGATGGAGCGCAGCCCCGTCACGATGGCCGCGCGCCTGGCCAGTAGCGGCGGAACGCCAGCGTGGCGTTGGTGCCGCCGAAGCCGAAGCTGTTCGACATCACGGTGTCTAGCGTGACGTTCGTCGACGGGCTGGTGCACGATCGGGCGGCCCTCGGCGCCCGGGTCGAGGTTGTCGATGTTGGCCGATGGCGGCGATGAAGTCGTCGTGCGAGCATGTAGAGCGAGTAGATCGCCTCCTGCACGCCGGCCGCGCCCAGCGAATGGCCGGTCAGCGACTTGGTGGACGACACGGGCGGCATGTCGTCGCCGAACACCTCGGCGATCGCGTCGAGCTCGGCTGATGTCGCCCGCCGGCGTGATGGTGCCGTGGGCGTTGATGTAGTCGACCTGCGGCCCTCGACGTGCGCGAGCGCCTGGCGCATGCAGCGCACCGCGCCCTCGCCGGAGGGCGCCACCATGTCGTAGCCGTCGGAGGTCGCGCCGTAGCCGACCAGCTCGGCGATGATCGGCGCACCGCGCGCCTGCGCGTGCTCGAGCTCCTCGAGCACCACGATGCCCGCGCCGCCCGCGATCACGAAGCCGTCGCGCGCGGTGTCGTACGGCCGCGACGCCTTCTCCGGCGTGTCGTTGTAACTCGCGTCGACAGCGCGCCCATGGCGTCGAACAGCATCGTCAGCGTCCAGTGCAGCTTCCTCGCCGCCGCCGGCGAACACCACGTCCTGCTTGCCCAGCTGGATCTGCTTCGGTCGCGTTGCCGATGCAGTGGCGCGCGTGGTCGAGCAGGCCGAGGAGATGGAGTAGTTGACGCCCGTGATCTCGAACGGCGTCGCCAGGCAGGCGGAGATGGTGCTGGTCATGGCCTTCGGCGACCGCGAACGGGCCGATGCGCTTGACGCCCTTCTCGCGCAGGGTGTCGGCGGCTGCGCACGATGGTCTTGGTCGAGGCGCCGCCCGAGCCCACGATCAGGCCGGTGCGCGGATCGTGCGAGCGCGCTTCGGCTCGAGGCCGGCGTCGCGCGCCGCGTCCTCCATGGCGACATAGGCGTAGGCCGCCCCGTCGCCCATGAAGCGGCGCGCGCGCCGTGGCACGCGCGCGTCGAGATCGATCTCGGGCCGGCCGGCGACACGGCTGCGCAGGCCCATTTCCGCGTACGACTCACGGTAGCTGATACCGGAACGCCCCGCCCGCAGCGAGGCGACCACGCTGGCGCGGTCGTTGCCCAGGCAGGACACGATACCCGCGCCGGTCACGACGACCCGTCGCACTCGTAGCTGACCTCCCGTTACTGCTCAAATCCAGAACCGCGATCTACAGCGCGGCCGCTCGGGTCGAGCGAACAGGCCCGACCTTCAGGTCCGCCGCCCGGTAGATGACCGTGCCGTCCGCGCGACCTGGCACCTGTGCCGTCCGCGATACCCATCGTCAGGCCCGCGCCGGATCAGCCGCTTCATGTCCAGGTCGGTAGATGCACCAGCGGAATGCGTCGGCAGGATCTGCCCTGGTGAACTCGACCTCGCCTGACACCGCAGGGGCTAGGACAGCCCCCCGCCCACGGGCCGCCGCGCCACCCCAGGTGAGAAGCCGAGCAGCTGCCAGAGGGCGTCGAGACCGAGACAGCCCGGCATGACCGGGTCCTCGGGGAAGTGGCAGTCGAAGAACCACAGGTCCGGGCGCAGCGCGAGCGTCGCGTCGACCTGGCCGCGCCCATGGGCGACCGCCGCTCGTTCTGGTCGATGTCGGCCGATGCGATCGAACATCAGCATGCTGGGCGACCGGCAGGCTGCGCGTTGCCAGGGCCGAACAGGCGCCCGTAGCCGCAGTCGACGAGCTCCTCGTACGAAGCTGTGGCGGTCTGACAGGTCGGGCGGCGGGGCCGGCGATGGAGAGCTCATACGGACGCCTCGGCGATGATTTTCCGATCCATTCTACGCACATTGATTCGCGCGCGCCCGCGCGGAGTCGCCTGCACGCCACACCTCGGGCTCCTAGAGGACAAGCAGCCACACCACCAGCGGTGCGACCAGCGCGGTCAGCAACGCGTTGAGACCCATACCCAGGCCCGCGAACGCGCCCGCCTCCTCGCTGTGCTGGAACGCGCGCGCGGTGCCGATGCCGTGGGCCGCCACCCCCAGGGCGAATCCCTTGGCGTGCGCGTCCTCGCGCCCGAACCCGAGCAGGCGCAGCAGCGGGATGGCGAGCACCGCGCCCGTGATGCCGGTGAGGATCACGAGCACGGCGGTCAGCGCGGGCAGCCCGCCGAGCTTCTCGGATATCCCCATGGCCACGGGCGTGGTGACCGACTTCGGCATGAGCGAGCGCAGCACCTCGGGCCCGAGCCCGAGCAGCCAGCCGATCCCGACCGCGCTGACGACCGCGGTCACCGAGCCGGCGACGAGCGCCAGCGCGAGCGGCAGCGCCATGCGCCGCAGCCGGTGGGCCTGCCCGTAGAGCGGCACCGCGAGCGCGACCGTCGCGGGCCCGAGCAGGAAGTGGACGAACTGGGCGCCGTCGAAATAGGTGGCGTAGGCCGTATCGCTCGCGAGCAGCACGCCGACGAGCACGGCGACCGCGACCAGCACCGGGTTGAGCACGGCGAGCTCGCCGCTGAGCTGGTAGAGGCGGTGGGCACCCCAGTAGACCGCCACGGTGACCGTGAGCCACAGCAGCGGGCGCTCGGCGAGATAGACCCAGAGCTCGAACAGGTCGGCCGTCACGATGCCGGGCCCCCGCGGAGAACACGGCGCAGGCCGGCGAGCGTCAGCGCGGTCACGGCGACCGCCAGCACCGTGCTGGCAACGAGCGTCAGCAGCAGCGCCGGCCAGATCCCGGCGAGGCGCTCGCCGTGGGCGATGATGCCCACGCCCGCTGGGACGAACAGCAGCGACAGGTGCGCGAGCACGCCGTTGGCGGTCGTCGCCAGGTCATCGGGCACGCGGCGACGCAGCGCCAGCGCAGCGAACAGCAGCAGCATGCCGGCCACCGGGCCGGGCACGGGCACGCCGAGCAGGCGCACGCCGATCTCCCCCGCGAGCTGGAATGCGAGCAGCGCCGCGATCGCCCCGATCATCCAGTGTCCCGTCTCGTAAGCTCGTCGGCCGTTCCCGGCGCGGGATCGTGGTGCCCGGCAAGACACGCCGACGACCAACAGCGCGTCCTGTCGTGAGCAGGCGCAACAGCGCGAGGCGCCGCAATACCCGGCGAGAAACTAGTGGGCCACAAGATGCTGGCCTCCCCAGGCCCCGCGGGCCTGACCGCGCCGCCATCGGCCGCGTCCGCGCGTCGACGGAACCGCGCGCGCCCGTGCCACAATGCGCCCGTCACGCCACGCGAGCCCGGCCCATGCAGCCCGAGCCCCCCGCCGAGCCGCTCTACAGCGCCGCCGCCGAGCGCAACGCCCCGCCCATCCTCGAGGTGCTGCGCCGACGCCTGCCCGCGGCCCCGGCGCGCGTGCTCGAGGTCGCCGCCGGCGGCGGCCAGCACGCGGCGCAGTTCGCGCGCGCCCTGCCGCACCTCGCCTGGCTGCCGAGCGACCCCGACCCGGCCGCGCTCGCCTCGATCCGCGCCTGGGCCGAGCGGCTGCCGAGCGACAACCTCGAGCCGCCGCTGGCGCTCGACGTCTGCGCCGACCACTGGCCGGTGCGCCACGCCGACGCGGTGGTCTGCATCAACCTGCTGCACATCGCGCCCTGGCACGCGACCCCGGGCCTGTGCGTCGGCGCCGCGCGCCTGCTGCCGGCCGGCGGCGAGCTGCTCGTCTACGGGCCGTTCCGGGTCGGCGGGCGCCACACCGCGGACAGCAACGCGCGCTTCGACGACCAGCTGCGTCGGCGCCGATCCGGCCTGGGGCATCCGTGACCTCGAGACGGTCGTCGAGGCGGCCGCGGGCCACGGGCTCGCGCACGTCGAGACCGTGACCATGCCGGCGAACAACCGCATGGTCGTGTTCCGCCGCGGCGGCTGACACGCGCCCGCGCCGGCTCAGCCGTCGCCGGCCAGCTCCTCGACCGACACCGCCATGTGCTCGGGCGCGACCGCGGGCCCGAACTGGGTGAACACGGCGACGTCGGCGGCGTCGCGCCCGCAGGCCACCGTCACGCGGCCGCCGCGGCGCTCGCGCTGGGTCGGGTCGAAGGTGTGCCAGCCGTCACCCACCCAGGCCTCGAACCAGGCGTGCAGGTCCATCGGCTCGAGCCGGTGCAGGTAGCCGACCGCCATGCGCGCCGGGATGCACAGCGCGCGGCACAGGGCGATCCCGAGGTGCGCGAACTCGCGGCACACGCCCTCGCCGCTGCGGTTGAGGTCCGCGGCCGACTGCTGGAAGTACGGCGAGTCGGGGTTGAGCCGGAATCCCTGGTGGATCCACTGCGCGATGCGCGTCACCTGGTCGTAGCCCGGGCGCGCGTCGCCCACCACCTCCCAGGCGAGCGCCAGGAACTGCTCCGACTCGGCCGGTAGCGACTGGGCAGCAGGTAGGTCAGGGCCGTGGGCCGAGGTACCTGCACCGGCACGAACGCCGCCCCCGGCGAGCTGCGCAGATCGGCGCGCGTCAGCACGTCGGCCGAGCTGCGGATCGCGAACGGCCCGGCCGGCGCCACGAGGCGCTGGACCAGGTTGCCGAAGGGGTCGGTGAACTCCTCGATCGACGGCGTCGGCTCGACCGTGTAGGCCTCGCGCGCGACCCACTGGTAACGCCCGCTGCGCGGGCGCAGCATGAGCAGGAACGGGGTCTCCTGCGGCAGGTCGAAGCGCAGCTCACAGCGGATGCGTAACCACACGGCGGGATCTCCGGGCAGCCTGGGCCAATCGCCCGCTGCCATCGTCGATGCCCGCGGCCGCGCGGGCAACCGGGGGGACGCATGCGGGCACACTGGCTGAGCGCGTTCGCGCTGATCGTCGTTGCCGCCTTTGCCGGGGGCGCGCTGTTCGCGCGCGCGCTCCAGGGGATCGACCCGGCGTGGCTGGGGCTCGCGGTGGCCGCGGGCATCGCGGTCGCCGTGGTCCTGCGCCGGCTGCGCGGCCCGGGCAACGACCGCTGAGGACGTTTGCCCGGCCCGGCGGCGTCGCCGGCACGCGCGCAGCAGGTGCCGGGTTCCTCGGACAGCCTCCTACCCCAGCACGCGCGGGATCAACAGCCACGCCGCCAGGGTCACCACGATCCAGGCGCCCAGCGTCAGGGCGGCGCCACCGCGGACCATGTCGGCCACGCGCAGGCGCTCGCTGGCGAACACGATCGCGTTCGGCGGCGTCGCCACCGGCAGCATGAATGCGCACGAGGCCGCGAGCGCGATCGCGGCCGCCAGGCTCGGCCCCGGGTGGCCCGCCGCCGCGGCCAGGCTGACCGCGAGCGGCAGCAGCGTCGCCGTGGTGGCGGTATTGCTGGCGACGTGGCTCAGCGCCATCGTGACCGCGGCCAGGGCCGCGAGCACGGCCCACAGCGGCCAGGCATGGACCGCCCCGAGGCGCTCGGCGAGCGCGCCGGCGAGCCCGCTGTCGGCGATCGCCGCGCCCAGGCTGAGCCCGCCGCCGACCAGGATCAGCACGCCCCAGGCCAGCTCGCGCGTGCCATGCCAGTCGAGCAGCGCCGGGCCGGCGCAGCCCGCCCGCGGGCACCACGAACAGCGCCAGCGCGCCGGTGACGCCGATGCCGGCGTCGCTGAGCGCGATGCCCGGGAAGGCGTGCCCGAGCAGCGGCCGCGTGATCCAGGCCGCGGCGGTCAGCCCCACGATCACGGCCACCCGCCACTGCCCCGCCGACAGCGGGCCGAGCTCGGCGCGCTCGCGCGCGACGTACTCGGCAGCCCCCGGCAACGGCCGCGTGCCCACGGCGAACACGACACGCGCCAGCAGCCACCAGGCCAGCAGCAGCAGCAGCGCGGCGACCGGCAGGCCGACCAGCATCCACTCCAGGAACCCGATCTCCAGGCCATGGCGCTGCGCCAGGAAGCCGGCGAGCAGCGCGTTCGGCGGGGTGCCCACGAGCGTGGCCATGCCGCCGATGTTGGCGCCGAAGGCGAGCGCGAGCAGCAGCGCCGTGGCGAAGCGCCGCTCCCAGCCGGCGTCCGCGCCCGCGGCGGTATCGGCCGGGAGGCCGATCAAGGCCAGCGCGATCGGCAGCATCATCGCCGCGGTGGCCGTGTTGCTCACCCACATGCTGATCACCGCGGTCGCCGCCAGGACGCCGGCGATCAGCCGATCCGGGCGCGGACCGGCCACGGCGACCACCGCCAGGGCCAGGCGCCGGTGCAGGTCCCAGCGGCGCACGCCGGCGGCGAGCAGGAAGCCGCCGAGGAACAGGAACACGAGCGGGTTGGCGTAGGGCGCGGCCGCGGCGGTGACGTCGCTGACGCCGAGCGCGGGCAGGGCCGGCAGCGGCAGCAGCGCGGTCGCCGGCAGCGGCAGCGCCTCGGTCACCCACCAGGTCGCCATGAGCACGGTCAGCGCGGCGGTGGCCCAGGCGGCCGCGCCGAAGCCCGCCGGCGGCCCGGCGAGCAGCAGCGCGAGCGCCAGCAACGGTCCCAGCCACAGGCCGACCCCGCGCCCCGCCGGGTTACCACGGCCGCCGCCGTCGGCCACGCCCTCAGGGATCCGGGCAGCAGCCCCTCGCCGCGCTCGTCGATCAGCTGGCGGCCCTTGAGCAGCGACATGCGCACGCACTCGTCGCGATCCGCCATGATGTCGGCCCGGACGAAGTCGTGCTGCGGCCCGGTCTCGTCGCCGGGGCGCCGCACCGTGCCCGCCAGCGCCACTGGCCGCCCTCGCGCACGGGCCGGGCGAGGATCTCGAGGCCCTCGTAGGTCTCGCGTCCGGCGATCTCGCCGGGGCCGCCGCTGGCATCGCCGCCGCCGCGGCGACGCAGGAATCTCAGGATCATGGTCGCTCCCGCTGGCAGGGCCCGACGGCCCGTGCCGATGATCGCACAGCCGGACGCGGCGCCGGGGGAGATCGGATCGATCCCCGGTCCCCGGATCACGCGCGCGGCACTAGCATGCAAAGCGGCTGCGGCTGAACTCCTCGAGCGTCACCACCTCGGCGCGCCCGCGCGCGCGCCGGCGGTAGTCGCGCTCGCCGTAGGTCATCTTGAGGCGGTGCTCGAACTTGACCAGGAAGCGATCGAACAGGGTGCCGCCGTCGCGCCCACGGCCGCCAGCGCGCGTCGGTTGCGTCGTAATCGAGCTCGATGGCCGCCAGCGGCTCCGGTGCAGGGCCCAGCACGCGGCAGCCCGCCGCCGGGTCGTAGACGCTGTTTTCCGAGCAGCAGTGGATGACGCCGCGGTCCTCCGGCGCGTGCTGCCCGGCCGCATGGTAGCTGATGAAGCTCACCTGGGGCGCGGGGTGCGTCATCCGGTGCGAGCAGATCGCCGAGAAGGCGACGATCGAGCGCCCGGGCCCGACCCCGCCCTGCCAGGTGTACTGGTGATCCTCGCGCGTGCTCAGCTCGACGCTGCCCGTGAGCGGGCGCCCGAGGTCGAGCAGGAAGCACGGCGTGCTCGCGTAGGGATAATGGAAGATGTAGTTGACGCCCGTCTCGAGCGCCGACGCGTGCAGCGGCCGCCCCTCGGGGCGCACCAGCCGCACGCGCTCGTAGGACTCGATCGGCTCGACCTGACCACTGGCGGCCAGGCGCGGCACCGCCGCCGCGGCAGTGGCCGATGCCGCACAGAACCCGACGAAACGCCGCCGGGACGGATCGTGATCTGCACTCATGCCGCCTCCGTCGCCCCGGGCCGTCCCGGGATGTGGCCGGGATCATGCACAGGGGCCGTCCCGCGGAATATAGCGCAACACCTGGCGACCTGTCGGGGCCTGGCCGCCTCAGCCCCCGCCGCGGGCGTCGAGCTCGGCCCAGCGCTCGAAGGCCCGCTCGAGCTCCGCCTGGGCGGCGCCGAGCTCGTCGTTGAGCGCCGTCGGGTCGCCGCCCTCGCGATAGAGGGCCGGGTCGCTCAGGCGCTCGCCCAGCTCCTGCACGCGCTGCTCGAGCTGCTCGATGCGCTCGGGCAGCGCCTCGAGCTCGCGCCTCTCGGCGGCGTCGAGACCATCCCGCCCCGCGGGCTGTGCCGACGCCGCCCGCGTGGCCCTCGCCCCCTTCGCGGGCGCCTTGCCCGGGGCCGCCGCGCGCTGCCGCTCGCGCCGTGCCAGCCAGTCGCTGTAGCCGCCGACGTGCTCGCCGACCCGGCCACCGCCCTCGAGCACCAGCACGCTGGTGACGGCGTTGTCGAGGGAAGGCCCGGTCGTGGCTGACCACCAGGCACCGTGCCGCCGATACGCGGCGAGGCGGGCTCCTCCAGGACCTCCAGGGTCTCGATGTCCAGATCGTTGGTGGGCTCGTCGATGTACCAGCACGTTCGGCGGGCTCGCCGAACAGCCGCGCCAGCAGCAGGCGGTTGCGCTCGCCGCCGGAGAGCTTCGTGATCGGCGCCCGCGCCCGCGCCGGCGTGAACAGGAAGTCCTGCAGGTAGCTCATCACGTGGCGCGAGCGGCCGTTGATGGTGACGAAGTCCTGCCCCCCGGCGACGTTCTCGACCGCGCTCGCGTCCTCGTCGAGGGTCGCGCGCTGCTGGTCGAAATAGGCCACCTGCAGGTTGGTGCCGGTGCGCACCGTGCCGGCGTCCGGCTCGAGCCGGCCCAGCAGCAGGCGGATCAGCGTGGTCTTGCCCGAGCCGTTGGGACCGATGATGCCGACACGGTCGCCGCGCAGGATGTGGTCGGAGAGTCCGCGCACCACGCGGTGGTCGTCCCGCGGATGAAGCACACGTCCTCGGCCTCGATCACCGCGCTTGCCGGAGCCGTCGCGCCTGCGCCGCCTCCATGCTTCACGCGTGCCCTCGCGCTCGCGGCGCTCGGCCCGCTGGCGACGCATCTCCTCGAGCGCGCGTACCCGGCCCATGTTGCGCTTGCGCCGGGCCTTGATGCCCTGGCGGATCCAGGCCTCCTCCTGCGCCAGCTTCTTGTCGAAGCGGTCCTGTTCCTGGGCCTCGGCGTTGAGGCGCTCCTCGCGCCGGCGCAGGTAGTTGTCGTAGTCGCCCGGCCAGCTGCTGACGCTGCCCCGGTCGATCTCGACGATGCGCGTGGCGACCGCGCGCAGGAAGCTGCGGTCGTGCGTGACGAACACGACGCTGCCGGCGAAATCGCGCACGAAGCCCTCGAGCCAGCGGATGTTGTCGATGTCGAGGTGGTTGGTGGGCTCGTCGAGCAGCAGCACGTCCGGCGCCGTCGCCAGCGCCCGTGCCAGCAGCACGCGGCGCTGCATGCCGCCGGAGAGGGCGCCGAAGTCGGCGTCCTCGTCGAGGCCGAGGCGGGTGATGACCTCGCTCACGCGGCGCTCGAGGTCCCAGCCGCCTTCCGCGTCGATGCGCGCCTGCACGCGGCCCATCGCGTCCACGTCCTGCGCGCCCGCGGCGGACTGGCTCAGCCGGTGGAACTCGGCCAGCAGGTCGCCGACATGGCCCACGCCGTGGGCGACGACGTCGAACACGCTGCCGCGGGTGGCGGGCGGGACCTCCTGCGCGAGCTGGGCGATGCGCACGCCGCGCCCGCGGCGCACGCTGCCGTCATCGGGCTCGATCTCGCCGGCGAGCAGCTTCAGCAGCGTCGACTTGCCGGTGCCGTTGCGCCCGACGATGCACACGCGCTCGTTCGCCTCGAGCGCGAGCTCGACGTGCTCGAGCAGCGGCCGCGGGCCACCCACGCTGACGTCGACGTTGTGCAGGTTGATGAGGGCCATTGCCGGTACGCGAGTGGGTTCGCCGGGTATGGTGCCATACGGCGTCCAGCCCCGAAGCGCCAAGCGCGTAGGCGCGTTTTTGCGCAGCAAACGCGCGCAGCGAGCGATCGCACGCCCCATGCGCGCGTCGGCCTTCGGCCGAACGCGCCTTGACCGTGCCACCTTGTCTCCTGGGCCCGTCCTGGGCCCCGTCCCCTGCAAGCCCACTCCCTGGGCCCGTCCCCTGGGCCCATTCCCTGGGCCCATTCCCTGGGCCCATTCCCCTGGGCCCATTTCCTGACCCATCCCCTGGGCCCATTCCCTGGGCCCGTTTCCCTGGGCCCCTTCTCCTGGGCCCTTTCGTCGTGTCCCCAGGAGTGTGTAAAAGGCTGGTAGGCGAGCCCGCCGCGGGTCTCCGTCGGATTCGGGTTGATCGAGCCTGGAACTCCTCGACGACAGGAGACCCGCGATGACCGACAACAGGATGGCACTGCTGGAGATGGCGGAGAAGGCCGGCGAGACCGATTTTCTGCGGGATTTGATCCGCGAGGTGGTCGAAGAGCTCATGGAGGCCGAGGTCGACAGCCGCTGTGGCGCGGGGCGCCACGAGCGCAGCGAGGCGCGCGCCGATCAGCGCAACGGCTACCGCAGCCGGCGCTGGGACACGCGGGTGGGCTCGATGGAGCTGTCGATCCCGCGGCTGCGCCACGCGAGCTACCTGCCGGGCTTTCTCGAGCCGCGCCGCGCGGCCGAGCAGGCGCTCACAGCGGTGGTCCAGGAGGCCTACATCCAGGGCGTGTCGACACGCTCGGTTGACGAGCTGGTCCAGGCGGCGGGGATGACGGGATCTCCTCGTCGCAGGTCTCGCGGCTGTGCGCGTCGATCGATGAGCGCGTGTCGGCGTTCCTGGCGCGCCCGATCGAGGGCGAGTGGCCGTACCTGTGGCTCGATGCGACCTACGTGAAGGCGCGCGAGGGCGGGCGCGTGGTGACCAAGGCCTGCGTGCTCGCCGTCGGCGTCAACGCCGCGGGCCGGCGCGAGGTGCTGGGCCTGGCGGTGGGCCCGGCGGAGACCGAGAAGTTCTGGAGCGCGTTCCTGCGCGATCTCGTCGGGCGCGGCCTGAGCGGCGTCCAGCTGGCGATCTCGGACGCCCACCAGGGCCTCAAGCAGGCGGTCGGCGCAGGTCCTCGGCGCGAGCTGGCAGCGCTGCCGGGTGCACTTCATGCGCGATGTGCTGCGCCCATGTCCAGCGCCGCCACCAGGTCGATGGTCGTCGCCGCGATCCGCACCGCCTTCGCCCAGCAGGGCCAAGCGCGCGGCGCGCGCACGCAGTGGCCTGACACCGCCGACTCGCTGCGCCCGCGCTTCGCCCAAGCGTCGCCGCGATGATGGACGACGCCGAGGACGACGTGCTCGCCCACACGGCCTTCCCGCCGGCGCACTGGTCGAAGATCGCCTCGACCAACCCGCTCGAGCGCCTCAATAAGGAGATCAAGAGACGCACCAACGTGGTCGGCATCTTCCCCAACGAGGCCGCGATCCACGCGCCTGGTCGGGGCGGTGGTGCTCGAGCAGTCCGACGAGTGGCAGGTCGGGCGCTGCTACATGGCCCAGCACAGCCTGGCGGCGATCACCGAAGCCGACGAGCAACCGAGCAAGGAACTCGAACAGGCAGCCTGAACACCGGCTACGGAGACCTCGGACCGGCTACCCAAAGTTACACACTTGACGGGACACAACCGGCCCTTTCCCCTTCGCCCCTTCGCCCTCGGAGCGATCGCACGCCCCATGCGCGTCGTCCGGCCTCCGGCCGAACGCCGCCGTACGCCCTGCGCCCTGCGCACTCGACGTGCGGAGCAGTGCCCGCCCGCGCGTGGCGCCCGGACCCGCCATCCCGTCGACTGCTCGACCGCCCAGGCCGTCCGCCTGCCGGCGCGGCCCCTGGCCGGCATCGCGCTCGTGTTCGCCGGCCGCGCTGCTGTACTCCGGCTTCGATGCCATCACGAAATGGCTCGTCGCCGACTTCTCCCCGTTCCAGATCCTGTTCTTCCGCGCGCTGTTCGCCTACCCCGCATGGGCCCTGTGGGTGGCACGCGAGGCGCAGCCGGCGCGCATCCTGGTGACGCCGCAGCCGGGCATGCAGGTGCTGCGCGGCGTGATCGCGTTCGCCGCCCTGTCGTGCTTCGCGCTCGCCTTCCGCTACCTGCCGCTGGCGCTCGCGGTGGCGATCGCGTACTCGGCGCCGCTGTTCACCACGCTGCTCGCGCGCCCGGTGCTGGGCGAGCGCGTCGGGCGCGCGCGCTGGGCGCTGGTGGCGGTCGGGTTCGCCGGCGTGCTACTGATCACGCGCCCCGGCGACGGCGCGCTCGAGGCCGGCGTCGCCTGGGCCGTGGCCGGCGCGTTCCTCTACGCCCTCACCGCGCTCGCCACGCGCCGCCTCGGCGACACCGACCGCCCGCCCACGAGCATGTTCTACACCATGACGGTGTACGTCGTGCTCGGGGCGAATATCCTGCCGTTCGTCTGGCGCACCCCCGAGACCTGGCAATGGGGCGGCTTCGTCGCCATCGGCCTGGTGGGCGGCCTGGCCCAGTTCCTGATGTTGCAGGCGTACCGGCTCGCGCCCGCGTCCACGGTCGCGCCGTTCGAGTACACCATCCTCGCGTGGAGCGTCATCTGGGGCTTCGTGGTCTGGCAGGAGCTGCCGGACACGGTTGCCGTCTCCGGCATGCTGGTGATCGCGGCGGCCGGGCTCGCGCTCGCGCGCCACGAGCACCGCAGCCACCGCCGCGCCGCGCGCGGCGATGCCTGAGCGCCGGCGACGGGCGTCTCGCGATGACGTCGGGGTTCACGTTTCCGCATGGCCCGGACTACCCCGAGGGCATCGCGAGGCCGCGCGGCGGCCGTCGATCCGTGGCGGCGGTGGCCAGGTGAACGGCCGTACCTGGATGCCGGTGCCCCTTCGGGCACCTCGCAACTGGTGCCGCCGGCAATCCGCGGCAGCAGCGTCCGCCGCTGCGTCAGATACCGCGGCGGACCGCCGTGCGCGAGATGCGCGCATTCGGGCGGCGCCCGCGGCGCCGCCCGAAGACGCGCCTACAGCCGCTCGAGGTGGCGCCGGCCAGTGCGCCGTCGCTGGGCCTGATCGGGCAGCGCGCCGCGCGCGCGGCGATGTTGTCGGCGGCATGCTCCGGATCGCTGGTGCGCCGGGATGGCGCAGGTGACCGCCGGGTGGCTGACGATGAACTTGAGGAAGTACTGCGCCCAGCTCGTCGATGCCCAGCTCTCGCGCGCCCAGCCGGGCACGTCGTGGCCGCGCACGCGGCCGAACAGCGCGCCCGCTCGAAGGGCTCGTTGATCAGCGTCGCCACGCCGTTGTCGGCGGCCGCCGGCAGCAGGCGCTGCTCGGCATTGCGGGCGGCGATGTTGTAGTTGAGCTGGACAAAGTCGATGGGCTCGTCCCGCGACGATGCGCGTGAGATCGTCGTGCGCGCGAGTCGCGCGAATGGGTGACGCCGATGTAGCGCACCGTGCCTCTCGTCTCGCCAGCGCTCTGAGGGTGTCGCCAGCTCGGTCTGCAGGTCGACGCAGGTTGTGCACCTGGATGAGCTCGAGCCGCCCGCCGCCCATGCGCTCGCGCGAGCGCTGCATCTGCTCGATGCCCGTCGTCGCGGCCGTCGGGTCCAGACCTTGGTCGCCATGAACAGCTCGTCGGCGATGCACCGAGCTCCGCCGCGAGCCGACCGACCACGGTCTCGGCCCGGCCGTACATGGGCGACGAGTCGACCACGCGCCCGCCGCCGTCGAAGAAGGCGCGCAGCACGCCCTGCAGCGGCGCCATGGCCGCGGCGTCGCCCGGATCCACGTCGAAGGTGCGCGCCGTGCCCAGGCCGATCACCCGGGATCGTCGCTGCGCCGAGGACAGGGATCGGCCCGCCGGTTCAGCGTCCTCGGCGGCAGACAGGCCGCAGGCGCGAGCGCTGCCAGCGCGCCCGCCGGCGCCGAGGCTTGCAGGAAGGTCCGGCGCGTCAGAGCCCGGCTGGCGAGCGGACGAATCGTCGGCGCGCTCGTCCATGCTCCTCCTCCGCTGCCAGGCGCGGCGCACGATGCGCCGCTGCGCCGACGCCCAGGCGGTAGCCGATCGCCGCCCAGAAAGCCGCCAATGGCACGGCCACCAGCAGATGCCGGTGATGCCCGAGCCCGAGGCGGAGAGGCCCGCGTAGACCCAGCCCGGCGATGGCGTCGCCGCCGCGGTACGACCACGGTGTCGATGAAGTTCTTCGCTCTTGTACTTCTCCATGCGCGGAACGACGGTGAACAGCATCTCGCAGGCCCGGCTTCGCGATCGGCGTAGTTGCCCGCCCGCGCCGCAGCACCTGGAACCGTGGCGATCGTCATCGGCGCCGGCGGCGCCGCGAGAAACAGGAAGCCCACGGCGACGATCGCGGGCACGAAGCGCGAGCGCGCGGCCGAGGCCGAAGCGCGTCGACCAGGCGCGCCGTGACGAACAGCTGCACGCCGACGGTCAGCGTGTTGGTGGCGAGATCGATGGCGCGCGAACACCGACGTGCGGTCGCCGCTGTCGGCGAAGGCATCGGCGACGATCTCCGGCCTGCGCGAAGTACAGGAAGCGTCGCGACCGTCGTGTAGAGCCAGATGAACAGGCACGGATGCCCAGCAGGTAGCGCGACTGCAGCACGGCCTGCACGCCCTCGAGCAGGCTGCCGCCGATCAGGGCGCGCTCGTCGCCGGGTCGGCGCGCGCACCGCCGTCGCGGCGGCGGTGCGACCAGCGGTTGAGCGCCCACATGCACGGCAGGGTCAGCGCCAGCACGCCGGCGGCGATGGGCAGCAGCGCGCTGGGCTCGAGGCTGCTGCGCCAGGTAGGCCGGTCAGCCCCGGCCCGACGATGGCGCCGGCACTGCCGCCGGCGGCGATGGCGCCGAACAGCCGCGCCGCCTGCACGGTCGTCGAACAGATCCGCCATGAAGCTCCAGAACACCGACACGACGAACAGGTTGAACACCGACAGCCAGACGAAGAAGGCGCGCGCGCCCCAGACCATCGCCGACGTCGGAGCGCAGCCAGAGCCAGAAGCCGGCGATGCAGGCGATGAAAATGCCGTAGACACAGGGGATCAGGCGCGTGCGCGCGAAAGCGCGTGCGCCAGGGCCGCGAACACCGGCACCGCGGCGAGCATGGCGAAGAACGTCGCGGTGAACAGCCACTGCATGTTCTCGACGCCACCGCGCACGCCCATCTCGTCGCGCACCGGGCGCAGGATGTAGTAGCTGCACAGCAGGCAGAAGAAGTACGAGAAAGCCGCCGACCAGCCCGGGCAGCTCGCTGCGCCGTACCTGCACGGCGCGCGAGAGCAGCGATCATCGTCGGGATGCACCTCGTCGACCATGCGCGTCGCCTGCGCTGTCCTGCTCGCCGGCCTACAGGTCCACCACGAGGCGTGCCATGCGCTCGCGGGTGCGCGCGTCCGGCAGCCGCCCGTGGGCGGCGCCGATGTTGTCGGCGGAGTGCTTCGGATCGCTGGTCGCCGGGATGGCGCAGGTCACCGCGGGGTGGCCGACGATGAACTTGAGGAAGAACTGCGCCCAGCTCGCGGCGCCCGCGGCCTCGCGGCGCCCAGGCCGGCCAGCGCGCGCCCGCGCACGCGTCCCGAACGTGCCCGCCGCGCTCGAAGGGCTCGGTCGATCAGCGTCGCCACGCCGTCGGCGGCCAGCCGGCCGCAGCCTGGCCGCTCGGCGCGGCGCGCGGCCGATGTAGTAGTGGAGTCCGGACGAAGTCGATGGGCTCGCGCGCGACGATGCGCGCGAGCTCGTCGTGGGCGCGGTAGGTGTAGTGCGTCACCCCGATACACGCACGCGTCCCTCCTCGCGCCAGCGTTTCAGCGTCGCGAGCTGGGTGCGCAGGTCCACCAGGTTGTGCACCTGGATCGAGCTCGAGGCGCCCGCCGCCCATGCGCTCGCGCGAGCGCTGCATCTGCGCGACGCCCTGCTCGCGTCCCCGCGTCCAGACCTTGGTCGCCATGAACAGCTCGTCGGCGACCCCGAGGTCGGCGGCCAGGCGCCCGACGACGGCCTCGAGCGACCGTACATCGGCGAGGAGTCGACGACGCGGCCGCCACCCTCGTGGAACGCGCGCAGCACGCCGCGCAGCGGCTCCAGCGCGGCCGCGTCGGCGGGGTCGACGTCGAAGGTCTGCCAGGTGCCGAGCCCGATGACCGGGATCCGCCTGGCCGGATGCCGGGATCGCGCGACGCACGGGCCCGTACCGCCGCGCGCAGCGGCGCCAGCGGCGCGCGCCACGCCGCGCGGCGGCGAGCTGGAGGAAGCGGCGCCGCGTCAGGCCACCGCCGTTGCGCTGGCGCGCTTGGCGCTCACGCGGTGTGCTCGATCCCCGTGGCCGCGCACCGGCACGTACGCAGGCGGCGACGCGTCCCGTCCGTCGCGCGTGGACGCGCCCGGACCCGACAATACACTGGCGCGACCGCCCGGCGCGCGCAACTATGCCGTCGCCCTCGTGCTCGTCGATCTCGTGCTGGTCGCGATCTTCACCCACTGGGGCTACCCGCTGCTGATCATGACCGCCGATCCCGCTCGGCGTCGCCGGCGGCGGCATCGGCGGGCTCTGGCTGCTCAACCTCGGCGGCAGCCTGCTGCCGCTGGTCGGCCTCAACGCCCTGCAGCAACCGTTCGACATGATCTCCATGCTCGGCTTCCTGATCCTGATGGGCACGGTGGTCGACAATCCCATCCTGATCGTGCCACCGCTCGGCCGCGAACATGCGCGAATCCGGCCTGGACGCGCACGCGGCGGTACGCGAGGCAGTGGCCTCGCGCCTGCGCCCGATCGCGATGTCGGCGCTGACCACGATCTTCGGGCTCGCGCCACTGGTGTTCGTGCCCAGGGGCCGGCACGGAGCTGTACCCGGGCGTGGGCGCGATCGTGCTGTTCGGGCTCGCGGGCGCGGCGATCGTGACGCTGACCTTCCTCCCGGCGCTCCGCGGTGGCGGTGCTCGGCCGGCGCGGAGCGCCGCGCCGGCGAGCAGCCGCCGGCGAGCGCGTAGGCGGCGGAAGCGGGCGCGTCCATGCTCGGCCGCCGGAGGCCGCTCCTACGGTTCCCGGCCAGCCGCGCGCCCACCCCGGGTCCACCGCCACGCCACCGCCAGTGCCACGACGTCAGCAGGCGCCGCCGGCGGCGAGCGTGACCGGCTGGCCGTGGTGGATCGACACCAGCGGCGCCGCCGCGGCGGCCGCGACCGAGGCGAAGCCGTTGATGCCCCAGGCCCAGGGGACCCGGCGCGGGCGCGCGCCGAGCTGCGCGCAGGGCCCACGGGAACAGGCCGCCCCAGTGCCCAGGCCAGCGGCACCCGCGGCGCGGCCACGAGGGTCGCGCGCCAGGCGAACGGGGCCGCCGCCAGGGCGGCCGAGCCCCGTCCCACAGGCCGGCGGCGGCAAGCCCGAGACCCGGCGGCGATCGCGCCGAACACCGGCAGCGCCGCGCGTCGGCGCAGCGCCGCCGGCGCCATGGCGCTGCCGATCCCCGAGCCGAGCGGGAACAGCGCGAACACCAGCGCCGCGGCCACCACGGGCTCGCCCAGGAACAGGATCGCGCGCTGGAGCAGCGCCAGCTCGAGCAGCATGTAGCCGGCCCCGAGCGCGGCGAAGTACGCCGCCACCGAGGCGCGCCCGAACGGCCGCGCCGATCACCCGGCCGACCGCCCCAGCGGCAGCAGGATCAGCACGAACGCGAGCACGCTGACGATCGCGGTCGTCAGGGCCGCCAGCAGCAGCGTCCAGTCCAGGTAGGCGAGCGCGCGCGGGCCGAGGCGCTCGACCAGCGCCGGCACCTCGGCCCAGCGCCTCGAGTGCCAGGAAATACCGGCTGCGCCATCGTCGCCGGCGCGCGGTGACGAAGCGCCGCGCATCGGCCGGCAGCGAGCCCCGACGAGCACGGCCCGGGCCAACTCGAAGAACGCCGGCGACTCCAGGCGGTGGTCGGCGGTTGGTCGCGGCGCGCTCGAGCCCAGGGCAGCCACGCGAGGTCGAACGACCAGCGCGCGGCGAAGTCGCGCCATGCGCGCGAGGTCGCCCGCCGCCAGCGGCTCGGGCGAGGCCAGCACCACGAGCGCCTGGAGCCCGCGCAGCACCGCCACGTGGCGCGCGGGTTGCGCGGCCCCGGCGCGCTCGAGCGCGGCACCCGGCGTCCGCCAGGCCCCGCGGGAAGCGCCGGCGGCAGGGTACTGCAGCTCGAGCGGCAGCGCCGGCAGCCCGCCCGGGGCCAGGCGAGGTCGAGCGCCCGCCGCAAGCCCTGGCCGCATTCAGCAGGTAGTCCTCGCTGGCGGCGTCGCCGCCGGCGAAGGCGCCGCGCAGGGTGATCACGTCGTAGCGCGCGTCGCCGACCGCCAGGTGGCGCCAGGCGCGTCCTCGACCAGGCGATGGCCCGCGCCGCCGTCCCGCGCCCAGCTCGAGCAGGCGCGCGTCGGGCTCGACCCAGGTCAGCGCCGCGGCGGCCCCCGCCCGCCGGCCAGCTGCCCGAGCCCAGCGCCAGCACGCGGCCGCCCGGGCGCAGGAGGCCCGCCAGCCCGCCGAGCGCGGCGGCCTCGTGCGCACCGCCCGGCGGCGGGTACGCCCGCGGCACCAGGACGACGCGGTCGCTGCCGATGATCGCGGCAGCCCGACGGCGCTACCGGCTCTGGGCCAGGACAGGCTCCAGACCCGGCGCGAAGCGCAGGCTGTCCCCCGCGGGTCAGCGTTCAGGCGCCCGGCAGCCCCGGGCGCTCGGCGAGCACCTGCGCGCCGGGCGGACGCCTGCAGCCGCGCCAGCGCCTTGAAGTCCGACCCGACCGCCGGCGCCGGCGGCCGGCCCACCGCCGCCGCGAGCGCGAGCAGCGCCGCGGCGCCGCCGGCCGCGGCCAGCCAGCCGGCGCCGGGCGAGCGCGACCGTGGTGCCGAGCAGCGCGAGCACCGCGGCCACCGCGGCGATCGCGGTCTCGACGCGCGCGACCGCCAGCAGCGCCGTGGCAGCCGCGCTGCCCGCCGCCCGAGCCGAGCAGGTTGGCCGCGTACAGCCGCGGCGTGTCCGCGGCCAGCGCATGAACACCTGGCCGATCGCCAGGCCGGCGCCGAGGAACGGCAGGAACGCGATCAGGTCGACGAGCAGCAGCCGCGCGAGCTCGCCCGCGTCCCAGCCGGCGACGAGCGGGCGCACGGCGACGCCCGCCGTGCCCAGCGCGAGCACAGCAGCAGGCACCCGCCGCGGCGAACGCCACGCCCCGAGGAAGCCAGCCAGTCGCCGGTGACCGCGCGCCGCGGCCCCAGCAACGCCAGCACCGTGCCCGCGACGCCGAGGCCGAGCAGCGCCAGCGCGATCGCGAGGCCGGCGAAGTGCGTGCCCAAGTGGCTGAGCTCGAACAGCCGCCAGCCGCGCAGCACCTCGAACGCGAGCACGGCCGCCGGAAAGCCCGAACAGGGCGGCGAGATGCAGCGCCGACGGCCAGGCTCGGGTCGGGCTCTGCCCGCACCGGCGAGGCCTCAGCGCTCGCCCGTCAGCGGCACGAATCGCAGCCGGCGTCAGGTTGCGCGTCGAGATGCCGCCGTCGGCCGCCTTCTCCACGAGCAGCAGGTTCTGCGTCCAGGCCGATTCGCCGACCGGGATCACCATGCGGCCACCGGCCGCGAGCTGATCGACCAGCGGCGGCGGCACGTGGCTCGCCGCCGCCGTCACCACGATGCCGTCGTACGGCGCCTGCGGGGATAGCCGAAGTAGCCGTCGCCGTGGAGCACGGTGACGTTGTCGTAGCCCAGGCCCGCGAGCCGGCGCGCGGCGCTCTCGGCCAGCGGGCGGACGATCTCGATCGACACCACGTGCGCCACCAGCTGCGCCACGACCGCGGCCTGGTAGGCGGAGCCGGTGCCGACCTCGAGCACGCGGTCCTCCGCGTCGGCCGCGAGCAGCTCGGTCATGTAGGCGACGATGAACGGCTGCGAGATGGTCTGCCCGTGCCCGATCGGCAGCGGCGTGTCGGCGTACGCCCAGGCCCCGGCGCTCCGACGGCACGAAGCGGTGGCGCGGCACCGCGCGCATCGCCTCGAGCACGGCGGCGTCGCTCACCCGCCGCGCGGCGACCTGCTCGCGCACCATCGCGCGGCGCTCGTCGGCGCGCGCCGCGTCCGCGAACGCCGGGGGCGTGCCCCGCGGGTCGCCTCCAGCAGCAGCCGGGCCTCGCCGTCGGCGGCGTCACCCGGGGATGCCACTGCCACCAGCGCCGCGAGCAGCACGGCCCGTGTTGCCTGCATCCGGCGCGCGCGCATCATGCCCTGGTGTCCCTTCATGAGCCTACTGCGCGCGCACCACAACCATTGCTGCGAGGGGCCGAAGGCGACGTGGCAGGGCAGTTCCGGCGATCGTTCGCCTCGCTGTGCCACGCGCTCGCTACGGCACAGATTACTCGGACGGCCTCCTAGCCGCCATGGCCGCCCGCCCCCACCGGCTCCACCGCCAGCGTGTGGCCGGGCTCCTCGTGCAGGGCCCAGTAGGCGTCGCGCAGGCGCCCAGTAACCGGCCCCGCCGGCCCCGCCGACGGCCGCGCCGTCGACCCGCATGACCGGCATGATCCCGCCGGCGGTGCTGGTGATGAAGACCTCGTCGGCGCGACGCACCTCGGCGCAGGTCACCGGCCGCTCGGCGACCGCGTGCCCGTCCGCCGCGGCCAGCTCCATCGCCGTGCGCCGCGTGATCCCCGGCAGGACCCCCGCGGCCGGCGTCGCGAGCGTGTCGCCGTGGACCACGAACACGTTGAAGCCGGGGCCCTCGACCACGTGGCCGCGACCGTCGACCGTGATCGCCGTCTCGCCGCCGCGGTCGTAGGCCTCGAACAGGGCCTGCACCATGTCGAGCCAGTGGTAGTTCTTGACCGCCGGGTCGACCGCGGCCGGCGGGATGCGCTCGCGGCCGCTTCTGACGAGATGGAGGCCCCGTTCCTGCTCTTCCGGGTCCGCGATCCAGACGAACGGGACCGCGAATGCGAGCAGGCGATTCGTGCAGGTACGCGGATCGCGCGAGCCCGGCGCGGGCTCGCCGCGGGTGCAGATCATCTCGACGTAGGCTTCGCGCAGGCCGGTTGCGCGCACGAGCTCGACCAGGAGCGCGCGCAGGCCGTCACGGTCGCGCGGGATCACCAGGCGCAGCGCAGCCATGCTCGCGAAGAAGCGCTCGATATGGTCGTCGAGCCGGAAGAAGCGACCCTGCCACACATGGGCGACATCGTCAGGTCGCGTCGGAGTGCAGGAAGCCCCAGTCGAGCAGCGGCAGGCGTGCCTCGGCGATCGGCACGATGGTGTCGTCGATCCAGGCGGCGCCCGCGGAGAGGTCGGCGGTCACGGCATCACCCCGCGCACGGCTCACCCCTGGCGCAGCCCCGCGCGGCACGCGGGCAGGCTCGTTCATCGTCTGCGGCGCCGTGCGCCTTCGCCGCAAGACGTCGACGACCAGTGTAGCGTCACCGCGCGCGCGCCGCGCAACGCCGGGCATTCCCGCGCGGTGCCGCCCGGGACGAGCGCGAATCGCGGCGCCGCGCGGCCTTGCCCTGGGCCGCCGGCCGCGCTCCGGCGCCGGCCCGTTGCTGCACTCGCCCGCCCGGAGAGCGACCCCGTGGCGCGATGCTCTACGCCCTGCTGCTGCTGATCGCGCTCGCGCTGGTCACGTACTTCGGCGGCCGCTGGCTGCTCGGCGAGCTGCGCGAGGCCTCCGGGGCGCTGGGCGCGCGCCTCAAGGTGCTCACCGGCGGCCTGACCGGCGACCACCTGCTCGCGCGCACGCGCGCGGCGCTCGCCGGGCGCGGACTGGCGGCCGACTGCATCGTGCTCTCGAGCCGCATCACGCCCGTCTACGACGCGCTGCGGCGCCAGGTCATCGGCCGGACGCGAGGCGCCGGCCCTGCCGGCCGCGCTGGTGCTGGCGCTCGCCGCTCGACGTCGACCGGTCGCACGCTCTACCTGCGCGCGGTGGAGACGCCGCCGGGCGCTGCCGGGCGCGAGCGCCGCAGGCGATCCACGCGCTTCGACGAGGTCGTCGCGCTCCGCCGCGTCGCCAGCGCCTTCCCGGCACGCGCTGTCGCCGCCGGGGCCCGAGGCGCTCGAGCTCGAGGTCGGCGATGCGCAGACGGCGCGCTACCAGCTGGTGCTCGAGCCCGACTGGGGCGTGACCCCGGCCGACCTGGTCGCGCGCGTGCGCGCCATGATCGCGCGAGGGCGAGCGGCCGGCCGGTGCCCCCGTGGTGGTCCGCTGAGCGGCCCGCGACGGCCGTCCGGCGGTAGCGGCAGCGCCCCGCCCTTGCGGTCGCGCGCCAGATCCCCATGATGGGAGGTGTCCCTGGTGATCAGGCGTGCCAACGCCGGAGAGATAGAGCGCATGACGGACGAGGAATTCAACACGGTGACGGTGGGCGTGCAGGTGCGTGACGACGTGGTCGTGATCTCCGACCCGGAGGACGGCAGCACCTCGATCAGCAACGCCATCGACTCCGTGCTGGCCCAGGTCTACGCCCAGAACCCCGACGCCCCGCGCGTGGTGCTCTACCGCGACGCCGAGGGCGTGTACGACGGCGTGGCCGTCGACGACGAGGGCCAGTTCCAGAACTTCTACCCCATCCAGACGCGCGACGCCGACCACGCCGCCGCGGTCGCGGTGGCGTTCATCGTCGAGGCGCCAGCGCGCTTCCACTGACGCGTGGATCCCGCCACCGTGGCCGCCGGCCCGCGCCAGCGCGGGCCCGTTGATCGTCGCCCGACCCGGGCGCGGCGCCCGTGACCGCGCCGACCGCGTCCACCCTCCTGCACGAGCTGCTCGGCCACGCCATCACGGCCGCCGATCCCGGCCGCCACCTGGCGGCGCGGCTGCCGCCACCGCCGGCGGGCGCGCCGTCGTCGTCGGTGCGGGCAAGGCCTCGGCGGCGATGGCCGCGGCGCTCGAGGCCGCCTGGCCGGACACCGAGCTGGCGGGGGCGATCGCGGTACCGGCGGGCACGCGGCGTGACACGCAACGCATCGAGCTGCTCGAGGCCGGCCACCCCGTTCCGGACGAGCGCAGCGTCGCCGCGGCGCAACGCATGCACGCCCTGGTGGCGAGCCTGGGGGCCGACGACCTGGTGGTCGCGCTGGTCTCGGGGGCGGCTCCGCCCTGCTCTGCGAGCCCGCGCCCGGGCTGACGCTGGCGCAGAAGCAGGAGGTCACGCGCGCCCTGCTCGCCAGCGGCGCCAGCATCCACGAGATCAACGCGGTACGCCAGCGGCTGTCGGCGATCAAGGGCGGGCGCCTGGCGCTGGCGGCCGCGCCGGCGCCGGTGTGCACGCTGCTGGTGTCGGACATCCCCGGCGACGAGCCGGCGCTGGTCGCCTCGGGCCCGACGATCGGCTCGCCCTTCGGGCCCGACGAGGCGGGCGCGGTGGTGGCGCGCCACGGGCTCGAGCTGCCCGCCGCCGCGCGCGAGCGCCTCGCCGACAACGTCCCGCCCACGCCTGCCGAGCTCGGCGCGCGCTGCCACCACACCGTGCTGTGCTCGGCCATGCAGAGCCTCGAGGCGGCCGCCGCGGCCGCGCGCGCGGCCGGCCTGGCGCCGCTGCTGCTGGGCGACGGCCTCGAGGGCGAGGCGCGCGCCATGGGCACCGTCCACGGCGGCATCGCGCACAGCGTCCGCCGCTGGCACCAGCCGGTGGCCCCGCCCGCGGTGCTGCTCTCCGGCGGCGAGGCCACCGTGACGCTCGGCGACGCCGGCGGGCGCGGCGGGCGCAACACCGAGTTCCTGCTCGCGCTCGCGATCGCGCTCGACGGGGCCGCGGGGATCCACGCGCTGGCGGCCGACACCGACGGCATCGACGGCAGCGAGGACAACGCCGGCGCGGTGATCGGCCCGGACACGCTCGCGCGCGCCCGCGCGCTCGGCATCGACCCGCACGACGCGCTCGCGCGCCACGACGCCTACGGCTTCTTCGAGGCCCTCGGCGATCTCGTGGACACCGGCCCGACCGGTACCAACGTCAACGACTTCCGCGCGCTCGTGATCGAGTAGCGTCGACGGTCCGGGCTCGCTCAGGCCCGCTCCGGGCGCAGGTAGATGAACCAGTAGACCAGCGCCACGAGGCCGCCGCCGCCGACGATGTTGCCCACGGTCACGGGCAGCAGGACGCGCAGGAAGCCGGCGACGGTGACGTCGACCGGCGCCGGGCCGATCGCCGACCAGAACGAGGGCTCGGCCAGGGCCCCGATCAACGCCGCGCACGGCAGGTAGAACATGACCGCGACCGCGTGCTCGAGGCCGAGCACGTAGAAGGCGGCCACCGGCGGCGTCAGCGCGAGGATGCGGTCGGTGGTCGAGCGCGCGCTGTAGGTCAGCCACACGCCCAGGCACAGCAGCGTGTTGCCGAGCAGCCCGAGCAGGAAGGCCTCGAACAGGGTCAGCCCGTGCAGCCGCGCGGCCGAGTCGAGCAGCGCGGCGCCGACACCGCCGCCGGCCTCGGCGTGCTGGCCCGCGAGCACCAGCAGCGCCGCCGTCGACACGGCGCCGACGAGATTGCCCAGGTACACGATGCCCCAGGCGCGCAGCAGGCGCTGCGTCGCCAGGCGCCGGTGGGCCCAGGCCATCACCATCATGTTGTTGGTGGTGAACAGCTCCGCGCCGCCGACGATCGCCAGCACGTAGGCGAGCGTGAACGCCAGCCCGGCGGCCAGGTTGGACAGGCCCCAGGGCGCGCCGGGCCCGGCACCGCCGGTCACCGCGGCCGCGAAGGTGGCCCCGAAGGCGATGAAGGCGCCGGCGAGCGCGGCGAGCGCGAGCAGGCTGAGCCCGTCCTGGCGGGCCTTCTCGGCGCCGGCGCGCTCGGCCAGCCGGGCCATGTCCTTGGGCAGCAGCGCGTCGATCTCGCCCGGGCTCGGGCGCGGGCTCTCGTGCTCCGGCGGCATCGTGCTCCCCCTGTCCGCGGCGCCGTGCTCAGTCGTCGGCCATGACCGGCGTGCGGAACCCGGGCGGCTTCACCGCGAGCACCGACGACGCCAGCCGCTCGAGGATGGTCTCGGCGGTGTTGCCGATCAGCAGCCCGGCGATGCCGGTGCGCCCGACGGTCCCCATGACCACGAGCTCCGCGTCGAGCTCCTGCGCGAGCGTCGGGACCACCTCGGCGGCCGGCCCCTGGTGCAGGTGCAGCCGCGGCTGCAGGTAGTCGTGCGCCGCGCCCCGAGCCAGCCGCGGATGCGCTCGCCGAGGCGGTCGAGCGCGTCGCGGTGCCAGGTGCGTTCCGCCTGCTCGTAGCGCTGCACGTCCTCGTCACGGGCGAGCACGCCGCGGCTGCGCAGGATGCCCTCGTACGCCGGCTGCCAGGCGTGCACCAGGTGCAGCTCGGCGAAGCCCGCCAGGGCCTGGCTCGCCGCCGCCTCCACGATGCGGCGATTGAGCGAGTCGGCGCCATCGTCCGCCCGGTCCGGATCGAAGTC
This sequence comes from Halofilum sp. (in: g-proteobacteria), assembly GCA_034521365.1. Lineage (GTDB taxonomy): Bacteria > Pseudomonadota > Gammaproteobacteria > XJ16 > Halofilaceae > Halofilum. Next base: position 50,733 of record JAXHMQ010000016.1, on the reverse strand, counting down.
CACCGCGGCCAGCACCCGGCGGTCGCGGTGCGCCGGTACCGGCTTGAGGATCCACACCGGCACGGGGCACTTGCGCAGCAGGTGCATGTCGAGGCTGCCGAACAGGCGCCGCATGCCGCCGGGGGCACCGTGCGCGGCCTTCACCACGAGGTCGTGGTCGCGTCGCAGCACGGTGCGGATGATCTCGACGAAGGGCACCCCGTGCAGGGTCTCGGTGTCGATCTCGATCCGGTCGCGGGCGACGTCGGCGTAGCGCTGCAGCGCCTCGGCGCTGGCGTCGGACAGCGCCGCGCGCACGGCGTCCAGGCTCACCACCGCGGCGCCCGGCGCCGTGGCCTGCGGGCGCGGGTCGACCACGGTCAGCGCGGCCTGGTGGGACTCGGCCAGCGCCAGCGCCCGCTCGAAGGCGGCCGCGTCGTCGGCGTCCGGCGTCGCCACGTACAGGATGTTGCGGAATCCACGCATCGCGTCGTCTCCCCGCGTCTCGCCGTGAGCGGCGTCAGGCACCGGCGGGCGCCGGCTCGGCGGTCGCCAGGATCCGGTCGGCGGCGTCGTGCGCCGCGTCACTGTACGGCACCAGCACGAGATCCGCACCTCGGGCCCGCAGGGCTTGTGCCTCGAGCTCGGTGTCCGCGGTCAGGGCGATCCGGGGCCGGCTGCCGCTGGCGTCGATGGCGTGCAGCAGGGCCCGGCTCACGTGGCGGTCGCGCAGCGTGCTCACCACGCACTCCACGCGGTCCAGGGGCAGCGAGGCGACGAACTCGGGGTCCTCGGCGTCGCCGTAGCGCAGCTCGTAGCCATCGCTCGCCCGCGCCCGGATGCGGTCGGGGTCGGTGTCGATCGCGAGCACGCGCACGCCGCGCCCGACCAGCGTGCGCGCGACCGCCGAGCCGAAGCGACCGAGCCCGAACAGGATCACGTCGATCGGCGGTTCCGCGGCCGCGCCGCGTCCCGCCTCCGCGTGCGGGACGCGCCGCTCGAAGGGCTTGAGCCACGGTGCGAACCAGGCGTAGAGGCGGTGCGAGTACAGGATCATGTAGGTCGAGGCGCTGATCGTCACCAGCCCGACCAGCGTGATCAGACCCACGGCCTCGCGCTCGAGGTGGCCGAGGCTCAGGCCGAGCGCGGCGAGCACGAGCGAGAACTCGCTGATCTGGGCGACGGTCAGCCCGGCGAGGAAGCCGGTGCGCCGGCGATACCCCATCCAGCCCATGATGGCGACCACGATCAGCGGGTTGCCGACGAGCACGAACGCGGAGAGCACGGCTGCGGGGCCGAGGCTGCCGCCGAGCGCGCCGAGGTCCAGGCCCGCGCCGAGGTCGATGAAGAAGAACAGCAGCAGGAAGTCGCGCAGGCCCGACATGCGCGCCGCGATCGAGCTCGCGGTACGGCGTCGAGGCGATGCGACACGCCGGCGAGGAAGGCGCCGACCTCCTTGCTGAAGCCGAGCAGGTCGCCGGCGGTCGCCCAGACCACGGCCCAGGCGATGGCGAACAGCACCAGCAGCTCGCCCGAGTGCGCCAGCCGGCGCAGCAGCGCCGGCAGCACCCAGCGCATGAGCGCGGCGAGCACCGCCAGCATCGCCGCGCCCCTGGCGAGCACGGCGAGCACCTCGAGCGCCGGGCTGGTCGCCGCACCGCTGGAGCCGAGCGCGGTCAGGCCGATCATCACGAGCACGACGACGATGTCCTGCACGATCAGGAAACCGACGGCGATGCGCCCGTGCAGCGTGTCGAGCTCGCGCTTGTCCGAGAGCAGCTTGACGATGATGATCGTGCTGGAGAAGGTCAGCGCCACGGCGATGTAGAGCGCGGGCACGGGCGCATAGCCGAGCGCGATCGCGATCAGGTAGCCGATGCCGGCGGTGAAGCCGACCTGACCCAGGCCGGTCGCCAGCGCGACCGGGCCGACGCTGCGGATCACGTGCAGGTCGAGGCGCAGGCCGACGACGAACAGCAGCAGGGCGATGCCCAGGCGCGCGAGCAGGGCAACCTGGTCGGCGGCCGCCACCCACGCGAGGCCGGCCGGGCCGGCGACGATCCCGACCGCGATGAAGGCGACGATGAGCGGCTGGCGCAGCACCAGCGCGAGCGCGCCGGCGATCGTGGCGAGCGCGAGCAGCGCGCTGATCTCGTGGAATACGGTCGCGAACATGTCCCTACTGTATCTGCCTCAGTTCGCCATCCCCGATAGCATCCGGCTCGGTCCCCGACGCGCCCGTACAAGGACCAGTCGATCGGCACGTCCGGTCGCCGTGCACCCCGGGACCCGCCGGCTGCGTCGCCGGCCCGTCAGGCCCGCGGCGGTCAGCCCGAGGGCGATCGACGCTGTCGTTGGTGATCCTCGCGGTGAGCGTCTCCCCGCCTGCGAGGTCGAGGAGGACGACGCTGTTCACGGCGCCGCGGCTCACCTCGCGGAGCGTGCCCGCGCGCAAGTTGCACGCGCTGGTCTCCGTGGCTGGGCCCCTGCGGTCAGTCGGCGGTCCAATGATAGCCCCCGCCCGGGCCGGCGTCGTGCATGCGCGCCGGGTCACGGGCGGTTCGTGGCTAGCAGTCCGGTTGCCGGGCACCGGGGGCGGCCGCTACGCCCGCGGCGTGGCGGCCCGGTGGCGCCACCCCGTGGCCGCGTCCACGGGGCCACGGCGCTACTGCGACCGCGCCTTGAGCTCGCGCCTGCGCGCGTGCAGCACCGGCTCGGTGTAGCCGTTGGGCTGCTCGCGGCCGCGGAAGATCAGGTCGCAGGCCGCCTGGAAGGCGACGCTGCCGTCGGGGTCGTCGGCCATCGGGCGGTAACCGGGATCGTCGGCGTTCTGCCGATCGACCACCGCGGCCATGCGCTCGAGCGTCGCGCGCACCTGCTGCTCGCTGCACACGCCGTGGTAGAGCCAGTTGGCGATGTGCTGGCTCGAGATGCGGCAGGTGGCGCGGTCCTCCATGAGATCGACGTCGTTGATGTCGGGCACCTTGGAGCAGCCGATGCCCTGCTCGATCCAGCGCACGAGGTAGCCGAGCACGCCCTGGGCGTTGTTGTCGAGCTCGGCCTGGATCTCGTCGTCCGACCATTCCGGGCGCTCCGCGACCGGGATGGTCAGCAGATCGTCCAGGCTCGGCGCGCTGCGCGACCTGCGAGTTCGCGCCTGGACGGCCATCACGTCGACCTGGTGGTAGTGCATGGCGTGCAGCGTGGCCGCGGTCGGCGACGGCACCCAGGCGCAGTTGGCGCCGGCCTCGGGGTGGGCCTGCTTGGCCTCCATCATCTCCGCCATCCCGTCCGGCTTGGGCCACATGCCCTTGCCGATCTGGGCGTGGCCGCGCAGGCCGCACTCGAGGCCGATGTCCACGTTCCAGTCCTCGTAGGCCTTGATCCAGGGCTGGGCCTTCATGTCCTCCTTGCGGACCATCGGGCCGGCTTCCATCGAGGAATGGATCTCGTCGCCGGTGCGGTCGAGGAAGCCGGTGTTGATGAAGATGACGCGCTCGCGCGCCTGCCCGGATGCAGTCCTTGAGGTTCACCGTGGTGCGGCGCTCCTCGTCCATGATGCCGATCTTGAGCGTGTTGCGCGCCAGGCCCAGGGCGTCCTCGACGCGCGCGAACAGCTCGACCGTGAACGCGACCTCGCGCGGGCCGTGCATCTTCGGCTTGACGATGTAGACGCTGCCGGCGCGGCTGTTGCGCATCGGGCCCGTGCGCCTTGCAGGTCGTGCATCGCGATCAGCGACGTGATCATCGCGTCGAGCATGCCCTCGGGGATCTCGTTGCCCTCGGCATCCAGGACCGCCGGCGTGGTCATCAGGTGACCGACGTTGCGCACCAGCATCAGGCTGCGCCCCGGCAGCGTGAGCGTGTCGCCGTCCGGTGCCTGGTACTCGCGGTCGGGGTGCAACCGCCGGGTCATCTCGCGCTCGCCCTTGCGGAACTTCTCCTCGAGATCCCCCTTCATCAGGCCGAGCCAGTTGCGGTAGACGAGTGTCTTGTCCTCGCCGTCGACCGCCGCCACCGAGTCCTCGCAGTCCTGGATGGTCGTCACCGCGGCCTCGAGCACGACGTCCTTGACGCCCGCGGGGTGATCACGACCGACCTGGTCCTCGCGATCGACCTGGATCTCGGCGTGCAGGCCATGGTTGACCAGGAGCACGGCGTGCGGCTCGTCGCCGGACCCGAGGTAGCCGACGAACTGGTCGGGGTCGGCCAGCGCCGTGCTGCCGTCCCCGGTGTCGACCACGAGGCGCTTGCGCCCGCCCTCGCCCTGCACCCGGTAGCCGGTGGCATCCAGGTGGCGGCCGCGTTCGAGCGGCGCGATCTCGTCGAGGATGGCGCCGGCGTATTCCATGACCTTGCGCCCGCGGGTCGGGTTGTACTGGCTGCCGATCTCTGCGCCGTCGCTCTCGGGAACCACGTCGGTACCGTAGAGGGCGTCGTAGAGGCTGCCCCAGCGCGCGTTCGCGGCATTGAGCGCGAAGCGCGCATTGCTGACCGGCACGACCAGCTGCGGGCCGGGCACCTGCGCGATCTCGGCATCGACCCCCTTGGTCGAGACGGTGAAGTCCTCGCCCTCGGGCTCGAGGTAGCCGATCTCCTCGAGGTGGCGCCGCACGGTCGCCGGATCGGGACGGGTGTCCCTGTGCTCGCGGCAGAACGCATCGAGCTGCGCCTGCAGCGCGTCGCGTCGCGCGAGCAGCTCGCGATTCGTGGGGCCGAGATCACGCACGATCGCGCCCAGCTCGGTCCACACGGTGTCGGCCTCGACGCCCAGGCCGGGCACGACCTCGCCGGCCACGAGGTCGTAGAGCCCCTTGTCCACCTGGAGCCCACCAATCTCGACCCGATGCGTCATGGCTGCGTACCTCGCTCGTGATGGCCTGGTCCGGCCCCCCGCTTGCCCCCATCGTGTGCGTGCCGCGCGCGCCACGGCGGCGGAATACCTCCGGGGGATGCGGCGGGGCCGGGGTCGGTGCGTGCACGAAACTAGACCGCGCCGTGGCGGGCCGTCAATTCGCTCGCATGCGCCCGCCCCGGCAGGCCCGGGGTGGTCCGTGCCGCCCCGGCCCCGGCCTCAGCCCCGGCCGCTCGGCGGGTCCGGGCACGGGTCCGCGTCAGCGCTCGCCGGGACGCGCCGGCATGCCGTGACCCCGGGCCCGCAACCCCGCCAGGGCCACTTCGAGCACGCGCGCACCTTCCGGTTCGAGCTCGAAGGCGCGCTCGGACAGCGACCAGCGAATGGCGGTGCCCTGGATGGTCGCGATCAACAGCCAGGCGGTGGCATCGGGATCGACGTCCGCGCGCAGCTCGCCGTGCGCCTGTCCCTCGCAGACGAGCTGCTCGATCCGGGCGTGCAAGCGCCCGGCGACCTCGCCCAGGCCCGCGCGCAGGGCCGCGTTGTCGCGGTGGAGCGTGCGCGAGAACAGGATCGCCGGCAGCGCGGGGATGTCGGCGATCGTGCGCATCTGGGCACCGATCAGCGCCCGCAGCCGCTCGAGGGCGATGCCGCCCGCGTCCGCGAGCGCCCGCCGCCAGGCGGCCTGCATGGCCTCGCCCACGCGCCCCGCCAGCGCGTGCCACATCTCGGCCTTGCCACCGGCGAACTGGCGGTAGAGCACCGGCTCGGTGATGCCGACCCGGCGTGCGAGCCCCCGGGTCGTGACCCGGTCGGGGCCCTCCTCGGCGACCATCGCGAGCATCGCGTCGAGGATCTCGTCGCGGCGATCTGAACGCGCGGTCTGCATCCGTTCCCCACCCCGATCGTTAGCATTTGCTACGCACTGATGCTCCAGACAGTTCGAGTGGAAGTCAATCGACTTCTTGCCATTTTGTCCACTTCAGTGCCGTATTCAACGGAAAACGCAACACACCGATGTGCCAGTGGTAGTGTTGACTAACACCATCCGACGCGCGATATTCGCCGCATCCCGGGACCACCGACGCGACGCCCGATGACGCTCCCCCGCCCCGTCACCCGTACCTTGGCGATCCTGGCGCCGCTGCTCGCGGGCGCCGCGATCGCCGCGTGGCTGATCGCCGACCGACCCCCGGCGGCGACGGACGACAGCGCCGAGCGGGCGCGGGCCGTCGCCGTGATCGAGGCACCGGCGATCGCCTGGGTCCCGCGCGCCACCGGCTACGGCGAGGCCCGTCCCGCGCGAACCTGGCGGGCCACCGCGGAGGTCGCCGGCCGCGTGGTCGAGCGCCACGCCGAGCTCGCCTCCGGCGCGATCCTGCCCGCGGGCACGCGCCTGCTGCAGATCGACCGCGCCGACTACGAGCTGGCGCTGGCCGAGGCACGCGCAGCGATCAGCGCGCGCCGTGCCCAGCTCGACGAGCTCGAGACACGGGAAGAGAACCTGCAGCGCACGCTCGAGATCGAGCGCCGGCGCCTCGAGGTGGCGCAGCGCGAGCTCGAGCGCCAGCAGCGCCTGCTCGACGAGGGCACCGTGTCGCGCGCCGACGTGGACCGCCAGCAGCGCGAGTACCTGCAGCAGCGCCAGGCCGTGCAGGAGATCGAGAGCAGCCTGGCGCAGATCCCGGCGGAGCGGCGCCGGCTCCAGGCGGAGCTCGAGCGCGACCGCGCACGCGAGACCCAGGCCGAGCGTGACCTGCCGCGCACCGTGGTCCACGCGCCGTTCGACATCCGCGTCAGCGCCGTCGACACCGAGACGGGCGAGTACGTGCGCGTCGGCGACGTGCTGCTGCGCGCGGACGGCGTCGCGGCGACCGAGGTGGAGGCCGAGGTCCCGGTGTCGCAGTTCCGCGCCATCCTCGACCCGGCGCGCCTGCCCGCCGACGCCGACCCCGTGCGCCTCGAGCGGCTGCTGCCGCGCATGGGCCTGCGCGCCGAGGTGCGCCTGCGCGCGACCGGCGGCACGGAGCCGATGGCACGCTGGTCGGCGCGTGTCGACCGGATCAGCGACGCGATCGACCCGCGCACACGCACGGTCGGCGTGGTCACCGTCGTCGACGACCCCTACGCGAACGCGCGCCCGCCCGAGCGCCCGCCCCTGGTCAAGGGCATGTACGTCGAGGTACGCCTGTGCGCGCCGGCGCGCCAGCCGGCGGTGGTGATCCCGCGCGCGGCCCTGCACGGCGGCCGGGTCTACGTCGCCGGGCCCGACGACCGCCTCGCGATCCGCGCGGTGGACGTGGGTTACCGCCACGGCGGTTTCGCGGTGATCGCGGACGGGCTCGCCGCCGGTGAGCGCGTCGTGGTGAGCGACCCGGTGCCCGCGATCGCGGGCATGCTGCTCGCACCGAGCACGGACGCGGAGACGGCGGCGGCGCTCGCCACCGAGGCCCGGGGCACGGCTGCCTGTCCATGATCCGCTATTTCGCCGGTCACCCCACGGCGGCCAACCTGCTGCTCGTGCTGATCGTCGCCGCCGGCCTGCTCGCGGCGCCGACGCTCAAGCGCGAGACGTTCCCGCGTTTCACCCCCAGCGAGGTGGGGATCGAGGTCGCCTATCCGGGCGCGGCCGCGGCCGACGTCGAGGACGCGATCTGCGGCCGCATCGAGGAGGCGCTGGAGGGCGTCACCGATCTGCACGAGCTGCGCTGCGAGGCCCTCGACGATCGCGCGAGCGCGGTCGCGGAGATGGCCGAGGGTGGCGCCTTCGCGCGCTTCCTCGACGACGTCAAGACCGAGATCGAGGCGATCGACGACCTGCCGCCGCGCACCGAGGCGCCGGTCGTGCGGGCGCTGCACCGGACCGATTTCGTGGCCTCGATCGCGCTCACCGGCGACATGGCCGATACCGATCTCAAGGCCTTCGCCGAGGACCTGAAGGACCGGCTGCTGCGGGTGCCCGGTGTATCACTGGTCGACGTGCGCGGCTTCTCCGATCACCAGCTGCGCGTCGAGGTCCCCAAGACCGTGCTGCGCCAGCACGACCTCTCGGTCGAGCGGGTCGCGCGCATCATCGCCCGCCAGGGAGTCGACCTGCCCGCCGGCACGATCGAGACACGCGCACGCGAGATCCGCCTGCGCTTCCGCGACGAGCGCCGCAGCCCCGCCGCGCTCGAGGACATGGTCGTCGTCGCCGGCAGCGGCGGCGGCGAGCTGCGCCTCGGTGACATCGCGACCGTGACCGACCGCTTCGAGGATCCCGAGCAGAAGGTGACCTTCGACGGGGAGCGCGCTGCCATCCTCGAGGTCCACAAGAACGTGGACGACGACGCCCTGCGCGTGGTCGAGTCGTTGCGCGGCTTCATCGGCGAGGCCCGGGCGCGCGCGCCGCCATCGGTGACCATCACGCTCGCGCAGGACGTCTCGTCGATCGCGCGCGATCGCCTCGAGATGCTCGTCTCCAACGGCGTGCAGGGCCTGCTGCTCGTGTTCCTCGCGATGTGGCTGTTCTTCGGCCTGCGCTTCTCGTTCTGGGTCGCGCTCGGCCTGCCGGTGTCGTTCCTCGGCACCGTCTTCTTCATGGCCGTCTTCGGCTACTCGCTGAACATGATCACGATGGTGGGCCTGCTGATGGCGATCGGCCTGCTCATGGACGACGCCATCGTGATCTCGGAGAACATCGCGGCACACCTGCACGAGGGACGACGCCCGCTGGACGCCGTCGTCGACGGCACCCGGCAGGTCCTGCCCGGCGTGGTGTCGTCGTTCATCACCACCGCCTGCGTGTTCGGCCCGCTCGCCTTCCTCTCCGGCGACATCGGCACCGTGCTCGAGGTGATGCCGGTGGTATTGCTGATCACGCTGTCCGTGAGCCTGGTGGAGGCCTTCCTGATCCTGCCGCACCACCTGCTGCACCCCGTGGCGCTCATGGCCCGGCGCTCACCCGGGCGCTTCCGGCAGCGTTTCGACGCCGGCTTCGAGTGGCTGCGCGAGCACGTCGTGGGCCGCGGTGCCGACCTCGCCGTGCGTGCGCGCTATCCGCTCGCCGGCCTCCTGCTGCTCGCGCTGCTGGTCACGGTCGGTGTCGTCGCCGGCGGCAAGATCCGGTTCCAGGCCTTCCCCGACATCGACGGCGACGTCGTGGAGGCACGCCTGCTGATGCCGCAGGGCACGCCGCTGCACCGCACCGAGGCCGTGGTCGAGCGCATCACGGCGGCCCTCGAGCGGGCCGACGCGCGCCTGGCGCCGCAGCAGCCCGATGGGCAATCGCTCGTGCGCCACGTCCAGGTTCGCTTTGCCGAGAACGCCGACGCCCATGAGCAGGGACCGCACGTGGCCACGATCGTCGTGGACCTGCTGGGGGCGGAGGTCCGCACGACCACGCTCGACGAGCTCTACGCGGCATGGGGCGAGGCCGTCGGCGCCATCCCCGGCGCGATCTCGCTGACCATGCAGGAGCCCGCCATCGGACCGCAGGGCCGCGCGTTCGAGTTCCGCCTCGCCGGCGACGACCTCGGGCAGCTGAAGGCGGCATCGCAGGCGCTGCAGGACGCGCTGGAGCGCTACGCCGGCCCGCGCGACGTCATGGACGACCTGCGTCCCGGCAGGCCCGAGCGCCACCTGCACCTGGCCGAGGGCGCGACCAGCCTCGGCATCGACGCCACCGATGTCGCCGGCCAGCTGCGCGCCGCCTTCCTCGGCGAGACCGCCGCCGAGATCCAGGTCGGGCCGGAGAGCTACGAGATCGAGGTACGCCAGCCGGCGGCCGACCGCGACAGCCTCCAGGACCTGGAGGACTTCAGCATCACGCTGCCCGACGGTGGCCAGGTGCCGCTCGGCTCGGTCGCCTCGATCGAGAGCGCGCGCGGCTGGGCCCGCATCCACCGCATCGACGGCCGGCGCACGGTGACGGTCACGGGCGATCTCGACACGCGCAGCGGCAACGCCATGCAGATCATCGGCGCGCTCGAGCGCGACTTCCTGCCCCGCCTCGAGCGCCGCTTCCCCGGTGTCGAGGTCCGCCTCCAGGGCGAGTCGCGCGAGGCGGCGACCACGGGTGGCTCCGTGCGCTCGGCGTTCGCGTTCGGCCTGCTCGGCATCTTCGTCGTGCTGGCGTTCCAGTTCCGCAGCTACCTCGAGCCGTTCGTGGTGATGGCCGCGATCCCGTTCGCGCTGCTGGGCGCGCTCTGGGGGCACGTGCTCGTCGGCTACCCGATCTCGATGCCCAGCCTCATGGGCGCGGCCTCGCTCGCCGGCATCGTGGTCAACGACTCCATCCTGCTGGTCCACTTCGTCAAGCGGCGCGCCGCGGACGGCCAGGACGCGGTCACCGCGGCGGGCCACGCGAGCCGCGACCGCTTCCGCGCGGTCGTGCTCACCTCGCTGACCACGGTCCTCGGGCTGCTGCCGCTGCTGGCCGAGACCAGCCTGCAGGCGCAGGTGCTCAAGCCGCTCGTGATCAGCGTGGTGTTCGGGCTGCTGGCCTCGACGCTGATGGTGCTGTTCGTGATCCCGGCCCTCTACAGCATGCTGGCCGACGCGGGCGTGCAGCGCACGGGCCGCGCCGCGACGGCAGACGCAACGGCGAGCGGCTGAGGCCGCCCAGCGTGGCCGCGTGCGCCGGCGTTCGCCACGGGCGCATGCTCGTGTACCGTGGACCCGGGCAGTGGAGATGACGATGGCGCAAACGCACGACGAGGCCGCGCAGCGACTGGCGCAGCGCTGCACCGCCGAGCTGCGCGCGAACGATGCCTGCGCGGCGCTGCTCGGCATCGAGGTCGTGGCGACGGGGCCCGGCACGGCCACCCTGCGCATGGGCGTGCGCGAGGACATGCTCAACGGCCAGGGCGCCTGCCACGGCGGCATCCTGTTCACGCTCGGCGATGCCGCCTTCGGCTACGCCTGCAACAGCCGCAACGAGCTCAGCGTCGCCGCCGCCGGGCAGATCGACTTCGTGCGCCCGGCGAGGCCCGGCGACACGCTGCGCGCCACCGCCCGCGAGCGCTGGCTCTCGGGCCGGACCGGGCTCTACGAGATCGAGATCACCAACGCGGCCGGCGAGGCGGTCGCGTTCATGCAGGGGCGCGCCCACCGCACGCGTGACCGGCTCCTGCCCGACACCGGTGACGGGGCCTGAGCGCGGCGGCCGCGCTCAGGTGCGCCGCTGCAGGCTGAGCGCGCAGGCCAGCGCGAGCGCGCCACCGAGCGCGAGCGTCGCGAAGCCGGTGCCCCACGCCAGCGCCGGCCCGGCCCCCCTGCCCGTGACGCCGTCGAACACCAGGCCGAACGCCAGCGGCGCGAGCGCGCCCGCGCCGAAGCCCGCCAGCGCGCGCCAGGCGAGCGCGGCGCCCAGGTAGCCCGGCTGGACCGCCTCGGAAATGGCGGTGGTCAGCACGGGCGAGTCGCCCAGGCACAGGCCGGCGTAGGCGAACGCCAGCGGCACCAGCACGAGCAGCGGCGCGTGCACCAGCCAGCCGATCGCGAGCGACCCGGCGGTGCCGCCCGCCGCCAGCACGATCAGCACGCGCCGCCGGCCGACGTGGTCGGACACCCGCCCCATCGAGAAGGCCGCGGCCGCCCCGAACAGGTGCAGCACGCCCGAGAGGTACGCCCCCGATACGCTGGCCCCGTCCGCGGCCGCGCCCTTGAGCGCGAAGGCGCCGGCGAGGAAGGCGGGGATCCACGCCCACATCCCGAGCAGCTCCCAGTTGTGGCCCGTGTACCCGACGATCAGCCGCCGCGCCTGCGGGTTGCCCACGATCTCCTCGGCCAGGCCCGCCTGGCCGGGCCGCGGATGCACCCGGTTGGGCAGCGGCTGCAGCGCCATGATGATGATCACCGCGCCGACGGCCGGCAGCAGGCCGGACAGGACGAACGCGGCCGACCACCCGCCGAGCGCGATGCCGAGACCCGCCGTCCCGAGCGAGGTCGCGTAGCCGACCGACGTCGACGCGATCATCCAGCCCATCGCGTGCCCGCGCCGCTCGGACTCGACCTCGTCGGAGAACACCATGATCAGCGGCGTGTACACCCCGCCCTGCGCGAGCCCGACGAGGCCGTAGAGCACCATCGCCGACCACCAGGTCGTGCGCCAGGAAGCCGAAGAGCGCGCTGGTCACGGCGGCGGCGACGGCCGAGACGAGCACCATGCGCTTGGCACCGACGTGGTCGGCGGCCCACGCGAACCCGAACAGCGACACCGCGTAGGCGACCGTGAAGCACGACACGATCGCCCCGGCCGCGGCCGCGCCCAGGTCCCAGTCGCGCACCAGCAGGGGGATCGTGGCCGCGACCGTCATGAAGGTCGCGAACAGGAACACGCGTGCCAGGCAGACCGCGTGGATGCGACGGTTGGACAGGCCGTTCATTCGAGGACTGCGGGCGTGCATGATCGGTGTTCCCGGGAGGTCGAGCGCGGCCCATCATAGCCCGAGCACACGGCGCCCCGCGTCGGCACCGTCCGCGAACGCCTACAGGGTGCGCTCGGTGTCGGGGTCGATCAGGATCGCCCGGTTCATGTCCACGAGCATCTCGAGGCGGTCGCCCACCGACGGGACATCGCGCGCCTCGAGCTCCGCCATGACCTCGGTGCCGGCGAGCGCGAAGCTCGCGTAGACCCGCGACCCGGTCGGCTGCACCAGGTCCACGAGCACCGTGAGCACCTCGACCCCCGGGCGGGTTCCGTCCTCGCGCGTATGGCGCATGTGCTCCGGGCGCACGCCCAGCAGCAGCTCGCGTCCGATATGGGCGTCGTAGCGCCCCCCGCCCGGTGACGGCAGCGCCAGCTGCGTATCCGCATCGAAGCGCACCGCCGGCGCACCGGGATCGCCCACCAGCTCCACCGGGATGAAGTTCATGCGCGGCGATCCGATGAAGCTGGCCACGAACTTCGTCGCCGGCTGGTCGTAGAGCTCGAACGGCGTGCCCTCCTGCTCCACCAGCCCGTCCCTGAGCAGGACGATGCGGTCGCCGAGCGTCATCGCCTCGATCTGGTCGTGCGTGACGTAGACCATGGTCTGGCGGATTTCCTGGTGCAGGCGCTTGATCTCGGCGCGCATGTCGTCGCGCAGCTGCGCGTCCAGGTTCGACAGCGGCTCGTCGAACAGGAAGAGGCGCGCATTGCGCACGATCGCCCGCCCGATCGCCACGCGCTGCCGCTGGCCCCCTGACAGCTGGCGCGGCATGCGGTCCAGGTAATCCTCGAGACCCAGCATCTGCGCCGCCTCGTGGACCCGCCGCCCGATCTCCTGCTTGTCGAACTTCCGTGCGCGCAGCCCGAACCCGATATTGTCGAACACGTTCATGTACGGGTAGAGCGCATAGTTCTGGAAGACCATCGCCACGTTCCGGTCGCGGGGCCGGATGTCGTTCATGACCTCCCCGTCGATCGCGATCGTGCCGGCACCGATGTCCTCGAGCCCCGCGATCGCCCGAAGCATCGTGCTCTTGCCGCAGCCCGACGGGCCGACGAACACGGTGAACTGGTCGTCCGGGACCTCCAGGTCGACCCCCCGCACGGCGTGGGCGTCGCCGTAGTACATGTGCAGCCCGTTGATCGATAGGTGTGCCATCGCCCTCTCTGCCTCAGCCGTGCGTCATCAGCCCTTGATCGCGCCCATCGTCATGCCGCGCACCAGGAAGCGCTGCAGCAACCCGACGGCGATCATCACGGGCAGCGTCCCGAGCACGCTCATCGCCGATATCTTCGACCAGAACGTCGACTGCGCGCCGAAATAATGCGTGATCTGAACCGGAAACGTGGTCACCGCGTCGCGGGTCACGATCAATGCGAACACGAAATCGTTCCACGCAAAAATGAACGTGAAAACGGCCGTCGCGAACAGCCCGCTCCTTACCATCGGGAATACGACCTTGACGAACACCTGCCAGTGGTTGCACCCATCGACGAGCGCGCTCTGTTCGAGCTCCAGCGGTATGTCGAGGATATATCCCCGCATCATCCAGATCACGTACGGGACGTTGAAGGTCGTATAGAGGACGATCAGGCCGCGATAGGTATCGACCCAGCCGACCATCACGTACAGCAGGAAGACCGGGAACACGATCGCGATCGGCGGGATCATGCGCTGCGATATGATCCACAGGCCCAGGTGAATTCCGCCGGTGCGATAACGTGCAAGGCTGTACGCGCACATCGTCCCGAAAAGAAGCGCCAGAACCGTGCTGACACTGGCGACGAGCAGGCTGTTCCAGATCGCCTGCACGTCGCCGTCCTCGAACAACGCGATGTATGCGTCGAGGTGGAAGCCGTCGGGTATCCACACCGGGGGCGACGAATAGATCTCGTCCGGCGTCTTGATCGAGATCACGAACAGCCAGTAGATCGGAAACAGGAAGAACAGCAGGAGAAAGGCCACAGCGATGAGCCTGCCCGCCATGCGCCGCGTCCTGTCGCGCTGCCACCAGGGCTTGCGCCCCGCAAACCCGGCCGGCCCTGCCGCCCTGCTCGGCGTCGTACCGCTCATGGCGAAACCCCCATGCGCCGCAGTGCCAGCACAACGACCGCCGTGAGCAGGATGATCACCACGAAGGTCATCGCGGCCGCGTAACTGGTCTGGAACTGCTGGAATCCCACCTTGTAGATGTAGATCGATATGAGCTCGGTCATCGTCCCGGGTCCGCCCTGGGTCAGGATCCAGACCTTGTCGAACACCCGGAACAGGTCGAGCGATCGGATGAGCAGGGCGACGGCCACCACGGGGCGTATCGCCGGAAACACGATGTACCAGAACGTGCGCCAGTAGGTGGAGCCATCGATCTCGGCCGACTCCACCTGCGACTTGTCCACGTTGACCAGCGCCGCCAGCAGCAGCAGGAACATGAACGGGGTCCACTGCCAGACCTCGGCCAGCAGGATGGCCGGGTAGACGAACGTCGGATCGGCGGTCCACAGGACCGGATTGTCGAGCTCAGCGAGCCACCCGATGATCTGGCTGATCGGACCGTACTGGTGCTCGTACATGATCCGCCAGGCACTGCCCGCCACGATCGGCGAGATCACCGTCGGCAGCACCAGCAGCGTGATGAATACCTGGCGGCCGGGCATCCACTCGACGAACAGCAGCGCCATGAGCAGGCCGAGCACGAACTGCAGCGCCAGTGCAGCCAGCAGGAAGCCGACCGTGTGCACGAGCGACCACCAGAAGCGCGAGTCCTCGAGCAGGCGCTGGTAGTTCATAAGCCCGTGGAACGAGCGGTCCTCGGCCATCAGGGTGATGTCCTGGAAGCTCACGATCAGCGTGTAGATCGCCGGGAACACCGTGACCGACAGCAGCAGGAACACCGTCGGCACGATCAGCAGATAACGGAACTTGCGGTCCGCCAGCAGCTCCAGGCGCCGACCCCATCCTGGCGGCGCGGCCGAGCCCGCGGCTGTGTCTCGTGTCGTCATGGCAGGGAATGCACCCTCACGCGGACCAGGAACAACCGGGGCGGGACGAAACGCCCCGCCCCGGCCGGCATGTCACCGGTGCCCGGTGATCACGGATAGGCGTTGGGCTTGCTGGCCCAGTCCTGGTACACCTTGCGCTGGCGCTCGACGCCGACACGCTCGGTGATCTCGTTCCACTCCGCGGCGACGTCGTCCAGGATCTTCTGGGGATCGTCACCCGCCCAGAGACGGCTGATGCCGCGCTGCAAGGCCTCCTGGTAGGCAGCGGTCTGGACGATCGACAGGTCCAGCAACCCGACCGCGGCCGAGTCCTTGAGGGTCTGCAGGTACTCGGGGGCCGAGTCCCAACGCGACTTGTACTCCGAATCGGTGTAGTGCGACTCGCGGAACGGGTCACGCAGGGCATACGGCAGCTGCACCCGCTGCAGGCTGATCTCCTGGCTGTTGATCCACTGGATGAACAGGTAGGCGAGCTCCTTCTGGTCGCTGTTCGAGGCGACCGAGAGCGAGAAGCCCACCGCCATCTGCGAGGCCCCGCCCGGGGGCACCGCGTAGCCGACCTTGCCGGCGATCTGGGTCGCGGGCACCCACGACAGCGGCTCGCTGTCCGTGCCGTAGCCCGCGGCCCAGCGCCCGAACGGGGGCCAGGACTGGACCATGGCGACGTTGCCCTTCAGAAAGGCGCTCAGGAGCTCCCCGAAGCCCCACTGCTGGACGCCGTCGGGCATGTAGTCCACCTGGGCACGCATGCGCTCGAGCACCTCGACACCGGTCTCGGTGTTGATCGTCGCCTTCATCGTCTCCGGATCGAAGAAGCGCCCGCCGGCGACCCGGAAACGCTCCTGGAAGGTGCGCTGGGCGTACGGCGGCTTGCCGAACATCGCGGCCCCGTGCAGCTCCGGGCCGTACTTGTCGGTGAAGAACCGGGCGATATCGTCGAACTGGTCCCAGGTCTTCGGCGGCTCCAGCGCATAGCCGTACTCCTGCTCGAACTGGCGCTGGTTCTCGGCGTCATTGAAGAGGTCCTTGCGGTAGAACAGCATCCACTGGTCGCCGTCGTCGGGGATGGCGTAGACCTTGTCCTGATAGGTCATCCAGTTGTTGCGGTACACAGGTGCGATGCCCTCGAGGTCCGCACGATAGTCGTACTTGTCGATGAAGGGACCCAGCGGCTCCAGCGCACCCGCCTGGGCGAGATCCGGCATCCACGCAGGGACGACGTTGAGGACGTCGTAGGCGCCGGTGCCGGCACGGTACTCCTGCATGGTCTTGGTGAACATCTCGCCGACGGGCAGCTCGACCACCCTGACCTTGACCCCGGTGCGCTCCTCCCACTTGGGAATGGAGAAGTTCTTGGGATCGAGCGCCTGGAGGCCGGCCTCCCAGGTGATCGTGATCTCCTCGCCGGCATACTTCTTGGCGGCCTCTGCCGCGCGTTCGGACGCGGACTGTGCGTGCACCGGCATGCTCGCCAGTGGCGCAGCCGCGGCGATGAGTGCCGCGCCCCACGTTACTCGTCGATTCAACATTTTCTCCCCCTACGCTTCGCGTATCTCGCGGGTGACATATCCGCGCGTGAGTGACCCGCCGTGCCGCAGCGTGCCGGCACTCAGGCCTGCGGATTCGTGATGTCCTGGATGCTCTTGCGGATGTTTTCCGGCTCGAACACCTTGAGCCAGTCCGGCTGCAGGATGTGCGGTTTGGCCTGCTCGATCGCCTTCAGGGCGCCATCGGAGAACTGCGCACCTTCGAGCTCCTCGAACAGGATCGCGAGCTCGATCGTCAGGTGACCGAGCATGAAATCCCGTGCCGCCGCCGCCGGTACGCCGCGGCGTACCGCCTCGTCGGTGGCCTCGCGCAGCGCCGATACCAGCGTCGCGCCCACGGTCTCCGACAGGGGCGGCTCGAGGATCGCCATCTGCTCGACCGTGATCCGGTGGGACCGGCTCACCGGCTGGAAGATGGTGCAGGCGATCTCCTCGCCGAGCGCGTAATGCGCCTCGGGGCCCTGCATGAGCGCGCACACGATGGCCTGCTTGCCGGCGATCCCGCCGAAGAAGTCGCGCAGTGCCGCCGGATCGGCGTCATCGGCGTCCTTGAAGATGTTCGGATGGCATGGATGGGTGACGAAGTAGGTCAGGTCGTCGCGCTCCGGCAACTTGCCGGCGTACGGCGCCGCCGGGTCCAGGCACATCAGCACCTGCCCCGCCTGGAAGTGCGGGTCGAGCTCCGAGGTCACCGTGCCGATCAGGTTGTCCGGGATCGCCAGGATCACGACCTCGGCACCGTCGAGGGCCTGCTCGGCCGAGACCGTCTCGATCCCGCGCTCGCGCAGGGCGGCCTTGCCCGCCTCGCTGACCTCGACGTGGCGCACGTCGTGGTCGGTCGTCTTCAGGTTGTCGGTGAGCCGCTGGCCCATCTTGCCACCGGCCCCCAGCAGTGCGATCGCCGGTCATTTGCGTTTCTCCCATGCGTAGCGGGACCGCCTAGGCGACCCCTTGCCGAACCTGCTCGAAATACTCGGGTCGACCGACCTGCCCGCCCTTCAGGGCGATCGCCAGGCCGTCGAGATCGGGGTCGTCCGCGTGCCCGCGGCAGAGCGGAGAACCCGGGGCAATGGGTGTCCACGCCGTCAGCGCGTACAGGCCGAGCTGCTCGCCGACGTGCCCGGAGGTGTCGCCGCCGCACACGACGGCCCGGCGCACCCCGGATGCGTGCAGGACCTGGCGCAGGATGTGCCCGAGGCGGTCACCCAGGGCCGCGTTGAAGTCGTCGCCACCAGCGCCCGCGTCGACGATGGCCGCGTCGTCCGGTCCCAGGGCCGTGTACAGGACGGGACTGCGCCCGCCGGCGAGCGTGTCGCTGGCCCACTGCACCACCTGCTCCACGCGCTCGGGCGACTCGACCAGCGCACGCGGGTCCAGCGCGCAACCGGCGTAGCCGTTGTCGCAGGCCCAGCGGATCTGCTCCGCGGTGGCGGGCGCGCAGCTCCCCGACACGACCACCAGCCGCTCGACCGCGCCGGGACCGGCAGGGGACGCCGGCGCCTCGAGCTGGCCCGTGGCGCGCCAGTGCGCCACGAGCGCGTACTGCAGCCCCGAGGAGGCCACGACGAATGTCTGCGCCCCCGGGCGCTCGGCCCACACGAGCCGCCCGACCGTTTCCAGCGACGCCTCGTCGAGCACGTCGAACAGCACGATCTCCGGGTGCTGCGCCTCGAGCAGCTCCGCGAGCGCCGCCTCCGGCTGCTCGCCCCGAAGCGCGAGGATGTCGAGCACCCCGATCGGCCGCCGCGTCTGCCGGGCCAGGTGGCGGCCCAGGTCGGCCTCGTCCATGGGCGTGACGGGGTGGCGGCTCATCGTCGGGTGCCGGTCGAGGCGATGGGTGACGCCCCCGACCGTGGCGAAGAGGTTGCCGAACACCTGGTAGCGCCGCAGCACCGGCGCACCGACGACGAGCGGCACGTAGTCGGCGCCAAATGCCTCCTGGGCGAGATCGATGGCGCGGCCGATGCTGCCCACCCGCGGCGAGCTGTCGAACGTGGAACAGATCTTGTACTGCGTCACCGGCGCGCCGAGCCCCCGCAGCCACTCGAACACGGGCGGCAGCTCGCGCGACATCCATTCCGCGCTGCGGCTGCGCGCGGTCCCGGCGAGGCCCAGCCCGCGATAATCGCGGAAACGGGCGAGGCGCTCGTCGTCCGGCGCGCCCCAGGAACAGCACCGTCGGCAGGCCGGCGAACGTGAACGCCTCCATGACGTCCGTGGACCCGGTGAAGTCATCGCCGTAGTAGGCCAGCAGGCGACCTTCGGGCAGCCCTTCCTGTTCGCGTGCAGGCGCCGCCGTCATGGGCCGAAGCGCTCCAGGGCCTCGCGCAGCTCGCGGTGCTCACGCGCATGGTCCTCGAGGGCGCGGCCCGAGAGCGCGGCCTCCCAGGCCTGGCGGATGCTGCGGATGCCGGCGCCGATGCCGCCGGGATGGCCCATGATGCCGCCGCCGCAGGTGTAGATGAGGTCGCTCGAGCCCAGCGCGGCATGGGTGTCCGGCACCTGGCCGGCCCATTGCGCCGAGGAGAACACCGGCATCGCCTCGCACCCCCGCCCGGGCCGGTCGAACATCGGCGTCAGGCACGCGCGCGCGGACGCGATCACGGAGTCGTCGGGCTCGGCGAACTTGTTGCGCAGCCCGTTGACGTGCATGTGGTCGGCGCCGGCCAGGCGCCACAGCTTCTGCCACGCGACGTAGCTGAACCCCAGCGCCGGGTCACGGCTGAACAGCCCCCAGCCGTTGCGGTGGGCATGGATCGGCAGCGCGCTGAGGCGGCGCAGATGGTGCAGCGCCGGCAGGCCGATGCTGTTGAGGCTGACCATGATGCAGCTGCCGCCGTGTCGCACGACGGTGTCGTGACGGCGCAGCATCTCGTCGAGCTCGCCGGTCAGGTTGAAGGCGTACATGACCTTCTTGCCGGTGCGCTCCTCGTGCTCGTCGAGCACGCGCATCACGGCCGCGACGCGCTCCTCGAACGGGCAGTGCGGCCCGTCGGCCTGCAGCTCGTCGTCCTTGATGAAATCGATCCCGCCCGCGGCGAGCTCGCGCGCCATGTCCGCGGTGGCGTCGGGGCCGAGCCCGACGCTCGGCTTGATGATCGTGCCGACCAGCGCCAGCTCCTCGACGCCGGTGAGTCGGCGCGTGCCGACGACACCGAACTGCGGTCCCGGATACGCGTCGGCGAAGGCGGCCGGCAGATCGAGATCGAGCAGCTTCAGTCCGGAGAGCTCCTGCAGCTCGAACAGGTTGCCCGCCACGGTGGCCAGCAGGTTCGGCAGCGAGGGACCGAGATTGGCGAGCGGCCAGGAGAGCTCGAGCTCGCCGCGCGCGTAGACCGGTCGCCCGTGCACCTCGCGCGGCGAGCGCGCACCCGGCAGCGACGGGGCCGTGGCCGGCTCGAGCTCGGTGAGCCGTTCCACCCGGGCGCGATGGCGCTCGGTCAGCGCGTCGGACTCGCCCGGCACCTTCACGAACGTGCCGCTGGACTGCTCGCCCGCCATGATGTCGGCGGCCTCCTCGAGCGTGGCCGGCGTCTCGACCCAGTAGCGTGCGTGGATGCGCTCGTCGCTCATGCCGTTGCCCGCTCCGCGCCCGCGCTCAGCAATCGATCCGCGCCACGGCGTAGGCGTCGAGGGTGAGCCCGGGGCCGTCGAGCGGGCGTGCCTCGCGCGCCCAGAACCCGTCCGGCGCGGTCACCGCGCTGGTGAAGCGCTCGGCGTCGAGCAGCGCTGCCGATGCGCTCCCGGGCAACCCCGAGAGCCGCACCGCCTGCGGGCTCGCCGTGAGGTTCGCGAGCCACAGGACCACGCCCTCGCCGGCGCGCTGCGCCAGGGCCACCACCCGCTCGCTGTCGCCCGTGTCGACCGCGAGCAGCTCCGGGTCGCCCGCCTCCAGCAGGCCGCGCAGCACCTGGTAGGCCGGGTACACGCGGGCCTCCTCGACGTCGTCGTACCAGGGCTGCGGATAGTCCTCGCCCCGGTACACCACGCCGAGCGGCCCGAACGGCTCGAACCAGCTCAGGTGCTCGAGGCCGCCGTGCGCCCAGCGCGCCGTGCTCGCCAACACCCAGGCGCTGCCGAACAGGCCGCGCTGGCGCGCGTCGACGGTCTCGGGCGTGCCGTCGGGCAGCCTAGCGACGCCCGCGCCCTTCTCGGTGGCGTTCGGGTTGAAACGCATGCGCATGGTGTTCGGGCCGGACCACAGCGGCGCCCCGTGGCAGAACGAGCGTGCCGTCGCGACGATCTCGGGCAGCACCTCGACGGTCTCGGCGACCGAGATGTCGTCCTTGGCGTGCACCGTCGGGTTCGTGGTCCAGCGCCCGATCCCGATGCCCTCGGGCGGGCGGTTTCGGTTGAGCTCGGTGAAGAAGGCATTGTGGCCGCCACCGACGCGCGCTCGCGGGAACGCCGCGCGCGCGGCCGCGAGCGTCTGCGCCGACACCGGGTGGACCAGGACCGCCTCGGGGCCCACCCCGGCGGCCTGCGCGGCCCTCGCGGTCGTGGCCAGGGCCTGCTCGGCGCCGGCCTCGTCCGCCAGCACCACGTCGAGCACCGCGCGGCTGCCGCAGGCATCGACGAGCCCGGCGAAGCGCCGCAGCGCCTCGTCGGGACCGGCGCCATCCGGCTCGACCTCCAGCACGAGGTGGGCGGGCCGCAGCGCCGCCACCAGATCCCGCGCCGACGTGTCCGCGTCCAGGCGCTGCGGATAGGCGCCGAGGCCGAGCTCGGGCAGGCGCCCCGCGCTCTCGCCGGGCCGCAGCGTCACCTCCACGGCGTCGTCGTCCGCCGTGGCCGCGGCTGGCGGGGCCGCGCCATCGAGGGTCAGCGTCACCGCCTGGCGCACCGACTCGCCGGCCTCGACCACGAACGGGAACGGCCGTGCCAGCGGCCGGCAGTACGTCTTGAACGAGGCGTCGGACCACTGGCGCTGGTCCTCCATCTCGAAGGTCTCGCCGGTCATGCGGCAGGTCGCGCGCAGGCCGGGGGCCACCTCGTGGGTGAGCGAGCGGATGTCGAGGAACGGCTGCCACGGCTGGATCAGCCCGGGGAACGTGCTCTCCTCGACCCCCTCCTCGACGTGCTCGACGGTGACGGGCCGGCCCGACAGGGCCGCCGGGTGCAGCACGCAGAAGCCGATGCGGTTGGTGCGGAAGTCCGCGCGCATCGTCGCGGTGACGCTGAGCTCCAGCTCGCGGTCGGCGACCGCCACGATCCGGGCATCGAGGTCGAGATCGCACTCCGGGTGACGGCAGCGACCGGCGAGCTCGATCACCAGGCCATCAGAGGTCGCGCGTACGGCGGGCTCGTCCATCTCGGGCGCATACGTGCCCCAGTTGTGGTCGCGGATGATGAAGGCCGCGCCCCGCAGCACCTCGTGCCCCGCCAGCGACACGTAGCGGATACCGCCGTCGTGGTAGGCGAAACGCAGGTTGCCCGCCTCGAGCCATCGCAGCGACTCGGGATCACGCTCCGCGCCGAACAGCGCGACGTTGCGCGACGGCGCGGCGGCGCCATGCCCAGGATTCTCCGAGTGCCTCGACATCGCCCTCTCCCCCATGCGTGTCGTCACGCGCGGCCGCGCGAGCGCTCAGCTCCAGTCCCTCGCGGTGCCCTCGTGCTGGCGGTACAGCGAGCTCGCGCGGGTGATGTGGTCCGAGAGCGCCCGCGCGGCGCCCTCCGCGTCGCGGGCCGCAAGCCGTTCGTAGATGGCGTCGTGCTCGGAGAGCGTCACGTACTCGGCGCCCGGCGCGCGCACCAGGCCGACGTGGTATTCGCCCAGCCAGTCGAGCATCGCCTCGCTGACCGCCGAGTAGATGGGATTGTGGGTCAGCGCGGCGATCTTCTTGTGGAACGCCATGTCGAGCTCGAGGAAGCGCGGCGCATCGTCCCTGACCGCCTTGTGCTCCTCGAGGATGTGCTTGAGCTCGGCCAGCTCCACGTCGGTGGCCCGCTCGACGGCCGTGCGCACCGTGCCGACCTCGAAGCCGAGGCGCGCCTCCTTGAGGTGCTCCAGCGTCTGCGGGGAGGTGTTGAGCAGATGACGCGCCGAGCGCCCGATCTGGCCGAACAGGGTGCGCTCGTTGAACTCGGCGACGCGCGCGCGCTCGCCGTGGCTGATCGTGATCAGGCCCATGCTCTCGAGCGACTGGAGGGCCTCGCGTACCGCCGGTCGGCCGACCTGGTAGCGCTCCATGAGCTGGCGCTCGGAAGGCAACTGTGTGCCGGGCGCCAGCTGGCCGGCCTCGACCTGCTCGAGCAGCCGATCGACCACCTCGTCGGACAGCTTGCGGCGGGAGATGGGTGTCGCCTCGTGATCGGCCATATGGTGTGCTGACCTCATCTCTTGATGGACTCATCATACCAGTGACATCACGGCCGGGCGCAAGAGGTCGCGTCCACCGGAGCGTGGCCGCGGTGAATCAGCGGCTTGGGCGAGACCCGCCCGGCGCCACGGCAACCGCCACGGCCCCGCGCGCCGTTCGATGCCGCCGAGAGCTGCGCTGGTCGCGCGGGCGCGCGAGCGCCTGGGGCCACCTCCAGCGCACCGATGTGCCCGAGCAGTCGTTCGAGAATGCGCGGGCTGTTCCGGGGTGGATGCGGGGTGGATGCGTGGCGGGTGGCGGGTGGCGTGGCATTCACCAAGGACGTCGTCTACATCGACGGCCTGCTGCGCGTGCACGACTTCATGCGCACCCTGGCGTCGCTGGCCCACGTGGCTACCCCCCTGGGCGGCCGACCTGGGCTTGCTGCGCGGCTACCTCGCCTGCTGCTCGTCATTCCTCGACACGATGACCTGGGACGGCTGCAGGCGCCCTACGGGGAGATGGCGGCCCGGGCACCGCGCTGCGATGCCGCCCGGGTCGGGCAGTCCGCCGCGACGAGAGGCGATCAGTACTGCGCGCGGGTCACTTCGTCGGCGTAGGTCTTCGCCGCGTCGACGATCGAGCGCCCTACCTCGGCATACTGGCGCGCGAACGGGGGCAGCCGGTCGCTCAGGCCGATGGCGTCGTCGGTGACCAGCACCTGGCCGTCGCAGGCGCTGCCCGCGCCGATGCCGATGGTCGGCACGGCGATGGCGGCGGTGATGTCGGATGCGAGCCGGTCGGGGATGTGCTCGAGCACCACCATGAACGCGCCGGCCGCCGCGATCGCGCCCGCCTCGCCGAGGATGCGCTCGGCCTCGGCGCTGTCGCGCCCGACCTGCTTCAGGCTGGACGACGTCTGCGGCGTCAGGCCCGTATGGCCGACTACGTCGATGCCGTTGTCGACGAGCAGCCGGATGGTCTCGTGCTTGGGCCCCTCGAGCTTGACGCTGTCGGCGCCAGCCTCGAGCAGCCGCCGGGCGCTTGCCAGCGCGGTCTCCGGATCGCGGTCGCTGTCGTAGGGCAGATCACCGATCACGTGCGTCCGCGGGGCGCCGCGGCGCACGGCCCCGACGTGATACAGCATGTGCTCGAGCGTGACCTCGCGCGTGCTCTCGAAGCCCATCTCCACGACGCCGACCGAGTCGCCGACCAGGATCGCCGGCAGGCCCGCCTCTTCCAGGCAACGCGCAATGGGCGCGGTGTAGGCGGTCAGCATGGGGATCGGCGTGACCGATTTGCGCGCACGCAGGGCCGTTGCACTGTATTTCGAGGTGCTCATGTCGTTGTTGCTTCTTGATTGCGTCGCCCGCCGGACGGCGGCCGGACGATGCCGCCGCGGATGCGGTCAATGACGAGGTGAGTCCCGCGCTATCCCGGGCGTCTGCGGCACGCGTACGCGATGCCCGCCGCGGTGGACCGGCGCACATTGTACACACGACCGTCGCACCCGGCCGGGCGAAGAGGTGGCGAAGTGGGCCGTGGTCATGATTCGGCGCCAGTGAGGCGACAGACCAGCGATTGCCCAGCGCATCGGCGATCATGTGGATCTTGCTTCCCCAGCCGCCACGAGATCGGCCCAATGCTTGCGCGCCGTTTTTACCGCGCCCGCCGCATGCAGGTGCGCCCGCACGGCCGTGCTGTCGATAAAGACCTCCTCCAGGTCGGCGTCGTTGCGCGCGGCTTCCAGCAGGCGATCCCACACGCCCTTCTGTTGCCAGCGTGAAAAGCGCACATACACCGAATGCCAGTTGCCAAACTCTGCCGGCAGATCCCGCCAGGGGGCGCCGGTACGCAGCAGCCACAGGCGCCGCCTCGATGAACCGGCGATTGTCCGCGGTCACGCCGCAGTCACTGGCCTTGCCCGGAAGCAGCGGTGCGATGCGCTCCCACTGGTCATCTGCAGGATCTTCGTGCCATGTACCCAACTCCCTCAATGAGTTGGGCGCATAGCTTAACCTTAATCTGTGAACAGGCCCTAGTGGGCCCGCGCCATGTACGCCCGCAGCAGCGCGACCACGTCGTCGTGCCCCTTGCTCCGGGCGACCTCGAGGGCCGTCACGCCGCTGTCGTTCGCCACGCGCGGGTCGGCGCCGTTGCGCAGCAGGAAGCGCACCACGCGCGTGTCGCCGGCCTGCGCGGCCCGCAGCAGTGCGGTCGCGCCGTAGACGTCGCGCGCGTCCAGGTCCGCGCCGTGCGCGGCGAGGACCTCGAGCACACCGAGGCGGCGCTTCGCGGTTGCGAGCAGCACCGCGTTCCAGCCGTGCTTGGCCTGGACGTCCACGTCCGCGCCGGCCTCGATGAGCCGGCGCGCGTTGTCCCCGCGCCCGCGCACGGCGGCATACATCAGCGCCGTGCCGCCGTTCGCGTTGGTCGCATTCACGTCGGCGCCGGCCTCGAGCAACAGGGCGAGGATGGCCGGATCCGCGCGCTCCGCCGCCCACATCAGCGCGCTCTTGCCCGTGTGCGGAGTCTGTTGCGTGGCGGCGTCGGGGTCGGCGCCCGCACCCAGCAGCGCCTCGACCCGGCCGGCATCGCCGGCGCGCACCGCGCGCAGCAGCTGCCCATCCGCGGGCGCCCGCAGCGACGGCGGGTGCCAGCGCGAGGCACGCGGCCAGCAAGCAGAACGCCCGGGCGATACGCCGCGGATACCGCCCCGCCCGCAACGAGACCGCGCGCGTCATCCCGCCTCCTCCCCTCGGGCGGCGGCAGGCGCCGTGTCGCCGGCCTCCACCGCGTCGGTGACGCGGGCGATGAACGCGGCCTTGGCCATCATGTAGGCGTGGCGGTCGCGCCCGTGGCGCCGCGCCAGCGCGCGCTTGAGCTCGGCGTATGCGCGCGCCGTCTCCGCATCGGCGCGGAGACGGTCCCGGAACCGGATCTGCCGGGTCCACATCGCGTGGTCGCGCAGCAGCAGGTGGACGTGGCAGCGGCGGTTGCCGTCGCCATCGCGCCGCACGAGCACGATGCGCTCGGGCATCAGCTCGCGGTAGCTGGCGTCGACGGGCTCGTAACCGCGCGCCTGCAGCCGGGCCGCCAGGTCCTCGCCCTCGGCGATGCTCGTGATCGCGACCATCATGTCGATGACCGGCTTCGCCGGCATGCCCGCCACGGCCGTGCTGCCGTGGTGCTCGATCTCGCGCCCGCCCGTGACCGCCCGGACCCGCGCGGCCTCCTCCCGGAAGCGCCGCGGCCACGCCGGATCATACGCCTGGATGTGCACCGCGTCGGTCATCGGTCCCTGCCGACGCCCCGCGGGGTCATGCGTCAGTGGCGAACAGCTGGCCGGCGACGTCGCGGAACGCCTTGAGCTCGATGGCATTGCCGCTCGGGTCCAGCAGGAACATCGTCGCCTGCTCGCCGGGCTGGCCCTCGAAGCGCGTGTACGGCTCGATCACGAACTCGACGCCCGCGGCGCGCAGCCGCTCGGCCAGGTCGTGCCAGGCGTCCATCTCGAGCACGGCGCCGAAATGCGGGATCGGCACGTCGTGGCCGTCGACGGGGTTGCTCGCCTGCGAGCGTCCCGGGGCATTGGCCGACACGTGGCACACCAGCTGGTGACCGAAGAAATCGAAGTCCACCCACTGCGCGGCGCTGCGCCCCTCGGGGCAGCCGAGCAGATCGCCGTAGAAGGCGCGCGACTCGGCGAGATCGTGGACGGGGATCGCGAGATGGAACGGCGGCAGCTGGCTCATGTTGCGGGCTCGGCCTCGGGCGAATGGGGCCCCAGTCTAGCGCGACTCCGCCACGACGCCAGCGCGACCGCCGGCGGCTGGCGCCAGCGGTCACACGCCGAAGAGCTGCTGCGCCAGGGCCAGGGTGAGCGGCAGCGTCAGGAACGAGATCGCCGTCTGGATGGTGACGATCGCCGCCATGCCGGGGGCGTCGCCGCCCATCTGGCGCGCCAGCGTGTAGGCGCCCGCCGAGGTCGGCACGGCACCGAAGATCATGATGGTGACGATCTGCTCGGGCGGCAGCTCGATCGCCGCCCCGGCCAGCCCGATCGCCAGCGGGAACACGATCATCTTGCCCGCGATGGACACGATCGTCGGTGTCGTCGCCGCCACCATGGCGCGCACGCGGATGTTCGCGCCGACGCACAGCAGCACGATCGGCAGCGCCGCCGCCCCCAGCATGCTGGTCATGTCGTAGAGCACCGGTATGTGCTCGATGCCGGAGAGGTTGACCCCGATGCCGAGCGCCACCGCGATCAGGATCGGGTTGCGCATCAGCTCGCGCGCGATCGGCAGGATGAATCCCTGGTCGCGGCGCCGGTGCAGCATCGGCACCATCAGCGTCACCACGGACACGTTGGTGACCGGGATCAGCAACGCCGTGATCAGCGCCGCCAGCGCCAGGCCGGAATCGCCATACAGGCGCTCGGCGACGGCGAGCGCGATGAAGGTGTTGTGGCGCCCGCAACCCTGGATCACCGAGGTCCAGGTGGCGGCCCCGAAGCGGAATATCGCGCCGCTCGCGAGCGCGAACACGATCGCCGCTGCGAAGCCCGCGTAGATCACGAGCGCGAAGCTGCCGAGCAGGTGCCCCGTCAGCTCCATCGTCGCCATCTTGTAGAACAGCAGCGAGGGGAACAGGACCCAGTAGACGAGCTTGTCGTTGAGGTTCCAGAAGTCGGTGCTGGGGATGCCCTCGCGCCGCAGCACGTGCCCGAGCGCGATCACGAGGAAGATGGGCGCGATCGCGAGCAGCATTCCGGCCATGCGGCATTCCCCGGGTGGCTATGGGTCGGGCGGGCCGACATCGCGCGGCGCGGCCCCCGCGCAGACGCACCATGCCCGTTCGCGCGGCGCATTGCGAGCCGGAGCGGCTACTCCGCGGCGGACGCGAGCAGGCCGTTGCGCCGGCCGCCGGCGACGATGGCGTCGCACTGCGCGCGCGTGAGCGTCGTGTTGCCCGGCGCCGTGTCCGCGCGCATGAGGTTGCCGGGCGTGTCGACGTGATCGCCACGGTCCATGAGCAGGTGGACCAGCTCGTGCGCCAGCCCGATGCCCGGATCACGCGCGTTCGCCGTGAACCAGGCCGTGTAGCGCAGCGCGGGACGTTCCTCGCTGTTGGCCTTGCCGAAGGCCACCGCGTCGTAGGCGTTCACCGCGAGCGTGTCGCGCACGAAATAGACCGTGGGCACGGGCAGCTCGAGCGCGCCCGCGAGCGCGCTCGCGACGCGCTCGTGGAAGTAGCGATAGACGTTGGGCCCGGCGAGCTCGCGCACGTCGATGCGCGGCACGTGCAGGCCGCACTGGCCGAGCAGTACGGCCATGCGCCGGGCGGGGCGGCGCAGCCGCTCGACGTCCCAGCCGCTGCCGGCGACGTAGGCGAACGTGGGCGTGAACGTCGCGCGCGGGTCCGCCGGCGCGCCGTCGGGGTAGAGCGTGGCGGCGTCGATCACGTGGCGCGCGAGCGCGCGCGGTGCGCCCTGCCCCGACAGCGGCGGCAGCGCCTCGGCCTTGTCCGGGCGCGGCATGAAGCCTTGCGCCACCGGCGGCGCCTCGCCCGAGAGCTGCGGCAGCACGCGCGCGAAGATGGCCGCCCGGAGCTCCGGCGCCCGCCAGCCCGGGTGCTTCGCCAGCAGGCGCGCGGCCAGGGCCGACACGCGCACGGCGGCGTGGCTCGAGCCGGAGGCGACGATCTGGCGGCCGTCGAAGTCGGTCAGGCGCAGCCGCTCGGCCGGCACCATCAGGTCGACCGCCTCGCGCCCCCGGTTCGAGCCCGCCGCGAGCGTGCCGTCGTTCTCGGCCGAGGTCACGGTGATCACGTTGTCGAGGCCCAGCGCGGCCGGGTACACCGGCCGGGCATCGATATCGCGCCCGTTGTTGCCCGCGGAGACGACGAACAGCATCCCCGGGTGGGCCCGCGCCGCCCGTGCGAACGCCTGCCACTCGGCACGCTTGCCGCTGCCGAGCGAGAGGTTCACGACCACGACGCCGTGGCCGGCGGCGTCCTCGACCAGCGCGGCCATGCGCCCCATGTCCGGGCGCGGGTAGCGGTAGGGCACGAGCCGCGCGGCGGGCGCCTCGCGCAGCAGCAGCGAGGCCGTGCGGGTGCCGTGGCGCTGCGGGAAGAACGGCGAGCGCGCCGGGTTGGCGTCGAAGGGACGCCGGTCCATGTCCCACCAGTCGTAGCCGAGGATCGTGCCCGCGGCGTCGCGCGCGAGGCGCTCGCCGATCGCCGGCAGCCGATAGTTCACCCCGGCGTCCACGAGCGCCACCGGCACGCCGCCGGGATCCTCGCCGGCCGGCACCGGCGGGTTCAGCGGCTCGCGCTGCCCTGTCGGCTCGAGCCCCGCGTCCAGGTACTCGATGGCCACGGCCTGCGACACCCCGGCCTCGTACACGAGCCGCCGGCCGAGCCGGATGCGGCAGCGGGGGCCGGCGAGCGCGGCGACGCGCGGGCGCGGATCGCCGGCCACCGGCGCCCAGTACTCGGCGCTCACCCGTCGCAGCTGGCCGCGCGGCTCGAAGCGCTCGACGCGGAGCTCGGCGCCGTCGTCGACGGCGAAGCGCCGCCGCCACCCGGCCTCGAGGCCGCGCACCACGAGCGGCTCGTCCGACAGAGCGCGGGCGCGGGGGATGCGCGCGGCCATGCCGGCCAGGTCTTCCCGCGGCGCCTCGCAGGCCGCCGCGATCGCCTGGCGCAGCAGCCCGCGCGGATCGGTGTCGTCGGCCGTGGCGGCCCGGGCCGAGCCGGCCGAGACCAGCAGCAGCAGCGCCAGCGCGCATCGCCCGGCAGCGCCGGACCGCCTCGTGCCACCGCCCGCTGCGCCGTCCATGCACGCCAGTATTTTGCCGGCGGCGCCCCGCGTCAAAGGCGTGCCGTCGAAGACGCCGGTCGTGCATGTCGCGACATTCGCCCGCGCCCGACGACGCACGCCGGTGGCGTGGGCGGCCTGCTAGTATCGGCGCCATGCAGGACACGCGCAGCCCACCGCCCGCCTCCGCGCAGCCCACCGCCGTCCACGAGGCGATCGCCGCCGATCGCCGCGATGCGCCGGTGAGCGTGCCGGAGACCCTGTCGCAGCGCCTCGCCGAGCCGGGGGCGGGCGCGGCCGTCCACGGCGGCCCGGATCGCGACGCCGCCGGCCTGCTGGTCGCCGCCGCCGACGGGTTCCGCGCCGGCCATCCCGGGGCCTTCGTCTTGTTCCACGACGCCGGCGCCGGCGGCGACGCCGCCGACACGGCCTGCCTCTACCGGCGGCTGCTCGCCGCCATCCGGGCGCACTGCGGCCTGCGCGAGCCGTTGCCGGACACGGCCACGGAGCTCGGGAGCTACCTGCCGAACTGGCTCGCGCGCGCCGCCGTGGGCCCCGGCGCCGTGGTCGCGATCGCGGGCTGCGAGCACCTCCCGGCCGGCGCGCTCGGCTTCGCCACCGGCCACCGCCCGCCCGGCCTGCGCGTGCTGCTGGCGGCCGACGACGCGGCCGCGCTGCCGCCCGACTGGCCGGCGTGGGACGCACCCGCCGCGGCGGCGGCACGCACCGGCGACGCCATCGACGCGGCGCTGGCAGCCGTCGTCGAGACCGCCGATCGGGATGCCCAGGGCGTCGGCCAGGACCTGCTCGCGCTGATCGCCGCCGCGCGCGACGGCGCCGACCCCGAGGCGCTCGCGGAAGAGCTCGGGGTCGCACGCGCGACCGTCGACACCGCGCTGGCGGCCGCGCCGGGCGCCCTGCGGGCAGCCGGCGACGCCGTATACCCGCTCGGCGCCGCGGTCACCACCGCGCTCGCGCACCGCGCCGGCGGCGCGGCGGTCGCCGAGGCGCATCGGCGCTGGGCCGCGCGCTATCCCGCCGACGCCGCCTGGCACCTGCAGCGGGCCGGCGACACCACGGCGCGCGAGGCGCTGCTCGACGATCCCGACCGGTTCGTCACCCTCGCAACGGGCCCCCGCCGCGGCGACCTGCTCGACGGCTGGGCGCCCGAGCGCGTCGCCCGGGCCGCGCTGGCCGCCGCCGAGACGCCGGCCGAGGACGCGGTGCGCGTGCAGCGCGTCGAGGCCGTCGCGGACGTGCTCGCCCGCCTCGGCGCGCGCGAGCGCCTCGACGACCTGCTGCGCACCGCCGCCGCCCTGCGCGAGCGCGTCGACGGCGCCGACGCCCCCGCGACCGCCGCGGCGCTGGACCGCTGGGGCGCCTTCCGCCTCGACCGCGGCGACAACGACGAGGCCGCGCCGCTGCTCGAGCGCGCGCACGCGATCCGCCGCGAGGCGCTGGGCGAGACCCACCCCGACACCGAGGCCACCGCGCACCGCCTGGCGCGGCTGCACGAGGCCCGTGGCGACGTCGATGCCGCCGAGCGCGCCTACCGTGGCGCCATCGAGCGCGCCGAGGCGGCGCGCGGCGACAACGCGGCGCTGATCCCGCACATCTCCAACCTCGCCGCCCTGCGCCGCGCGCGCGGCGAGCTCGACACCGCCGAGCCGCTCTACCGGCGCGCCCAGCGCCTGGCCGAGGACGAGCTCGGCGTCGACCACCCGACCACGGCGGCCGCCTGGGACAACCTCGGCGGCTGCCTCTACGCCGGCCACGACCTCGAGCGCGCGGAGCAGGCCTACCGGCGCGCGCTCGAGATCGCCGAGCGCATCTTCGGCCCGGCGCACGCCGCCACCGGCGCCGCGCTGCACAACCTGGCGACCACGCTCGACGCGCAGCAGCGCTTCGCCGACGCCGAGCCGTACTACCGCCGCGCGCTGGAGATCCGCCACGCCGCGCTGGGCGAGGACCACGAGGACACGCTGAGCACGCTGCACAACCTGGCCGCCGTGCTCGAGTCCACGGCGCGCAGCGACGAGGCCGAGCAGCTCTACCGCCGCGCCGTCGCCGGCTGGGAGCGCCTCGTCGGCGCCGATCACCCGGCCACCGCGACCAGCATGAACAACCTCGCCGACCTGCTGCGCGAGCGCGGCGCGCTGGCCGAGGCCGAGGACCTCTACCGGCGCAACCTCGAGACCTGGCGCAAGCTGCTCGGCGAGGAGCACCCGAACACGCTGACCACGATCACCGAGCTCGGCGCGCTCTACGCCGACGCGGGCCAGCTCGACACGGCGCGGGCATTCCTCGAGCAGGCCGTCGACGCCACCGCGCGCATCATGGGCCGCCAGACGCTGGCGCACATCGACGCCGTGTGCCGCCTGGCGGCGCTGCTGCGCGACAGCGGCGAGAAGCAAGGCGCGCGCGACCTGCTGCAGCGCACGCTCGACGCCGCCGAGGGCACGCTCGGGGTGATCTCGCCGAGGGTGCAGAAGGTCCGCCGGCAGCTGGAGGCGCTCGACGCGACGGGCTGAGGCCGCGGGCCCTGCGGCCCGGCCCCGGATTCCGCCTGGCGGCTCCATCCGGGCTACGGCACCGCGACCCGCGTAGCCGAGACGCGTAGCCCGGATGAAGCGAAGCGGAATCCGGGATGGCGGGAGGGCCACCTGGTTCGCGTTACTCCTCGCCGGCCCCGGCGGCCTGCTCCCCGAGCGCTTCCAGGTACGCACGAATACGCCGCGCATTCGCCCCCCGATCGATCCCCCGAGCCGCGACTGCGAGCGCACATCCACGCGGGCACCACCCTCGACGTCACGCACGCGTACCGCGACGTTGTCCTCGAAGCCGAACAGCCAGGTCGTGTCCACCGCCTCGAGCGTGCGCTCGGCCGGGCTCCGCGACACGATCTCCCAGCCCATGTCCCGGGCCGTCGCGACCGCCAGCTCGAACGCCCGCGGCGGGTCCATGTCGAGCACCAGCGGCCCGAGATCGGGATATCCTTGCCGTTGCATCTCGGCCACCTCGCCACCGGGATACAGCTCCGGTTTGGGCACGTTCCAGAACGTTGGCGGGTCCTCGGTGTCCGTGGTGACGTCGTTGATCGGCGGATAGATGCGCGCGGCCGCCTCGAAGGCGACGCCGTATGCCACCAGCGGCAGCGCGAGCACCAGCCCGAGCGCGGCGGGCAGCAGGCCGCGGCGCCTGCCGCCCGGGCGGGCACGCCACAGGCCGACCAGCGACAGCACCAGGCCGGCGCCCGCGAGGTAGACGCCCCACTGGAACGTGCCCAGGGCCCATGCAACGTGCACGTCGCCGGCCCGGTACCGAATCACCGCCACAGCAGCCACCAGGACCGCCGCCACCGCGACCAGGAGCGCCAGCATGGCGACCCATGCCAGGCGTTTTTTTCCCGTCATCGAATCTCCTCACCCGCGCCGATAGTGCGCGGCACAGACCGCGAGGGGTCGGTACACCGCCCCGGCACTCAAGTACCTGCCCGTCGCCAGGCACACGACTGCCGCTGTCGGAAGCGCCCTAGTAGGCGGCGCTGACGAATTTGCCGATTGGTTCCGGCAACAGCTCCTCGGGACGGCCGCCGAACGTCATCACCGCGCTTTCGCCCTCTATGATCCCGGATTGCAGCGTTCGCTCGGAATCGACGTCAACGACTTCGATTTTCACCTCAACCCGGTCGGGAATCCCGGACCATTCGGTTGCCCTTTCCTCCCAGTGAATGATGCTGGGATAGACGAGGTAATCGACATTCCGCTCACGTGCCGTCGCCAATGCTTGTTGGAAGAACTCCGGTCCTCTGCCCGACACTACCCGACGCGCATGGCGAGCAAACGATTGCTGTATCACCTGCGCCGTCTTCTGGCCGGATCCGTGGTACACGGTGGACTCGTACCGGCCGGGCTCCGGCACCGAGACGTACACAGAGCCCGATGGCGAGAGTCTCTGCGTGTCAGTCCCTCCCGATATGAACAACCTTGCCGGTATCAGCGCATCCCGCGAGCAAGAGCGCCAATACCACGTAGATGCCGCGCCGCCATGGCATATTGTCTCCATCATGATGTATTTCAGTTATCGCCGACCATCACGACCGGGGGCAATTGTGCCCGCTGTCGTGTCCTCCGCGGAAGGGCGTGTAAGCTCTTCTGGGGACAGTTACGAATGGCACTTACTTAGCGACCAGCCGGCAGTAGTCATGACCGAAAGCGTTGGAAGTATCCCCTCGATGCGCTCGGCGTGGCCGGGCTGATTGCGGCTGGCTGGGAGCGCCGGGCTCCAGCCCGGCCTGGCGGGCGCTGCTGCCGAGCTGGAGCTCGGCGTTCCCGGCCGGCAGCGCCGTAGCCCCATTCCACCCTCCGGGCTTCATTCGGGGTACCACTTCCTGAGTAGGTGCCATTCGTGACTGTCCCCGGAATTCAGGCCAGGCCGGCGTCGATGTGGACGCGGGAGCCGTCGTCGTGTCGAATGTGCTTTTCGCGGTGGGGTCGGGACATGCGGGGCGACTACTCCGGTTTTCGCTTCATGGCAGCTTCGCGCCGGCGCTGAATCTTGGCTCCGAGACTAGGATACTCCCGCTCCCAGAATCTGGGCTTAACCGGTGCGTCCTGGCGCTCGGGAATGGCATCGGTCAAGTCTCGGCCGGTGTCGCGCGTGAACTCGGCGTAACGGGCCGTGGCCGATTGCTTCAGCAACTCTTGCATTGACCACCGGGCGTCGTGCTCTGCCCGGCGCGCTTCGGGACCCGCCTCCCGGTCCGCGCCAGCCTCCGCCGCAGCCCGAATGTACTGGCGAACCACGGGAATCATCCGGTCGATGCGCGCGAGGGTTTCCTCGTTTCGTCTGGCCGGAAGCCGTAAGTAGTTCTCGA
Source organism: Halofilum sp. (in: g-proteobacteria) (assembly GCA_034521365.1). Classification (GTDB taxonomy): domain Bacteria; phylum Pseudomonadota; class Gammaproteobacteria; order XJ16; family Halofilaceae; genus Halofilum. Next base: position 15,937 of record JAXHMQ010000016.1, on the reverse strand, counting down.
CCAAGCCGAGGAGCACGTGGACCGGGTGCGCTACCCGGAGGTCCACGCTATTGCCATCCGAGGCGGCGGCCTCTAGTAGTTCGGCGTGCTTGGCGACATCTCTGGCTTTGAGGCCAACGACGTGGGGGAGGAAGTCGACCAACAGATCGTCGTCCGGACCGAAGTGGCCGGGGATTTCAACTCGGGCGATTTCGGGCGTCGCATCATCCATGGAGGGCCAAATGACGTGACCACCCACTGCCTCGGCGAATCTCTCGATTTCGGCTTGTGGCTTGGGCCTGCGGTTCAGGCGATCGACCTGGAAATCCACATCCGTGGTACGCAGCGGGCTGGTGGTCAGGTCTTCGCCACCATGGCCGTCAGGGACGGAAAGGCCCCACTGCAGGCCCGCCGTCCCGCCCACCATGATCAGCCGGGACGGGTCACCACCCGCAGAGCGGAACCTCTCGAGGAGATCAGCGACGGTGTGAGGGTCGAGGGAGGACGCCTCTGCGGCCACTACACACGACGGGCACGGCCGGGCTGCCAGCGCGCAGGGACGATACCGCGATGATTGCGGGCCGCGAGCGCCCGCCGCTCACCGTCGGACCCGCTCTCCACCACCCGGCGGAGCTCCGCGTACTCGCGGGCCTGGCGTTCGCGCACGTCGCGCGCCAAGGCGGCATTGTCAGCCTGCAGGATATCGTGGCGCTTCATGGCGGTATGGGCCCTGGTCTCGGACCTGTAGCCGTTTGTCAATAGCAAGAATGGGGCCGGTCCGGCCGGAAGTCAAACCGCTTGACACCAGCGGGACGGCGGATCCCCGCGTGGTCGTCCAGCCAGCGTCCCCGGGACGGTGTGGGGGAGGGTGAGCCGGTCCGTGGCTCTCTCGTAATTCCTTGTTTTCCCAACTTATGTGGCGGAGAGGGAGTCCGCCGACACATGGTTCCACGACATCCAGAATAATTCATGATTTCTTTAATATACCGGCTGTTACACTCCTGCACAGTCCAGCAACATCCCCTATAATCCAAGTACATTGGGGGACTGTATGGGGGACTCACTTGCCAGTCCCCACCTGGAATAGAGGATAACGGAATGGCGATTCACAAACTTACTCCGCGCGAGGTAGCGACGGCTGGCCCCGGAAAATACGAGGACGGCGGAGGACTGCGGCTGGTAGTGTCCAACAGCGGCGCGACAAAGTGCGGTGCTGCGCGTCACTATCGACGGCAAGCGCCGGGAGATGGGCTTCCAGCGCAGCTTCCCGGATGTTGGGCTGGCGGAGGCCCGGGACAAGGCGACTGAGTGCCGGAAACTGGCAAAGGAAGGCATCGATCCAATTGTGGCGCGGCAAACCGAACCGGAGAAGACCCCCACCTTCACCACGTGCGCCGCCCGTTACGTCCGGGCGCACCGCCGGGGTTGGAAAAACACCAAGCACGCCAGGCAGTGGGTGAGCACCCTCAAGAACTACGCCCGACCGGAGATCGGCTCTAAGAAGGTGGACACCATCGTCACCGAGGACATTCTGAAGATTCTCTCCCCATCTGGACCGGCAAGACCGAGACCGCCAAGCGGGTGCAGGGGCGGATCGAAAACATCCTGGACTATGCCGCTGCCCACAAATACCGCGACCCGCTGAACCCCGCCCGTTGGCGCGGCCACCTGGACAAGCTGCTACCGAAGCCGACACGGGTAAGGAGGTCAGCCACCATCCCGCCATGCCACACGCCGAAGTTCTTGCCTTCATGGCAGAGCTGTCCGGTAACGAAAGCGTCTCAGCGCTGGCGCTGCGGTTTCTGATCCTCACCGCCACCCGCACCGGCGAAGTGCTGCCCGAGCGCCAATGGAACGCAGATCGACCTGGAGGCTGCCGTCTGGACCGTGCCCGCCGAAAGGATGAAGGCACGGCAGGAACATCGAGTGCCGCTCTCCGATGCCGCCATGAGGATCCTGGAGGCACTGCCCCGCATCGAGGGCGAATCCCTACCTCTTCCCCGGCGCTCGTCACGGCCGCCCGCTCGTCGAACATGCACGCTGCTGCAATTCGATGGCGCCGGCGATGGCGCTACGGGGTGCGACGGCCCGACCGCGGCGACTCATCGTGCCCCATGGCTTCCGCTCCAGCTTCCGTGACTGGTCCGGTGAAGTCTCCAGCTTCCCGCGAGACGTAGCGGAGATGGCCCTGGCCCACGTCATCGAAAACAAGGTGGAGGCCGCCTACCGGCGCGGTGACCTGTTCGCCAAGCGGCGGAAAATGATGCAGGAGTGGGCCAACTACGTGAGCAAGCAGCAGGCCGAGGAGATTCCGCTCCAAGCAAGCACGCTTGGCACCCGAATATGGGGAGCCCTGTAGAGCGACGGCCCATTCTTGAGCTAAGGCGACACCCAGATTTACGCACCTCCCCGGGGCCGCGGCCCCGCTACAGTGCCGGTCCTGCACCTTTTGGAGGCGGCGGGGCATGGCGAGGTTATCCCGGGAGGACCGCATGACCATTCAGGCCTTGTCGGAGCGCGGGCAGTCGAACCGTGAGCTCGCGCGGCTGCTCGGCGTCACCGAGGGCGCGGTGCGTTATCACCGCCACCGCCAGGCGGCCGGCACAGGCGATGGCCGCGCCGGCCAGCCGTTGCTGGCCCACGCCTGGCGCGACGCCATCGGGGCCTGGCTCGCCGCCGCCGACGAGGCGGCGCCGAGCAATGTCGCCGCGCTGCACGCCTGGCTGGTCGCCGAGCACGACTATCCCGGCAGCCTGCGCTCGCTCCAGCGCTACGTCGCCCGGGTGTTCCCGCCGCCACCGCGCCGGGCGCGGCGGCGCATCGAGACCCCGCCGGGGACCCAGGCCCAGGCGGACTGGGCGGTGTTCCCGGGCGTGTGGCTCGGCGGCGCCCAGCGCACGCTGGTGGCGTTCGTGCTGCAGTTGTCGCATTCGCGCGCCTGGGCGCTGATCTGGAGCGAGCGCCGGGATCTGCTGGCCTGGCTCACCGTGCACAACGCCGCGCTCGTCCGCCTTGGGGGCGTGCCCGCCACGATCCGCATCGACAACGAGAAGACCGCGATCGTCGCCGGCGCCGGCGCCTGGGGCACGATCCATCCGGCCTACCGCCGCTATGGCGAGACGCTGCGCTTCCACATCGACGCCTGTCCCCCGCGCAGCCCCGAGACCAAGGGCAAGGTCGAGCGCCGCATCCGCGATGGGCGCCTCGGCGTGAGCCCGTATGGCCAGCACTGGAACACGCTCGACGAGCTGCAGGCGGCGAGCGATGGGGCCCGCGAGCGCCTGATGGCGCGGCGCACCTGCCCGGCCACCGGCACCGATGTGCTGACCGCCTGGGCCGCCGAGCGCGCCGTGCTCGGGCCCCTGCCCGAGCCGCTGCCGGAGCCGTTCGACGTCGCCGTCACGCGCCGGGTCGCGCCCGATTGCACCGTCGTGTTCGAGGGCCGCACCTACTCGGTGCCATTTTGCCTGGTCGGCAACCGCGTCGAGATCCGCGGCGGCGCCCGCGACGTCCAGATCCTGCATGAGGCGACGATCGTCGCCACGCACCCGCGCGCGGGCATCGAGCGCATCGTGCTCGATCCGGCCCACTACGAGGGCCCGTCCACGGCGACGGTGACCGCCCCGGTGCCGCTGGGGCGCATGGGCACGCGGCTTGCCGAGATCGCCGCGATGGACCCGCAGCAGCGCCCGATGGATCTGTACGCCGCGCTGGCGGAGGTGGCCCGATGAGCACGAAGACACCGAAGCCCCGGGTCGACCTCGACGCCACCCGCGAGCGCCTCCAGCGCGCCGGCCTGGCCCACGCCGCCGAGCGTCTCAGTGAGCGCCTCGGCGAGGCGGCCACCGACGAGCTCGCCCCGCATGCCGTGCTCGATCGCCTGCTCGACGACGAGCTCGGCGCGCGCGAGGAGCGCCGCGTGCGCACCGCGCTGCGCCTCTCGGCGCTGCCCACCGGCCAGACGCTCGCCAGCTTCGACTTCTCGTTCCAGCCCGGCGTCGAGCGCGCGCGCATCGAGACGCTGGCCACCGGGGCCTGGATCCGGGCCAAGGAGACGCTGCTCATCCAGGGCCCGCCCGGCGTGGGCAAGACCCACCTGGGCGTCGCCCTCGGCGTCGCCGCCGTCGAGCGCGGCTTCTCGGTGTTCTTCTGCCGTCTCGAGGAGCTGCTCGCCGCCATGAAGCGCGATGCCGAGCTGCCGCCCGCGCGCTTGCGCCGGCGCAAGTACCTCAGCGTCGCGCTGCTGGTCATCGACGAGATGGGCTTCGAGCCCATGGACCGCCACGAGGCCAGCCTGTTCTTCCGCCTGGTGAGCTACCGCTACGGTCGGGGATCGATCCTGATCACCACCAACAAGGGCATCAAGGACTGGCCGGAGCTGCTCGCCGGCGACGAGGTGCTCGCCACCGCGATCCTCGATCGACTGCTCCATCACAGCCACGTGCTCAATATCAAGGGGCGCAGCTACCGGCTCCGGGACCTCGAGCAGGCTGCCAGTCTCCAGCGATGAACATGATCCCGAGCCCTCAGCCAACACGACACCGGTGCGTAACACTGGGTGTCGCCTTATTGCGTAATACTGGGTGTCGCTCTGACGGGCCCCTCCGGGGCGGACGGGCAGCGGGGCGCGAGCATGGGGAGCGGAAGCCGCGCAGCGGCTGGAGCCCCACGCGCAGCGACCTGCCGGGCGGGGCGGGGAAAAACAAACGGAGGCAATTGACACATAATGCAAATTATGCGGGCGCAAGCCGGACTGCACGGAGCGAAGCGGAGTGCTGCGCATAATTTCGAGCATTATGTTCCATTGCCGACCACCGACCCTGGCTGGGCAGGCCGCACCGGAGCTCTACCGAAGCCGCAGACAATCGGGGGCGGGAAAGCGCAGCGCCGTGCGGGGACGCGGCAGGCTGGGCGACAGCCGAGCCTGCCTGTGGCCCCGCGCAAGCGGCACCGAAGGGAACCCAGGCCGGCCGAAGCCGCCGAACCGGTTGCGCAGCAGCCGGCGGTGCCCGGTTCCGGCACGGCGTAGCCCGCTGCGGAGCCGCAAGCCCTTGGCCCCGTTTCGGGGGCGAAGGGCGCCGTGGCGGAGCGCGGGCGGTAGAGTGGAGGGGCCAGGCATCGAACGAAGCCGCGGAGCCAGTCTGCCGGAGCTTGCGGAGGCAGTCTGGCGGCCTTGCCGCTGGCACGGCGCGGCACGCCAGCGGCATGCAGCCGCTTGCCCGGCGAAGGCAGTCGACAAGCGAGCGTAGACGGAGCTGGTCCGAAGCCTCGAATCCCGCTTGATAATCGGTCCGCCTGGCACTATCATGATTAGCAAATGGATTGGGAGTTCCCGATCGGCGTTGGGGTGCGGTGGAAATCGCACCCCTTCTGCTTTTCTAGGGAAAGGTTTTCAGCCCGTAGCCTTCCAGCTTTCCCGTCCCGCTGCGCCGGAACTTTCGCTCCACCACCTCATAGGCGCGATTTCGCTGTCCCGGCTTGAGCAGATGCCGGCCGATCGGGTGGCAGACCAAATCAGCCAGTTGAAGTCCCGCCAGATTCTGTTTCTTGTCCACGAACACCACCTCGAACGGCAGCCGGTGACCGGTGGCATTGTCCCCGTCACAGATGCGCCGGAAGGCCAGCTCCAGATCCGCGTCCTCCTTCCGCCCCCGCGACTCCACGAGAACATGCGTCAGCCGCTCGCCTTCACCTTGTTCCCGGAGGAAGAGATAGGATCGCACCAAGCAGAAACGCATGGCGATTAAATACGGATTGTCCGGTTCCGCGCAACGATGATTCAGGTTTTCCTTGTTGATCGCGCTGGCGATCAGGGTATACGGCAGCCGGTCCATCAGCCCCGTCAAATCATCCAGGAACCGCTCCCGCACCGTGCGATCGAACAGAAATGTGAAGTCGCCCTTTTCCTTGCGAATCTCATGGGCATGCAGCACCACCGCCTCATGCCCGAACCAACGATGCTTGAAGCCCGCGATCTCCGGCCCGATCCGCGTCCGTTGATCCTCCTTGGATACAAGGCAGAAAGCCAGCACGAACAGCGGATATTCGGGGTTGATCCGCTCCAGTCCGTGGTCGCCGCTTTCGTCTACGTAGATTGAGTAGCCACCGTCATCTCCTCACCTGCACGCCTCACGTCCCGGATTGCAGCGTAATGTCACCCCGCCATCAACTAGCTCCACGGGCTCCCATATCAATCCTTGTACTCGCGAAACCCGGAGAGCAGATCGCCGAAGGATTTCGGCCCGTACTTCTCGAAACTCTCTTCGTCTACGAAAACATAGTCATAGCTGACTTTCGATTGAACGCGGTTGATATCTTCACACCACTGCCGCAGCCTTGCCATTTTTAATGGAACGTCTTGGTCTTCTTGCCCCTTAGTTTCCACGACCACGACACGCCCGTCAGCCAGCTTCACCAGGAAGTCTGGATAGTAGTTGGAAATGTCTCCATCGGCATTCACATAATCGAGTTTGAAATGGACGGCCAGGTAATTCTTGGCATAGGCCGCAACGTCGTTGCAGTCCTCCAAAAAACTCGCGAATCGCAGTTCAAAGTGACTGTCGCCAATCACGCGATTGAAGACGCTTTTCTTCGGCATCAGGTATCCCTGATCCTTGACCACGAAGGGGCGCGTCTGCCGCAGCTTGATGGTATCTCGAATTTCCGCGTCGCCCTTATCCTGCACGGTCAGCGCATTGATAGCCTGCTTGAAGCCCGTCAATCACGGTTTTGGTGGCCGTCAACTCCGAGAGATTGCGCAAGGTGTTCGGGTCCTCCAGTGAGACTTCCTTGCCGAACAATTCGGACTGCACAAACTCCTTTATTTTTCCGTAGAGCACGTCATAGCCGCTGACCAGGCGCAAATCCTTCATGACAGTCTGCGTGAAATAACCGATAACACTCCGATAGTCCGCTATACCGGCGCCATCCAGCACAGTGGTATGCGTCACCTCATTGGTGGTGATGTCCTTGAACACGATCTCCCGTTGCTCTTCCTCACTGAATTGCTTGTACTCCACCGACTTATGCCCCATCCGGGCCGGTTCCAGATCGCTCAAGTGCTTGTACTCGCGGTAGATACGCGGCGTCAGGACTGGGATTTCGATGTCCAACGCATCGATATCCTTGCCCTTGTCCTCGTGATCCACCTCCACCACAAGCGGCGTCTTGGGCTTGGAGCCTTCGCCCATCGCGCGACGCTCCAGTTCTACACCCTCGGCCTGGATCGACTCTACAAAGTCCATGAAGGCATCCGTGCCGACTACGCTCAGATATTCTTCAAGGCCACCCGGATACATTTTGCGTAAGCCGCGCCCCAGGGTCTGCTCTGGGAGGATATTGCTTTTGGCGGAATAAGCGCGCAGCCCGACGATGGTCGTGACGTTTCGCACGTCCCATCCTTCCTTCAGCATAAGAACGGAAACGATAGCCTTATACGGACTATCCGGCTCATCGATTCTATTGGCGGCATCACGAAGCGTTTCAAGCTCTTCCTTCTTCTTACCCGTAGCCGCCTCGCTGATCTCGCCGTTGTTCTTCGTATGGATGACCAGGACCGCGCCCTTGAGCTCTGGATAGTGGCCTTCCAGGTACTCTGCCACCTCGTCGCAGTTGCGCGTATCATCTGTCATCACAAATCAGATGGCCTTCTTCCCTAGCTTTCTCGTGCTCCGCGTAGGCCTGTCGCCACTCAATCACGCCCAGGTCGATATAGTCGCGCATACTTCTCTGTGTATCGCGCGCTCTGGCGCTCTGACAGCTTCGCTCGGCTTGCCGCATCTGGCAGAACCGGATGCTTCACCACGTTTTGCGAGATCGCCTCCACCAGCGGGTAATCCGCCACCGTCTGAACGAAGATCGCACCATTATTGTGCTTGGGCGTCGCAGTCACATCCACTTGCAAGCTCAACGCATCACCTTTCTGCAGCAGGCGGTTGTGGATATCCTGGATCGACTGGAACCATGCGAGTCTTGCATCATGAATGTGGTGTGCTTCGTCGTTGAGAATCATCAGCTCGTCGATGTCCCGCACGATCATTCCCAGGTCCACCTTCGAATCGGTCGTGCCACCGGTCGGCCGCTTGCCCAGAAAATAATCCATGGTGTTCTCATCGTCTGGAGACGGCGGAATATCCTCTCCGGCATATACGCGGTGGATATTGGTAAGAAAGATATTCCCCGTAGGCCGGGTCACCCTTACTTCATCCTGAACATGAAGCGTCAATTGAAAATCGTCCTGCCAATGTCGCCCGTCGAACCCGTTATCTGGTATTACGGGGTCTTCGGAAAAGATGCGTAGCCCCTGAAAGTCCTTGTACAGTCGGTCCAGGACAATGATATTCGGTGCAATAACGAGAAAGTTACGGGACAACTCCGATTCCGGCTCGTACAATTTGTGGAAAAAGCTCCACGCGAGCGCCAGACTCATCAGCTTGGTCTTGCCCGTACCAGTGGCCATCTTCGCCACAAAGCGTCGCCAGGTTTCGTCGAACATTCCCGCCGACACGGCACCACTGCTATCGAAACCGCATCAGATCGAACTTATCCTTCACTCCGACCACATCGTACAGGTAGACGATGGTCTCGATGGCTTCCCGTTGTGAGAAGTAGTACTGGAACTCTTCCATGGCGCCATCGGAACGCGGCAACAGATGCTGTCTCTTGAACCACCAATTCAGCAGACTGCGGCTTGTCTCCGTTGCGCCTACATATCCAGCGTCCCGGAACTCCCTAACCTTGCGGCGCAATTGAGAGACAAGCGGCGGCATAAGCTTGTCCATGCTCGTCTCGCGCAACGTTTCATCCGCCGGAAACCAGCGAATGTCCGGATCGAGAATCGCGTGCGGTGAGTCGGGAAAGTCTGGATGTAAGGCCATTAAGGATTACCTCCCGCTGCTCCAACAGGAACAGGTGCCCTGATCCCAGCCCGCACTTGCTCATAGATGGGCACATCCACGCCCTCAGCCACCTCCAATGTCACTGCCAATCCATACGGAATGGCATAATCGAGACTTTCAGTCGCATCCGGCTTGCACGTCACGTGCAACAAGTACGTGCCCATCGCTCTTCATATGCGGAAATCTGCCTGTGTCCCTTCCAGAACCTCGTGCTGCATCGTTCCACGGGATACCTGGTTGTGGTCCGCATCCACTCTCTCCAGCTTCAACGGCACTTCTTTCCACTTCTCCGCGGGCTGAAAGTTCAACTTTGCCTCACGTAAATTCCGGTGACTGGGGTTAATCGGAGTAAACCACGCCAGCGTAACCACCATGCGCCGCCAATCGCTACGACCCGACAGACCTGCCGGCAAGGGGAAACGGTATTCGTGGACCTCATTCTCATGGATCTCACCGGCACCTAGAACGGTGGCACGCTGTTCAGTACATGCCAGGACTCGTTCGATGTTGACAGCCCCATACCCGATATATCGCGCAACCATCTCCTTAAACCGCCGAGAATTATCGCCGTTTTTCAATGCTCTGGAAAGAACATCCTTGACGCGCGACTCGTGGTGCGCGCCATGCACCAGCAACGCTTTAATGAGAACGCTCATCAATTGATCTGGAATCAACTCATCGTGTTCTTCCTTCAAGTCAGCGAGCACGTCGTAGATTCGTACAGCGCTTCTCGTTGCCAATGCCGTCGCGTTGCTCGTTCCCCTGGTGAATGCTGTCTTGGAGGATTCGCCTTCTTGTGCACCATCCCAAGGGCTACCTGTTGTCCAGGCGCTGCGGACACCTGTAGCCGGGGAGATGAGTTGGTCATTGTCGAGTAGGCGGCACCCGAAAAAGTTGTCTGCCTCCTGGGAAAAGAACTTCTGGCTTCACGGATCGTCGAAATCCATGCCCGAAGCGGCTAACAGGGCTAAACAGCGCCGCATCAGCGTAGCACGTCAATGCGTTGAGCAGGCTCATAATCCCCGGAAGCATCCTCATGCATGGCACCAATGGTAACCGCATTCAGTGATTCAGCGGGAGACAGTGGCCGCCGGTGCGATAGCTGGCGTTCGATACATTTCAAAGATATGTTCGATCTTCTGTTCATCCGCCAGACGCAGACAAACTGGCCGTTTGGTAAGTCCTATATCAATTGCACCGTCGTAGTTACCGGCGCTGACACAGAACAACACGCGATATTTCCGACGCCAGCCAGTCCAGCAGCCTCGCCCATGGACTTGGGGCATGAATAAACGGGCGCTCTCGGATCGCCACATTGAGAGGTTGATGATGCTGACGTGACGGCGCTTGGGCCGGCGTATCACCTTCGCCTTCCTTCATGCGACGAACGGCACGCTCAATCCGGTCCTCAAAGAACACCTCGTCGGGAAAATGCTCCGCCCGATCACGGGCACCGGGGTTCGGCTGCATTACCGGCAAACAGTACACTTGACTCGATAAAGGATGACTTTCATCGTCGTCCAGTTCCCCATGCACCACCAATGACGCCATTGCGGTGCCGTGCTTTCTTTCGCCCGGCTGGTACTGAGCCAACAGGTTGTCTGGATCATCAAACGATAACCGCCCCCTCAACGCGTCATGTTGTAGATTGGGAGCACCATCTAGAATGGCAGCCACCGGCGGCAACTCCGGGGCACCTTCCGGAAACTCCATCTCCAGTCCGGGACCGTCATCCATTACCACCAGGCTTTGCCCAGTCGGCCGGAAATACATGATCCCGGGGAATTTGAATAATTGAATGTCCAACTCATCTTCGTCAGAATCCAACGCCTCAAGGAGACTGCGCACCTGCCCGGCAGGCAAGGAGACTTTCACGGCATGAAACGCGATTTCCTCCATGTCCAGGAAAGCGCTCAACTCCGCGCCGTCGATCTCTCCCAGCAAGGCTCCGATCGCCGTTTCTGTTTCTCTCCGCTTATCGCGAACTGCGCGCGATCAGAATAGCTCGATCTGGCAATGAATCTCTTGGTCGGGATTAACCGGGTCTACAAGGTCGCGCCACCGATCGATCATCCCTGTTTCGTATAGCGTCTCTTCGATACCCCAACGGCGGATATGCAGGGTCTGCGCGAATACATCACGCCATTTTGTCTTTCCCTGCGGCAACGGGTTCCCTCTCTCCCAGATTTGCCATAACCCCAGCAGCTCGTTGATTCCCTGCTGGTTCCCCATGGAAACAAACAGCTTTCCGGCAAGTAACTTTTGCCTTGCGCCGTAAACTGCCTTATTGATGTCCTCTCGAAACCTCTCAAGGTCGTCTGGCAAGACTAGGCCTTCCAAATCGTCAATTACGAGACGGCCGTCTTTATCGATGAATTCCTGTTCCTGAAAGAGGTCCCGGATTCTCCGTGACTGATCCTCATCAACCTGGTCGATGCGCTTTTTGAAAAAGGCGACGCCTATCTTCGGCGGCTCGTAAAAATCGTCATTCGGTTCAATGTCCTCGACATCCCATTCCCCGAGCCACTCTAAACCCTCGGTCGCATCTATGGCCTGTTTGAAATCTTCGACACTTCCAGCGATCTCGATAACCAGAACAGTCTCTGGCTCAAGTCCAGATACAGCGCTACTCACACTGGCCTTATAGCGTTCGAACCCCTCTTCAAGCTCAGTCAGTTGCCGCCTCAGCCGATCTGCTTGTGTTTCGTGGCGAGGCAAGTGCGGCTTACCAGACGGGAAGCCACCTCCTTGTGGCGGCTCAATCGCTCTCGCACGGGGAAATACCAACAGTGGTAGACGGTCTGCCATTGGTTATTTCTCCGTGTTACCAGCATCTGAAACGGGCCTTAATCTTTCCCGCCACTGCTCCAGTTTGCGCTTCGTGATGGACTGCGCATCATCAGTCTTCTTGTCCAGAACGGCGCGCCGGGCGACACTCAGGCAGAATTCTTCTACTTCCGCGAAATTCAGCCCCAGCATGTGCTTGGCAAGCGTCTCAGGTGCATAACCAAAATTCGTCTGGCATCGCTGACCTACAGCTGCGATATGTTGCGCAAGCTGCCTCCGACTAGGGATCGGCAACTCCATTCGCAGTTGGAACCGCCGCCATACCGCCCTGTCGAGCAGTTCCGGGTGATTACTGGCCGCCACCACGACCACATAATCCGGCAATGCATCAATCTGCAGCAGCAACGAACTGACGACGCGTTTTATTTCCCCGGTTTCGTGCGTATCGCCACGCTCCTTACCGAGCGTTTCAAATTCGTCAAAAAACAGCACACAACGCTGCGTTCTCACATAGTCAAGAAGATTCTTGAGGCGGCTCGATGTCTCGCCCAGGTAGCTTCCCACCAGCGTTTCATATCGCGCCACAACAAGTGGATACATCAGTTCGAACGCCAAGGCTTCAGCCAGAGTGGTCTTACCGTTACCGGGCGGGCCAGCCAACAACACCCGGTTACGCGCACGCAAGCTATGTGCGTGCAACAATTCGGCCCGATGCTGTTCCTCCACCAGCTCTCGAATCTGATCGTGGATACCGACTGGCAAGACAAGACTATCCAATTTTCGCTCCGGCACCAACTCGTACATCAACTCCTTATGCTGACCGTTGGCACCGCTTTGCCTCGGGGCGACGCCTCGGCCGGACGTGGACGTATTGGGCCGCAGGGATTTCGCCAGGCGATCCGCTAGAATCCTGTGTCCCTTTCTCTTTTCTTCTTCGATCAAGGCTTCTGCAACCTTCCGAAGTGCCAATTGGTTACCGCTGCTGGCACTCTTTAGCAGCTCAACCAATAAATCTGCTTGTGCCATCAGACGGTCACCTCGATAACGGTCATTGTATCGTTTCCAAAGATGTCGACCACTTTCACCGCAATCTTGCGGCGTCCTGGCGGGCACTCTCTGGCAACACTGGTCAGGTCCAGCTTGCGATCCTTGCGGGTCCGGAAGGACTGCCACTCATTCTCGAAAATGTAATCACCCGTCCACTGTTCCTCGATTTCGTCCGTCTCGGCGTTCTGAACACGGATGATTTCCCGCTTGCTCTCGAAATCGAAATCCACCGACCAGTAATCAATCCAGTCAGTCCAATGCTGGGTCAGCGTCTCGCGAGTGACGATGCCATCCTTGTCTTTGGTCACCTTTACGATCTGACCCTTGTCGACAACGATCTTGCTGCCCTTGTTTTTCAACGTGGCTTCGGCATTGGCAATCGAGTCCTGCGAATAAAAGACCGAAAAATCGGTTAACTCCACAGCAACTGTACCGGGTTTCCCTTTCTTGCCCGCCCTCACATGCGGCTTGACTTCGATGTAGGCTACGTCGTGAAACACCACCTGATTTTTTTCCACGGCACGTTTATCGAACACCTCTGCAGGAATGTACTTGGGCGCGATATCAATGCCTTTCACCCGGGCCTCGTCCAGCATGTTAGGGAACAAACCCATCTCGAACTCGAAACCCAGGATGTCCACCTTGGTAATGTGCTTCTTGCGGCACTCCAGGATGACTTCCTCGACAAACAGCCGCGTGACGGGCAGGTTGACCGGCCCTACCGCCACCAACCGCCCGGCCTTCTTACCGTGGAAGGTGGTAAAGCCCTCCGTCTTCTCGGCGCGGTAGGCACGAAGGATCAGATCCAGAAACGCCGCTTCCTTGGCTTCGAGCTGCTTCTGTTTCTCGGCTTCCCGAAGATTAGGGTTAACGCCAACGTAATGCTGACGTTCGTATTTTCCCAAATTGAGAATCTCGAACGCACGGTAATCCTTCTCCTCAGCCTTGAGCTTACGCTGGACGCCAATCATGCGCTTGCGAGTCGTATGAATAGCGAATTTGCCCAAGATCGCTGACGATCCACTTGCGACCTAGCTTTTCCGCGACAGCGGCCAGTGGTGCCAGAGCCAGTAAAGAAATCAGCAACTAAGATCGCCCTCGCTTGAGAGGAGGCCTTGATAATACGCTCAAGCAAGGGCTTCTGGCTTTTGGGTAGGATACTCCAGTCTTTCTCTTGGACCGATAATGATCTGAATATCCCATACATCATTGTGACAGGTTAGCCTAATGCATCGTTTCAGATAAACGCTGTCACTCCGATTTTCTCTTTCGAGTCCATCATGCGCCCTGTCTCCATCGCACTCTATCCTACTCAGTCGTAAACTTTCGCTAGTGCTAACGATCAGCGAAATCTAGTCTTTGTCTCATACGATAATCGCGTGTTAGAAATATCGACGAGCTCATCAGGCTTATCTTTGCTAGTAAACAAAATATTGTGTCGTGCTTTCTGAGTTGAAGCACTTTGGCTCCATATCGTCCGATGTGCTTGTAGCTCCAAATCGCATTTCATTCCGATGATACGTTTGGACCCAAATACTTCATCGACGCACTAAATACTGAAGTAGAGTGGATAACGCTACCGATCGCATATGCACATAAATACTACCGTCTTCCGCTAACAGATCCCGCATCAGGACAAGCCGTTCGTAAATCATAGCGATAAAGGAGTCCGCTCCCTTACCCCATGTGTCACGGTACGCGATTTCTTCCAATATATTGGGCTTCTTGGTAAAGGTATCGCCGCCAATCTCAATATCCATGGAAAAATCAGCGCCAACATCGAAAGGCGGATCGATGTAAATAAGCTTCAGGCCTCCCTGCGCCTCGATTTCCTCCCGTAGCGGCCCATTCTTCAGCGACGACAGAATCAGCTTGTTGTCACCCCAGATCAGCTTGTTGGTCCAGCCCTTGAGCTGTCGGCCACGACTGTCAGTAGCAAACAGATCGGATTGCAGCGCCGTTTCTTCAGATTTTTCCGCACGGGGCTCATCGACCTGCTCGATGACCTGGAACGGCAGCACGATATTGCAGACCTCTCCAGTCTTGCCGTTCCAGACCAGTTCTACCTCCCGCTTGTCGTCAAACAGCAAGAACCGGTACTTCTCCGGCAATGGCTGTCCGGCCTCTAAATAGCGGATGATCTCCCGGGTTTCACCTTCCGTGAGCTTTAATCGTCCTCGGGTAGCAGCCGCTGAAGCGTCTGTTTTATCCGGCTTATTCCGATTTGCCACGCCACATCCCCTGGATCGGTAGTTTCTCTGTCATGTGATTTACTTTGTCTGGCTCTTCCCCGAAATTGTCACCGGGTCATCGATGCCTATACCATTCCGCCCGCAATAGTCGCGGATCATCACCTCGATCATATTGGCCAGACTGCGCCGCTCTTTCTCCGCCATCGTTTTCAGCCCGGCCTTGACGGCGGGCTCAATGCGCACGGTGATGGTCTCGGTCTTGGCTGCTTTCACGGCGGGCTCCCGGGTGGTGCTGTCGGATGTACTGCGGATATACTACACGAGGCGGCGGCAACAAGGAACAAGATCATGGCCCGACACTTCTCAACCCGAAGCTTCTTCCGGCAGGTGCCGAACGCCCTGCTGGCACGGTACTTTGCGGACCGGGGCTGCTCGGCGACGTGGATTTTTCGGCGATGAAGGAGACCAAGCCGGACGAGCTGTTCGGAGGCCTGGCTGGCGCTGCCGGAGGATCAGCGAAAACCGATGGACGCGGAGTTACAGGACATCTTCGAGCTGGGCCTGCGAGGCCGGGCCTCCGGGCCATCATCGACGAGGCGGAATGGCAGATGCAGGCCGACCCCGAGGCCCTGACCGAGTTCATCGAGACACTGTCGGCGCTGCCCAACCACTACCACCGCGCCATGGTCACCTATCTGGACCATCCCGAGTGCTGGAAGGGCGCCACCCGCTTCTACCACGCCGACACGCTGCCGTATTGGCGCAAGCGCAAGAACATGGGGCACCGGCCTGCGGCGGTGGACGATGAGAGCATCCGGCAACTGGCGGCGCAGATTCGCCACGACTTCCACCGCACCGAGGGCCGGGGCAACAACTGCATCGTGGAGCCCTTCCGCCGGGGCGAGCTGGACTACTTCTTCGCCTATCCGGAGGACTACTCCCAGTAGAGCGTCGAGTGGGTGGGCGGCGAGTTCGACCGCCGGCGGCAGCCGGACCCGCTTCGAGGTGATCTTCAGTTCTGCTGGCGATGCGTAG
>JAXHMQ010000015.1:0-211415 GCA_034521365.1 Halofilum sp. (in: g-proteobacteria) | reverse complement strand
GAATCGATCATCTGCTCAATCTCCTCTTCGGAATAACCGCACTCCGCCAGCAGCTCGCTGGTGTTCTGCCCGAGGCCGGGCGCGCTTTGCCAGGGTTGTTCGGGATGAGCCGTGAAGCGTGCCGGGGCGCGGGTCTGGCGTATCGTTCCGGCCTGCGGATGATCCTGGTGGCGCAGCAGGCCATTCGCCTGGATCTGCGGGTGCTCGAGCATCTCGGTTCGCGTCAGTACCGGGGCGCATGGCACCTGGTGTTCCTCAAGCCGCGCCAGCCAGTGCTCGGCGGAATCCGTTTTGATCACGGACTGGATCAGGTCGAGTCGCGCGTCGATGTTCTGCTGGCGCAACTCCGCGGTGAGGAACCGCGGGTCCTCGGCCCATTCGGGGCGGTCGAGTGCACGGATGATCGCCTGCCACTCGCGATCATTCTGCACGGCGATGGCGATGTAGCCGGTGGTGGTTTCGTAGATCAGGTCCTGAAAACTGGCGGCCTCCTGTTGCGGCAGTTCGCCATGGACGAAGGTCTGACTCCCCATGTCCGAGCTCCACAGGAAGGCGACGGTCGCGTCCAGCATGGACAGCCGCACGTGCTGTCTTTCCCCCGTGCGTTCGCGGGCGAACAGGGCGGCCGTGATGGCCTGGGCGGCAGTGACCCCCGTGATCTTGTCCGGGAGGATGGTTCGGACCAGTTGCGGGCGCCGTTCATCGGCACCGGCCTGTACCGTGGCGAGACCGGACAGGGCCTGAATCAGCGGGTCGTACACCGGGCGGTGGGCATAAGGGCCGGTGTCACCGAAACCGCTGATGGAGACCATGATCAGATCCGGCGCTACTTTGCGTAACTCTTCCTCACCGAGCCCCATCCTCTCGATCACGCCGGGACGGAAGTTCTGGATCAATACATCCGCGGTGGCGATCAGTTTCAGCAGGGCCTCGCGGCCGAGCGGTTCTTTCAGGTTCAGCGCCACGGATTTCTTGTTGCGGTTGTTGTTGAGAAAAGAGGCCGAAAAACCGCCCTGGCGGTTGGCGGCCGAGCGGGTGAAATCACCACCGGCGGGGTTCTCGACCTTGATCACCTCGGCGCCTTGATCCGCCAGCATCATGGTGGCGAGCGGGCCGGATATCACCGCCGTGAGATCGATGATCCGGATGCCGTTGAGTGGGCCGGCCATAGAGGGTGTCCTCTCGTCAGCTCAATCGAATGCGGGATAAAGGCGCCAGCATATCGAATCGGGCCTCGGCGGCAGAAATCGGGATGCCGATCGACTGAGTCCGGGGCCATCCGGAATCGCCGGCCCGGACGGGCTCACGCTTCGGTGCCGCGCCGCTCGGCCTGCAGGACCCGGTTCCGCCCCTGGTCCTTGGCTGCATAGAGCGCCATGTCGGCCGCCTCGAACAGGCTCTCGGCGGTTTCGCCAGCCTCGCGCTCGGCCACGCCGACGCTGATGGTGACCGGTGGACTGTCGTCGGTTTCAAGCTGCTCGACCTGAGTACGCAGGGATTCGGCGGCCTCCGTGGCGCCATCGATGGTGGTGTGTGGCAGTACCACCAGGAATTCCTCGCCGCCCCAGCGTCCGACGAAATCGTTGGTCCGGATGCGATCGCGGATCATCTGTGCGACGTGCTGAAGGATCGTGTCACCGCAGGCGTGACCGTGGTCGTCGTTGACGCGCTTGAAGTGATCGATATCGATGACCAGCACGCTCAATGCCGCGCCGTGGCGCTCACAGCGTTCGATCTCCTGCCCCAGCAGCTTCTGGGTATATTGGCGATTGAAGAGTGCAGTGAGGGCGTCGTGGCGGGCCAGGTACTCGAGCCGTTGGCGCATGGCCTCGCGCTCGGTCACGTCGCGCTGGATCGCCATGTAGTGCGTGATGTTGCCGGCGTCGTCGCGGATGGGCGCGACGGTCCACTCGATGTCGAAGGGGGTGCCGTCCTTGCGGTAGTTGACGGTCGCGCCCCTGAAGACCTCGCCGTTCTGGCAGTTGTCGCGCAGGCGGTCGATCACGACGCGGTCGGTCTCCGGTCCCTGCATGAAGCGCGGATTGCAGCCGCGGACCTCATCCAGGGTGTAACCGGTCATGCGCGTGAAGCCGGGATTGGCATAGATTATCCGGGGCCCGCCGGCGCTGAAATCAGCGTCGGTGATCAGGATCGAGTCGAACGACGCCTCCACGGTGGCGCGGAAGATGCGCAGCCACTCCAGCTGGTCGAAATCGTGCGTTGAACTCGTGATGACGATCTCCCCGTTTAACGGGCATTGCCAAGTATATTGGAGGATATCCGGGGTAGCGTAGCAATCCCTGCGGTCCGCTACTGTGCTGCTCCACGTCATGAATTGCCCGGACCCGGATGGCGGGACGCGGGTTCTTCGGGTACGGGCGTCCCGGCGATGAGCGGCCGGCCTGCCAGCAGGCCGGCCACGGGGCCGAACGCCAGCGGGACGAGCAGCCAGGAGGGAGGCACTACATGCTGCAACCATTCGAGAAGGCTCAGGCTCGCAACAGTAATCGCGAAGCCAATGGAATTCACGAGGGTCAATGCGGAGCCGACCAGCGCGCGTGGCGCGAAATACGCGGTCAGCGCCGAGAACTGCGGTGAGTCGCCCGCTACCGCAACGCCCCACACGAGCAGGAATACGATAAACACGGGGGTGGGCATGTACAGCATCAGCGGCGAGAGCAGACAGCATGCGGTCGAGATGCCGAGCTGGCCGAGTGCGACCCGACCGCCGCCCAGTCGTTGCACGAACAGACCACCACCGGCGCACCCGAAAAAACCGGCGGCGATGACGGCGAAAGCCGTAGCCGACAGTGCGCTGCCCGCCAGTCCGTGGGCACCGATCCAGACGGGCACGAAGGCCCAGAAGGCGTAGAGCTCCCACATGTGTCCGAAATAGCCGAGTGCCGACGCCCGGAAGCAGCGCTCGCGGAAGGCATCGAGGACGCCGCTGAAGCGCACCGGTGCACCCCGCGCAAGGTTGGGGCCCTCCGGCACGAGGCGAACGATGAGCCCGCCGGCCAATGCGGCCAGCGAGGCGCCAGCGATCACCACCCGCCAATCCCATGAAGCACCGACCGCGCGCAGCAGATGAGGCGATGCGGTGCCAAGGACGAGCGCGCCGACCAGGAAGCCGAGCGCCCATCCCAGGCCTCCGCCGTACCAGCCTGCGGCGATCTTCATTCCGACCGGATATACGCCAGCGAGCGTGAGACCGACCACGAAGCGCGATATGAGGACCAGCGTGAAATCTCCGGGAGAGATCAGCACCGCCGCATTGGCCGCGGCCCCGGTCGCTGCGGAAATGAGGAACACATTGCTCGGGTTGAAGCGGTCTGCGATCCCGCCGATTGCGAACACGAGGGTGCCGACAATGAAGCCGACCTGGACGGCCGTGGTCACCAGACCCTCGCCCCCGTCCATTGCCCACAGGCTCTGCAGGGAGGCGATCACGGCGTTGGCTGCGAACCAGGTCGATGTCGCGAGCAGTTGGCCGACCACGATGGCCGGGAGTATCCATGGTCGGGGTCCCGCGATTGCCGGCATGATGCTTCTCCCTCACCCTCTTCCTCGCCCGTCGAGTGGTTACTGCACCTTCAGGCGCCCCGTCATGCCGGCCTGTTCGTGGCCGGGAACGTCACAGAAGAAATGCACTGTACCGTCCTCTGTCGCCGTGAACTCGACGCTGTCACTGTTGCCGGTCTGGATGGTATCGGTTTGCGTGTCCGCTCCGCGCAGATGCAGGTTATGACTCAGGTTGCCGTTGTTGACGAGTTTCAGGCGTACGGTCTCACCCTGCTCGACCTCGATCTTGGCCGGTTCGAATGCGAATTCGGTCGCTTCGATTTCGATCGTGCGGTCAGCGCTCATCGCTGCCAGCGGGAGTGCGCCCAGAGTGAGTGCGGCGCATGCCTGGTGCATTGCAGCGTAGATTCCGGTACGTGTCATGGAGACCTCCGGGTCGATGTCTCGGTTCGGGATGTCATGGCTCTGGAAGCCCCCGCGACCGGGGTCGCGGGGGCGGTGGCGTCATGACCTTGCGGGCTCGCGGGACGAGAGCTCGTCCTGCTCGAACATGATGTGCAGGAACGGCTGGGTCTGGCCGTTCGGCAGTTCGAACGCCGTCGGGACGGGGTCGAATACCGGTCCCTTGCCGGGGACGCCGCGCACCGGCGGCATCATCAGGTGCGTGTGATGCTCCTGATCGCGGATGTGGCGCTCGTCCGGGTCCAGCGGCAGCTCGCTGCTGTGGACCAGCCTGTAGTCACGATCGCGGACCACCTCGGTGGTCATCAGATGCATGACCCGGTGGTCGTCGACCAGCTCGCCATTGATGTAGAGCTCGCCGAGGCCCCACCAGGCGCCGAACGCGTACTGCTTCGGCATCAGCGGGGTGCCGGTGCCGGTATCGCCGTGCATCATGTCCTCGGTGAACACGCCGCCCTGGGTCTCATAGCCCGGGAACGGCGGCTTGACCACGTGATCGAGAACCACCCGGTATTCGTTGCCGGCGGGATCGGTGAACTCCGCCTCGAAATCCGCCGTATCCGGCGTGTTGCCGGGCTTGCCGGGCGTATCTTCACGCACGACATCGCGCATCGTGGTCTCGAAGCGCCCGGAGATGATCCGCGCGTCGTTGGAGAACGGCGTGGGCTGCGCCAGCATGTAGCGCCCGTCCGCGGTGACCGAGCGCGCCTTCTCCGGGACGCCGACCAGAATCGGGTTCTTCTTCAGTAGCCCGGGGACTGTCGGCGGTCCCTTGGCCTGTTGCGCGGCCTTCAGTTTCGTCCTGAACAAGGCCTTCGGATTTTCGGGTGTCCCGAAGGTTTCTTCCTCGAGTTCACGCGGTCCGGGCAGGACCCAGTAGACGACGTTGCCGCTTTCCTGGCGGACCTCGGTGATGCGGAACGGGTTCTCGCCCTTGGCCATCACGTCGTCGGCCGCGCTCACGGTGCCGGCCACCGCCAGTGCGAGGCCAGCCGCCGCGAACACGGTGGAGCGCACGGAGCGAGTGCGTGTCCGCCCGCTCGGTGTCTGGTGGTTGATTGTTGCTCGAAGTGTCATATCGGACCTCCTCGGCGGCCGAGGCCCCGTCGCAGGGACCTGGGCCGTGTTGAATCGAATCCGCGCCGACGGGGTGTCGGCCCGCGATCATCGACAAGTCTGGCTGCAGAGAAGGGCGGGCTGTATTGGACTTTTTACGTACGTGCCAGCACGTACGGGGCAGCGGGGCCTGATGTCGGCGTGCTGCACCAGGCGCTGCTGTACCATGGCGGCACCGGGCCCGCGGGGAGGCCAGTGTGCTTGAATCGGGCGGCGGCACTGTCCGCGAGGGCGTTCAGTGACGGGGTCGTGGTCGTGGGCGGACCCGCGATCCATGTCGCGTTCGTGTCCTCGCTGCACACGTTGGCGGATCGCCGTGCCGGTTGTCGTCTGATGCGCAAAACAACAGGAGTGAAATTGATGGATCGGGATCTCACCGCGGTCGAAATCCGCGTGCTCGGGTGTCTGCTGGAGAAGGAGGCAACCACGCCGGATCAGTACCCGCTGTCGATCAACGGGCTGGTCACGGCGGCGAACCAGAAGAGCAATCGCGTGCCGGTCATGGCACTGCCGGAGGCCGACGTGCGCGAGGCCGTGACGGCGCTGACCCGGCGCAGCCTCGTTCGTCAGTCATCCTCGGGTGGCCGGGTGAGCAGGTTCGAGCATCGCCTCGGGCGCGGTCCCGGCAGCGCGCTGCAGGCGCCGCCGGCGCAGCTCGCGGTGCTGGCGCTGCTGTTCCTGCGCGGGCCGCAGACGCCGGGGGAACTGCGCAGCCGCGCGCAGCGCATGGCGGCGTTCGACGATATCGACGCCGTCGAATCGACGCTGCAGACGCTCGCGGCGCACGCGGACGGCGCACTGGTCGAGTGTCTGCCGCGCGAACCCGGCAAGCGCGAATCCCGCTGGATGCATTGCCTCGGTGAAGCCGATTCAGCACCGGCCCCGGCGGCGACTGCGCCAGACCCCGCCCCCGAATCCGCGCCTCGATCCGCCCCCGGGCCCGAGCCGTCCCGGGTCGCGGACGATCTGGAACAGCGCGTCGCCCGGCTCGAACGTATCGTCGCCGACCTCAGCGCCCGCCTCGGGGACGACGACACCGACGTCTGAGCGCCTGCGGTGGAGTCACGAGTTCATTCATTGCGCGTCTCGCCTGATGTTGGCGCGCATCGCCGGGTGCTGCGGTACCATGTCGGCACCGGCCCGGTGGGATTCCGCCTGGTGCGGTACCGAGGCAAGGGGAGAGGCCAGCATGCTTGAATTCATCATCGGTATCGTCCTGTTCTTCGGTATCCATTCGATCGCGATCGTTGCCCCGGAGTGGCGCAACGACATGGTGCGGCGCATGGGTGCGGTGCCCTGGAAGGCGGTGTACGGGCTGGTTTCCATCGTCGGCATCGTGCTGCTGATCAAGGGCTACGGCGATCTCCGCTGGACCTCATCCGTGTTGTACGCGCCGCCGGGCTGGCTGCGGCACGCGGGCATGCTGTTGCTGGTGCCCGTGTTCCCGCTGCTGCTTGCCACTTATCTGCCGGGCCGGATCCGCTCAGGCGTTAAGCACCCGATGCTGCTGGCGGTGAAGATCTGGGCGCTCGCGCATCTGCTGATGAACGGTCAGGCGGTCGACCTTGCGCTCTTCGGCGCGTTCCTGGTCTGGGCGGTCGCCGACCGTATCGCGGTCAAGCGCCGCTCTTCGCGGCCGGCGCCCGCACCGGCTCTGCCCGCGACGGCATTCAATGACGCGGTGGCGGTTGTGGGCGGGCTCGCGATCTATGTCGCGTTCGTGTTCTGGTTACACACTTGGCTGATCGGGGTGCCGGTCGTCGCCTGACGCGCCGGCCGCGCGGCTCGGGGATCGCGTCTGTATCAGGTCCCGCGGGCACCGCCCGCCCGCAGCCGATCCAGACGCAGGCGGTGGCGGTGGTCGGTGAGGCGCATCATGCCGCCGAGGACTGCCCCGAAGGCGCCGAGTCCGGTGCCGCCGGCGATGAGGAACATGATCAGGATCTGGTAACGCGTCGCGTCGAACGGGTCCACGCCGGCGAGGATCTGGCCGGTCATCATGCCCGGCAGGGCGACCACGCCGGCGGCCGCCATGGCATTGATCGTGGGCATGAGCGCGGCTCGCACCGCTCGCTGTGCGGGCACCCGCAGGGCCTGCGTGCGCGTGTGGCCCAGCGCGATGCGCGCCTCGATCGCGCGGACCTCGCTCGTGACGGCCGACGTGAGGGTGTCGAGCCCGAGCGCAATGCCGGTCATGGTGTTGCCGAGGATCATCCCGAGCAGCGGGATCGCGAAGCGCGGGTGATACCACGGGTCGGGCTGGATCTGGGTGACCAGCGCGAACAGCGTCACCAGCCCGGCGGCGCTCGCCATGCAGCTCACGCCGAGGCCCCACGACCACCATCCCGCCAGTCGACGCTGCTGGCGCGCCATGATCTCGCGCCCGGCGAAGGCGAGCATCACCAGGGCGACGGCCAGCGTCAGCCACGGTGAAACCGTGTCGAACAGTGTCTGCAGGATGAAGGCGACGAGTCCCAGCTGCACGACCATGCGCAGCGCGGCGATGGCCAGCGAGCGCTCGAGGCCGAGGCGGAACACCAGCGACAGGGCCCCGTTGATCAGCAGCAGGATGGCGGCCAGGAACAGGTCGCCGGGGTCGAGCTGGATGTATTCGCTCATGCGGCGTGATCCCCCGTTCCCAGGGATAGCCGCGTCGTCGCCACACGGTCCGCCTGTGCGGCATCGTGTGTGACCCACACCAGCGTCGTCCCGTCGCGCCGCAACCCTGCAAGCAGTGCCTCGACAGCCTGGGTGGTGTCGGCGTCGAGACCCGAAGTGGGTTCGTCCAGCAGCAGGACCCGCGGTTGCAGCTCAAGGGCGCGCAGCAGCGCCAGTCGCTGCCGCTCGCCGGTGGACAGCCGCTCCACGGGCCAGGCGTCGCACTCCGCCGGCAGGCCCAGCGTGCCGATCTCCGCGGCCACGCGCGTCCAGTCCTGGAAATGCTCGCCTACCGTGTCGGCCCACCAGCCGCTGTCCGCGCCGACATACGTCACCGACCGGCGCCAGACCGGCCCGGGCGTGTCGGCGCAGGCGACGCCGTCGAGCCGGACGTCGCCGGGGCACGGGTCGAGATCCGCGATGGCCCGAAGCAGGAGCGTCTTGCCGGAACCCGACGGTCCACGGACGACCATGCAGGCGCCGGTGTCGATCTCCATGTCCAGCGGCCCGAGGCCGATCGGGCGTAGTCCACGAATCCGCAGCATTTCGCTTGCAGTGCTAGACGACCGCGCCAAGACTCACCAGCGCCAGGTGCATCCCCTGAACGAGGGCGATCACGAGAATCAGCGCGACCGGGTAGACGGAGGAGTAGGCGACGACGGGCCGGTCGGAATTGTCGGCCTTGCGGATGATGTCCAGCCCGGGGGTGAAGGTCATGCCGCCGCAGATCACGCCGAAGCATTCGCTCACCGGGATCTTCAGGACGTAGTGGCCGATGAAGAAGCTGCCGGCCATGGGGATGACCGCGAACAGGACCGCATACAGCGCATAGTCAGACGGCCTGGAAGTCCAGCGATTCGACGAAACTCTGCCCGGTTTCCAGGCCGACCTGGACGAAGAACAGCGCCAGCCCGAGCTCCTTGAGCACGGCCGTCGCGTTGCGCGGGAAGCGCCCGATGAAGTTCCCGATCCGCCCGAAGTGCCCGAAGATCAGGCCCGCGACGAGCGCGCCTCCGGCGATCCCCAGCGAGAACGGGCCGAGCGCCGGTATGGGAATGACGACGCCCCCGATCGCGAAGGCGAGGAAAAGCACGGCGGCCAGCGAGCCGATGTCCACGCGCCGCTGCACCGTGTGGTGCTCGTGGCCCAGGAACAGCTCCAGCTGGTCGAGCTGGTAGGGCGTGCCGACGGCCATGACGACGTCACCGTAGGCCAGGGCGTCGTCCTCGGAGGGGACGAACTCCACGTTTGTCCGGACCACGCGTGTGATCGAGGCGTTGAAGCGTAGACGTACCCCGAGATCCTTCAACGATCGGTTCACGACCGAGGTGTTCTCGACCACGATCGAGCGGGTATCGAGTTCGGATTGCTCATCGAAGGCCTCGCTGACCTCGGAACCGATCGCCTGCCCTGCTGCGGTCACATTCTCGGGCAGCCCTTCCACGCGGAGGATATCCCCACGCTGCAGGACGGTGCCGCTGCTGGCCGGCTGGACGGACAGGTCCCGGAGGATGCCGGAGATGGCCACGTCGTGCTCCTGGAAGAGCGCGATGTCCCGGATCTGCTGCCCGTGGATCTCGTCGTTCTCGAGCTTGAAGACCGCCGCGTGCAGTGTGGTCCGCCCCGAGACCTCGTCGGCCATGCGGCGCTCGAGGACGCGTACGGCGATCGTGATGAACAGGATCACGCCGATCAGCCCGAACGGATAGGCGACGCCGTAGCCGAAGATCACCTCCTCTTCGGGGCTGAACTGGAGCGCACTGATCAGCGCGGGGCTCGACGTGAACGCCCCCGCGAACAGGCCGAGGCCGATGCCAATCGGGACACCGGTCACGGCGATGATGGCTACAGTGGTCACGCCGGCAATCGCGAGCAGCACCAGCACGTTCGTGATGAAGCGGCGCGCATGCTGCTTGAAGGCGCGGAAGAAGCTCGGCCCCGCTTCAAGGCCGACGCAGAGCAGGAACAGCACGATCCCGAGGTCGCTCAGGACCTGTACGGGTTCGAACTGGAAAAAGTAGCCGGCCACCATCGCGGCGATCAGTACGCCGCTCGAGCCGAAGCCGATGCCCTTGATGGTCAGGTTGCCGAAGGCGATCCCGATCAGGACCAGCAGGAAGGTAATGATCAGGTCCGATTTCTGGAAGAAGATCTCGATTGGAACGAGCGCGTCGGCTTCGGACATTGGCGACACCCCCCGCCGGTGGAAGACTGCGGACAACTTGTTGCGCGGAGTTTAGCAGTCCCTTGTCCACAGGCGGAGGCCGCGGACGGTGACCCACGTGACACACGGGGGACGCGGAGGGGCGCATGCCCGTACAGCGACGTGACGTGCGGTGTTTCCCGGTTGTGGCTACGTGCCGCGCGAAGCCGGGCGGGCGCGCGGGGCGCAGGGGTGGAACGGCAAGACCCTATGCCGATGCGCCGGGTCTCGCTCGCCGGGCACCGGAGCATCGGCGCGCACAACGGGGCTCGATGGCGCGGTATCCACCCTGCGGGATCCGGTTCTGCCGGCGCCTGCCGGATCCATACCGGTCCGGCATGTCCCACTCATTCCTGCACCGCCCCCTGGCATCTCGCAGGCACAGGTGGAGATCGGTATACCGTCCCCGGAATTCGAGGACCCAGGGCCAAGAGATCACAGTGCTCGAGTTTTCAACGACCCCGACCCCTCGATCGGCCAATCCACCGGGGTGTCCGCTCGAAGAAGTCATCGGCGTTCGCACCGAAGGCGCTGCGCAATGCGGCCTCCTCGCCGAGGATGAATCGGCGCTGCAGGATCACCGGCAGCAACAGCGCCGGCAACAGGGCGGAGAGGGCGCCGGTACGCAGGGCGAGGCCGGCCAGTATCAGCACGAGGCCCAGGTAGATCGGGTTGCGCGAGAACCGATAGGGGCCCTCGACGATCAGTGCACTCGGCCTCTGCCGCGGCTCGATCCGGGTTCGCTTGGTCCGGAACCACAGCGCCGACCACGCCGCCAGCCCGAGCCCGACCAGGACCACCGCCGCAGCGACGGCGTCGAGCCAGTCCCGGTCGATCCGTAGCAGCGGCGCCATCCGGGCCAGGACCTCCGACAGCAGCCAGGCTCCCACGAACCAGACCGGGGGCAGGTCGGGAAACCCCTCCAGGTGCCGGGTGATCATGCGCGCACCGCGATCAGTGGGCTCAGTGTACGATCCTCGATCGAGCGATCCTGGCTACAGTGACCGGAACTCGTCCAGTACCTCGGACCGGGTCGGAAATTTCGGTAACCGTTCCCGGATTGTCCGGGTTATGGCGGCTCGGGGTGCGATGAGGGGGAACCCCAGGGACGGCATCTCGCCAGGGAAGAGCCGCAACACGTTGAATTCGGGGACAGTAACCGAATTCCCCGAAAAGGCGCCAGGCTGGGTGAGGTATTCGGAAATTCGGTAACTGTCCCCAATTTTCTCAATTTTCTCCGTCCCGGGAGCGCGCGATGCTTCGATGCTAGACCTGACCCCAAGCTCTCGCGCCACGCCCGGATCAGCGCGGGTGTGCGTGCATGGCTCGCCCGCGAATCACTCGACCTGTGACTGCTCGAGATAGCGGAAGAAGTCGGAATCGGCACGGAGCATGAGCGTACTGTTCTCGCCCATCGCGCGGTAACTTTCCAGCGTGCGGAAGAAGGAGTAGAACTCCGGGTCCGCACCGAATGCCTGGCCGTAGATGCGCGTAGCTTCGGCATCGGCGTCTCCACGAATCTCCTCCGCATCGCGAGCCGCTTCCGAACGGATGCGCTGCAGATCGCGCTCCATGTTGCCGAGGACTTCCTGACTTCGCCCCCGGCCCTCGGAACGAAACCGCTCGGCAATCGACTGTCGCTCGGCGATCATCCGGCTTTCCACCTGTCGGCGCACCGACTCGATGTAGTTGACCCGCTTGATACGAACATCCTGCAGCTCGATGCCCAATGCAGGCATTGAGCTCCTGGCACGTTCGAGAATGCCGGATTCAAGAAGTTCCCGGCCCAGCTGGGGCTTTTTCTCCAGGTTGACATCATCACGTTCTGCCAATGCCGGATCGTCCAGTTCCTCAACGTTCACTTCCCAGTCCTTGGAGCGGACGATTTCCTCGAGCTCCGTGGACGAGACCATGTCGCGCACGACGGAGTCGATGATGTCGTCGAGCCGGGTTCGGGCACCGGCTTCGTCACGCACACTGGTCAGGAACAGCAGCGGGTCATTGATCCGCCAGCGGGCCGTGGCATCCACGAGGATGAATTCACGCCCGAGCGTCGGAATCTGGGTCACGTCGCCATCCCAGACCAGCAGGCGATTGTCGAAAAAGCGCACGTTCTGCCAGGGCATCTTGAACTTCAGCCCCGGTTCGCTGATGACATCGCCGATCGGCTCGCCGAACTGGACGACGATCGCCTGTTCCGCTTCGTCGACGGTGTACAAGACCAGACTGCCGGCCAGCAATGCGGCGGCTGCAACGATTGCGAGAGCAAGACCTTTCATCGGTCAC
Organism: Halofilum sp. (in: g-proteobacteria); assembly: GCA_034521365.1. GTDB lineage: Bacteria > Pseudomonadota > Gammaproteobacteria > XJ16 > Halofilaceae > Halofilum. The sequence goes on along the minus strand of JAXHMQ010000015.1, from coordinate 199,168 downwards.
CTCCCGTGGCGGAGCGTTCAGCGTTGCGGTTGACGTCAAGCAAAGGTAGGGGACCGATCTGTCCATCCTGGACCACGAGTATCTGGCCAATGGTCGGCAGCACCTCGTTCAGCGTTTCCAGGTAGAGTCGTGAACGGGTGACCGCCGGCGCCTGCTGATACTCTTGCAGAACGGCCTTGAACCTCACGCGTTCGCCTTTGGCGCGGTTGACGCGCTCTGTCGCGTAGCCCTCGGCTTCGGCCACCGTTCGCAGCGCCGCACCTTTGGCGTTGGGGATCTCCTGGTTCACGCGCTTCTGTGCTTCATTGATCATGCGTTCGCGTTCCTGGCGGGCCTCGTTGACCTCGTTGAAGGCGGGCTGCACCGCTGGCGGCGGCACCACATCCTGCATTTCCACGGTATTGATCCGGATGCCGGCGTCATAACCGTCCAGGCTCTGCTGAATCTCCTCGCCCGCCTTCTGCTGGATTTCGACGCGGCCGACGGTCAGGACTTCCGAGCCCAGCATATTGCCGACAATGCGGCGCATCACGGCCTCGGAAATATCCCGCAAGGTCCGCGTGGGCTCGCGCATCTCGTAGAGGAACTTGATCGGGATCCGCTATCCGGTACTGCACGACCCATTCCACGTCGATCATGTTGAGATCGCCGGTGAGCATCAAGGACTCGTCTTCGAACTCCCGGTCACTGTACGCTGAGCGTCCGCCTTCGCGCGTGCCGACGGTGCGGAATCCGAACTCCTGTTTGAGGACGCGTTCGGTCGCCACGAGCTGCACCTGATCGATGCCGAACGGGATCTTGAAGTGCAGGCCCGGGTCGGTGATGCCGACCACCGAGCCGAAGCGCTTGGTGACGGCGCGCTGCTCGGGTTGGACGGTATAGAACGATGTAAGCGCCGCCCATGCCAGTAATCCAAGAACGACCAGGCCAGCGATGACCATGCCCGTCTGCCTGGGTGGGCCGCCGCTCGTAAATTTGTCGCTCATGAACTTTCGGAGAATGGCCTGTAGATCGGGCGGACCCGATCCCTGCACTTCCGCTGCTGCTGACTGACCTGAATCATGCTGTTCCTTTTTGCATTACAGCCGCTCAGTCTAGCAGCCTTTCAGCAGGCGCGATGCCGAAATTGACCGCGGGAGGCACCGACTTCGCGCGCGGGCCCCAGGGCCTACCTTCGGATCTTGCAGGGCGGCGAAGTGTCGCGGGCTGTTCTAGACTCGGGTAGGTGGCGGAGGTGGGGATGGGGGAAATGGGGTCTGACCCCAGTTTCCGCGCTGCGGCTGGCATCCCACGCCGCGGAAATTCGGTAACTGTCCCCATAATTCCCGTCCCGGTGCCTCCCTCATTGCAGTCCGGCAGCCCCGATGAGTCCATTGATGGCCAGGGACAGCACGATGGCTGCCACGGACAGAGGCACGAGGCTCACCAGCGCGGCGAGCAGCCTGGTCTCGGCTCCCCAGCGCGGGCGTCCGGCAATGAGGATCCACGCCAGCGACGACAGCAACATGAGCACGAACCAGCCGGTGAAATTGAGTAGCGGGATCCCGGAGAGACATTTGCCGGGACCCGCCAGACCCAGTACCCGGCCGCCACGGCTATAGGGTCAATGAACAGGTCCAGCAGGACCGCGATCATCGCGGTTACGAGGGGCGCCTGCCATTTCATGTGGCGTCCGCTCAGCACGTCGCGTCCCGGCCGCGCCACGATCCCCTCGGCGAGCAGGAGGCAGGTCCCGCACACCGCCATCCAGCCCGAAGAATATGTAGGTGAACACCCAGAGCCGGCTCTGGCCGGGATAGACATAGTTGTCGACGACGAAGGACGAGAGGAAGTCCATCGCCGCCGGGAACAGGCCGGCGACGATCACGAACACGGCCACGTTGACCCGGCCGAAGCGCCAGCCCAGGAAGGCCAGCACCAGCAGGGCGAAGGCCACGCCGGTGGCGAGCAGGACGGTGAAGTCCGGGCTCATCCGGCGCGCCTGCGGGTACGCCGAGAGATAAAGGCCCAGGGCGGGCACCGTCCAGAGCACCAGCCACAACCGGTCGCCGGCCTGGGCCGCCACCCCGTCGACGAACCACGTCAGGACGATCAGCACGTAGAACGCCGGCGGCGCCCAACGCCCCACCCGGGTTTCTCTGCGCCGTGCGCTATCCATTGGTCCGCTCGATCGGGCAATCAGTCGAGATGGGATATCCCCGCGGGTTACTCCCCCGGCTCCGCGGCCAGTATAAGCGGATGCATTCGGGGACAGTAATCGAATTCCCGCGCGGCGCCCGGCTTCCCGGAGTCCGGGATTCTGAAGGTCCCCAGGGAGGGGGTGCCAATTCGGTTAGTGCCCCCAAGCTTCTGCTGAGGCGCGACATCATCACGCGGGAACAAGCCTCCGAAGTAAGCAAGGCACCGGGTAAACCCGACGAGACGACCGTTATCAGAAATGGGGTCCAACCCCTATTTCGGTTCGCCACAATTCGGTAACTGTCCCCAATTTTCTGCAATTTTCTGTGTGGAGCTTGTCGTCGGCAATATCGACTATAAAGTCGTCAATCTTCCGCTGCCGAATCGTAATCCAGCGACCGAGTTTGTGGAGATGAAACAGGAGAGTGAGGAGAGCGGTTCTCTTGCTTTGCGTCGTAGAATGCATGGTCTTTGATCAGGCCGAAAGAAGCGTGGCGCAGACTTGATAGTTATTGGTCGCACTTCGAAAAGTTTCCGAAACCAGCGACTTGGCGATAGGCTGCTGATTCTAGTAGGCCGAGGTCCATCGGGCCGACTTGAGAGAATCCCTTCTCCACCCTCCATAATAAAGAAATCCGCTATGAGGAAGTGTGCCCTTAAGATGTCGCGGAGTGAGCACCGTATGAGGAGTGTCCAAGGGGTCATCTGCGGTAGTTGGTCAGCGCAGCGCTTGAACTCTAGTGCAAGGTGCTCATTAGCGAACTCGACCATCTACAGGAAGTATGTTCAGGTGGGTTTGGTTGGTGGCGCACCTGGCGGTGGGCCCCGAGCGCAATTGCGATTGCCGCCCGGGGTCCCGCATATGCTAAGACGGTCTCGTTGGGGAAGTTTATCCGCAACCACCTTGTGCGCCGCAAGCCGTACGGAGAGTCGCACCCGTCCCGCTTGATCATGGCGTAGTTCCCGCACTCGCTGCACCGGCGCCCGGGCGTGACCTCGTTCGCCCCGGCGGCGCGCAGGCCGCCCTGGAAGGGCGATGACGTTGTCGCCGTGACCTCCTCGACGCCGGTGTCGGTGAACATGACGTCCATCGGCTGCACCGGGAAGCCTTCCTCGTCGAGGATGCCGAGCATGTGGTAGCGGTGGATCATCAGCCGGGCGATGTAGGCGACCGTGCTGGGCTGCACCGGCCTGGCGGTGCTGGCCGGGGACCCAGGCCATGAAGTCGCCCTGGGCCTCGGGGAAGTCGACCAGGGTGCGCAGCTTGGAGCCGATCCAGGCCGGGTCGATCACGCGCATGTCGAACGACAGGACCTTGCACAGGCCGTCGAGGGCGCGCGGGTAGTCGCCGGCGAGCCACATGCTGTAGGGGCGGCGCTCGCCGTCCGGGCAGGCTGAGCTCCTTGAGGCCGAGGACGAAGTCGTCGCCGGTGCTCGGGTTGAGGACGTCGACGGTCCAGGACATGGTGCCGCTGGCGCCGGTCTTGGGCTCCTTGGGCGACATCAGGGCGTCGAGCACCGGGGTGTCGCCCGTGCGCTCGAACACGCCGAGCTCCTCGCAGCAGTGGCGCACGAGGATGGCCATGGCGGCGACGGCCGAGGGCACCTGCTGCGGCTCGCCGTTGGGCGGCATCGGCAGGCTGAAGGACTGGTCGTGCACCTTGGCGAGGCTGTCGAGCTTGGTCTTGAGCCAGGCGGTGTCGCGCGTGCGCATGTCCATCGACAGCGCCTTGGCGATCGCGCCCGCGCCGCGCGGCTGCTCGGCGCCGTTGACCCAGACCTCGAACGGGTGCTTTCGTCACCGTTCGGGCCGTTCTCGGTGTAGCCGACGAACACCGCGAACTTGCCGCCCGGGTGGGTGACCATGTAGGTCTTGGCCGGGTTGCCGTCGACGAAGGTCGGGCGGTTCTGCCAGCGCAGGCTGGCCAGCGCCGGCTGCGGGGCCTTGTCGAGGCGCAGGCGGCGGTCGGCGTCGGACTGGTCGAACTCGGACGGCTGCTGGGTGTCGTGGCTGGTCTCGAGCACGGCGCCGGTGATGTCGTTCGGGCGGAACGTGGTCAGGCCCTTGGCGCCGGCGCGCCAGGCGCGCGAGTAGAGCTCGCGGAAGCCGTGGTAGTCGTAGTCGGCCGGGACGTTGCACGTCTTCGAGATGGCCGAGTCGATGTAGGGCTGGACCGCCGCGATCATCTGCATGTGGTCCTCGACGTTCATCTCGAGCGCCGAGACGAACTGGTCGGGGAGGTTGGCGTAGCGGCCGTCGACCAGCGGGCCCGGGTCGTTGCCGAGCCGGCGCCACACGCGGAAGGCGTGGTCCTCGACCTCGAACTTCTGCGTGCTGTCGTCGGGCATGCGCTTGTTGCGCGTGTAGGTCCAGGAGAACGGCGGCTCGATGCCGTTGGAGGCGTTGTCGGCGAACGCCAGCGTGATCGTGCCCGTGGGCGCGATCGACAGCAGGTGGCTGTTGCGGATGCCGTGCTCGTGGATGCCCTGGCGGATCTCGTCGGGCAGGCGCGCGACGAACTCGCCGGCGAGGTACTGCTCGGCGTCGAACAGCGGGAACGCGCCCTTCTCGCGCGCGAGGTCGACCGAGGCGCGGTAGGCCTCGTCGCGCATCACGCGCGAGATCTCCGCGGCCATGGCGCGGCCCTCCTCGCTGTCGTAGCGGATGCCGAGCATGATCAGGGCGTCGCCCAGGCCGAGGTAGCCCAGGCCGACGCGGCGCTTGGCCTCGGCCTCCTTGTCCTGCTCGGGCAGCGGCCAGGCGGTGGCGTCGAGCACGTTGTCGAGCATGCGGATCGAGGTGCGCACGACCTGGCCGAAGCGGTCGTGGTTGAAGCGCGCCTCGCCGGAGAACGGGTCCTCGACGAACTCGGTCAGGTTGATCGAGCCCAGGCAGCAGCAGCCGTAGGCGGGCAGCATCTGCTCGCCGCAGTTGTGCACGTAGAGGCCGTTGGCGTCGAAGGCGTTCACGCCCGGGACCTGGACGTCGTAGACGGTCTCGGTGCCGTCGGCCTCGAGGCTCTCGACGGTCGCGTGCCAGCGCGGGCGGTTGATGTTGCGCCGGTCGCTCGCGAGCGCGTGGCGCAGGCGCTCGGCCTTGGCCGTGTCGTTGAAGCCGACGCGCTCGGCGAAGCGCGGCAGGTGGCCGCCGCTAACGACGAGCTCGTGCTGCGCGCGGCAGGCGTATTCGGCGTTGCCGCCCTTGCCGTCGGGCAGCTCGGCGGTGCGCGCCGGGCGGCGCTCGGCGTAGATGGTGCTGCCGATGCCGAGGCGGGCGAGCATGCGCTGCGCCGCCTCGAGCGTGGCCAGGTCGGACTGCGCCAGGCGCACGCTCACGCCCTTGGCCTGGGTGCCCTGGACGCTGCCGTCGGCGTCGAACAGCCCGCGCAGGAAGCCGGTGTAGAAGTCGCTCGAGGCGCGCTCCATGTCCGGCGTGATGCCCTTGGCGCCGGGCGCCATGCCGAAGCGCCCGGCGAGGTCGCGCAGGCCGGCCGAGTCGAGCCGGTACTCGCCGCGCTCGGCGATCGCGTGCCAGCCGCCGAAGTCGCTCCGGTGCGGCAGGGCGCGCGCGGCCGTCTCGGCGGCGCGCATGACCGGGTTCGCCGGCAGCGTACCGTCGGCGGTGGCGGCGTCCGCGTCGGCCCAGACCGACAGCGTCGCGGTCTGCGCCTTGAGCGTGCCGTCGCCGAGCAGCAGGCCCAGCAGGTAGCCCTCGTCGGCGTTCGACGGGCCGGCCCAGGCGATCTCGGCGCCGTGGTCGTGCAGCACGACCTGGTCGCCCGGCTGCAGCTCGCCGGCGGCGACCCACTCGGTGCGCGGCAGGCTGGACTGCGTCGGCGCCGGGATGCGGCGCAGCACCGGGTGGTCGGCGGTCAGGCGCAGCTGCTGGCCCTCGCGCGTGACCAGGCGCAGCACGTCCTTGTCGCCGGTGGCGAAGAAGCCGGCCGCGGTCGAGGCCCAGGCGCGGCCGTCGACGACCACGCCGGTGCCGCGGCCGACGAGCTCGTCGACCCGGCGCGGGCCCTCGGCGGTGTGCACCCAGGTGTCGCCGGTGACGCAGGGGTTGCAGGCCTGGATGCGCTCGGCGTACCAGAGGTTGTTCTCGCCGTTGATGCGGTCGAGGAACAGCACGCCCGGGTCGGCGTGGTCGTAGGTCGCCTCCATGACGAAGTCCCAGATCTCGCGCGCGCGGACGCTTCTCGTAGACCCACTTGCCCTTGGTCTCGTCCCAGTGGACGTCGGTGGCCTCCTTGCGCCGCGGCGAGGGCTCGGCCTCGTGGACGAGCTCGAACTGGCCGTCGTCCTCGACCGCCTGCATGAACTCGTCGGTGACGCCGACCGAGACGTTGAAGTTCGACAGCTGGCCGCGCTCGTACTTGGCCTCGATGAACTCGCGGATGTCCGGGTGGTCGACGCGCAGCACGCCCATCTGGGCGCCGCGGCGGTAGCCGGCGGACTCGATGGTCTCGCAGGCGCGGTCGAACACGCGCATGAACGAGATCGGGCCCGAGGCCTCGGCCATGACCGCCTTCACGAGCGCGCCCTTGGGCCGGATCGGGCTGAAGTCGTAGCCGACGCCGCCGCCGGCCTTGAGCGTCAGCATGGCCTGGCGCAGGGCCTCGGCGATGCCGTCCATGGAGTCCGCGACCGGCTGCACGAAGCAGTTGATCAGCGTGACCTGCAGGCCGGTGCCCGCGCCCGACTGGATGCGCCCGCCGGGGACGAAGCCGTTCGCCAGCGCGTCCTCGAAGTGCTGCTGCCACTGCTTCTTGTTCTTCTTCTCCACCGAGGCGAGCGCCTTGGCCACGCGCGTGCGCTGGGCGGCGCGGTCCTCGCCGTTCTTGGCGTACTTCTCTTCGAACGCGTCGTCGGAAATGGGCTGGAAGTCCATCGTTGTTCGCCGTCCTGATGTTTTTCGGTTTCCGGGGACAACGAAGCCACCGCCGCGACAGCGCGCGGGGGTGGCTCGGATGTCGCGTCTCGTGCTGTTCGGTGCCGCCGTCCTCCGCGCCCGCGCAGGGCGCCACGTTCCCAGGCCGGCCGTGGCCGCTGCGACTGTCCCAGTTTGTACCCGGGGCCGGGGGGCGTCAACCTTTCGCCACAAGGACTAGTGAGGTGGTGGATCCGTAACCACTAGATGATGTGGTTTGCCAGTGAAAAGCCTGTGGATAAGCTGTGCGCACCGCGCCGTGTGGCGCATCGGGCCGTTGTTGTCTCCACATATGGGGTCGGGGTGGTCGCGGGGAAGTGCCGGTGTCGTGCGCGCCTGGGCGTGGTCGGCCGCGAGGCCCGGGCGGCATGAGCGACGGCGCCCCTCTCCCTGTCCCTCTCCCGGTGGGAGAGGGGACCTGGTTGTTGGCGCCGCTGGTGGGTCCTTGGCCGGCGGGGCGAATGGCGGCCCTGCCGGCCGCATGCTCTCCCGGTGCCGGCCGGCTGGTCCGGGACGGCGTAGGCCGGTTTCGGGCCGGCGCCGCGCGCCGGCCCGACGCCGGCGTCGGCCTGCGGCCGAAGCCGGCCTACGGTTTTTCCGGCCGCCGCATGGCCCCGGGCGAGACCGCTCTGCGGCTGGGGCTCGGCGGCGATCGAAGCGGGCGGCTGCGGGCCTGCCCCGGTGGTTTCTGCAGCGGGGAACCGAACCGGCGGCCCCGCGGGCCACGTGCCGGCACGCGCTGGCGCGCAGGCCGGCCTACGTGGAATCGAGGGCTCGTTCGACTGGCTCGGATGACCAAGCGCGGTGCCGCCAGCGACGCGCCCTTCGTGCCGGTGGGAGAGGGGACCTGGTTGCCGGCGCCGTGCGCGATCAGGGGTGGATCGTGGTCGCCGTGTCGACACCGCGGCCCGCGAACCCTCGAGATCATCGCGGTGTGCGGGCTAAGGCGCCGGCGAGGTCGCGCACGACCGCCAGCAGGACGTTGGCGGCGGGCTCGATGTCGGCCCAGTCGGTCCACTCCTCGGGGGTGTGGCTGCGGCCGTCGCGGCTCGGCACGAACAGGAGCCCGACCTCGGTCAGCGCGGCGAAGGTCGCGGCGTCGTGCAGGGCGCCGCTGTGCATCGTGCGGTGGCGCGTGCCCGCGGCCTCCGCCGCGGCGGCGCAGCGCGCGGCGATGTCGGGCGACAGCGGTCGCGGCTCGGTCGCGCCGGTGCGCTCGATCTCGAGGTCGAGGCCGCGGGCGTCGGCGATCTCGCGGGCGCGCTCGAGGATCGCGGCGGCGGTCGCGCGGATATCCTCGGCGCGCACGTCGCGCACGTCGAGGCTGAGCTCGACGCGGCCCGGGATGACGTTGGCCGCGTTCGGGTGGCACTCGAGGCGCCCGACCGTGGCCACGGTGCTCGCGCGGCCGCTGCCGGCGGCGGCGCTCTCCGCGGCCAGCACGATCCCGGCGGCGCCGGCAAGCGCGTCGCGACGCTGGCCCATCGGTGTGGTGCCGGCGTGGTTGGCGAGACCGTCGAGGCGCAGCCGGTGGACCTCGCTGCCGGCGATGGCCTCGACGATGCCGACCGGCACGCCCTCGGATTCGAGCACGGTCGACTGCTCGATGTGCAGCTCGAGCATCGCCCGGATCGCCTCCGGGCGCAGGCGGTCGGCGGCGAGGCGGTCGGGCTCGGCGCCGAAGCCGCGCGCCAGGCCGTAGAGGCTCTCGCCGTCGGTGCGCCGCAGGCGTTGCAGGTCGGCGACGTCGAGCTCGCCGGCGAGCGCCTTGCTGCCGGCGAGCGGGCAGCCGAACGACGTGCCTTCCTCCTCGACGAAGCTGATCAGCTCGACCGGGTGGCGCGGCCGCGCGCCGGCGCCGACGAGCGCGGCGATGGCCTCGAGGCCGCAGACGACGCCGAGCACGCCGTCGAAGTCGCCGCCGTGCATGACCGTGTCGACGTGCGAGGCGACGATCACGGCCGGCGCCGCCGGCTCGCTGCCCGCGAGGCGCATGCGCAGGTTGCCGATGGCGTCGAGGCGCGTGTCCAGCCCGAGCCGGTCGGCCTCGGCGAGCAGGTAGTCGTAGGCCTGGCGGTACTCGGGCGAGTCAGGTCAGGCGGGTCGCGCCCTGGCCGGGCGTCGCGGTGAATGCCGCGATGGCCTCGACGTGCGCGCGGATGCGGTCGATGTCGACGTGCATGGGATCTGCGGCCTCCAGGGCCGGGTTCGCGTGATGCGCGGCGCGTGCTCGGCGGTCGGCGTCGCCCGGGCCGCGCCGCGGCGGCAGCGGCCACCGGCGCCCCTCTCCTGTCCCTCTCCCGGTGGGAGAGGACCTGGCTCGCGGCGCCGTGCGGCCGGTCTATGTCCGATCCCGGTGAGGGGCGCGCGTTGCCCAGCGGCGACGGCGCCCCTCTCCTCCTCTCCGGTGGGAGCGAGGACCTGGCTCGCGGCGCTGTGCGCCGCGGCCTCCGTCCGGTCCCGGTGATGGGGCGCGCGTTGCCAGCGGCCACGGCGCCCCTCTCGCTGTCCCGCTCCCGGTCGGAGAGGGACCTGGCTCGCCGGGCGCTGCGACCGGCCTACGTCCGATCCCGGTGATGGGCGCGCCGGGGCCGGCCGCGTCGATCGCGCGAAGCGGTCCATGAACGCATCACCGGCATGGCCTCGAGGCGCTCGCGGTCGGCGCACAGCGCGTGGATGGCCTCGGCGCGCCCGGACGGGAAGCGCGTGGCCAGGTGGGTGCGGAACTTCTCCTCGAGCACCGGGATGCCCTCGTCGCGGCGGCGGCGGTGGCCGATGGGGTACTCGACCTCGATCCTGTCGGTGCTCGAGCCATCACTGAAGAACACCTGCACGGCGTTGGCGATCGAGCGCTTGTCCGGGTCGTGGTAGTCGCGCGAGTAGCGCTCGTCCTCGCTCACGACCATCTTGTCGCGCAGCTCGTCGATCTCGGGGTAGGCCTCGTGGAAGCCGTCCTCGTAGTACTCCGCGCGCAGCTCGCCGAGCAGCAGGCACACGGCGGTCATGTACTGCAGGCAGTGGTCGCGGTCGGCGGGGTTGGCCAGGTCGCCCGACTTGGAGATGATGCGGATCGCCGACTCGTGCGTGGTCAGCTCGATGCGCTCGATGTCGTCGAGGCGCCCGGCCACCTTGCGGTGCAGCATGACCGCGGCCTCGCACGCGGTCTGGGCGTGGAACTCCGCCGGGAAGGAGAGCTTGAAGAGCACGTTCTCCATGACGTAGCTGCCGTAGGCGCGCTGCATGCGGAAGATGCGCTCGGAGGAGTGCTTGACCTGCTGGTCGCGGTTGGTCTTGCTGAACAGCACGTCGTAGAAGCCCCACTGCGGCGCGGTCAGCGCGCCCGGGATGCCCATCTCGCCGCGCAGCGCGATGTCGGCCAGGCTGCACGCCGCGCGCGGTGGCGTCACCCGCCGCCCAGGACTTGCGCGAGCCGGCGTTGGGCGCGTGGCGGTAGGTGCGCAGCGCCTGGCCGTCGACCCAGGCGTGCGAGACCGCGCGGCCATGATGTCGTCGCGGTCGGCGCCCATGCAGCTTGGCGGTGACGGCGGTGGAGGCGACTTTCACCAGCACGACGTGGTCAAGGCCGACGCGGTTGAAGGAGTTCTCCAGCGCCAGCACGCCCTGGATCTCGTGGGCCATGATCATGCCTTCGAGGACGTCGCGCATGGTCAGCGGGTCCTTGCCTTCGGCGACGCGCTTCTGGGAGAGGTGGTCGGCCACGGCGAGGATGCCGCCGAGGTTGTCCGAGGGGTGGCCCCATTCGGCGGCCAGCCAGGTGTCGTTGAAGTCGAGCCAGCGGATGATGCAGCCGATGTCCCAGGCGGCCTTCACCGGGTCGAGGCGGAAGGGGGTGCCGGGCACGCGCGCGCCGTTGGGCACCTGGGTGCCTTCGACGATGGGGCCCAGGTGCTTGGTGCACTCGGGGAAGCGCAGGGCCAGCAGGCCGCAGCCGAGGGTGTCCATCAGGCAGTTGCGCGCGGTGTCCCAGGCGAGGTCCGTGTCGATCTCGTGGTTCAGGACGTAGTCGGCGATCGCCTGGATGCGTGGTCGTAGTCGGGGCGGACGTTGGTCTCGACGGTGTCGCTCATGTTTGGGTCCGTTGGATGCGCTCGTCAGATTGTTCATGGAACTGCGAAGGGAGTCCGAGGCGGGCGGATGCGCTGCCGCTGGGAATCGCGCTCGGCCTGGTATCGCGTCCGTTCGCGACCGACTGCCCTCAGGCTCATCCCCGGCATGCGAGCTCGCGGACGCTTCCCGGGAAGCCGTCTCCGCGCTCGACCGCGATCCCACTGGCCATGACATCGACGGGCGCCACGCGGCTTGCGACCATGCGCGGTTCGCTTCGCGGTTGGGTCATCGTCTCGCGCTGTGATGCCGGCACGGGTCCAGGTTCGGGGCCGGTGTACTCGGCGAGGGGCGGATGATGCGGTTGTCGGCGCGCTGCTCGAACACGTGCGCGGCCCAGCCGCTGTGGCGCGACATCACGAAGATGGGCGTGAACAGCTTCGTCGGGATGCCCATGAAGCGATACGCCGAGGCGTGGAAGAAGTCCGCGTTGCAGAACAGCTTCTTCTCGCGCCACATCACCTCCTCGCAGCGCTCGGAGACGGCGTAGAGCACGTCGTCGCCGACGGCGTCGGAGAGCGCCTTCGACCAGTCCTTGATGATCGCGTTGCGCGGGTCGGACTCGCGGTAGACCGCGTGGCCGAAGCCCATGATCTTTTCCTTGCGCTCGAGCATGCCGAGCATCTTCTGCTCGGCCTCGTCGGGCGATCCCCACTGCTCGATCATGGCCATGGCGTGCTCGTTGGCGCCGCCGTGGAGCGGGCCGCGCAGCGAGCCGATCGCGCCGGTGATGCAGCTGTGCATGTCGCGACAGCGTCGAGGCGCACACGCGCGCGGTGAAGGTGGAGGCGTTGAACTCGTGCTCGGCGTAGAGGATGAGCGAGACGTTCATCACCTGCTGCGTGCAGTTCGCTGGCGCTCTGCGTCGTGGAGCATCTGCAGGAAGTGGCCGCCGATCGAGCCGTCGTCGGTCGCGGTGTCGATGCGCTCGCCGTCGTGGCTGTAGCGGTACCAGTAGCACACGATGCCGGGCAGCAGCGCGAGGATGCGGTCGGCGACCTCGTCCTGCTGGGCGAAGTCGGCCTCCGTCTCGAGGTTGCCGAGCATCGACACGCCGGTGCGCAGCACGTCCATGGGATGGGCGTCGGCGGGAATGCGCTCGAGCACCTCCTCGCAGCGCCTGCGGCAGCTCGCGGCGCTCGCGAGGCGCTGCCTGTAGGCGTCGAGCTCGGCGCTGGTTGGGCAGGTGGCCCTTGAGCAGCAGGTGCGCGACCTCCTCGAAGGTGCAGTGCTCGGCCAGGTCCTGGATGTCGTAGCCGCGGTAGGTCAGGCCGGAGCCGGCGATGCCGACCGTCGACAGGGCGGTCTCGCCGGCGACCTGGCCGCGCAGGCCGGCGCCTGCGTTGGCTTTCTTCGCTCATGGCCTCGTTCCCTGCTACCGGTGGCTGCGGTCGCGGTTGCTGGGCGAACAGCTCGTCGAGCTTCGTGCTCGTAGGCGTGGTAGTCGAGGTAGTCGTAGAGCTCCTCGCGCGTCTGCATCAGCTCGACCACGGCTTTCTGGTCGCCGTCGTCCAGCAGGTGCTGGTAGACGTTGAGCGCGGCCTTGTTCATGGCGCGGAAGGCCGACAGCGGGTAGAGCACCATGTCCACGCCCGGCGTCGGCCAGCTCGTCGCTGGTTGTACAGCGGCGTCTTGCCGAACTCGGTCATGTTCGCGAGCATGGGCACGTCGCCGAGCGCCGCGCGCAGGGCGCGGAAGTCGGCCTCGTCGCCGACCGCCTCGGCGAAGATGCCGTCGGCGCCGGCCTCGGCGTAGGCGCAGGCACGCTCGATGGCGGCGTCGCGGCCCTCGATCGCGAACGCGTCGGTGCGCGCCATGACGAAGAACTCGGGGTCGCTGCGCGCGTCCACCGCGGCCTTGATGCGGTCGACCATCTCGTCGGTGGAGACGATGGCCTTGTTCGGGCGGTGGCCGCAGCGCTTCTGCGCCACCTGGTCCTCCATGTGCACCGCGGCGGCCTCGGCGCGGATCATGTGGCGGATCGTGCGCGCGATGCTGAAGGCGCCGCCCCAGCCGGTGTCGATGTCCACGAGCAGCGGCGCCGAGGAGGCGTGGGTGATGCGCCGCACGTCCTCGAGCACGTCGTTCATGGTGGTCATGCCCAGGTCGGGCAGGCCGAAGGAGGCGTTGGCGACGCCGCCGCCGGAGAGGTAGATGGCCCGGTGGCCGAGGCGCTCGGCCATGATCGCGCAGTAGGCGTTGATCGTGCCGACGATCGGCAGCGGGCTCGTGGGCCGCGAGCTCGGCGCGGAAGCGCCCGCCGGGTGTGGTGCTCATGTGCTCACCTCTGCCGCGCCGGGCGCGGCCGCCTGTCGATGCCCCGGTGTCGCGGCCGGGCCGGGCGCGAGCGGCCGGCAAGCGCCCGGTGCCCGCCCGTGGGCTGCCCGCCGAGCGGGGCCCTCGGCAGGGGCCGGCGGCGCCGGCGTCCGGGCGCGGCACGCGCGCGGGCCGACAGTCTCGCCCAATTCGCCGGCCAGTCAAAGCGCCCCGCCCGCGGGAATCGTCGCCGGCGCCGGCTGCGGGTACCCTGTACGGGCAGGTCACCCGCGCGGCCGCACGAGGAGCCCCATGAGCACGCCGACCATCGCCGAGCGCATCGATACCGTCGCCGACGGCATCCACCGCTTCGATACCCGCTACATCCGCCCGCGCCACACGGCGGCCCACGTCCTGGTGTCGGGCGACGACGTCGCCATCATCGACTGCGCCGTGACGGCGACGGTGGAGCCGCTGCTCGAGGCCCTGGGCACGCTCGGCGTCGAGCCCGCGCAGGTCGGCCACCTGGTGATCACGCACGCGCACATGGACCACGCCGGCGGCGCGGGCGTGCTCATGGAGCGGCTGCCGAACGCGCGCCTCTGTGCGCACCCGTCGGCGGCGAAGCATCTGGTCGATCCCACCAAGCTCGAGGCCGGCGTGCGCGCGGTCTTCGGCGACGACTTCTTCGAGCGCGAGTACGCGCCGGTCAAGCCGGTGGCCGCGGAGCGCGTGGTCGCCACCGACGACGGCGACACCATCGCCTTCGGCGAGCGTGCGCTGCAGGCGGTGCACACGCCCGGCCACGCCTGGCACCACCAGGGCCTGTGGGAGCCGGACACGCGCACGCTGTTCTCCGGCGATGCCTTCGGGGTGGGCTATCCCGAGCTCACCGGCGACGACGGGCCGTTGTTCGTGCCCGAGACGCCGCCGCCGCAGTTCGTGCCCGAGGAGATGCACGCGTCGATCGACCGCATCGTGGACCTGGATCCGGCCATCGTCGCGCCGACGCATTTCGAGATCGTGACCGACGCCGCGGCGGTGGCCGACGGCCTGCACCGCCTGGTCGACGACACCGTCGCGCGCTGCCGCGAGGCCGCGTCGCAGGAGGCGCTGGCGGAGGAGCTGCTCGCGGCCTACGCCGCCGAGCTCGAGCGCCGCGGCCGCGGCGGCGACGTCGCGGCCATGCGCCCGCTCTACGAGTTCGACGCGCGGCTCAGCGCGCAGGGCCTGTGGCTGTGGCGCGAGAAGAAGGCGCGGTGAGCGGCCACGTGGGCATCGAATGCCGCCGTAGGCGCGTCTTCGCCGAAGGCGAATGCGCGCGTCGGATCGCGCGCCGTTGCTCGCGAAACGCGCCTACGACCCGTGGTGTGGCGGGAGAAGGGCCGGTGAGCGGCCACGTGAGCATCGAATGGCGCCGTAGGCGCGTCTTCGCCGAAGGCGAATGCGCGCATCGGGATCGGCTCGGTCTGCGCGCGTTTGCTTCGCAAAAACGCGCCTACGTCGATGTTGCCGGGGCGGCGGAGGTCGTGACCGCGCGCGCAGGGGCGGTGTCACCGTGATGCGCATCGGCATCGACCTCGGCGGTACCAAGATCTCGGCGCTGGCCATCGACGACGGCGGCAACACGCTCACCCGCCGCCGCATCCGCACGCCGCACGGCGACTACGAGGGCACGCTCGACGCGGTCGCGGGGCTGGTGCGCTCGATCGAGGAGGAGGCCGGCGCCGAGGCGAGCGTCGGCATCGGCACGCCCGGCGCGATCTCGCCCGCGACCGGCCTGTTCAAGAACGCGAGCGCGGTGTTCCTCAACGGCCGCCCGGGCAAGGACGACCTCGAGGCGCGCCTGGGCCGCGAGGTGCGCATCGCCAACGACGCCAACTGCTTCGCGCTGTCCGAGGCGGTCGACGGCGCCGGCGCGGGCTACGGCGTGGTCTTCGGCGTGATCCTCGGCACCGGCGCGGGCGGCGGCATCGTGGTCGACGGCCGCGTGCTCGTCGGGCCCAACGCGATCGCCGGCGAGTGGGGTCACAATCCCCTGCCGTGGCCCACGCCCGAGGAGCACCCCGGCCCCAGGTGCTACTGCGGCCAGCGCGGCTGCATCGAGCGCTGGGTGTCCGGGACCGGGCTGCGCCAGGACCACGCCAACCACGTCGGCGAGGAGCTCGAGGGCGAGGAGATCGCCCGCCGCGCCGCCGCCGGCGACCCGGACGCCGAGGCCACCCTGCAGCGCTACGAGGATCGCCTCTCGCGCGGCCTCGCGCACGTGATCAACCTGCTCGACCCCGACGTCATCGTGCTCGGCGGCGGCGTCTCCAACGTCGAGCGCCTCTACGACAACGTGCCCGTGCTGTGGCAGCGCTACGTCTACTCGGATCGCTGCGACACGCCGCTGTTCCCGCCGGTGCACGGCGACGACGGCGGTGTCAGGGGAGCGGCGTGGTTGTGGTAGTGCGTTGTTACAGTCACTGGGTCACGATGTATCACTGCCACACGGCGTAACGCACCACTGCCGTCATCGCGAGGCGCCGCCAGGCGCCGTAGCGATCCAGAACGGCGCTGCCGGTGGGCAGGGCCGCACTGGATTGCTTCGTCGCTTCGCTCCTCGCAATGACATCGGTGGTGAATCTGGCGCGGCGGCCAGACGACGCCTGTAGGAGCGACCTCCGGTCGCGAATTCGAGACATGCCCTGCCCACTGACCGTTCGCGGCCGGAGGCCGCTCCTACGGGCGCGTGGCGCCCCGCGGGCGCCTCGGTAATGACGTGACGAGGTCATGCCCGGTTCGAGGCCTTCCAGCGCGCGCGCGAACGCCTCGCCGGCCCCTACGACCCGGCCGCGTACTGCGTCGTGACCTCGGTGAGCTTGTCGTGCAGCGCGGCGACCAGCGCGTCGTGGGAATCGACGAACTTCTGCACGCCGTCGGCTTCGAGGTGGTCGGCGACCTGCTCGAGGTCGATGCCGAAGCGCCCCAGGGCGGCCAGCGTATCGCGCGCGCCATCGAGGTAGTCGGTGATGGTGACCGCGGCCGCGCCGGTGCTCGACGAAGGCGTCCAGCGTCTTCGGCGGCACCGTGTTGACCGTGTCCGGGCCGATCAGGTTGTCGACGTAGAGCGTGTCGGACAGGTTCGGATCCTTGGTGCTGGTGCTGGCCCAGAGCGGGCGCTGCACGCGTGCGCCGCGCCTGGCCTGGGCCTGGAAGTCGGCACCCGTCGCGGATCCTGAGGAACGACTGGTAGGCCATCTTGGCGTTGGCGATGGCGGCGCGGCTGCATGTAGGCGGCGGCTTCCGGGCCGGCGGCCTCGAGCTTCGGGTCGATCACGCCGTCGACGCGCGCTGACGAAGAACGACGCCACCGAGGCGACGTCGCGCGGCTGGTCGTTCTGGCCGAGGCCACGGATGTAGGCCGCGAACACCTCGCGGTAGCGCTCGACCGAGAACAGCAGCGTGACGTTGACGTTGATGCCCTCGGCGATCAGCGCCTCGATCGCGTGCAGGCCCGCGGCCGTCGCCGGGACCTTGATCATCACGTTGTCGCGGTGCACCGAGCGCCACAGGTGGCGCGCCTGCTCGATGGTGCCGCTGGCGTCGTGCGCCATGTGCGGCGAGACCTCGAGACTGACGAAGCCGTCGTGCCCGCGGTGCGCTCGTATACCGGCCGCAGCTGGTCGCAGGCCATCTGGATGTCCTGGATGGCCAGCCACTCGTAGAGGATCTCGCCGTCGAGCTCGTGATCGGCCTGGATCAGGTCGAGGATGGCCTCGTCGTAGGCGCTGGTGCCGGTGATGGCCTGGTGGAAGATGGTCGGGTTGCTGGTGACACCGCGCAGGCCCTCGTCGACCAGGCGTTCCAGTCCGCCGCCGGTGAGCAGCTTGCGGTCCACGTAGTCGAGCCACAGGGACTGGCCGCATTCGAGCAGCTGCTGGATCGAGGCCATGCCGGGAACTCCCTGGTGCGGTGTCGCGTCGATGGTAGCAGAGCGCGCAGGCTCGCGGTCTCCCGGAGAAGGCCCCGGCACGCGCCGCCTTGCGGCAAGGCGAGGGCCCCGTAGGCCGGGTTCGGGCCGGCGCCCGGCGCCGGCCCGACGCCGGCGTCGGCCTGCGCCGAAGCCGGCAGCGCGCGCATCGATCCGCCGCCCCGTGGGCGCCGGATCGAGACGCGCCTACGGCGGGAGGGTACCCCGGCGCACGCCCGGGGCGTAGGCGCGTCTTCGCCGGCAGGCGAATGCGCGCAAATGCGAACCGGGCGCGGCACGGCTCAGCCGCCGCCCTCGGCCGCCTCCAGGCGCTCGGAGGTCTCGAGCCACTCGGTCTCGAGCGCGTCGACCCGCCGGCGCAGCCGGCCCTGGCGCTGGAGCAGCTCGTCGACCTCGTCGCGGCGCGCGGGGTCGTGGTAGAGCGCGCTGTCGGCGAGCGCGGTCTCGACCTGCTCGAGCTCCGCGCGGCGCTCGCCGAGCTCGCGCTCGAGCCGCGCGATGGCATCGCGCAGCGGCCGCTGCTCGGCGCGGCGTCTGCGGCGGCCGCGCGCCGCTCGGCCTTGCGGTCGCGCGGCGCCGCCGGGGTCGCCGCGCTCGCCGGCGCCGGCTGCTGGCCGCGGCGATCGCGCAGCCAGTCGCGGTAGGCGTCGAGGTCGCCGTCGAACTCGCGCACCCGCCCGTCCGCGACCAGCCAGAACTCGTCGACCGTGTCGCGCAGCAGGTGGCGGTCGTGGGTGACCAGCATCACGGCGCCGGAGAACTGCTGCAGCGCCAGGTCGAGCGCGTGGCGCATCTCGAGGTCGAGGTGGTTGGTGGGCTCGTCGAGCAGCAGCAGGTTCGGCCGGCGCCAGGCGATCAGCGCGAGCGCGAGCCGCGCCTTCTCGCCGCCGGAGCACTGGCGCACGGGCCGCAGCGCGTCGTCGCCGGAGAAGCCGAAGCCGCCGATGAAGTCGCGCAGGGTCTGCTCGCGCACCTGCGGGCTCTCGCGCCGCAGGTGCTCGAGGGCGCTGGCGCCGGCGTCGAGGGCGTCGACCTGGTGCTGCGCGAAGTAGCCGATCGCGAGGTGCTCGCCGGCGACGCGCTCGCCCGCGAGCAGCGGCAGCTCGCCGGTGATGCTGCGGATCAGCGTGGACTTGCCGGCGCCGTTCGGCCCGAGCAGGCCGATGCGCGCGCCGGGCAGCAGCGAGAAGTCGAGCTCGCCGATCACGGCATCCTCGTAGCCGACCTCGGCCGCGCGCAGCACCAGCAGCGGGTTCGAGCTGCGCTCGGCGTCGGGGAAGGAGAAGCGGAACGGCGAGTCCACGTGCGCCGGCGCGATCTGCTGCATGCGCTCGAGCTCCTTGAGCCGGCTCTGCGCCTGGCGCGCCTTGCTCGCCTGGTAGCGGAAGCGCGCGACGAACTGCTCGATCTCGCGCACGCGCTGCTGCTGCTTCTCGTAGGCCGCCTGCTGCTGCGCCAGGCGCTCGGCGCGCTGGCGCTCGAACGACGAGTAGTTGCCGCGGTAGTGCATCAGGCGCCTGTGGTCGAAGTGCACGATGTGGCCCACGACGCTGTCGAGGAAGTCGCGGTCGTGCGAGATCAGCAGCAGCGTGCCGCGGTACTGGGCCAGCCACTGCTCGAGCCAGAGCACGGCGTCGAGGTCGAGGTGGTTGGTGGGCTCGTCGAGCAGCAGCACGTCCGAGGGCCGCATCAGCGTGCGCGCCAGGTCGAGGCGGATGCGCCAGCCGCCGGAGAACTCCGCGAGCGGCCGCTCGAAGGCGGCGGCCGAGAAGCCCAGCCCCGACATCAGCTGCTCGGCGCGGTTGCGCGCGGTGTAGCCGTCGAGCGCGTCCATGTCCGCGTGCAGGCGCGCCAGGCGCGCGTCGTCGCCGGCGTGCTCGGCCGCCGCCATGCCGTCGTGCACGCGCATCAGCTCGGTGTGGCCGCCGAGCACGTGCTCGATCGCCGGCGTGGCGGCGCCGGGGTTCTCCTGCGCCATGTGCCCGAGGCGCGTGCCCTCGGGGACGACCACCTCGCCGCCGTCGGGCGCGAGCTCGCCCAGCAGCAGCCGGAAGAGGCTGGTCTTGCCACAGCCGTTGGCGCCGATCACGCCGACGTGCCAGCCATCGAACAGGCGCAGGTCGGCGTGCTCGAGCAGCGGATCGCCGCCGATCTGCAGGGATACGTCTTGCAGCTCGATCATGGACTGGGCCGCGGCCGGGGTGCGGTCGGGAGCGCGACGGTAACACCTTTGCCGCCGCGCCGCCGCGCGACACGGCTCAGCCGTCGTGCTGGCAGAACATGTCGTAGAGCAGGGGCAGGACGCGGCGCGCGCGGTCGTCGGCCAGGGTGTAATAGACGTTCTGCGCCGAGCGGCGCGTGCTCACCAGGCCCTCGCGGCGCAGCACGGCGAGGTGCTGCGAGAGCGCGGACTGCGACAGCGGCACGCGCGCCTGCAGCTCGCCGACGGTCAGCTCGCCCTCGACCAGCCGGCACAGCACCATCAGGCGGTTGTCGTTGCCGATCGCGCGCAGGAAGCGCGCGGCGTCGCCGGCGCTGCGGGCCATGCGGTCGGGATCGAGCGCTGGCGCGGTCGAGGCGGTCATCGGTGCGCTTCCGTGGTGGGCCATATATCAGGGCATTCTACATTAGTGCACGCTGAAAATGGCGCGCGGGGCGCCGCCACGCCTTCCCGAACCAGGCCCATGGGCCTACAGTCAGGGGCCGGGCCGCACGCCGGAGCAGGGTGCCATGGGCAAGAAGCTGCGCATCGATGGCGACACGATCCAGTGGGCGCTGAACTCGGGGCCGGACGAGATCGAGTGGTTCCTCGACCTCGAGACCGGCGAGGTCATCCCCTGGGAGGACGCGGGGATCACCGACATCGCC
The DNA here is from genome assembly GCA_034521365.1 of Halofilum sp. (in: g-proteobacteria). Taxonomy (GTDB): domain Bacteria; phylum Pseudomonadota; class Gammaproteobacteria; order XJ16; family Halofilaceae; genus Halofilum. Next base: position 178,835 of record JAXHMQ010000015.1, on the reverse strand, counting down.
GAGCAAGTGGACGATCCGCACGAGGACGCCGAGCGCTACCAGCCCATCGAGCCGCTGTCGTCGCCCCAGGCCTGGTCGATCCGCGCGGACTTCGTCGAGACCGTGCGCGATTCCGGGCTGCGTGCGCGCCTGCGGGATGCGCTCGACGGCAAGGGCGCGTTCCGGCGCTTCAAGCACGAGCTCGGGGCCGACCGGGAGGAGGAGCAGCGCTGGTTCGCCTTCGAGGAGGAGCGCCTGCTCGCGGCCGCGCGCGAGCAGCTCCACGAGGACGGCATCGAGGCGGAGTTCGTGCGCCGCCGGTAGGCCGGTTCCGGGCCGGCGCGGGGCGCCGGCCCGACGCCGGCGTCGGCCTGCGGCCGAAGCCGGCCTACGGCGTCGTTCGCCGCGGTCGGGATGGCAGTCGCAGGGGCGGCCTTCGGCCATGAATGGGTCTGCCACGGGTACCGCGTTCGTTGTTCGCGATCAGAGGGCGTAGGCCGGTTTCGGGGCGGCGCTCCGCGCCGGGCCGACGCCGGCGTCGGCCTAGCCCCGCCGCGCGCGCCGCCCGCCGCGCCGCGGCTGGCGGCCGCCGGCGTCGCCGGTGAGCTGGATGCGCACCGCGGGGTGGACGTGGGGCAGGTTGCGGCGGTTGATCGCGTCGCGCTGCGCGGCGCTCAGCAGCGACCAGTCGCGGATCTCCGCGAGCGAGCGGCGGCAGCCGACGCAGCGGTCATCGGCGTCGAGCGTGCAGATGCCCACGCAGGGGCTGGCGTCGAGCAGGGTGCCGGGCGCGGGGTCGGTCGGGTGCCGGTCGTCGCTCACGCGTGCACGCCCCGGCAGCGGCATCCACCGCAGCGGCACGTTGTCGGCCGGCGCAGGCGTGGCATCGTCGCCCGTGGCGCCCGTCGCCGCCTCCAGGCCCGCGAAGTCGAACAGCGCGCGGTCGGCGAGCTGCGACGGCGCGACGTTCTGCAGCGCGGAGAACATGGTCTCCGCGCGCCCGGGCTGCTCGCGTTCCCAGTCGGCGAGCATGCGCTTGACCGCCTGGCGCTGGAGGTTCTCCTGCGAGCCGCAGAGGTTGCAGGGGATGATCGGGAAGCCGCGCAGCCCGGCGTATTTCGCGATGTCGCGCTCGCTGCAGTAGGCGAGCGGGCGGATCACCACGTTGCGCCCGTCGTCGGCGCGCAGCTTCGGCGGCATCGCCTTGAGCCGGCCGCCGTGGAACAGGTTGAGGAAGAAGGTCTCGATGATGTCGTCGCGGTGGTGGCCGAGCGCGATCTTCGTGATGCCGTTGTCCGCGGCCCAGCAATAGAGCGCGCCGCGGCGCAGGCGCGAGCACAGCCCGCACATCGTCTTGCCCTCGGGCACCACGCGCGTGACCGTCGTGTAGGTGTCCTGCTCGAGCACGTGCCAGTCGACGCCGCGCTCGCGGAAGTAGTCGGGGAGCACGTGCCCGGGGAAGCCGGGCTGCTTCTGGTCCATGTTGACCGCGACCAGGTCGAAGTCGACCGGGGCACGCCCGCGCAGCTCGAGCAGCAGGTCGAGCAGCGTGTGCGAATCCTTGCCGCCGGACATGGCGACCATCACGCGGTCGCCGTCGGCGATCATGCCGTAGTCGGCGATCGCCTGGCCGGCCTGGCGCCTGAGGCGCTTGTGCAGCTTGCGGGCGTTGACGGCGTCGGGCAGGGCGGCGACCGGCATCTCGCGTTCCGGGGACTGGCCAGGGCGCGCCATTCTACCGGCGGGCGGGCGCCCGCGGCGAGGCAGGCTACACTCGCAGGACGGGTGATCCATCGCGGGAGGTCGAGTCATGCACGTGGTCGTGGAGCTGTGCCTGGTCCCCATGGGGGTGGGCGTGTCGGTGTCCGAGTACGTCGCGGCCTGTGAGCGGGTGCTGCGCGAGGCGGGGTTCGAGCCGGAGCTGCACGCGTACGGGACCAATTTCGAGGGGGAGTGGGACGACTGCATGGCGGCACTGCGCCAGTGCCACGAGGTCGTCCACGACATGGGCGTGCCGCGCATCTTCACGGCGGTGAAGCTGGGCACGCGCACCGACCGGGTGCAGACGCTCACCGAGAAGGTCACGAGCGTGCGCGCCTACCGCAACGGGCCGCGCCTGGTCTGAGCGCGGCCGCTGGACTTCCGGCCGGGGTGGACCATACTCGGCGGTATGCGGCCCGGCACGCGATTGCGGGCCGCGCGACCCCGCGCGAGGAGGCGCTACGGTCATGATTCGACGCCTGTTCCTGGCGGCGGCGCTGGCCGCGACCGCCACCGCCGTTGCCGCCGAGCGGACGCCGGCCCCCGACGGCGCCAGCCTGTATTTCATCACGCCGGCCGATGGCCAGACCGTGACCTCGCCGGTGACGGTGCGCTTCGGTGCCCAGGGCATCGGCGTGGCGCCGGCCGGCATCGAGATGGCCAAGACGGGGCACCACCACCTGATCGTCGACGGCGGTCTGCCGCCGATGGACCAGCCGATCCCGTCGAACCGAGACCTACCGCCACTTCGGCGGGGGCCAGACGGAGACGACGATCGAGCTGGCGCCCGGCGAGCACACGCTGCAGCTGCTCATGGGCGACCACCTGCACGTGCCGCACCAGCCGGTGGTGGCGTCGCCGCGGATCACGATCCGGGTGCGGTGATCGCTCACCCGCCGCGGTGATCGATTCCTGCAGGCGCAGCAGCCCGGGATGAAGGTGTAGGCCGGCTTCGGCCGCAGGCGCGACGCCGGCGATCGGGCCGGCGCGGGGTCGCCGTGCCGAGGCCGCGCGCTGCGCCGGACGCGCACGTGCGCAGCCGGAGCGGACAGCGAACGCGGTATCGCGACCCGACGCCGGTTCACGGCCGCAGGCCGCTCCTGCGGGCGCGGCAGCCCGGGCGCGAAGGTGTAGGCCGGCTTCGGCCGCAGGCCGACGCCGGCGTTCGGGCCGCGCGCGGTGCGCCGGCCCGAAACCGGCCTACGTCCTCTGGGAGAGGGGTCCGGGGTGAGGGCATGTGGAGCCGAGCTGCGCCCTCAGGCCTCGTGGAAGCGTCGCCCCTCGGTCGTGGCGTTGACGTGGCCGGCGCGGATGACCCAGTCGCCGAACGGCTCGCCTCGCTCGCGCTCGCGTGCGTAGGCGGCGATCAGCGGCTCGAGCTCGGCCAGGATGGTCTCCTCGCCGATGTTCTCGCGGTAGAGCTTGTTGAGGCGCTCGCCGCGAAAGCCGGCGCCGAGATAGAGGTTGTACTTGCCCGGCGCCTTGCCGACGAAGCCGATCTCGCCCAGGTAGGGCCGGGCGCAGCCGTTCGGGCAGCCGGTCATGCGCACCACGATCGCGTCGTCGCGCAGGCCGTTGGCGTCCATCATCCGCTCGAGCCGGTCGATCAGCGAGGGCAGGTAGCGCTCGGACTCGGCCATCGCGAGCGCGCAGGTCGGCAGCGCGACGCAGGCCATGGAGCTGCGCCGGATCGCGGAGAGGTCGGCCTCGGGCTCGATGCCGTGCTCGCGCAGGATCCGGTCGATCTTCTTCTTCGACTGGCCCGCGACGCCCGAGACGATCACGTTCTGGGTCGCGGTCAGGCGCAGGTCGCCGGTGTGCACGCGCGCCACCTCGCGCAGCGCGCTCATCAGCCGGCGTGATTCCGTATCCCTGATGCGCCCGTTCTCGACGAACAGGGTCAGGTGCCACCTGCCGTCCGTCCCCTTGATCCAGCCGTAGTCGTCGCTGTTCTTGTCGAAGGCGTAGTCGCGCGGCGTCTCCAGCGCGAAGCCGGCGCGGCGCTCGACCTCGGCGCGGAAGGGGTCGAGGCCGTGGTCGTCGATGGTGTACTTCAGGCGCGCGTGCTTGCGGTCGACGCGGTCGCCCCAGTCGCGCTGCACCGCGACCACGTTCCAGGCGACGTCGAGCACCTGCTCGGGCGTGCAGAAGCCCATGACGTCGGCGAGGCGCGGGTAGGTCGCCGGCTCGCCGTGGGTCATGCCCATGCCGCCGCCGACGGTGACGTTGAAGCCGCAGAGGCCACCGTCGTCGTCGCGGATGGCGATGAAGCCGAGGTCGTTGGCGAGCACGTCGACGTCGTTCGACGGCGGCACGGCGACCGCGATCTTGAACTTGCGCGGCAGGTAGCGCTCGCCGTAGAGCGGCTCCTCGTCGCGGTCGGCGCCACCGGCCCAGCGCTCGCCGTCGAGCCAGATCTCGTGGTAGGCGCGGGTGCGCGGCAGCAGGTGCTCGCTGATGCGCTTCGACGAGTCGCTAGCACCTCGCGCGTGGATGGTCCGACTGGTACGGGTTGACGTTGCAGTTGACGTTGCGGTTGTCGTCGCCGCAGGCGGCGAGCGTGTCGAGCAGGGTGTCGTTGATGCCGCGCATCGTCGCCTTGAGGTCGCGCTTGAGCACGCCGTGGAACTGGAACGTCTGGCGCGTGGTCACGCGCAGGGTGCCGTTGGCGTGGCGGCGCGCGAGCTCGTCGAGCGCGAGCCACTGCTGCGGCCGGCAGACCCCGCCCGGCATGCGCACGCGGATCATGAACGCGTACGCCGGCTCCAGCTTCTGCCGGTGGCGCTCGGCGCGCAGGTCGCGGTCGTCCTGCATGTAGCTGCCGTGGAACTTGAGCAGCTTGGAGTCGCCCTCGCTGATCGCGCCCGTGGCGCGGTCGGCGAGGCCGGCCTCGATCGTGCCGCGCAGGTGGCGGCTGCCGTGCTTGAGGCGCTCGGCGGGGTCGAGGCGGTCGAGATCGGTGTCGTCGGTCATTGGTCGATCCGCAGGATATCGGCGTCAATCGATGCGTAGGCGCGTTATTCCGAAGGAAACGCGCGCGTCGACGTCCGAATGCCGATGCGCGCGTTCGCCTTCGGCGAAAACGCGCCTACGGCCTCGCGACGCTCAGTACACGTCACGCTGGTAGCGCCTGTCCCTTTGCAGCTGGCTCAGCCAGGCGCCGGCGTCGTCGCGCGACAGCCCGCCGTGCTCGGCGATCACGTCGATCAGCGCCTGGTGGACGTCCGGCGCCATGCGCTCGGCGTCGCCGCAGACGTACACGTGGGCGCCCTCGGCGAGCCAGGCGTGGAGCTCGGCGCCGCGCTCGCGGATGCGGTCCTGCACGTAGACCTTCTCGTCCTGGTCGCGCGAGAAGGCGACGTCGAGGCGGTCGAGCACGCCGCGCTCGCGCCACTTGAGCCACTCGCGCTGGTAGAGGAAGTCCGAGCGCAGGTGCTGGTCGCCGAAGAACAGCCAGTTGCGCCCGCCGGCGCCGCGCGCCTCGCGCTCCTCGAGGAACGCGCGGAACGGCGCCACGCCGGTGCCGGGCCCGATCATGATCATCGGCGCGTCGTCGTCGCCCGGCAGCCTGAAGTGCCGGTTGTGGTCGATGTAGACCGGCAGCGGGGTGTCGTCGTCGACCCGGTCCGCCAGGAACGTCGATGCCACGCCCTCGCGTGCGCGCTCGTGCGCCTCGTAGCGCACGGCCGCCACGGTGAGGTGGATCTCGTCGGGGTTGGCGGCAAAGCTGGAGGCGATCGAGTAGAGCCGCGGCGGCAGCCTGCGCAGCCGGGCGACGAAGTCCTGTGCCGCCAGGCCCGTCACCGGCCAGGCCCGCAGCACGTCGATCACCTGGCGCCCGTGCATCCACTCGCGCAGCGCGTCGCGGTTGTCCTCGGCGAGCAGGGCGTCGAGCGCCTCGTCGCCGGCGAGCTCGGCCCAGCCGTGGAGGAACGGGCGCGTCAGCGTCGTGATCTCGTAGTCGTGTGTCAGCGCCTCGCGCAGCGTCACTTCGCCGCGCGGACCCTCGACGGTCTCGTCGTGATCGAGGCCGAGCGCCGCGACGACGTCGTCGACGTCGCGCGGCGGGTTCTGCGGCAGCACGCCCAGCGAGTCGCCCGGCTCCCACTGCAGGCCGCTGCCCTCGACGGAGACCTCGAGGTGGCGCGTCTCCTTGGCGGAGCCGCGCCCGTTGAGCACGAGGTTCTCGACCAGGCTCGCGCGATACGGGTTCCTCTTCGACCAGTCCGCCGGCTGCGCCCCGGCCGCGCGGTCGAAGGCCACGACATTCGAGGGCTGCGGGTCGAGGTCGCCGGCGAGCGCCTCGAGCACGCCGTCGACCCAGGCGGCCGCGTCGTCGTCGTAGTCGACGTCGCAGTCGGCGCGCGGATGGATCCGGGTGCCGCCCAGCGCCTCGAGGCGGGCGTCGAAGTCGCGCCCGGTCTGGCAGAAGTGCTCGTAGCTGGCGTCGCCGAGCGCGAGCACGGAGAACCGCGTGTCGCCGAGCGGCGGTGCCTTCCTCGAGCCGACGAGCTCGTGCAGCTCGATCGCGTTGTCCGGCGGGTCGCCCTCGCCGTGGGTGGAGACGATCACGAGCAGGCGCTCGGCCGCCTTGAGCTGAGGCTTCCTGACGTCGCCCATGTCGACGACCTGCGGGCGGAAGCCGCGCTGCTCGGCCTTGGTCGCCGCCTGCTGCGCGATCTCCTCGGCGTTTCCGGTCTGGGAGCCGACCAGGATCGTGAGCTCGGGCGCCGCGGCCGGCGCGGCCGCGGTGCTCGCCTGGGCCGCGGCGGCGGCGCCGGCGACGCCGGCCGCGGACAGGCCGGCGAGATAGCCGCTGAGCCAGTTGAGCTGGTCCTGGCGCAGGTCGCCGACCAGCCGGCTCAGATCCTCGGCCTGGTCGCGCGACAGCGGGCTGTTGGTCTCGGTGAGCAGCTGGCTGTGCATGTCGGCTCCACGCGGGCCGTCGCGATCGGCCCCTGGAGCAACAAGCTATAGCGCCATGCGCGGGATGAAAAAGTCCCGATTGTTCTATTGATATGCGTCAAGGCAGGAAGCCCGGCTTTGCGGGCAAGCTAGCAGCCTGTCGGACTTGGGGCATCGTAGCGAGGCGCGGGAATCGAGGACAGATTTTCGATCGTCCGAGGAGAATAGTGGGAACTATTTGACGAGGGGGATCGGAAATATGGACCGATTCCCACGCGCCGCAGTAGATGAGCCCAAGTCCGACAGGCTGCTAGGCACATAGTTTGCTCGCCATGCCATGGGGAAGAGCCTGAGTGGGCCCGATCAGGTGGCGCAGTTGACCAGCTCGACGATGGCGTCGCGCGAGATCGACCGGCGCTGGCTGCCCGCGTAGGTGTCGTAGACGGCGCCGATGAGCCGGGCCTTGCTGGCCGGCGACAGCCGGCGGCCACTGGACTCGAGGACGGACTCGGTGACCTCGATGATCGTTTCCAGCAGCTCGCGGTCGGCGAACGCGGCGGTCTCTCGCTGCCGGGCGGTGTCGGACGTGCCCGTCGCCAGCCACTGCACCGATACGCCGCCGGCGTCGGCGAGGGCGAGCAGCTTGGTGCGCGTCGGCTCCGTGCGCCCGGCGAGGCACTGGCGCAGGAAGGTGTCCGACACGCCCGCCTTGCGCGCGAAAGCACGCACGCTCATGTTGCCCACGAGGGTGGCCAGGCGCGCGGGGAAGCCGTCCGCCGCGGGCGGCGCGGCATCGCGCTGTGCCTCGAGGTCGCGGTTCGTGGTCACGCGTGCTTACCCCAGTCCCGGTAGCGCCGGGGGCTCGCCGACGGGTCCCTGCGCACCGGCGTCCAGATTGACACTGCGACATATAGCGCGCTAGCTTCGCCATCCATGCCCAGCCAGCCCGATCCCGCCGATATCCCCGCCGACCCCGTTCAGCGCAACGAGTGGATCAAGTTCCAGTTGCGCCTGCGCGGCAGCTCCATGTCGCAGCTGGCGCGGCGCCTCGGCGTCACCCGCCAGGCGGTGCGCAACGCCCTGGCCGCGCCTTACCCGCGGATGGAACGCGCGATCGCGGCCGAGATCGGCCTCGAGCCCGAGCACATCTGGCCGGAGCGATACGCGGGGCGCGCTGCTCGCGCGCGCGGCCGGGACTGACCCTTGCCGCGCGGGCTGTGTGCCCATGTAAAGAGCGCGCAGGATACCACCGTGCCGTATCGGCGCAAGCCGGGCTGCGCGCGCCGCCGGCTCAGCCCTCGTCGGGCGGGACGTAGCCCTCGGGTGCCTCGGAGCCCTCGCCGAAGAAGAACTTCTCCATCTCGGCCTCGAGGAACTGCCGCGCCTTCGGGTCGACCGGTGTCAGGCGCATCTCGTTGATCAGCATCGTCTGGTGCTGCAGCCACAGCTGCCAGCCTTCCTTCGACACGTTCTCGTAGATGCGCCGGCCGAGGTCGCCGGGATAGGGCGGCCGCTCGAGGCCCTCGGCCTCGCGGTCCAGCTTGACGCAGTGCACCGTGTTCGTCGCCATCGATCCTCCGGATTCGTCCGCCTCCAGTATACGCCCGCCGTGGGCGCTCGGGCCGCCCGGCTCAGGCCCGCACCAGCTCGGCCTCGCCGCGGTCCAGCGCGACGCCCGTGCCGGCCAGCACGATCACGTCGCCGGCGGCGAGGCGCGTGTCGCCCGGCGGCGCGTCGATGCGCTGCCCCTGGCGCACCAGCGCCGACACCGACGCCTCTCCCGGCGTCCAGGTCGAGCTGATCGAGCGCCTGCCCGACCACGCGCGCGTCGCCCGGCACGGTGACCGCGCGCAGCTCCAGTGCGTCCGGCGCGCTCTCGTCCTGGCCGGGGTAGAGCGCCTGCAGCAGGCGGTAGCGGTCGTGGCGGATGCCGCGCACGCGCTCGGCCACGTCGCCCGAGGGCGTGCCGAGCAGCAGCAGCAGGTGCGAGCCGACCATCAGCCCGGCCTCGAGCGTCTCCGGGACCACCTCCGTGGCCCCCGCGTCCTGCAGCTCGTCGAGGTGGGCGTCGTCGCGCGCGCGTACCAGGATCGGCAGCCGCGGGTAGGCCGCGCGCACGCTGCGCACGACCGGGATCGCGGCCGCGGGATCGTCCAGGGTCAGGGCCAGGGCGCGGGCGCGGTCCAGGCCCGCGGCCCGCAGGACGTCGAGACGGGTGGCGTCGCCGTGGGTGACCGGCAGGCCCGAGGCGCGCGCATTGTCCACGCGCGTCGGGTCGAGGTCGAGCGCGTGCCAGGCGAAGCCGGCATCCTCGAGCAGGCGCGCGACGTGCTGGCCGACGCGCCCGAAGCCGACCAGCAGCACCCGTTCCCCGGCGTCGGGCGCGGTAGCGTCGGGTGCCGTGGCGCTGGGCGCCTCCGCGGCCGGGAGCAGGACGGCGGCGATGGCGCCGTTGAAGCGCAGCGCGAGCGGTGCGAGCGCCATCGACAGCAGCAGCGCGGCGAGCACGACCTGGCCGTAGGCCGGCGGCAGCAGGCCCTCGGCGAGACCGAGGGTGAGCAGCGCGAAGCCGAACTCGCCGCCGTGTGCGAGCACGACGGCGGTGCGCAGGGCAGCGGCCGCCGGCATCCGCGCGACATGACAGAGCGCCAGCACCAGCACCAGCTTGAACACCACGAGCGCGGACAGCAGCAGCAGCACCCATGGCCAGCCGAGCGGCAGGATGGAGAGGTCGAGCAGCATCCCGACGCTGACGAAGAACAGCGCCAGCAGGACGTCGCGGAAGGGACGGATCTCGGCCTCGATCGTGTGCCGGTAGGCGCTCTCGCCGAGCATCATGCCGGCGACGAACGCGCCGAGGGCGGGCGAGAGCCCGAGGAACGCCGTCCACCAGGCCGCGCCCAGCGCGAGCGTCAGCGCGGCGAGCGTGAACAGCTCGCCCGAGCGCAGCGCGGCGATCCCGGCCAGCGCGCGGCGCAGGACGAAACGCCCGAGCGCGAGGAGCACGGCGAGCGCCAGCACGCCCTTGGCCGCCGCCTCGCCCAGCGCCGTCCAGACGCCGCCGCCGTCGGGGCTCGACAGCCCGGAGACGATCACCAGGAAGGGTACGATGGCGATGTCCTGGAACAGCAGCACGCCGAGCGCCGCGCGGCCGTGCGGACGGCCCAGCTCGAGCTGGTCGTTGAGCTGCTTGGTCACGAGCGCGGTCGACGACATCGCGACCACGCCGCCGAGGACCACCGCGCCCGGCCCGCCGATGCCCAGCCACAGGGCGACGGCGATGGTGACGCCGGTGGCGACCACGACCTCGCCGCCGCCGAGCCCGAGCAGCGCGCCGCGCATGCGTGCCAGCGCCGGCAGCGAGAACTCGAGCCCGATCGTGAACAGCAGCAGCACGACGCCGAGCTCGGCGAGCGCGCGGATGGTCTCGGTGTCGTGCACCAGCGCGAGCGCGCTCGGGCCGGCGGCGATGCCGACCGCGAGATAGCCCAGCACCGCCGGCAGCTTGGCGCGCAGGAACACGGCGGCCGCGCCGACCGCGATCAGCAGCAGCAGCAGGAGCTCGTTGAATCCCTCGGGTGTGTGCATCCCGACCCATGCATCGGCGTCGCCGTCGCGCGATAATACGCGACCCGCGCCCCGGGATGCTGCCCGGGCGATCGTGCGCCTGTTGCACGCGCAGCGCGACAACCGCTGAACGTTCCCGGGAGATACCCATGGCCGAGATCCAGCGCCTGGATACCGCCGCCGCCGACTTCGATGCCCGCCTGGCCGAGCTGCAGGCGCACGACGCGAGCGCCGACGCGGGCATCCTGCACACGGTGCAGGAGATCATCGCGGACGTGCGCACGCGCGGCGACGCGGCGGTCGTCGAGCTGACCAACCGCTTCGATCGGCGCGAGGCCACGTCGCTGGCGGGGCTCGAGGTGCCCCGCGACGAGCTCGACGCCGCGCTCGCGCGCCTGTCCGCGGCCGAGCGCGGCGCGCTCGAGCACGCCGCCGAGCGCCTCGGCGACTATGCGGGGCGCCAGCGCACCGAGAGCTGGTCGTATCGCGACGCCGACGGCACCCTGCTCGGCCAGCAGGTCGCGCCGCTCGACCGCGTCGGGCTGTACGTGCCCGGCGGCAAGGCCGCGTACCCGTCGTCGGTGCTGATGAACGCGATCCCGGCGAAGGTCGGCCGGCGTCGGCGAGCTGGTCATGGTCGTGCCCATGCCCGACGGCGAGGCCAGCGACCTGGTGCTCGCCGCGGCCGCGATCGCCGGCGTCGACCGGGTGTTCGCGGTCGGTGGTGCGCAGGCCGTCGCGGCGCTGGCCTACGGGACCGAGACCATCCCGGCGGTCGACAAGATCGTCGGGCCCGGCAACGCCTATGTCGCCACGGCCAAGCGCCTGGTGTACGGCGCCGTCGGCATCGACATGATCGCGGGTCCCTCCGAGATCCTCGTGGTCTGCGACGGGCGCACCGACCCCGACTGGATCGCGCTGGACCTGTTCTCGCAGTCCGAGCACGACGAGGACGCGCAGGCGATCCTGGTCTGCCCGGACGCGGAGTTACCTCGCGCGCGTCGAGGCCGCGATCGACCGCCTGCTGCCGGCGCAGCCGCGGCGCGAGATCATCGCCGCCTCCATGGCCGCGCGCGGCGCGCTGATCACGGTGCGCGACCTCGATGACGCCGTCGCCGTGGCCAACCGCATCGCGCCCGAGCACCTCGAGCTGTCGATCGACGACGCCGAGGACGTGGCGCCGCGCATTCGCCACGCGGGCGCGATCTTCCTCGGCCGCTACACGCCCGAGGCGCTGGGCGACTACTGCGCCGGTCCGAACCACGTGCTGCCGACGTCGCGCACGGCGCGCTTCTCGTCGCCGCTCGGCGTCTACGACTTCCAGAAGCGCACCAGCCTGCTCGGCTGCTCGCCGGCGGGTGCCGCGCGGCTGGCGCCGACGGCGGCGACGCTGGCGCGCGGCGAGGGCCTGTCGGCGCACGCCGCCGTCGGCCGACGGCGCAGCCGATGCCGGCGCAGGGCAGCACGGCTGTAGGAGCGTACCGACATCGCGGCCCCGAGGTCCGCGCGCTGTCGGCCTACCACGTCCCCGAGACCGGGGACGTGCTCAAGCTCGACGCCATGGAGAACCCGTACCCGTGGCCCGACGAGCAGCTGCGCGCGAGCCGTGGCTCGCAGCGCCGTGGCCGACGGTCACCGCTCAACCGCTACCCGGATGCCGCGCGCGCAGGCGACTCAGGCGCGCGCCTGCGCGCGCACCTTCGCCCTCGCCGAGGGCCAGCGGCTCGTGCTCGGCAACGGCTCCGACGAGCTCATCCAGCTGGTGACGCTCGCCCTCGCGCGTCCCGGCGCGAAGGTGCTCGCGCCCGAGCCGACGTTCGTCATGTACCGCATGATCGCGACCTTCTGCGGCCTCGAGTGCATCGGCGTGCCGCTCGCCGACGACTTCGCGCTCGACGTCCCCGCGATGGAGGCCGCCATCGAGCGCCACGACCCCGCGGTGGTCTGGCTGGCCTGGCCGAACAACCCCACGGGCAACCTGTGGCCGCGCGCGGACCTCGAGCGCGTCGTGCACAAGGCCGGCGGCCTGGTGGTCGTCGACGAGGCCTACCAGCCGTTCGCGCGCGCGAGCCTGGTCGACGAGCTCGGCCGCCGGGACAACCTGGTCGTGCTGCGCACGCTCTCGAAGCTGGGCCTCGCCGGCCTGCGCCTGGGGGCGCTCGCCGGACCGCCCGAGTGGCTCGACGAGATCGACAAGCTGCGCCTGCCGTACAACGTCAACGTGCTGACCCAGGCGAGCGCGGCGTTCGCGCTCGAGCATTTCGACCGGCTCGAGCAGCAGGCCGCAACGATCCGCGGCGAGCGCGATCGTCTGCAGCACGACCTGGGGCAGCTGCCCGGCGTGACGGCCTACCCCAGCGCGGCCAACTTCGTGCTGCTGCGCGTGCCGGCCGGGCGCGCGCGGGCGGTGTTCGAGGGCCTGCTGGCCGATGGCGTGCTGATCAAGTGCCTCGACGGCGCCCACCCGCAGCTCGCCGACTGCCTGCGCGTGACCGTCGGCACGCCCGAGGAGAACGCGCGCCTCGAGGCCGCGCTCGCGCGCCAGCTGCACGCGCAGTAGGCCCACGGCCGCTCGGACGCCTCCTGATGCAGCGCCGCATCGTCGGTTTCCACACGGACGCGGAGGGCGACTGGGTCGCCGACCTCGACTGCGGCCACACCCGCCACGTGCGCCACCGCCCGCCGTTCTTCAACCGCCCCTGGGTGGTCGACCCCGGGCAGCGCGCGGCCGCGATCGGCACGGTGCTCGAGTGCGTCAAGTGCGACCGGGGAGAGCCCGGTTGGAACCGCGAATGAACGCGAATATGCGCGAATGGCGCCGCGGGTGACTCGGGCTCAGTGGGGCTTCGCTGAGACGCCATTGAGAACCACAGATGGACACAGATTGGCGCTGCGGGCGATGCGAGCCGCGGCGGAGCTGCGCCTGTTCGCCGTGTCCACGACGTGGGCATCGCAGCGCAGCTCTACAGGCACCGAATCCGACTGTGAGCCACATCTGTGTTTGTTTGTGTTCATCTGTGGTCCCGTACGGCCACAGCGCAGCTCCGCCGAGGGTGAACGGTCCGCTGCACCATTCGCGAACATTCGCGTCCATTCGCGGTTCCGGGTCAGGCGTTCCGTGGGTCCGGCTTCAGCCGGACGGGTACGGGCGTATGGAGTGTCGCCGTCCGACTGAAGTCGTACCCACAAACCATTGATACCGCCGCGCGTGCATTGCATCGCGGATCATTCGTGATTCTTCGGGCTGCGGCCTGACAGCGGAGCCCCGTTGCGACCAGCGTTCCTCCGGCGCCTCCGTGCTCATCTGTGTTCGTCCGTGGTTCCGAACCATCCACAGCGCAGCTCCACGGAGGCGGGCCTGATCGACGGCACCATTCGCGACATCGCGTCCATTCGCGGTTCCGGGTCAGGCGTTCCGTGGGTCCGGCTTCAGCCGGACGGGTACGGGCGTATGGAGCGTCGCCGTCCGACTGAAGTCGTACCCATAAACCATTGATACCGCCGCGCGTGCATTGCATCGCGGATCATTCGTGATTCTTCGGGCTGCGGCCTGACAGCGGAGCCCCGTTGCGACCAGCGTTCCTCCGGCGCTCTCTGTGCTCATCTGTGTTCGTCCGTGGTTCCGAACCATCACAGCGCAGCTCCACGGAGGCGGGCCTGATCGACGGCACCATTCGCGAACATTCGCGTCCATTCGCGGTTCCTCGTTCAGCGCGTAACGGTCGCACGAACGAAAAGACCCGCCACCCCGGGCGGGATGGCGGGCCTCGGTGGCCGGCCGCGCGGGCCGGCCGGTCGTGCTGCGAGAACCGATCCGGTTACATCTCGCCGGTGATCCAGAAATTCACCAGCTCCGGATTGTTCTCGACGTACTGCTTGGCAGCGGTGTCGTAGCCCTTGCGCTCGCCGACGTCCATGCCCGCCTGCACGTCATCCAGCGGGATGGTCATGCGATCGAGCATCTCGTAGACGTCGGGGAACTCGCGGTAGAAGCCCTCGCGGGCCATGATGTCGGCGCGCTCGATGCCGCCGAGCACACCCTTGGGGTCCTCGATGTAGCGCAGGTCCCAGCGCCCGAACTTCCAGTGCGGGCTCCAGCCGGTGACCACGATCCAGTCCTCGTTGTTGATCGCGCGCTTGAGCGCGGCGGTCATGCCGCTGCCCGAGGAGATCACCAGGTTGTAGCCGGCGTCCTTGAGCCCGTACTCGTCCATCGCCTTCTTCGACAGGCGCGTGAGCCCGGCGCCCGGGCCGATGCCGATGATCTTGCCGTCGAGCTTCTCGCGGATATCGGCGGACTTGAGGTCCTCGATCGAGTCGAGCTGGCCCTCGGGCACGTAGCTCGGCACGACCCAGCCCAGCCGCGCACGGCTGTAGACCGGGCCGAGACTCACCGCGTCCTGGGCGACCTTGTCGTAGTAGTCCGAGTGCGTGTCGGGCAGCCAGGCGTCGGTGTGGAAGTCGATGTCGCCGGAGGCGACCGCCTGGTAGACCGCGGCCGGGTCGGCCTTGGTCATCTCGACTTCCTTGCCCATCTTCTCGGAGATGATGTACTCGGCCACGTTCGACGTGAAGATGGCGTCGGACCAGTTGAAGTAACCGATCTCGACGACGCTGTTGTCCTCGGCGTGCGCGGCGCCCATCGTGCCGATGGCCATCGCGAGCGTCATGCCGATTGCGCTAACGCGTTTCATAACTGACCTCCCAGGGTTCAGTTCATGGATTGCCGCCGGTGCAACTCCCCTGCCGGCGGCAACGAGGTGGAACCGGAAGCGGTTCCGGCGGCCGGGGATGTCGCTATCCCGGGCCGGGGTGTCGGATGCGCCCCGCCGCGGCCGCACGGGCCCCGGGCGCCGGTCGCCGCGAGCATTGCGCCCGCCCCGCGGGGCGGGCGCCGGCGACGACCCGTCAGCATGCATCCTACGCCGAAGCGGGCCGGGGACCTGTCCAATCGCCGGTGACCCGCGCGGCCCCGTGCCCCCCGGAGGCACGGCGCGGGACGCCGCCGCCGGCCGCCTGCTGCCCGGGGCCGGCGGCAGGTGCGCGAACCCGCTTGCCGCCGCCCGGGGCCGGCGCGTGCCGCGCTGCGCGCTCAGCCGCCCGCCGGCGCCGGCCGCTGGGCGAGCCGCGCGGTGACCGTGCGGCGCTCGCCGTCGCGCCGGAACGCGACCTCGACGGGCATGCCGGGCGGCGTGCCCGTGGTCACGCGCAGCAGCGTCTCGACGTCCGGCAGCGGCTCGCCGGCGACCGCGAGCAGGATGTCGCCGCGGCGCAGGCCGGCCCGGTCGGCGGGCCCGTCGGCGAACACGCCGGCGACGCGCAGCCCGGGCGTGCGTCCGGCGGCCTCGGTGGCCGGCAGGTCCTCCGCCTGCACCCCGAGCCAGCCGCGGATCACCCGCCCGTGGCGCCGGAGCTGGCGGGACACCTCGAGCGCCATGTCGACCGGGATCGCGAAGCCGATCCCCTGCGAGCCGCCCGAGCGCGAGAAGATGGCCGTGTTGATGCCGACGAGCTCGCCGGCCGGGTTGACCAGCGCGCCGCCGGAGTTGCCGGGGTTGATCGCGGCGTCGTGCTGGATGAAGTCCTCGAAGGTGGACAGCCCGAGGCGGTCGCGGCCGGTGGCGCCGACGATCCCCAGCGTGACCGCCTGGCCGACGCCGAACGGGTTGCCGATCGCCAGCACGACGTCGCCCACACGCAGGTCGCCGGGCGGGGCGCGCTCGACCGCCGCGAGGCCCGTGGCCTCGACCTGCAGCACGGCGAGGTCGGTCTCCGGGTCGGTGCCGACGAGCTCGGCCGCGTGGCGCCGGCCGTCGCCGAGCACGACCGCGATTTCCTCGGCGTCGGCGACCACGTGGTGGTTGGTGATGACGAAACCGTCCGGGTCGACGACCACGCCGGAGCCGAGCGCCGTCTGCAGCCGGGTCCGCTCCTCGCCGTCGCCGAAGAATTCGTCGAACAGGGGCGCGCCGGGTCGCCCCGACGCCGGCACCCGGCGGGCGCTGTAGACGTTGACCACGGCAGGGGCGGCGGCGGCGACCGCGTCGCGGTAGCTGCCGCGGTCGCCGCCCGGGGCGCGCAGCGTGTCGAGCACGACGAACGCCAGCAGCCCGAGCGCCGCGCCGATCGCGGCCGCACGCAGGGCGAAGGCGGTGAAGGGGGTCGTGTGCATGGCGTCCCGCGGGTCCGTGGCGCCGCCCGGTTGGCGAGCATGCTACACCGTCGCGAGCGCGGCGCGCGGCGTCCCGCTTCGCCCCGCGCGGGCCGGCGTGTACACTCGCGCCCGATCCGCCCGGTCGGCGGGGGCCACGCCGGCGGCGTCCTCGGGGAGGGACGATGGTCGACACGCGCACGCTGGTCGAGTACCTGCACGGCCTGCTCGAGGCCGATGCCGTCCGCGATTACAGCCCCAACGGCCTCCAGGTGGAAGGCGCCCCCGAGGTGCGGCGGCTGCTCACCGGCGTCACCGCCTGCCAGGCGCTCCTGGACACGGCAGTGCAGTGGGGCGCCGATGCGATCCTGGTGCATCACGGCTGGTTCTGGAAGAACGAGCCGCCGCAGCTGACCGACATGAAGCGCCGCCGGGTCGCGAGCGTGCTCGACGCCGGCATCAACCTGCTCGCCTATCACCTGCCGCTCGACGTCCACCGCGGCTACGGCAACAACGCCGAGCTCGGGCGTCGCCTCGGCGTGACGGTCACGGGGCAGGTCGATGCGGGCGGGGTGCCCGGCCTGCTCTGGCACGGGCGCCTGGACGAGCCGGTGGACGGCGCCGCGTTCGCGCGCCGCATCGGCGAGCAGCTGCAACGCGAGCCGCTGCACGTGGAGGCGCAGCCGGCAGTAGGATCCGACGCGGTTGCCTGGTGCACCGGGGCGGGCCAGGACTTCATCGAGCAGGCGGCCGACCTGGGCGTGGACGCGTTCGTCACCGGCGAGGTCTCCGAGCGCACGCACCCACTCGGCCGCGCGAGCGCGGGCTGCGTACTTCACGCCGCCGGCCACCACGCCACCGAGCGCTACGGCGTCCAGGCGCTGGGTGCGCACGTGGCCGAGCGCTTCGATCTCGAGCACCGTTTCGTCGACGTGGACAATCCCGCGTGACGCGGGCGCGCGCCGCCGTGGCCGCCTCCACAGGTGTGGTGGCTACGCCTGTCCTCCCGGGCCTTTGACCCGGTCGTGCGCAGTCCGGCGGGGCGGTCGGCGGTAGCCAGCATCTACCGACGGGCTTGATCGCGGGAGATCTCCGATGGCCTCGGATGAAGTGGATCGGGATGAAGTGGATCGCACGCGACGCCGGTTCCTGACCCAGGCGACCTCGGTCGTCGGCGGCGCCGGGATCCTGGCGGGCGCGGTACCCTTCGTGTCCTCGATGCAGGTCAGTGCGCGGGCCCAGGCCGCCGGCGCGCCGGTCGAGGCCGACGTCAGCAAGCTCGAGCCGGGCCAGAGGGTCACCCATGAGTGGCGCGGCAAGCCCGTCTGGATCGTGCGCCGCACCGAGCGCATGCTCGACACGCTCGACACGATCGAGCCGCGACTCGCCGACCCGGATTCCAGCGGCTCCGAGCAGCCCCCCTACTGCGAGAACAAGTTCCGCGCGCGCGAGGACCCCAGGGATGTGCTGGTGATGGTCGGTATCTGCACCCACCTGGGCTGCTCGCCGCACGTATCGGCCCGGAGCCGGCGCGCCGCGGACCTCGGACGACGAGTGGCTCGGCGGCTTCTTCTGCCCCTGTCACGGCTCCAAGTTACGACATCTGGCCGGCCGAGTCCACGCGGGCAGCCCGGCACCGAACAACATGCGCGGTGCCGCCGCTACATGTTCATCGATGAGCAACACCCTGGTCATCGGCGTCGAGCCAGAGGGGGTAAGCGGATCGGTGCAACGATTCGTCGACCTGGGTGGACGATCGCTTCCCGCTCACCAAGATGCTGCGGGAGCACCTGACCGAGTACTACGCCCCCAAGAACTTCAACTTCTGGTACTTCTTCGGCTCGCTGGCGCTGCTGGTGCTGGTGATCCAGATCCTGTACCGGCATCTGGCTGACCATGAACTACAAGCCCGACGGCCGAGCTGGCCTTCGCCTCGGTGGAATACATCATGCGTGATGTGGAGTGGGGGTGGTTGATCCGCTACATGCACTCCACCGGCGCCTCGCTGTTCTTCGTCGTGGTCTACCTGCACATGTTCCGCGCGCTGCTGTACGGCTCCTACAAGAAGCCGCGGGAGCTGATCTGGATCTTCGGCATGCTGATTTACGTGGTGCTGATGGCCGAGGCCTTCATGGGCTATCTGCTGCCCTGGGGGCAGATGTCCTACTGGGGCGCCCAGGTCATCATCTCGCTGTTCGGCGCCATTCCGGTCGATCGGCGAGGAGCTGGCGCTGTGGATCCGCGGCGACTACGTGCATCTCCGACGTCACCCTGAACCGCTTCTTCGCCCTGCACGTGATCGCCATGCCGCTGGTGCTGCTCGGCGCTGGTGGTGGCGCACATCCTGGCGCTGCACGAGGTCGGCTCGAACAACCCCGACGGCGTGGAGATCAAGAAGAACAAGGACGAGCAGGCCCGCCCGAAGGACGGCATCCCGTTCCATCCCTACTATACGGTCAAGGACCTGGTCGGGGTCGCGGTGTTCTTCATCATCTTCTTCCTGATCGTGTTCTATGCCCCGACGATGGGCGGCTATTTCCTGGAGCCGCCGAACTTCCAGAAGGCCGATCCGCTGCAGACGCCCGGAGCACATCGCACCGGTGTGGTACTTCACGCCGTTCTACTCGATCCTGCGCTCGGTGCCGTCGATGGCGGGCAGCGCCTTCCCCGGCGTGGTCGCCATGGGCCTGTCGATCGTGGTGCTGTTCTTCCTGCCGTGGATCGACCGCGGACGGGTGCGCTCCACGCGCTACCGCTCGATCTGGCACAAGCTGCTGCTGGCGCGTATTCCGGCGCGTGTCCTGCTCGGGTCGGCCCTGGGCACGCAGGCGGTCCGGGACTCTACCGGCATGTCCGGCCACGAGCTCTTCCAGCCGGGCGCTGCTGTACTTCGCGTTCTTCGTGGGCCTGTACCTGGTCAGCCGATTCGAGAGGACCAAGCCCGTGCCGGAAAGGGTGACGCACTGATGAAAAGTTCTACCGCACTCGCCATGCTCGGCGATTGGTCCCGCGCCGCCGGCCGGTTGCCGGTGGCAACGCGCCTGGCGGCCGTGCGTGGGAACAGCCGAACGTGAACCTGGACAACAGGGCCGCGCTGCAGCGCGGGGCCCAGCTGTTCGTGAACTACTGCATGGGCTGCCACACGGCGAAGTACCACCGCTGGATGCACGTGTCGGACGATCTCGGGATCCCCGAGGACGTCGTCGAAAACAACCTGATCTGGACGACCGGGCCCGACGGCCAGAAGGATCACGTCGGCACGCTGATGACCAATGCATTTACCCAGGAGTACGGCGCGCAGGTGTTCGGCAAGACGCCGCCCGATCTCACCCTGACGGCGCGCTCGCGCGGGCCGGCCTGGATCTACAATTACCTGCAGACCTTCTACGTCTCCGAGTCGTCGCCGACGGGGGTCGACAATGCCGTTCTCAGCGGCGCCTCGATGCCCCACGTGCTGTGGCCCCTGCAGGGCTGGCAGCGCCCGGTCTACGCCGAGGACGATCACGGCGAGGGCAAGCACATCACGGGTTTCGAGCTCATCCAGGAGGGCTCGATGTCGCCCGAGGAGTACGACCGGGCGATCAGCGACCTGGTGAGCTTCATGGTCTACCTGGGCGAGCCCGCCCGCCTCGACCGGGGCGCCGTCGGCGGCTGGGTGCTGCTCTTCCTCCTCGTCTTCCTGCTGTTCGCGTACCTCCTGAAGAAGGAATACTGGAAGGACGTCCACTGACCGGTGCGCCCGGCGCGGCCGGCCGCGGACGCTCAGTCGCTCAACCGGATGCGTCGATGACGGTCACCCATCGCAGCGTAATGACGCTGTTCTCCGCGCCCGAGTCGGTCTACAGCCACCGCGCGCGCATCGTACTGGCCGAGAAGGATATCCAGGCACTCATCGAGCAGGTCGATCGCCGACTGGCGCGCCCAAGGACCTGCACGACCTGAACCCGTACAACTCGTTGCCGACGCTGGTCGATCGCGACCTCGTGCTCTACGACTCGCGGGTCATCATCGAGTACCTGGACGAGCGCTTTCCGCATCCGCCGATGATGCCGGTCGACCCCGTCTCGCGCGCCCATACGCGCCTGGCGCTGTTTCGCATCGAGACCGACTGGTACAGCCTTCTGCCCGACCTCGAGCGGGGCGACAAGAACCGCCGCGACAAGGCGCGCACGGCGCTGCGCGACAGCATCGCGGCGGCGGCCGACGTGTTCGCCGCGCGGCCGTTCTTCCTGAGCGACGAGTTCACCATGGTCGACGCGCTCGATCGCGCCGATCCTGTGGCGCCTGCAGCACTGGAAGGTCGAAGCTGCCGAAGCAGGCCGCCCCGGTGGAGGCCTATGCCGAGCGCATCTTCGCGCGCGACGGCTTTGCGCGCAGCCTGAGCGAGGCCGAGACCGGGCTGCGCTGAGCGCGGCGGCGCCGGCTGGCCGGCCGGGGTTCCCCCGGCGTATCATGGGGTCGTCCCCTGACTCCCCCGGGAGCCGCCGATGAACTCGAGCCGCCCGTATCTGTTGCGCGCGATCTACCAGTGGATCGTCGACAACGACTGCACCCCGTACCTGCTCGTGAACGCGGCGGCGCCCGAGGTGAGCGTGCCGGCCGAGTACGTCGAGAATGACAAGATCATCCTCAACATCGGGCCGACGGCGGCGCATGACCTCGTCCTGGGCGACGAGGAGGTGAGCTTCGGCGCCCGCTTCGGCGGGCGCCCGATGGCGGTGGCCACGCCGGTGTCGGCGGTGCTGGCGATCTACGCGCGCGAGAACGGCCAGGGCATGCTGTTCACCGACGAGCCCGACGGCGAGACCGAGGCCCCCGAGGCCTCGGGCCAGGACGAGGGCGCCGGCCCGGACAGCGAGTCCTCCGGCGCGCGCCGGCCCA
The DNA here is from genome assembly GCA_034521365.1 of Halofilum sp. (in: g-proteobacteria). Taxonomy (GTDB): domain Bacteria; phylum Pseudomonadota; class Gammaproteobacteria; order XJ16; family Halofilaceae; genus Halofilum. Next base: position 157,591 of record JAXHMQ010000015.1, on the reverse strand, counting down.
ACCTGCGGGTCATCAAATGACGGTGCCCGCGCGCTCGCCCGGCATCGGATTCTTCCCACTGTAGCAGCGGCCTCCGGCCGCGAACGCTGCCGGCATCGCCTGCGCTGCGCTCCGGCGAGGCCGGCCTACGTTGTCTCGCCAAGGCGCCAGGCACGGCAAGTGAATGATGCTGGTGGCCGGCCCGGCCCGCTGGGGCGGGCGGAGCGCCGCGGGACGGGGCTCGCCGTGCGTGGTCTATCGCAGAGCCCGCGGAGAACGCGGAGATTTGCGGGCCGAATGGGCGGCCGCGCACGAGTGATGCAGCCCGCCACCCCGCGGAGGAGCATCGCCGATCCGATCACCTTGGATGCCTCTGCGTTCTCTGCGCTCTGCGCGAGAGATTCCGCACGGCGGCAGCTGCGGTCGGCTACCGCCAGGTCTTTCTGGCGCAAACGCCGCGACCATCAACCGGCCTTGGCGTGCCTGGCGCCTTGGCGAGAGTACCAACGCACCGCGCCGGATCGGCCCATGAGGTGGCCAGGTGTGCCCGGATCCACGCACGCAGGAACGCGATGGGCGGGTCTGCCCTGCGCGCGTTCGCCTACCGGCGAAAACGCGCCTACGCCTCGAACGCGTCCGGGATCCAGTCGATGTCGCCGTCGGTGTCGATCGCGAGCACGTCGAAGCGCGCGGGGCGCTCGCAGAGTCGCTCGCGCGCGAGGTAGGTGCCCGCCGCTCGCACCAGGCGTGCCTGCTTGCGGCGATCCACGCTGCCCGCCGCGCCGCCGTAGCCGGCGTGACGGCGGTAGCGGACCTCGACGAAGACGATGCCCTCGCCGGTCTCCATCACCAGGTCGATCTCGCCCCACCGGCAGCGGTAGTTGCGCGCCCGCAGGCGCAGGCCCTGCGCCTCGAGGTAGTCGAGCGCCCGTTGCTCGGCCGCGCGGCCGGCCTGCGCCCGCTCGCTCAAGAGTCCCCTGCGGGGGCGGCGCCGGGGCCGTCGGCGCGCTCGCGCACGTCGGCGCCGACGGCCTCGGCGTCCTCGGGATTGGCAGCACCCGGGCGTGGCACGGGCACGGGCCGGCCCTCGATGAACACCGCCCAGCGCAGCTGGCGGTGCACCCGGCGGCGCGCGTCGAGCGTCAGGCGGCCGGTGCGGCCGGCGAGGCCTGCCTCCGGGTTCACGCGCAGGCGCTCGAGATGCGGCAGCAGCGCGAACGCGTCCATGCCCAGCGCGTGCAGGCGCGGGAAGCGCTCGTGCAGGCCGGGCCAGCGCTCGGCGATGCGCGCGTAGAGCTCGGACGGACTATCGAGATTCTCGAGGATCCACGGGATCTCGGTGAAGTAGAGCCCGTTCATGTCCCAGTCCGCCTCCGGGTCCGGCGTGCCGGTGAAGACGTGCGAGGTGGCGTACGCGGGGATCTCGGCGGCGCGGTGGAACTCCAGCTGCGGCTCGATCAGGCGCGCCTGCTTCGGCATGGCGGCGACGAACACGACCTCGACGTCCTGGCGCCGGCGGGGCTCGAAACGCACCTTGCGGTCGATGGTCGACTGCAGCGTGCGTGCACGCGCGTAGCTGGCATCGAGGTTGAGCAGGGCCTGGATCGGGCGCCCGTAATCGGTCGCGCGGCTGTTGTAGCGCGAGGTCTCCAGGACGACACCGCCGAGCGCGTCGAAGCGCGTGCGGAATGCACCCAGCATGCGCGCGCCCCAGTCACCGGCGGGCACCAGCGTGACCGCGTTCAGGCGGCGGTTCTGCACCGCCGCCTCCGCCGCCTGGCGTGCCTCGTCCTCGGGCAGGAGGCCGAACTGGTAGAAGTCGCGCGCCCTGGCCGGGCGCTCGTCGGGCAGGTAGTTCAGGCTCAGCACGGGCACCTCGAGGCGGTCACGCTCGGCCAGCCGGGCGACCGCGTCCTTGGCCAGCGGGCCGATCACGAAGGCCGCGCCCTCGGCGACCGCGCGCTCGTAGGCCGCGGCCGGCGCGAGCCCGTCCTCGCCGGTGTCGTACACGGCGATGTCGGGACGCGCGATGTAGCCGGGCTGGTCGTAGTAGGCCGCGAGCAGGCCGTCGCGGATCGCGCGCGCGGGGTCCGCCAGGCGCCCGGACAGCGGCAGCAGCAGCGCGATCTTCTTGGGGTAGGTGAGCTGCTCGATGACGCGCTCGCGCAGCGACTCGACGAAGCGCGCGGCCGCCGGGTGGTCCGGGAAGCGGTTGCGCCAGTCGCGCAGGGCCTCGGGCACGGGTCGCTCGCCGAGGCGGGCGCTGCGCACGGCCCGGGCCAGCTCCACCCAGCCGCGCATGATCGGCGCCTCGTCGAGCTCGGAGAGGCGCTCGAGGCGGTCGACGGGCACGGACTGCAGCAGCGACCAGATCGCCTCGTGATTCGCGTCGATCGCCGCCGCCGTCGCCAGCAGCTCGGCGCGCTGCAGGCGCGCGAGCACGGCCCGCCCCGGCTGCCCGGTCAGGGCGTAGGCATCGGCCCGGACCGCCAGCAGGCGCGCGCGCAGCTCGCGCGGCATCTCCGGGTCGAGCGCCGGCAGCCGGCGCAGCGCGCCGATGCCCTCGCGTTGCTCGACGGCGGCGCGGGCATCGAGCACGCGCCGTCGGTCGCGCAGCTCGGCGGGCACGGCCGCGTCGTCGATGCGCCGGTTCCACTCGAGCGCGAGCTCGGGATAGCCCTGGTCGAACAGCAGCTCGACGATGCGCAGGTGCCAGCGCTGGCGCCCGGCGGCGTCCGCGGCAGCGGCCAGGTCGCGGTAGATGCGCACGGCCGCGAGCGGGCGGCCCTCGTCCACCAGGCGCTGCGCACGCTCGACGTCGGCGGTCGACACGCCCTCGTCCTCCGGCACCGGCGGCTGCTTGGGCTGCGGGCGCGGCGCACGCGGCCAAAAGGGCGGCGAGCAGCACGGCGGCGGCGCGTCGCAGCGGACGGCCCCTGTGGATCGGGCTTGTATGGATCAAGGCGCGCGGGCAGAGTGCGGAAAGGACCGAAGTATCTGGACCGCCCTCCGACGTGTCAATCGAACCCGGCGCGCTCCACGTCGTCGCGACGCCGATCGGCAATCGCGACGATCTCACCGATCGGGCGCGCGCCGTGCTCGCCGGGGTCGATGTCGTCGCGGCCGAGGACACGCGTCACACCGGCCGCTTCCTCAAGGCGCTGGGCATCGACGCCGAGCTCGTGTCGCTGCACGAGCACAACGAGCGCGCACGTATCCCCGCGCTGCTCGAGCGCCTGCGCGCCGGCGCGGCCGTGGCCCTGGTCAGCGACGCCGGCACCCCGGCGATCGGCGATCCCGGCTACCCGCTGGTGGTGGCGGCGCACGAGGCGGGGATCCGCGTGCTGCCGATCCCGGGCCCCTCGGCGCTGAGCGCGGCGCTGTCCGTGGCCGGCCAGCCGACCGACCGCTTCGCGTTCGAGGGCTTCCTGCCGGCCCGGGCCCAGGCCCGCCGCAAGCGCCTCGACGCGCTCGCCGACGAGGCGCGCACGCTGGTCCTCTACGAGTCCGCCCAACGGGTGGTCGCTGCGCTCGACGACCTGGTCGCCGCCTTCGGGGCCACGCGCCCGGCGACGCTCGCGCGCGAGCTGACCAAGGCGTTCGAGACGGTCCGCCGCGCCGACCTCGGCACGCTCGCCGAGTGGGTGCGCGCCGATCCCGACCAGCGCCGCGGCGAGATCGTGCTGGTGGTCGCGGGCGCCGCCGCGAGCGCCGGCGAGACCGCGCGCGTGACCCTGGCGGCGGCGCTCGACGCCCTGCTGCCGGAGCTGCCGCCCGCACGCGCCGCCGCCGTGGCCGCGCGCCTGACCGGCACCAGCCGCCGCGCCGCCTACGATGCCGCGCTGGCGCGCGGCCAGCGGGGCGACTGACCGTCGCGGCAGGCGTTGCGCCGTTGCGGCTGCGTTCGAAGCCGTGCACCGGGTTCTCCCGCCAAGGCGCCAAGCCGATGGGCGCCAAGGCTGTGAGATGAAGGCGTGTCATGTTCCAGCGTGGATGCCGGGCGGGTCGCGGCGGTTTGCCAGACGCCGTGCGTCATCTCTCGCGGAGGGCGCGGAGAACGCGGAGAAGCACGCAGGACATAGCGCGGACGATGAAGGGCCGCGACCCGGCCACCGGCGGGGCGCGCCCGGCGCACGGGACACCAATCCACTCATCGACTCTCCGCAGTCCCTGGCGTCCTCTGCGCGACATCGCCACGGCGTCGCTTGCACCGCGACTGCATGCGGCGGCCATCGCGCGCGCGCTGGCTCGGCGCGCTCTGGCGAATCCTCTCGGCGTCGCTCTGGCGTCTTGGCGCCTTGGCGAGAGACCCGAACGCATGGCACGGGCCCGGCAGCGCGGCCGACCGCCACGGTCTCCCACCGCACGCCCCACCGCGCCCCACCGGTAGTGGTACCATCGTCGGCGGAGTCGGCCAGGCAGCCGCTGCCGCCCCGCGGGGCGGTGGAGGAAAGTCCGGGCTCCACAGGGCAGGGTGCCAGGTAACGCCTGGGCGGCGTGAGCCGACGGAAAGTGCAACAGAGAGCAGACCGCCCAAGCAGCCGCATGGCGGCTGCCGGCAAGGGTGAAACGGTGCGGTAAGAGCGCACCGCGTCGGTGGCAACACCGGCGGCACGGCAAACCCCACCCGGAGCAAGGCCAAATAGGGGGACGGACACGTGGCCCGCGTGGTCCCCGGGTAGGCCGCTGGAGGCGGGCGGTGACGTCCGCCCGAGAGGAATGGCTGCCCTCGACAGAACCCGGCTTATGGCCGGCTCCACCGTTCGATTGCAGTGCCACGGCGGCATCCCGCGGGTGCCGCCGTTTTTCATGTCCCGGGTGATGTTCCGGCCTCGACTCGGTGATCCGTCGGGGATTCGCCCCCGCCCGTCCACCACGCCCCATGCTAAGTTCCTGTCTGTCGGGCACTTTCGCGACCCACCCGGGCCGTTTCTCGGTTGACACCCGCTCGCGGCGCTCCCTATAGTGTGTTCCAGTGGGAAATTGTGGGTAATTGTGGTTACCCGTCCCAGCAGGAGCCGCCGTGTTCCGAGGCGTGACCAACCTCAGCCTGGATGCCAAGGGCCGCATGGCCGTGCCGGCGCGTTACCGCGAGCGCCTGCAGGCCGAGTCGGACGGGCGCGTCGTGGTCACGGTCGACCGCGACGGCTGCCTCCTGATCTATCCGATGCGCGAGTGGGAGGCGATCGAGCGCGAGCTCGTGCAGCTGCCCAGCCTGAACAGGCAGGCGCGGCGCCTGCAGCGCCTGCTGATCGGTCACGCCACCGAGTGCGAGTTCGACGCCCAGGGCCGGATCCTGGTGCCGGGCCCGCTGCGCGAGTTCGCCGGCATCGACCGGCGTGTCGTGCTGATCGGGCAGGGCAACAAGTTCGAGCTGTGGGACGAGGCGACGCTGGGAACGAGCAGCCGTCGAGCCTGGCTGGCCGCCGACGACGAGGAGGAGGGGCTCGAGCTGCCGGCGGCGCTCGAGTCCCTGTCGCTCTGAGCGCATGCCCGCCGGGGCGGACCATCGGCCGGTGCTCCTCGAGGAGACACTGGCGGCACTGGCGGTGCGCGCCGACGGCGCGTACGTGGACGCGACCTACGGGCGCGGCGGTCACGCCGCCGCGATCGTCGAGCGCCTGGGAGCCGCAGGGACGGTTGCTGGCGCTCGACCGGGACCCCGAGGCGGTGGCGGCGGCGCGCACGCGCTTCGCGCGCCGATGCGCGGGTGCACGTGCAACCGGCGGATTTCGCCATGCTGGCCGAGATCGCCGCGGGCCGGGCGCCGGCGGCCGGGTTCGACGGCATCCTGCTCGACCTGGGCGTGTCGTCGCCGCAGCTCGACGACCCGCAGCGGGGCTTCAGCTTCCGCCACGACGGCCCGCTGGACATGCGCATGGATCCCGCGAGCGGGCCCTCGGCCGCCGACTGGCTCGCCGGGGTCGAGGCCGACGAGCTCGCCGACGTCCTGCGGCGCCTGCGGCGAGGAGCGCTTCGCGCGGCGCATCGCGCGCGCCATCGTGCGCGCCCGGGCCGAGCGCCCGCTCGAGAGCACGGCGCAGCTCGCCGACGTGGTGGCCGCGGCCGTGCCCCGGCGCGAGCGTGACCGGCACCCGGCCACCGCGCACGTTCCAGGGCATCCGCATGCACCTCAACCGCGAGCTGGAGTCGCTCGACGCCGCGCTGGCCGCGGTCCCGGGACTGCTCGCGCCCGGCGGGCGGCTCGCCGTGATCAGCTTCCACTCGCTCGAGGACCGGCGCGTGAAGCGCTTCATCCGCGACGCCGCGGGCGCGCGGCCCGGTGTCGTGCGCGATGCGCGCGGCCAGGCGCTGCCGCTCGCGGCGTCGGCGGCCAACGGCCCACTGCTGCGCGCCGTCGGCAAGCCGGTGACGCCGGGCGAGGCCGAGCGCGCGGCCAATCCGCGCGCGCGCAGCGCCCGCCTGCGGGTCGCGGAGCGCGCGGCATGACGGCGCGGCCGGGGATCGCCGCGGCGCTCGGGCTGGCGGTGACCGCGAGCGCGCTGGCGGTGGTCTACAGCCAGCACCGCTCGCGCGAGCTGTTCGTGGAGGTGCAGCGCCTCGAGCGCGAGCAGGCGGCGCTGGATACGGAATGGGGCCGGCTGGAGCTCGAGCAGAGCACCTGGGCGACCCACGGGCGCATCGAGCGCATCGCGCGCGAGCGCCTCGACATGCGGCTGCCCGATTTCGGGCGCGCGGAGATCGTGGTCCTGCAATGAGCAGCCGGGGCAAGACAAGGCGAGGCTGGATGGCGCCGGGCGGCACGCCCTGGTGGCGGCCGTCTGCGCGGCCTGCGCCGTCGTGCTGGCTGGCGCGCGCCGTCGACCTGCAGGTCGTGCGGCGCGACTTCCTGCGCGGCCAGGGCGACGTGCGCCACGTGCGCACGGTGCCGGTGCCGGCGCACCGCGGCATGATCGTCGACCGCAACGGCGAGCCGCTGGCGATCAGCACCCCGGTGTGGTCGATCTGGGCCGACCCGGGCCGGCTGCTGGCCGCGCCGGACCACTGGCGCGAGCTGGGGCGGGCGCTCGACATGGCGCCGGCCGAGCTCGCCGAGCGGGTGCGCGCCGCGAGCGGGCGCCAGTTCGTCTGGCTCAGGCGCCACCTCACGCCGGCGCGGGCCGAGCAGGTGGCCGCGCTCGCGATCCCCGGCGTCGGCAAGCGCCGCGAGTACCGCCGCTACTACCCCACGGGCGAGGTCTCGGGTCAGGTGCTGGGCTTCACCGGCATCGACGACCACGGCCAGGAGGGCCTCGAGCTCGCCTACGACGACTGGCTCTCCGGCCGCGCCGGGCGCAAGCGCGTGGTCCAGGACCGCCTCGGCCACGTCGTCGAGGACCTCGAGCTGGTCCGCGCTGCCGAGCACGGGCGCGATCTGCGCGTGTCGCTCGACCGGCGCCTGCAGTACCTCGCCTACCGCGAGCTGAAGACGGCGGTGAAGCGCCACGGCGCGCGTGCCGGCTCGCTGGTGATGCTCGACGTGCGTACCGGCGAGGTCCTGGCCATGGTCAACCAGCCGGCATTCAATCCGAACGATCGCAGCGAGCGCTCCGGCGCCATCGTGCGCAACCGTGCCGTGACCGACGTGTTCGAGCCCGGTTCGACCATGAAGGCGCTGACGGTCACCGCGGCGCTGGAGTCCGGCCGGTTCGAGCCGGACACGCCGGTGTTCACGGCGCCCGGGACGCTGCGCGTCGCCGGGCACACGATCTCCGACTACCGTGACCTCGGGCGCCTCGACGTCGCCGGGGTCGTGCGCATGTCGAGCAACGTCGGCGCCAGCCGCATCGCGCTGTCGCTGGAGCCACGCACGCTCCACGGCACCTTCGCCGGGTTCGGTCTCGGCGTGCCCACCGGCAGCGGCTTTCCCGGCGAGGCCGGCGGCCGCCTGATGCCGGCGGGCGACTGGGGCCGGCTCGAGCAGGCGACGATGGCCTTCGGCTACGGCATCTCGGTCACGCCGTTGCAGCTCGCGCGCGCCTACGCCGCGATCGCCGCCGGCGGCGTGCTGCCGCCGGTGCGCTTCCGCGCGGTGCCGGGCCCGGACGCGGTGGCCGCGGCGCGCGAGCGCATCATGAGCCGGCAGACGGCCGATGCCGTGGGCGCCATGCTCGAATCCGTGGTCTCGGCCGACGGCACCGGCCAGCGCGCCGACGTCGCCGGCTACCGCGTCGCCGGCAAGACCGGCACGGCGCACAAGCTGGGCCAGGGCGGCTACGCGGAGGATCGCTACCGCGCGCTGTTCGCCGGCTTCGCCCCGGCGAGCGAGCCGCGCATCGCCGCCGTCGTGGTCCTCGACGAGCCCCGGGGCAAGCAGTACTACGGTGGCCAGGTGGCCGCGCCCGTGTTCTCGCGCAGTGATGGCCGGCGCCCTGCGGCTGCTCGACGTGCCGCCGGATGCCGCCGGCGAGACGTGGTCGCGGTCGACACGGGGGGCGGCGCATGATGGCGGCCGAGCGCCACCGAGGGCTCGCGCTCGAGGCGCTGCTCGACGCCGGCAGCGTGCGGCGGGTGGCCTGCCCGGCGCGCGCGGTCACCGGCCTGGCACTGGACAGCCGGGCGGTGCATCCCGGCGGCGCATTCGTCGCGCTGGCGGGCGCGCGCGCGCACGGCCTCGACTTCCTCGACGACGCCCTCGCGCGCGGCGCCACGGTGGCGCTGGTCGACGCCGGCGATCCGCGCCGGGACGAGGCCGCGGCCGCTGCAGGCCGCCGGCGCGGCGCGGTGGCGGTGCGCGGGCTGGCGCCGCGCGTGGGCGCCATGGCCGCGCGCCTGTACGACCAGCCCGGGCGCCGCGCTCGAGCACGTGATCGCGGTGACCGGGCACCGACGGCAAGACCTCGGTGACCCATTTCATCGCGGCGATGCTCGACGACGAGGCGGCGCCGGCGGGCGTGATCGGCACGCTCGGGCACGGGCGCCGTCGGCGCCACCGGCGACGGCCGGGCTGACGACACCGGACGCCGATCGGCGTCCAGGCCGCGCTGGCCGGGCTGCGCGGCGCCGGCGTGCTGCCAGGCTGCGCCCTGGAGGCCTCCTCGCACGGCCTCGCCCAGTACCGCCTCGACGGCACGCGCATCGATGTCGCCGTGCTCACCCAGCTCGGCCGCGACCACCTCGACTACCACGGCGACGCCGAGGCCTACGCCGCCGCCAAGGCACGCCTGTTCCACTGGCCCGGCCTGGGCGCGGCCGTGCTCAACGCCGACGACGGGCTCGGGCGGCGCCTGGCCACGGAGCTGCCCGCGGGCACGCGCCGCATCACGCTACGGCCCGCGGCGACGCCGACCTGCCGGCTGCGCTGCGCTCGAGTGCGCGGCCACCGGGCTGGTCGCTCGCGCCTGGCCTGGCGGCGGCGCGTGGCGCGTATCGGGGTGCCGCTGCTGGGGGCGTTCAACGCCGACAACGTGCTCGCCGCGGCCGCGGCCCTGCTGGCGCTGGGCTACGGCTTCGACGACGTCGCCGAGCGCCTCGGCCGGCTGCAGCCCGTACCCGGGCGCATGGAGCTGTTCCGCGCGCCCGGGCGGCCCGGCATCGTGGTCGATTACGCGCACAACGCGGGTGCGCTGCGCGCGGCGCTCGAGGCCCTGCGCGCGCGACTGCCGCGGCGGCGCTCTGGTGCGTCTTCGGCGCCGGCGGCGACCGCGACCGCGGCAAGCGGCCGCTGATGGGCGCCGCCGCAGCCGCGGGCGCCGACGTCGTGATCGTCACCGACGACAACCCGCGCGGCGAGGACCCGGCCGCGATCGTCGCCGGGATCCTGGAGGGCATGCCGCCCGGCAGCGACGCCCGGGTCGAGCACGACCGCGGCCGCGCGCTGGCGCAGGCGGTGGCCGAGGCGGGGCCCGACGACCTCGTGCTCGATCGCCGGCAAGGGCCACGAGACGACTACCAGGACGCGGGCCGGCGAGGTGCTGCCTGGAGCCGACCGTGACGCGGCGCGCGCGCTGCTCGCCGGCCGGCGGGGAGTGGGCCGATGATCGCGGCGGATCTGCGCACGGCGAGCGCGCTCGATGGGCGGGCGGCTCGCACGGCGGCCGCCCGCGCCGCAGTTCCGCGGGTCATGCCACGGACTCGCGCACGCTCGCGGCCGGCGAACCTGTTCGTGGCGCTGCGCGGGCCCAGCTTCGACGGCCACGACTTCTGTCGCCGAGGCCGCGGCCGCCGGCGCCGCGCGGGGCCGGTGGTCGAGCGCCCGAGCGGCGCCGCCTGGCCGCAGATGCGTGGTCCGGACACGCGCCGCGCGCTCGGCGGTCTCGGCGCGGCCTGGCGCGCGCGCTTCACCGGCCCCGTGCTCGCGGTCACCGGCAGCAACGGCAAGACCACCGGTCAAGGAGATGCTCGCGGCCGATCCTGCGCCAGCGCGGCGCGACGCTGGCCACGCGGGGCAACCTCAACAACGACATCGGCGTGCCGCTGACGCTGTGCGAGCTCGACGCCGAGCATCGCCACGCGGTGCTCGAGATGGGCGCCAACCACCCCGGCGAGATCGACTACGCTGGCGCGCTCGCGCGCCCCGGCATCGGCGCTGGTCACCAACGCCGCCGCCGCCCACCTGGAGGGCTTCGGCGGCATCGAAGGCGTGGCCGCACGCCAAGGGCGAGCTCTCGCGGCGCTGCCCGCGGACGGCGTCGGCCGTGATCAACGCCGACGACCCCTGGGCTTCCGCTCTGGCACCAGCTGCGCCGGCGAGCGCCGGAGCGTCACCTTCGCCGCCGACGGCCGAGGCCGACGTGCGCGTGCCGCGTCGAGGCGGCGCAGGAGCCGCTGCTGGAGCTGCGACGGCGGTCGCCACCCGTCGCGCGGCTTCGCCCTGCTCGGGCGCGCACAACCGCGCGCAACGCCGGCCGCCGCCGCGGCCGCGGCGCGCGCCGCCGGCGCTCGAGCGCGGCCGCGATCGTCGCCGGCCTCGAGGCCGTGCGGCCCGGTCGCCGGGCGCCTGGCGCGCGGGCCGGGCCGGCGCGGCAGCCTGCTCATCGACGACAGCTACAACGCCAACCCGGCTCGTTCGCGGCGGCGATCGACGGTGCTCGCCGCGCTGCCCGGGGCGGCGCTGGCTGGTGCTCGGGCGACATGGCCGAGCTCGGCGACGACGACCGCGGCCGCGCACCGAGAGGCTGGCGCCTACGCGCGCGCGCACGCGGGGATCGAGCGCCTGCTGGGCCTTCGGCCGCTGAGCGCGTCGGCGACCTGCCGAGGCGGCTTCGGCGCGGGAGCGACGGCTTTTCGACGACCATCGAGGCGCTGGGCGCGCGCGCTCGCGGCGAGCTCGACGCCGAGCACGGCGCTGCTGGTCAAGGGCTCGCGCAGCGATCGCCATGGAGCGCATGGTGGCCATCTGGCCGCGCCGGCCGGCAGCGGGGACGGCTGACTGATGCTGCTCGGCCTGACCGACTGGCTGGCCGCTACCACAGCCGGGTTCGACGTGTTCCAGCTACCTCACGCTGCGCGGCATCGTCGGTGTGCTGACCGCGCTGGTGATGGCGCTGCCTGATCGGGCCCGGCGATGATCCGGCGCCTGAGCTGCCACCAGATCGGCCAGTCCGTCCGCGACGACGGGCCGCCAGGCCACCTCGTCGAAGACCGGCACGCCGACCATGGGCGGCGCGCTGATCCTGGTGGCCGTCCTGGTGAGCACGCTGCTGTGGTGCGACCTCAGCAACCGCCAGGTATGGATCGCGCTGCTCGCGACCATGGCCTTCGGCCTGGTCGGCGGTGTCGATGACTACCGCAAGCTCGTCTACGGCAACGCGCGCGGCCTGTCCGCGCGCGCTGCAAGTACCTGCTGGCAGTCGGCGATCGCGGCTGGCGCGCCGCGGCGTACCTGTACTGTATCGCGCGAGATGCCCGCCGAGACCGCAGCTCGATCGTGCCGCTTCTTCAAGGACGATCGCCGTCCCGACTGGGGTTGTGGTTCATCGCCCTGACGTCTACTTCGTCATCGTCGGCGCCAGCAACGCCGTCAACCTCACCGACGGCCTCGACGGGCTCGGCCATCCTGCCGACGGTGCATGGTGGCGCGGCGCGCTGGGCGATGTTCGCCTACGTCGACCGGCAACATGCAATTTCGCCGAGCTACCTGCGGATCCCCTACGTCGCCGGGGCGGGCGAGCTGGTGGTCTTCTGCGGCTGCGCTGGTCGGCGCCGGCCTCGGTTTCCTGTGGTTCAACACCTACCCGGCCCAGGTCTTCATGGGCGACGTGGGCGCGCTGGCGCTCGGGCGCGGCGCTGGGGCTGCTGGCGGTCATGGCGCGCCAGGAGATCGTGCTGGTGATCATGGGCGGCATCTTCGTGGTGGAGACGCTGTCGGTGATCATGCAGGTGGCCTCGTACAAGCTGACCGGCCGGCGCATCTTCCGCATGGCGCCGCTGCACCACCACTTCGAGCTCAAGGGCTGGCCCGAAGCCGCGCGTGATCGTGCGGTTCTGGATCGTGACCGTGATCCTCGTGCTGATCGGCCTGGCGACGCTGAAGCTCGCGATGATGGAGCAGCCGCGACGACGACAAGCCAGCAGGCGCCACGGCCTGATGGTCGGTCTCGGCGACGACGGGGCTGGCCTGCGCCCGCTTCCTGGCCGGCGCGCCGGCGAGCCGCGTCGCGGTCGCCGACAGCCGCGCCGAGCCGCCGGGGCTGGCCGCGCTGCCGCGCGGCGCTGCCCGACGTCGCCGCTGGCCTGGGCGGCTTGACGACCGACAGTGCTTCGAGCGCCGCCGAGCCGGATCGTGGTCAGCCCGGGCGTATCGCTGCGCGAGCCGGCGACTGGCGGCGGCGGCCGAGGCCGGGGTCGAGGTGCATCGGCGACATCGAGCTGTTCGCGCGCGCCGCCGGACGCGCCGGTGGTGGCCATCACCGGCTCCAACGGCAAGAGCACGGTGACCGCGATGACTCGGCGACGATGCTCGTCGGCGGCCGGTCGACCGCGCCCGATGGGCGGCAACCTGGGCACGCCGGCGCTCGACGCTGCTGGCCGCGATCCGGACGCCCGAGACTCTACGTGCTCGAGCTCTCCAGCTTCCAGCTCGAGACGACGCGTCGGCCTGACGTCCGGCGGCGGCGGTGGTGCTCAACGTCAGCGCCGACCACATGGACCGCTACCGCTCGCTGGCGGCGTACGCCGCGGCCAAGGGCGCGCCATCTACCAACGATGCCGGCGGTGGCCGGTCGTCAACGCGCGACGACCCCGGACGCGGCGCGCCTGACGCGCAGCGGCGCGAGCGCGCATGGTTTCGGCCTGCGACCGTGCCCGCCGAGCCGACGGGCTGCGGACGTGATCGAGCGCCAGGCGGCCGCCTGGCTGGCCGCGGCGCGAGCGGCCCGCTGCTGCCGGCGTCGGCGACTGCCGCTGGCCGGGCAGCACCGATCGCGCCAACGCGCTCGGCGGCGCTGGCGCTGGTGCGCGCGCTCGGCATCGACCCGCCGCGCCGGCCGCGGCCGGCGCGCTGCGCCGGTTCGCGGCCTGCGCCGCTACCGCACGCGCCTGGTGGGCGGCATGCGGGGTGCGACTGGTACGACGATTCCAAGGGCACGAACGTGCGGCGCGACGGCCGGCCGCGATCGACGGGCACTGGAGCAGCCGGTGGTGCTGATCGCCGGCGGAGCGGCGAGGGCGCCACCTTCGGTGCTGCTGGCAGCGGCGCTGCGAGCGGCGCCGCGCGGTGGTCCTGATCGGCGCGCGACGCGCAGCGCCATCGGCCGTCGACGCTGGCCCAGCGTCCGGTGGCGTGAGCGCGCCGCCGATCATGGACGACGCGGCGCGCGCCGCGCGCTGAGCTGCGCCCCGGCGGACGCCGTGCTGCTGTCGCCGGCCTGCGCCAGCTTCGATCATGTACACCGGCTATCGAAGCGCGCGGCGACGCCTTCCGGCCGTCGCGGTCGCAGGAGGTCGGCTCGAGCGCTGCGTCCTGCGATCGAGCACGGGCAAGCGCGCGCTGCCTGTGCGCGGGCCGGCACGCCCGCTCGTGCTCGACTGGACTGCTCGCTGCGAGCGCGCTCGCGCTGCTCGCGCTCGGCCTGGTGATGGTCGGCTCGGCCTCGGTGCCGTGGCCGACCGCAGGAGACTGGGCGACGCGTCCTCTACCTGCGCTCAGCGCCAGGCGCGTGTTCGTCGGCATGGCATGGCCAGCGGTCTGCGTGGCCGCGCATGGCCCCGCGATCGCGCTGGCAGCAGCTGGCGATGCCGCTGCTGCTGCTGACGGCCGGTCTGCTGGTGCTGGTGCTGGTGCCCGGATTCGGGCGCACGGTCAACGGCTCGACGCGCTGGCTCGAGCTCGGCGCCATGGGCTTCCAGGTCTCGGAGGCGGCGAAGCTCGCGGTGCTGATCTACCTGGCGGACTACGTCGTGCGCCGCCATCGAGCGCCTCGTCGGCGACGTGAGCGGGCTGCTGCGGCCGCTGGGCCTGGTCGGCCTGTGCGCCGTGCTGCTGCTGCTCGAGCCCGACTTCGGCGCCGCGGTCGTGCTGGTGGCGACCGCGATGACGGTGCTGTTCCTCGGCGGCGTGCCGTTGCACCGCTTCTTCGCGCTCACCGCGGTCGTGGTCGCGGGCACCGCGGCGCTGGCGCTGTCCTCGCCCTACCGCCTCGAGCGCATCACCGCGTTCCTCGACCCGTGGGCGGACCCGTTCGACAGCGGCTTCCAGCTGGCCCAGTCGCTGATCGCGATCGGCAGCGGTGCCTGGACCGGGGTCGGCCTGGGCGCCAGCGTGCAGAAGCTGTTCTACCTGCCCGAGGCGCACACCGACTTCCTGTTCGCGATCTTCGCCGAGGAGACCGGGCTGCTCGGCGTGCTCACCGTCGTGGCGCTCTACTGCGTGCTGGTCGGGCGCGCGTTCGTGCTGGCGCGGCGCGCCGAGCGGGCGGGCATGGGCTTCGCGGCCTTCCTCGCGAGCGGCATCGGCGTGTGGATCGCGCTGCAGGCGTTCGTGAACATCGGCGTCAACATGGGGCTGCTGCCCACGAAGGGGCTCACCCTGCCGCTGATGAGCTACGGCGGCTCGAGCACGCTGGTCATGTGCGCCGCGGTCGGCCTGCTGCTGCGGGTCGGCTACGAGGTCGCCGCGGGCACGCGCCAGGCGCGGCCGCGGGAGGGCACGCGATGAGCGCGGCGCCCGTGCTGATTGCCGCCGGCGGCACCGGCGGGCACGTGTTCCCGGCGCTGGCCGTGGCCGAGGCGCTGCGCGCGGCCGCGATCCCGGTCGTGTGGATGGGCACGCGCCGCGGGCTGGAGGCACGGGTCGTGCCGGCGGCCGGCATCGAGATCGAGTGGCTCGCCGTCGGCGGCCTGCGCGGCAAGGGCTGGGCGACGCGCCTGCTGGCGCCGCTGGCGCTCACCCGGGCCGTGGCTGGCAGGCGCTCGGCGTGCTGCGCCGGCGCCGCGCCGCGGGCCGCTGCTCGGCATGGGCGGCTTCGCCGCCGGGCCGGGCCGGGCTGATGGCGTCGCCTGCGCCGCTGCCCGCTGGTCGATCCACGAGCAGAACGCGCTGCCCGGGGCTGACCAACCGCATCCTCGCGCGCCTGGCCGGGCGCGTGCTCGAGGCCATGCCCGGCACGTTCCCGGCCCGAAGCGGCGCACGCGCAGGCGGTGGGCAACCCGGTGCGCCCGGCGATCGCCGAGCTGCCGCCGCCGGAGGAGCGCTTTGCCGGCCGCGAGCGGACCGGCGCGGCTGCTCGGTGCTGGGCGGCAGCCAGGGCGCGCGCGCGCTCAACGAGCGCGCTGCCGGCGTGCCGCTGGCGCGACTGGCGCCCGGGAGCCGGCCCGCGGTGCGCCACCAGTGCCGGCGAGCGCCACCTCGAGGCGGCCCGGGCGGCCTACGCGAGGCGGGCTATCGAGGCCGACGGTCGAGCCGTTCATCGAGGACATGGCCGCGGCCTACGGCTGGGCCGACCTGGTCGTCGGCCGCGCGGGCGCGATGAGCGTCTGGGAGCTGGCCGCGGCCGGGGTGGGGGCGCTGCTGGTGCCGTTCCCCCACGCCGTCGACGACCACCAGACGCGCAATGCCGAGTGGCTGGCGGCGGCCGGCGCGGCCGTGGTCGTGCAGGAGGCCGAGCTGGACGAGGCGCGGCTCGCGCGCGAGCTCGAGGCGCTGCTCGGCGACCGCGCCGGCCTCGCCGAGCGCGCGCGGCGCGCGCGTGCGCTGGCGCGGTCGGACGCCGCCGAGCGCGTGGCCGCGGCGGTGCGGGAGGTGGCCCGATGAGCACGCCGAGCGATCAGGCGAGCCCGCACGTGCCGGCGGTCATGCGGCGCATCCGCCGCATCCATTTCGTCGGCATCGGCGGCGCGGGCATGGGCGGCATCGCCGAGGTGCTGATCAACCTCGGCTACACCGTGAGCGGCTCGCGACCAGGACAACGCGGTCACGCAGCGCCTCGCCGGCCTGGGTGCGAGCGTGCACGCCGGCCACGCCGAGGCCAACGTGGCCGAGGCCGACGTGGTCGTCGCCTCGGCCGCGATCCCGGCGGACAACCCCGAGCTGGCGGCGGCGCGTGCGCGGCGCATCCCCGTCGTCCCGCGCGCGGAGATGCTCGCCGAGCTGATGCGCTTCCGCCACGGCATCGCGGTCGCCGGCACCCACGGCAAGACGACCACCACCAGCCTGGTGGCCACGGTGCTCGCCGAGGGCGGGCTCGACCCCACCTACGTGATCGGCGGCCAGCTCACCAGCTCGGCGAGCAACGCGCGCCTCGGCACCAGCGCTACCTCGTCGCCGAGGCCGACGAGAGCGATGCCTCGTTCCTCTACCTGCAGCCGATGATGGCCGTGGTCACCAACATCGACGCCGACCACCTGCCGACCTACGAGGGCGATTTCGCTCGCCTGACCGACACCTTCGTCGAGTTCCTGCACCACCTGCCGTTCTACGGCCTGGCGGTGATGTGCGCCGACGACGCCAACGTGCGCCGGCTGCTCGAGCGCCTGACGCGGCCGGTGCTGACCTACGGCATCGACGGCCCGGCCGACCTGGTCGCCACCGGCGTGCGCGGCGACGGCCCGCGCATGCGCTTCGACGTGACCCTGCCCGACGGCACGCCGCTGCCCGACCTGGTGCTGAACCTGCCCGGGCGGCACAACGTGCGCAACGCGCTCGCGGCGATCGCGGTGGCGTGGGAGCTCGGGGTGGAGCCGGACGCGATCCGGCACGCACTCGAGCGCTTCGCGGGCATCGGCCGGCGCCTGCAGCGCCTGGGCGAGGTGGCGCGCCCCGGCGGCGACGTCGTCCTGGTCGACGACTACGGCCATCACCCGACCGAGATCGAGGCCACCTTCGAGGCGGTGCGCAGCGCCTGGCCCGGGCGCCGGCTGGTGGTGGCGTTCCAGCCGCACCGCTACACGCGCACGCGCGACCTGTTCGACGACTTCGCCGAGGTGCTCTCCGGCGCCGACCTGCTGCTGGTCGCCGAGGTCTACGGCGCCGGCGAGGAGCCGATCGCCGGGGCGGACGCGCGCTCGCTGTGCCGCGCGATCCGCACCCGCGGGCGCGTCGACCCCGTGTTCGTGTCCGACATCCACGCGCTCGACCGCGCGCTCGACGACGTGATCGCGGCCAACGACATCGTGCTCACGCTCGGCGCCGGCAACATCGGCGCCGTGGCGCGCGAGTTGCCGCAACGGCTCGGCGGAGGGGGCGCGGCATGAGAGTGATGGAACCGCGAATGGACGCGAATGTTCGCGAATGGCGCTGTGGGTCGCTCACACGTGGGCGGAGCTGCGCTGCAGCGGCCGTAGCCCGGATGAAGCCGTCAGGCGGAATCCGGGGAGACGCCGATGTTCCCCGGATTCCGCTTCGCTCCCGGCGAATTTGTCGTGTGTATTCGTGGTTCCTCGACCGTGATGCCACGCCAACGCCTCAGCGCAGCTCCGATGGACGCGCGCATCCCGCTGAGCCATTCGCGAGCATTCGCGAGCATTCGCGGTTCCCAGTCCGGCCCATGGAGCAGGGCACATGAGCGCCGCCGAGACGACAACGCGGCTGCGCGGCGAGTGGCGCGAGCGCGAGCCGCTGGCGCGCTACACGTCGTGGCAGATCGGCGGCCCCGCCGACCGGCTCTACCTGCCGGCGGACGCCGACGATCTCGCCGCGGTGCTGGCGTCGCTGCCGGCCGACGAGCCGGTGTCGTGGCTCGGGCTGGGCAGCAACCTGCTGGTGCGCGATGGCGGCATCCGCGGGACCGGTGATCTGCACGCGCCAGGCGCTGGCCGGGCTGGAGGCGCGCGGGCGCGGGCGCGTGCGCGCCGAGGCCGGCGTCGCCTGCGCCAAGGTGGCGCGCTTCGCCGCCCGCCACGACCTCGTCGGCGGCGAGTTCCTCGCCGGCATCCCGGGCACCGTCGGCGGCGCGCTGGCGATGAACGCGGGTGCCTGGGGCGGCGAGACCTGGCCGCACGTCGAGGCGGTGGAGACGATCGACCGCGGCGGGGTGCGGCGCGAGCGCGTGGCGGACGACTTCCGCTTCGGCTACCGCAGCGTCGAGGGACCGGCGGGCGAGTGGTTCCTCGCGGCGCGTTTCGTGTTCGACCCGGGCGACGGCACGGCGGCGCGCGAGCGCATCCGCGAGCCCTGCTGGCCGAGCGCGCGCGGGCGCAGCCGATGGGCACGAAGAGCTGCGGCTCGGTGTTCCGCAACCCGCCCGGCGATCACGCCGCGCGCCTGATCGAGGACGCCGGGCTCAAGGGCACGGCGATCGGCGGCGCGGCGGTCTCGGACAAGCACGCGAACTTCATCATCAACCGCGGCGACGCCACCGCCGCCGACGTCGAGGCGCTGATCGAGCACGTGGGCGCCGAGGTGGAGCGGCGCACCGGCATCCGCCTGCAGCCGGAGGTACGGATCGTGGAGGCCCGATGAGGCGCGCGATCGACCCGCAGTCGGCTGGGCCGCACGGCCGTCGTCTCATCGGCGGCTGGTCGGCCGAGCGCGAGGTCTCGCTCAGGAGCGGGGCGCAGGTGCTCGCCGGGCTCCAGCGCGCCGGCGTGGACGCCCACGGCATCGACGCCGGGCGCGACATCCTGGGCGTGCTCGCCGGCGGCGGCTACGACCGCGTGTTCCTGATCCTGCACGGACGCGGCGGCGAGGACGGCCAGATCCAGGGCGGCCTCGAGATCCTCGGCCTGCCCTACACGGGCAGCGGCGTGCTCGGCTCGGCGCTGGCGATGGACAAGCTGCGCACGAAGCGCTTCTGGGCCGGCGCGGGCTTCCCGACGCCGCCGTGGCGCGTGCTGGACACGGCGGACGACGCCGCGGCGGCGCCGGACACGCTCGGGCTGCCGCTGATGGTCAAGCCGGCGCTCGAGGGCTCGAGCATCGGCATGACCAAGCTCACCGAGCGCGACGGCGCCGTGGCCGCCTGGGAGACCGCGCGCGCCTACGGCCCCGTGATCGCGGAGCGCTTCATCGACGGGCCCGAGATCACGGTCGTCGCTGCTCGGCGACGAGGCCCTGCCCGCGATCCGCCTGGAGACGCCGCGGGATTTCTACGACTACGCCGCCAAGTACGAGGTGGAGACGACGCAGTACCACCTGCCGAGCGGGCTGTCGGCGACGAGCGAGCGCCGCTGCCAGGAGCTGGCGCTGGCGGCGTTCCACGCGCTCGGTGGCGGCGGCTGGGGCCGCGTCGACCTGATGCTCGACGCGGTCGGCGAGCCGTGGCTGATCGAGGCCAACACGGCGCCCGGCATGACCGACCACAGCCTGGTGCCGATGGCGGCCGCGCACGCCGGTATCGGCTTCGACGAGCTGGTCGTGCGCATCCTGGCGCTGGCGCTGCGGCGCGGGAGTGGGGCGCGTGAGCGCCGCCGCGATGTCCATCGACTCCGGCAGCTCCACGCAGGGCCGGGCGCTCGGCCCGATCGCCGGCGTGCTCGCCGCCGCGCTGGTGGGCGCCGGCGGCGCCTGGTGGTGGCACGACGCGCACTGGCCGGTCGATGTCGTGCGCATCGAGGGCGTGGTCGCCCACGTCGACCGCGGGGCACTGAAGCAGGTGGTCGCCGCGCACAGTCGCGACGGCTTCCTGCGCATGGATCTCGGCGACCTGCGCGCCGACCTGGTGGCGCTGCCGTGGGTGCGCGACGCGTCGCTGCGCCGGGTCTGGCCGGACACGTTGTACGTCGACGTGCGCGAGCACGCGGCGGCCGCGAGCTGGAACGGCGCGGCGCTGGTGAGCGAGGCGGGCGTGGTATTCGAGCCGGCCTCGGTGGAGGTGGACGGCCTGCCCGCGCTGCGCGGGCCCGAGGGCCATGGCCCGGCGATGCTCGAGCGCCTGCGCGCGTTCCGCGAGCGGCTGGCGCCGCTGGGCCTGGAGATCGCCGCGCTCGAGCAGGACGCGCGCCGGGCCTGGCGCGTGGTGCTGGGCAACGGGGTCGGCGTGCGCCTGGGCCGCGACCAGGTCGACGCGCGGCTGGAGCGCTTCGCTGCGGTCTGGCCGGGCGTGCTCGCGCCCAGGGTCGATCGTATCGCGGCCGTGGATCTGCGCTACCCCAACGGCTTCGCCGTCGCCTGGGAGGGCGAGCCGCCCGCGGCCGACCCGAATGCTGCCCGCGAAGGAGGGGCATGATGTCGAAGAAATCCGACAAGCGGATGATCGTCGGGCTCGATATCGGCACCTCCAAGGTGGTCGCCATCGTCGGCGAGGTGAATGCCGAGGGCACGGTGGAGGTCATCGGGATCGGCTCACACCCCTCCCGAGGGCTGAAGAAGGGTGTGGTGGTCAACATCGAGTCCACCGTCCAGTCCATCCAGCGCGCGGTGGAGGAGGCCGAGCTCATGGCCGGTTGCCAGATCCACGCGGTCTACGCCGGGATCGCCGGCAGCCACATCCAGAGCATCAACTCCCACGGCATCGTGGCCATCCGGGACAAGGAGGTGCTGCAGGGCGATGTCGAACGGGTCATCGACGCGGCCCGGGCGGTGGCGATCCCCGCAGACCAGCAGATCCTCCACGTTCTCCCCCAGGAGTTCATCATCGATACCCAGGAGGGCATCAAGGAGCCGGTGGGGATGTCCGGGGTGCGCCTGGAGGCCAAGGTCCACCTGGTGGCCGGGGCGGTCTCGGCGGCCCAGAACATCATCAAGTGCGTGCGCCGCTGCGGTCTGGAGTCGGAGGACATCATCCTGGAGCAGCTCGCCTCCAGCCACTCCATCCTCACCGAGGACGAGAAGGAGCTGGGCGTCTGCCTGGTGGACATCGGTGGCGGCACCACCGACATGGCCATCTTCACCGAGGGTTCGATACGCCACACGGCGGTGATCCCCATCGCCGGCGATCAGGTCACCAACGACATCGCCGTGGCGCTGCGCACGCCGACCCAGCACGCCGAGGAGATCAAGGTGAAGTACGCCTGCGCCCTGCAGCAGCTGGCGACTTCCGACGAGACCATCGAGGTCCCCAGCGTCGGCGACCGTGCACCGCGGCGGCTGGCGCGCCAGACGCTGGCCGAGGTGGTGGAGCCGCGCTACGAGGAGCTGTTCAATCTGGTGCAGGCGGAGCTGCGCCGCTCCGGTTTCGAGGACCTCTGCGCCGCCGGGGTGGTCATCACCGGCGGCAGCGCCAAGATGGAGGGCGCGGTGGACCTGGCCGAAGAGGTCTTCCACATGCCGGTCCGGTTGGGCCTGCCCCAGGGGGTTTCGGGGCTGGTGGATGTGGTGCGCAACCCGATCCACGCCACCGGGGTCGGCCTGCTGCTGTTCGGGCGCGAGCACGAGGCGACCGGCGGCGCCGGGCAGCAGACCGGGCACCGGTCAGTCGCGACCGGGATCTGGGAACGGATGCAGGGCTGGTTCCAGGGGCAGTTCTGATGCATGGGATACAGCGCTGAATCGGCAGCGCATGGCGCAGGATCAGCAACGGACCTGTCATCACGTCGAAGCGTATCACGAAGGGGGTTAGTGACATGTTCGAACTAATGGATGCCTATACACCGAATGCGGTGATCAAGGTCATGGGTGTTGGCGGCGGTGGCGGCAACGCCCTGGAGCACATGGTGGAGCAGAATCTGGAGGGCGTGGAGTTCATCTGCGCCAACACCGACGCCCAGGCGCTGAAGAAATCGTCGGCGCGGACGGTGCTGCAGCTTGGCAACGGGATCACCAAGGGCCTCGGGGCCGGGGCCAATCCGGACATCGGTCGCGAAGCCGCTCTCGAGGACCGGGACCGGATCATCGAGTGCATCGACGGCGCCGACATGCTCTTCGTCACCGCCGGCATGGGCGGCGGCACCGGCACCGGCGCGCGCCCCGGTGGTGGCCCAGGTGGCCCGCGAGATGGGGATCCTGACGGTGGCGGTGGTGACCCGGCCGTTCCCGTTCGAGGGCGGCAAGCGGACCTCGGTGGCCCAGCAGGGCCTGGATGAGCTGGCCGAGTACGTCGACTCGCTGATCACCATCCCCAACGAGAAGCTGCTGTCGGTGCTGGGCAAGAACACCAGCCTGCTGGACGCCTTCAAGGCGGCCAACGACGTGCTGCTGGGTGCGGTTCAGGGCATCGCCGAGCTGATCACCCGTCCCGGGCTGATCAACGTCGACTTTGCCGACGTGCGCACGGTGATGTCGGAGATGGGCATGGCGATGATGGGCTCAGGTTCTGCCACCGGCGAGAACCGTGCCCGCGAGGCCGCCGAGCAGGCGGTCTCGAGTCCCTTGCTGGAGGACGTCGACCTCTCCGGGGCGCGCGGCATCCTGGTCAACGTCACCGCCGGCATGAACATGGCCATCGGCGAGTTCGAGGAGGTCGGGACCACGATCAAGGGCTTCGCCTCGGAGGACGCCCAGGTGGTCGTGGGCACGGTGATCGATCCCGAGCTCGAGGACGAGCTGCGCGTGACGGTGGTCGCGACCGGTCTCGGCGCAGCTCAAGCCGAGTACGCGAAAAGGCCGCTGCAACGGTGGCAGCGAACGCGCAGACGGGCAGGTCGACTACGAGCAGATGGACCGCCCGACCGTGATGCGCAACACCCGCCGGGCGGCCGGCGACGGCCTCTCCGGGAGCGGCAACGACGACGAGATCGAGTACCTGGACATCCCGGCGTTCCTGCGCCGCCAGGCCGATTGAGTACGGCTGCGTCGAGCGTGCCCGGGCTTCTCAGTCACGATCGGGGACGGCCGCTACCATGCGTCGAGCCGGGCTCACGGGCTGGGCACGGCGCCGTCGACCCGGTATATCACGCAGCCTTGACGTTGTGTCGGCTCCCTGTGCCTGAATGGGCGCCAGCCCGAGAGGACCGAGCGAGTGCTCCAGCCAGAGAACGCTGAAGAACGTCATCCGCGCGACCGGCGTGGGACTGCACACGGGCGAAAAGGTCTACCTGACCCTGCGCCCGGCCGCGCCCGGCACGGGGATCGTGTTCCGGCGGATCGACTTCGACGAGCCCCGCGACATCCCGGCGGATCCGTTCAACGTCGGCGACACGGTGCTCAACACGACGCTGCTGGTCGACGGCGTGCGGGTCTCGACGGTCGAGCACCTGCTGTCGGCCATGGCCGGGCCTGGGCATCGACAACGCCTACGTCGACCTGAGCGCGCCCGAGGTCCCGATCATGGACGGCAGCGCCGGCCCGTTCGTGTTCCTGATCCAGTCCGCCGGCATCGACGAGCAGGACGCGCCGAAGCGGTTCATCCGCATCCGCAAGCCGGTCCAGGTATCGAGGGCGAGGAGGGCAAGTGGGCCCGCTTCGAGCCCTACGACGGCTTCAAGGTCTCGCTTCACGATCGACTTCGAGCATCCCGCTGTTCAACGGCTCGACCCAGGACGCGGCGATCGACTTCTCGACGACCTCCTTCGTCAAGGAGGTCAGCCGCGCGCGCACCTTCGGGTTCATGAAGGACATCGAGGCCATGCGCCAGCGCAACCTGGCGCTGGGCGGCAGCCTGGACAACGCGATCGTCGTCGACGACTACCGCGTGCTCAACGAGGACGGGCTGCGCTACCGCGACGAGTTCGTCAAGCACAAGATCCTCGACGCCATCGGCGACCTCTACCTCCTGGGGCACAGCCTGATCGGCTCGTTCCACGGCTACAAGTCCGGCCACGCGCTCAACAACCAGCTCCTGCGGGCGCTGCTCAGCAACGAGAGCGCGTGGGAAGAGGTCACCTTCGAAGACGCCGCCGAGGCGCCGATCTCCTACGCCGAGACCGTCGAGGCCCCCTCCTGAATTCCCCGCGGGCCGCACCCGGCCGGGCCATCTGCGCGCCGGGCAGCCTGCCCGCGCCCACCGGTCGTCGGATCGACGGCGCCGCCGGTCAGCCGGAGCGTGTGCGCCGCGAGAGCCGCTCGAGCACGTCGCGCAGCCCCGGATCGGCGGTCTCGCCGGCGAGCGAGGCCAGTCCCCGCGCCGCCTCCGGGGGGATGCCGCGCTCCCCGCGAGGTCCCTTGCGGGCGGGGCCGGGCGCCTCGGGCCGACCCACGCGGATGCTGATCCGCGAGACAGGAGATTTGCCCAAGCCGCTGATGTGTCTGATAATCTCCGGCGAGTGAAAATGCAGGCGTGCGCGCCACGCCGGGGAATCGGCGACCAGGTGCAGCGTGCCGTCGGTGATGCCGGCGGCCCTGCAATGGCTGGCACAGTCCGGGGGCAGGCACTCGCGCAGGGCGGCATCGAGCGCGCGCAGCGCGGCCGCGCGCTGGGCGATGTGCTCGGGGATTGCGCCGCCAAGCCGCTTCATCGATGCTGTCTCCGGACGGGAGAGGCGATGCGGCAAGGTTACAGGATGCGACGCCATCGCCCCATGACCGACACCGTGTCGCGAAGCGCCGGAAAACGATTATGAACCTCATCCTGATCACGACGAGTGCCGGCGGATCGCCCGTGCGGCGATCGCTGCACGCGACGCACCAATTCGTGGTGGTCGGCCTGGCCTGTGCGGTGCTGCTCGGCGGCATCGCCGCCGGGGGCTACTACGTCGGCCGCTGGCAGGGCACGACCGGCAACGCCGCCTTCTACCAGGAGCGCCTGGCCAAGAAGGAGCAGGAGCTGGCCGCGGTGCGCCGCGAGGCGCAGGCCGAGGTCAATGCCCTGACCGCGCGCCTCGCCGAGCTGCAGAGCCGCGTCACGCGCCTGGACGCGCTCGGCCGCAAGCTGGTCAGCGCCTCCAACCTCGACGCGGACGAGTTCGATTTCGACGCCACGCCCGGCATGGGTGGCCTGCTGCACGAGGCCGACGACGACAGCGCATTGCGCGCGTCGGAGCTGTCCGAGGCGATCGCGGCGCTGGGCGAGCGCATCAGCGACCGCGAGCGCCAGCTCTCGGTGCTCCAGGACGTGCTCATGGACCGCGAGCTCGCGGCCAAGACCACGCCCGCGGGCGAGCCGATCGGCAAGGGCTGGATGTCGTCTTCCTACGGCTACCGCAAGGACCCGTTCACCGGCAAGCGCGCCTGGCACGACGGCGTCGACTTCGCCGGCCGCGAGGGCTCGCCGATCATGGCCGTCGCCGGCGGCGTCGTCAGCTACGCCGGCAAGCGCTGGGGCTACGGGCGGCTGGTCGAGATCACCCACGGCAACGGCTACGTCACCCGCTACGGCCACAACTCGAAGATCACCGTCGAGGAGGGCCAGATCGTGCGCCGCGGCGACAAGATCGCCGAGATGGGCTCCTCGGGCCGCTCCACCGGCCCCCACGTCCACCTCGAGGTGCTCAAGAACGGCGAGGCGGTCAATCCCTGGAAGTACGTGCAGGCGGAGAAATAGGGGAAAGGGCCGAGGGCCGAGGACCGAGGGGGAAGGGCCCAGGGCCCAGGGCCCAGGACAAGGGCCCGGGCGCCATGCCGTAGGCGCGTTCCGGCGGCGCAGCCGCCCGAATGCGCGCAGATTCGATCGATGGCTGCACAAGGCCATGTGGTGGCCATCCCGCCCGTTCCCCTTGATGCGCGTGTCCGCATGCGCGCGTCCGCATGCGCGTCCGCCTCCGGCGGAAGGCCTACGCGCAGCCGCCTACGGCCGGCCCTAGCCCTGAGCCCTCAGCCCTCGGCCCTGTCCCGGACCCTACCCTGGCCTTTCGCCTGCGCTGGCCCTGCATTGGAATCCCCCGCCCCAGCCCTTACCATTAACGGCTTGACCGAGTCCCGCGTCCGCCCTGGAAGCGTCCATGTTCTCCACCCTCGCGAAGAAGGTCGTCGGCACCCGCAACGACCGCATCCTCAAGCGCCTGCGCAAGCGCACCGCCGACGTGCAACGCCACGCCGAGCGTGTCGCCGGCTGGTCGGACGACGAGCTGCGTGCCTGCACCGACGCCTTCCGCGAGCGCCTTGGGGCGGGCGAGGCGCTCGACGACCTGCATGCCGGAGGCCTTCGCCGTCGTGGCGCGAGGCCAGCACGCGCGCGCTGGGCATGACCCCGTTCGAGGTGCAGCTGATGGGCGGCATGGTCCTGCACGAGGGCCGCATTGCCGAGATGCAGACCGGCGAGGGCAAGACGCTGGTCGCGACGCTGCCGGTCTACCTGAACGCCCTGACCGGCCGCGGCGTGCACCTGGTCACCGTGAACGACTACCTGGCGCCAGCGCGACGCCGAGTGGATGGGCCCGATCTACGAGTTCCTCGGCATGAGCGTCGGCGCCATCGTCAGCGGTCAGCCGACCGAGGAAAGACGCGCCGCCTATGCTGCCGACATCACCTACGGCACCAACAACGAATTCGGCTTCGACTACCTGCGCGACAACATGGCCTTCGCCATGGCGGACAAGGTCCAGCGCGGTCTGCATTACGCCATCGTGGACGAGGTCGATTCCATCCTCATCGACGAGGCGCGCACTCCCCTGATCATCTCCGGACCGGCCGAGGACGACTCGAGACTCTACCGGCAGCATGAACGCGCTGGTGCCGCAAGCTCGAACCGCAGCAGGAACCCGAGGACGGTCGACGACGGCGACTACTCCGTCGACGAGAAGGCGCGCCAGGTCTATCTGACGGAGACCGGTCATGAGCGCATCGAGGAATTGCTGACCGGCGCGGGGCTGCTGAACGAGGGCGAGAGCCTGTACGACGCCGGCAATATCGCCCTGATGCACCACGTCAACGCCGCCCTGCGGGCCCATGCCCTCTTCCAGCGTGATGTCGATTACGTGGTCCAGGACAACCAGGTGGTCATCGTCGACGAGTTCACCGGCCGCACCATGCCGGGTCGGCGCTGGTCCGAGGGCCTGCACCAGGCGGTCGAGGCCAAGGAGGGCGTGCCGATCCAGAAGGAGAACCAGACCCTGGCCTCGATCACCTTCCAGAACTACTTCCGCCTCTACGACAAGCTCGCCGGCATGACCGGCACCGCCGACACCGAGGCGGCCGAGTTCCACGAGATCTACGGCCTCGAGGTCGTGCAGGTGCCGACCCACAAGCCGATGGTGCGCGACGATCGCGGCGATCTGGTCTATCTCGACCGCAGGACGAGAAGTACAACGCCATCATTGATGAGATCCGCGATTGCGTGGAGCGCGGCCAGCCGGTGCTGGTCGGCACGACCTCGATCGACGAACTCCGAGCGCCTCGCCGGCAAGCTCAAAAAGGCCGGGATCGAGCACGACGTGCTCAACGCCAAGCAGCACGAGCGCGAGGCGGAGATCATCGCCCAGGCCGGGCGGCCCGGCGCGGTGACCATCGCCACCAACATGGCCGGTCGCGGCACCGACATCGTGCTCGGCGGCAACCCGGATGCCGAGCTCGAAGACGCTGGGCGAGGATGCCACCGAGGAGCAGCGCAGGCCGCGCTCCGGGACTGGCAGCAGCGCCACGACGCGGTGATCGCCGCCGGCGGCCTGCACATCATCGGCACCGAGCGCCACGAGTCGCGGCGCATCGACAACCAGCTGCGCGGGCGCGCCGGCCGCCAGGGCGATCCCGGCTCGAGCCGCTTCTTCCTCGCCCTGGAAGACAGCCTGATGCGGATCTTCGCCTCCGAGCGCGTGACCAGCATGATGCAGCGCCTGGGCATGAAGGAAGGCGAGGCCATCGAGCACCCATGGGTGAGCCGCGCCATCGAGAACGCCCAGCGCAAGGTGGAGGGGCGCAACTTCGATATTCGCAAACAGCTGCTGGAATACGACGACGTGGCCAACGACCAGCGCCAGGTGATCTATCGCGCAGCGCAACGAGCTGCTGGCTGCCGAGGATATCTCCGAGACCATCGAGGCCATCCGCGACGACGTGGTCAACGACGCCGATCAACGACCTACATCCCGCCGAGCAGCATCGACGAGCAGTGGGACGTCGACGGGCCTGGAGCAGCGCGCTGCAGCGAGCGAGTTCGGCGCTCGATCTGCCGATGCAGCGAGTGGCTGGACGACGAGGACGACCTGGACGAGGAGGCGCTGCGCGCAGCGCATCATCGAGCGCCGCCGAGGCAGGCGTACGCGGCCAAGGAGGAGCTCGGCCGGCAGCGAGGTCATGCGCCACTTCGAGAAGGCGGTCATGCTGCAGGTGCTGGACACGGTCTGGAAGGAGCACCTGGCCGCCATGGACTACCTGCGCCAGGGCATCCACCTGCGCGGTTATGCCCAGCGCAATCCGACCCAGGAGTTCAAGCGCGAGGCCTTCTCCCTGTTCAGCCGAGATGCTGGAGCAGGATGAAGCACCGAGGTGATCGCGCGTGCTCGACGCGTGTGCAGGTGCGCACCGAGGCCGACGCCGACGCGGTCGAGCAGGAGAACCGCCAGCCGGCCGAGCGGGTCCAGTACCGCCACGCCGAGGCGCGCTCGCCGGTGGCCGAGGCCGCAGACGCGCAGGGCGGCCGCCGCCGCTGCCAGCCGGCGCGCAGCGCGACCGGCCGACGAGGAGCACCACGAGCCGTACGTGCGCGAGGGCCGCAAGATCGGGCGCAACGAGCCCTGCTGGTGCGGCTCCGGCAAGAAGTTCAAGCACTGCCACGGCAAGCTCGTGCCATGGGCGACCGGAGATGGCCGTCCGTCGCCACGGCTGCCGCGACCCTCGGTGGACGGCGTTCGATCTGGCCGCGCACCGGCGGCCGGGCTCGCAAGGCGTCGGGATGCCGATGCCGCCCTGGTGCGTCCTGGGAGGCGCTGGCAGCCTGGACGGCCGCCGTGCTTCACCCGCAACGCCTTCTGCGCCGCCCCGGTGCACGTCGCCCGCGCCCACCTCGGGGCCGCGGACGCGCGCGTGCTGCTGATCAACGCCGGCTGCGCCAACGCGGGCACGGGCGACGCCGGCCGCGCCGACGCCGAGGCCACCTGCGCGCACGTCGGCGCAGGCCGGCGGGGTCGCGCCCGACGGCGGTGCTGCCGTTCTCGACCGGGGTGATCGGCGAGCGCCTGGTCGAGCGGGTGCCGATGGAGCAGCTGGGCGCGGCCATCGGGCGCTGCGCCCGGGGGCTCGCGCCGGACGGCTGGGGCGCCGCCGCCGAGGCCATCCTGACCACGGATACCCGGCCAAGGTCGCGAGCGCGGGCGGTCGAGCTCGGCGGCGGCGACGCGCGTCTGTCGCCGGCATGGCCAAGGGCTCGGGCATGATCCGCCCCGACATGGCGACCATGCTGGGCTTCGTCACCACCGACGCGGCGGTCGCCGCGGGGCCGCTGCAGGCGATCCTGCACGACGCCGTCGAGGCGTCCTTCCACCGCATCACGGTCGACGGCGACACCTCGACCAACGACGCCGTCACGCTGTCGGCCACCGGGTGCATCGGGCGTGGCCACGCCGGCGGACGACGGGCGACGGGTCGGCGCTCGCCGAGGCCGTCACCGACAGCGGTCTGCACGGAGCTCGCACAGGCGATCGTGCGCGACGCCGAGGGGGCCACGCGGTTCGTCGAGATCGACGTCGAGGGCGGCCGAGATGCCGCCGAGTGCCGCGCCGTGGCGTTCACCGTGGCGCACTCGCCGCTGGTGAAGACCGCGCTCTTCGGCGGCGACCCGAACTGGGGCCGCATCCTCGCCGCCGTGGGCCGCGCGCCCATCGACGGCCTCGACGTCGCCGGCGTCGACATCGCCCTGGGCGAGCTCGAGCTGGTCGCCGGCGGCCAGCCGGTGCCGGGCTACGACGAGGGCCGCGCCGCCGCGATCGTCGCCCGCCCCGAGGTGCGCATCCGCATCGGCCTCGGGCGCGGGGACGCGGCCACCCGCATCTGGACCAGTGACCTGTCGTACGACTACGTCCGGATCAACGCCGACTACCGCACCTGATATGGGCACCGGCCCGGCCATCCTTGCCGCCGTCCGTTGCGGGTGGGCGCGGCACGGCCGTGACGGGCCGCACGGAGCGAAGGGCGGCGCCGGCGTGACGATCGCCACGGCGAACCGGCCGGAGCCGGCACGCCCCGTCACTGCGAGCGCATCGGCACCCGCCGCAGGAGGGTGGTGAGAGATGCGCGCCTGCGTGCAGGTGGCCGTGGCGGTGGTGCAGCGCGCCGACGGCCGCGTGCTGGTCGCCCACCGCGACGCCGCGCGCCACCAGGGCGGGCGCCTGGAATCCCGGGCAAGCTCGAGCCCGGCGAGGACGCCGCGGCCGGCCTCGCGCGCGAGCTGGCCGAGGAGCTCGGCATCGCCGTGCATGCCTCCGAGCCGCTGATCCGCGTGCGCCACCGGTACCCGGAGCGCGCGGTCGAGCTGCACGTCCGCCGCGTCATCGCCTGGGACGGGACGCCGCACTGGGCCGAGGGCCAGCCCGTGGAATGGCTCGGGCCGGCGCAGCTCGACGCGGCGCGCTTCCCCGACGCCAACCGCCCGGTCGTGGCCGCGCTGCAGCTGCCGGCCTGCAGCCCCGTCACGGCGTCGCAGGACGACCCGGGCGACGCCGCCCTCGAGCAGTTGGTGGCCGTGACCGAGGCCACCCTGGCCCAGGGCCCGCGCCTCGTGCGGCTGCGCGCAGCGTCGCTCGGCGCGGACGCCTGGCAGCGCTGGCGGACCGGCTCGCGGCGGTGGTCGCGGGCCAGTCCGCGAGCCGCCTGCTCGCGAACGCGCCGCCCGAGCGGGCCGACCGCCTGCCCGCCGGCGTGGGCCTGCACCTGAGCGCGGCCGACGCCCGCCGGATCGACGATGCGCCCGGTCGGCCCCGAGCGCCTGCTCTCCTGCGCCTGCCACGACGCCGCCGAGCTCGCCCACGCCGAGGCCCTGGGCGCGGATCTCGCCTACCTCGGGAGCGTCGCGCCGACCCCGAGCCACCCCGACGCGGCGCCGCTGGGCTGGGAGGCGTTCGCCGACCTCGCCGCGGGCACCGCGCTGCCGCTCTACGCGATCGGTGGGGTGACGCCGTCGGACCTCGCAACGGCGCGCGCCGCCGGGGCGGTCGGGGTGGCCGGCATCCGGGGTTTCTGGCCCGAGGCGTGAGGCGAGGGGACGCCCCGATGCGCGTCCGCAATGCGTGCGTCGGCAATGCGCGCGTCGGCAATGCGCGCGTCGGCAATGCGCGCGTCCGCCTTCGGCGGAAACGCGCCTACGCCGAATGGTCCACCCGGAATGGTCCAGGCGGAATGGTCCAGGCGGAATGGTCCAGGCGGAATGGTCCAGGCGGAATGCGCCTGCGCGGGAATGCGTCCAGCGGAGGCGTGTCTGCGAGCCTTGGTGCACGCCCGTCGTAGGCGCGTCTTCGCCCGGCGCAGCCGGGCGAATGCGCGCACGAATCCACCATCGCGCTGTCCTTGTGGCACGGCGTCATTGCGAGGCGCCCGCAGGGCGCCGTGGCAATCCAGGAGCGAGGCGTGCCCGTGGCCGGCGCCGCCCTGGATCGCCACGGTCGGCTGCGCCGCCCTCGCGATGACGGGAGTGCGATGCGTGTCGGCCGTGCCATGGCGCGCTCGTGACCGGAGATCGCCGAGCGGGGCCGCGTGGCGACGCGCCCGCATACGGACCGCGCTCAACCGCGAGCCCGCAGGCCCTCCGGCGGGGAGCCCCGGGCCGAGCGATGACGACCGCTGCGCTCATCGCGCGTCGCGACCGAGCGCCGGCGGCTGCCGCCGCCGAACGGAGGGTCGCCCCTCGCCCCGCGGGGCCGCCGGGACGGGGTGAGGGCGCCGAGGCATGGCAACCGGAGCGGGCATCCTGGCCGGGGGTCGCCGAGTGCCTGCGCGCCTCGCGTGGCGGGGTGCACGGCGCGTGCCATGGCGCGCTCGTGACCGGAGATCGCCGAGCGGGGCCGCGTGGCGACGCGCCCGCATACGGTACCGCGTCATTGCGAGGCGCCCGCAGGGCGCCGTGGCAATCCAGAACGGCGTTGGCAGGGCCGCCAGGCGGCCAGCGATCGAACCACGTCCGCGCCCCTACACCCCGCAGCAGGCGAGCTCGAAGCGGACCGCCCCGTGGATCTGCTCGGCGCGTTCCGCCGGCGTGGACTGGGTGAAGAAGCGCACCGTGAAGCGCTGGCGGCCGGCGCTGATCTCCGGGAAGCGGTGGGGCTGCCCCTCGTCCGGCAGGCGCACCCGCAGCAGCTGGATGCCCTGGCCGTGCGCGAGCGGCTGCTCGTAGAAGCCGTTGTCGACCGATACCGGCTGCCAGTCGACCGAGTCGCGCACCAGCTCCAGGCACTGGCCGATGCCGGCCCGCGCCGATGCGAGCGGCTCGAGCCAGGCGCGCACGGTGTCGTGGCGCTCGGCCACGGGCCGCTGCAGCCACTCCTGGTAGGACGGCAGCTCGACGATGCCCGGGCGCCCGCCGGCCGTGGCCCGCTGCTGGAGCTGGTTGACCAGCTCGTTGCCGCGCAGCTCCGCGCCCAGCGTGCCCGTGCGCGCGTGCAGCGCGTCGAGCAGCTCCTGGTGGCTCGCCAGCAGCTGCTGCAGGCGCGAGCGGTCGACCGTGGAGCGCTCGTCGAAGCGCGCGAGTGCTGCGCGCTGGCGGTCGAGCTCCTTGATCAGCTCGCGCTTGGAATCGCCCCGCGACACCGTCTGCAGCAGCTCCAGGACGCCCTGCAGCGCCGCGTGCGTGTCCCAGACGGTATCCCCGGCCAGGTGGTGGTCGAGGCGCTCGAACAGCTGCTCGACACGCAGGAACAGCCGGAAGCGCTCGCTCAGGGGCTGCTCGTGGACGTCGATGTCGCTCAAGGGGCTGTTGCTCCGGACCGGGGGACAGGGGACGGACGCAGCTGGCTCCCGACCGCGCGATTGTCGGTCACCCGGTGGGCGCGATCAACGCGTCACGCGGGTCGCCAGGGCGCGATACTTGCGGTCCAGCGCCTCCACCTGGCAGTCGACCGCCGTCCCGGGCGGCACGGCGTCGCCGTTGTCGATCACGTCGTCGGCGTGGCGCAGGCGCTCCCGGCGCGACGCCTGTGCCGCCAGCAGGGCGTGCGCGCCGGCCTCGTCCATGCCGTCGCGCGCGCGCAGGCGTGCCACCTGGACGGCCGCCGGCGCGTCGACGACGAGCACGCGGTCGCAGCGCGCGCGCTGGCCGCCGTCTCGACCAGCAGCGGCACGACCTCGAGGGCATAGGCATGCCCCGCCTCGCCCCAGGCCCGGGTGCGCGCATCCATGGCTGCGCGGATGCGCGGGTGCAGGACCTCCTCCAGCGCGCGGCGGTCGGCGTCGTCGGCGAGGATGCGCGCGCGCATGGCCGCGCGGTCGAGCGCGCCGTCGCTGCCGAGCACGTCCGCCCCGAATACCTTGACGACCGCGTCGAGCCCCTCGGTCCCCGGCGCCACGACCTCGCGCGCAACGGCGTCGGCGTCGGCGATCGGCGCGCCGAGCGCGGCAAAGCGCGCGGCGACGAGCGTCTTGCCGGCGGCGACGCCGCCGGTGAGCCCGACGACGAGCATGTCAACCGAACGACCAGCGCAGGTAGGCCAGCGTGAGCGCGTCGCCCCAGTGCAGCGCGATCCAGCCGCCGGCGGCGAGGAAGGGGCCGAACGGGATCGGCACGCCGCGCTCGCGGCCCGCGAACGCGATCATCGCGATCCCCACCAGGGCGCCGACGAGCGAGGACAGGAGAATGGTCACCGGCAGGCCCTGCCAGCCCGTCCAGGCACCGAGCGCGGCGAGCAGCTTGAAGTCGCCGTAGCCCATGCCCTCCTTGCCGGTGAGCAGGCGGAAGACGTGGTACAGGCCCCAGAGGAGCAGGTAGCCGGCGAGCGGCGCCGACGATCGCGTCGACCGGGGCTCGGCGAAGCCCACGCCGCGTGGCGGCGGCCAGCAGTCCGAGCCACAGCAGCGGCAGCGTGAGGTCGTCCGGCAGGAGCTGGGTGCGCAGGTCGATCACGGCCGCCGCGAGCAGGGTCCAGGCGAACACGATCGCGAGCCCGCCCTGCCAGCCGGCGCCGAAGCGCAGCAGCGCGATCACCGCCAGCACCGCGCTCGCGATCTCCACCAGCGGGTACTGGACGCTGATGCGTTCCCCGCAGTGCCGGCAGCGCCCGCGCAGCAGCAGCCAGCTGAGCACCGGGATGTTGTCCAGCGCCCGGATGCGCTGGCCGCAGCCGGGGCAGCGCGACGCCGGCCCCACGAGCCCGAGCCGCTCCTCGCCTTCCTCCGCGACAGCGCCGTCCGTCCCGAGCACCTCGGCGCACTCCGCGCGCCACTGGCGCTCCATCATCACGGGCAGGCGCAGGATCACGACGTTGAGGAACGCAGCCGACGAGCAGGCCGACGACGACCGGCCAGCGATCAGGACGAACGCGGGATCGGCCAGCATCGGATCGGTCATGCGGAAGCGTCGGGCGCGCATGGGTCGGTGCTAGAGCACCGAGCCCATCTTGAACACGGGCAGGTACATCGCCACCACGAGGCCACCGATGACCACGCCCAGGAAGGCCATGATGATCGGCTCCATCAGGCTGGTGAGGCCGTCGACGGCGTTGTCCACCTCCTCCTCGTAGAAGGTGGCCACCTTGCCGAGCATACCATCGAGCGAGCCCGACTCCTCGCCGATCGCGGTCATCTGGATGACCATGTTCGGGAACAGCCCGGTGTGATCCATCGCCTGCTGCAGGCGCTGGCCGGTGGCCGTCTCGTCGCGCATCCGGTAGATCGCGCGCTCGAAGACCACGTTGCCGGCCGCGCCGGCGACCGACTCCATGGCCTCG
This sequence comes from Halofilum sp. (in: g-proteobacteria), assembly GCA_034521365.1. Taxonomy (GTDB): domain Bacteria; phylum Pseudomonadota; class Gammaproteobacteria; order XJ16; family Halofilaceae; genus Halofilum. Next base: position 122,680 of record JAXHMQ010000015.1, on the reverse strand, counting down.
ACCAGCGGCACGCCGGCCGCCGACATGGTCGACAGGGTGCGCGCGAAGCGCGCGATGGCGGCCTTCCAGAGGATGTCGCCGGTGATCGGAATCTTGAGCGCCAGCTTGTCGAAGGCGTCTGCGACCCCCTGCGAGCGCTTCTTCGCCTGCAGGATCGCCGCCGGGATGCCGACCATGAGGCCGAGAACGACCCACCACCATTTCTGCATGAAGTCGGAGATGGACACGACGAACTGCGTGAACGCGGGCAGCTCGCCGCCGAAGTTGTTGAACAGGTTCTCGAACTGCGGCACGACGTAGACCAGCAGGATCATGGTCACGACGATCGCGACCACGATGACCGCGATCGGGTAGTACATCGCCTTCTTGATCTTGGCCTTCAGCGCCTCGGTCTTCTCCTTGTAGGTGGCGATCTTGTCGAGCAGGTCGTCGAGCGTGCCCGACTGCTCGCCCGCGGCGACCAGGTTGCAGAACAGCGAGTCGAAGTACAGCGGATACTTGCGCAACGCACCGCTCAGGTTGGAGCCGGACTCGACCTCGCCCTTGAGCGAGAACACGAGCTGCTGCATGCGCGGGTTCTCGAGGCCGTTGCCGACGATCTCGAACGACTGCACCAGCGGGATGCCCGCGTCCATCATGGTCGCCATCTGGCGCGCGAAGATCGCGATGTCGGCCGTCTGGATCTTTTTGCCGCGCTGGCCGAAGGAGGAGGCCTTCTTCTTGCGCACCTTGAGCGGTGTCGTGCCCTTGCGCCGCAGCTGGGCCTTGACCCAGTCGACGTTCGGGCCCTCCATCTGGCCCTGGACCTTGTTGCCCTTGGCGTCCTTGCCTTCCCAGTCGAAGGTGGTCTTTGCTGCTGCTTCCGCCATGGTGTCAGTCCACCGTCACCCGGTTCGCCTCCTCGAGGCTCATCACGCCGTCGCGTACCTTCTGCAGGGCGGACAGGCGCAGGTTGCGCACGCCGTCCTTCTCGGCCTGGTCGGCGATGTCGAGCGAGTTGCCGCCCTCCATGATGATGCGCCCGATGGCGTCGGTCATGGGCATCACCTGGTAGACGCCGACCCGGCCCTTGTAGCCGGTATTGTTGCACTGGTCGCAGCCCACCGGCTTGTACACGCTGAGCTCGTCGACCTCGTCCTCGCCGAAGCCCTCGTGCAGCAGCGCCTCGCGCGGGATCTCGTCGAGCGCCTTGCACGACTTGCACAGGCGCCGGCCGAGGCGCTGCGCGATGATCAGCGACACGGCGGTGGCGATGTTGAACGGCGCCACGCCCATGTTCATCATCCGCGACAGCGTCTGCGGCGCGTCGTTCGTGTGCAGCGTCGAGAGCACCAGGTGGCCCGTCTGGGCGGCCTTGATCGCGATCTCGGCGGTCTCGAGGTCGCGGATCTCGCCGACCATGATGACGTCGGGGTCCTGGCGCAGGAACGAGCGCAGCGCCTCCGCGAAGGTCAGGCCGACGCGGTTGTTGACGTTGACCTGGTTGACGCCGGCGAGGTTGATCTCCGCCGGGTCCTCGGCGGTCGAGATGTTGCGGTCGGCCGTGTTGAGGATGTTCAGGCCGGTGTAGAGGCGAGACCGTCTTGCCCGAGCCGGTGGGGCCGGTGACCAGGATCATGCCGTAGGGCTTGCCCAGCGCGTCCATGTAGAGCTGCTTCTGGTCGTCCTCGTAGCCGAGCTGGTCGATGCCCATCTGGGCGGAGCTCGGGTCGAGGATCCGCAGCACGACCTTCTCGCCGAACAGGGTCGGGCAGGTGTTGACGCGGAAGTCGATCGCGCGCGTGCGCGAGAGCTTCATCTTGATGCGCCCGTCCTGCGGCACGCGGCGCTCGGAGATGTCCATGCGCGACATGCACCTTCAGACGCGCGCGATCAGGCGCGGCGCCATCGCGAGCGGCGGCTTGGCGACCTCGTGCAGGATGCCGTCGATGCGGTAGCGCACGCGCACGAACTTCTCGTAGGGCTCGAGGTGGATGTCCGAGGCGCCGCGGTTGATCGCGTCGAGCAGCAGCTTGTTGACGTAGCGGACGACCGGCGTGTCGTCGACGTCGGCCCTGGAGACGTCGTCGCCGCCCTCCTGTTCGTCGTCCGAGCCGATGTCGAGGTTCTCGAGGTCCTCGTCGAGATCGTCGGCCATGTTGCCCATCTCGGCCTGGCTCAGCACCCGGTCGATGTGCTTCGTGAGCTTGTCCTCCTCGACGATGACCGCCTCGGTGGTCAGCCCGCTGGCGAACTTGAACTCGTCGAGGGCCACCATGTTGGTCGGGTCGGAGACGCCGACGAACAGGCGGTTGCCGCGCTTGTAGAGCGGCAGGGCGTGGTGCTTCTCGACCAGCTTCGAGTCGACCGCGTTGGTGGCGGCCACCTCGGGGTCCATGCTGTCGAGGTCGAGCACCGGCAGCCCGAACTCGTGCACCGCGGCCGTGGCGGCCTCGCGGCCCGCCACCAGGCTGTTGTTCACCAGGTAGCGGACGATCGAGGTCTTCTCGCGCTGGGCCGCCTGCGCCGCCTCGGAGGCCTTGGCCTCGTCCAGCACGCCCTCGTGCGCGAGGCGCCGGGCGATCCCCCCGAGAGCCATCTTGGAGCTGGTCGTCGCCATGTATCCTGCCTGGTCGCCGGGTGGTTCAGCACCCTATTTATCCACAGATGCCCGCGGCCTGTCCATGAGCGGCCACCGCGGGCCACCCATGCCGATCAGGGGCTTGCGGCCCCGAGTCGATGTACGTTCCCAGGCCACCCTGCAAACAGCCTGCCAGAAACGCGTCCATGGCCGGCGGCTGCCCCAGCGCCGGCGCGACCAATCTCAATCCCGTCCATCAGTGCTCCTTGCGATGGGCGGGGACCATCGCGGCCGTAGGCGCGCTTTCGCCGTAGGCGAACGCGCGCACGAAACGACAAATTGCCCTATTGCCGCCGCTCTTAGTCCTGCTCGGTGTCTGCTCGCCCCCCGGTGCGCCGTCGTCCACCCCCGTACACCTGCCGCCGGGCCAGGTAGATCAACGTCTCCTGGTTGCGGCGCAGGGGCGCGAGCATGTCGGAGGCGACCCCGACCAGCGCGACGATCAGGGCCAGACTGACCAGGTAGGCCGAGGAGAGTGCCAGGAAGATGTACGGCGAGAACTGGCCGCTGTGGAGATAGTGGGCCAGGACGAATCCGCTGGCCAGCACGCCCGGCACGAACAGTATCAGCGCGCCGACCCCGAACGTGCGCAACGGGCGATAATCACGCACGGTGCGGAAGATGGTGATCAACGTGAACGCGATGTAGCGCGACAGGGATCGGACCACGCGCGAGTGGCGATCGGCAAAGTAGCGCACGGTCACCGGTACCTGGACGATGCGCACGCCCTTGACTGCCAGGTCGAGGAAGCTCTCCTGCGTATAGGTGAAGCGGCTCTGCGCGTCGATCCGCAGCAGCGCCTCGCGGCCGTAGGCGCGGAACCCCGACGAGACGTCGCGCACGTCCAGGCCGGTGATCCGGCGCACCAGGCCCGTCATCCAGCGATTGCCAGTGATACTTTACCCGCGACATGTTCGGCCGGACACGCGCGCCCGGCTCGGCGAAACGGTCGCCGGCGACGAAGTCGGCTTCGCCGTCGATCACCGGCCGGGCGACGTCGGCGATCTCGGCCGCGTCGAACTGGCCGTCGCCGTCGATGTTGACCAGCACGTCGGCACCGCGCTCGAGCGCCTCGGTGTACGGCAGCGCGGAAGAAGGTGGCCAGGCCCTTCGGACGGGGCGTGTGCACGACCTCGGCACCGGCGGCCCGCGCGGCGCCCTCCGTCCCGTCGGTCGAACCGTCGTCGAACACCACAACGGCAACGTGGTAACCAGCGAATGCTGTGCGCGGCACGGCCGTGACCACATCCGCGATCTTGTCCTCCTCGTCCCGGGCCGGGATGGCGACGAGGGCGACAACGCCGGCGCGGGATCGCCGCCCGCGGCGCTATCTGAAGGTTCGGCATCGGCGCGCAGGGGTGACTCATGCCGCGCGCCGATTTCCCCGTGGGCGCGGTCTCAGCCGGCGACTGCGGCCGCGCTGGGCGCGTCCACTCCGGTGGTGCGAGGGCGGCGTTCGGCCGGGGCCGTGTGCGCATCGATGCCGGTCTCCTGCGCGGCGTCGCGCTGTGCGCGGATCTTGCGCGCGAGCGCCTCGATGCGGCCTGGATCATGGACGATCCAGTATACATGAAATGGCCCGTAGAGCGATTTGGCGCCGGTATTCCTCGGGGCGCGCTCAGCAACGAGGAGGGCCTGCTCGGCATAACCATGCTTCAGCAGGTGATTTGCCTGTGTCGCGCGCAGGCCCGGATCGACGAGAATCTCGTGGCTGCGCTGGAAGGCCGCCATGGCGTCGTCCACGAAGCCCGCCACCAGCAGGAGTTGCCCATCGATGTGCCACAGGTGCTGGCGCGCATAGCGACTGCTGACGTCCGGGGTCTGTCCGGCGACGAACGCAGGAGCACGTGGACCTGGTCGGGACGCAGCCCGCGGCAGTTCGCCGCTGGCCACCGCCTGGCCCGCAAGGTCCCGGAGGATCACCACCAGTCCGTGGCTGCACGCACCGTCGCTCGCCAGTGCCCGAAGGCTGGCCCAGCGCTCGGCCGTGATCGGTCGCTGTGGGCACTCGTATACGAGCCGCGACAGGCGCGGCAGGGGATGTTCGGGACGAAGTCGCTGCGCCCGCGCCAATGCATACTCGGTACCTGAGGGCAGGCCGTACTGGTGGTTGCGCAAGGCGAGATTCTGCCAGGCCCGTGGTGACTCCGGGGCGATGCGGACCCAGATCTCGGCCTGGCGCAGTGGGTGGCCCCAGTTTTGCGCCCGCAGATGGCCCAGCAATGCGACCGTGCCGAGCATCGTCGCGAGCCCCAGCACACCCAGGTAGCACCGGTAATCATAGAGCATGAAGCCTATGCCGGTGACGGCAACCAACGCACCGAGCGACGGCAGGTAGTTGCGGTGCTCGAAGTAGAGCTCCAGCGGCAGCGTGGACGACTCCGCCAGGTGCATTGCAAAGAAGAACAGCACACCCCAGGTGACCAGCGGGAAGCGTCGACGCCAGGCGATCGATATGGTGACCAGCGTGATGCAGGCGAGGATCGCCGGCAGCGTGGTCCATGGCCGCAGCAGCCCCGTCGACACCGGGTAGGCGTCGTGGAACAGGCCAGCCGTCGTCTGCTGCGGTATCAGCACCAGGCCGAGATAGTCGATCAGGACCCGTGCCTGCGTCATCAGCCGCTCGACCGCGGTGAAGTCGCGCGCGAGATAGCCCGCCGATCCGACCCGGCTGGCGAGATAGAGCGCGATCAGCGCGCTCGGCAGCCACAGCATGAGGATGCGCAGCGGGCGCAGCCCGCGGAAACGGTGCGTCGGCGTATCGAGGAACCAGTACTCGACCAGCAGCAGCGCCAGCGGGACCAGAACGGCGTTCTCCTTGGCGTACGCGCCGACGGCCGCGAGCAGGGGTGCCAGGCCGATACAGAACCACCCACTTGCCGACCGACCGGATACCAGCCGGCCGCGTCCGAGCAGGTAGACATAGACGCTCGCGAGCATGAACAGGGCCGACAGTTGCGCCATGCGCTGCACGGTGTAGAAGACGGTGGACGCCTGCAGCGGGTGCAGCAGCCAGAGGCCGGCCGCGACGACGGCAAACAGCGTCGCACGGCGAGCGGTGGCGGCCGTGCCCAGCAGGACCAGGCGGCGCACCAGCCCGAGCACGACGACGCCGATGAGGAGGTGCAGGAGGAGGTTGGTGCGCAGGAACGGTCGCGCGCTGATGGGCCAGCTGCCCTCGTTGATCAGGAACGACAGCATCGCGACCGGCCGACCCGTCGGGCCGGACCGATTGGTTCCAAGGAACTCGGCCAGGTCGCCTTGCGACCAATTGATCAACGACACGCGATCGAGGGCCGCGAGATTGGCCATGTCGTCGAACAGGAACGCCCCGCCCAGGCCGGGGCGAAGCAGCAGCCAGGCGAGGCCTGCGAGCAAGACCGGTGCGAGCGCGAGCGCGAGCGCGAGCGCGGTCGGGCGGGGCGCGAGACGAGCTGGCGCACGGGTGGCGTCGCGTGCATCGGGAGGAATGGGCCCCGGAAAAGGGAAGGGCCCCGCAGCCGGGGCCCTTCGAGCGCGGTAGCGTATCGCTACCGCTCTAGCGACAGCTCACGACGCGCCGGTACTCGGCGCTGAGGTTGCCACCAGTGCAATCCCAGGTGATGCCGCCGCCACTGGATGTCGGCGAAGAGAATCAGCGTCTGGTCACCGATGGCGCCAGCGGACGAATACGTAGCCGTGATGTCGCCGTCGCTCACGGCGACGCCCTTGACGTTGTTGCCGGTGATATCGCCCGGAGTCGCCAAGCCCGCGTCAGCGTTGTCGGCCGGGTAGGTCCCGTTGGTCAGCCGGAACTCGGTGACCGAGGTCTTGGCGCCCGAGGCCAGGCTCAGGCCCTCGGAGACCTGCGAGCGCAGGATGTAGTCCTGGTACGCCGGAATCGCGACGGCCGCGAGGATGCCGATGATCGCGATGACGATCATCAGCTCGATGAGTGTGAAACCCTGCTGCATCTTCTTCATGGTGAAGCTCCAGTTATCAGTCCGCTTGCAGATGCGGGAGCAACCTGAAGGCGCTCGATTGCCCATGGTGTTGCACCCTTGCCTGCATCGGGAGCAGGGACCGTGCCAAGGCATGCGGCCTTTCGATGCCCGCGGCGATATTTCGCGCGTACCCTTGTAACCCGTTGAAATCCGGGGCCTGGCCCGGGGCGGTGGGCCCCGAGGGCAGACCGGGCGAGGGCGTGTCGGGATCGCTGTCGCTCGCCGCAAGGGCGCGCGGGCGATGCGCGGCTGGACATCGCAGCGGTACCGGGTGACCGCGGTTGTCAAAGAGTGACGTTGCGGGCGTGGCGCTGGCTCGGCTCAATCGATGTCGAGCTTCTTGAGGCGGTAGCGCAGCTGGCGGTAGGTCAGGCCCAGCTCGCGCGCGGCGGACGTGCGGTTCCAGCGGTGGCGCTCGAGCGTGTCCACCAGCAGCTGGCGTTGCCGGGCGTCGAGGTGGGCGTCCAGGGTGCCCGGGTTGTCGGCGTCGGCGGCGTCGCCCGGGGCCTGCCCGGCGGCGGCCGCGGGCGGCTCCGCGACGCCGTCGGGGTCCGCCTCACCGTTGTCGGGGAGCTGCAGGTCGTCGGCGCCGATGCGCTCGTGCTCGGCCAGGGCGACGGCGCGCTCGAGGACGTTCTCGAGCTCGCGCACGTTGCCCGGGAAGTGGTAGCGGGCGAGTGCCTCGGCGGCGTCGGGGGTCAGCGTCGGCGTGTCGATGGCGTAGTCGCCGGCGATGCGCGCGAGGATGGCGCGCGCTCAGCAGCGGGATGTCGCCGGGGCGCTCGCGCAGCGGCGGCACCTGCAGCGCGATCACGTTGAGGCGGTAGTACAGGTCCTGGCGGAAGCGGCCCTCGGCGACGGCCGCCTCGAGGTCGGCGTGGCTGGCGCTCAGGATGCGCACGTCGACCGGTGTCTCGCTGGTCTCGCCCACGGGCCGCACGCGCTTCTCCTGGATCGCGCGCAGCAGCTTGACCTGCATGTCCAGCGGCAGCTCGGCGACCTCGTCGAGGAACAGGGTGCCGCCCTCGGCGGCCACGAACAGGCCGTCCTTGTTCGCGACGGCGCCGGTGAAGGCCCCCTTGCGGTGGCCGAAGAACTCGCTCTCCATCAGCTCGCGCGGGATGGCGCCGCAGTTGACCGGGACGAAGGGCCCGTCGGCGCGCGGCCCCTGGGCATGGATCAGGTTGGCGACGAGCTCCTTGCCGACGCCCGACTCGCCGGTGATCACGACCGGCGCCTGGCTGCGCGCGACCTTGCGGATGCGCCCGCGCAGCGCCTCGATCGCCTCCGAGCTCCCGATCAGCTCGTCCTCGCCACCGGTCTCCGGCGGCGCGTGGCGGGCGTCGAGGCGCAGCGCCTGGTGCACGAGGTTGCGCAGGTCCTCGAGCTCGACCGGCTTGGAGACGAAGTCGAACGCGCCGGCCTTGAGCGCCGTGATCGCGGTGTCCATGTTGCCGTGCGCGGTGATCACCGCCACCGGCAGCTGCGGGTAGTCCGCCGTGATGGTGCGCACGAGGTCGATGCCGTCGCCGTCGGGCAGGCGCATGTCGGTCAGGCAGAGGTCGAATGTGCCCTCGGCCAGCAGGTTGCGCGCCTCGTCGAGATTGCGCGCGGCCGAGGTGTCGATGGCCATGCGCCCGAGCGTGATCTCGAGCAGCTCGCGGATGTCCGCCTCGTCATCGACGATCAGGGCGCGGTGCTCACTCATCGCGTTCGTCCTCCGCTGACTGCAGCAGTATCCGGAAGCGGTTGCCCGCATCGTCGCGCACGTAGCGCAGCTGGGCGCCGTTCGCGTTGCAGAGCTCGCGCGCCAGGAACAGCCCCAGGCCGGTGCCGGAGTGGCTGCTGGTCACGAACGGCTCGAAGATCTCCTCGACCCGCTCGGGGTCGATCGGGACCCCGTCGTCGACGACGTCGAGATACGCGTTGCCGTCCTGGGCATGGCCGTGCGCCAGCCACAGGCGCACCGGCTGGCCGTCGGCGGTCCGCCCGTGCGTGACGCTGTTCTGGCAGAGGTTGTCGACCACCTGGCGCAGGTGCTCGCCGTCGAAGCGCACCCGCAGCTGTGCGCTGTCGCCGGTCGCGGCGATACGGTCCGTCCCCAGGCCCTGCTCGGCGCGAAATTCCTCCGCGAAGCGCCGGGTCCAGTCTACCAGCTCGATCACGGCGGGCGCCGCGGAGCGTCGGCGCGACAGCTGCAGGATGTTCTCGACGATGCCGTTGACCCGGCGGCAGTGCTCGAGCTGGATCTCGAGCAGGCGGCGATCGCCGGCGGAGAGCGCGTCGGACTCGGCGAGCAGCTGGGCGGAGTGGCTGATCGCGCCCAGCGGGTTGCGGATCTCGTGCGCGATGCTCGCCGTCAGGCGGCCGAGCGAGGCCAGCTTGAGCTGCTGCAGCTGCTCCTCGATGAAGCCGGCGTCCTCGAGCGCCACCAGCGTGCCCTGCTCGCCCAGGTCCGAGAACTGGGGCTGCAGCGGTTGCCTGCTGTCCTCGGTGGCGTGGACCGGCTGCAGTGGCTCGGTTGGGTGCGCACGCCAGCGCTCGAGCGCGCGGGCCACGCCCGGGGCGGCCTGCTCGAGCGGCTGGTCGACGAGCTGGGCGTCGGCGCCCAGCAGCTGGCGCGTGCTGGCATTGGCGAGCGTCACGCGCCCGTCGGGCGCCACCACGAGGATCCCGGACTCCATCTGCTGGATGATGCGATCGTTGAGCTGGGCCAGGCGGCGGACGTCGAGCGAGCGCTGGTGCGCGAGCGCCGCGCTCTGCGCCGTGCGCCGCGCGTAGAGCGCGGCGAGCAGCCCGACGGCGAACAGCGTGGCGCCCACCAGCGCGGCCTGGGGATAGGCCGTCGCCGTGCTGCCGAGCTCGAGGTGGCGCACGACCTCCGAGGTGAGCAGCATCAGGGTCGCGAGCGCGGCGTAGAGCAGGGCGAAGCGGGTGCTGAGCAGCAGCCCGGCGCCCGCGACCGGCACGATCAGCAGGATCCCCAGGCCGCTCGCGACGCCACCCGAGGCGTAGGTCACGCCCGCGAGCGCGATCACGTCGGTATAGATGTGCAGGTACGTCTGCGTGGTGCTGCTCGGCCAGCGTGAGCGCAGCAGGAACGCGAACACAAGCCCGAGCACGAAGTAGCTCGCGGCGAACGCGTAGAAGGTCGCGCGGCGCGTCGCGACCGAAATCGACCCCGGGTGCCGCCAGGAAGAAGCCGATCAGCAGCACCAGCGCCACGAACAGGCGATAGCTGTTGAGCAGGCGCAGCGAGGCCCACTCGCCCGGGTGGCCGGGGGCGGCGAGTCGCTGGCGCACGGGACCCGGGCTCGTCATGGGGCGCAAGTGTCGGGTGTCGCCCGGGCGCAGGCAAGTGCCGCCGGCGGTTGGCGCCGTCGTGGCGTTCGCGCACGATGCGGCTTCCCCGTGCCCTGCGCCGCTGCGCGTCCCGTGGCTTCGGTTTCAGCCGGACGCGCACCGCCATTACTCGGAACCGCCGGAGAGCACCGCCGTGGCCGCCACGTCCGCACTGTCCATCGGCCTCGTGCAGCTCGACGTCGTCGTCGGCGACATCGATGGCAATGCCCGGCGCGCGGTCGAGGCGGTGCGCGCCCTCGGCGACGGTGTCCGGGTCGCGGCGCTGCCCGAGCTCGCGCTCACGGGCTATCCCCCCGACGACCTCCTGCTGCGCCCGGACCTGCCGGCGCGGGTCGAGGCGGGCCTGGAGCGCATCGCGGCCGAGCTGGCCGCCAGCGGCACCGCGGTGATCGTGGGCGCGCCGCTGGCGCACGACGGGCGCGGCTACAATGCCGCCGTGGTGCTCGACGGCGGCGCGCGCGTGGCCGTGGCGCGCAAGCGCATCCTGCCGAACTACGGCGTGTTCGACGAGATGCGCTATTTCGCGGCGGCGGACCGAGGCCGGCGTGGTGGATATCGACGGTCGGCGCCTGGGGCTGCTCGTCTGCGAGGACCTGTGGGACGCCGCGCCGGCGGCCGCGCTCGCCGCGGCCGGCGCCGAGGCGATCGTCTGCATCAACGCCTCGCCGTATCACTGGGACAAGCACCGCCAGCGTCGCGCCGTGGCCGCCGAGCGCGCTGCCGGGACCGGCCTGCCGGTCGTCTACGTGAACCAGGTGGGCGGGCAGGACGACCTGGTCTTCGACGGCGACTCCTTCGTCGTGGACCGCGCCGGCCGGGAGGTGGCTGCGCTGCCGCCGTTCGAGGCAGGGGGCGGCACCGCGCTGCTGCACGAAGACGGCCGCATCGAGCCGGGCCCGGACATGGCGGCGCCGGCGGCCCTGGAGCCGGCCGGGTCCATCTACCGCGCCATCGAGCTGGGGGTGCGCGACTACCTCGGCAAGAACGGTTTCGGCGGCGTCCTGGTCGGGCTCTCCGGCGGCATCGACTCGGCCCTCACCCTGGCGCTGGCCGTCGACGCGCTCGGCCCCGAGCGCGTCACCGCCGTGCTGATGCCGTCGCGCCATACGGCCCAGATGAGCCTCGACGATGCCGCCGAGGAGGCACGCCGCCTCGGCGTCCGCCAGCACACGCTCTCGATCGAGGGGCCGTACGAGGCCTTCCTGGACGTGCTCGCGGAGCCGTTCGCGGGACGGGCCGCCGACACCACCGAGGAGAACCTGCAGGCGCGCTGTCGCGGCGTGCTGCTGATGGCGCTGGCGAACAAGGACAACGCCATCGTGCTCAGCACCGGCAACAAGAGCGAGATGGCGGTCGGCTACGCGACCCTCTACGGCGACATGGTCGGCGGCTACGCGCCCTTGAAGGACGTCGCCAAGACGCGGGTCTACGAGCTGGCCCGCTGGCGCAACGCCCGCTCCGCGGTGATCCCGGAGCGCGTGCTCGAGCGCCCGCCCTCGGCGGAGCTGGCCGCCGATCAGGCGGACACGGACAGCCTGCCGCCGTACGAGGTGCTCGACCCCATCCTGGAGGCCCTGGTGGAGCGCGACGACAGCGTCGAGCAGATCGCGGCGGCCGGCTTCGACGCCGACACGGTGCGCCAGGTGGCGCGCATGCTGGTGCGCAGCGAGTACAAGCGCCGCCAGGCGGCGCCGGGGCCCAAGGTCTCCCCGCGCGCCTTCGGCCGCGAGCGGCGCTACCCGATCACCTCGCGCTACCCGTTCTGACGACAGGGGCGGGATCCCGCGCCGGCATGGACCCGGCACGCCGCATGGCGGAGACGTAGGCCGGCTTCGGCGGCAGGCCGACGCCGGCATGCCGCCGCCAGGCGGCCGGGGCGATCGGGTTGCCGGCGTCGGTCCGGTGTTCGCACCGGCCCGAACCGGCCTGTGCCGACGACCGGGGCATGATTCCGTGGGCATGGACCCGGCACGCCGCATGGCGGCGACGTAGGCCGGCTTCGGCCGCAGGCCGACGCCGGCATCGGGCCGGCGCGGGCGCCGGGCCGTGTTCATCGGGATGCGCTCACGACCCGGGGGCGTCGGGCGGATCGGGCGGCGGCTGCGCCGCCGGCGCCTTCGAGGCGGCCTTGTCGTCGTCGGTGGCCGTGGCGACGTCGGCACGCTCGGGAAAGCTCGCCGCCAGCACCCGGCGCGTGTCCGCGGCGAGGTCGGACAGGCCGAGTCGGTCGTAGGCGCGCGCCTGCAGCGCCAGCGCGTCGGCCATCACGGGCGCACCGTCGTAGTGCGCGAGCAGGTAGTCGACACGGTTGACCACGGCCGTGAAGGCGCTCTGGCGAAAGTAGAACTCGGCCGTCTCGTACTCGTGCTCGGCCATCTTGTTGCGCAGGTAGACGAGGCGCTTGCGCGCGTCGACCGCGTAACGGCTGTCCGGATGCTCCGTGACCACGGTGCGGAAGTCGGAGAACGCCTTGCGCAGGCGCTCCTGGTCCATCTGCGACATGTCGCGCGGGAAGACGTTGTTGACGAAGCTGCGTCCCAGATTGTAGCGGACCAGGCCCCGCAGGTAATAGGCGTAGGCGACGCCCTCGTGCGTGGGATGCAGCTTGATGAAGCGATCCGCCGCGGCGATCGCCGAGTCGTGCTCACCGTAGCGGTAATAGGAGTACGCGATATCGAGCTGGGCCTGCATTGCCAGCGGATCGAAGGGATAGCGGGCCTCGAGCGTCTCGAAGTGATCGACGGCCTGCTGGAACTGCGCACTCTCCATGAACCGCTTGGCGGTCTCGTAGAGGCGCTCGGCGCTCCAGCCCGCGGTCGGGTCATAGTCCTTCTGGCTGCAGCCGGGGAGGAGGACGAGCGCGCACGCCAGCCCGAGGGGGACGAGGCCGGAGCGGAGGCGCCTTTGCGGGAACGCGTGGTGCATGACTCTGTAATGATACCCGATTCGCCGGTACGCTAGACAGCATGGACGATACGCAGGAACCCGACATCCGGCGCATCCCGCGCGCTCTCGCGGGCCAGCGCCTCGACCGCGCGCTGGCCGACCTCTTCCCCGAATACTCGCGAACCCGGCTGCAGGACTGGCTCAGGGCCGGGCACCTGCAGGTCGACGGCATGAGCCCGGCGCCGCGCACGCGCGTCGCCGGGGGCGAATCCGTGATGCTCGATGCGGGCATCGCCGAGGTCGTCGACCCGACGCTCGACGCCCAGGCCGAGGCGGTGGACTTCGAGATCGTCCACGAGGACGACTCGATCCTCGTGATCGACAAGCCGGCGGGGCTGGTGGTGCACCCGGCGGCCGGCCATCGCGCCGGCACCCTGCAGAACGGCCTGCTGCACCACGATCCCGCCCTGGGGGCGGTGCCGCGCGCGGGCATCGTGCACCGCCTCGACAAGGACACGACCGGGCTGATGGTGGTCGCGCGCACGCTCGCGGCCCACAACCGGCTGGTGATGCAGCTCCACGACCGCGCCATCGTGCGCGAATACCAGGCGGTGGTCGCCGGCGTGCCCGTGGCCGGCGGCACGATCGATGCGCCGCTCGGGCGCCACCCGCGCGACCGGCAGCGCCAGGCGGTGGTCAAGAGCGGCGGCAAGCCGGCCGTCACCCACTACCGCATCGAGCGCAAGTTCCGGGCGCACACCCACATCCGCTGCCGGCTCGAGTCCGGGCGCACCCACCAGATCCGCGTGCACATGGCGCACGCGCGCCTGCCGATCGTCGGCGACCCGATGTACGGCGGCCGGCCGCAGTGGCCCAAGTCCCCCGCGCCGGCGCTGCGCGCGGCGCTCGAGGGCATGCGCCGCCAGGCGCTGCACGCGGCGCGCCTCGAGCTGGCCCACCCCGACAGCGGCGAATGGGTAGGCTGGGACGCGGACCTGCCCGCCGACTTCCGCGCCCTGCTCGACGGCCTCGAGGCGGATCTGGCCGCCCATGTCTGAGCCGCCGGGCCCGCTGGCCCCCGCCTGGGCCGCGAACGGCCCCGTCCGCGATCGAATCCACCACCCGCGTCGGCGGTCTCGGGCAGGGAGCGTTCGCGACCCTGAACCTCGGGCGGCGCACCGGCGGATGCGCCCGCGACCGTGGCCGCCAATCGGGCAAGGCTGGCGGAGGGGCTGGGGCTGCCCGCGGAGCCGGCCTGGCTGCGCCAGGTGCACGGCACCGCGGTCGTGCGCGCGGACGCGGCGACCGACCTGCCGGAGGCCGATGCCGCCTGGACGGATGCGCCCGGCGTGGTCTGTGCGGTCCTGACCGCGGATTGCCTGCCGGTGGTGCTCGCGGCCGACGATGACAGCTGCGTGGCCGTCGCCCACGCCGGCTGGCGCGGCCTGGCCGCCGGCGTGCTCGAGGCGGCCGTCGGCGCCCTGCCGGCCGACGGGGCACGCCTCCGGGCCTGGCTCGGGCCCGCGATCGGGCCGCGCGCCTTCGAGGTCGGCGACGAGGTGCGGGCCGCCTTCGTCGACCCGGACCCGGCGGCGGCCGCCGCCTTCGTCCGTTCCTCCCCGGACCGCTGGCTGGCCGACCTGTACACGCTCGCGCGCCGGCGCCTGCGGACCGCCGGCGTGACCCGCATCGACGGGGGTGGCCGCTGCACCTTGCGCGAGCCGCAGCGCTTCTTCTCCCACCGCCGCGACGGCCCCGACACCGGTCGCATGGCGACGCTCGCCTGGCTAGCGGCGCCTGAAATGGCGCCGTGAGATGCCCTGGCGCCGGGTTTCGCGGTCCACGCCCCTCTCCCTGGCCCTCTCCCGGTGGGAGAGGGAATGGCTCGCGATACCGCTGAGGGGTGTCGCGCCTTCGAAGCCGTCCCGACGTCGAAGCCCCTCTCCCTCTGGGAGAGGGGTTTGGGGAGAGGGTCGTGAAAGAAGACCGACGAGGTCGGCTGGCGTGCCTGCCTCAGCCTTGAAAACCCGCATCCGGTCCGCACCTTCCCGGTAACGCAACGCATTACCGAGGGAGAACAGTCCGGATGCGAATGGACAAGCTCACCAGCAAGTTCCAGATGGCGCTGGCCGAGGCGCAGTCGCTCGCGGTCGGCCGCGACCACCAGTTCATCGAGCCCGTCCACCTGATGGTGGCGATGCTCGACCAGGAGGGCGGCAGCGTGCGCCACCTGCTGTCCCACGCCGGCGTCAACGTCAACGGCCTGCGCTCGGGGCTCGGCGCGGAGATGGATCGCCTGCCACAGGTGTCGGGCACCGAGGGCGAGGTACACGTCTCCAACGATCTGTCGAAGCTGCTCAACCAGTGCGACAAGCTCGCCCAGAAGCGCGGCGACCAGTACATCTCGAGCGAGCTGTTCGCGCTCGCGGCGATCGAGGCCAAGGGTCGCCTCGGCGAGCTCATGCGCGAGCACGGCGCGGTCAAGGGCGCGCTCGAGAAGTCGATCGAGGCCGTGCGCGGCGGCGAGGGCGTCAACGACCCCAACGCCGAGGAGCAGCGCCAGGCGCTCGAGAAGTACTGCACCGACATCACCGAGCGCGCCGAGCAGGGCAAGCTCGATCCGGTGATCGGCCGCGACGAGGAGATCCGGCGCGCCATCCAGGTGCTGCAGCGCCGCACCAAGAACAACCCCGTGCTGATCGGCGAGCCCGGCGTCGGCAAGACCGCGATCGTCGAGGGCCTCGCGCAGCGCATCGTCAACGGCGAGGTGCCCGAGGGCCTGAAGGACAAGCGCCTGCTGGCGCTCGATCTCGGCTCGCTGCTCTCGGGCGCGAAGTACCGCGGCGAGTTCGAGGAGCGCCTCAAGGCGGTGCTGAACGAGATCGGCAAGGAAGAGGGCCGCATCATCCTGTTCATCGACGAGCTGCACATGGTCGTCGGCGCGGGCAAGGCCGAGGGCGCGATGGACGCCGGCAACATGCTCAAGCCGGCGCTGGCGCGCGGCGAGCTGCACTGCATCGGCGCGACCACGCTCGACGAGTACCGCAAGAACATCGAGAAGGACGCCGCGCTCGAGCGCCGCTTCCAGAAGGTGCTGGTCGACGAGCCGAACGTCGAGGACACGATCGCGATCCTGCGCGGCCTCAAGGAGCGCTACGAGGTCCACCACGGCGTGCAGATCACCGACCCGGCGATCATTGCCGCCGCGCAGCTATCGTCGCGCTACATCACCGACCGCCAGCAGCCGGACAAGGCGATCGACCTGGTCGACGAGGCCGCCTCGCGCATCCGCATGGAGATCGACTCCAAGCCCGAGGAGATGGACCGCCTCGAGCGGCGGCTGATCCAGCTCAAGATCGAGCAGCGAGGCGATGAAGAAGGAGACCGACGAGGCCTCGAAGAAGCGGCTGGCAGCAGTCTGGACGAGGAGATCGGCGGCTCGAGAACGAGTACGCCGACCTCGACGAGATCTGGAAGAGCGAGAAGGCGGCCGTCCAGGGCGAGACCCAGATCAAGGAGGAGCTCGAGCGGGCTCGCCAGGAGCTGGAGACCGCGCGCCGCGCCGGCGACCTGGGGCGCATGTCCGAGCTCCAGTACGGGCGCATCCCCGAGCTGGAGAAGCAGCTCGAGCAGGCCCAGGCACAGGAGGAGGACCAGGGCGAGTCGCGCCTGCTGCGCAACAAGGTGACCGAGGAAGAGGTCGCCGAGGTGGTCTCGCGCTGGACCGGCATCCCGGTGTCGAAGATGCTCGAGGGCGAGCGCGAGAAGCTGCTGCGCATGGAGGAGGAGCTCGCCGAGCGCGTGGTCGGCCAGGACGAGGCCGTGGCGGCGGTCGCCAACGCCATCCGCCGCTCGCGCGCGGGCCTGGCCGATCCCAAGCGGCCGAACGGCTCGTTCCTGTTCCTCGGCCCGACCGGCGTCGGCAAGACCGAGCTGTCGAAGGCGCTGGCCAGCTTCCTCTTCGATACAGAGGAATCGCTGGTGCGCATCGACATGTCCGAGTTCATGGAGCAGCACTCGGTCGCGCGCCTGATCGGCGCCCCGCCGGGCTACGTCGGCTACGAGGAGGGCGGCTACCTCACCGAGGCCGTGCGCCGCAAGCCGTACTCGGTGATCCTGATGGACGAGGTCGAGAAGGCGCATCGCGATGTGTTCAACATCCTGCTGCAGGTGCTCGACGACGGGCGCCTGACGGATGGCCACGGGCGCACGGTCGACTTCCGCAACACGGTCGTGATCATGACCTCGAACCTCGGCAGCGACGTCATCCAGGAGATGGCCGGGCGCAGGACGAACTACGAGCGGCATGAAGGACGTCGGTGATGGAGATCGTCGGTCACTCGTTCCGGCCCGAGTTCGTCAACCGCATCGACGACGTCGTCGTCTTCCGGCCGCTGGGCCGCGAGCAGATCCGCGCGATCACCGGGATCCAGACCGCGCAGCTGCGCGAGCGCCTGGCCGAGCGCGACATGGCGCTCGAGCTCAGCACCGCGGCGCTGGATCGCCTGGGCGAGGCCGGCTTCGACCCGGTCTACGGCGCTCGGCCGCTCAAGCGGGCCATCCAGCAGCAGCTGGAGAACCCGCTGGCGCAGGAGATCCTGGCGGGCCGCTTCGGCCCGGGCGATACGATCCGGGTCGACGTCGCCGGCGACGGCATGACCTTCGAGCGCGGCGAGCAGCCGGCCAGGCGGCCACGGCCTGAGGCCGCGCCGCGACCAGCCGAAAGGCATCACGGGCGCCTGCGGGCGCCCGTTTTGATTTTGGGCCCTTCGTGGACAACCGCGAATGAACGCGAATGGGTCGTGGTGGAAGCGAGTACCGCGTGTCGGTTTGGTTGTGGGTCCGACGTAGGCGCGTCTTCGCCGGCAGGCGAATCGCGCGCGTTCGCTCCGCGAAAGCGCGCCTACAGCCGGACCCACGGAACGCACGGCGTTACAGCGAAGCTTCCCGAAACGGGCCCGGTAGACGACGGCATTGGCGCACATTCGCGTTCATCGCTCGGCGAATGCCGGCAGATCGCTCACGGTTCGCTCATTCTTCGGCCAGGAAGCTGCCGACCAGGTTCAGGAAGACCTCGGGTGCGTCGACGTGGAGCCAGTGGGCGGCGTCCGGGATGGTCTCGATGCGGGCGTTGGGGAAACGCTCGCGGATCGCGCTCTCGGCGGTGTCGGGCATGTAGTCGGAGTTGCCGCCGCGGACGAACAGCGCCGGGCCATCGTACGGCCCGGTTGAGGGAGGCGCGGCAGCGATGCTGGCGTACTCCGCGTGGATGGTCCCGAGCGGGATGCGCCATTCGAAGCCGTCGTCGCCGCGCACCAGGTTCTTGAGCAGGAACTGGCGGATCGCCGGGTTGGGGATCTGCCCGGCCAGGGCCTCGTCGGCGTCGGCGCGTGAGCGCAGGGCCGCCAGGTCCAGGCCGTGCAGGGCCTCGAGCTCCTGGTCATGGCGGTGGTCGTAGGCGATCGGGGCGATGTCGACGACCACCAGGCGGCTGACGCGCTCAGGCGTCGACAGCGCCAGCTCCATGGCGGTCTTGCCGCCGAGCGAGTGGCCGAGCACGGCCGGGCGATCGAGAGCGTGGGCGTCCAGGGTCTCGCGTACGTCCGCGGCGAGCGTCGGGTAGTCCATGCGCCGGCCGTGCGGCGAGCGGCCGTGGTTGCGCAGGTCGAGGCCGTAGACGCTGAAGCGGTCGGCGAGGGCGCGGGCGACGCCGCCGAGGTTCTCGTTGGAGCCGAACAGCCCGTGCAGCAGGACGAGCGGGGGCCCGTCTCCCTGGATGCGCGCGTGCAGCTCCATCGGTGGCTCGCTCTCCCGCGTGGTATCGTTCGCCCCGACCGGGCCAGCCTACCAGAGGAGCGAGCGATGTACCTGTCCGAGCCGGGCGAGCGCGAGGCGCTGATGGATCCCGCCACCCACGCGCTGTGGCGCCAGGACATCATCCGCTTCGGCGATCTCGACGTGCTCGGCCACGTCAACAACGTGGCCTACATGGTGTACTTCGAGACCGGGCGGGTCGCCTTCCTGGAGCAGCTGGGCGTGCCGCCGCGCGACCGCGAGCACGGGCCCGTGTTCGTGCTGGCGCACATCGGCGCCGACTACATCGAGGAGCTGCATTACCCCGGCACGGTCGACATCGGCACCTCGGTGCGCCACGTGGGCAAGAGCTCGTTCCACCTCGGCCACGGGATCTTCGCCGGCGGCGTCTGCAAGGCGATCGCGACCTCGGTGATCGTGCAGGTGCAGGGGCGGCCGCTCGAGGCCGTGGCGCTCAGCGACGAGCAGAAGGCGCTGGTGCGGCGGATCGGGGAGGTGGAGCAGGGCAGCCGCTGAGAAGCGAACCGCGAATGGACGCGAATGCTCGCGAATGGCGCCGCTGGTTGCCATGGACCGTCGGCGCTTCGCGGCGACCCCGATGGATTGGTCGAGCTCGGATTCGCGACCGGAGGTCGCTCCTACAGGTCTCATTCACCGCTGCGGTATGGCGAAGCCTGTAGGAGCGAGCTTGCTCGCGATTGCGGCCGTTCGCAGCCTGTGGACTCGCAGCGCAGCGCCACGGGCCGGTCCGCACCACGAACGCCATTCGCGCATATTCGCGTTAATTCGCGGTTCAGTCCCAGCGCGGGTCGCGGACCTGGATCCAGCCCTCGTCGTTGATGCGCACGGGGAAGGTCTCGGTGGGCTCGTAGGCCGGGGGGGTGAGGGCCTCGCCCGTCTTGATGCAGAACTTCGCGCCGTGGCGCGGGCAGACGATGCAGTCGCCCTCGATCTCGCCGCCGGAGAGCTCGGCGCCGTCGTGGGTGCAGACGTCCTCGAGGGCGTAGAGCTCGCCCTCGATGTTGAACACGACGATGTCGACGTCGTCGACGTCCACGACGCGGTACTCGCCCGGCAGCAGCTCGTCCTTCTTCGCGACGTCGGTCCAGTCGGTCATCGGCGGTGGCTCCGGGGTCGCTTCGTCCGCCGGCGTCGGTCCGGCACTTCGTGCCGGCCCGAAACCGGCCTACGCGTGGCTGCATGCGGGTCGCCGAATGGGCCCTTGCCCTGGCGGCCGCGGGCGAAGGAGCGGCGCTTGCCCATGCCGGGGGCGTCAGAGCATCCCGGTCTGGAGGCGCGCCGCCTCGGACATCATCTCGGGGCCCCACGGCGGGTCGAACACGAGCTCGACGTCGCACTGCTCGACGCCCGGGATCGTCTCGACGCTGTAGCGCACGTCGTCGGCGATGACGTCGCCCATGCCGCAGCCGGGCGCGGTCAGGGTCATGCGGATCTCGACGCGCCACGTGCTGTCGGTGGCCTTGTGGATCTCGCAGTCGTAGACCAGGCCGAGGTCGACGATGTTGATCGGGATCTCGGGATCGAAGCAGGTCTCGAGCTGGCGCCAGACCGCGGACTTGATGTCGTCGTCGGTCGGGTTCTCCGGGACCTGCGGGCCCTCCATGGGCTCGCGCCCGAGCGCGTCGGCGTCCTCGTTGGCGATGCGTGCGAGGTTGCCGCCGATGTTCACCGTGAAGCTGCCGCCCAGTGCCTGGGTGATGATCACCTGCATGCCCTTGGGCAGGATGATGCGGTCGCCCGACGGCACCCGGATGGCCTGGACCCCGCGCGAGAGGGTGATCGGATCGTAGGCGTCGGCGAAACCCATTGGCTCCTCCTCAGGCCAGCATCTGGCGGACGTTGTCGATGCCCTCGACCAGGCGGTCGACGTCGGCGCGCGTATTGTAGAACGCGAACGAGGCGCGTGCAGTCCCGGTGATGCCGAAGTGCTCCATCACCGGCATGGCGCAGTGGTGGCCGGTGCGCACCGCCACGCCCTCCTGGTCGATGAGCATGCCGAGGTCGTTCGGGTGGACGCCGTCGATCACGAAGGACAGGACCCCGGCCTTCTCCGGCGCCTCGCCGATCACCCTTAATCCGGGGATCTCTCGCGCGCGCTGGTGGGCGTAGGCGAGCACGTCGGCCTCGTGCGCGGCGACGCGCTCGAGGCCGAGCGCGCGCAGGTAGTCGACGGCGGCGCCGAGGCCGATCGCGCCGGCGATGTGCGGGGTGCCGGCCTCGAACCGGTGCGGCACGACGTTGAACTCGGTGCCCTCGAACGAGACCTTCGAGATCATCTCGCCGCCGCCCTGGTACGGGGGCATCTGCTCGAGGATGTCGGCCTGCGCGTAGAGCACGCCGATCCCGGTCGGGCCGAACATCTTGTGCCCGGAGAAGCAGTAGAAGTCGGCGCCGAGCGCCTGCACGTCCACGGCGAAGTGGGGCACGGACTGGGCGCCGTCCACCAGCACCGGGACGCCGCGCTCGTGGGCCGTCGCGACGATCCGCGCGACCGGGTTGACCGTGCCGAGCGCGTTGGAGACGTGGCCGATCGCGACGAGCCGGGTGCGCTCGTTGAGCAGGCCGGGCAGATCGTCGAGCTCGAGCTCGCCGGTGTCGGTGATCGGCAGCACCCGGATGCGCGCGCCGGTGTGCTCGGCGACCAGCTGCCAGGGCACGATGTTGGAGTGGTGCTCCATCTCGGAGACCACGATCTCGTCGCCGGCGGCGAGCCGGGGCCGCAGGTAGCTCTGCGCGACCAGGTTGACCGCCTCGGTCGTGCCGCGGGTGAACACGATCTCGCGCGCCTCGGCGGCGTTGATGAAGCCCGCGACGCGCTCGCGCGCGTCTTCGTACTGCGCGGTCGCGCGCTCGGCGAGCGTGTGCACGCCGCGGTGGATGTTGGCGTTGGTCTCGCGGTAGTAGCGATCGAGCGTATCGATCACGGCCAGCGGCTTCTGGGTCGTGGCCGCGTTGTCCAGGTACACGAGCGGGTGGCCACCGATCTGCTGGCGCAGGATCGGGAAGTCCTCGCGCAGGCGCTCCACGTCGAGCGGCCCGGTGACCCCGGCTGCGTCGGTCGCCGCGCTCATACGAACTCCTGGATGCGCTCCGCGTGCGGCAGCTCGTCGATCACGAAGCCCTGCAGCCACTCGCGCAGCGCCTCGAGGCCCATGCGCTCGATCGAGGCCTCGGCGAAGGCGTAGAGCAGCAGGCCGCGCGCGGTCTCGTGGTCGACGCCGCGCGAGCGCAGGTAGAACAGCGCCTGGGTGTCGAGCTGGCCGACGGTCGCGCCGTGGGTGCAGACGACGTCGTCGGCGTAGATCTCGAGCTCGGGCTTGGTGTCGATCTCGGCCTTGCCCGACAGCAGCAGGTTGTCGTTGGACTGGTAGGCGGCCGTCTTCTGCGCGTGCGGCGCCACGTAGACACGGCCGTTGAACACGCCGCGCGCGTAGCCGTCGAGGATGCCGCGGTAGGCCTCCTCGCTGGTGGTGTTCGGCTCGTTGTGGTTGATGCGCGTGTGCGTGTCCACGTGCTGGCGGCCGTTGGCGAGGTAGAGACCGTTGTAGAGCGTCTCGGCGCCCTCGTCGTTGAGCGCGGTGTTGATGTCGGTGCGCACCAGCTGGCCGCCGATGTTCACGTTGTGCTGCTCGAGGCGGCTGTCACCGGCCTGGCTCGCGTGCACGCTGCCGATGTGGAAGCCCTTGCGGGTATCGCGCTGGATCCGGTAGTGGGCGATCTGCGCGCCGGTGTCGAGCGCGGCCTCGGTCACCACGTTGGTCAGGTTCGAGACGTCGTCGAGGCCGACGTAGTGCTCGATGATCGTGCCCTCGGCGTGATGGCCCGCGGCGATGACGATCCGCGGGTGGGCCGCCACCGGGTGCTCCTGCGCGGTCGAGACGAACAGCAGCTCGATCGGGCGCTCGGCGCGGCTGTCGGCGGCGATCTCGACCACGGCGCCGTCCTCGGCGAAGGCCGTGTTGAGCGCGGTGAAACCGCTGAAGTCGGTGGGCGCGATGTTGCCCAGTCGGCCCCGGAGCGAGTCGGGCTCCTCGGCCAGCACCGTCGCCAGGCTGCGCACGCGCACGCCGCTGCCCGCGCCCTCGCGGTCGGAGAGCGCGGCCGCGAAATGCCCGTTGACGAACACCAGCCGGTGTGCGTCGATGCCGGGGATGCGCAGCGCCTCGATCTGGCCGGCATCGGCGGTCGCCTGGGAGGCATCCGGACGGGCGAAATCGCGCTTGGCGATCGCCTTGACGCTGGTGTACTTCCAGTCCTCGATGCGCTGGTGCGGCAGGCCGAGGCGCGCGAACCGCTCCGCGCCCTCGCTGCGCAGGCGCGCGACCCAGTCGGTCGCGTCGCCGGGGCGCTCGCCCTGGAAGCGCTCGATCAGCCGCGCCGCGGTGTCGTCGACGGCACTCATGCGGACGCCGCCTCCTGGCCGTCGCGGACCCACTCGTAGCCACGCTCCTCGAGCTCGAAGGCCAGGTTCTTGTCGCCGGACTTCAATACCTGGCCGTTGGCGAGCACGTGGACCCGGTCCGGCACGATGTGCTCGAGCAGGCGCTGGTAGTGCGTGACCAGCACGATCGCCCGGTCGGGGCCGCGCATCTGGTTGACGCCCTGGGCGACGACCTTGAGCGCGTCGATGTCGAGGCCGGAGTCGGTCTCGTCCAGGATGCAGAGCTCGGGCTCGAGCACCATCATCTGGAAGATCTCGTTGCGCTTCTTCTCGCCGCCGGAGAAGCCCTCGTTGACCGAGCGCTTGAGGAAGCTCTCGTCCATGCCCATGAGCTTCATCTTCTCCTTGATGTCGGTGAGGAAGTCGACCGAGTCCACTTCCTCGAGCCCGTGGTGCTTGCGCTTGGCGTTGAGCGCCGACTTGAGCAGGTAGATGTTGTTCACGCCCGGGATCTCGACCGGGTACTGGAACGCGAGGAACAGGCCCTCGTGGGCGCGCTCCTCGGGCTCGAGCTCGAGCAGGTTCCGGCCCTTGTAGGTGACCTTGCCCTCGGTGACCTCGTAGTCCGCGCGCCCGGCGAGGATGTGCGCGAGCGTGGACTTGCCCGAGCCGTTCGGGCCCATGATCGCGTGCACCTCGCCCGCGTTCACCTCGAGGTCGAGGCCGCGCAGGATGTCGTACTCCTCGACGCGGGCGTGCAGGTTCTCGATCTTCAGCATCGGTTCGCTCATTTACGCTCGCTGCTCTGATTGTCTCGCAGAACGCGAGATCGCAGAGACGTCTGTATGGCTGCTGCGCTCCGCGACCATGGTCCGCGAGTTCGTCGGGAGCATCATCGCTTTGCGATTCTCTGCGCTCGCGAGGGTCGTTCATGCGCGCTGCGCGGTCAGCCGACGGCGCCCTCGAGGGTCACGCCGAGCAGGGCCTGGGCCTCGACCGCGAACTCCATCGGCAGCTCGCGGAAGACGTCCTTGCAGAAGCCGTTGACGATCATGTTGACGGCGTCCTCCTCGGAGATCCCGCGCTGGCGGCAGTAGAACAGCTGCTCGTCGCTGACCTTCGAGGTCGAGGCCTCGTGCTCGACCACCGCGCCCGGGTGCTTGACCTCGATGTAGGGGAACGTGTGCGCGCCGCACTGGTCGCCGATCAGCATCGAGTCGCACTGGGTGTAGTTGCGCGCGCCCTCGGCGCTCGGCAGCACCTTGACCAGGCCGCGGTAGGACTGGTTGCCGTGCATCGCCGAGATGCCCTTGGCGACGATCGTGCTGCGCGTGTTCTTGCCGATGTGGGTCATCTTCGTGCCCGTATCGGCCTGCTGGTAGTTGCTCGTGACCGCGACCGAGTAGAACTCGCCCACGGAGTCGTTGCCCGTGCAGCATGCAGCTCGGGTACTTCCATGGTGATCGCCGAGCCGGTCTCGACCTGCGTCCAGGTGATCTTCGAGCGGTCGCCGCGGGCAGTCGCCGCGCTTGGTCACGAAGTTGTAGATGCCGCCGTTGCCGTTCCTCGTCGCCCGGGTACCAGTTCTGCACCGTCGAGTACTTGATCGTCGCGTCGTCGTGGGCGATCAGCTCGACCACGGCCGCGTGCAGCTGGTTCTCGTCGCGCTGCGGCGCGGTGCAGCCCTCGAGGTAGCTGACGTAGGCGCCGGGCTCGGCGATGATCAGCGTGCGCTCGAACTGGCCGGTGTTGGCCTCGTTGATGCGGAAGTAGGTCGACAGCTCCATCGGGCAGGTCACGCCCTCGGGCACGTAGACGAACGAGCCGTCGGTGAACACCGCCGAGTTCAGCGCGGCGTAGAAGTTGTCGGTATGGGGCACGACGCTGCCGATGTACTTCTGCACGAGCTCCGGGTACTCCTGCAGCGCCTCGGAGATCGAGCAGAAGATGACGCCCGCCTCGGCGAGCTTGTCCTTGAAGGTGGTCGCCACCGAGACGCTGTCGAAGACCGCGTCGACGGCGACGCCGGCGAGCTTCTCCTGCTCGTGCAGCGGGATGCCGAGCTTCTCGTAGGTCTCGAGCAGCTTGGGGTCGACCTCGTCGAGGCTCTGCGGCGCCTCGGCCTGCTGCTGCTCCCTGGACTTGGGCGCCGAATAGTACGAGATGCCCTGGAAGTCGATCGGCGGATAGTGCACGTGCGCCCAGCTCGGCTCGGTCATCGTGAGCCAGTGCCGGTAGGCCTGGAGGCGCCACTCGACCATGAACTCCGGCTCGCCCTTCTTCTGCGAGATCAGCCGGATGACGTCCTCATTGAGGCCCGGCGGGACCTTGTCCGACTCGATGTCGGTATAGAAGCCCTGCTTGTAGCGCTGGGTGACGAATTCCTCGACGTTCGCTGCCATGGTCTCTCGACTCCAATGCTATCCGCTTGCCCGGGCGTTGCCGGTCACCGCCTGGCGCAGGTCCATGCGCCGCAGCGGGATCGAGGCCGGTGCCGCCAGGTCGGCCAGGGTCACTTCCTCGAGCGCGGACCGGATGGCCCGGTTGATGCGCTGCCAGTGGTGGCCGACGTTGCACACGTCCTCGAGCTCGCACTGGCGGTCCTCCAGGCTGCACTCGGTCACCGCCATCGGACCCTCGACCGTGTCGATGATCTCGGCCGCGCTGATGGCCTCGGCGGGCCGCGCGAGCACGTAGCCGCCGTGCGCGCCCCGGTAGGAGGTGAGCAGGCCGCCGCGCACGAGCTGCTTGAGCAGCTTGCTCACGGTCGGGCGCCCCAGGTGGGTCAGCTCGGCGAGGTCGGCCGCGGTCTGCACGGCCTCGGGCTCGCGCGCCATCTGGGCCAGCACCATCGTCGCGTAGTCGGTCAGCCGGCTGACACGCAGCATGCTCGGCGGTCCCTTAGACTGCGTCTAATTGGGTACTAGTTTAGTACTCTTTCCCGGCCGTGTGAAGCCCGCGCGCGCGGTGCGCCGGGGCGCGCCGCGCGTTGACAGCCACGCCGCCCACCGCGAAGAATACCCCGCTCTGACAGTTGACAACTCGCAAGGGGAGGATCCGACATGGCAGTTCCAACCCCGACCCGCAGCGTCGCCGGCTGGCGCTCGCTCGCGGTCGCCGCTGCAACCGGGCTCGCGCTGGCGGGCACCGCGCCGTCGGCCGTGGCCCAGGACGGCCCGCTCGAGATCGGCGCGCTGATGCCGATGACCGGTGACCTGCAGGCCTATGGCCAGACCTGCCTCAACGGCGTGAACCTGGCCGTCAAGGAGATCAATGCCGCCGGCGGGGTGTTCGGCAGCGACGTGCAGGTGCGCGTCGGTGACACCCAGACCAAGCCGCAGTCGGGCATCGACGCCGCCAAGAAGCTGGTCTCGATCGAGGGTGTCGCGGGCATCGTCGGCGCGCTCTCGTCGGGGGTGACCATCCCGGTGTCCCAGAGCGTGACCAGCGTCGATGGCGTGCCGCAGGTCGTCGCCGGCGTCGACCTCGCCCGTGATCACGGGCCTCGACGACAGCGACTACATGTTCCGCACGGTCCCGTCGGACGCCTTCCAGGGCAAGGCGCTGGCCGAGGTGACCAGCGACGCGGGCGTCGACAGCGTGTCGATCCTCTACATCAACAACGACTATGGCGAGGGTCTCGCCGAAAGCTTCACCAGCGCCTACGAGGGCATGGGCGGCTCGGTCGACCAGGCGCTCGCCTACGAGCCCGGCAACGCCTCCTACCGCGGCGAGCTCTCCAGGGCCGCCGGCGGCGACGCCGAGGCGCTGGTGCTGATCGGCTATCCCGAGAACGGCGTCACCATCCTGCGCCAGGCGGTCGAGGGCGGCCACTTCCGCGAGTTCGTGTTCACCGATGGCATGAAGGCCCCCGAGATCATCGACGCGGTGGGCGCCAGCGTGCTCAACGGCAGCTTCGGCACCGCGCCGCAGGCGCTGTCGGACACGGCCTCGGCGCAGCACTTCGATGCGGCCTACAACGAGGAGTTCGGCGAGAAGCCGCCGAAGCCGTTCATCGACACGGCCTACGACGCGGCCTACGTGCTCGCGCTGGCGGCCGAGGCCGCCGGCACGACCGATTCCACGGCCGTGCGCGACCACCTGCGCGACGTCGCCAACCCGCCCGGCGAGGTGGTCCTGCCCGGCGAGTGGGCCAAGGCCAGGCGCCTGCTGGCCGAGGGCAAGGACATCGACTACAAGGGCGCGTCCGGCTCGATCGACTTCGACGACGCGGGTGACGTGGGCGGCACCTTCGCCCACTGGGTCATCCGCAACGGCGAGATCGAGACCGAGAAGGTGTTCGAGCCGGCCAAGTGACCCCCGGCTGATCGATCGCGCGCCGCGCGCGCGAGCGAGGGCCCGTCCCGGTGTCCCGGGGCGGGCCTTTTTCGTTGGTGACCGGCGTGTTTCCGCAGGCGGCGGCCGCGCGCGCCTCCCGCCCGCCGTAGGCGCGTCTTCGCCCGGCGCAGCCGGGCGAATGCGCGCATGGGTCCGCTGGCCCGCGCGCCGTCCACGCGGGACGGCGTCATATAGAGGGAAGTGCCTTGCGGGGGACGCATTGCGAGCCCCTCAGGCCCCCGGCGGGGGGCCTCGAACCGGGCATGACGTCGTTACGTCATCACGAGTCGCGACGAGCGGTTTCGGACCACCGCGGCCGCAACGAAGGGCCCTCTTCGCTTCGCGGGAGAGGGAACGGGGTGAGGGGCGTCGAGGCAGGCACCACCGCATCAGGGGATCCACTGGCACGGGGCTTCGCAATGGCCGGGTGCATGGCGTGGCGCGCGCCTGGCGCGCTGCCGGGGCCTCGACGACGGCCGCGCGCGTCCGGCTGAGGCCGGACCCACGGAACGGCCGCCATGACCATTCGTGCGTCATCGCGAGGCGCCCGCAGGGCGCCGTGGCAATGTAGGCGCGTCTTCGGCCGTCGCCGCCGGCGGCGGCCGAATGCGCGCAGGGCTTCGGCTCGGGCTTCGATCGCCACGGCCGTTGCCACGCTTCGCTCGCAATGACGTTGCTGCGCCGGCCTCGCGATGACCTCGGTGGGATGCGCGCCGCCCGTGCCATCGAGCCACGCGGCGGCGGGTCGCCCGTCGGCCCGCCGGACTTCGCGGCGCGCCTGGCGCCGCGAAGCCGGATCCGACCCGCGACCCCCGGCCGCCATGCCCGCCGAAGCAGGGTACCCGGCGACGGCGGCGGGCTATTCGACCCGCTGGTCGATGGTGATCTCGGCGCGGGCGTCGTCGGCGACCGCGACGGTGTTGCTCGTGCCCTCGAGGTCGCCCGGCTGGCGACGCACGCCGCCGCTCGCCGAGACCCGCGCGGTGATCACGACCTCCTCGGCCTGGGAGAGCGCCGTTGCCCTGCATCATCGCCTGCGCGTCGGTCAGCGCGACCTCGGCCGGCAGCGACGCGACCGTCGTGCGCGCCACCGCCAGCGGCGGCCGCCGCCGCTGCCGGCGCGGCGCGCGAAGACGAACACGGGCGCGCCGGGCTCGCGCCTCGCCGCTCAGGGCGTCGGCGAGGCGCACGCGCACGGTCACGCGGGCGTCGCCGCCCGTGCCGTTGCCCGCGCTCGCGCCGGCCTGGCCGGAGGCGGCCGCGCTCGTGGGCGTGCCACCGCCCTCGGTGCGCGCGATCAACTGCTCGACCGCCTGGCGGCTGCGCCCTGCCCTCGGGCAGGGACTGCGCGAGCGTGCGCCAGTGGTCCAGAGCGGCCTCGGTGCGACCCTCGGAGCGGGCGGCGTGGCCCGCGAGCAGCAGCGCCATCGGCGTGCGCGGGTCGGCGGCCAGGGCCTCGTCGATCAGGCGCTTCACGCCGGTGGTGAAGCGGCGTCCGTTGGCGAGCAGCAGGGCCTCGGCCTGGCATGCGATCAGCGAGCCATCCTCGCTGTCGCCGGTCGCGCGCGCGCGCTGCGTACGCGTTGTAGGCGTCCCCGAACTGCTCCTGCGCGCGGTACGCGTCGCCGAGCATGCGCCAGGCGCGCGGCGCCTCGGGCTTGCGCTCGACCCAGGCCTCGAGCTCGGGGATGCGCTGGCCGGGTGGCATCTGCGCGTAGCGCTGGGCGGCATCCGGCGGCAGGCGGTCGCTGCCGCCGCCGGCGACCAGGTCCGGGCGGCCGGTGAGGCCGTACATGGCCAGCGCCACCACCGGCACGAGCAGCGCGACCGCGATCCCGAGCGGGCGCGCCGGGCCGGGGTCCGCCGCGGCCGGCTCGGCCGGTGCCGCGCGGTCGGTATCCTGCAGCAGCTCGCGCTCGAGCTCGTCGCGCGCCTCGGCCAGGCCGTCGGCCGAGAGGTTGCCGCGCGCGTGCTCGGCCTCGAGCTCCGCCAGGCGCTCGCGGTAGACCGCCCGCAGGTCCTCGTCCGCGTAGGTGCGGGCGCGCGTGCGTCGGCGCAGGAGCGTGGGCAGGACCGCGGCGATGGTGAGCGCGATCATCGCGACGGCCACGATGGCGAAGAGGATCATTCGCGCGACTCCGGGTCGGGGCGCAGCAGGCGCTCGGCGCGGGCGCGCTCCTCCGGGGACAGCCCGGGCCCGGTCGCCTGCCGGCGCCGGCGCACGATCACGGCGGCGACGGCGGCGCCCGCCGCGAGCATCAGGAACGGGCCCGACCCAGAGCAGCCAGGTGCTCCGGCTGGAACGGCGGACGGAAGCGGACGAAGTCGCCGTAGCGCGCGGTCAGGAACTCGATCGCCGCCTCGTCCGAGCGGCCCTCGGTGACCACGAGCCGGTAGACCTCGTCGCGCATGTCCTGGGCGAGGTCGGCGTCCGAGCTCGCCAGCGCTCTCGTTCTGGCACACGAGGCAGCGCAGCTCGTCGAGGAGCGCGTAGTAGCGCTCGCGCTGCGCCTCGCTCTCGAACTCGCGCAGCGTCTCCTGCGGCGCTGGCCGGCGGGGGCGCCAGCGCGAGCAGCGCGAGCAGCGCGAGCAGGGTGATGCTGGCGACGCGGGCGATCACGAGGCGCGCTGCAGCTCGCGCACCAGCGGCACGATCTCGCCGTCGAGCTGCTCGTTGGAGACCGGGCCGATGTGCTTGTAGCGGATCACGCCGTCGGCGTCGATGACGTAGGTCTCGGGCACGCCGTAGACGCCGAGGTCGAGGCCGACGCGGCCCTCCGGGTCGTAGGCCGACATGGCGTAGGGGTCGCCGTGGCGCTGCAGCCATTGCACCGCGGCGGGCCGCTCGTCCTTGTAGTCGAGCCCGAGGATGGTCAGGTCGTGCTCGCGCTTCGCCCGCATCAGCACGGGGTGCTCCTGGCGGCAGGCGACGCACCAGGTGGCCCAGACGTTGAGCAGCCACACGCGTCCCTCGAAGTCGGCCGGGGTCACGGTCGTGTCCGCGGTTCGGCGACCGTCGCGAGCTCGAACGTCGGTACCGGCTTGCCGATCAGCGGCGAGGGCACCTCGTCGGCGTCGAGCGTCAGCCCGATGCCCAGGAACAGGGCGATCGCGGCGAACACGCCGAACGGGATCAGGTAGCGCGCGCGCACCGCGCTCAGGTCCCCGCGCGCGTGCGCCGTGCCGCCGCTCGTCGCGGGCGCCCGGCGACGCGACGCCACGGTAGCGCCGGTCGCTCACGGCGAGCACGCCGCCGGCCGCCATGAACACGGCCCCGAGCCAGATCCAGCGCACGAACGGCTTGTGGTAGAGGCGCACGCTCCAGGCGCCGCCGTCCCCGAGCGGCTCGCCCAGCGAGGCATAGAGGTCGCGCGTGAGGCCGGCGTCGATGCCGGCCTCGGTCATCGGCTGCCCGCCGGACGAGTAGAGGCGCTTCTCCGGCGCGAGCCGCGTGACCCGCTCGCCCCCCGCCGTGACCACGATGCTGCCGGTCGACGCCCGGTAGTTGGGGCCCTGCAGCTGCTCCACGCCCTCGAAGCGGAACGTGTAGCCGGCCACGGTGGCGGTGTCGCCCGGCGCCATGCGCAGGCGCTCCTCGACCGCGTACGCGCTCGACACGGTGATGCCCACCACGGCGACCGCCAGGCCGAGGTGCGCGACGGCCATGCCGTAGACCCCGGCCGGCAGCCGGCGCAGCGCGCCGCCCAGGCCGCGCTGGCGCGAGAGCTGGCTGCGCACGGCCTGGACGCTGCCGAGCACCACCCAGGCCGCGAGCGCCAGGCCCAGGCCGACCATGGCGCGCGTGCCGGCCTCGCCGCCGAGCATGATCGCGAGGCCGCCGCCGACGACCAGGCTCGCGGGCGCGGCCCAGGCCGCGAACTGCAGCAGCCGCCGGGCCTGGTCCTGCTTGTAGCGCACGAGCTGGCCGAAGCCGAGCAGCGCCAGCAGCAGGCACATCAGCGGCACGAACACGGCGTTGAAGTAGGGCGGGCCCACGGAGAGCTTGCCGAGCCCGAGGGCGTCGATCGCCAGCGGGTAGAGCGTGCCGAGCAGCACCGTGCCGGCCGCCACCAGCAGCACCACGTTGTTGCCGAGCAGCATGGCCTCGCGCGAGAGCCACTCGAAGCGGCTGCCGCCGAGCGTGCCCGGCCCGCGCCAGGCGTAGAGCAGCAGGCTGCCGCCGATGACGACGCCGAGGAACGCCAGGATGTAGACGCCGCGCGCGGGATCGGTGGCGAAGGCGTGCACCGAGGTGAGCACGCCGGAGCGCACGATGAAGGTGCCGAGCAGCGACAGCGAGAAGGCGGTGATCGCGAGCAGCACGGTCCAGCTCTTGAACGCGCCGCGTTTCTCGGTCACCGCGAGCGAGTGGATCAGCGCGGTGGCGACCAGCCAGGGCATGAAGGAGGCGTTCTCCACCGGGTCCCAGAACCACCAGCCGCCCCAGCCGAGCTCGTAGTAGGCCCACCAGCTGCCGAGCGCCACGCCGAGGGTCAGGAACACCCAGGCGGTGCCGACCCAGGGCCGCGCCCAGCGGGCCCAGGCGGCGTCGAGGCGGCCACCGAGCAGCGCGGCGATGGCGAAGCCGAAGGCGACGGACATGCCCACATAGCCCATGTAGAGCATCGGCGGATGGATGATCATGCCGATGTCCTGGAGCAGCGGGTTCAGGTCGGCGCCCGTCCGAGCGGCGCCGGGTCGAGGCGGTCGAACGGGTTGGAGGTGAGCAGCATGAACAGCAGGAAGCCGACGCGCTCACCAGCCCCATGACCCCGATCACGCGCGCCACCACCGCCAGCGGCAGGCTGCGCGAGGCCAGCGCGACGGCGAGCGTCCAGCCGGCCAGGACCAGGGTCCACAGCAGCATCGACCCCTCGTGGCCGCCCCACACGGCGGTCAGCCGGTAGTACCAGGGCAGCACGCGGTTGCGAGTTGTTGGCGACGTACTCGACCGAGAAGTCGCTGACGTAGAACGAGATCGACAGCGCGGCGAAGGCGGCGGCGACGAGCACGAACTGGGTCAGCGCCGCCGGGCGTGCGACCGCCATCCAGGCGACGCGGCCACGCTGGGCGCCGGCGAGCGGCAGGGCGCCCTGCACGAGGGCGAGCGCGAACGCGAGCGCCAGCGCGAGGTTGCCGATCTCGGGGATCATGGGCTCGACTCCTTGCCGCCGCCGGGGGCGTAGCCGGTGCCCGCGCGCTTGAGCGCCTCGGCGGCCTCCGGCGGCATGTAGTTCTCGTCGTGCTTGGCCAGGACGCTCGTCCGCCACGAACACGCCCTCGCCGTCGAGGTGCCCGTCGGCGACGATGCCCTGTCCCTCGCGGAAGAGGTCGGGCAGCACGCCCTCATAGACGACCGGCACGGTGCGGGCGCGGTCGGTGACCGCGAAGCGCACGCGCAGCGTGTCCTCGGAGCGCTCCACGCTGCCGTCGGCGACCAGCCCGCCGACGCGGAACTTGCGCTCGGGCGGGGCCTCGCCGCGCGCGACCTCGGTCGGCGTGTAGAAGTACACCAGGTTCTCGCTGAACGCGGACAGCAGCAGCGCGGTCGCGCCGGCGACGCCGGCGAGCAGCACCCCGGCCAGCGCCAGGCGCTTGCGTCGCCGGGGCGTCATGCCTCGTCCCCGGTGGCGGCGCGGCGCGCGATCGTGCGCAGCAGGCGGCGCTCGCGCACGTGCGGTGCCACCACGTTGGCGACCAGCACGATCACGGCCAGCGCGTACGACGGCCAGACGAACGCGGCATAGCCGCCCATTGCCAGGAATTCCTGCCAGTTCATCGTGTCAGCGCTTCCCGGGTGTCGCGAGCTCGCGCACCCAGTGGCTCGAGGATTCCGCCTCGAGGATATCGCACCGTGCCCGCTTGAGCACGGCGGTCGCAAACCAGGTCATGAAGCCGACCGCCATCACCAGCAACGGCAACAGCATGTCGAGGCTGATCGAGGGTGCGTCGAACTTGGTCACGGTCGGTCCCTGGTGCAGCGTGTTCCACCACTCGACCGAGTAGTGGATGATCGGGATGTTGACCACGCCCACCAGCGCCAGCACCGCACCCGCGCGCCCGGCCGCGTCGCGTTCCTCGATCGCCGACTGCAGCGCGATGAACCCGAGATAGAGAAACAGCAGCACCAGCTCGGACGTGAGGCGCGCGTCCCAGACCCAGAACGTGCCCCACATGGGCTTGCCCCAGAGCGAGCCGGTCACCAGCGCGAGGAAGGTGACGCTGGCGCCGAGCGGTGCCGCCGCGCGCATCAGCGAGGCGGCGACCTTCATGCGCCAGACCAGCACCATCAGCCCGCTGACGGCCATGAACATCCAGGTGAACATCGACATCCAGGCCGACGGCACGTGCACGAAAATGATGCGGTAGCTCTCGCCCTGCTGGTAGTCGGGCGGCGCGACCACGAGGCCCCAGTAGAGACCGCCCAGCAGCAGCACCGCGGTGATGGCGCCGAGCCAGGGCGTGAGCCGCCGCGACAGCGCGTAGAAGTGCCGCGGCGAGCCGAGCTTGTGGAACCAGACGAAGGCCATGGTGGATTCCATTGCATCACGACAGGCTGATCCGCAGCGAGGCCGCGATCGCCGGCGGCGCGAGCGTCAGCGCCAGCACCAGCATCGCGGCCAGGACGTACAGCGGGCCCGCCGCGGTCATGTCGGCCGCGGCGCGGTCGACCGCGCCCGCGGCGAAGATTAGCACGGGAATATAGAGTGGCAGCAGCAGCAGCGCGAGCAGGGGGCCGCCCGAGCGCAACCCGACGGTCAGCGCCACCCCGATCGCGCCGACCAGCGCGAGCACCGGTGTCCCCAGGGCGAGGCTCGCGAGCAGCGTCGGCAGTGCCGCCACGGGCAGCTGCAGCACCAGCGCGATCAGCGGCGCCAGCACGATCACGGGTACGCAGGTGACCAGCCAGTGCGCGATCACCTTGGCCAGCGCCAGCAGCTCGGCCGGGTGCGGCGACAGCAGCATCTGCTCGAGCGTGCCGTCGTCGAAGTCCGGCCGGAAGATGCGCTCCATCGGCAGCAGCACGGCCAGCAGCGCCGCCACCCAGGCGATGCCCGGGGCGATGCGCTGCAGCAGCTCGCGCTCGGGTCCCAGCGCCAGCGGGAACAGCGTCGCCACTGCGGCGAAGAATACCAGCGGCTGCGCCAGTTCGCCGCGCTGGCGCATCGCCAGCCGCAGGTCGCGCGCCAGGATCGTCGCGAATGCGCGCCACACGGCCGATCAGTCTCCCAGGCGCAGGTGCTGCACGGGTACCGCGCCGAGCTCGAGCGGCTGGTGTGTGGACACGAGCACCTGGCCGCCGTCACCGCAGTGCTCCGCGATCATGCCCTCGACCAGCCGCTTGCCGCCCGCGTCCAGCGCCGTGAACGGCTCGTCGAGGACCCACAGGCGCGTCGGCACGTGCAGCAGCCGCGCGAGCGCCACGCGGCGGCACTGGCCGGCCGACAGGCGCCGCAGCGGCGTGTCCTCGAGACCGGCCAGGCCGATGCGGGCGAGCGCCGCGCGCGGCTCCAGGCGCGCCGGCGCTGCCGCCCAGCGCCCGGGCGATGCGCAGGTTCTCGCAGCGGCGTCAGGTCGAGCTTCACCGCCGGCACGTGGCCGAGGTAGGTGAGCTCGGCGCGGAACACCGCGTCGGCCTCGGCCACGGCGAGTGCCGTGCCAGCTGATCGCGCCGGCCTCCAGCGGTACCAGCCCGCAGAGGGCGCGCAGCAACGAGGTCTTGCCGCAGCCGTTCGGCCCCTCGACCTGGAGCACCTCGCCCGCGCGCCGACGCGCCAGCGTGCACGCCGGCGAACAGCGTCCGCTCGCCGCGCGCGCAGGTCGAGGCCGGAGATCGGCCAGCGTGGCGCCCGCGCGTCGGGCGACGCATTCGCGGGTGGCGGCAGTCACGGGCCGGGAGCGTACCACGCCGTGGCGGGGTGCGAGGCCGGCTCCGGCGCGCCCGCGGGTACTCGACAGCCGGGGCCGCATCGTCTGTAATTGCGGCGAGGCCGTATCACGACGTGGAACCTCAGGGGTCACGGGTTGATACATGTACACAGCGCCATCCGGTGCCGTGCGCGCCCGCCGGACGATCCCCGGGTGCGCCCGATGGCGCCGGGCGGCGCCACGCCGGCGACCGGGGAGGGGTGACACGCTATGACCAGGAGCCGGTTCGACGGCAGCCGTGACGGCGACGGGTCCGGCGGTGACGCCGACGAGGGGCACGGGCCCGGGCCTGAGCCTGCCGTTCCCCGGGTCGCTGCTCGACAGCCTGGTCGTGGCCCTGGTGGGGATCGACGCGGAGCAGCGCATCCGCTATTTCAACCCCGGCGCCGAGCGCATGTTCGGCCTCGACCGCGGCGCGGCCGTCGGCGAGCCGCTCGATCGGCTGATCCCCGAGCGCTTCCTCGCCGCGCACGCCGACCACGTCCGACGCTTCGCGGCGGGGGCCGATACCACCCGGCTCGAGTACATGCGTCCCCGTATCACGGGACGGCGGGCGGACGGATCGGAGTTCCCGGCCCAGGCCACCATCGCGAGATACGAGACATCGTCGGGGCCCCGCCTGCTGGCGATCGTGCGCGACCTCGAGGACGAGATCGGCATCCGCGCGGACGAGGACCCGGGCAGGGCGCGCGGACTCCAGGCTCTGCGCCACGGGCGAGCGGGTGCTCGCGGAGGCAACGGGCGAGCAGGACCTGCTCGCACGCCTGTGTTTCGAGCTCAGCCGGGTGCCGGGTTACCTGTTCGCCTGGGTGGGATACAGCTCGGACGACGGTGAGCCGGTCGTTCGGCCGGTGGCCGCCTCCGAGCCCGGGGAAACCCACTTCCTGCCCACCATGCGCACGGACACCAATGGTGAAGAGGGCGAACCGGGGGCCATCCAGCTGGCGTGCGATACGCGCGAGCCATCGGCGTCGTTCGACCTGTCGGCCATCGACTGGCTTCCGGCCCTCGGGGACAGCGCGGAGCGGCGCGGCTGTCGCAGCGGCGTCGCCCTGCCGCTGTGCCGGGACGGGCGTGCCTTCGGCGTCCTCTGCCTGGCTGCCGGGATCCATCATGCCTTCGACGACCGCGAGCGCTACCTGCTGATGAAGCTGGCGGACCAGGTGGCGACGGGCATCGTGGCGCTGCGTGCGCGCGATTCCGGCCTGCTCGATCCGGAGAACCTCGAGCGCCTGGCAAGCATCGTCGCGGGCACGTCCGATGTCATCGCGTTCCTGGACAGCGACGGCAACTACCTGTATCTCGAATCCCGCCGGTCTGCGGCTCGTCGGGAGCGAGCGGGTCGGGCGGGACGATCCCCTGGCACCGTCCGCCGTTCATCCCGATGCAGAGGCGCGCAAGCTGGTAGAGCAATCCATTCCCGAGGCGCTCGAGATGGGAAGCTGGCACGGCAGCACCGTCGTGCTCACCGCTGGCGGTACCGGTGTGAGCGTCTCGCAGACCCTGTTCGGCCACCGCACGCCCGAGGGTGAGCTCCTGTGCGTCGTCGCCCTCATGCGTGAGCTGCCGGCCGCGGCACGATCCCGAGCACCCGAGGACCACGCAGCCACCGGCGATGAAGCGGGTGACTACGCGCGCCTGCTGCAGGCGGCGGAGGACGGCCTGCGGTTGCTGGGGCGCCGCGGCGACGGCGACGGCTCCGCTGCCGCGCCGGTAACGCAGCTGAAGCTCCCCGTGTTCCATCGCGACCGGACCCTGCTGCTCGATGTCGCGCAGGTGGCCTGGCTACAGGCCGATCGTCACTATGCACGCGTCACGACGCCGGAGGGCAGCTTCCTGAGCAGCGTGGGGCTCGGCGACCTCGAGTGCCGGCTCGATCCCGCACGCTTCGTGCGGGTCCACCGCAGCCACATCATCAACCTCGGCTATGCGCTCGAGCTCGAGCGCGAGCACGACCACGGCCACGTGATCCTGGATCTCCCCGATCGGCCGCGGATCCCGATCAGCCGCAGCCGCATGGAGCACGTTCGCCGCATCCTCGGCCTCGCCTAGCAGGCTGGCTGGCCGAGAAACCCGGTGCCTGCTGCGCGCGTCCCACGGCGGCGCCTTCTGGCGGTCGTTCGGGCCACGTGGTACCCACCACGCTCCCCTCACGAGCGCCCGGATTCGCTCGCTGTGCCACGCGCTCGCCTACGGCGCGGGTTCCTCGAACAGCCCCCAGGCCCGGCATCGGGCCGCATGGCCGGCTGACGAAATGATTAACGAAATGTCATCGGCACGCGCAGATCGCAGGATTCGGGGACGCATTTCGCGGTTCGGGGGGGTGGCGGCGCCGTCGGGGAATTACCGGTTGCCCCGGCGTGCGCCACCTACTTAACTCGGATACACGATTTGCCGCCAGCATGATCCTGGATCACTGAGGCGGCAGCTCGATCTGGTCACGTCCCGGAAACACCAATCGTTCCGGGCTGAATGAGGAGGAGCCATGCGGTACCACATCGCTTCAGCCGGTCTCGCGGCTGTGATCGTCATGGGCTTCGGGGGAGGTACGGCGCACGCCGAAATCGATGGTGCGGACATGTACGAGGTCCGCTGCGCCACCTGCCACGGGGCGAACGGAGAGGGGACGAAGGGTCGGATTCCCGCCCTTGGCCCGCCACTCCGGGGGAACCAGTTCGTAGTGAACGCGCCGGAGAACGTCCTGCGTGACGTGATCCGGAACGGGCGTCAGGGTATGGATCGCAACTACGACGACGAGTACCCGAACATGCCTGCGTTCGACTACACGATGGTCGACGACATGGAGGCTCTGATCGAGTTCCTGAAGGGCGACCTGCAGAACTGATCCCCGGGGACGGAGCGACCGAGGCAAGGGGTGACTACCATGAGTTTCGAAACCAGATATCCAGAAGTCCTGGCTGGGCGCTCTCGGCCCTCGCCGTTGTCGGGGGGCTGCCCTGCTCTGGGCCGACGTGAGTCAGGCGGTGCCCGGCGTACGCCACGCCAGACCGGCATGAACTGCAACTCGTGTCATAACGGCACGAACAACGTACCCAACTTCACGCATACCGGCCGCCGCTTCTCGATGGCCGGCTATACGCAGCCCAACGTGCGCGGCGAGCTGCGCCACCCGGGCAACCAGCAGGGTGTGATCGATTCGGGCACGCGCGGAGAACAACCACGGCGGCAGTTACCTGGCGCTCAACTGGAACAGCTACTGGTCGATGCGGTTCATCTCCGACATCGTGAGCGGGGGCGAGCGACGCGGACATGACGACCGGCCCGCTCGGCCGGGTCGCGATGTTCTATACCGGCCCGATGACCGATTGGCTGGGTCTCTGGATGGAGATCGCGTACCTGGGCAACAACGCGTACGACGCCGTTGGTGGTCCGGCCGCGGGCGAGAAGACCGGCCTCAACCAGTTCGCCTGGGACGAGTACCGCGTCTCGGCCACGTTCCGGCCCAGCCCGAACAACCTGTACGGCTTCTCCCTCGGCAACGAGCACCCGAACACGATCGCCCAGTGGAACTTCCCGCTCTACGCGCCCGACATGTGGTACACGGGCCAGGGCGGGTACCGGGTCCGCGGTCGAGCGGGGCGTGCTCAACGCGTACGGGCTGTGGGCCAACCGGTGGTGGACCCACGTGGCGATGGACAGCGGCGCGATCGACACGAGCTGGGAAGAGGGCAGGAACACGTACGCCGCGCTGATGTACAACCTCGTGCCGCGCCAGCGCAACGATGTCTGGGTCGGTGCCGAGCTGTACTGGGGTGACGACGCCATCCCGATCGTGCAGGGCGCTGAGAGCGGCCTCCTGTGACCGATCACGACGGTGACGGCAGCGCGGATTGCCCGACCGATGTCAGCGACGACAACTTCAGCTTCACGACGTTCTCCGGTTTCACGCCAGGGATGATTCGCGACTTGCCTGGCTGGCGGCCGACGACGAGGTGAAGGACTTCACGCTCGTACAAGCTGCGCTTCGACCAGACCGTGGCCGACATCGGGTCCCCACACCTGGACCGCGGCGGCCGTGCTCGCACGGCATGAGCCAGGATTTCACCAACGGCGGCGGTGCCGATCGCACGATCGCCGGCGCCACCCTGCGGTACATGTACAATCGCACCTATGGCTTCGATGTTCGCCGACGCGCTACGATACCGAGTACGAGTACAAGGCGTCCGGTGGATCCGCCACGGTCGATGTGCTGACACCGAACGGTTACATTTCCAACACGCGCTTGCTGTATTATCCTGCGATGAACGTGGCAACGTATCTGAGCTATTCGCGGGGGACAAGGGATACGCCCTGACCGAGGCCAACCACAACAAGGGTGGTCATTCCTGGTCGCTTGGATTCGAGATCAACTTCTAGCAAGCACAATCGTTGCATCCCTGTCGGTAATGAGCCCGGGCGCCTGCCCGGGCTCTTTTTGTGCGCACGGCGCGCCAGCGCCGTGCCCGGCGCTGGATAACCGGTAAGCGAAAGCGAGCCGGGAAGTGACCTGGGGTGCAAGTCCCCTGCGGGCCCTGGTGACGGGAACCGCGAGCCGAACGGCAAGGGCATCATCGCGAGGTGTTGTCTGAAGGAAGCCGCAGGCGAAGCTCCGACCCGACGAACAGGAATCGCATACGAGGCGTGTCGTCGCGGGCGAGAAGGCACAGATCTTCGAACCCGATGTCACCCGGAACGGCGATACGTAAATGCGGCGGGCGTGGAGTGAAGGTCACGCGTCTTACCCCGGGAGGTCTGTCGGCCTGCCGTGAGCTACCGGCGCCGCGAGGTGTCGGGATGGGCCGACAGAAGTCAGCCGAGGCCATAGTAGCCGCCGGCACGGGGCGGCGAAGGGCCGAACGCGCGGAGCCGATCCGGCACCGGAGTGCTCGATGACCGAAGGAGGCATAGACGGGGCGGTTGAGAGGCCGCCGCATCCCGGAGGGCCGACGGCGGAACCGTCGGAGGTACGGGTGATGGATGCCAAGCGGCCACGGCGCGCTCGGGAGAAGCCGGGTCCGGGTCGACGGCGCTGCTGGAGGCGGCGCTGTGTCGCGACAATCTGATGGAGGCGTATCGACGGGTGGTGCGCAACGCCGGAGCCCCGGGCATCGACGGTGTCACCGTCGACGAGCTGTGGGACTGGTGCCACGCGCACTGGTCGTCGATCCGCCGGCAGTTGCTGGAAGGGACTTACCGTCCCGCGCCGGTACGACAGGTCCTGATCCCCAAGCCCGGCGGTGGTCGCCGGACACTGGGGATCCCGACGGTCGGTGACCGGCTGATCCAGCAGGCGCTGGTGCAGGTGCTCACCCCGATCCTCGATCCGACGTTCTCGGGCGACAGCTACGGCTTCCGCCCGGGCCGGGGTGCCCACGACGCCGTGCAGCGTGCCCGCGGGCACGTCGCGGCGGGGCACCGCTGGGCGGTGGATCTCGATCTGGCGCAGTTCTTCGATCGGGTGAACCATGACGTGCTGATGGCACGTCTGGCCCGCCGGATCGGGGACAGACGGGTGCTGCGCCTGATCCGGCGTTACCTGCAGGCCGGTGTCATGGCCGGTGGCGTGACTTCGCCGCGAGGCGAGGGAACGCCACAGGGCGGTCCGCTGTCGCCGCTGCTGTCGAACGTCCTGCTGGACGACCTCGACCGGGAACTCGAACAGCGGGGCCACCGCTTCGTGCGCTACGCCGATGACGTGACCGTCTACGTGC
This sequence comes from Halofilum sp. (in: g-proteobacteria), assembly GCA_034521365.1. Lineage (GTDB taxonomy): Bacteria > Pseudomonadota > Gammaproteobacteria > XJ16 > Halofilaceae > Halofilum. The sequence goes on along the minus strand of JAXHMQ010000015.1, from coordinate 81,634 downwards.
GGTCACCGGCGGCGGGCACGCGCGTGCTGGCCTCGCTGGAGCGGTTCCTGTGGCGGCGGCTGCGGCTGGTGGTCAACCGCGACAAGAGCGCGGTGGACCGGCCATGGAAGCGCACGCTTCTGGGCTACACGATGACCGCCCACCGTCAGCCGAAGCTGCGGGTGGCGCCCGCCTCGGTGCAGCGGCTCAAGGTCCGTATCCGGACCGAGCTGCGCCGTGGTCGGGGCCGTCGCCTGACGCGGGTGCTGGCAAGGCTGAGACCGGTGATCCGGGGCTGGGTGGCGTACTTCCGGCTGGCCGAGGTGAAGGCGGCGTTCGCGCAGCCGTGGTTGCGGCCGAGCGCGACGCGGGAAGGTCCGGCAAGCCTCGCCGGGCGATCGGGTGAGTGGCATGCCGGTACGAACTGCTTGCGGACGCGCCAGCGGATCATGGATCATGGCATCGGTGTGGCATGGAGGTGGGCACGCGTCTGGGGGGGTCACGATTGCGCGCATCTCCGAGCGTGGAATTGCCACGGGGGCCGCGTACTCTCGGTAGGTGTCCCCGTTGCTGCTGAAGCGGCGCCGGTCAGTGCCATCCGGAGCCGTGCACGCTTGACGAGGAAGCCAATGGGCGCGGGTTCGCGACGGTGGAATGGGGTCCCGGGTGGGACGTCGGGCGAGCGCCCCGTGGTCACGCGCGGCATGCGCTGGGTGCTCAACACGTTCCTCGTCGCGCTCGCCGTGCTGGTCGCCAACTCCGTGTTCCTGGGCGGGATCACGCTTGCGGAGTGGTTGAGCGGAGGCCGGGCCAAGGACCTGCTCTACCAGTGGATGTTCATCGGGCACCTCGCGCTCGGCCTGGTGCTGATCGTGCCCTTTCTTGCGTTCGCCCTGCCGCACGCCCGACGTGCGATTCACCGCAGGAATCGCAACGCGGTGCGCGCCGGTCTCGCCCTGCTCACCACTGGGCTCGTGCTAGTGGTCTCGGGGCTCGTGCTCACCCAGGTCGGGTTCCTCGACCTGCGGTACCCGACGGTGCGCACGGCGGCGTACTGGATCCACGTGGTCGCGCCGTTCGTCGCGGCATGGCTGTTCGCGCTGCATCGGTTGTCCGGGCCGGCGATCCGATGGCGCTTCGGCGTGGCCTGGGCCGGGATCGCGGTCATCTGCACGGTCCCGGTGTTCGTCTACAGCGCCGCGAGCACCGGGGCCCCCGACATGGCCGGGCAGGCCGACGACCCGTTCGCGCCGTCGCTCTCGCGCGTCGCCGGGGCGGAGCGCGTCGAGCCCGAGGTGCTGATGCGCGACGGCTACTGCCGCCAGTGCCACGCCGGCATTCACCGCCAATGGGAGCACAGCGCCCATCGCCTGAGCTCGTTCACCAACCCCGCCTACCGCTTCTCGGTCCAGGAAACGCGTCGCGTCGCGCGCGAGCGCGACGGCGACCTCGGCGCCGCGCGCTGGTGCGCCGGGTGCCACGACCCCGTGCCGCTGTTCAGCGGCCAGTTCGACGACCCGCGATTCGACGATCGCGAGCGTGACTTCACGCAGGACGCGGTTGCGGGCGCCGGTGTCACCTGCGTGACCTGCCACGCCATGACCAGCGTCGACAGCGTGCGCGGCAACGGCGACTACACGATCACGCCGCCGAGCCACTACCCTTCGCGTTCAGCGAGCAGCCGGCGCTGCGCGCGCTCAGTCGCCAGCTGATTCGCGCGAACCCGGGCTTCCACAGGAAGACGTTCCTCAAGCCCCTGCACGGCACGCCCGAGTTCTGCAGCACCTGCCACAAGGTGCACATCCCGGAGGCGGTCAACGACTACAAGTGGATCCGGGGCCAGAACCACTATGACAGCTTCCTGCTCAGTGGCGTGTCGGGGCATGGCGTGTCGAGCTTCTATTATCCGCCGCGGGCGGTGGCGATCCTGTGGCGGTTGTCACATGCCCGCGCGCCCGGCCGACGGGGACCCGGCGGGCGACGTGATCGACGCCTCGGGTGAGCTCCGGATCCGCGGCCACCAGTTCCCGGCCGCGAACACTGCCATCCCCCACCTGCTCGATTTCCCCGCCTGGGTGAACGAGCGCCAGCGCGAGTTCCTGCAGGGCAGCATGCGTGTGGACCTGTTCGGTATTCGCGCGGGTGGGACGATCGATGGCCGCCTGTCAGCGCCGCTCGGCGCGGACGGCCCGAGCCTGGAGCCGGGCCGCCGCTACCTGCTCGAGGCCGTGGTGCGCACCGTCGGCCTCGGCCACCTGTTCACCCAGGGGACGGCCGACTCGAACGAGGTGTGGGTCGAGCTGCGGCTGACCGCCGGCGATCGCGTGATCGGGACCAGCGGCGGCGTCGGCGAGGCAGGACGCGTGGATCCCTGGGCGCATTTCGTGAACGCCTACGTGCTGGACCGGCAGGCGAACCGGATCGACCGGCGCAACCCCCAGGACATCTTCACGATGCTCTACAACCACCAGATCCCCCCGGGGGCCGCCGACACGCTGCACTACGCGTTCACCGTGCCCGAGGACCTCGACGGCCCGGTCGAGGCCGAGGTGCGCCTGCACTACCGCAAGTTCGACACCACTTACATGAGGCATTTCCAGGACGCCGGCTTCGACGGCAATGACCTCCCGGTGGTCACGCTCGCCAGTGACCGTGTGGTTTTCCCGGTCGGGTCCGCGGATGCGCGAGACGCCGGGGCGCCAGCCGGCGACGAGCCACCCGCCTGGGAGCGCTGGAACGACTTCGGCATCGGCCTGCTGCGCAAGGGCGGCAAGGGCCAGCTGCGCCAGGCGGAGGCCGCTTTCCGGGCGGTGGCGGACCACGGCCGACCCGACGGCCTGGTCAATCTCGCGCGGGTGTACCTGCGCGAGGGCCGCGTGTCCGAGGCCGCCGCGGTGCTGCGCCGGGCGGCGGATCACGAGCCGCCGGGCAGGCCCTGGGTGATCGCCTGGCTGTCCGGCCAGGTCAACAGGCAGCGCGGCGAGCTCGAGGCGGCGGCGAACGACTACCGCTCGCTGGTGGACAACGCGTATCCGGAGGCCACGGCGCGCGGTTTCGATTTCTCGCTCGATTACCGGGTGCTCAACGAGCTGGGCATCGTCCGGTTCCAGCAGGCGCGCCGCGCCTCCGGTGCGCAGGCCGAGGCGTACCACGACGCCGCGGTGCATCGCTTCGAGCAGGTCCTGGGGATCGACCCGGAGAACCGGACCGCTCACTACAACCTCGCGCGCATCCACGACTGGCGCGGCGACGACGAGCGCGCGCGCCGCCACTGGACGCAATACGCGCGCTACAAGCCCGACGACAACGCGCGCGACAAGGTCGTCGCGGCTCATCGCCGCGTGGACGCGCCCGCGGATCATGCCGCCGAGGACGTGGTGATCTACGATCTGCAGCGGCCGGGGCGTCCGGACGACCCGGTGGCGACGCTGCAGGCTCCCCACCTGCGGGCCGACGTCGCGGCGCAGGCGGAACCGTGACATCCGGCAACGACCACTCGCCGCGGGAGGGCGCCGCGGGCGAGCAGCGCATCGCCCGGGCGTTTCGCCGGTCGCTGGCCACGCTCGCGCTGGTGGCGGTCGTCGCTGGCGCGGGCTGGGGCGTGCATGTCTTGCTCGACCGTCTGGAGCGCGATCCCGGGGCGGAGGGTGCCCGGGTCACGGGGCCGAGTGACCCGGGCGCCGGGAGTGGCCCGGAGCCGCCGCCCGCGGTGTACGTGGATGTCACGCAGGCGGCGGGCATCGACTTCGTGCACGAGAACGGCGCCTATGGCGCCAAGCTGCTGCCCGAGACCATGGGCGGCGGCGTCGCCTTCTTCGACTACAATCGTGACGGCGCGCCCGATCTGTTCCTGGTGAACTCCGCGCATTGGCCGGGCCATCGTCCCGACGGGGAGCCGCCGGCGACCCACGCGCTCTATCGCAACGACGGGGATGGCACCTTCACCAACGTCACGCGGGGCTCGGGCCTGGACGTCAGCTTCTACGGCATGGGCGTGGCGGTCGGCGACCACGACGGCGATGGCTGGCCCGACCTCTATGTGACGGGGGTGGACGACAACCGCCTGTTCCGCAATGTCGACGGCACCGGCAGGTTCGACGACGTCACCGAAGCCGCCGGCGTGGCAGGCGAGCCGGGGCAGTGGAGCACGGCGGCGACCTTCCTCGACTTTGACCGCGATGGCGATCTCGACCTGTTCGTCGGCAACTACGTGCAATGGACGCCGGAGATCGATTTCGAGGTCGACTTCCGCATGACCGGCGTCGGGCGCGCCTATGGGCCACCGAACGCCTACGCGGGCACGTATCCCGTGCTCTACCGCAACGACGGGAACGGCGAGTTCACCGACGTCTCGGAAGGCAGCGGTGTCCGCGTCGACAACCCCGCGACCGGCGCGCCGGTCGCCAAGACGCTGGCCGTCGCCCCCGCCGATGTGGACGGCGACGGCTGGACCGATCTGCTCGTCGCCAACGACACCGTGCAGAACTTTCTCCTGCACAACCAGGGCGATGGCACGTTCACGGAAATGGGGATGCGTGCCGGCATCGGGTTCGACAGCAACGGTGCCGCCACCGGGGCCATGGGGATCGACACCGCGCACTACTCCAATGACGACAGGCTGGGCGTCGTCATCGGCAACTTTGCCAACGAGATGAGCTCATTGTACCTGTCAGTTCCGGGTAGACCGCTGCAGTTCAACGACGAAGCCGTCGTGGAAGGGATCGGGGCCCCGACCCGCGGCGTTCTCTCGTTCGGCGCATTCTTTTTCGACTACGATCTCGACGGACGCCTGGACCTGTTCCAGACGAACGGGCACATCGAGGAAGACATCAACAAGGTCCAGCCGAGCCAGCACTATGCGCAGCCCAGCCAGCTGTTCTGGAACTGTGGTGAGGATTGCGCCCGGACCTTCCGCGAGGTCGACGCCGGGCGAATCGGTGACATGGGCCGCCCGGTGGTGGGGCGCGGGGCGGCGCCCGCGGACATCGACGATGACGGCGACCTGGATGTCATCATCACCCAGCCCGGTCGCCGGCCGCTCCTGCTGCGCAACGACCGTGCGCGCGTGAACCATTGGCTGAGAGTGCGTCTCGAGGGGCCGGGCCGCAACCGGCCGGGGATCGGGGCGCAGATCGAGCTGCGCGCCGGATCGCTGCAGCAGCGTCGCAGCGTGACACGCACGATGAGCTATCTTTCGCAACGCCCGGCGACCGCCACCTTCGGCCTGGGGGACCATGATCGCGTGGACGAGATCCGGGTCCGCTGGCCGGACGGCAGCGAGAGCACGCGCACCGGCGTGCAAGTGGACCGGCAGGTCACGATCCGTCAGGGCGACTAGTTCGCGTCGGCCCCATCGTCCTTTTCCGGGTCACTGATCAGGAAGGTATCGTGGCCGCTGGGATAGTCGCGCTCGGTGATGACCTCGGCGCGACGCACGGTGAATTCCAGCGTGTACTCGTGGCGCTGCTCGCCGATGAGCAATGGCAGGATCAGCCGCACGGACGTGCCCTCCAGGCCGTCGGCCCGGCCCGGACCGAAGAAATCGACGATCTCGCCGCCGCGGACCTGTGCGCGGGGTACCACGACGGTCTCGACGCGGGAGCCGGCGGGAATGACCGTCGGTCCGTCGTCCGTGCCGGCGCGCGTGACGCCGCCCGCGCGGCGATCCGGCCCGACGTACGACGCCTCCGTCCACTGGAGTCGCGCGGTCCGATCGCCCCGGTTGACGAACGCCAGGTGGAATCGGCCTGAGCCGGCGCGTGCCTCGATCCGCATGTGCTCGTCGATGTAGGTCGGAAGCCGGGTGTCTGCCACGCGTTCCAGCGAGTCCCCGCCGGGCTGGTGGGTTGTTTTCACCAGTGGCATGTCGTAATCGAGCCGGGTGGTGGTGCATGCGGTCATGCCGACTGCGACAGCCGCTGCGAGGGCGAGGCGTGCGATCCGGGCAGTGCCCGTTGCCGTGTGATCAGCTGGAGTCATCGCGGGGCTTCCTGTTCAATGTCATCGTGTCGGGACAAAAGACGTCTGCGTCGTCGGGCCAGGGACGGTCGGCGGGCTGGCCGGCGACGAAGCGCTCGAGGTTGGCTTCCAGGAACGGCAGCGTGTCGGCTTCTCCCGTCCGCCTTGCACGGTCGATGATGGAGCGTTGCGCGTTCACGGCCTGCTCGAAGCGACCCGAGGCGGCCAGTGCCATCGCGAACGTGTGCGCGTAGGGCACTGTACGGTGCTCGCGGGACAATCCCTGCCCGATCTCCAGGGCTCGCGTGGGGTCCCGGGTACCCGCCGGGCCGGCCGCGAGCACGCGCGCCAGGCCATTGCGGATCGTGGCCAGATCGGGGTGCGCCCGTGCAGCGGCATCCAGGCGCTCGCGGGCCTCGTCGTAGCGTCCGGAACGCACGAGTGCGATGGCCTCGCGGAACGCCGGCATGGGCTCGTCCGGCGCCAGCTCGCGTGCCCTGCGGTAATGCCCCAGGGCCTCCTGGGTCCGGTCGAGGCGCATGAGGGCGTCGCCGAGCAGGCGATGGACGCTCGCATCGTCCTTGCCGCGATCGATCGCGGCCCGGTAGTGCGATACCGCGTCCTCGTCGCGGCCCAGTTGATCGAGGTTCCAGGCCAGGGCAAGGACATTGCGGGCACTGCCCGGCTCCAGCCGGGCGGCCGCAGCCAGGTGCCGTGTGGCCTTGTCCGCGTGGCCGGTCCTCACGAGGGCAACCGCCAGGTTGTAGCGGGCCTCGGCGTTGTCCGGATCCATGTCGACGGCCTGGCGATAGGCTGCACGTGCCTTCTCCAGCTGGCCCGCGCGCACCGCCTGCTCGCCGCGCCTGATGTGGATGCGGACGCCGCTTGCCTGCTGGTGCAGCTGCGCGAGCATCGGGTCGGTCATCGTGGGTTCGGCGCCGCGGGCCGCACGCCGATCCAGGTGCGCCTCTGCCTCGTTCTGTCGGCCCATCCCCTGGTACGCGCGTGCGAGGGGATAGTGGACCCGGGTTGCCTGGGGCTGGCGCTCGAGCACCTCCTCGAAGTGTCGTGCAGCCCCCGCGAAGTCGCCGTTGCGCAGATCTATCCGCCCGAGGCCGAAGTGTGCTGCCGCACTCGCCGCCTCGTCATCCAGGGTCTCGCGATAGAGCGCCGCAGCTTCCGCGGGGCGATTCAGCTGGGCATGGGCATTGGCCAGGTGAACCCGCGCCGGCGCGTAACCGGGGCGCATGTCGAGGACCTGTTGCAGACGCTGCGATGGCCTTCTCCAGCGCGCCATCCACCAGGTAGACGTGTGCAAGGTAGTACGCCCAGCGTGGCTCGTCGGACTGCAGGCGCAGCGCGTTGCGGTAGCAGGCCCCCGCGGCAGCCTGGAAGTCGTGCACCTGGTAGGTCATGCCGAGGTGGCCGTAGGCCTCCGCGAGCTCCCGGGCGGACGAGTCCTCCGAGTATCGTGCCACGTCGACGCGTGCCCGGGCCTTGCGGATCGTTTCCGCGACCGCCGACTCGAGGCCCTCGATCTCCGGATGGGGCACCGGCTCGAGGTCGGCGCGCTCCACCGGTCCCTCGCATGCCGCCAGGAGCAGCGCGAGGCCGACGAGCGCGACGTGCAGGGGCGACCTCAACGCTGCCCGCCGCCGCGCTGCAGGCTGTTGTAGCGGCCCACCGGGGGATCGGGCCAGGCCTCGACGCTGCCGTCCGGCCAGCGGACGCGGACCTCGCGGATCTCCTCGATGCCGGCGAGACTGACGGTCACGCGCGGATCGGATGCCGAAGCGTAGCTGCCGTCGGTGTGGACGCGGCGCCACCGTATCCGGCCATTCGCGGGCACTACGCCGACGCGGGATCCGACGGCGTCGCGGGCGTTCGCCCGGACACGGAACCCGATCCACGCGTCCGGCTGCGGATCGGCGGTGTTCAACAGCATCCGTGCGGATCCCCCGTTGTTGCTGATCAGCACGTCCGTATCCCCGTCGTTGTCGACGTCGCCGAAGGCGGCCCCCCGGCTCACCCTCGAGGCCTCGAAGGCGGGTCCGGCCTCGCTGGAAACCTCCGTGAACCCGCCCGTGCCGTCGTTGCGAAACAGCTGGTTGCGCTGGTGCAGCGGCAATGGATCGTCCTTGCGCTGGAGCTCCGGCAGGATGCGCACGGCGCCGTTGACGCTGAGGACGTCCAGCCAGCCATCGAGGTCATAGTCGACCCAGGCCGTGCCGAATCCCGTGAACGGGAGGCTCGGACTGGCGAGCGCAGTCGGTACCGTCTCGTCCTGGAAGGCTCCCTTGCCGTCATTCACGTAGAGCGTGTTGGTCTCGCGGTCGAGATGAGTCATGAACAGGTCGAGGTCGCCGTCGCCGTCGTAATCACCGGCGTCGACTCCCATGCCGGCCTCGGCGACGCCGTCCATGTTGACCGCGGTGCCGCCCGCCAGGGCGCGGTCGGTGAAGCGGCCGTGGCCGTCGTTCATCCACATGAGATTCTCGTTGCCGTCGTTGGCAACGTAGATATCGGCGCTTCCGCTCCCGTCGAGGTCGGCAGCGAGCACGCCGAGTGCGCTGCCCTTGGCTGCCGCGATGCCGGACTGCTCGGTCGCGTCGGTGAAGCTGCCGTCGCCCTCGTTGCGGTACAGGCGGTCGGCGACCGGCGCGTACGCCTGTGGACCACAATAGTCCAGCGCGCTCGTGACGACGTAGCAGTCCTTGTCGGTCGCCACGGTGAAGTCGATGTAATTGCCGACATAGAGGTCGAGATCGCCGTCGTCGTCATGGTCGACGAATGACGCGCTGACGCTCCACCGGGTGTCTCCGACTCGAGCCATGCGCGTAACGTCGTCGAACGTGCCGTCTCCCGCATTGCGCATGAGCTGGTTGGGCGCGCCGAAATTCGTGAGGTACAGATCGACGAAACCATCGCCGTCGAAATCACCGGCGGCAACCCCCATCCCGTAGCCCTGCGTGCGGATCCTCGAGCGCTCGGTCACGTCCTCGAAGGCGAGCTCGCCATCGGGGATCAGGCGGTTCTCGTAGAGACGACCATTGAACGGCAACGGCTTGGCGGGCACGGGGATGCGCGCCGATTCGGGCCTGCTCCCGTCGAGCATGCGTCCCTGGGCCAGGTACGCATCCAGGTCGCCATCGTTGTCATAGTCGAACAGCGCGGCACCGGAACCCATGATCTCCGCGATGTAGAACGCCCCGGCCATGCCGTTGAAATGTCGGAAGTCGGGACCGGTGCGCTCGGTCGCATCGATGAACGGGGGGGCACTCGGCGTTGTCGTGGCGCCCGTGCCGGGCGAGTGCTCGGTGGTCGAGCCGCTTTCGGACTGCGCTTCCCCGGAGGGCTCCTGGCAGGCCGTGACGATCGCGGCGGCCAGTAACGGCAGAGCGGCAAGCGCCCGCAGCCGACGGCGAGCCGGGTCGATTCGCGGGCAAAATGGGCCCGTAATGTCAGTCATTTGCGACCCTTTGTGCAAGCATTACATGAGATCAAGCAGGTCCATTTCGAGGCCGCGGCGGGGCCCGTGCGCTCGACGGGGCGAGGGGCCTCACGACCGCTCGTGGCGGTGATTATAGCGGACACGCGCGCCCGGGTACCCGGAGGCGAAGGCCGCCCGGAGGGCGCCCCGGGCCGTCCCCTCGAGCTGTCATCCGGTGTGAGCCATACGCGACCTCGCCTGCATGGCGTCGAGGCTTGACGCGCCAGGGTGATTCGGCTTCACTCGAGCACGGGCGAGGTGCCCGAAGCCAATATCGTATCGGGGAGGAGGATTGGGAACACCCGTCTACGCTGCCGCTTGCCAGACCGATTTCCCCGCTGCCGAGACGCGCGACGAGATCCCGGATCGGGTGCGGCGCATGCGCCAGATGATCGACCAGGCGGTCATCGGCTATGAGCCGTTTTTCGATGTACGCCTGGTCGTGTTCCCCGAGTTCGCGCACACACCACCCGTATACGATACGGTCGAGAAGCTCAGGCGCCACCTCGCGGTGCCCATTCCCAACGAGCACACGGAGATCTACTGCGAGGCCGCGCGCAAGCACGGCTGCTTCGTGCAGACGGGGACCTTCCTGGAATCGGATCCCGAGTACCCCGAGGCCGTGTTCAATACGACGGTCCTGATCGGCCCCGACGGCATACTGGCCAGGTACCGCAAGATCAACCCGTGGCTGCCGTGGGAGCTCCATGCCAGTCCCCATGACATCGACGGCTACGCCGAGGACATGTACCCGGTCGTCGATACCGAGATCGGGCGACTCGGGTGCGCCATCTGCTACGACTGGCTGTTTCCCGAGACCATCCGCGAGCTCGCCTTCCGCGGCGCCGAGGTTCTCATCCGGGTGTCGGCGTACATGGATCCGTGGGGCGCGACGCCACCGATGGACTGGTGGACGCTGTTCAATCGTGCGCGGGCCGCCGAGAATACGGCATGCGTCGTGGCCTCGAACCAGGGTGCGGCGCTGGCGAACTACCCGCCGTTCAGCTGGCCGGGCGGGAGCATGATCGTCGATCACGACGGCCGCGTGCTCGCGCAAGCCGACCCTGGACCGGGCGAAAAGATCGTTGTCGGGCCCATCGATGTCGCGGCGGTGCGCGACGCGCGCGCCACGCGCGTCGGGCACGACATGCGGGCCCACCTGCGCAGCGAGGCGCATACCTACCTGCAGCGGTCCTGGCTCGAGCCCGGCGGCGGTGACCGCGAAGCGCTGTCCGGCCCGGGTATCCGCGAGCGGATTGCCGCGGCGAAGCGTCGCCTCGAAGAGGGCGAGGGCGGGTGAGCCGCGCCGTCATTGTCGCCGCTTGCCTGGCCCTGGCGGGCTGCTGGAGCGCGCCGGAGCCCGATTCGGAGGCGGTGCGCGGCAACAATCGCGGCGTCGCCCTCATGGGGCAGTACGAGTACGACCGGGCCCGGGAGGCGTTCAGCGACCTGCTCGAACGGCATCCGGGATGGACGCCCGTGCGCCTCAACCTGGCGGTGGCCCTGCTCAACCGCCAGCTCGAGGGCGACGAGGAGCGCGCCCTGACGATCGCGCGCGACGTGCTCGAGACGGACCCGGAAAATCTGCGGGCGCGGTACATCATCGGGCTGCTCGCCCTGCACCGTGGCAACGCCGAGCGGGCGCGGACACACCTCCGGGCGGTTTCGGAGGCCGACCCCGGCGATGCCCACGCCGCCTACTTCCTCGGCCGCAGCCTGAGGCAGCTCGGCGACACCGAGGCGGCTGCCGCGGCGTTCGCGCGGGCGCGCGAGCGCAATCCCTACCTGCGCAGCGCCCACTACGGCTTCGCCCGGGCAGCCGGGGCCCTCGGCCGCGACGATGACGCCGCGGCGGCGCTCGAGACCTACCGCAGCCTCGGGGCCAATCCGCGCGCCGAGATCGCCGAGTTCCGCTATACGCGGATGGGACGGAAGGCCGAGGCCGTGGTCGTGGACGCGGATGCCGGCGATCCGGGCCCGCCGCCGGAAGGATCGCTGTTTGCCGCGGCTCAGCGTCTGCCCGTGGCAGGGCAAGGCGCCCGGGAGCTGTTCGGGGGGCAACGCCCGCATCCGGTGGCGCCGGCAGCCGCGGACATCAACGGCGATGGACGGCTGGACCTGTTCCTTGCCGGGATGCCGGGCACGGCCGAAGACGCGAACGCCGTGCTCGTCGGCAGCGATGACGGGTTTCGCCCGGTGCCTGACCACCCGCTGGCATCGGTCGACAGGGTCCTCGCCTCGGCATGGGGGGACATCGACAATGACGGTCGCATCGACGTCTACCTGTGTCGCGAGGGGGCGAATCGGCTCTGGATGCAGACGGCGGACGGCGGATGGCGCGACGCGACGGGCACCACCGGCACGGGCGGCGGCGATCGTCGCACGGTCGATTGCCTGATGCTGGATGCCGATCACGACGGCGATCTCGACCTGTTCGCGGCGAACGCCGACGGGCCGGACCAGCTCCTGAACAACGACCTCGATGGCGGTTTCCGGCCAATCGCGGGCGATGCCGGTATCGCGGGCGGCTCGCGTGCCTCGCGCGCGGTCGCGCTGTCGGATCTCGATGGCGACCGGGATACCGACCTCGTCGTCCTCGCCGAGCAACCGCCCCACGCGGTGTATCGCAACGACCGCATGTGGCGTTACCAGGCCGCGGACGGTTTCGACCGGTTCCGCGAGCAGCCGGCGCTGGCGGTCGTCGCCGGGGACGCGGATGCGGACGGGCAGCCGGAGCTGTACACGCTGGCGCCTGACGGCGAGGTCAGGCGCTGGGCGCCCGACAGCGAGGGCAGCTGGAAGTCCAGGCGCGTGCTGGACGCGTGGCCCGGCGAGGTGGCCACGGAGACGGCCCGTCTCGCGTTGCTCGACGTGACCGGGGATGGCCGCCCGGAGCTGCTGCGATCGGAGCCCGCGGGCTGGGCCGCGTGGCCGACCCGGGGCGAGGCGGACGAGGCCCTGTTCCGGGCCGAGGCGGGCGGGCGGTCGGCGTGGTTGCCGATCCAGCGTGATGCGGGCCGCGGGCCGTCCGTCGTCGGCATCGGTGCATCGGGGGATCCGCGAATCTGGTCACCGGGCCCGGGTCGACACGGATTCGTGACGCTGCGCCTCAGCGGCCGCTCGAGCGAGGCGGAATCGATGCGTTCCAACGCCTCCGCGCTGGGAACGCACGTCGCGGCACGCAGCGGCTCGCGCTGGACGCTGCTCGAGTACTACCGGCGGCACTCGGGACCGGGGCACGGCCTGCAGCCCCTGGCCATCGGCCTCGGCGACGCGCAGGCGCTCGACTTCGTCGAGCTGCGCTGGCCCGACGGCGTGCTGCAGACGGAGACCGCACTGGCGCGGGGACAGGAGCATCGGATCGCCGAGGTGCAGCGCCAGCTCGCGAGCTGCCCGGTGGTTTTCGCCTGGAACGGGGAGGCCTACGAGTTCGTCAGCGACATCCTGGGCGTGGGCGGAATCGGCTTCCTGCTGGCGCCCGGCGAATACAGCGAGCCGCGGCCGCGCGAGTCGTTGCTCCTGCCCGAGGAGCTGCTGGTGCCGAGGAACGGGCGCTACGTGATCAAGATCGGCGAGCCGATGGAAGAGGTGGCGTACCTCGATTCGGCGCGCCTCGACGTCTACGACCTGCCGCCCGGCTGGGATGTATTCGTGGACGAGCGCATGCAGGTGGGCGGACCGCCGCCCACGGGCGAGGCGCGCTTTTTCCGGACCGAGCGCCTCCCCGTTGCCGCGGGCAACGACCGGGGCGATGACGTGACCGCGGCGGTGCGCAGCGCCGATCTGCGCGCGGCGCCCGTCGGGCCCATCGATCGGCGTTTCATCGGCCGTCTCGCGCGTGAGCACGTGCTCACGCTCGAATTCGATGCGCCGCTGACCGGGCCCGCCGGGAAGCCGTGGCTGCTCGTCGACGGCTGGGTCGAGTATCCCTATTCACAGACGCTGTTCGCGGCCTGGCAGGCGGACGCAGGCTACGAGGCCCCGACGCTCGAGGCCAGGGGGCGCGATGGGCGGTGGCACACGGTCCTCGAGCGCTTCGGCTATCCTGCCGGCATGCCGCGGCGCTCGGCAGTTCCTCTCGACGGTCTGCCCGAGGGGACACGCGAGCTGCGCCTGCGCACCAACCAGGAGATCTACTTCGACCGGGTTGCCGTCGTCTATGCGCAGGAGCCACCCTCGCTGGAACGCACGCGCGTTGCGCCCGAGGTGGCGCAGGTCCGCAGGGTCGGGTTCGCGAGACGCACGACCGGCGAGCAACGCCAGCCGAGGTACGACTACGGCAATCGGCAGCCTTTCTGGGATACGCGACACGCGGCCGGGCATTACACGGAGTTCGGCCCGGCGACCGCGCTGCTCGCCGAGGATGATGACGCGGTGGCGATCATCGGTCCGGGCGAGGAAGTCCATTTCGAGTTCCCGGCGGTTGCCGGATCAGTGAACCCGGGGACCCGGCGATTCGTCCTGCGCGCGCATGGCTGGGCAAAGGATATGGACCTTTATACCCGCGACGGGGAAACGGTTGCCCCCCTCCCCGGTGGGAATGGCAGCAACGATGCGCGCGCCATGCTGCACCAACGATACAACACCCGATTCGAGAGTGGCCGCTGACGGCAATCGGATGCGGGGTGGCGCTGGCCCGCGTTGCAGGCATGTGGCGAGGATGCAGCGTCTGTGGCCAACTGGTTGACATGTCGATCGATCTGATCTTGACTTCTGGCTTGCCGGTTCGAAGTCCGCCGTGCCCGTGGCTGCGCCACGCATCGGCGCGATCGTTGGACTGGATCCAGGCGACGGCCCAGACCGCGACGGCGCCGGGGATCGGTCCTGTCGATGCGCTGCGGAGCGGCCACCGGCCTCGCCCGCAATGGCCGCGGTTGCCGCCGGATGCAACGCAGCAGCCCGGAACGGCGGCGTGGCTTTCACGTGCTGGCCGATCGTGCACCACCAGGAACCCAAGGAGGATTGTGACGTGAAGCATGAATTCTCAGCCCATCGACGCAGGATCCTGCAGCGCAGCTTGATCGGGACAGCCGGCATCGCGGTACTGGGTCTGGTGCCGGGCTCCCGGGTGTGGGGCGCCGAGGACCTGCCCAAGGTCTCGCTCGACGACCCCACGGCCAAGCAACTGAAGTATGTCCACGACGCGGACGCCAACGCCGTGGCGAAGCGCAGCAGCGGCGAGTACTGCCACAACTGCCGCTACTACAAGGGCGATGAGAGCGACGACTGGGCGCGCTGCGACATCTTCCCGGGCAAGCTCGTCAACGGGCAGGGCTGGTGTAACGTCTACGCGGCCAAGTAGCGCCGTCCACCCGCCCGGGCCCGGCTCGGATCGCCCGCGCCGGGCCGCACGAAGCCTCGTGTCCGCGGGGCTTCGTCGTGTCCGGGCCATGCGCCGCGCGCGCCGGACACCGTGGTTGCGCCATGGCGGCCAGGGGCGGCTGGCAGGATCCGGAAGGATCTCCTATGCTCCGGTCCCGGGAGAGGACCAAATAAGACCGGCGGATTCGGCAACCGCGGCCTGCGCCGCGAGGCTGGCCAGGCCGAGCAACAGGGAGAGCCAGGGACTGCGGGCGAGCCGGGGCGTCCGTTCACCGCGCTGACCTGCCTCTGTCCAGCTGCGCCGCGGCCGCCAGCCGCGGTCGCGGGTGGCCCCTGGGGGCGTACCCGCGTTCCCCGCCATGGCCGTCCCATGGCCGTCGAGATCCGCCACCCGCCCGCCGGGCGGGACCGAAAGGAGCCGGGAGGGGAAGCGATGAACGGGCACGGGGGAGGACTGCGGGCGATGCTGCTCGTGCTGGCCGCGGCCGGCGCGGGCGCCGCCGAGCCCCCGTTGCCCGACGAGAGTGGCGCGGTGCACATGGGCGCCGCCACGTGCGCGGGCTCTGACTGCCACAGCGCCTCGCGGTCGCTCGCCTGGACCAACGTGCTCCAGCGCGAGTTCGACATCTGGGCGGAGCACGACGCCCACTCCGACGCCTACGCCGACCTGCGTGGCGAGCGCGCCGGGCGCATCGCCGCGCGCCTGGGCATCGATCGGCCCACGCGCGACCGCACCTGCCTGCGCTGCCACAGCGACTACGTGCCGCCGGCCCGGCGCGGCGAGAACTACGCCATCGGCGACGGCGTCGCCTGCGAGGCCTGCCACGGCGGCGCCGAGAACTACCTCGGCTCGCACTCCTCCGGGACCGCGACGCGGGCCGAGAACCTCGCCAACGGCATGTACCCCACCGAGCGCCCGACCGCGCGCGCACGCCTGTGCCTGAGCTGTCACCTCGGCGCGCGCGGACGAGCCCATGCGCCACCGCCTCAACGGCGCCGGCCATCCGCGTCTGACCTTCGAGCTCGATACCTACGCGGAGGTGCGCCCGGCGCACCATCGCGTGGACCAGGACTACCTCCAGCGCAAGCAGGGCAGCTACGGCGCGCGCGGCTGGGCCATCGGCCAGGTCGCGACGGCGCGCCGGCGGCTCGAGATCCTCGTCGCCCACCCGGGCAGCGGCACCTCGCTCTACCCGGAGCTGAGCCATTTCGAGTGCTACGGCTGCCACCGCGCCGCCGAGGGCGCCAATCCGACCCCGAGCAGCGCGCCGCGCACCAAGGACGCCGCGCTGCAGATGGCGACCGTGATCGCCCACGTGTACCGCCCGGCGCTGGAGCAGCGGCTGGTCGACGGCATCGCGCGCCTGCAGGCGGCCACCGGCCGTGACCGGGAGGCATGCGGTGGCTGCCGCCCGGGCGCTCGAGGGCGCCGCTGGCGGAGCTCGCCGGCGTGCTGCCCGAGGCGCCCTCGGACGCCGCGGCCGCGAAGCGCCTGCTGGGCGAGCTGACGCGGCGCGCCGCGGGCGGCCGCTGGCACTCGCCCACGCAGGCCGAGCAGGCCACGTTCGCCGCCGCCACGCTGCTCACCGCGCTGGAGCGGCGCGGCGGCGCGGCGGCCGACCCGGGCGCCGCCGAGGCCGGGCTCGATGCCATGTACGACGAGGCGGATCGCCCGGCGCGCTTCGACGCGGCGGCCTGGCGCGAGGGCGCGCGTGCGCTGCACGCGGCGCTCGACTGATCAATCGAACCGACGAACCGACACAAGCCACGCCCAGGGAATACCGAGGAGCCCAGCGATGATGACCCGAGCCCTGCTTTTCTGCCTGCTGTTGGGCACCGGCGGCGCGATGGCCGCGGAGGACGCCACCGACACCGGGATGGAGGAAGACCCGCACGCCGAGGTGTACTCCGAGAACGCCTATCCCTCGGCGGCCCAGTGCGGCAGCTGCCATCCACGGGTGTTCGCCGAGTGGTCCTCGTCGAGCCACGCCTACGCGTCGATCTCGCCGATGTTCCACAAGTTCGAGCAGGCCATCACCAACCTGACCCAGGGCACGATCGGCACCTTCTGCGTGCGCTGCCACCAGCAGGTCGGGACGCAGATGGGCGAGCCGCGCGAGCAGGCCCTGTGGGAGCGCTCCCGGGTCGCGCGCGAGGGCGTGACCTGCATCACCTGTCACCGCGTCAAGAACGCGTTCGGCAAGGTCAACGGCGAGCGCCACATCGAGCCCGGGCCGATCACCGACCCGGTCTATGGCGGCGGGACCAGCAAGGCGGAGGACTACGCGAACGTCCTCTCGCAGCCGGAGCGCTACAACATCGAGACGGCCGACAACCCCGACGGGCAGCAGATCCACTCCGCCCCGATCGAGTTCAAGCAGCTCGAGAAGTCGGAGTTCTGCGTGTCGTGCCACCAGGTGGCGGTCAACCTCGGCATCAAGCTCGAGGTGGTGTGGGACCAGTACCGCGGCTCGCCGGCCGAGCAGCACGGTATCACCTGCCAGGACTGTCACATGGGCGAGGTGCCCGGCAAGGCCGAAGGCTATGCGACCGGGCCCGTCGCGATCGTCAACGGGCGACCCGTCGGCGAGGGCTCGAAGCACGCCAACCACGCGTTCTACGGACCCGGGTACCCGATCGCCCACCCCGGCATCTTCCCGTTCAATCGCCGCGCCCTGGAGTGGTCGATCAAGGAGTGGCTCAAGTTCGACTACCGCGCCGGCTGGGGCACGCCCGAGTTCGAGCGCCGGCTCGCGCGTGGCGAGATCGAGCGCCCGGACTTCCCCGAGCCGTGGAACGATCGCGAGACCCGCGAGCGCGCCAACGTGATCGTGCAGCAGAACAAGCGCGGCATCGAGTACAAGCGCGAGACGCGCCGGCAGGTCATGGAGAACGGCAGCCGCATCGACGGGCCGTTCTTCGCCGAGGACCCGCAGGTCGGCGAGGACCTCGAGTTCCACTACACGCTCACCAACACCGACGAGGGCCACAACCTGCCGTCGGGCTCGCTCGGCGCCCAGCCCGAGATCTGGTTCAACGTGGCGCTGATCGGCCCCGACGGCGAGAATCTGTGGGAGTCGGGCTACGTCGACTCGCACGGCGACATGGCCGACCTGCACTCGCACGACGTGCAGCAGGGCAAGATCGAGCACGACGACCAGCTGGTCAATCTCCAGTCCAAGTTCCTGACCACCAACGTCAAGGGCACCGACCGCGAGATGTACCTGCCGGTCACGTTCGACGTCGACCAGATCCCGTTCCTGCGGCCGGCCGCCCAGCCGACCACGGTGATCAACCATCCGCCATTCGTGCGCATGGAGCAGCGCAGCCTGCCGCCGCTCGGCAGCCGCGATGCCGAGTACACGATCCCGGGTGAGCTGATCGACGAGCCGGGCACCTACAAGCTGCAGGCGCGCCTGCGCAGTCGCGCGGAGCCGATCTACTTCATGAAGTTCGTCGGTGCGACCACGGACATGGAGCAGGCAATGAACGAGTGGATGCTCGATATCCACCCCTACGCCGTCGAATTCGAGGTCCGCTGAGGGAGGCATGGATATGCGCACGACAATACGACGAACAGCCATGCTCGCCGTTGCGGCGCTGCTGCTCGCGGCCGGCCGCGCCCCCGCCGCCGACGGCGGCGGGGCGCCGCTGCGCCTGGTCCAGTCCGGTGACGACGACGGTGGCATGCTGCGCCGCCGCGAGGAGCCGGCGGCCCCGGAGACGGCACCGGCGCCGCCGAGCGGGGAGGAGCCGGCCGCGGACGAGGCCGGCGAGGCGCAGCAGGGCAGCGCACCCGTGACGCCCGCGTTGCCGACGGCCGAGGAGCAGACCTACGAGCCGGAGATGGACGCGCAGGCGGCGCCCGCCGAGCTCGAGCCCGACGGGTTCCGCGACGACCCGAGCTACGCCGAGGACGAGTACAGCGTCGAGGACCAGATCGAGATCTACGGCGGCAAGACCGCGGTCGACGCGCCGCGCCCGCTGATGGAGCTCGGCTACCCGATGTACTCCGCCGGCGCGATCGGCGCCGGCCACAACCTGATCGGGCGCAAGAACCTGGTGCGGCCGCAGTTCCTGCTGTTCGGCGACTGGCGCACGGCGGTCGGGCGCAACACCGATGACGGCGGGGAGGATTTCAGCCGCGCCGCGACCCGGTTGAACCTCAACGCCAATCTCAACATCACCGGGACCGAGCGCCTGTTCGCCCTGTTCCGCCCGCTCGAGGACGACGACGGCAACTTCACGCGCCACGTCTTCGACCGCACCGACGCGAACGGTCAGGAGCTGGACGATGTCAGCGAGGTCGAGACCAGCGCCGAGCCCGTGACGCTGTTCTTCGAGGGCGACATGGGACGGATCTGGGGCGGCCTGAGCGACGAGTACAACGACCTGGAGCTGCCGTTCTCGGTCGGGCGCATCCCGCTGTTCGTGCAGAACGGCATCTGGCTCGACGACGCCTTCGACGGCTTCGCCTTCGCGCTCCCGGCGTTGAACAGCCCGGCGCTCGACATCTCCAACATGGACATCGCGTTCTACGCGGGCTTCAACGAGATCAACACGAACGCGATCCCCAACAGCGTGCGCGACGCCTCGCTGTTCGCGGTCGCGGCGTTCATCGAGCGCCGCCCGGCGTACTGGGAGCTCGACTACGGCTACGTCCAGGACGACGGCGACGACGGCGTCGACAGCAGCTACCACAACGTCTCGGTGGCCTGGAGCCGGCGCTTCGGGGCCTGGCTGTCGCACTCGACCCGGGTGATCGGCAACTTCGGGCAGGACGAGGACGGGGCAGGCAACAACACCGCCGACGGCGGCCTGCTGCTGCTGGAGAACTCGCTGATCACCTCGAAGCCCTACACGCTGGTGCCCTATCTGAACGTGTTCTACGGCGACGGCACGCCGCAGGCGTTGGCGCAGACCGCCGGCCAGGCGCTGCAGAACACGGGCATCAACTTCGAGGAGGACGCGATCACCGGCTTCCCGGCGCTCGACGACACCGGCCGCAACGCCTACGGCGGCGCGCTCGGCATCGAGTACCTGTTCAACCTCAACCGCCAGATCGTGGTCGAGGTGGCCGGCCTGTCGCGTCACGGCGAGGACAGCGACCGCGACGACGAGTTCGCCGTGGGCGTGCGCTTCCAGCAGCCCTTCGCGCAGCAGTGGATCTTCCGTGCCGATGCTGTGGTTGGCGAAAAGGTACCCGGCGGGTCGGGTACGGTGGCGGAGGACTTCAGCAGCGTGCGGGCCGAGCTGCGGGTGAAGTTCTGAGCGCGCGCCCCGCCCGGCGCCGGGCGGGGCCGCGGGATCCCCGGTCGTTGCGTGGGTCCGGCCCTGGCCGGACGCGCACGGCCTTTACGGCGTCGCGCCGTCCCCGGCGCGTCCGCCCGGCGGGAATGCATGCGGCCCCATCCCTTTCCCGGCGGTCAATCCAGCCACCGAGGTCCGCGAGGCGCCCGCAGGGCGCCGTGGCAATCCAGGACAGTGCCGATGATCGACGCGGTCCTGGATCGCCACGGCCGTTGCCACGCTGCGCTCGCAATGACGTTGCTGCGCCGGCCTCGCGATGACGGGAGTGCCTGCGGCGGGTGCGGTGGCCCGGCGAGCCTGTAGGCGCGTAGGCCGCGGAGCCGAAGGCGGAATCCGGGGCGGCTTCTGCCAACGCCGCGGCGCGGTGCGCGCGCTCGCATCGCGCGCGTCGGCAATGCGCGCGTCGGCAATGCGCGCGTCGGCCTACGGCCGAAACGCGCCTACGGCGGACCCGCGGGGTCGCTTCGCGGAGCGCACGGCTCCAGTGTCCGGCTGAGGAACAAGTCCACACCTACTGCGGAAGTGCCACGGCCTTCGGCGATCCTTTCGTCACGTAGTGCCCATGATGCCCGAACGGCCGAAATCGCCTCGCCGTTCCACTTCGCTACGGCGCGGACTTGTTACACAGCTCTGAAGCCGGACCCACAGCCACGGCGATCGCATCGGGCAGGGGTAGCGGGCGTTCCGTGGGTCCGGCGCTCGCAATACGTTGCTGCGCCGGCCTCGCGATGACGGGAGTGCCTGCGGCGTGCGGTGGCCGGCAGCCTGTGGCGCGAGGCCGCGGAGCCGAAGGTTCAGCCGGACGCGCACGGCAGGTGCGAATGCCACCGTTCCGGTGGTCGGGCCACGGCGGTCCCGTTCGTGCGGGTCTCGGTCGGGGTGTCCCGCCGGTCCGGCCTCACTCCATGGCGTCGGCGTGCAGCGCGCCGCCGCCCATCTCCAGCTCCCTGGCCGTGTGGAAGTCATGGCAGTCCACGCAGCGCGAGGCCACCCGGGCGGTCGAGTCCGAGTCGCCGTGGCACTGGCGGCAGGTGTCGATCGCCGGCATGAGCACGTCCTGCGTGCGCCCCGAGCCCGCGGCGTCATGGCACTCGGTGCAGGCGGTCTTCATGTGCGGCTCGTGGTCGAAGCGGTGCGCCGGGAACCAGTCCTGGGTCATGGCCACCGGCGCGATCGCCCAGCCGGCCTCCGTCTCGGGCTGGCGCGAGACCTCGTGGCAGGTCTTGCAGGTGCGGTACTCGAAGACCTCGCCGGCCACCGTCCGGGCCCACTGCTGCGACCACTCGAGGGCCGCCTGGCGCTCGTCCTCGCCGAGGCGCTCGCCCCCGGGACGCTTGCGGCGCACCACCTCGGGCGGCTCCGCCTCCTCGCGGGTGTAGCCGCCGCGCAGCGCGACCCGGGCATAGTATTCCTCGAGCACCGCGAGCACCGCCGCGGGCTCGCCGTGGGGCAGCTCGCGGTCCGGGTCGCCGGCGGCGAAGTCGAGCCGGTGACAGCCCTGGCAGTCGCGCTCGAAGCGCACCGGCTGCATCGCCGCGCCGTCGGCGCCGGGCTGGTGGCAGTCGGCGCAGGCGAGCTGCTCCTTGCCGCCGCCGGGCCCCGTGACACCCTCGTCGGCGAGGTGGACATCGTGCGGGAAGACCAGGCCGTTGTCCTCGCTGACGGCCCCGGTCATGCGCACGCGTTTCCATTCGGGCTCGCCGGCCTCCGGCATCGATACCAGGCGCACGCGGAACCGGGGATGACTCTCGCCGAGGAAGCCCCACACGGGCTCGACCTCGGCCCCCGCCATGGTCTCGCCGGGCTCCGCGTGGCAGTCGGTGCACAGGCGGGGATCGGTCCCGATCATGGCCTCCAGGCCGCTGTGCTCGCGGTGGCAGCTGGCGCAGCGCGTGCCCGACAGACCGGAGGTGCGCATCAGCCCGGCGTCGTCGGCGTGGTGCGCCTGGCCCTCGTGGCAGTCGAGGCAGGCCGCGTCGGTCACGCGCTGGAACGGGCGCCGGTGGCACTGGCTGCACTGGCGCCCGAAGAAGCGGTGCGGGCGGCTCATCTCGCCGCTGTCCCAGAGCTGGTCGCCCCCGGCCAGGTGCCACGGGATCGCACCCAGCTGGCCGCTGCCGCCCGGGCCGCCGCCCGCGCCGGGGCCGCGCACCGGCCGCCGTGCCGCGGCCGGGCCCTCGCCCTACATGCGGCCCAGCGGCACGCCGACGCCGAGCAGCAGGATCACGACGACCAGCGCGGCCCAGGCCCAGCGGCGGCGCCCGAGGCCGGCCTCCTGCAGGCTGGTCGCGCCGGCCTCCGCGGCCTGGCCCGGCTGCGCCTGCGTCTCCTCCACGTCGAGCACCAGGTCGTGCGTGCCGTCGGCGCGCTGCAGCCTGAGCGTGCTCAGGCCGACGCCGAGCGTGTCGCCGGCGCGCAGGTTGCCGGTCGCGACGGGTGCGGCCGTCCACCTCGACGCCGCTGGGGGTCCGGGCCTGGACCGCGAAGCGACCCTCCGACACGTGACGCAGCACCGCGTGGTGCAGGGCGACGTGCAGGTCCGACAGGAAGACGTGGGCATCGCTGCCGCGGCCGATCGTGACCGCGTCCGCCTCGACCTCGTGGTCGGAATGGCCGACGGCGGACTCGGACTTGCGCGTGATGTAGCGAACGAGGACCTGCATCGGCCACCTACCAGTACGTGAACACGGCGAAGATGTGGGCGGCCAGGGCGGCGAGCAGGCCGACGGCCAGCGGGACGTGCACGTAGAGCCAGATCTGCAGCAGGGCGCGGTGCTGGATGTCCTGGTTGAGCCGGCGCACCAGCGCGCGGCGGCGCGAGAGCAGGTCCATCAGCCGGCGGATGCGCTGCACCTGCTGTCCCGGCTCGGCCTCGGCGAGCTGGCCGGCGACGAAGCGCATCGTGGACTCCGCGTGCATGATGCGATCCGCCTCCTGCTCCTTGATCTTCTCGAGATCCGCGACCAGCGTCTCGTTCTTTCCTCCAGGAACTCCTCGGCGCGCTGCTCTTCCTCTTGCTGCGCGGACGCTCCCCGCGCAGCTGCGTGAGCACGCCGCCGCCGATGCGGTTGTTGCGGATCGAGCGCAGCACGACCTGGTGGGTCGCGTCGTCGATCCTGTCAGCGAGCTCCACCGCCTGCTGCTCGATCGAGGCGACCTCGTCGAGCATCGCCTGCGGCCCGATGCCGGTGCGGTTCTCGGTCATCAGGTCGGGGTAGCGGCGGTAGGCATAGACGCCGTAGATGCCGCTGGTGACGACCAGCAGCATCAGGGTGTAGGCGATGGTATGGACGTTCCAGCCGAACTGGAAGGCGCAGTGCAGCGTCGTGATCACGACCAGCGCGGCGCCGAAATAGACGTGCGCCGAGAGCCAGCCGCGCACGGTCCCGGTGTTGGAGCGGAAACGGCGCTTGCGCACGCCGTACCAGAGCAGCGACAGGATCAGCGCCGCGCCGAGGCCTCCCAGCGTGTAGCCCAGCCAGGTGTCACCGGCGGGCCCGCCCATCGGGTCGTGCACCGCGTACGCCAGGATCGCCGCGGCCACGAGGCCCAGGGCGACCTTGAGGTAGCGGAACTCCCCGTGGGTCAGGAACGATGATGCATGCATGGCCTGCTTCCCGGCATACGCTGATCCCCTCACCCGGCCGCCTCGTGGCCGGGTGGCCTAGTCGCGACCCGCGTTCTCGGTCATCTCGAAGAAGGCCTCCGGGCTCATGCGCACCGCCGCCCCCGTCGGGCAGGCGCGCACGCAGGCGGGGCCGCCCGGCAGGTCCTTGCACATGTCGCACTTCACCGCCTTCTTGCGGTCGCTCTCGCCCTTCTTCGGCTTGAGCTCGGAGCCGGGCTCTGGTCCCAGCCCGGTGAGCAGCCAGCTCCACAGGCTCGGCTTGCGGCTGGTCTCCGTGCCCATCTGGATGACGCCGTACGGGCAGTTCTGCTCGCAGTTGCCGCACCCGATGCAGGTGTCGTCGATGTAGACCTCGCCGTTCGGATTGCGGTGAATGGCGTCCGGCGGGCACTCCTTCATGCAGTGCGGGTGCTCGCAGTGGCGACACGACGTGGGCACGTGCACGTGCGCGAACGTCGGTCCCGCCTCGCGGTTGAGCCGCGACACGCCGCCGTGGCTGTCCGCGCACGCCTTCTCGCAATAGTCGCAGCGGATGCACAGCGACTCGTCGATCAGCAGCACGTCGGTCGCCTCGCCCGGTGCGCCTGCTCGACGAGGAACGAGATGATGTCACCGGCCTCGGGCTGCTGGCCGCGGTCCATGTCGCTGGTCAGGCGCTCCTTGTAGACCTCCTGCACGCGGCGGCGCACGTCCGGGTGCTGCTCCATGAGCTTCTTGAAGACGTCGCCGTCGAGGCGCACCGTCTCGGTCGATACGGCGGCGCGCACCGTGGCGCTGCGCGGCGCGTCGGAGACCAGCGCCATCTCGCCGACGTACTGGCCGGCGGGGACATAGGCCAGCACGATGTCGCGCCCGCCGATGTCGCGCGAGATCGTCACCGAGCCGCGGCGGATGAGCTGCAGGCAGTCACCGGCGTCGCCCTCGTGGAAGATCTCCTCGCCGGCGGCGTACTTCTCCACCGTGGCCGTCTTCACCAGCTCGGCGAGGTCGTCGGAGCTGCAGCCCGGCGCGATCTGGGACTGGATCGCGCGCAGCAGGAACGACTCCTCGACCGTCCGGCGCACGGCATCGACCGAGTGCATCAACGTCAGCAGCGAGCGCCGCGAGCTCTCGATCACGAGGCAGTCCTTGCCGGCCGTCACGGTCGCGGAGCGGCGCCGCCCGGAGATCAGGCTCATCTCGCCGAAGAACTGGCCCTGGCTCAGCGTGATCGGCGCGCGGCGGTCGTTGGGATCGTCCCGCCGCCCGTGGATGTGCACCTCGCCCTGGAGGATCGAGTAGATCGAGTCGGTGAAGTCCTTGTAGCGGACAGCGTGTCGCCCTCGGCCGGGGCGTGGATCTCGCTGTCGAGCAGGAACTCGCGCAACTGCAGGCGGGTGATCGGGGCCAGCATCGGCACCCGCTCCGGATCATCGCCAGGGTCGCGGGGACGTCTTCGCCGCCGGGTATGGCGGCGAACTTCTCGCGCAGCAGTGGCGTGTCGGCGGGCTCCACCTCGTTGCCGAGGATGTTCGACTGACCTCCGGAGCCCTGGTTCAGGGCCTGCTCGATCAGCGGGTATCCCGCCAGCGCCCCCACGATGTAGAGCCCGGCGACGTTCGACTCGTACTCGCTGGTGACCTCCGGTATGGCGTTCGGGTCATCGCTCGGGAACGCGACGCCGCAGGACTCGACGAAGGCACGGGGCGGGATCGCGCCGATGCGGGCGATCACCCGGTGGACGTTGATCTCGGCCTTGCCGTCGCTGGTGTCGAGCGTGATCTGGCCGGCGTATTCGCTGTCGTCCTCGAAGGCGTCGACGCGGTCGACCGTGGTGTCGTAGAAGCACTCCATCGCCACCGATTCGTCCTCGATCGCCTGCAGGATCGCCTTCTCGTTGGCGTCCTTGGCGCGGGTGAACTCGTCGCGCGTGTTGACGACGATCACGCGGTTCTGCTTGACCAGCCCGAGCGCGTTCTCGATGGCGGCGTCGCCGGCGCCGACCACGGCGATGGTCTCGTCGCCGTAGGCCTCGGGGTCGTCGAGCTGGTACTGGACGAAGGGCAGGTCCTCGCCCGGGCGCCCGAGCTTGCGCAGGTTGCCCTGCATGCCGATGGCGAGCACCACGTTGTCGGCGCCCACGGTCTCGCCGTCGGCGAGCGTGATCTTGAACTTGCCGCGCTTGCCGGAGACGTCGCTGACCGAGGCCTCGAAGCGCGCATTGACGCCGAGGCGCTCGGCATCCGCGTACCACTGCTCCAGGATGCTCTCGCGCGTGCCCGCGGCGAAGTCCACGGAGGCGCGCAGGGGCAGCACGTTGGGCTCCGCCATGACGTGCTTGCCCTTCTGGTAGCGCTGCTGGGTGTTGGCGTAGTGGGGGCCTGCCCTCGAGCAGGACGTGCTCGACGCCCTGCTCGGCGGCGCGGGCGGCGGGGTCAGGCTCCTCGGGCCCCGAGCCGATTACCGCGATCGGGTACCGCTCCATCGTGAGTCTCCCTCGCGCCGGTCCTCCCGACCGCGGCGCTGCCGCGCGCCCCCGTCCGCGGCAGGGCCTGGTGGCCGGCTTGTCTCGAGCCGTCTGCGCGGCGCCGGTCCGACGTGTTGTATCCGCTCGCGCTGACGTCGGGGCTGGGCATGGGCGCCATGGTTGACTACCCTCAGCCCTGACGCGGGCGCCATGCGCGCCGGCAACCCGGGGGCCGGGGATGATAGCCGATGCACCATGACCAGCAGGTCAACGCCGCCTCCAAGGCTAGCAGACATGGGGCTCGCGGCAAGCACCGAGGCGGCGCGGTGGCGGCGCTGGCGGGCCTGTCGGCGCTCGCCGCCGTGGCCGCGCAGGCCGCCCCCACGCTGCCACAACTCGATGGCAATCAGCACGTTGGGGTCGTGTCCTGTGCCAGCAGCACCTGCCACGGGGCGCTCGAGCCGCGCGATGCGTCGAGCGTGCTCGGCAACGAGTTCTTCACCTGGCACCGGCGCGATCCCCACGCCGGCGCCTGGGACGTGCTCAACGGCGAGCGGGCAGGGCGGATCGCGAGCCGCCTCGGGCTCGACTCGGCCGCCGAGGCCGGTACCTGCCTCGATTGTCACGCGGACAACGTGGATCCGGGGCAGCGCGGCCCCCGCTTCGATATCACCGAGGGCGTCGGCTGCGAGGCGTGCCACGGCGGTGCCGGCCCCTGGCTGCGCTCGCACGCGGACGCGGATACCACCCACGCCGACAACCTCGACGCCGGCATGTATCCCACCGCGGATCCGGGCGCACGCACGCGCCTGTGCATGTCGTGCCACTACAGCCACCCCGAGCGCCCGATGACGCATCGCCTGATGAGCGCGGGGCACCCGCCGCTGCTGTTCGACCTCGACGTCTTCAGCGCCATCCAGCCGCCGCACCATCGCGTCGACGCCGACTATCGCGAGCGCAAGGGCGCGCGATCCGCTGCCGCCGCCTGGGCGGCGGGCGAGGCGGCCGCCGCCGCCGGTGGCGTCGAGACCCTGGCCACGCGGGTCGGCGACAGCGAGGGCCTGTTCCCCGACTTCTACTACTTCGACTGCGCCAGCTGTCACCACGAGCTGGGAGGGGGCTGGCGGGCTCGCCCGGTGGCGGGGCTGGGGGCCGGCGACCTGCGCCTGGACGATGCCGCGCTGCGCATGGCCGGCCACGTCGCCGCGGTGCTGGACCCGGCACTGGGGCAACGCTGGTCGGAGCAGCTCGCCGCGCTGCACGCGGCCACGCGCGAGGGTGGCGCGGCCACGCGCGAGGCGGCGTCGCGGCTCGGCGCGCTGGTGCAGGAGACGCAGGAGCGCCTCGGGGCAGCCGCGCTCGACGTCGAGCGCGGCCGCGCGCTCATGCAGCGGATCGTCGATGCGGGGGTCGGCGCCGACGGGCTCGACCGCAGCTGGGCCGAGCAGGCGACCATGGCGCTGGCGTCGCTGCTGACGGCGGCGGCGCAGCAGGGCTGGTTCGACGCGCAGCGCCAGGAGCGCCTCGACGCGGCGCTCGACGGGCTCTACGCGGCGCTCGAGGAGGGCGCTTACGCGCCCGCAGCCTACCGCGACGCCCTGCGCGGCTTCGCCGCGGCGCTCTGACGCGCGAGGCCTTCCTGATCCCCTGTCTTTGCGGTCGATCGCGCGCGGCGGCCGCTCGGGCAGGATGCCCTGCGGGCGCGTCAGCAGGATGATCTCCAGCAGCAGGCCGATCAGGAAGATCCGCAGGGCCGATGCCTGGGTCGCCAACTGGTCTGGCAGCAGGCCCGCATCGGCCAGCAGATCGGTCATCGACGGGCTCATCGTCCACACCGCCCCAGATCATCGACGGCGCCGAGCAGGGCCCCGCGGTCGTCGCCGCCGCCGCCGGCGAGCAAGCATCACCCAGACGACGAAGGTCGCGAACATCGGGTCGAACGCGCCCCGGGCTGATGAAGCCCGTGAAATGCGCGTACAGGGCGCCGCCGAGGCCCATGAACATCGACCCGATCACGAACGCCTCGACGCGGAAGCGCAGCACGCTCTTGCCGGCGGCGGTGACCGCGTCCTCGTTGGCGCGGATCGCGCGCAGGATGCGCGCCCACGGCGAGCGGAACAGGCGCTGCAGGCCGACCCAGTACGCGCCGCTCGACGAGCGCCAGCACGTGTCGACCAGATAGGCCGACGCCCGCGGCCGATGCCCGGTCGATGTCCCGCGAGCGGCCCCGGGATCGACGCGATGCCGCGCACGCCGTTGGTCAGCCAATCCTCGTTCTTGAGGAACAGGCGCACGATCTCGGCGATGCCGATGGTGGCGATCGCGAGATAGTCGGCGCGCAGCTTGAGCGTGATCAGGCCGACCGCGAGCGCCAGGATCCCGGCGACGATCATCGCGGCGACCAGGCCCACGACGAACGGCATCTCGAAACCGCCGAGGTGGTCCGGGTTCGGTGGTGTCGCCAGGATCGCCGCCGTGTACGCGCCGACCGCGAAGAAGCCGGCGACGCCGATGTTGATCTGCCCGGTGTAGCCCCATTGCACGTTGAGCCCGAGCGCGAGCACGGCGTAGATGCCCGCCATCGACAGGAAGAACACCAGGTAGCTGAACAGGCCGGCGAGCTCCATCCCGTTCCCCCTACAACACTTTGCCGCGGCGCATCGCGTGCGAATGCCCGAATCGCCCGTGGGCCATGGGCGCGTTTCCGCGTAGGCGCGTTTCCGCCGAAGGCGGACGCGCGCAATGCGGACGCGCGCCAACGCGGGCACGCGTGCGTCACGGGCGACGCGCTGCCCTGCGCGTGTTCCTTCGAGAGACCGCGCTGCGACACCAGGCGTCGGCAGCGCGCCAATGGACGGAATCGCTGTCGCGTGACGGCGGGGCGAGGTCACAGCACCTTCCCCCGGCGAACAGGCCGGTGGGGCGCCAGATCAGCATCGCGACCATGAGCGCGAAGGCCACCGCGGGCTTGTAGGCCGGGGCGATCACCAGCGTCGACATCTCCTGTGCGATGCCGATGATCAGCGCGCCGACGATGGCGCCGTAGGGGCTGCCGATGCCGCCGAGGATGGCGGCGGCGAACACCGGCAGCAGCAGCTTCCAGCCCATGATCGGGTTGAGCCGCGTGTCCATGCCCAGGAAGATGCCGGCGGCGGCGGCCAGCACGCCGGCGATGATCCAGGTCCAGATCACGACGCGCTCGGTGTCGATGCCGGACAGGCGCGCCAGATCGGGGTTGTCCGCCATCGCGCGCATGGCCTTGCCCAGCCGTGTGTGCTGCAGGAATACGTGCAGCAACACCATCAGCGCGGCCGCGCCGCCGACGATCAGCAGCCAGTCGGGCTTGATGCGCAGTCTCGCCGATCACCCAGGGCATCTGGATGCCGCTGGCGTAGATCTGGTTGTCCGGGCCCCAGATCATCTGCACCGCGCTGCGCACCATCAGCGCGACGCCGACCGAGGCGATCAGCAGGATGATCGGGTGTCCCCGCCGCAGGCGCCGGTAGAGCGCCCGGTCGATGCCGATGGTCACCGCCGCCGTCGCCACCAGCGCCAGCGCGAACGCGGCCACCATGGGCAGGTTCATGCCCGCCACGCCGGCGAGCGCGAAGTAGGCGCCCAGCGTCATCAGGTCGCCGTGGGCGAAGTGCGCGAAGCGCAGGATGCCGAAGATCAGCGACACGCCGATCGCGCCCAGCGCGATGATGCTGCCGAGCACCACGCCGTAGATCAGCAGTTGGATCAGCTCCAGCGCCATGATCGTCAGCCCCCCAGGAACATCTCGGCGACCTCGGGGTCGTTGATCAGGTTGGGTCCGGTGTCCTCGTGGCGCGCCGCGCCCTGAGCACCAGCACGTAGCCGCGGTGGGCGAAGCCCAGCGCCTCCTTCGCGTTCTGCTCGACCATGAGGATGCCCACGCCCTGCTCGTTGATGGCGCGGATGCGCTCGAAGATCAGCTCGATGAAGTGCGGCGACAGCCCGGCGGTGGGCTCGTCCAGCAGCAGCAGCCGCGGCTCGAGCATGAGCGCGCGGCCGATCGCCACCATCTGGCGCTGGCCGCCGGACAGCGTGCCGGCTTTCTGGCCTCGCTTCTCCTTGAGCGGCGGGAACAGGTCGTAGACTGCGGTCGAGCTGGCCGGCCGATAGTCGTCGCGGCGGATGAACGCGCCCATCTCCAGGTTCTCGTTCACCGTCAGCGACGGGAACACGTTCTTCTCCTGCGGCACGTAGCACATGCCGCGCGCCACGATGCGGTCGGGCTGCAGGTTGGTGATGTCCTGGTCGTCGAAGCGCACGCGGCCCTCGCGCACGTGGACCAGCCCGAATACCGCCTTCATCGCGGTCGACTTGCCGGCGCCGTTGGGGCCGACCACGACCACGATCTCGCCCTCGTCGACGCGCGAGTCGATACGCCGTGGAGGATGTCGGCGCCGCCGTAGCCGCCGAGTAGCACGCTGGCCGGTCGAGCAGCTCACGCGCGGGCGTCCCCCAGCATGCGCGACGCCGCCCAGATAGGCCTCGCGCACCGCCTGATTGGCGCGGACCTCGTCCATGGTGCCCTGGGCCAGGACCTTGCCCTCGGCCATGACGACGACCGGCTCGCACAGGCGCGCGATCAGATCCATGTCGTGCTCGATGATGCAGAAGGTGTAGCCGCGCTCGCGCGTTGAGCGCGCTGGATCGTCGTCGGCGAGCTCGGCCAGCAGGGTCGCGGTTCGACCCCGGCACCGGGCTCGTCGAGCAGCACCACCCTGGCGTCGGTCATCATGGTGCGGCCGAGCTCGAGCAGCTTCTTCTGGCCGCCCGACAGGTTGCCCGCCCGCTCGTCGCGCAGCTTCGTCAGCTGCAGGAACTCGAGCACGTCCTCGGCGCGTTCGAGCACGTCGCGCTCGCGCTTGCGCACCCGGCCGCGGCGCAGCAGCACGCAGCCCAGCGTTCTCGCCGGGCTGGCCGGCGCGGCACCACCATCAGGTTCTCGAGGACCGTCATGCGGCCGAACTCGTGCGGGATCTGGAACGTGCGCACCATGCCGCGTGTGGAAGCAGCCGGTGCGGCGGCAGGCCGGTGATGTCCTCGCCGGCCGAGCGCGATGCGGCCCGTAGTCGGGCGGCATGCAGCCGGCGACGATGTCGAACAGCGGTGCGTCTTGCCGGCCCCGTTGGGCCCGATCAGGCCCGGTGATGGAGCCGGGCCGGACTGTCGAAGGAGCACCCGTCGACGGGCGCGCAGGCCCCCGAATGGCCTTGACGACGTTCTCGACCGAGATCATCGGCATACGGGAGCACGCCGACTGCAGGCCGGCGCACCATACACGCGGCCCCCGCGGAGCCGCAAGCCGACCGCCGGCCGGAGGAGCTTCAACCGGTGCTCGCCAGGGTCTCGGTGGCTTTGAGCCCAACGTTGCGCGCGTTTTTCGAGGACCCCAGTCGTGCCGCTACGATGGAAGCCCGCTACCGGATGCAGGGCCGGCGGCCGTGTCGACAGCGCCGCGCAACCGGCGTGCCCAGCCGGACCGCACCCGAGTGTGAGGCCACGCCTACCGCGCGCCGGCCGCGCGCCGTGGACCCCCGTCCCGGCGCCGAGGAGACCCGATGGGCGACTCGCAGAAGGTCGAGCCGATTGGCCAGGCCAAACCGCTGCGCCAGCGCGGCCGTCCCAAGGGGCGCGCGGTCGACCCCCAGGCGCTCGCGGACGTGCGCGAGCTGCTCTGGCGACGCCCCGCGCGCACCGCGACCCTGCTGATCGAGCACCTGCACCAGATCCAGGACCGCCTACGGCCACATATCGCCGGCGGATGCTCGTGGCGCTCGCGCGCGAGCTCGGGCTCGCGCCCGCGGAGGTCTACGAGGTGGCGACGTTCTACCATCACTTCGACGTGGTGAAGGAGGGGGAGCCCGCCCCGGCACCGCTGACGGTGCGGGTGTGCGACTCGATCACCTGCGA
The DNA here is from genome assembly GCA_034521365.1 of Halofilum sp. (in: g-proteobacteria). GTDB lineage: Bacteria > Pseudomonadota > Gammaproteobacteria > XJ16 > Halofilaceae > Halofilum. The sequence goes on along the minus strand of JAXHMQ010000015.1, from coordinate 49,558 downwards.
GATGTGCGGCTGCGACGAGCTGGTCGCCTCGCTGGAGCAGGGACTGGGCGCCGACGTGCGCGTGCAGCGCGTGCCCTGCGTGGGGCGCTGCGTCGAGGCGCCGGTGGCCGTCGTCGGCGCGCAACCAGGTCGAGGCACGCGAGGCTCGACGACGCGTGCGCGCACAAGTGGACGCCGCACCGACGCTGCCGACGCCCCCGGCGGACACGGTCCACTACGCCGACTACGTCACCGGCGGCGGCTACCGCCTGCTGGCCGATTGCGTCGCGGGGCGGCGCGACGTGGAGGCGGTCGTGTCGACGCTCGAGAGCGCCAAGCTGCGCGGCCTCGGCGGCGCGGGCTTCCCGGCCGGGCGCAAGTGGCGCGCGCTGCGCAACGAGGCCGAGCCGCGCTATGTCGCGATCAACATCGACGAGGGCGAGCCCGGTACCTTCAAGGACCGCTACTTCCTCGAGCGCGACCCGCACCGTTTCCTCGAGGGCACGCTGATCGGCGCCTGGGCGGTCAACGCGCCCGACGTCTACCTCTACCTGCGCGACGAGTACGCCGCCTGCGAGCAGATCCTGCGTCGTGCGGTGTCCGAGCTGATCGCCGATCCGCCGTGCGCGCTGCCGCGCATCCACATCCGCCGCGGCGCCGGCGCCTACATCTGCGGCGAGGAATCGGCGATGATCGAGTCGATCGAGGGCAAGAAGGGCATGCCGCGCCTGCGCCCGCCGCTGGTCGCCCAGGTCGGCATCTTCGGGCGGCCGACGCTCGAGCAGAACCTCGAGACCATGCACTGGGTGCGCGACGTGCTCGAGAACGGTCCCGAGTGGTTCTCGCGCCACGGCCGCCGCGGGCGCACCGGCTTCCGCTCGTTCTCCGGTCAGCGGTCGCGTCAACGTGCCGGGCGTGCACATCGCCCCGGCCGGGATCACGCTCAACGAGCTGATCGAGGAGCACTGCGGCGGCATGGCCGCCGGCCACGAGCTCTACGGCTACTTCCCCGGCGGCGCCTCCGGCGGGATCCTGCCCGCGTCGATGGCCGACGTGCCGCTGGACTTCGACACGCTGCAGGAGGCCGACCCGAACTGCTTCATCGGCGCGGCCGCCGTCATCGTGCTCTCGCAGCACGACAGCGCGCGGCAGGCGGCGCTCAACACGATGCGCTTCTTTCGCCACGAGTCGTGCGGCCAGTGCACGCCGTGCCGGGTGGGCACCGCGAAGGCGGCGCAGCTCATGGAGCGCGAGCGCTGGGACGTCTCGCTGCTCGAGGCGCTCTCCGACTGCATGGTCGATGCCTCGATCTGCGGCCTGGGCCAGGCCGCGCCGAACCCGCTGCGCTGCGTGATCAAGCACTTCCCGCAGGAGCTGTCGTGATGGCTGCCCGATCCGACCAACTCTTCGAGACCGTGGCGTTCACCCTCGATGGCCGCGAGATCGAGGCCTTCGAGGGCGAGACCATCCTCGAGGCGGCCGAGCGCCACGGCCACGGCGGGCACATCCCGCGGTTGTGCTACACGCCCGGGCAGCGCGCGGTCGGCAACTGCCGCTCGTGCATGGTCGAGATCGAGGGCGAGCGGGTGCTGGCGCCATCGTGCTGGCGCGTGCCGCGCGCGGGCATGGTCGTGCGCAGCACCAGCGAGCGCGCCGTGGCGGCGCAGAAGATGGTCCTCGAGCTGCTGCAGTCGGACATGCCGGCGCAGGAGTACAGCCGCGACAACGAGCTCGGCCACTGGGTCGAGCGACTCGGGGTCACCGCGCCGCGCTTCGAGGGCCGTGAGCAGCCCGCGGCCGACCTCTCGCACCCGGCGATGGCGGTCAACCTCGATGCCTGCATCCAGTGCACGCGCTGCGTGCGCGCCTGTCGCGAGGAGCAGGTCAACGACGTGATCGGCTTCGCCGGCCGCGGCGACCACGCGCAGATCGTGTTCGATCTCGACGATCCCATGGGGCAGTCCTCGTGCGTCGGCTGCGGCGAGTGCGTGCAGGCCTGCCCGACCGGGGCGCTCATGCCGGCCAACGGGGTCGGCCTGGAGGTCGAGGACCGCAAGGTGGACTCGGTGTGCCCGTACTGCGGCGTCGGCTGCCTGCTGCGCTACAACGTCAAGGACAACGCCATCCTGCACATCGAGGGCCGCGACGGCCCGTCGAACCACGAGCGCCTGTGCGTCAAGGGCCGCTTCGGCTTCGACTACGTCAGCCACCCGAACCGGCTGACGAAGCCGCTGATCCGCAGGGAGGGCGTGCCCAAGGCGCTCGACGACGATTTCGATCCCGCCCGGTCCGAGGAGATCTTCCGCGAGGCCACCTGGGAGGAGGCGCTCGACGCCGCCGCCGCCGGCCTGAAGCGCATCCGCGACGAGCACGGCGGCCAGGCGCTCGCGGGCTTCGGCTCGGCCAAGGGCTCGAACGAGGAGGCCTACCTGTTCCAGAAGCTGGTGCGCACGGGCTTTCGCACGAACAACGTCGACCACTGCACGCGCCTGTGCCACGCCTCCTCCGTGGCCGCCCTGATCGAGGGCATCGGCTCGGGCGGCGTGACCTGCCAGGTCGCGGACGTGGCCGACTGCGAGGTGATGTTCGTGATCGGGGCCAACCCGACCTCGAACCACCCGGTCGCCGCGACGTTCATGAAGAACGAGGCCGAGAAGGGCAAGTACCTGATCGTCGCCGATCCGCGCCGGATCGAGCTCTCGCGCCACTCGACCCATTCGCTGCAGTTCAAGTCCGATACCGACGTCGCGCTCCTGAACGCGATGCTGCACGCGGTCATCGACGAGGGGCTCGTCGACGAGGCGTTCGTCGCGGAGCGCACCGAGGGCTTCGAGGAGCTGCGCCGCAACGTGATGGACGGCTACAGCCCGGAGGAGATGGCGCCGGTCTGCGGCATCGACGCGGAGACGATCCGCGAATGCGCGCGGCTGATCGCGACCCGCCGGTCGATCATCTTCTGGGGCATGGGCATATCGCAGCACATCCACGGCACCGACAATTCGCGTTGCCTGATCGCGCTGGCGCTGCTGACGGGCAACGTGGGGCGCGCCGGCTCGGGGCTGCACCCGCTGCGCGGGCAGAACAACGTGCAGGGCGCGTCCGACGCCGGATTGATCCCCATGGTCTACCCGGATTACCAGCCGGTCGGCAACGCGCAGGTGCGCGAGTGGTTCGAGCGCTTCTGGGGCGTGGAGGGCCTCGACCCCGAGCCCGGCCTGACCGTGGTCGAGATCATGAACACGATCCACGCGGGCAAGCTGCACGGGATGTACATCATGGGCGAGAACCCCGCGATGTCCGATCCCAACCTCAACCACGCGCGCGAGTCGCTGGCGATGCTCGACCACCTGGTCGTGCAGGACCTGTTCCTGACCGAGACCGCGGCCTACGCCGATATCGTCCTGCCCGCGTCCGCGTTCCCGGAGAAGACGGGCACGTTCACCAACACCGACCGCCGGGTCCAGCTCGGGCGCGTGGCGCTGGAGATGCCCGGATCGGCGCGCCAGGACTGGACGCTGATCCAGGAGATCGCGCGCCGCATCGGGCTCGACTGGGAATACGGCGACATCTCCGAGGTCTACGAGGAGATGCGCCAGACGATGCCGTCGATCACCGGCATTACCTGGGATCGCCTGCAGGCCAACGACTCGGTGACCTATCCGTGCAGGTCGCGCGACGACCCGGGGCAGGGGCTCGTGTTCGCCGACGGCTTCCCCACGGCGAGCGGACGCGCGAAGCTCGTGCCGGCGCACCTGATCAGCGCCGACGAGACGCCCGACGACCAGTACCCGTACGTGTTCATCACCGGGCGGCAGCTCGAGCATTGGCACACCGGCTCGATGACCCGCCGTTCGTCGGTGCTCAACGCGATCGAGCCCGACCCGGTGGCTAGCATGCACCCGCTCGACATGTACGAGCTCGGCGTGACCCAGGGTGATCCGATCCGGATCGAGTCGCGGCGCGGCGAGGTCAATGCCTACGCGCGTGGCGACGACGGCATGCAGCGCGGCGAGGTCTACCTGCCATTCGCGTTCCACGAGGCCGCGGCCAACCTGCTCACCAACGAGGCCATCGACCCGTTCGGCAAGATCCCCGAGTTCAAGTACTGCGCCGTGCGCGTGAGCGTCGGTGCCGAGGTGCCGGAGCGCGTCTACTGACAGGGCCCGGCTGCCCGGCCGCCGGGCCCCGCCCGCCGCGCCGCGGCGGCGTGCTGTGCTAATCTGGCCGCGTCCCCTACCAGCGCGTTGCCATTCCATGCAGCAGGCAGTTTCCCGATTCCCGCGCGGCGTCGACGCCCAGGTAGCCCCGGAGGGGCGCCTCGAGCTCCTGTCCCAGGACGAGGTCAACCGGCTGCGCGATGCCAGCGCCACGCACATGTACGACCTGCTGTGGCGCTGCGCCTTCGCCGTGCTGAACTCGGGCGCGGAGATCGACGACAGCAAGCAGGTGCTCGAGCGCGCGCGCAGCTTCGACATCCGTGTCCTGCAGCGCGAGCGCGGGATCAAGCTCGACCTCACAGGGGCCCCGGCGGAGGCCTTCGTCGAGGGCGAGATGATCCGTGGCATCAAGGATCACCTGTTCGCCGTGTTGCGCGACATCGTCTACGTGGCCACCGAGATCGAGGGTGGCGGGCGCTTCGACCTGCACGACCCGCGCGGCGTGACCAATGCCGTGTTCCACATCCTGCGCAACGCGCACGTGCTGCGCCCGCAGGTCTACCCGGACATGGTCGTGTGCTGGGGCGGCCACTCGATCGGGCGCGCGGAATACGACTACACCAAGGAGGTCGGCTACGAGCTCGGCCTGCGCGAGCTCAACATCTGCACCGGCTGCGGGCCCGGTGCGATGAAGGGGCCGATGAAGGGCGCGACCATCGCGCACGCGAAGCAGCGGATGGCCGAGGGCCGGTACCTGGGCATCACCGAGCCGGGCATCATCGCCGCGGAGGCGCCGAACCCGATCGTCAACGATCTCGTGATCCTGCCCGACATCGAGAAGCGCCTGGAGGCGTTCGTGCGTGCCGGCCACGGCTTCGTCGTCTTCCCCGGCGGGGTCGGAACGGCCGAGGAGATCCTCTATCTGCTCGGCATCCTGCTGCACCCGAAGAACGCGGACATGCCGTTCCCGCTCGTGTTCACCGGCCCGCCGGAGAGCGCCGAGTACTTCGAGCGCATCGACCGTTTCATCGCGCGCACGCTCGGGCACGAGGCGCGCCAGTGCTACCGCATTCTGATCGACGACCCGCGTGCGGTCGCGCGCGAGATGCGGGAGGGCCTGGAGTCGGTGCGCCAGTACCGCAAGGCCAACCAGGACGCGTACTACTTCAACTGGCTGCTGCACGTCGAGCCCGAGTTCCAGGAGCCGTTCGAGCCGACGCACGAGAACATGGCCGCGCTCGAGCTCCACGCCGACCAGCCCGGCCACCGGCTCGCCGCCAACCTGCGCCGTGCCTTCTCCGGCATCGTCGCCGGCAACGTCAAGGAGAGCGGTATCCGCGCGATCGAGGAGCGCGGCCTGTTCGAGATCAACGGCGATCCCGGCATCATGGCGCTGCTCGACGAGCTGCTGGCCTCGTTCGCCGACCAGGGCCGCATGCGCCTGCCGGGCGCCGAGTACAAGCCGTGCTACCGGATCGTGTCGTAGCGTTGTGCCAGGAAAACAGGAACCGCGAATGGACGCGAATGGACACGCATGGCACCGCGGTTCGGCGAGCCCGGCGGAGCTGCGCTGAGGCCGGTAGAACCACAGATGGACACAGATGAACACAGAGTTGGCCGCGGTCGAGCACGAGCGTCGGCGGAGCTGCGCTGTCGGCGCGGCTGCATCCTGATCAGCGCAGCGTCCAACGGAAATCGATCGATCTGGCGACGGATCTGATCTGCTGTTCATCGTGTCCATCTGTCGGTCTCGAAATGCCATTCAGCGAACAGCTCCATCCCTCGCCTCGCGCCTACGCCGCGCGCGCCATTCGTCGTCCAGATCGTCGTGTTCATTCGTGGTTCTCCCGGTCCCGGTAGCGTTCGACCAATGTACGTACGGATCAAGCGCATCTACGACCCGCCGGCCGATCACGACGGCGCGCGGGTGCTGGTCGACCGGGTGTGGCCGCGCGGGGTGCGCAAGGCCGACGCCGCGCTCGACGAGTGGTGCCGCGACGCCGCGCCGAGCACGGGGCTGCGCAAGTGGTTCGGGCACGACCCGGCGCGCTTCGACGCGTTCGCGCGGCACTACCGCGACGAGCTGGCCGCGCGCCCGGAGACGGTGGACCACCTGCGGGCGCTGGCCCGCGCAGACGGGCTGACGCTGCTCTACGCGGCGCGCGATCCCGAGCACAACCACGCGCGTGTCCTCGCGGCCTTCCTGGCAGGGCAGGGTCACGGCTGAGGCCGGCGGGGCGCATCCGCGCTCGCCGGGGATGCGAAATCCGGGGAAACTTGTGGCGCGTCGCATGATCAAAGGCTGGCGGAGACCCATTGGGAGGCCCGATCGATGACGGCAAGACGTGGATTCCTCGCGGCCAGCGCCGCGACCTTCGGCCTGCTGGCCCTCGGGCGTCGCGGCCGGGCGGCGGCGGTGGACGCGCCGACCGATCCCGACGGCATCGAGGCGGTGCGGCTGTCCGATGCCGAGTGGCGCCAGCGACTGAACGACATGGAATACGAGGTGCTGCGCGAGGAGGGGACGGAGCGCGCCTATACCAGCCCGCTGAACAAGGAGAAGCGCGACGGCGACTACCTCTGCCGCGGCTGCGGGCTGCTGCTGTTCCATTCCAAGTGGAAGTACGACAGTGGCACGGGCTGGCCCAGCTTCTACGACGTCGTGCAGGCGCACATCGGTACGAAGGAGGACGACAACCTGTTCTACACGCGTACCGAGTACCACTGTGCGCGCTGCGGCGGACACCAGGGCCACGTGTTCGACGACGGCCCGCAGCCCACCGGCCTGCGCTACTGCAACAACGGCGTCGCGCTCGAGTTCCGCCCGCGCGCGACCTGAGGCTCGGCCCTCGCGTGCGTGGGCAGGCGCGCGTCGGCGGTGCGCGCGTCCGCAATGCGCGCGTCCGCCTGCGGCGGAAACGCGCCTACGCGGAAAGGCGCCTACGCGGAAAGGCGCCTACGCGGAAAGGCGCCTACGCGGAAACGTGCCCACGCGGCAACGCGCCAGCGCGGAGCGCCGTGCCGAGGCCGGCCGATGGTGCCGCCGTAGGCGCGTCTTCGATCGGCGGCGCGCCGATCGAATGCGCGCATCACCCCGAGCCGTCGCCAGGCATCGCGACGGCCCGGCTGCGTCGCGGGCGCGCCGCGCAGCGGTCGCGGCGCCGCCTCGCAATCACGAATGGGCAGGGCCATGCCGCCGCGGGCAACCACGGCACGGCGTCATTGCGAGGCGCCCGCAGGGCGCCGTGGCAATCCAGGACGGCCGTGACCCGGCCACACCGTAGGACTGGATCGCCACGGCCGCTCCCGCGGCCTCGCGATGACCTCGGGGTGCATCGGGCGCCACGGGCGGCCGGGACCGCGGCGCCATCGCGCGGCGCCCGCGTCGTCGTACCCGGATGGAACGCAGGCGGCCGGGTCGGCATCGCGCGCGTCGGCCTCCGGCCGAAACGCGCCTACGTCGAAACGCGCCTACGCGGGAACGCGTCTGATGCCGGAACGCCTCTGCGTCGGAACGCGTCTGCGTCGAGGCCGGGCCGGCACTGCGCGCGTCGGCACCGCGCGGGTCGGCCTCCGGCCGACGGGCGCCTACGCCGAGACGGGCTTGCGCGAGGGTATTGCTGCACGGCGCGCGCTTACCGCTGCAACGCCACCACGTCGTCGCAGACGAATTCCAGGCGCAGGCCGTGCTTGGCCGCGATCCACTCGAACGTGGCGTCGCTGAAGAAGGCCACGTGGGTCGGGTCGTGGATGTAGTGCCAGTCCGCGAACGCCGCCCGGTCGCCGCGCGCGCGCTTGGTCATCACGACCAGCCAGCCACCGGGGTGCAGGCAGCCGAGCAGGCGGCGCAGCACGGCCGCGGGGTTGCCCAGGTGCTCGAACACCTCGGTCGCCGTGATGAAGTCGTAGCGCTGCTGCAGCGCGCCCGGGTGGGCGGCGTAGTACTTGTCGTAGAGGGCCACGCTGTAGCCCGCGTCCTCGAGCATCAGCGACAGCGTCGGTCCGGGCCCGCAGCCGAAGTCGAGGCCGTGCGCCGGGGGCGTGACCCGCGCGCGCACCGCCGCCGCGGCGCGCTCGAGGAAGCGCCGGTAGCCGGGATCGTCCGGGTCGTTGCGGTGCAGGTCGTACTCGGCCTTCTCGCCGGTCGCGTCGAGCTGCTGCGAGCGCGGCACGTGGATCAGGCCGCAGCCGGGGCAGCGGTGATAGTCGCGGCGACGGTCGCTGTGGAAGGGCTCGGTGGGCCCGCCGCACAGCGGGCAGGGGTGGCGGTCGTCACTCATCGTGGCGCCGGCTCGCGCGGGTCGGGTGGCCGGCCGCGTCGCGCGGCCCGCCGCCATGCTGGGGCCGGCGCCGCGCTCAGGCAAGCCCCTTCTGGGGTGCCTCGGTCTGCCCCTCGATGTCGAGCTCCTCGAGCGACATCAGGGCCGCGTTGCCGCCCTGGGCCGTCGTATCGACGCACAGGGCCCGCTCGGTGGCGAAGCGGTAGAGGTAGCGCGGCCCGCCGGCCTTCGGGCCCGTGCCGGACAGTCCCTCGCCGCCGAACGGCTGCTGCCCGACCATCGCCCCGATCTGGTCACGGTTGACGTAGGTGTTGCCCACCCGCAGGCGCTCGTGGATGTACTCGATGGTCTCCTCGATGCGCGAATGGATGCCAAGCGTGAGCCCGTAGCCGGTGGCATTGACGTGCTCGATCACCTCGTCGAGCTCGCTGGCCCGGAAGCGGATCACGTGCAGGATCGGCCCGAAGACCTCGCGCTCGAGCTGGTCGAGGCGCTCGAGCTCGAAGGCCCTGGGCGCGAAGAACGTCCCGTGCTCGGTCCCCGGCTCGAGCTTCGCGCTCGCGATCACCTTGCCCTCGCGCTCCATGCGCGCCGCGTGGGCCTCGAGCATGCCGCGCGCGTCGTCGTCGATCACCGGGCCGATGTCGTGCTCGATCAGTGCGGGGTCGCCGATGCGCAGCTCCTCCATGGCGCCGGCGAGCATCTTCAGGATCTTGTCGGCGACGTCGGTCTGCACGTAGAGCACGCGCAGCGCGGAGCAGCGCTGGCCGGCGCTCTGGAAGGCCGACTCGATGATGTCGCTCACGACCTGCTCGGGCAGCGCCGAGGAGTCCACCAGCATCGCGTTCTGGCCGCCGGTCTCGGCGATCAGCGGCACGATCGGGCCCGGGCGATCCGCCAGCTGCTGGTTGATCAGCCTGGCCGTGTCGGTGCCGCCGGTGAACGCCACGCCGCCGAGGTGCGGGCTCTCGATGAGCCGCGGCCCGACGTCCTCGCCGCGGCCGGGGATCAGGTGCAGCACGTCGCCGGGCACGCCGGCCTCGTGGAAGGCCTGGATCGCGGCGAACGCCATCAGCGGCGTCTGCTCGGCCGGCTTGGCGATCACGCCGTTGCCCGCCACCAGCGCGGCCGCCACCTGGCCGGTGAAGATCGCCAGCGGGAAGTTCCACGGGCTGATGCACACGAACACGCCGCGCCCGTGGAGCGCGATCTCGTTGCGCTCGCCGGTCGGCCCGGGCAGCGGCAGCGCCCCCGCGAAGTCCTGGCGCGCGCGCGCCGCGTAGTAGCGGCAGAAATCCGCGGCCTCGCGCACCTCGGCGACGCCGTCGATCAGGTTCTTGCCGGCCTCGCGCGAGGCGATCGCCATGAACCGGCCCATGTCGCGCTCGAGGATGTCGGCCGTGCGCTCGAGGCAGGCGGCGCGTGCCGTCGCCGGCGTCGCGTCCCAGCGCGGCTGGGCCTTCGCGGCCTGCGCCATCGCCTTGTCGCACTGCTCCGGCGTGGCGTCGAGCACCGTGCCGATCTGGCGCCTGCGGTCGGAGGGATCGCTGACGGGCTGCGCCTCGCCGCGCTCGACGCGCCCGCCGATGATCGGCGCGCAGTGCCACCCCTCGCGCGCGGCCGCGTCCATGTCACGATCGAGGCGGATCAGCTCGTTCACGTCGGACAGGTCGACGCCGCGCGAGTTGAGCCGGTCGTCGCCGAGCAGGTCGGCGCGGCAGCGGGATGCGCGGGTGGCGCTTGCTCGGGCGCGCGCGCACGCGCTCGATCGGGTCGGCCACGATCTCGTCGATCGGCGCGCGGTCGTCGACCAGGCGGTTGACGAACGAGCTGTTGGCGCCGTTCTCGAGCAGGCGGCGCACGAGGTAGGGCAGGAGGTCCTCGTGGCTGCCGACCGGCGCGTAGATGCGCACCGGCACGTCGAGCTTCTCGCGCCCGACCACCTGCTCGTAGAGCGCCTCGCCCATGCCGTGCAGGCGCTGGAACTCGTAGCCCTCGCGGTCGCCGGCGAAATCGTGCACGACGGCCACGGTGTGGGCGTTGTGCGTGGCGAACTGCGGGTAGAAGACGTCGCGGTTGGCCAGCAGGCGGCGCGCGCAGGCGAGGTAGGATACGTCGGTGTTCGCCTTGCGCGTGAACACCGGATAGTCGTCGAGACCCTTCTCCTGGGCGAGCTTGACCTCGGTGTCCCAGTAGGCGCCCTTGACCAGGCGGATCATGAAGCGCCGCCGCGCCTGCCGAGCCACGTCGGCGAGCCAGTCGATCACGGGCAGCGTGCGCTTCTGGTAGGCCTGGATGGCGAGCCCGAGACCGTCCCAGCCCGAGAGCTCGGGGTCGTGCGCCAGGGCCTCCATCACGTCGAGGGTCGGCTCGAGGCGCTCGGCCTCCTCGGCGTCGATGTTGAAGCCCATGTTGCGCTCCTTCGCCATGAGCGCGAGCTCGCGCACCCGGGGGAGCAGCTCCGCGTGCACCCGCTCTGCCTGGGCGAACTCGAAGCGCGGGTGCAGCGCGGTGAGCTTGACCGAGATGCCGGGCGCGTCGAGCACGCCGCGCTCGCCGACCTGCGTGCCGATGGTGCGGATGGCGTTGGCGTAGGAGTCGAAGTAGCGCTGCGCGTCGGCCTCGGTGCGCGCGCCCTCGCCGAGCATGTCGTAGGAGTAGCGATAGCCCATGCGCTCCATGCTGCGCGCGCGTCGCAGCCCCTCGTCGATGTCGCGCCCGAGCACGAACTGGCGTCCCATGATGTTCATCGCCTGGCGCACCGCCTGGCGGATGAAGGGCTCACCGCTGCGCGCGACCAGGCGCCCGAGCACGGAGCGCAGGTTGTGCTCCTTGTTGACGCCGTACTTGACGACGCGGCCGGTGAGCATCAGCCCCCAGGTCGAGGCGTTGACGAACATCGACGAGGAGTGCCCGAGGTGCTCCTCCCAGTCCGCGCTGCCGATCTTGTCGCGGATCAGGCGGTCGGCCGTCTCCGTGTCCGGGATGCGCAGCAGCGCCTCGGCCAGGCACATGAGCACGATGCCCTCCTCGCTCGAGAGCTCGTACTCGAGCATGAAGGCGTCGATCCCGCCCTTGCCGACACGCCCGGCGCGCACCGCCTTGACCAGGTCGCGCGCGTGCGCATCGATACGCTCCTTCTGGTCGGCAGGCAGCTCCAGCTGCTCGAGGAGGCCGTTGACGCAGGCGTCCTCGTCGATGCGGTAGTGGCGCTGCACCTCGGCGCGCAGCGGCTCGGGCGTGGCAGGCGGTCGGTCGAAGATCATGGATTGCTCACCGGAAGCGCGTTCCGCGAGAATATAGGAGATGAGCGGAAGCATGTTTTGCTTTTGTCGGACCTGATTCAGCATAATGTGCTGCGCTACTACGGCAGGTGCGAGCGATGACATGCCAAAACGGGCGCAGCGCAAAGCATCCGACCATCAGCTCGACCGCACGGACAAGAGGATCCTGCGGGAGCTTCAGGCGAACGGTCGCATCTCCAACGTCGAGCTGGCACGCCGCGTGAACCTGAGCGCCACCCCGTGCCTGGAGCGTGTGCGCCGCCTCGAGCAGGCGGGCTACATCCGCGACTACGTGGCCGTGCTCGATCCGCAGCGCCTCGAGGTCGGGCTGCTGCTCTACGTCGAGGTGACGCTCGACCGCACGACGCCGGAGGTCTTCGAGCGCTTCAAGGAGACCATCGCCGCACGGCCCGAGGTGCAGGAGTGCCACATGGTCGCCGGCGGCTTCGACTACCTGGTCAAGGTGCGCGTGCCCGACATGGAGTCCTACCGCGCGTTCCTGGGCGACGGCCTGACGGCCGCGCCCGGCGTGCGCGAGACGCATACCTACGTGGTCATGGAAGAGATCAAGGAGACCACCGGGATCGAGATCCGTGACTGACCCGGCCCCCCCAGCGGATGGCGGCGCGGGCGGGGCGCCGGGCGTCGATGCACGTTCGGCGGACGTGACCGGGGTCCTGCTCGCCGGCGGGCGCGCGCGGCGCATGGGCGGCACCGACAAGGGCCTGATCGATCTGGCCGGACGGCCGCTGGCGGCGCACGCGCTGGCGCGCCTCGTGCCCCAGGTGGGGCGGGTCGTGATCAACGCCAACCGCAACCGCGCGGCCTACGGGGAATTGGGCGCCGAGGTGGTGCCGGACTCGCTGGCGGGCTATCTCGGTCCCCTGGCCGGCCTGCTCGCCGGCATGGAGACCGCGCGCACGCCCTGGGTCGTGACCGCGCCCTGCGATTCCCCGTTCGTGCCGGTGGACCTGGTGGCACGGCTGGAGGCCGCGCGCGCGGGCGCCGGCGCGCGCATCGCGGTCGCGCACGACGGCGAGCGGCGCCAGCCGGTGTTCCTGCTGGCCGAGACGGCGCTCGCACCCGACCTGCGCGCCTGGCTCGGCGATGGCGGGCGCAAGATCGACCAGTGGTTCGCGCGCCACGCGGTCGCGGACGCGGACTTCCGCGACCTGCCGGAGGCGTTCCGCAACATCAACACGCCCCAGGAGCGCGCGGCCGTCGAGGCCGAGCTCCTGGCGGCAGGAGACGAGCCATGAGCAGCCCGAGCGAGCCCGGCCCGGCGGCCGGCTGCGACGACGCCCACGGCAGCCCGGCGGCGCTCGGCGTGGCCGAGGCCCACGCGCGCATCGCGGCGGCCATCGAGCCCGTGCGCGAGGTCGAGACGCTGCGCCTGCGCGCGGCGCTCGGCCGCGTGCTGGCGGACGACATCGTCTCCGAGCTCCACATCCCGCCGGCGACCAACGCCGCGATGGACGGCTTCGCCTTCCGCGGCGCGGACCTCGACGGCGAGGGGCGCGCGGAGCTGGCGCTGATCGGCACGGCCTGGGCCGGGCACCCGCTGGATCGCGCCGTCGGCGCGGGCGAGTGCGCCCGCATCATGACCGGCGCGCCGGTGCCCGACGGTGCCGACAGCGTCGTCATGCAGGAGCGTACCGAGACCGAGGGCGAGCGCGTGCGCATCCGCGGCGCGCGCGCGGGCGACAACATCCGCCAGGCCGGCGAGGACATCGCCCCGGGCGACCTGGCGCTGCCGGCCGGGACGCGCGTGCGCCCGGCCGAGCTCGGCGTGCTGGCCTCGCTCGGGCTGACCGAGGTACGCGTGTACCGGCGCCCGCGCGTGGCCCTGTTCGCCACCGGCGACGAGCTCTACGAGCCCGGCCAGCCGCTGCAGGCGGGCGGGCTCTACGACAGCAACCGCTACGCGGTCTGGGGCATGCTCACGCGCCTGGGCATGGCGATCGACGACCGTGGCCACCTGCCGGACGAGCGCGGCGCGGTCGAGGCCTCGCTGGCGGCCGCCGCGGCCGAGAACGACGCCGTCATCACCACCGGCGGGGTCTCGGTCGGGGCCGCCGACCACGTGGCCGTGGTGCTGCGCGAGCAGGGCGACATCGGCTTCTGGCAGCTGACGATGAAGCCCGGCCGGCCGCTCAACTTCGGCTACCTCGGCGGGGCCGTGTTCTTCGGCCTGCCCGGCAACCCGGTCTCGGCGATGGTGACCTTCTACCAGTTCGTCCAGCCGGCGCTGCGCGCGCTCGGCGGCGCACCGTACCGGCCGGCGCCGACGCTGCGCGCGCGCACCGCCGCCGCCTTCCCGCGCAAGCCCGGGCGCACGGAGTACCAGCGCGCGGTGCTGACCCAGGACGAGGCGGGCACGCCGGTGGTCGAGCGCACCGGGGACCAGGGCTCGGGCCGCCTGTCGTCGATGTCGCGGGCCAACTGCTTCGTCGTCATCCCGGCCGAGCGCGGCGACGTCGAGCCCGGCGAGTGGGTCGACGTGCAGCTGTTCGAGGGGGTGGTTTGACAGGGCGAAGGGCGGAGGGCCGAGGGGACAGTGCCAAGCGCCCAGCGACCGGCGCCCAGCATCCGGTGTCCAGCGTCCATGTCCTCCGCCCTTCGCCCTTCGTCCTTCGCCCTGGCGCGCAGCGCCGATGCGTGAGCTCATCCTCGGCGGCGCGCGCTCGGGCAAGAGCCGGTTGGCGGAGCAGCGCGCGCGCGACAGCGGGCTCGAGGTCGTCTACGTCGCCACCGCGCAGGCGGGCGATGACGAAATGGCGGCGCGCATCGCGGCGCACCGCGCGCAGCGGCCGGCGGGGTGGACCACGCTCGAGGCGCCGCATGGCCTGGCGGCAGCGCTCGGATCGCACGGTCGCGGCGGCCGTCTGCTGCTGGTCGACTGCCTGACCCTGTGGCTCGCCAACCTGGTGCACGACGAGACGCACCTCGACACCGAGTGGACGGCGTTGCTCAAGACGCTGCCGGCCCTGCCCGGCGAGGTCGTGCTGGTGAGCAACGAGGTCGGTCTCGGCATCGTGCCGGACAACGCGCTCGCGCGCCGCTTCCGCGACGCCGCGGGCCGGCTCAACCAGGACGTCGCGGCCGCGTGCGAGCGGGTCACGTTCGTCGCCGGCGGGCTGCCGCTGACCCTCAAGGCGCCCGGGGCGTAGCCCGGGTGCCACCTGTGGGAGCGACCTCCGGCCGCGAATGGAGATCCGTGTTGCCACCGTGCGAGACCCGTTCGCGCGCCGAGCGCGCTCCTGCACGCTCCGATTGCCGCCACGGTCGAATCCAGCCGTAGGATCGACCTCCGGCCGCGAATCCGGGGTCGCCGACGGCGCCTCGCGCTGACCCCCGAGGCACCCGGCGCGTAGAATCCGCGGCGCTTGCTGCGCGCGACGACGGTGGAGACTCCCGGTGGCGACCGAACCCTGGTGGCACGACCCGATCCCCGCGCCGGACGAGGCCGCCCGTGCCGCCGCGCAGCGGCGCCAGGCCGAGCTCACCAAGCCGCCGGGATCGCTCGGGCGGCTCGAGGCGGTCGCCGTCCAGCTGGCCGCGCTGCAGGCCACGTCCGTGCCCCGGGTCGACCCGCTGCACGTGACCGTGTTCGCGGCCGATCACGGGGTCGCGGTCGAGGGCGTGTCCGCCTTCCCGCAGGCCGTGACGCTCGAGATGGTGCGCAACTTCGCCCGTGGCGGCGCGGCCATCAGCGTGCTCGCGCGCGAGCTCGGGGCCACGCTCGAGGTGGTCGACGTCGGCACCGCCCACCCGGCCGCGGGGCTCGCGGGCGTGATCGCGGCCCGCGCCGGCGCCGGCACGGCCAACCTCTGTGACGGCCCGGCGATGACCACGGCGCAGCGCGACGCGGCGCTCGACGCCGGGCGCGCCGCGGCGGGGCGTGCGGCCGCTGCCGGCGCGCACGTCTTCATCGGCGGCGACATGGGGATCGGCAATACGCCGCCGGCCGACCGGCGCTGTCGCCTGCGCCCTCCTGCGCGAGCGCCCGCAGGGCCTGGTGGGCCCGGCACCGGCCTCGACGCGGCCGGGGCTCGACGCACAAGGCCGCGGTGATCGAGCGCGCCCTGGCGCGCCACGCGGCGCCGGCCACCCCTTCGAGGCGCTGGCCCTGCTCGGCGGCTTCGAGCTCGCGGCGCTCGCCGGCGCCTGCATCGCCTGCGCCGGGCACGGGATCGCGGTGCTCGTCGACGGCTTCATCGCGACCACGGCCGCGCTCGCGGCGGTGCGCGAGGTCCCCGCCGTCGCCCCCTGGCTGATCCACGCGCACCGCTCGGCCGAGCCCGGGCACGCGCGCGTGCTCGCGGCGCTCGAGGCCGAGCCGCTGATCGACCTCGGCATGCGCCTGGGCGAGGGCAGCGGCGCGGCGGTCACGGTGCCGCTGCTGCGCACCGCCTGCGCCCTGCACAACGGCATGGCGACGTTCGCCGAGGCCGGCGTGTCGCGCGCGGATGGCGACGGGTGAGCACCGCCACCCGGGTCGACCTGCTGCGCCGCGGCGAGGCGGCCGGTGGCCGCCGCCTGCGCGGTGCCGCCACCGACGACCCGCTGTCGCCGCGCGGGCGCGCGGACATGGAGCGCGTGCTCGCCGGCGCGGACGGCTGGGACGCGATCGTGACCTCGCCCATGCAGCGCTGCCACGCGTTCGCGCAGGCGGCCGCGGCGGCCCTGGACCTACCGCTCGGCGTGGACGCGCGCCTGGTCGAGTACGACTTCGGCGCCTGGAGCGGGCGCGAGCTCGACGCCCTCTGGGCGGACGCGGGCGACGCGCTGGCCGCGTTCTTCGCCGACCCCGATGCGCGCACGCCGCCGGGCGGCGAGGCGGCGCCGGATTTCCGTGCGCGCGTGCGCGCGGCCTGGGCCGACCTGCTCGCCCGGCACGCGGGCACGCATGTGCTCGTCGTCGGTCATGGCGGCGTGCTGCGCCAGCTGGTCACCGACACCCTCGGCGCGACCCGCCCCATGCACCACGCGCTGGCCTGGCCGAATGCCGCGCTCAGCCGCCTCGAGGTGTTCGAGGATCCCGAGTACGGGCGCAGCACGCGGCCCGGCGTTCCACGCGCGGGAGTCCTGACCCCATTCGCGTCCGGAGGCCGCTCCTGCATGCAGATCTGCAGACCTGCGGCGGCAATCGCAGCCTGTCCGGAGCGCGCTCTGCGCGCGAACGGGTGATGCACGGCGGCGACGGTGCGTGATCGCGTGGTCCCGTGGCGCGGCGCCGGGCCCCGCCACCGGCGTCATTGCGAGGCGCCCGGAGGGCGCCGTGGCAATCCAGGGCGGCCCCTGCCGTCGCACGCCGCGACCCTGGATCGCCACGGCGCCTGCGGCGCCTCGCGATGACCGTGTCGGTCGGCCGCGCCCGGTGGCACGACGAGCCGCCGTACGCGGTCCGGGGTCGTCCCTGGGCGGCAGGTTCGACCGCGGCGGCGATCGGGAACGCTCCAGGATGTGCCGCTCCGCGCGCGAACGGGTCGCGCACGGCGGCGACGGGGCGTGATCGCGTGGCAGCGTGGCACGGCGCCGGTGATCACCACCGGCGTCATTGCAGAGCGCGCCCGGCAGAAGGGCGCGGTGGCAATCCAGGGCGGCCCCTGCCGTCGCACGCCGCGACCCTGGATCGCCACGTGCGCCTGCGGCGCCTCGCGATAGGACCTGTTCGTCGGCCGCGCCCGGCGGCACGACCGGCCAGCCATACGCGGTCCGGGGTCGTCCCGGGCGGCAGGTTCGACCGCGGCGGCGATCGGGAACGCTGCAGGTAGCTGACCGCCGCGCGCGAACGGGTCGCGCACGGCGGCGACGGGGCGTGATCGCGTCGCACGGCGCCGGTGGTCTACCGCCACCGGCGTCATCGGCCAGGCGCCCGGAGCGCGCCGTGGCGATCCAGGGCGGCCCCTGCCGTCGCACGCCGCGGACCCTGGATCGCCCACGGCGCCTGCAGCGGCCTCGCCGATGATCCGCGTCGGCTGGCCGCGCCCGGTGGCACCAAGCGCGACCGCCATACGCGGCCCGGGGTCGTTCCGGGCGGCAGGTTCGACCGCGGCGGCATCGGGGCCCGTCATTGGCGGCCGCAGGCCGCTCCTGCTGCCTACAGGTTCCCGGCCACCCCGCCACCGCCCGGGGCCAGGTCGGGCTCGTCGCAGTGGGCGAGGATGTGGGCACGCGCGGCGTCGCGCAGTGACAGCGCGGCGTTCCAGTCGTTGCCCGCGGGCGCGATCGGCTCGCCGGCGACCAGCGCGAGGCGCGACGGCCGCGGCCACAACGAGCTGCCGCGCAGCAGCCGGCGCGAGCCCCGGATCGCGACCGGTACGACCTCGATGCCGGCCTGGACCGCGACCATGAACGCGCCCACGCGGAAGCCGCGCAGCCCGGCGCCGTGGGCGAAGGTGCCCTCGGGGAACGCCACCACCGTCTCGCCGGCCGCGGCGCGTTCGCGGATGCGCTCGAGGTCCGACAGCCCGCGGGCGTGGTTGCTGCGCTCGACGAACTCGCAGCCGACGCGCTCGAGCAGCAGCCGCAGCGCCCGGGAGTCGGCGAGCTCGCGCTTGGCGACGAAGAACAGCCGGCCGGGCAGCGCGGCGCGCACGATCAGCGCGTCGACGTAGCTCGCGTGGTTCGCCACGACCACGCGGCCGCCGCGCGCGGCCGCGGTCGGGCCCGAGATCGACAGCGGCGTCCCCGTGAGCGCGATCAGGCCGCGGCACAGCAACCGGGTCACGGCGGCGCGCAGGCGCGCGCCGGGCGTGGCGATCACCAGCGCGGCCGCCGGCAGCGCGATCACGATCGCCAGCAGCCGGCGCCACGCCGGCGAAGAGCGCGCGCGCCCGGCCAGGCGCGGCAGGCGCCGCAGCACCGGGCCGTTCCGCGAGCAGCAGGCGCGTGCCCTGGCCGACCACGCCGGGCCCGCGGTCGACGCCGCGCGCGTGGATCGCGGGGCAGGCGCTGCGCTGGATCTTGCCGCTCGAGGTCTTGGGGATCGTCTGCGCCGGCGCCAGCACGAGCTCGTCGGGCGCGCCGTCGAGCACGCCCGCGGCCGCGCGCAGCGCGGCCTCGCGCAGCGCGTCGCGGCGCGCGGATCCGTTTCGCGCGTCTCGGCGAGCACCACCAGGCGCTCGCTGCCGCCGTGCGGGTCGGGCTCGCGAACGCCGCCACGTTGTTCCTGCGGATGCCCGGCACCTCGGCCACGGCCGCCTCGATCTCCTGCGGGTGGATGTTGCGCCCGGCGCGGATGATGATGTCCTTGATGCGGCCGGTGACGTGGATCTCGCCGTCGGCGAGGTAGCCGCGATCGCCCGACTCGAGCCAGCTGTCCGCGTCGAACAGCGCCCGCGTGGCCGCCTCGTTGCGGTAGTAGCCCGCGGTGCACGAGGGCCCGCGGAACTGCACCCGCCCTCGCGGCGCTCGGCCACGGGCGCGCCGCCGTCGTCGACGACCCGCAGCTCGTGGCCGCGCAGCGCGCTGCCGCAGGACACGAAGCGCAGCACGTCGGTGTCCTCGGCGGCCGCGGCCTCGGCGCGGCGCTCGTGCTCGAGCGGCGCGCGCCGCACGCGGTCGATGCGCGCGCGCGGCGGCCGCGGCGGCGGGAACGCCAGCCCGACCGAGGACTCGGCGAGGCCGTAGACGGGCATCATCGCCTCGGGCCGGAAACCGCAGGGCGCGAAGCGCGCGCCGAAGCGCTCGAGCGAGTCGGGCCGGACGGGCTCGGCGCCGTTGAACGCGAGCCGCCAGCTCGACAGGTCGAGGCCCTCGAGCGCGGCGTCGTCGATGCGCCCCGCGCACAGGTCGTAGGCGAAGTTCGGCCCGGCGGAGATCGTGCCGCGGTGGCGGTGGATCGCCCAGAGCCAGCGCTCCGGGCGCACCATGAACTGCAGCGGCGACATGAGCACGATCTCGATGCCGTGATACAGCGTCGCCAGGCAGGCCCCGATCAGCCCCATGTCGTGGTAGAGCGGCAGCCAGCTCACGAAGCGATCGCCGCGGGTCGGCCTCGACGGCGGCACCCATCGCGCGGATGTTCGCGAGCAGGTTGGCGTGGGTGAGCATCACGCCCTTGGGGTTGCCGGTCGTGCCCGAGGTGTACTGCAGGAAGGCCAGGTCCGGGCCCGCGCGGCACGGTCTCGGGCGCGGCGTCGGCCCGGCGCAGCTCGCCCACGGTCAGCACGTGCTCGAGGCCGGTCACCAGCGCCTGCAGCGCGCGCCCCGCCGGCCGCGTCGCCGGCGACGCCACGAAGAAGCGGGTCTCGCCGTTTTGCAGGATGCCGGCGAGCCGGCGCGCGTGCGCCTCGAGCTGGTCGGCGCGCACCGGCGGGTACATGGGCACGGGCACGCCGCCCGCGCGCAGCGTGCCGTGGAAGGCGAGGAAGAAGTCGCTGCCGGTCGGCAGCATCAGCGCGACGGTGTCGCCGGGCCCGAGGCCGCGCGCGCGCAGGCCGGCCGCGACCGCGGCGGCACCCGCGCGCAGCTCGCCGTAGGTCAGGCGCGACTCCTCGCCCTCGGCGTCGCCGAGCAGCGTGAGGTGGACCGCCCCGGGCTCGCGCTCGGCGCGCCGCTCGAGCACCTCGACCAGCGTCCGGGCCTCCTCCGGCGGCGCTGGCATCGGCCGCCGCCGGTGCCCGCGGTGCCCGCGACACGGCGCCGCGCGGCGGGCGCGCTGGCGATCGCGTCGAGCAGGGCGCGCGGCGTCGCCGCCATCACCGCCTGGTCGTCGGACAGGCGCACCCCAAAGCGCGACTGCAGGCGCAGCATGACCTCGACGCGGCCGAGGCTGTCGAGGCCCGGCATCGCGCGCGAGGTCGCTGTCGAGCTCCAGCGTTGGGCCGGCGCCGGCCGGGGTGCAGCTCGGCGGCGACGTCGGCCACGATGGCGAGCAGCTCGCCCGCGCGGGTGTCGGCGTCCGCGGGCATGCTCACGGGCGCGTCTCCCCGTCGCGGGGGCGTCGGCCGCGCGCGCCGTGGCGATGGCGTGCGCGGCCCATCAGCAGGTCGAGTGGAACAGGCCGCCGACGGGCTCGCCGCGCGCCGCCAGCTCGTTGTAGACGCGCACGGCCTCGCTCGTCTCGAGCTGGTGCACCGCCACGCCGCGGCGCTCGAGCGCGGCCAGCGTGGCCGCGCGCGTGCGCAGCGCGCGCCACATGCCCTGCGAGAGCACGACCGTGGTCGCGCCGTGCTGCAACAGCTCCTCGACGTCCGCGGCCTGGATCCCGGGCACGTGGCGCGTGCCGGTCTCGCCCCAGTCCCAGGCGCGCCCGCCGCCGGGCCACAGCTTGAAGTCCTTGCCCGTGCCGAGGCCGTCGACCGCCATGCGGCCCCAGGCGACCGAGGCGATGCGCGGCGATGCTCCCTCCGGGGTGGTCATGGTCATCACCTCCCACGGGGGAGGATAGGCCGGCGGTGGCCGCGGTGCCCAGCGCCCGCGGTGCCCGGCGACGGGGCCTCAGGCACCGTTGCCCGCCGCCAGCGATGGCGTGCATGGCCGCGAGCACGGCCGCGGCCAGGTTGCGGCCGGAGGCCGTGTGGTAGCCGGTGTAGGGCACGTCGTCACCGTCGCCGCCGACGTCGCCGCCGACGATGGCGATCGCGTCCGTGCCGGTGCCCGTGGCGAGGGCGCCGCCTTCGGCGGCGACGCCGAGGTCGGCGAGCGCGGCCGCCTTGGCCTCGGCGACCAGTGCCAGCGCCTCGGCGCGGGCGCCGGCGGTGAGCGCCTGGTCGGTCACCGCGACCAGGTCGATCGTGCCCGGGCCGGCGGCCGGTGCGTGCCGGCATGCCGGCCCGGTGGGCGTTGCGCACGCCGACCGTGGCGAGCACGCACCAGCCGGCGGGCGCACGCGCGTCGCCGGCCACGCCGAGGCGCGCCGCGGCCATGCCCGTCGACTCATCCCCACCAGCGGGCCGCTCCACCCGTGCGCCGCGGCCAGGCGCTCGAAGGTGGCATGCGGCGCATCGCACTGCGCGCGCGCCGCCGGTCCGGCCACGCAGAGGTTGACCACGCGACGCGCGCGCACGTCGCCGCCGCCGACGGGCGCCGACGCCAGCACCGGGCGTTCCCGGTCGAAGGCCAGCGTGTTCCAGTGCGCGTCGCGTTGCAGGCGTACCCCGCGCGCCAGCGCGTGGCCGCCGTTGCCCCGAGCGCCATCCGCGTCGCGTGTCATCCCGCAGCCTCCCAGGCACGGAGGGCCAGGACGACGCCGGCGGCCACCATCACCGCGCCGGCCGCCAGCGCCAGGACCCGGTGCGCCCGCGCGGGCACCAGGGCCCCGGCGCGATCGGCGAGCCAGGCACAGGCGAGCTTCGGGCCGCCGACGGCGCCCACGACGATCACGCCTACGACCACGGCGTCGGCCGGCGTCGCGTGCGCCAGATCCACGAAGGCCGGCAGGAAGCCGAGGTAGAACAGGATCGCCTTCTGGTCGCCGAGCGTGACCAGCAGGCCGGCGAGGAAGCTCGACCGGTGCGACGCGTCGTGGCCGCCTGCGCCCGCCCGCGGCGCCCCTCGTGGGCGCCACAGGGCGGCCCCGAGCCAGACCAGCAGGGCGGCGGCGGCGTATTGCACCACGACGAAGAGCTCGCCGAGCGCCTGCGCCAGCAACTGCAGGCCCAGGAAGGCGGCCAGCACGAACAGCAGATCACCGACCACGACGCCGGCGGCGGCCGCTGCCCCGTGGGCAAACCCCGAGGCGGTCGCGCGTGCCGCGACCGTCAGCACGCTCGTGCTCGGGAGCGCGGCGAGCAGCGCCATGGCGAGGCCGAGGGCGGCGGCGCTGGCGAGCGTGATCGTGGTCGGCATGCGTGTGGTCGGTCGTGCGGCTCGGGCGCGTCAGGCCCGGGCGATCGCGGCGCGGGCGGCCAGGCGGCGCGGCGCCAGCCCGGCGAGCCCGCCGAGCGCATCGAGGTCGAGGCAGTCGGCGCAGGCATCGGCGAGGCGGTCGATGCCGGCCTCGCGCAGCGCGGCGTAGTCGGGCGCGTCGCCCGGGTCCGCGAGCCCGGCCCAGCGCAGCAGCGCGTCGCGCGCCGGGGTCTCGTCGAACAGCCCGTGCAGGTAGGTGCCGAGCACGTGGTCGTCGTCTGAGCGGGCGCCGTCGCGGCGCCCGTCGAGCTCGGCCACGGCGCCCGCCAGGCCGTCGCCACGGGTGATGCCGGCGTGGATCTCGTAGCCCGCGATCGGCGCGTCGGCGAACGCGAGCCGGCCCGTGGCCCGGCGCAGCTGCTTGTCCGGGTGCAGCGTCGTCTCGACGTCGAGCAGGCCGAGGCCCGGCGCGAGGAGCCGGGCGCGCCCTCGACGCCGTCGGGGTCGTGCACCGCGTGCCCGAGCATCTGGAAGCCGCCGCAGATGCCGAGCACGCGCCCGCCGTAGCGCAGGTGGCGCGCGAACGCCGCGTCCCAGCCGCGTGCGCGCAGCCACTCCAGGTCGCTGCGCGTGCTCTTCGAGCCGGGCAGGATGATCAGATCGGCCGGCGGGATCGCCTCGCCGGGCCCGACGTAGCGGAAGTCGACCCGCGGGTGCAGGCGCAGCGGGTCGAAATCGGTGTGGTTGCTGATGCGCGGCAGCGCGGGCACGGCGACGCGCAGCACCGCGCTCGGTGTCGTCGGCCGCGCGCCGGGCGCGCGACAGCGCGTCCTCGGCCTCGAGGTGCAGGCCCTCGAGGAACGGCAGCACGCCCAGCACCGGCACGCCCGTGCGCTCGTGCAGCCAGTCGAGCCCGGGCTCGAGCAGGGAGACGTCACCGCGGAAGCGGTTGACCACGAACCCGCGCGTGCGTGCCCGCTCGGACTCGGCGAGCAGCTCGAGCGTGCCGACGAGCTGCGCGAACACGCCGCCGCGGTCGATGTCGGCGACCAGCACGACCGGGCAGTCCACCGCCTCGGCGAAGCCCATGTTGGCGATGTCGCCGGCGCGCAGGTTGATCTCGGCCGGGCTGCCCGCGCCCTCGACCAGGACCACCTCGAACGCCCCGGCCAGGCGCGTGTGCGCCGCCAGCGCGGCCGTGCGCGCGCTGCGCTTGTACTCGTGGTAGCCGCGCGCGTCGAGATCGGCGACGGGCCGGCCGTCGACGATCACCTGCGCGTCGCGCTCGCCGGTGGGCTTGAGCAGCACGGGGTTCATGTCGATGCGCGGCTCCAGGCCGGCAGGCCGCGGCCTGCACCGCCTGGGCGCGGCCGATCTCGCCGCCGTCGGCGGTGACCGCGCTGTTGAGCGCCATGTTCTGCGGCTTGAACGGCGCCACGCGCACCCCGCGGCGCGCGAGCACGCGGCACAGCCCGGTCACGAGCGCGCTCTTGCCCGCGTCCGAGGTCGTGCCCTGGATCATCAGCGTGGCGGCGGTCATGGGAAGGGACTCCGGCGACCCGGCGCGCATTGTACCCGCCGCGCCGAAACAAGAGGTCCCCTCGCCCCCGCGAAAGCGGAAGAGAGGGACCAGGGAGAGGGGGAGGTGCGCGAATCCGCCAGGAGCGCACCCCTTCCGGCACCTTCCGAACACCCTGAGCCTGGGCTACGCTCAGCCGAGCGAGACCGGTAACGCGCCGGCGCACGGAACCGTGCCCGCACATGGACCACCGCGCACCGCGCCCCGCCCGCACGGCCGGCGGCCGCCCGACTCCGGGGGCCGCGCTCGCCGGGATCATCCATCGTTGCGAACGGGTTCCGCATTTCCCCATGCGATCGAGCGCCGGCGCACCGTGCGCGGCGCGATGGGGTGCACGTAAGCGCATGGATCGTGGGCAAATTGATCGGCGGCAGCCGCGGTTCCACCAGGCAGGGCGCGCGTGGGGCTCGGGTGTTATGCGGCCAGTGGGCACTGTCGCTATGCGGACGGCGGACAAATGCTCCACTGTTATGCGAAAGGAATCAGTACACCAACGGAGTTGGATGAATGAAGGTCAAGGAACTGATCAAGCGGATCGAAGCGGATGGCTGGGTACAAAGTCGGCAGCGTGGAAGTCATCGGCAGTTTCGGCATCCGACCAAGTCCGGAACCGTCACAGTATCGGGGAAGCCCAACGTTGATGTACCAAACGGCTGGGGCGTTGACCAACCGTACTCAGGCAGGCCGGGCTCAAAGAAGTAGGAGATCGCCATGCGCATCACGGTGATTGTTCAGAGAAGGCTCTTACCAGACTGGGGCGCCTATGTTCCAGATTTGCCGGGCTGTGTGGCTGCGGGTGAAACCAGGGAGGAGGCACTTCAGTTGATCCGAGAAGCAATCGAGTTCCACTTGGAGGGCCTTAAGGAACAAGGCGAGCCGATTCCTGAGCCGCATTCCTACGGTGAAGTGGTCGATGTACATGCCGTACAGGAACCCAGTCGCTGCAACCGGGACGCTCGTCCCTCGCGGCCGGGTTCAGTCTGCCGCGGCGTTATGCCGATGTAAGGCCTGTAGGAGATTGATTGGAAAGGCGCAATATTGGTTGCGTTTCGCACGTCGAGTGTGGATCCCACTCGCTCTTGGCTGGGCTGGCCTCGCAATCGGCCTGACACCATGGCTCCGCTTCGACCGTGCTGGTGCGATTCTCGTTTGCGGGGTGATCGTGGCGGAGGTCTTTCACGACAAGCGCCACCGCCTATTTGTCCACCAAGTGCAACCTGGGCAAGGAACCGCGTATAGGTATGTCGAAATCGATAGCCCGGACGGTCCGAGAAAAGACATTGAAATTACCGCTTTCAAACTGGGTTCCGGACAGGTTCGAGTAAATGGCGACGAATGGACGCTGTACCATCTCGCCAATTCTCACCAGTTACCACGATTCGCCAGACGGGCGGCTTTGGGATTTGGATAGAACGATGACGCGTGCTGAGCGAACGGTCGGCTGCGCGATCGTCGCCTCGGCCGGTGGTCGGTACCGTCGTGTGGGCATTCGCGTAAGAAGAGCTGGGTTGGTCCCAGGCCTCGGCGCAGGGTGGAAGGTGCCGACAATCGGTATACTGCATAACAAAACCATTAACAGGGACGGGCATGAGCTTCGCTGGTCCGCACCCCGATTTCGTTGGACACCTCATTGGGGCAGAGTCCCCGGTGCTTATGAGAGGTGTCTATGAGTGCGAAGTCGAACAAGCAGGACAAGGGTCGTTTCTCGTCGAAGCGCAAGCAGGCGGCGGTGCTGCGGCTGCTGCGCGGTGAGGATCTCGATACCTTGTCGCGCGAACTCGGCGTCACGGCGGCGCGGCTGAGCCAGTGGCGCGACGAGTTTCTGGCCGCCGGTGAGGCCGGCCTCAAGAGCCGCCAGCCCGACAGCCGCGATGCCGAGATCGCCCGGCTCAAGGAGAAGGTCGGCGAGCTGACCATGGACCTGGAGGTCTCGCGCGAGGCGGTCAGCCGCCTGCAGCAGGAAGCGCCGTCCCCTTTGGTCCGGCGGAAGTCGAAGTGATGAGCGGCGCCGTATCGACTTCCACAGGCCGGCGCTACGGGCTCGCGCGCGTCGCGCGCGAATGGGGTGTGGCCCGCTCGACGGTCTACGACCGGCGACGCCAGGCGGCGGCGACGGCGCCGCCGGCCAAGCGCGGGCCGAAGACCGCTGACAGTGATGGGGCCCTGGCGGGTGTCCATCCGCAAGACGATCGAAGATGCGCCGTTCACCGGCGAGGGCCATCGCAAGGTCTCGGCGCGGCTGCGCTGGCAGCACGGCATCCGGGCCGGCCGGCCGCGGGTGTTGCGCCTGATGCGCGAGCAGTCGCTGCTGGCGCCGCAACGCGCGGGTCGCACCCGAGGCCGCAGGTCCATGACGGGACGATCGTCACCGAGGGCGCCGGACCAGACGTGGGGCACCGACGCCACCGCCGGCGTGGACCCCGGCCGAGGGGGCGGTCACCGTGTTCGCGCTGATCGACCATCACACGCTCGAGTGCCTCGGACTGCACGCGGCCAAGCCGGCGACCCGGTTCGAGGCCCTCGAGCCGATCCGCCAGGGCGTGCGCGCCGTCTATGGCGGCTTCCGGGCGGACATCGCCGTGGGGCTGGCCCTGCGCCACGATCACGGGCCGCAGTACGTCAGTGACGACTTCCAGCACGAACTCGCGTTCCTCGGCATCGAATCGAGCCCGAGCTTCGTGCGGGCGCCGCAGGGCAACGGCATCGCCGAATGGTTCATGGGCCCGCTCAAGGAGCAGCTGCTGTGGATCCACGACTGCCATGACCTGGCCCAGCTCAACACGGCGCTGCAGCGCTGGCGCGAGCGCTACAACGAGCAGTGGATCGTCGAGCGCCACGGCTATCGCAGCCCCGCTCAGGTCCGCCGCGACTGGTATGAGCCCGCAGCGATGGCCGCTTGAATACCGTCAACCGTGTGTCCAAGAAATCGAGGGCGGTGCAGTTTCACTATGTACAGAGCACACAATGAGCATCATAAAAGTCAGAAGGTCGGTTGGCTGCGTGCAGCTGTAATGGGAGCCAATGATGGAGTTGTTTCTACTGCAGCATTGATTCTTGGTGTTGCAGCTTCAGGCTCTTCTGAGACTGCGATACTTTTAGCCGGCTCATCAGGATTAGTAGCAGGGGCTATGTCGATGGCAGCAGGAGAATATGTTTCCGTCAGCTCCCAAGCAGACACCCAAAAAGCAGATGTTGAGCAAGAAAAAGAAGCACTAAAAGACAATCCTAAAGAAGAATTTGAAGAGCTAGCAGAGATTTACAAAGAGCGTGGTCTTGATGATCAACTTTCCAAAGAAGTTGCACAACAGTTGATGAATAAAGATGCACTCCGTACTCATATGCGTGATGAAATTGGCATTACAGAAGTGGCAGGTGCAAGCCCGTTATCAGCAGCTGGATCCTCTGCACTAGCGTTTGTAGTGGGTGCAGGACTGCCTTTATTCAGTGTTTGGCTTTCGCCAGCTGAGTATACGCAGGTTGCAGTTGCTATTTTCTCTGTTATTTTCTTAATGATTCTTGGCGGAATGGCAGCTTACACAGGCGGTGCCAATATCGTAAAAGGTACTTTACGCGTTACATTTTGGGGTTGTATGGCGATGATAGTTACCACTGGAATAGGAAAGTTATTTTAGGCTCTCCTACACTTTCTGTCGGTCCCGCGAGGGCGCCGTAGTGCGGTATGACGCGGCGCCGTTGGGGCGGTAATTCCCCCGTTTTTAGGTGACGCCGGAAGTGGAACTCAGGCGGCCATGGCGGTCTTCATTCTCGGAGTGATTCCGCCCAAGGCCATGTTCGGCCTTCCATTCTTGTACGTCCAGAGCCAGGCGGTCGCGAAGTCACGGACCTCGGCGATGCTGGCAAAGATGAACTGTACCAGCCAGTCGTATCTCACCGTCCGGTTGTAGCGCTCGATGTACGCGTTCTGCTGTGGCTTGCCCGGCTGGATGTGATTGATCCCGATACCGTGCTTTTCCACCCAGTTGAGAAGCGCCCCGCTGACGTTCTCGGGACCGTTGTCGCAGCGGATCGACTCCGATTTGCCGCGCGCCATTCGATGATCCGGTCCCCCCTGCCAATGGCCATCTATTTCGACCCACCCGGAGAGCCGAATTTTTTGGGCTCTACACCTTCAAGTCGGCATCACCCGTTACCCCTGCACCTCGCCAGCTCTCGCGCCTACGCATCAAGCAGCCCGTTACCGGACTGACTGCAAGGCTCGATACCGGGCCCGTGGCTGGCGGTTACCCGGGCGGGATTCCCACCCGCTCGAATGAGCGGCCTTGCCAGGCCGCTGCTGACGCCGAAACTTTCGCCTAGTTGATTTCGGTCAGCCGCAGGTAGGGCTTGAGCTCCTCGAAGCCCTGGGGAAACTTCTGCTGTGCCTCCTCATTGGTCACGTTCGGCGGGATGATGACCTTGCCCCCTGGCGTCCAGTCGGCGGGAGTCACCACGCCGTGGGTATCACCGACCTGGAGACCATCAATGACCCGCAGAATCTCGTCGAAGTTCCGGCCCAACTGCATGGGATAGGTCATCATCACCCGGATCTTCTTGTCCGGATCGATGATATAGACAGAGCGCACTGCGGCGGTCTCGCTCTCGCCCGGGTGGATCATCTCGTAGAGCTCGGAGATCTTCCGATCCGCGTCGGCGACAATGGGGAACTGAAGGTCGGTATTCTGCGTCTCGTTGACGTCGGATATCCACTTGTTGTGTTCCGCCACCGTGTCGGTAGAAAGCCCCAGCGGCTTCACATTGCGCTTTTCGAACTCCTTGGCTAGCTGCGCGGTACGGCCCATCTCGGTGGTGCAGACCGGCGTAAAGTCCGCTGGGTGGCTGAAGAAGAAACACCAGGAGTCGCCGATCCAGTCGTGGAACTTGATCCTGCCCTGCGTGGAATCGATCTCGAAGTCCGGTGCGGTGTCGCCCAGATGGAGTGCCATGCCGAATGCTCCTTGTTGCCTGGTCCGTAGAAGGTTGCCCGAGGGCACCGTGTAATCATATTTTGCTCTCTTTAGAAGAGTGGACCAAGTGTGGTTTTTTCAAGGGGCAAGCCGAAAATTTGTCGCCCTACCGCTGAATCAAGGTCAGGCCGATGGAATTCGGGGGACAGTTACCGAATTTGCTGCGCTAGGGAATCCCCGGGGGGCAGGTGGCCGAGTTTGCACTGGCAGGTAGCCGGTGTGGCCGGTAAGGGGTGGGAGGTGGTCGCGGCCGGTTGGCTGGTGCGAGTCGCACGATTGTCTGGCGAGGCGGCTGCGTGACGTAGGTCGCGGACTGCGAGCCACAGGGGTGTGAGTCGCTCTGTTGCCGCTACCGGGCCGGGCGGCACCCGCGTATCATCCGCGCCCGTTCGCGCGCCGCCCGCACCGGAGCCGCTCCCACCTTGTCCGCCGGCCTCGTCATCGCCGCCGCGCTCGCCGCCGACTGGCTGTTCGGCGAGATCCGCCACGGCCACCCGCTGGCCGGGTTCGGGCGCCTGGCCGGGCGGGTCGAGCGCCAGTGGAACCGGCGGGCGCTGCCGGCGGCGGCGCGGCGGGCGCTCGGGATCGTCGCGGTCGTGCTGCTGGTGGTGCCGCTGGCGGTGGCGGCGGGGTGGATCTCGGCGCGGGCGCCGTACGGGTCCGTGCTCGAGGTCGCCATCCTCTACCTCGCGCTCGGGCTGAAGAGCCTGGGGGAGCACGCGCACCGGGTGCAGCAGGCGCTGGCCGAGGACGAGCTGGACGCGGCGCGCACGGCGGTCGGGGCGATGGTCAGCCGCGACACGCGCTACCTGGGCCCGCGCGGCGCCGCGGCCGCGGCGGTGGAGTCGGTGCTCGAGAACGGCAGCGACGCGGTGCTCGCGGCACTCTTCTGGTTCCTCGTCGCCGGCGTGCCCGGGGTCGTCGCCCATCGCCTGGTGAACACGCTCGACGCCATGTGGGGCTATCGCACCCAGCGCCTGTCGGCATTCGGCTGGGCGGCGGCGCGCCTCGACGACGTGCTCAACTGGATCCCGGCACGCCTCGTGGCGCTGACCTACGCGCTGGTCAGCGGTCACCCGCGGCGCGCGCTCGCCTGCGCCTGGCGCCAGGGGGGACGCACCGCGAGCCCCAACGCCGGCGTCGTGATGGCCGCGGGCGCGGGCGCGCTCGGCGTGCAGCTCGGCGGGCCGGGCGTTTATCATGGCAGGCGCCTGTGGCGGCCCCGGTTCGGCGTCGGCGCCGGGCCGACGCCCGCCGCCATCGGGCGATCCATCCGGCTCGTGCAGGGCGGGGCGCTGGTGTGGACGGCGGCCGCGCTCCTGCTGGGACTCGCACTTGCCTGAGCACGGCGGAAATCTGGGCGCGATGGTGCGGCGGCTCGGGCTGCCCGAGGCGGACTGGCTCGACCTGTCGACCGGTATCAACCCCCATGCCTGGGAGGCGCCCACGCCCCCGCCGTCGGCCTGGCAGCGCCTGCCCGACGCCCACGACGGCCTGGACGAGGTCGCGGCCGGCTACTATGGCAGCGAGGCGCTGCTTCCCGTCCCGGGCTCGCAGGCGGCGCTGGCGATGCTGCCCTGGCTGCGCGCGCGCTCGCGGGTCGCGGTGATCGCCCCCGGCTACGCCGAGCACGGCGCCGCCTGGGCGCGCGCGGGCCACGACGTCGTGCCGCTGTCCGCGGCGCAGCTCGCCGGCGGTGCCGGCACGGCGTTCGACGTGCTCGTGGTGATCAATCCCAACAACCCCGATGGCACCTATTTCGAGCCGGGGACGCTGCTCGAGTGGCGCAACGGCATCGCCAGCCGCGGCGGCTGGATGATCGTCGACGAGGCCTTCGTCGACCCGACGCCGGCGTACAGCCTGGCCCCGCACTGCCCGCTGCCGGGGCTCGTGGTGCTGCGCTCGGTGGGCAAGTTCTTCGGCCTGGCCGGCATGCGCATCGGCTTCGCCCTGGGGCCGGACGACCTGCTGCGCGGGCTCGAGGAGCTGCTCGGGCCCTGGGCGGTGAACGGCCCCGCGCGCTGGGTGGCGCGCGAGGCGCTGGCGGACACCCCCTGGCACGAGCGCATGCGTGCGCGCCTGCCGGGCGAGGCGCGGGCGCTGGAGGCGGTCCTGGCGCGGCATTTCGGCGGCCGCGTGGTGGGCACGCCGCTGTTTCGCACCGTGCTCACGCCGCGCGCCGCGGCGATCCACGAGGCACTGGCGCGCGAGGCCATCCTGGTGCGCCTGCTCGACCGCCAGGACGGGCTGCGCTTCGGCCTGCCGCCCACGCGGGCGCGCTCGAGCGCCTCGACGCGGCGCTCGAGCGCGTGGTCGCCGCCGAGCCGACCCGCGCATGACGCACGCCGCCCGGCTGCTGCTCTTCGCCGCCTGGTTGTTCGCCGTCCCCGCGCAGGCCGGGCCCGCGGTGACCGACGCCGCGGGCCGGCAGGTCGCGCTCGAGGCGCCGGCCGCGCGCATCGTGAGCCTGTCCCCGCACGCGACCGAGATCCTGTACGCGATCGGCGCCGGCGAGCGCCTCGTGGCGACCGTGAGCCACAGCGATTACCCGGCCGCGGCGCAGCGCCTGCCGCGCGTGGGCACCTACGACAACGTCACCGTGGAGGCCGTGCTCGCCCGCGACCCGGACCTGGTGGTGGCCTGGCAGAGCGGCAACCCGACCGCGCAGATCGAGCGCCTGCGCCAGCTCGGCCTCACGCTCTACGTCAACGAGCCGCGCACCCTCGAGGGCATCGCCGGCACCATGCTCGATCTCGGCGTGCTCGCCGGCGTGGCGGACCGGGCGCGCGCGGCGGCGGATGCCTTCCGCCAGCGGCTCGCGAACCTGCGCGCGCGCTTTGCCGACGCCGAGCCGGTGCGCGTGTTCTACCAGATCTGGGACGACCCGCTGATGACCGATCAACGGCGAGCACGTGATCTCCGACGTGATGCGCGGCTGCGGCGGACGCAACGTGTTCGCGGAGCTGGGTGCGCTCGCGCCGCGCATCAGCGTCGAGGCGGTGCTCGAGCGCGACCCGGCGGTGATCATCGCCAGCGGCATGGGCGACTCGCGCCCGGACTGGCTCGACATGTGGCACCAGTGGCCGGAGCTCGAGGCGGTCGCGCACGAGCGGCTGTTCTTCATCGACCCCGACATCCTGCAGCGCCACACGCCGCGCATCCTCGACGGCATGGCGCGCCTGTGCGCGCAGCTCGAGCGCGTGCGCGCCGAACGCCAGGGCGGCCCGGCATGAGGCGAATCCGCCGCGCCATCGCCGCGGCCCTGGCCTGCGTGCCGGCGACGGTCGCCGGCGCCCCGGGGGAGGGGCCGCCCAACCCGGCGATGGCACCACCGCCCGGGGCGGCGCTCGAGGCTCCGGCTGCGGAACCGATACCGCCCGAGGAGCCACGCAGCGGCCCCGACCTGCCCTCGACGAATCTGCCCGGCGCGCTCGAGCTGCACCGGCCCAACTACATCATGCCCCTCACCTGGACCGACGACGCCCAGGGCAACGAGGACGCCGAGCTCAAGTTCCAGATCAGCCTCAAGCACCAGGTCGGCGATTTCCCGCTGTACTTCGGCTACACCCAGACGGCCTACTGGCGCTGGCTCGACGAGGAGGATTCGAGCCCGTTCCGCGAGATCAACTTCAACCCGGAGCTCTGGTACCGCGTCAGGCCCGGCCGGCTGCCCGGCGACGCGCTCGACTGGCTCGGCATCGACGCGGGCTACGAGCACGAGTCCAACGGCGAGACGCTGCCCGAGTCGAAGAGCTGGACCGCTTCTACGTGCGCCCCTGGGTGGACCACGGGCGCTGGCGCGCGGCGCTCAAGCTCTGGTACCGCGCTCCCCGAGGACCCCAAGACCAGCCCGAGCGACCCGAGCGGCGACGACAATCCCGAGATCCTCGACTACTACGGCCACCACGAGCTCAAGGTCGGCTACACCTTCGCCGACGGCGACTGGGCCGAGCTCACCACGCGCTATGCGAGCTCCGATGACCGCGGCGCCATCCGCCTGCGCTACGCGGCGCCGACGCCGACGCGCGACAGCTACTTCTTCGCCGAGCTGTTCTCGGGCTACGGCGAGAGCCTGGAGACGTTCAAGCAGCGCCGCCACCGCATCGGCATCGGCTTCGCGCTGTTGCGGTAGGCGCGTCCTCGAGCGGCGGGAGCCGGTCAAGGACGCGCACACGGCATCGTGGCGCACTGGCGAAAAATCGATCGCAGCGAGGCCTGATCAGCCCGCGAGAGCATTGCGAGGCGCCTGGGAGGGCGCCGTGGCAATCCAGAACGGTGCGTGTCGTTGGCCGACGCCGCTCTGGATCGCCACGGCCGGCTGCGCCGGCCTCGCGATGACGTGGGTGGCATGGGGCGCGCAGGTGCGTGTCGGTGATGCGCGTCGGCAATGCGCGCATCGGTGCGGTCGAGGACGATGTGTCGGCGTCATTGCGAGGCGCCCGCGCAGGCGCTCGTGGAATCGCAGGACGGCGTATGCCGTTGGCCGATGCCGCGCTGGATCGTCACGGCCGGCTGCGCCGGCCTCGCGATGACGTGGATGGCATGGGGCGCGGAGGTGCGTGTCGGCGATGCGCGTCGGGATTGCGCGCGTCGGCCTGTCGGCCGGAACCACAGCCTACGCCGAAACGCGCCTGCGTCCTTCCTCATCGCGCGGGTCTGCACGGCGTCGTAGGTCGCGCTCTTCGGCCGGCGCTGCCGGCGCCGGCCGAATGCGCGCCATGTGGCGGGCGACAGGGGCTCACGGCGCAAGCCGTAGCGGGGGAGGGCTTCACGCCGACTGCAGGCGGTAGGTCACCGGGAGCTTGAGGGCCAGCTCCTCCGCGCCGGTCTCCTCCGCGATGCCCGGCACCCGCTCGACCTTGCGCAGCGCCTGCAGCGCGGCCTCGTCGAGGATCGCGCGCCCCGAGCTCTCGACCACGCGCACGTCCGTGATCGCGCCGTCCGCGCGCACGCGGAACCCGAGCACGACGCGACCCTCCCAGCCCTGGCGCTGTGCCAGGCGCGGGTAGCGGAAGTAGCGCGCCAGGCGGCTCGCGATCTCCGAGCGCACGCGCTCGGCGCGCGCCGAGGCCCGCGCATCGCCGCCGTCGCCACCGCTATCCTTGGAAGCCTCGTTCGCGGTGCGCGCGGCTTGCCTGGTTTCCCTGGCATCGTCGGCCTGCTCGACCTGCTGGTCCGTCGTCCGTCTGCCGTTGGCGTCGTCGTCGTCTGTTGCGTTCCGTCGCGTCGTTCCGTCGTTCGCCGTTGGTCCGCAGTCCGTCGCGCTCTTGTCCGTTCCGTCCGTTCCGTCCGTTCCGTCCGTTCCGTTCGGTCTGTCCGTTCGGTCTGTTCGGTCTGTTCGGTCTGTTCGGTCTGTTCGGTCTGTTCGGTCCGTTCTCGGTGTTTCGTCCGTTCGGCCTTTTCCACCTGTTCCGTCCGCCCGCTGCCCGGTGCGCGTGCTCTTGCCTCGGCAGCGACCACGCTGTCTGCTCACCGCCTCCGTCGCCCGCGGCACGGTCTGGTCTCTGGCCATCGCTGGGCGGTGCTCCTGGCTCTCGCCGGCATTGCGCGCTCGGACGGGCTTCGGGGTGCTCGCAACTCGCTCGGCAGCGTTCTGTCGTTCGGTATCCGGCGCATTGCGCGCGGTGGAGTCCTCGCCGGAGGAAGGCTGCGGTTCGGGTGCCTTCGCCGTCGTGGCGGTCGCGGTGTCGCGCGTATCCGCTTCCTCGCGCGGCGCGCTGGAGGGGCCGCCGCCGTCCACCCGGTCGGGCGCGCCGGCGGCGACCAGGCTGATCGACACGGTGTGGCCGTCGCCCGCCGGCGCCGCCGCGATCGACAGCCGTTCCGGCCCCGCCGCCACGAGCGCGGCGGCGTGCAGCGCCATCGAGGCGACCAGGAACGGTGCGATGCGGGCGGCGCCGGCGGGCATCGGCTCAGCTCCCGTAGCGCCGGATAGTCGAGCGAGCACGAACGGCGGTTCGGCCCGCGGCGTAGGCTAGCTGTGTCGAAACCGTCTGCGTAGATCCTCGTCGACGACGTTCTCGATCGTGGCCCGCAGGTCTCCACGCCCGCGACAGCCGATAGCGCGCGTGGAGGTTGAGGATCGCCGTAGCCGCCGATCGGGCGTTGATGGACGAGCTCGCCGGTGCGCGCGCTCTGCGCCTCGATGTTCCGCCGAGCGCGAAGCTGGCCGAAAGTCGCGGTCGAGCGACAGTCGAGAACGCTGCTCTCGGCACGATTGGGCAGTACGTCGCCAGTCGCTCTGGTATGACCGGTTCCTCCAGTGTAGCGTCGACGCGCGATGTTCCAGCCGCGCAGCCTCGCGCTGAGCGCATCGAGCCTCGACGCCGTTGATCTCGACTTCGTCGGCGACGGTTGCTCCAGCCGGGCTGGTGGCGGCGTCGCACGAACTCGATCAGGTCCTCGACCTCGCGTACGATAGGCGCGCATGCTCCAGTCGCCCAGTCCGGTGTCGCCGGCAATGCCGAACTCGACCGACCGTCGACTTCTCCGGCTCCAGGTTCTGGATTGCCGTACTAAGCCGATGGTGACAGCTGGATACAGGCTCGGCGCCTTGAAGGCTGTTCCTGACCGAGCCAGCAGACCGCGCAGGCCGTCGACGACCTGGAAGCCGTAGTCGATGCTGCCCGACCGTGCTGGCTGCCGAATTGCTCGTCGTCGATGCCGCGCACGCCCAGTGACGACGTCGTGCGTCGCCCGATGGCCCTGGCCATTGGCCGAAGCCGCCAGTGCGCGGCGCTCCTCCTCGGCGAAGTCGTCTGGCGTGGGACTCGACCTCGCGCGTCGCCGTCGGACGCCGAGCGTCGGCGAGCATTCCGTGCGCCGACCTGGATGTCGTTCTGCCACTGACACGCGTGGTGGTGGCATCGTCGAACTCGTTGTCGAACGTGTACCGTCAGTAAGTTCGCGTGCGTTCGCTCGCGTGTTGCGGCGTCACGCGTAATCGATGCTGTCCCAGCGACTCGTGACCGATAGCGTCGGCACCGACGCCCACGACCCGTCTGCTCGAGGTCGGAATGGCGGTCACGCGAAGGGCGCCCGCGAGGTGCGTCCGGTCGAAGCAGTTGTCGAACTCCGTTGATGCCCTCGTCGGCCAGCGAGGTCGACGCTGCAGGCCGAGCTCCTCGGTCGCTAGACCGAGGCGCCCGCTGAGCGAGTTGTTGTCGTAGCCATCGTTGTCGTCGAAACTCGTCATCCGACGTCGTAGCCCGTCGGTGTCGAACGCCGACGGACAAGCGTCGCGCCGTATCCGCGTGCTGCCGCGCGTACCGCTCAAGCCGGGCCGCGCTGGCCCGCCATGTGTCGTAGTCGAAGCCCGCCCCGAGGTCGCGTCGATCGCCGCATCCTCGGTCTCGCGTGAAGATCGTGCGTATCACGCCGCCGATCGCCTCGGAGCCGTACAGGCTCGAACGCGGGCCGCGCACGATCTCGATGCGCTCGATCTGCGCCGGCGGATGTGCTCGATCGACGGTGGCCCTCGATGGTGCCGGGTCGCCAGATTCGCGCGCCGTCGACCAGGAACAGGACCTTGCCGTTGCCCAAGCCCGCGCAGGTTGATCGTGGGCCTTGCCGAAGCGGCCGTTGCTCGAGATGTCGATGCCGGCGCCTGCCGGCGAGGACGTCGGGCAAGCGTTGCTGGCGCCTGACTCCTCGATCTCATCGCGCGTGATCACGGTGACCGGGCGCCACGGTCTCGTCCGCGGTCTGGGCCGTGCGCGTAGCCGTCACGACGACCGGCGAGACGCTGACACCGTCCTCGGCAGCAGGGGCGGAAATGGAAACGAGCAGGGATGCAGCCGCGACGGCCGCACGGGGGGTGCGTGGTTGCATGTTGTCGTTCTCCCGGGCGCTCACCCGCGCCCTTGTTGCAAGGCTGGCGGATGGACGGGGGAGAACTGGAACTGCGCGGCGACCGGTCGGCGGCCCCGGGCGTGGCGCTCCCCGCACCATCCGAGAAACGCGCCGGGCCGGTCTCCGGGCTCGCGAGCGGGAAGGTTCCTTCCCGGGGTCGATGCCTTCCCATGTCCTCGGACACAGTGGCGGGGTGTTATCGACCCTGCGCTCGCTTACCGTTGCGGGGGCAGCGCCGGACTTGTGCACGCATCGCGCGGCACGCACCGGCTTCCCGTTTGGCCCGCCGGACGAATGCCGGCGGGTCACCTGGCGCAGGCCGATCACGTTATCGGAGGCGGGGCCTCGCGGCAATGGGCCGGGGCGACACCGCGTGTCGCCGGCGCGCCAACGCGCGTCGGCGGAGGAAGCCACGGGTTCGCGAGCGAGCTCGTTCCTACAGGCCTCGATTGCCGCCGCGGTGGACAACGGCGTAGGCCGGTCTCGGCCGCAGGCCGATGCCGGCGTCGGGCCGGCGCGGGGCGCCGGCCCGAACCGGCCTACCGCTTCGATGACCGCCGTGGTCGAATCGCGTTGCGTAGCGCTTGGCGAGCGAGCGCCGTGGTCGGTGAACAGGCGCGGCCGCACCGTGCGCCGAGCCGGTCGCATCCGCGGCAGGCGCGCCTGCAGCACCGGGAGCCGGGCACGGCTCAGGCCGGCACGAAGGCGCGGCGCTCGCCGAAGTGCACGACCTCGATGGGGTGGTGGTAGAGGCGGGTCAGGTGGCCCGGCTGCAGCAGCTCGTCGGTGCTGCCGCAGGCGGTGGTGCCGTCGCTGAAGATGAGCAGGGCGTGGTCGCAGAAGCGCGCGGCCAGGTTGACGTCGTGCAGCGCCATCACGAGCGCGCCGCCGCGGCTGCGGGCGCGCTCGCGCAGGCGCCCGAGCAGGCGGATCTGGTGGTGCAGGTCGAGGTGATTGGTGGGCTCGTCGAGCAGGTAGACGGCGGGGTCCTGGGCCAGCAGCGTCGCCAGCGCCAGGCGGCGGCGCTCGCCGCCCGAGAGCGTGTCGACGGCGCGCGCCTCGAGGCCCGCCAGCTCGACCTCGGCCAGCGCGGCGCGCGCGGCGGCGTGGTCGTCCGGTCCCTCCCACTGCCAGGGGCCGAGGTGGGGGTGGCGCCCGATCAGCGCCGTCTCGAACACCGTCGCGGGGAACGGGTCGCTGGTCTCCTGCAGCAGCACGCCGAGGCGCCGCGCCGCCGCGCGCGTCGCGTACCCGGCGAGCGGCGCGCCGTCGAGCAGCACGCGCGCCGTGCGCCGCCGGCCGCAGCCCGGCGAGCGTGTGCAGCAGGGTGGTCTTGCCGGCGCCGTTGGCGCCGAGGACGGCCCAGGCCTGGCCCGGCTCGACCGCCAGCGCGAGGTCGCCGGCGATGCGCTTGCCGCCGATCTCGGCCCCCAGGTGCTCGGTCGCCAGCAGGCTCATGTGCGCTGCGCGCCCGGACCGCGGTGGAGCAGGAGCAGGAACAGCGGCACGCCGAGCAGGGCGGTGATCACGCCGACCGGCAGCTGCTGGGGCGCGATGACGATGCGCGCGAGGGCGTCGGCGAGCACCAGCAAGGCGCCGCCGCCCAGCACCGCGGCCGGCAGCAGCCAGCGGTGATCGGCGCCGCCGAGCAGGCGCAGCATGTGCGGCACGACCAGCCCGACGAAGCCGACGCTGCCGGCCAGGGTCACCGCCGCGCGCCGTCAGCAGCGAGGCGATGACGTAGACGGCCACTCGCAGCCGGCCCACCGGCACGCCCAGCGCGCGCGCCTGCAGGTCGCCGCGCGCGAGCAGGTTCAGCGGCCGCGCCGAGCGCGAGCGCGACGGCCAGGCCGGCGAGCAGAGCCAGCACGGTCCAGCCCGGCCCGCCGGCCCGGGCGAGGTCGCCCATGAGCCAGAACAGCATGCCGCGCAGGCTGCTGTCCGGGCTCACGGCGAGCAGGAAGGTGATCACGGCGCCCCAGCCGGCCGCCACCACGACGCCGGTGAGCAGCAGCCGGGTCGGGGTCCAGCCGCCGCGTGCCGTGCGCGAGCGCCGAACACCAGCAGCATCGACGCCAGCGCGCCCGGCGAACGCGTTGAGCCGAGACCCAGAACGTGCCCAGCCCCGCGAGCATGCGTCACCAGCGCGGCCACGGCCGCGCCGCCGGAGACGCCGAGCACGTAGGGGTCGGCCAGCGGGTTGCGCAGCAGCACCTGCATGAGCGCGCCGGCGAGCGAGCAGCAGCGCGCCCACGACGAACGCCGACAGCGCGCGCGGCAGGCGCAGCTCGCGCACGATGCGCGCGGCCGTGTCGCCCTCGGCGCCGCTCAGCCCCCGCCACACGGCGCCGGCGTCCACCGCCACGGGGCCGGCGAACAGGCGCGAAGCCGACGCTCGCGAGCGCGAGCACGGCGAGGGCGGGCAGCAGCAGGCGCGGGTCGGACATG
This sequence comes from Halofilum sp. (in: g-proteobacteria), assembly GCA_034521365.1. Taxonomy (GTDB): domain Bacteria; phylum Pseudomonadota; class Gammaproteobacteria; order XJ16; family Halofilaceae; genus Halofilum. The sequence goes on along the minus strand of JAXHMQ010000015.1, from coordinate 10,219 downwards.
GCGCGGGATTATGACAGGAGAGGGGGAGGGGAAAGGGCCAAGGGCGTAGGCGCGTTTCGGCCGGAGGCCGACGCGCGCATGGGGCGTCCGATCGCTCCGAGGGCGAAGGGCGAAGGGCGAAGGGCGGAGGGCGAAGGGCGAAGGGCGAAGGGCGAGGGCGAAGGCGAGGGCGAAGGGCGAAGGGCCGAAGGGCGAAGGGCGCAAGGGCGAACGAGGCCGAAGGGCGCGCAAGGGCGAAGGGCGAAGGGCGAAGGAGCGACGGAGGACGGAGGACGGCGGGGCTGGCGGATGTCCGGGGACGGGGTGCTCCGGTACAATACGCGGCTTTCCAGACCCGGCCCGATGCGGATTCCGATGGCAGCCACGAAGAAGGAGCAGCGTCCCTCGCTCGTGATCCGCAACGCGCGTGCGCGCGATGCGCGCGCGGTCGCGCGCCTGTCCGACAAGGTCTACGGCAGCGATCACGGCTACACCCCCGAGATGATCCGCGGCCAGGTCACGAACTTCCCCGACGGGCAGTTCGTCGCCGAGTACGAGGGCACGATCGTCGGCTACTGCGCGACCTTCATCGCCGGCGAGGAGCTCGCGCTCGCCACGCACCGCTGGGACGAGATCACCGGCCACGGCTTCGCCTCGCGCCACGATCCCGAGGGCGAGTGGCTCTATGGCATGGAGGTGTTCATCGACCCGGAGTACCGCAACCTCCGGATCGGCCAGCGCCTCTACAACGAGCGCAAGAAGCTCTGCCAGTACCTGCGGCTCAAGGGGATCGTGTTCGGCGGGCGCCTGCCGGGGATGGCCAGGCGCCGCCGGCGCGTCGAGTCGCCCGAGGACTACGTCGAGCAGGTCCGCAGCAAGAAGATCCGCGACCCGGTGCTGTCGTTCCAGCTGCGCAACGGCTTCGAGTTCCTCGGCATCCTGCGCGAGTACCTGCCCGAGGACACCGACTCGCTGGGCCACGCCGCCCACCTCGTGTGGCGCAACCCCCAGGTGCAGCAGGACACGGAGGGCTCGCGCGAGGAGAAGAGCAACCGCCTGCCCGACACCATCCGGGTGGCGACCGTGCAGTACGAGCTTCGCCGGGTGTCGTCGTTCGAGCAGTTCCAGCAGTACGTCGAGTACTTCGTCGACGTCGTGGCCGATTACGGCGCGGACTTCGTGACCTTCCCGGAGATGTTCACGATGCAGCTGCTCTCGCTCGAGGAGGAGCCCGTATCGCCGGCGAAGTCGATCGACTACCTGACCGAGTTCACCGAGCGTTTCAAGGAGTTCATGTCGCACCTCGCGGTGCGCTACAACGTCAACATCGTCGGTGGCTCGCATCCGACCAAGGTGGCGAACGGCGAGACCCAGAACATCAGCTACGTGTTCCTGCGCGACGGCTCGATCCACGAGCAGGCCAAGATCCACCCGACGCCGAACGAGCGCTACTGGTGGAACATCACGGGCGGATCCGAGGTGTCGTCGATCATGACCGACTGCGGACCCATCGGTGTCATGGTCTGCTACGACGCGGAGTTCCCCGAGATCCCGCGCCACCTGACCAACCAGGGGGCGAAGCTGATGTTCATCCCGTTCTGCACCGACGAGCGCCAGAGCTACCTGCGGGTGCGCTACTGCGCCCAGGCCCGGGCGGTGGAGAACCAGTGCTACGTCATCATGTCGGGCAACTGCGGCAACCTGCCCGGTGTCGAGAACCTCGACATCCAGTACTCGCAGAGCTGCATCCTGACGCCGTGCGATTTCGGCTTCGCGCGTGACGGGATCGCGGCGGACACCACCCCCAACACGGAGATGGTGTCGTTCGCGGACCTGCGCCTCGAGACGCTGACCACCTCGCGCAACCAGGGCACGGTGACCAATCTCAAGGACCGGCGGTTCGACCTCTACTCGGTGCGCTGGAAGAGCCGTTGATCAACGCGGCGGACGCCTCGCGCGCCCGCAGGGATCAGGACCGGCGGCTATCCGATACACAGGAGTGATCTGAAATGAACGCGAATCCCGAGCAGCTGTGGGCCCAGTTCGCCCCGGTCATCATGGACCTCGGCGTCAATGTCGTCAGCGCCCTGGTGCTGGTCATCATCGGCTGGATGGTGGCGAGCTGGGCGCAGCGCGCCGTGCGCCGCGGCCTCGGGCGGTTCAGGGACATGGACCGCACCCTGGTCGGCATGCTGGCCGGCGTCGTGCGCTACTTCATCCTGGTCACCGTGCTGGTCATGGTGCTCGGGCGCTTCGGGGTGCAGACCGCGAGCATCCTGGCGGCTCTCGGCGCCATCGGCCTGGCCGTGGGCCTGGCGCTGCAGGGGACGCTGGCCAATATCGCCGCCGGCGTGATGCTGCTGTTGCTGCGCCCGTTCCGCGTGGGCGACTACGTCAGCGCCAACGGCCACGAGGGCACGGTCGAGGAGATCGGCCTGTTCACCACCGAGATGACCACCTACGACGGCATCTACCAGTCGGTGCCGAACTCCGGCATCTGGGGCGGGCGGATCATCAACTACAGCCGCAACCCCACCCGGCGCCACGACATCCTGGTCGGGATCTCCTACCGCGACGACATCGACCGGGCGCAGGCCGTGCTCGGCGAGGTCCTGCAGGCGGATCAGCGGGTGCTGCGCGGCCCCGACGCGCCGGCCGAGCCCCAGGTGCTCGTGCGCGAGCTCGCCGACTCCTCGGTGACCCTGGGCCTGCGCTTCTGGACCTCGACCGACGACTTCTGGCCGGCCGGCTTCGAGCTGCGCAAGGCGGCCAAGCAGGCCCTCGACGCCAACGGCATCACCATCCCCTTCCCGCAGCGCGACGTGCACCTGTTCGAGGCCCGCGGCGGGGCGGCCTGAGCCCGTCGCCGGCGCCCGCTCGACGGCGTCCCCGGCCGGGTGGCGGTCCGGGCCGCCGGGCGCGTGCCGTGGTAGAATCGCGTCCTTTGAGCCGCCGGCCCCCGGCCCCACGCACGGATCCGTGAACGAAGCCCGCCCATGACCGAGTTCGCCAAGGAAATCTTCCCGGTCAACCTCGAAGAGGAGATGCGCCAGTCCTACCTGGACTACGCCATGAGCGTGATCGTCGGGCGCGCCCTGCCCGACGTCCGCGACGGCCTCAAGCCGGTGCACCGCCGCGTCCTCTACGCCATGCACGAGCTCGGGGTCGACTGGAACAAGGCCTACAAGAAGTCCGCGCGCATCGTCGGCGACGTCATCGGCAAGTATCACCCGCATGGCGACTCCGCCGTCTACGACACGATCGTGCGGCTGGCGCAGGACTTCTCCATGCGCTACCCGCTGATCGACGGGCAGGGCAACTTCGGCTCGATCGACGGCGACGCCGCCGCGGCCATGCGCTACACCGAGGTGCGCATGGCGCGCGATCGCGCACGAGCTGCTCGCCGACATCGACAAGGAGACCGTCGACTTCGTCGACAACTACGACGAGAGCGAGCACGAGCCGGCGGTGCTGCCGACGCGCGTGCCGAACCTGCTGGTCAACGGCTCCTCGGGCATCGCGGTCGGCATGGCGACCAACATCCCGCCGCACAACCTCACCGAGGTGATCAATGCCTGCATGGCGCTGATCGACGACCCGGAGATCGACATCAACGGCCTGATGGCGCACCTGCCCGGGCCGGATTTCCCGACCGCGGCGATCATCAACGGCGGGCGTGGCATCCGCGAGGCCTACCGCACCGGGCGCGGGCGCATCGAGATCCGCGCGCGCACCCACGTCGAGACGGACGCGAAGAGCGGGCGCGAGTACATCGTCGTCACCGAGCTGCCCTACCAGACCAACAAGGCGCGGCTGCTCGAGAAGATCGCGGAGCTGGTCAAGGACAAGCGCATCGACGGCATCGCCGAGCTGCGCGACGAGTCCGACAAGGAGGGCCTGCGCGTCGTCATCGGGCTCAAGCGGGGCGAGTACAGCGACATCGTCCTGAACAATCTCTACAAGCACACGCAGCTCGCGACCGTGTTCGGCATCAACATGGTCGCGCTGACCGAGGGCCAGCCGCGCCAGCTCGACCTCAAGGAGGTGCTCGAGGCGTTCGTGCGCCACCGCCGCGAGGTGGTCACGCGGCGCTCGATCTACGAGCTGCGCAAGGCGCGCGAGCGCGCCCACACGCTGGAGGGGCTCGCGGTCGCGCTCGCGAACATCGACGAGGTGATCGCGCTGATCAAGCAGTCGCCGAGCCCGGCCGAGGCCAAGGAGGCGCTGGTCGCGCAGGCCTGGGCCCCCGGGGTCGTGTCGTCGATGCTCGACCGCGCCGGTTCCGCGGCCTCGCGCCCCGAGGACCTGGAGGACCGATACGGCCTGCACGACGGCGCCTACCACCTGTCGCCGCAGCAGGCCCAGGCGATCCTCGACCTGCGCCTGCACCGCCTGACGGCGCTCGAGCAGGACAAGATCACCGAGGAGTACGGCGGCATCCTCGATCGCATCGCGGCGCTGATCGAGATCCTCGAGAACCCCGATCGGCTGATGCAGGTGATCCGCGAGGAGCTCGAGGCGGTGCGCGAGCAGTTCGGCGACGAGCGCCGCACCGAGATTCAGGATCGGCGCGACGAGCTCACCGTCGAGGACCTGATCTCCGACGAGGACGTCGTGGTGACGATCTCGCACGCCGGCTACGCCAAGGCCCAGCCGCTGTCGGACTACAGCACCCAGCGCCGCGGCGGGCGTGGCAAGGCGGCCGCGCGCATGAAGGACGACGACTTCGTCGATCGCATGTTCGTCGCCTCGACGCACGACACGCTGCTGTGCTTCTCGAGCCACGGCAAGGTCTACTGGAAGAAGGTCTGGGAGCTGCCGGCCGCCGGGCGCGGCGCGCGCGGCAAGCCGATCGTGAACCTGCTGCCGCTGGAGCCCGACGAGCGCATCAACGCGGTGCTGCCGGTGCGCGATTTCCCCGAGGACCAGTACGTGTTCATGGCGACGCGCTCGGGCATCGTGAAGAAGACCCCGCTGTCGCATTTCTCGCGCCCGCGCTCGAGCGGGATCATCGCGGTGGACCTGCGCATCGATGACTGGCTGATCGACGTCAAGCTCACCGACGGCGAGCGCGAGATCATGCTGCTGTCGTCGGGCGGCAAGGCGATCCGCTTCAGCGAGTCCGAGGTGCGCCCCATGGGCCGCGTCGCGACCGGCGTGCGTGGCATGCGCCTGCGTGAGGCCGAGCGCGTGATCGGGCTGATCATCGTCGGCGCGGGCGAGATCCTGACCGCGACCGCCAACGGTTACGGCAAGCGCACCCCGGCCGAGCAGTATCGCAAGACCGGGCGCGGCGGGCAGGGCGTGCGCTCGATCCAGACGAGCGAGCGCAACGGCGAGGTCGTAGGCGCGGTCCAGGTCGGCACGGACGACGAGCTCATGCTGATCTCCGACGGCGGCACGCTCGTGCGTACCGCGGCCGCGGAGGTATCGGTGATGGGACGCGACGCCCAGGGCGTGCGCCTGATCCGCCTCGGCGAGGGCGAGCGCCTGGTGCAGCTCGCGCGCATCGAGAAGCTCGCCGACACGACCGAGGGCGAGGACGACGCCTCGGGGTGAGCCCCGGCGTGATCGATCCAGCGAGCGGCGATTGATGAGCGAGCCCGACGACCGCCCGGAAGACCGACTCGAGGCCGTGCGCGCACGTATCGACGAGCTCGATCGGCAGATCCTGGAGCTGGTGAGCCAGCGCGCCGGCTGCGCCCACGAGGTGGCCGGGATCAAGCGCGCCGCCGGCGAGACGCTGAACTTCGCGCGCCCGGAGCGCGAGGCCCGGCTGCTGCGCGAGCTCGCCGCGAGCAATCCCGGGCCGCTCGAGGCGGCCGCCGTGAGCCGCATCTTCCGCGAGGTGATCTCCGCCTGCCGCGCGCTGGAGCAGTCCCTGCGCGTCGCCTACCTCGGGCCCGAGGGCACGTTCACGCAGGCGGCGGTGTTCAAGCACTTCGGGCGCTCGATCGAGGCGCAGCCGCTCGGCGCGATCGACGAGATCTTCCGCGAGGTCGCGGCGGGCACCGCCCACTTCGGCGTGGTCCCGGTCGAGAACTCCACCGAGGGCATGGTCACGCACACGCTCGACGTGTTCAGCCAGTCGAGCCTGCGCATCTGCGGCGAGATCCAGCTGCGGGTGCACCACCATCTCGTCAGCCGCGAGGCCGGGCTCGAGGGCGCGGCGACGGTGTACGCGCACCAGCAGGCGCTGGCGCAGTGCCGCGAGTGGCTCGACGCCAACCTCCCGGGCGCGCGCCGCGTCGCCGTCTCGAGCAACGGCGAGGCCGCGCGCCGGGCGGCCGCCGAGTCGGGCACCGCCGCGATCGCGCCGGCGATGGCCGCGGAGATCTACGGCCTCGACAGCCTCGCCGAGTGCATCGAGGACGAGCCGGACAACACCACGCGCTTCCTCGTGCTCGGCGAGCAGGACGTGCCGCCGTCGGGCGACGACAAGACCTCGCTGATGGTATCGGCGCGCAACCGCCCCGGCGCGCTGTTCCACCTGATCAAGCCGCTGTCCGACCACGGCGTCGACATGACTCGCCTGGAGTCGCGCCCGACCCGCGGGCGGCTGTGGGAGTACGTCTTCTTCGTCGACATCCTGGGCCACGCCGAGGACGAGCGCGTCAGGCCCGCGCTCGAGGCGCTCCAGCAAGAGGCCGCCCTGTGCCGCATCCTCGGCTCGTATCCCAGGGCGCAGTCGTGACGAATGCATTGAGCACGTACTGCGAACCGCGAATGAACGCGAATGTTCGCGAATCGCGCCGCGGTCCATATGGGCCGCAAGAGCTATCGCTGATTCGAACAGAACCACAGATGGACACAGATGAACACAGAGTAGCCACGCCGATCCGTCCGGATTCGACAGGAGCTACGCTGACGGCATCCGGTGTCCCGGACGCGGGCCAGCGCAGCTCATGCTGCCGTAGTGCCCCGGGGGCGCCCATCTGTGTTGATCTGTGTTCATCTGTGGTTCTTCCATCGCGAACTCGTCGCACAGCGGTGTCAGCGCAGATCCAGCGGCATGAATACGCCCCGCGGCGCCATTCGCGAACATTGCTCGGCGCATCCCTGCGCCTCGCCCCTCCGGGGCCTGCGCTTCGCGCAGTCCCGATCTGCTCCCGGCAGATCGGTCGCGTTCATTCGCGGTTCACGGTCAGAGGTGGATCAGTAGTACATGCCATGTGATCCCGTCGACCTCGCCGTTCCCGGTGTCCGCGGCCTCGCGCCGTACGAGCCGGGCAAGCCGATCGAGACGCTCGCGCGCGAGCACGGGCTCGATCCCGCCGATATCGTCAAGCTGGCGTCGAACGAGAACCCGCGCGGCCCCAGCCCGCAGGCGGTGACCGCCGCGCGCGCGGTGCTCGACGAGGTGCACCGCTACCCCGACGGCAACGCCACCGGGCTGCGCGAGCACCTGGCGGCGCGTCACAGCGTGGAGCCGGAGGCGATCACGCTCGGCAACGGCTCGAACGACGTGCTCGACATGATCGCGCGCACCTTCCTCGGGCCCGGCCGCAACGCCGTGTTCTCGCGCCACGCCTTCGCCGTCTACCCGATCGCCACCAGCGCCGCCGGCGCCGAGGCGCGCGTCGCCGAGCCGCAGCCGGGCGATCACCCGCAGGTGCCCCATGGCCACGACCTCGATGCGATGGCCGCGCTGATCGACGACGACACGCGCGTCGTGTTCGTCGCCAACCCGAACAACCCCACCGGCACCTGGGTCGACCGCGAGGCGCTGGAGCGCTTCCTGGCGCGCGTGCCCGATCACGTGATCGTGGTGCTCGACGAGGCGTACTCCGAGTACGTGCGCGAGCCCGAGTTCCCGAACGGCCTGTGCTGGCTCCCGCGCCATGCGAACCTCGTGGTCACGCACACGTTCTCCAAGATCCACGGCCTGGCCGGGCTGCGCTGCGGCTATGCGCTGTCGACGCCGGCGGTGGCCGATCTGCTCAACCGCGTGCGCCACCCGTTCAACGTCAACACGGCCGCGCTCGCCGCGGCCGAGGCCGCGCTCTCCGACGAGGCCTTCGTGGCCGAGAGCGTCGAGCAGAACACGGCCGGGCTGCGCCGGCTCGACGAGGGCCTGCGCGCGCTCGGGCTGGCGCCGATCCCCTCGGTCGCGAACTTCGTCACCGTGGATGCCGGCCGGCCGGCGCAGCCGGTGTTCGAGGCCCTGCTGGCGGAGGGCGTGATCGTGCGCCCGATCGGTGGCTACGGGCTGCCCCGGCACCTGCGCATCACCGTCGGCAGCGAGGCCGACAACGCGCGGCTGCTGGAGGCGCTCGCGCGCGTGCTCGACGCATGAGCGAACGCATCGCCATCCATGGCGTGGGCCTGATCGGGGGCTCGCTCGGGCTGGCGCTCAAGGCGTCCGGCTTCGAAGGCGAGATCGTCGGCATCGGGCGCGAGCGCGCGCGCCTCGACGAGGCGTCGCGCGCGGCGCGATCGACCGCGGCGAGACCGACGCGGTCGCCGGCGTCTCCGGGGCCGGGATCGTCGTGCTCGGCGTGCCCATGGGCGCGATGCGCGCGGTGCTGGGCGCGATCGCCCCGGCGCTCGAGCCGGATGCGGTCGTCACCGACGTGGGCAGCGTCAAGGGCAGCGTGGTCGCCGACGCGCGCGCCGTGCTCGGCTCGCTCGAGCGCTTCGTCCCGGGCCACCCGGTGGCCGGCACCGAGCGTTCCGGCGTGGCCGCGGCGTTCCCCGAGCTGTTCCGCGACCGGCGCGTGATCCTGACGCCGCTCGCGGAGACGCGCGCGGACGCGGTGGAGCGGGTCACGGTGCTCTGGCGCCGCACCGGCGCGCACCCGGAGTGCCTCTCGGTCGAGGCCCACGATCGCCTGCTCGCGGCCACGAGCCACCTGCCGCACATGCTCGCGTTCGGCCTGGTCGACGCGCTGGCGCGCGGCGACGACCCCGGCGCCGTGTTCCGCTATGCCGCGGGCGGTTTCCGCGACTTCACCCGCATCGCCTCGAGCGACCCGGTCATGTGGCGCGACATCTGCCTCGCCAACCGCGGGCCGCTGCTGGCCGCGCTCGAGGCGTACCGCGACGACCTGGACGCGCTCGCGGCCGAGGTGCGCGCCGGCGACGGCGACGGCCTGCTGGCGCGCTTCGAGCGCGCCAGGGCGGCGCGCGACCGGTACTGCGGATGAGCGCGCTGACCTTCCGGGTCGGGGCCGGCGGCGCGCTGCACGGGCGCCTGCGCGTGCCCGGCGACAAGTCCATCTCGCACCGCGCGGTCATGCTCGGTGCGCTGGCCGACGGCGTCACCGAGATCGACGGCTTCCTCGAGGGCGCGGACGCGCTCGGCACGCTCGCGGCGCTGCGCGCGCTCGGGGTGGATATCGACCACCCGCGTGGCGGTCGCGTCGTGGTCCACGGGGCCGGCATCGACGGCCTGCGCGCCCCGCGGGGACCGCTCGACCTGGGCAACTCCGGCACCTCGATGCGCCTGCTCGCCGGCCTGCTCGCGGGGCAGCCGTTCGACAGCGTGCTCACCGGCGACGCCTCGCTCTCGCGGCGCCCGATGCGCCGCGTCACCGAGCCGCTCGCGCAGATGGGCGCGGTGATCGGGACCACCCCGGAAGGCACCCCGCCGCTGACCGTGCGCGGCGGCCGGGAGCTGCGGGGGATCGACTACGCCTCGCCCGTGGCCAGCGCCCAGGTCAAGTCGGCGCTGCTGCTCGCCGGGCTCTATGCCCGGGGCCGCACCTGCGTGCACGAGCCGGCCGAGAGCCGCGACCACACCGAGCGCATGCTCGCCGGCTTCGGCTACCCGGTCGAGCGCGACGGCCTCACCAGCTGCGTGCACGGCGGCGGGCGCCTCAAGGCGCGCGCCGTGGACGTGCCCGCGGACATCTCCTCGGCGACCTTCTTCCTCGTCGGCGCGAGCATCGCCCCGGGCTCCGACCTGGTGCTCGAGCACGTGGGCTGGAACCCGACGCGCACCGGGGCCGTGGAGATCCTGCGCGCGATGGGTGCGGACATCGAGGTCCTCGCCGAGCGCGAGGTCGGCGGCGAGCCGGCCGCGGACCTGCGCGTGCGCGCGGCGGACTTGCACGGGATCGAGATCCCGGAGAGGCTCGTGCCGCGGGCGATCGACGAGTTCCCGGCGCTGTTCGTGGCGGCGGCCTGCGCGCGCGGGCGCACGGTGGTGCGGGGCGCGGCCGAGCTGCGGGTCAAGGAATCCGATCGCATCCAGGCCATGGCCGATGGCCTCGCCGCCCTCGGGGTCCGGGCCGAGCCC
>JAXHMQ010000014.1:0-197698 GCA_034521365.1 Halofilum sp. (in: g-proteobacteria) | reverse complement strand
ATGTACTTGGTAGCGGTGCGTCTGTCTGGCGCTCAGAGGAGAAGGAGATGCTGTTTGAGATTCCTACCGGCGCTTCGTCGACAGCGTGGTCGCGGCTGGCCGAACAAGTTGCCGAAGCACGTGAGGCCTACAAGAGCGGCGACGTTTGTCGTGGCACAGTCGATGATCTGCTGGACGACTTGGGCGAATGACCAGGCCTGGTCTGGAGCTCCGCCTTCAGTGCGGGCCGTGAGGCAGAAGACGCGACGCCGCCCGAGCTTAGGTCCAGAGGATTGAGGACGCCTTGCGTCGGCTGGCCGGAGGCCCCCTTTGATCCTCTGTCGCGAGACCCACCGAGCTCGCGGGCAGTTGTCGGGGACCTGGGCCTGCAGGGTCGGCTGCAGCTCCGCATTCTCTTTGAGTTCGTTGAGAACCCGGAGTCCCGGCGAAGGAGATCTTCCTGCTCACCCTTGGAACCCACGATGAGGTTTATGAGGGATGAAGGGCCCCCGCAGGTTGAGCGCCGCCCTGAGCCCGTCGAAGAGTAGCATAGCGTATCGAAACCAAGGCCCCCGCCGGTTGAGCAGCCGCCGGTTGAGTAACGATGCGTGCTATCGAAACCAAGGCCGCCACGGTTAAGCGCCGCCGGTTGACTGACGATCATGTATCGAAACCAAGGCCCCAACGGCCAGACAGGATTAGCAGGATGAACGGGATGATCCAGGGAACAGCCGGCTGCCGTCGCCAGGTGCAACGCACCGACCACTCAGCCAACGCTAGCCGTTCGTGGTAAGCGACGCAGCGCAGCGCAGTCGCGTCCCGACGGCACTCCGGTTGAGCAGCCGCCGGTTCGAGTGGCGCAGTGGATCGAAACCGAGGCCGCGCCGGTTGAGCGCCTACCTCGACCAGGATCAGGGCTAGACCCTCCCTTACGTAACCAAGGCCCCCGCCGGTTGAGCAGCCGCCGATTGAGTAGCGCAGCGTACCGAAACCAAGGCCGCCGCCGGTTGAGCGCCTACCTCGACCAGGATCAGGGCTAGACCCTCCCCTACGTAACCAAGGCCGCCGCCGGTTGAGCAGCCGCCGGTTGAGTAGCGTAGCGTATCGAAACCAAGGCCGCCGCGGTTGAGCGCCTACCTCGACCAGGATCAGGGCTAGACCCTCCCTTACGTAACCAAGGCCCCCGCGGTTGAGCAGCCGCCGATTGAGTAGAGCTTTAGCTCGTATCGAAACCAAGGCCCCCCTCACCGCCCCAACAACTCTTCGTATAGCGCCTCAATATCCGCCACCATCTTCCGCGCGCCAAAGGCATCCACCATCGCCAGACCCCGCTCCCCCATCTCCCGGGCCCGGTCCCGATCCCCCAGCAGCTCCAGCAGCGCCGCGGCGAAGGCCTGCGGATCCCCCGGCGGCGTCGAGCAGCCCGTTCACGCCCTCCCGCACCGCCTCCGCGTTCCCGTCCGCGGCCGTGGCCACGATGGGCAGCGCCGCGGCCATCGCCTGGGGCAGCACCCGCGGCAGCCCCTCCCACAGCGAGCTGAGGGCGAAGACGTCGAAACTGTGCATCAGATCTGGCACGTCCCGCCGGAGGCCCGTCAGATGGACCCGCTCCGTCAGGCCGTGGTGCGCGACCGCCGCCTCCACCTCCTCCCGCAGCGGCCCGTCGCCCACGATGACGAAGTGGACGTCCGGCCGCTCCCGCGCCACCGCCGCCGCTGCCGTGACGAAGTCGAGGGGCGCCTTCTGCTCCGACAGCCGCGTCACGGTGCCCACCACGGGGGCGTCGTCCGGGATCCCCAGCTCCTCCCGGACCGCCTGCCGCGGCCGTTCCGGGCTGGCGGAAGCGGGCCAGGTCGATGCCGCTGCGGATGGTGACGTACTTCTCGGGGCGGGCGATGCCGTCGCGCAGGCCCTTCTCGGTGTTGAGGGGGGAGACGACGATGAGCTTGTCCGTGATGGGCGCGGTGAGCTGCTCCAGGAGGATGAAGACCCGGCGCACCAGCGGGTGCTGCCGCTCGTGGTGGCCCCAGCCGTGGACCGTGTGAACGATGACAGGGCGCCCGCCAGCGGCTCGCGGACCCAGGCCCGCGAGCCAAGCCGCCCAGCGGCCGAGGATGCCGGCCTTGGAGCTGTTGGTGTGCACGACCTGGTAGCCGCCGCGGCGGATGAATCTCGTCAGGCGTATGAGCGCGACGAGGTCCTTGAGAGGGTTGATCTCCCTCACCAACGATGGCTCTAGCGTGAGATGAATGCCCCGCTCGCGCACCTGCTCGATGAGACTGCCCTCGGAGCCGATCTGCGGGCCGGAGAGGACGTCGACCTGCCAGCCAGGACGATCGTTGAGCAGGTCGGCGGTCGAGCATGACGGTCTCCTGGGCGCCGCCGAGAATGAGGCGGGTGATGACTTGTAGAACGTATTTATCACTCATAGGGACTAGTGCTTCGAGCATTAGGCGTAGCCGTATCGCTCGAGGTGGCCGGCGAGCACTTCCTGAAGCGTAGCTCGCTGCGCAGGCGTTGAGCTGACGTTTCCACTTGTCGTTGGCGTTGGATAGACGGTAGCGGAGGATTCGCTCCTCGAAGCGGCGCGGCCAGGGCGGATCGGAGAACGCGGCGATCTGCTTCGCGGTTTCCAGCGGCTCGGCGCACAGTTCCTCGTAGGTGATCGCCAGGTAACGATCGGCTGGCACGACGTTCTTTGCCTCCTCATAGGCGTCCAACAAGAGCTTCCACTCTATCGCCGCCAAGGCGACGAACGATCGGTCGTGGCGCTCCCATTCCTGCCGTTGGGCCGGTGTCAGCGGCCCCCAGCGCCAGTTGCGCGGCCCCCTCCAGCCCCACCACCAGTCGACGTTGAGCATCGAGTTGGCGACAGCCCGTCCATCTCTTCAGCAGGTGGATGAACAGCGCGTCGGGGAAGATCGCGTTGAGGAAACCGATCCTCGGCCAGCCCGTCAGCTTGACCAGTAGCCGGTTCCTGCTCCTGGGTCAGCACCTGAGGCAAGAGCTGGCGCAGCTTGGCTGTTGTTGTCCTGGAGGCATCTCTGGCCACAAGATCTCGGCACGGCGTGCTGAACCCCTTGACGTGATGCTCCCAGAAGTCGTAGCGCTCTCCTGGGCGAATGAGCTGCCTGAGAAAACCTCGCACCACGGGGAGGTCGGCGGCGTGCATGAGCAGCCGCGTCGCCGCAGGCGCTCTCTGGAAAGTCGACCGGTGACGGCGGAGAGCCATGCGACGCTGGGGTGCTCCGCCAGCATCCACTGGAGAACGGTCGAGCCGCTGCGGCCCACGCCCACGATGAAGATGGGCCTGTCCAGACCGGCTGCTTCTGCGCCTGTGGACGAAGTCATGCCTTATGCTCCCTTCTTCTGGACCAGGTGAGGGGCCTTGGCTGCCAGCAGCTCTTCGTACAGCGTCTCGGTCTTCCGCACCATCTGTTCGACGAGAAGTGCCTGCGGAACCCGCTCCCGCCCTGCCGCGCCCATGCTGTGCCGCTTGTGGGGGTCGCGGAGGAGGGCGACGATGGCATCGGCGAGGTCCGCCGGATCGGCAGGACGGCACGAGCACGCCGGTCTCACCCTCGACGACGACCTCCGCCACGCCACCGACCCGGGTGGCGACGACGGGCAGGCCGGCGGCCATGGCCTCCAGGATCACGTTGGGCAGCCCTTCCCAGCGGGATGACAGCGCGAACAGATCGAGGGCGGCGAGGATGTCCGGGATGTCCGTGCGATGACCGGCCAAGGTGACGGATTGGTCCAGCCCGGCGGATTGCGCCTGGGCGGCGAGGTCCTCCCGCAACTCGCCATCCCCCACGATCCAGGAGGTGTGCATCGCCCACGCGGTGTCGTACGTGGCCCATAGCCTGGATGAGGGTGGTGAAGTCCTTCTGAGGATCGAGCCGTCCCACGGTGCCCGATCAGCGGCGCCTCCCGGCGGAATGTGGAACGCTGTCGAATCCGGGCCCTGGCTGCGCTGTCCGACAGCCGAGAACGCCGGTCACGTCGAGACCGTTGTAGATGGTGACCACGTGGTCGGGTGATGCCGCCAGCCCTTTCGATCTCTGCCTGCTGGGCGCGCTCGCAGACGGCGATCACGGCGTCGTCCAGGCCCGAGGTCCAGCGGAGCAGTGCGCTCGCGGACTCCGCGCCGCCGATCTGGACGTTGCGGCGCGGATGTGATGATGATGGGAACGCCGGCCAGCCGCCCCGGCACCCGCCCGGCGCAGGTTGGCATGGAACATCCAGCGTGTGCAGGATAGTGGGCTGCTGGCGGCGGAGCAGCCGGTACGAGCCGCCACAGGGCGTCGAGGCGCCACTTCGCGGCCATCTCCAGGTCGGTGACCGGGAACGCCCATCGCCTCGATCTCCTGCCCCACGCTTCCAGTCGCCGTGGTACAGGCAACGCAACGTGGGGCGTGAAGCGGCTGGCGGTCCAGGCGGTCCAGTAGCCGCGCCAGCGCCTTCTGGGCGCCGCCCGTGCTCAAGCTCGGTGATGAGGTGAACTACTGAAGCGCTATGCATGCGCTATCCAGATGCCGCGGCCGTGTGTCGTGCGTCGTAGGTACCGGGTCTGCCCAGAGCCGCGGCGCGCCCCCTTTCTCATCCGGTTTCCTCTGCTGCGTTCGTATCGGTGTCAGAGCCTGCCTCAGCGGCGTCAATCGAGTCTGAAGAACCAAGGTGGGAGCGGGCGACGGCCCGCACCCTTTTGCTTCAGGCAGTCAGCAGCTTCGAGGAGTTTCAAGGGCGTTAGACGACCTACACCTGCAAGGAGACGAACAAGGGACTCCTCAGTGTGCGAAAGAGCTTTGCTTTCGATTGCGCGGTGACTTGAAGCTCGTGTTCGGGGCGTACGCTTCGGCGCGCGTACTATCTGCTGGAAGTCGAGATCGAGAGGGAGCACACCTCCTCCAAGGTGCTCCGCCAGGTCTGTCGAGCGACGAATCAGTAGCGCGGCGTCGAGAAATGCGGTCCGAGTGGGCGGCGAATGCAGAGAGCTTCTTGTTATAGTACGCCCAGCTGGACACGGTGCTCAGCGTCACGATTCGTGCGCGTCGACGTCGAGGGGGCTGTCCGGCAGGATCGGGCGCCGTCGTAGCGAGCGTCGATCGCACGACCGCTTCCACGTCCCGCACTACCGCCACGAACATCGCGTCCGGATAGAACGTCGCCAGGCGGCTCGACCAACGGCGTGTGGGTCGGCGTTCTTCTCCAGCCGAGTACGATGCTCCTTGCTCCGCCGCATACTTGTCCATCATCTGGCGAAACACGTCCTCGTAGGTACTTGGCCACAGGGAGTAGAGGTAATCCTTGGTGGTCCCGGCCAGGCGGAAGTAGTCGCTGGCGCCCACAACCTCCACGAACTCTATGAAGTTGCTCCTAATGCCCAACTCGCCGAATCGGCCGTAGACCGCGGTGGAAGTAGGCGCTCTCGTGGATGCCCCGATGCGCCTCGGTGCTCGCACGCCCGGCGATCGCCGTGTGTTGACACAATTGATTCGCCAGCCACGTGGTGCCGGAGCGATGCTTGCCGAGAACGAACGCTGGGGTTCATCGCATCCCCGAACTGCGTCCTCTTCGTCCGGCCAGTACGAAGGGCGGCGTGTCAGTTGCCGTTCCTCGTCGCGAGGAGTCGGTGCAAACGCCTTGGCAACTAATCCAGCTGTCGCCACAAGTCCACGTTCGGCAAGATCGCCGTCGAGTAGCTTTGGATGTCGAAGTACTCCAGCACCTTGAGCATACGGTTAACTTGTGAACGACTGAACACTGTTTGCCACTTAGATAGCTGCCGTTGAGCATCGCTCTGGAAGGTCGCGTCCGACGAAGTGATGCTGGGCCGCGACGAGCTGCCCGCCAGTCCCTGTGCGGCACCGACATTCCCCATCGGCGGTAGACGCGCTCGATCTCTTCCTCAGGGCCAAGAGACCAGGTGCTCATCGTCGACGGTGACCCAGCTCTTGTCGTTTCGCTTGCTCCCTAAGGGAACCTGGTTGGCGAGGCGCCAAGTTGCCGCCAGAGCCTCTTCCCTCGTCGCCAAGCCGCGCAAGAACGAAGCATGCCTGAGATCGTGCTCGCGGAACCGGCATCGCGGGAGCTACGTTCAGCGCCCGAAATGCTTCTGCCATGCCGGGTGTTGAGAGCTGCGATGCGGCGACGGCAAAGGGATGTCGCAGAAGAAGGATCGGCGCATAGTCGAAATCGAAGATTCCTGTCAGCCACGGCAGCAGCGCATTGGCGCGACAGAACTTGATGATCAGTCGTTCAGCGGATAGAAAAGCCATTGGACTTCGAGCTTGCACGTGCCGTGATTCAGAGGCTGACCGGAGAATACCTGTATGAAGACCTGCTTCGCGGCCGGCCAATCGCAGCTCTCGGGAAAGTGGGACCGGGCGGGGGCCCAGGTGCAGTCGTACTTACGGCGGGAGCGTGCCGGACGGGTTCCCAGAGGACGGCCGGACTTGGGAAGGCTGTTGACGATCTGGGTCATCCAGGTGCTTCCGCCACGCGGGTCGGCGAAGAGAGTCGAATATGCTGCGTCTTGGTGGGAATTCGCCGCATGTGACTGCGCAAGAAGGCCGCAGAGGCATCGCGGGTCTTGGCTCTTCAGTGCATCAGCCAATCGCTGGATGACGACAGCCTCGGCTCTGCACGTTGAGAGCGGAGATCCGCGCCGTGCGCGTGACAGCGGAGGGTCCCTCTTAACTCTCATCGGCCATGAGCCCCTCGAAAAAGGCTCTCGTATTGCTGGACGCTGCGGCTCCGACCGAGAGGTCCCGGGCGCGGCGGTTGGCGTTCCTGGGACAGCTGCCCGGCAAGCTCTGCGTCTTGAAGGACCCTTAGAATAGCGGCGCCTAGCGCCTCCGGATCCCCTGGCGGCACCAGCAGCCCGTCGACACCGTCTGTAATGATCTCCCCGGGGCCGGAGGGACAGTCCGTACTCACCACCGGCACGCCGCAAGCCATGGCCTCCACAAGCGCCAGTCCAAGGCCCTCCACGGGATAGACAGCGCCGGAACACGTCTGCTCTCGGCCATGAACCTGTAGGGATTCCGCTTGGAAGCCTAAGAGCGCAACGCTGTCAGCAACGCCGAGATCGGCCGCCAGCTTGCGCAGTTCTGCTTCTCTCGGTCCCCTCCCAGGATCGCAAGCCGCACGGCGGTTGGTCGCGAAATCGCGGCCACGGCTTCGATCAAGTGGCGGAATCCTTTCTGTTTGGAGAGCCGACCACAGCCGACAAGGACCGGCATCCGGCGATCAGGGGCTGAACCAGGGATGAACGACGTTGTCGACCTTCTTCGCTTGAAGCCACGGTCCACCCACTCGGGTTGTGGATCGTGGTGATCTCACTGGGAGCAAGGGATAAGGTGTCAGCAAGGTCTGTGGAGACACCTTCTCGACACGGCCGACAAGACTCGGTCGGACAGTGGGTATAGCAGGCGCCATGATCGGCCTTGCGCAGCTGGGTGTTTGGCTCTGACTGAATTGATCGACGCACAGTGTTGTGCTCAGTGAGCACGACCCGGGCCTCGGAGCGCGCCAGGAGGTCTGCAGACCATCGCAGTCGCGTTGCGCGTGGGCGCATGATACTCACCGAGGATGTCGGCCTGGCGCGCGTGCAGAAGTCGAATGCGGTCCGCAAGCGCGTATCGGACGCGGGCGCGATTGAGCCCCACGCGTTCGACATCTTGGGGCACTTCGGCGAGTAGCTCGCCTTGCGGCTCGACCAAGACGAGTGTCGGGGTGAAGCGGCTTCGATCCAGATGTGTTATCAGGTGCAGAGTCACGCGCTCGGCGCCCCGCCGCGCAGGGAGCGAGCGAAGAGACATCGACCTGAATGCGCTGCGATTCACACATCTCGCGGCCGACTGCGTTGGGCGGCGGAACGTGAGTCTCCGGCCTGCCGACGGCGCCCGACCAAGCGGCGGAACGACCACCGTCTCATTCAGAGTTAGAGCCGCTCGATGTCCCATGTCAAGGAGAAGCCCGGGACTCCAGACAGAGCGCTCTTGCGAGCGACCGCGTGACCCGGTGTCCAGACATGATCCTGCGCTATCTCTCCTTCTTCCTGCCTCGTAGTAGTGCTTGGCCTACACGCGCGTCTCTTTACCCTGGGCGAGAACCTCTCGTAGAGATGATCGTACTTCTTGATCAGCTTTGCGCGGGCCAGCATCCTTTGGCCGCGTTGGTCGAGATTCTGCTCGGCCCCTCGCCCTTCCAGCGCCGAGCACCTGGTCGGCGGAACTCGAAATCCCACTTGCCACTGAGCGCTATCTTTCATGTCCGTGTCCTGGCATGCCTGGAGCGACTCGTCCAGTGGATGGACATCGCTCAACGCCTTTGCCTTCAGTCCGGCATGCTAGACGTGATGCACCCTCCCGAGGTTGAAACTCCAGTGCATACTCGCAGCACGTTGCCGGATGCCTGACAGATCCGGTGGACGGGAGCACTCGGGCAGAAGCCCGCACACGTGGCAGCATCCCACGCCTACTTCCTCACAGGATGATTCAAGCGTGGCGGTCGAAGCTTCCAGCTTCCGAGGCGGCCGTTGGTCATCAGAGTCCAGAAAGCCCACGTCCCTTTGCCTCTGCTCGCTGCGATGCCTGTGTTTCTCGCTCCAGGGGCGCCCTTGTCGGCCTGCGTGCCGCACGTACCGCAGCCGAGGATCTCTGGATCCTTCGACCACTTGTTGCGTACTCGTCCGATCGAGGCGTCGTCCACCACGATCAACTCGAAGTTCTGGTACGTCTGATCGAACACACTCTGAATCGATCGCCCTACCAGGTGACCGCGATTGTACGTGGGGATGATGACGCTGACCAGGGGTCTCTCACCACTCATCTGTCCTCACGGTTTCCAGCAGTAGCCTCGACCTCGTCCCACACTTCGCTCCACCGCACGTTGCCGCATCAGCATCGCCGCCAACTCGACAGTCTCGGATCTAGCAGATTGTCTTACATCTCGCCAGTGGGCTCATTCTTCAGGGTGGCGGTCGGTTGGACGCTAGTCTCGGAGTTGGTCGATGGCACCGTCAGCGACCATCGTCACTGGCTCCAGGATCTAGCTCTTCTTGCAACTCCTCCACTGAAGGCGGATACCCTCGCCATGTGATTCGACAGGTACACGATCACGCCATCCTCCTCCTCCAGTTGCGCTCTCATCGAGGCAACGTCCAAGGCCCACTGCTCGTTTGGCTCGGCTCTGGTGGGTCTGTGCCGCGCGGGAACCTGATAGGCAGGCCGACCCGCGAGGATGTACGGGCGTGGGGGCCGTTCGGAGCACCGGGATGGAAGCATCCAGCATCTTGACTTCGTGGACAATGGGTGACTCGTTCCAGCCGGGCGCGGCATATCCAGACCCTTCCCGATGCTTCCGGGTGATCCACACGCCGAGTGCAGGACCAGAGACAGGGCGCAGAGCGCAGCACCTCCCAGTGTTGTTGGACGTGTCGTCTGTTGCGCCGGTGCCTCAGTTCGGCGGTTGACAAGAGGGCCCCATTCAACGGCGCTCGAGACGACGAAGGCAATGTAGATCGGCGACAAGATGCGGTTGCTCAACGGCACGTACGCATCGACGAAGGTGATGGAAGCAGCGACGCGAAACCCATACCCTGAAACGAACGCAAGACAGAGCGCTCTGGCCACCCGGCCATCGTGTTCTCACCGCCGGAACACGTCGGCCTCTTCCCATCAGGGTCGCACGCCTGGGGCTGCCGGGCAAGCCGGATCCCGCCATGCTCGCGGAGGCGGCGTCGCGGCTCGCGGCACGGCCGGAGCGCACCGCGCCGTCGAGGACTCGGTGGCGGGGTGCGCGCCGGCGCGCGGCGGCTTCCGTCCCGTCGTCGGCGTCGACCGCGGCGATTACGCGCAGGCGCTGGCGGCGGCCGGGGCCGACGTCGTCGTCGGCGATCCCGGCGAGCTCGCGCTCGACGCCCGCGGCCGCCTCGCGACCCGCGAGCTGGCGACCCTGCCGTCGGCGCACGCGCGCCGCGACGAGATCCGCCAGCGCATCGGCGCCGCGCGGCCGGCGGTCTTCCTCGACTACGACGGCACGCTGACGCCGATCGTGCCCGACCCGGGCGAGGCCCACCTGTCCCCGGAGATGCACGCGACGCTCGCCGCCCTGGCGCAGCGCCTGACCGTGGCCGTGATCAGCGGCCGCGAGCGTGGCCGACCTGCGCGCGACGCGTCGGCACTCGACGAGCCTGGTCTACGCGGGCAGCCACGGCTTCGAGATGGCGGGGCCCGGCTTCGGCGAGACGGCCGCGAGCGCGCACGAGGCGTTCCTGCCCGCGCTCGACGCGGCGGAGCAGGAGCTGCGCGAGCGCCTCGCGGGCGTCGCGGGCCACCTCGTCGAGCGCAAGCCGTTCGACGTCTCGGTGCACTATCGCCGCGTGGACGAGGCCGAGGTCGCCGGCGTGGCGCGCATCGTCGACGACGTGCTCGCGGCGTACCCGCGCCTGCGCAAGGGCCACGGCAAGAAGGTGTTCCAGGTACAGCCGCGCATCGACTGGGACAAGGGCCGGGCGGTGGAGCGCCTGCTGGAGCGGCTGGGTCTCGACGACGCGGACGTGCGGCCGATCTACATCGGCGACGACCGCACCGACGAGGACGCGTTCCGCGCGCTCGCCGGGCGGGGCGTGGCCGTCGCCGTGCGCGGACCGCGCGGGCACGACCGCGGCCGACTACGCGCTCGACGACCCCGCCGACGTCGGGCGCTTCCTCGAGCACCTGTGCGCGGACGCGGGGCCCACCGCATGACGTGCCGGCAACCACGGGAGGCAACACCATGACGGCCCACTGGTCGCTGGTCTACGAGGGCTACGACGCGCCCGGGCAGGGGCTGCGCGAGGCGCTGTGCACGCTCGGCAACGGGCATTTCGCCACCCGCGGGGCGGCGCCCGAGGCCGCGGCCGACGCCGTGCACTATCCCGGCACCTATCTCGCCGGCGGCTACAACCGCCGGGTCACGCGCATCGCCGGCCGCGACGTCGAGAACGAGGACCTGGTCAACCTGCCGAACTGGCTCCCGCTCACGTTCCGGGTCGCCGACGACCCGTGGTACCGGCTCGACACCGTGGAGCTGCTCGACTACCGCCAGGAGCTCGACCTCGCCGGCGGGATCCTGTCGCGCGAGCTCCGCCTGCGCGACGCGGCGGGCCGCACGACGCGGTGGCGCGAGCGCCGGCTGGTGAGCATGGCCGACTGCCACGTGGCCGGACTGGCGGTGGAGATCACGCCGGAGGACTGGTCGGGACGCCTGACGGTGCAGTCGGCCCTCGACGGCAACGTGACCAATGCCGGGGTCGAGCGCTACCGCGACCTCGACGGCCGGCACCTGGAGGTGCTGGCGACCGACACGGTCGCCGAGGACACGATGCTGCTGCAGCGCGCGCACCAACCAGTCGCCGGATCGAGGTCGCGCAGGCCGTGCGCACGCACCTCCACGCGCGATGGCGGCGATGCCGGCGTTCGAGCGCCGCGGACCGCGTCCGATGCGCGGCGTGGATCGCCCAGGAGCTTCGGCTCGAGCGTCGCAGCAGGGCGAGCCGTCACGGGTCGAGAAGGTCGCTCGCGCTCTACTCGTCACGCGACCCGGCCATCTCCGAGACCTGCCTGGCGGCGCGCGAGAAGGTCGCGCAGATCGAGGACTTCGAAGCGCTGCTGGTTCCCCATCGCCGCGCCTGGCATCACCTCTGGGGCGAGTTCGACATCGGCATCGAGACCGATGCCCCGGACACGCAGTTGAAGGTGCGGGTGCACAAGTTCCATTTGCTGCAGACGGCGCTCGCCGCACACGACCGAGCTACGACGTCGGCGCCCCCGCCCGCGGCTGGCACGGCGAGGCCTACCGCGGGCACGTGTTCTGGGACGAGCTGTTCGTGTTCCCGTTTCTCTCGCTGCGCCTGCCCGACGTGACCCGCGCGCTGCTGCTGTATCGCTACCGGCGCCTGCCGGCCGCGCGGCGCGCGGCGCAACGCGCCGGGCTGGCGGGCGCGATGTTCCCCTGGCAGAGCGGCAGCGACGGGCGCGAGGAGAGCCAGCGCGTGCACCTCAACCCCGAGTCGGGGCGCTGGATCCCCGACCATTCGTATCGCCAGCGGCACATCAATGCGGCGATCGCCTACAACGTCTGGCAGTACTACCAGGCCACCGACGACCACGAGTTCCTGTATTTCTACGGCGCGGAGATGCTGCTCGAGATCGCCCGCTTCTGGGCGAGCGCGGCGGCCCGGGACGAGGTCACGGGGCGCTACTCGATCCGCGGGGTGATGGGCCCCGACGAGTACCACACGGCGTACCCGGACGTGGATCCCGACGAGCATCCGGGCCTCGACGACAACGCGTACACCAACGTGATGGCGGCGTGGTGCCTGATGCGCGCGCGGGACGCGCTCGCGCTCCTGCCGGCGGAGAGCCGGCATGCGCTGCTGCGAGCGCGCTCGGCCTCGCGCGAAGACGAGCTGGAGCAGCTGGGACGACATCAGCCGGCGGCTGCGCGTGCCGTTCCACGACGGCGGCATCATCAGCCAGTTCGAGGGCTACGAGGCGCTCGAGGAGTTCGACTGGGAGGGATACCGGGAGAGGTACGGCGACATCCACCGGCTCGACCGCATCCTCGAGGCCGAGGGCGACTCGCCGAACCGCTACAAGGCCTCCAAGCAGGCCGACGTGCTCATGCTGTTCTACCTGTTCTCCGCCGAGGAGCTGCGCATGCTCTTCGAGCACCTCGGCTACGCCTTCGACAACGCGATCATCCCGCGAACCGTGCTGTATTACCTCGAGCGCACGGCGCACGGCTCGACGCTGAGCTCGGTCGCCCACGCCTGGGTGCTCGCGCGCGCCGCATCGGCACGCGCTCCTGGCAGCTGCTTCGAGGAGGCGCTCGACAGCGACATCCACGACGTGCAGGGCGGCACCACGCCGGAGGGCATCCATCTCGGCGCCATGGCGCGGCACGCGTCGACCTGCTGCACCGCTGCTACCTGGGGCTCGAGACGCGCGGCAACACCCTGCATCTCGACCCGGCCCTGCCGCAGCGAGATCGACAGCCTGCGCGTGCGGCTGCGCTACCGCCGACACAAGCTCGACGTGAAGGTGGACCACGCGCACCTGACCGTCACCAGCCTGCCCCTCGTCGCCGCGCCGATCACGATCGCATACCGCGGGCGCTCGCGCGCGATCTCGCCGGGCCTGACCTTCCGCTTCCCGCTGGTCGAGCGCGACCGCGAGGCGCTCGTCGACCCGCGCGCGCAGTGAGGCGCGGCCGCGCCGCGCCGCGGCCCGCCGGGCGCACCGTCGTCAGCGCACGGTCAGGCAGCTGGCCGCGACGTGGCTGGCCACCTTCTGCGAGACGCTGCCCAGCAACGCGCCCCTGACCTGGCCCAGCCCGCGCGAGCCCATGACGACCAGGTCGGCCTCCTCGGCGCGCGCCGCCTCGGCGATGACCTCGCCCGGGTCGCCGTGCAGCAGCCGGGTCTCGGGGTCGCGGATACCGGCATCGCTCGCCGCGCTGCGTGCGTGCTGGAGCACGCGGTTGCCGATCTCGTGCATCGCCCCGGTCCGGGTGTTGGCGTGCTCCCAGCCGGGCGTGCTGCCGAGCCGCTCGACCAGCTCGTCCATGTGCAGCACGCCGAATGGCTGCGGACCCACCTCGTCCCACAGGGCACCCATGCCGCTGAGCTCGCGGTCACTCGGCTCCGCGACCTCGACGTGCACGATCGTCACGCCGGCGCCGAAGCACGCCGCGATGCCACTGCCGAGCTCGACGCTCCGCTGCGCGTTGGCGGAACCGTCGGTCGCGATGAGTACCTTGTTCAGCATTGCCTTGCTCCCCGGCGATGCCCCGGGCCCGTGCGCTGTTGCCGCCCGGCGGATCGCCCAATCGTCGCTCGTGAATGATGCATGGAACGCGTGTCACTCCCGGCCCCGCCCGGCGTCGGCCTCCGCCGCGGCGACGTGCTCCTTGACCGCGATGAAGCTGTCGGGATTGACCGAGATGGAATCGATGCCGGCCTCGACCAGCAGCCGCGCGAAGTCGGGGTGGTCGCTGGGCGCCTGGCCGCAGAGCCCGATCCTGCAGCCGGCCTCGTGCGCCGCCGCGATGACCCGCGTGATCGTGCGCGTGACCGCCGGGTGGCGCTCGTCGAACAGGCGCGAGAGCCGGTCGGAGTCGCGGTCGACGCCGAGCACCAGCTGGGTGAGGTCGTTGCTGCCGATCGAGAAGCCGTCGAAGCGCTCGGCGAACTCGGCCGCCTCGACCACGTTCGACGGGATCTCGCACATCACGTAGACCTCCAGGCCGCCGACGCCGCGCTCGAGACCGTTGTCGGCCATCACCGCGAGCACCTTGTCGGCCTCCTCCGGCGTGCGGCAGAACGGGATCATGACCACGACATTGGTGAACCCGAGCTCGCCGCGGACCTTGTGCAGCGCGCGGCACTCCAGCGCGAACCCCTCGCGGTAGTCGGGATCGTAGTAGCGGCTGGCGCCGCGCCAGCCGATCATCGGGTTCTCCTCGTGCGGCTCGAAGGCCTGCCCGCCGATGAGCTGGGCGTACTCGTTCGTCTTGAAGTCGCTCATGCGCACGATCACCGGCTCGGGGTGGAACGTGGCGGCCAGGCGGGCTATGCCGTAGGCCAGCGTGTCGACGAAGTAGCGCGACTTGTCGTCGAAGCCGCGCGTGAGCGCCTCGATCTGGCGGCGCGTCTCGCGGTCGGCCACCCGGGGCCAGTCGACCAGCGCCATCGGGTGGATCCTGATGATGTTGTTGATGATGAATTCCATGCGCGCGAGCCCGACGCCGTCGGCCGGCAGGCGCCACCAGCGCTGCGCCGCGGCCGGGTTGGCCAGGTTGAGCATGATCTTGGTGCGCGTGTCGGGAATGGCGTCGAGCGAGAGCTCCTCGACCTCGAAGTCGAGGCGGCCGTCGTAGACGAAACCGTCGTCGCCCTCGGCGCAGGACACCGTCACCTCCTGGCCGTCGGCGAGCACGCGCGTGGCGTCGCCCGTGCCCGACGATGGCGGGCAGGCCGAGCTCGCGGCTGACGATGGCCGCGTGCGAGGTGCGCCCGCCGTGGTCGGTCACGATCGCGGCGGCGCGCTTCATGATCGGCACCCAGTCGGGGTCGGTCATCTCCGTGACCAGCACGGCGTCGTCGACGAAGCGCTCGATCTCGTCCGGGCTGTCGAGGCGACACACGGCGCCGGCGGCGATGGCGTCGCCGATACTGTAGCCGCGCGCCAGGCGCTCGCCCTGCCCGCGCAGCGTGTAACGCTTGAGCGTGGCCGCCTCCCGGCGCGACTGCACCGTCTCCGGGCCGCGCCTGGACGATGAACAGCTCGCCGGTCTCGCCGTCGCGGGCCCACTCCATGTCCATGGCGCAGCCGTAGTGCGCCTCGATGGTCACGGCCCAGCGCGCCAGCTGCAGGATCTCCTCGTCGTCGAGCACGTAGGCGTTGCGCTCGGCCTCGGAGGTGTCGACCAGGCGCGTCGGCGCATCCCCGCCGTCGGCGTAGACCATCTTGCGGCCCTTGCGCCCGAGCGCCTTCTCGATCACGGGGCGATAGTGATCGGTGTCGAGCAGCGGCTTGAACACCATGTACTCGTCGGGATCGACGGTGCCCTGCACCACGGTCTCGCCGAGGCCCCAGGCGGCGTTGATCAGCACCGCGTGCGGGAAGCCCGTCTCGGTGTCGATCGAGAACATCACGCCCGAGCCCGACCGATCGGCGCGCACCATGCGCTGCACGCCCACCGACAGCGCGACCTCGAGATGATCGAAGCCGTGCGTTCTCGCGGTAGCTGATGGCGCGGTCGGTGAACAGCGACGCGAAGCAGCGCCGGCAGGCGTCGAGCAGGTCCTCGACGCCGCGGATGTTGAGGAAGGTCTCCTGCTGGCCGGCGAAGCTCGCCTCGGGCAGGTCCTCGGCCGTGGCGCTCGAGCGCACCGCGACATCCGGGTCGTCGCGCCCGATGCGCCCGCCGAGCTCGGCGTAGGCATCCGTGATCGCCCGCGCCATGTCGTCGGGGAAGGCGGCGTCGAGGAACAGCGCGCGCACGGCTCGGCCGGTCTCGGCGAGCGAGCGCTCGCCGTCGCGCAGGCGCTCGAGGTGGCCGCGCAGGGGCTCGTCGAGCCCGGCCGCCGTGAGGAACTCGCGGTAGGCCCGGGCCGTCGTGGCAAAGCCTTCCGGCACGCGCACCCCGGCGGCGCGCAGGTTCTGCGATCATCTCGCCGAGCGAGGCGTTCTTGCCGCCGACGAGCGCCGACGTCGCCGGCGTCGAGGTCGTCGAGCTTTCTCACGTAGCGCTCGTTGCTCATGGCATCGTTCCCGTGGGCGCCGTGCGCCCGGGAACTCCGGATCGCCGGCGCCAGCCGGCGAGGTGGGCGTCGAGGCTTCGCCAGGACCGAGCGGCGCTCGTCGTAGTCGTCGGGCGCCAGGGTCACCGAGGGCGAGCCTCAGGCCACCGTCACGTCGGACGACAGGTAGACGTCCTGCACGCCGTGGAGCAGATCGACGCCGTCGGCCATCGACTTCTGGAATGCCTTGCGCCCCGTGATCAGGCCCATGCCGCCGGCGCGCTTGTTGATCACCGCCGTGCGCACGGCCTGGTGGAGATCGTCCTTGCCCGAGGCACCGCCCGAGTTGATCATGCCGACGCGGCCCATGTAGCAGTTGACGACCTGGTAGCGGGTCATCTCGATCGGGTGCTCGCCGGCGAGCTCGCTGTAGACGCGCTCGTGCGTGCGCCCGAAGTCCAGCGCCCGGTAGCCGCCGTTCACCGTCGCCTGCTTCTGCTTGACGATGTCGGCCTCGAGCGTCGCCGCGAGGTGGTTCGCCTGCCCGGTGAGGTCGGCGGCCGTGTGGTAGTCGACGCCCTCGTGCTTGAAGGCGCTGTTGCGCAGGTAGGCCCACAGCACGGTGACGAGGCCGAGCTCGTGCGCGTGCGCGAAGGCCTCGGAGACCTCCATGATCTGGCGGCGCGACTCTGGCGAGCCGAAGTAGATGGTCGCGCCCACGGCGCTCGCGCCGAGGTCGAACGCGCGCTCGACCGAGGTGAACATCGTCTGGTCGTGCATCTCCGGGTAGGTCAGCAGCTCGTTGTGGTTGAGCTTGACCAGGAACGGGATGCGGTCGACGTAACGGCGCGCGACCGCGCCGAGCACGCCCAGCGTCGAGGCGACCACGTTGCAGCCGCCCTCGAGCGCCAGCTCGACGATGTTCGCCGGGTCGAAGTAGATCGGGTTCGGGGCGAACGACGCCCCGGCGGAATGCTCGACGCCCTGGTCGACCGGCAGGATCGAGACGTAGCCGGTACCCGCGAGGCGGCCGCTCGAGAAGATCCGGCGCAGGTGGCCCTGCACCCCCGGCGAGCGGTCGCTGTCGGCGACCACCCGGTCCACGAAGTCCGGGCCCGGCAGGTGCAGCTGGTCGCGCGCGACGCCGCGGCACTCGTAGCCCAGCAGCTGCTCGGCCTCGTCGCCCAGCAATGCGGTGATGTCGGTCATGGTCGCTCCCGCGCCTCGCGGCGCGCTGTCCTGCCACGGGGACGGCCCCGGGCGGCGGCGATGCCGCTACGACGCACGCTACGGCACCCGCGGCGGCGGCTTCGTGACCTGCGTCAACTCGCGCTCGCGCCGGCCGCGGGCGGGGCGCGAGCGATGCGGGGAGGCGCCGGCGCGGCGGCGGCTCAGGCGGGCCCGGCCGGCGCCCCTTCCGGCGCCAGCCCGGGCAGCTCCGGCCAGGCGGCCAGGTCGGCCGCGAGCTGGCGACGGTCGCGGTAGACGATGCCGGCGAGCCCGCGCCCGCGGGCGCGCTCGACGTGCGCCGCGGTGTCGTCGACGAACAGGGCCGCGCCCGGCGCCACGCCGAGCGCGGCCACGACCGCGTCGAAGATGGCCGGGTCGCGCTTCGAGCGGCCCAGGCGGTAGCTGTTGAACACCCGGTCGAATGCGGCGGCGAAGTGGTCGCGGGCGTCGAGGCGCTCGAGCCAGTCGGTCTGGTCGCTGATGATGGCCGCGGCGAGGCCGGCGGCGCGCACGCGGCGCACGTAGTCCAGCATCCAGTCGCGCACCACGAATCGCTCGAGGATCGCCGCCGTCAGCTCCCGGTCGGTGCCGCGCAGCCGCGCGCGCCCGCGCATCAGGCGCCAGAAATCGGCCTCGGTCCCCGTGCCCGTGACATAGCCGGACTGGTGCACCGCCACCGGGCCCATGGCGAGCACGTGCTCCGGGTCGAGGCCCTGGGTCTCGGCCAGGTGGCGCAGCCCGTCGCGAAAGCCCTCCGTGGCCACCACGCCGCCGAAATCGAGCAGCAACGCGCGCAGCGGGCCCGCCTCCCGCGCGCGCGCCTCGTCCACGGGTGCGTCGTCGTTCATGCAGCGCTCCGCCTGGGGGTCGTGCACCACGGTGCGCCCGGCGGCGGCGGCGGTCGTTGACGTGGATCAACGCGGCGCGAGGCGCGCACCGCGCGCACCCGCACCGCTGCTATGCTCGCCGGGCGAAGCGGTTACCGGGGGAACGCACATGCACATGCCGACCGACCTCGCGGAGCGGGTGAGCCCGGCGCTGGCCCAGGTGGCGCGGCGCGTGCTCGAGGATCCGGGCCGCGACGCCGACGCCACGCTCGCGATGGCGCAGCAGGCGGTATCCGGCGGCCTGCTCGAGCGCATGGTGCGCGCCGGGGACCTCGATGCGCACGAGAGCGACGCCGTCGCGGCGGAGCTCGACGACCTGGTCGCGGCGTTCGGCGCGGACATCGCGCTGGTGCACCTGCTGCGCTACCGCGCACGCGAGCCGCTGTCGACCGTGATCCAGCACTTGCTGGCACGCGACGACGACCCGGAGACACCGGTCACGCTGCGCGACGTGCGCGCGGCGATCGACGGCGGCCTGCTCGCCGAGCTCGTCGGCGAGGGCGTGATCGATCCCGATGACGACGACGCCGTCGCGGGACAGCTCGACGACCTCGTGCGCGCGCACGGCGAGGAGGCGCTCGCCGAGGAGCTCACCGCCGCCGAGGACGAGACACCGTAGGCGACATCGCGCGTCCGCCGCGCCGCGGCGCTCGCCGGCGGGCTCAGCCCGTCGTGGCGGCGCGGCGCGCGGCCGCGTCGCCGCCGGCACCGCCGTCGGCGGAGGCGGCGTGGAAGCGGATGCCGGGCACCACCAGCCCGACCAGCACGGGCACCAGGCTCATCCCCAGGATCAGCAGCCAGCCCTCGGCGCCGGGCGGGCGCGTGTCGAGCACCAGCGCCAGCGGCGGCCAGTAGACCGCGGCCAGCAGCAACGGGATGCACAGCGCGAGCGCGGCGCCCATCCAGGGATTGCGCACGACGTCGTTGACCAGCGGCGAGGCGCCGCGCCCGCGCAGGTTGAGCACGAACCACAACTTGGCGAACGCCAGCGTGAGGAACGACACCGGTGACCGCGCGCGGCTCGTCGAAGCCCAGCATGCAGGCAGCGCGAGCGCCAGCGCGCCCAGCACGCAGGTCCCGAGCACCGCGCTCCAGGCGGCGATCGCGAGCCAGTGGTGGCGCGTCAGGATGCCCTCGGCCGCGGGCCGCGGCGGCTGGCGCATCACCGCGGCGGTGCCCGCGCCCAGGCCCAGCGCCAGGGCCGGGAAGACGTCGGTGAGCACGTTGAGGTAGAGGATCTGCAGCGGCAGCAGCGGGAGCGGCGCCTGCGCCAGCGACGCCAGCGCGACCACCAGCACCTCCGCGAAGTTGGTGCACAGCATGAACATCACCGACTTGCGGATGTTGGCGAAGATCGTGCGCCCGTGGCGGATGGCGGCGACGATCGTCGCGAAGCGCGTCGTCCTTCAGGATCATCGCCGCCGCCTGGCGCGCGGCGTCCGTGCCGCGCCGTCCCATGGCCACGCCGATGTCCGCCTTCTTCAGCCCGGGCGCGTCGTTGACGCCGTCGCCGGTCATGGCGACGACCTCGCCCGCCTCCTGGAACAGGCGCACCAGGTCGAGCTTCTGCTCGGGGCTGACGCGGGCGAACACGCCGGTGGCGAGGACGCGCCGGCGCTGCCCGTCGGTCAGCGCGTCCGGATCGGGCAGGTCGCGGCCCTCGAGCGGCGCCGGGTCGTCGGCGTCCACGAGCCCGAGCTCGCGGCCGATCGCGGCGGCGGTGCTGGCCTCGTCGCCGGTCACCATGACCGACGCGCACGCCCGCGTCGCGGCAGCGGCGGATCGCGTCGGCGACGTCGCGGCGCGGCGGATCGACGAGCCCGACGAGGCCGAGCAGGCGCAATCGCTCGTAGGGCGGCTCGTCGGCGGCCGCCGCCGTGCGCTCGGCGAACGCCAGCACGCGCAGCCCGTCGGCGGCCAGGCGCCGCGCATGCTCGCCCCACGGCGCGGTCGCGCGTCGTCGTCGAGCGCGCGCGCCCCGTCCGCGCCGCGATCGTCGTGCAGCGCCTCGAGCACCGCGTCGGGCGCGCCCTTGACCGCCACCTCGACGCCGTCGTCGGTGTCGTGGAACGTCGCCATCATCATGACCCCGGGGTCGAACGGGGCCTCGCGGATCTCGGGCCGCGCGCGCAGCAGGCGCTCGCGGTCGATGCCGTACGCCGCCGCGCCGGCGAGCAGGGCCAGCTCGGTGGGATCGCCCCGGTGCCTCGCTCGTCCGCTGCGCCCGGGCGGGCGTCGTTGCACAGCGCGGCGACCTCGAGCAGGCGCCGCAGCACGGGGTCGTCGCGCGCGGGGGCCCGGCATCGCCGCCGCCCCGGCCGGGATCGAGCTCGTGGTCGCCGAGCGGGGTCAGCGCCCGGCGCAGGGTCATCCGGTTCTCGGTCAGGGTCCCGGTCTTGTCGGTGAGGATGACGCGCGTGGCGCCGAGCGTCTCGACCGCGGCGAGGCGGTTGACCAGCGCGTTGCGCCGCGCCATCCGCCGCATGCCCCGGGCCAGCGCGAGGGTCGCCACGATCGGCAGGCCCTCCGGGATCGGCGGCCACGCCGAGCGCGATCGCCGTCTCGATGACATGAGCACCGTGTCGCGGCCGGCCGGCGAGGCCCGACCGCGGCCACGACGACCGCGATGCCCACCGTCACCCAGGCGAGGCGGTGGCCGAGGCGGTCGAGGCGCTTCTCCAGCGGCGTCAGCTCGCCCTCGGCCTGCTCGGTGAGCGCGGCGATGCGGCCGAGCTCGGTGTCCATGCCGGTGGCGACGGCGACGCCCTCGGCGCTGCCCTCGGCGACGGTCGTGCCCTTGAACAGCACGCTCGTGCGCTCGGCGAGCGGCGCCTCGGGCGCGACCGCCGCGGCCTGCTTGTCCACCGGCGCGGACTCGCCGGTCAGCGCCGCCTCGCTGACGCGCAGGCGCTCGCCGTCGAGCAGCCGCAGGTCCGCCGGCACCAGGTCGCCGGCGCCGACGAGGACGATGTCGCCCGGCACGAGCGCGTCGACGCCAACCGTCTGCTCGCGGCCGTCGCGGCGCACGCGGGCGCGGCGCGCACCGAGGCGCCGCAGCGCCTCCATCGAGCGCACCGCCCGCCACTCGCTGAAGAACCCGATCGCGGTGTTGACGGCGACCACGGCGACCAGCGCCACCGTCTCCGGCAGCCGGCCGGTGGCGAACGCCACCGCCGCGGCCACGGCCAGCAGGACGATGACGATGCTCTTGAACTGGTCGACGAGGATGCGACCGGCGTGACGCCGCTGCGCACGCCGCAGCGTGTTGGGGCCGAAGCGCTCGCGGCGCTCACGCGCCGCGTCGGCGGACAGCCCGCGCGAGCGCTCCGCGCCGAGGCGCTCGAGGACGTCGCCGGCAGCGGTTGCGTGGGCCGCTCGCTGGTCGTCTGGCATGGCGCTCACGGCCTCCGTCGATGGCTCCGGTCGGGCGCCGGTCCGCCGCCGCGCGCACGGGCACGGTCAGCGCGAATCTCGCATCGGCGCGGCGGCGGGTCCATCGCGGGGTCGGGCGGCGCCGGCCTCGCGGCCAGCCGGGCGCGGGGGCGGGCGGGACCGGGCCCGCCGGGTCGGCGGCGGGATCGGTGGACGCGGTGCGGGTGGCGCCGGGCGCGATCGGCCGCTGGCGGCGGACGCCGGCGGCGCGCGGCCGCCGTGTCACCAGCGCGGGCGTCGTGTCGGGGTGCGGCCGGGCGGCCCGCTGCGGGTCAGGCCGGGCCGCCGGAGGCGAGCACGCCCTGCCGGCTGCCCCTGCGTGCAACGCGTGGCGAGCGCCTGGCCGAAGGCCATCCCCTCCGGACCGGGGGTGGGCTCGACCGCGCCCAGCTCTTCGGGCGTGGCGGCCAGCATGCCGCGCGCGCCGAGGATGCGCGCGACCACGCGGCAGGCAGCGCGCGCCTCCCGGGTCGCGGCCGGAGGCCGCCGGCGAACACGCAGCCGGGCTTGTCGCGGAAGGCCCGCCAGCCGGAGAAGCCCAGCCCATCGAGCCAGCGCTTGGCCTCGACCGGCAGGGTCGCACCGCGCCCCTCGATGCCGAGCGCGAGCGCGTCGGCCCAGGCGATGTCCTGCAGGCCGGCCTCGGCCAGCGGCCGCAGGCGGACCTCGGCGCCGGCTGCCTCGGCGCCGCGCGCCACCGCGCCCGCCACCGCGGACGAGCCCGAGGGGGCATCCGTCTCGTAGAGCAAGAGGATTCTGCACATGGTTCCTTCTCCGGTCGTGCGGGCCACGGTGTCGCCGCCCGTGGCTCCGGCGGCGGCCCGGGCGGCGCCCGGACCGGCGTCGTCCAGTGGCCCGCGGCCGGCCTGAGCTCGCGCTCGCGGTCGCGCTCGCGGTCGACCAGGGCGGCGACGTCGCCCAGCCACTCGGCGAACAGGCCGATGATGTCGTCGAGCGCGACGACGCCGACGAGCTCGCCGGTCCGGCGTCGATGACCGGGCCCGGCGCACCCCGGCGGCGCGCATGCGCAGCAGCCCGTGGTCGATGCACTCGCCCGCGTCCAGGGTGAAGAGCGGATGGCTCATCACCTCGCCGAGCAGCAGGGCCTCGGGTCGCCGCCCCGGTCGACGACCTCCAGCACGAGGTCGCGGTCGGTGACCAGGCCCACCGGCCGTCGGCGGCCGTGCTGCTCGTCGACGACCACGACGTCGCCGATGTGGTACGCGCGCATCAGCGCCGCGGCCGCGCGCACGGTGTCGGTCGCCGACGCCGAGATGGGGGCGCGGTTGCACATCTTCTCCACGCGCATGGGCCGCCTCCTCCGTTGCCGGCTCGCCCGGGACGAGCCACCCTGTCATCTCGAGATAGCCGCGGGGGCGCGGCGCGCATTGACCGAGGTCACGTTTGGCGCCCCGGGCGACCGGCGCCCGCCGCCCGGGCGCGCGGATGCTGGTACCCTCCCGGCAGCCCCGGTGACCGGGACCCAGGCGACAGGAGGCGAGCGATCGAGCGCGTCGGCCAGCGAGCGGCGGCCCCACGACGACCTCGGTCGGCACCCGCACCGGCCGGCGAGCGCATCGTCGCGTTCCGCCCCGGCGCCGTGGGCGCGCGCTTCGCGCCCGCCGGGCCGGCGCTCGCGGCGCGCGACGACGGGCGGTTCGAGTGGCGCGGCGCCGCCGGCGAGATCCCGGCCCCGTACGCCATCGAGTGGCGCTTCGCCGACGGGACCCGGCACACCGCCACCGACTTCGGCCAGTTCCCGCCCGAGCTCGAGCCCGGCGAGCGGGCCGCCTTCCACGAGGGCCGGCACACGAGCGCCTGGCGCATGCTGGGCGCGCACGCGCGCCACCGCGAGCACGTCGACGGCGTGCGCTTCACGGTGTGGGCCCCGCACGCACGGCGCGTCAGCGTCGTCGGCGAGTTCAACGCCTGGGACGGCCGCCGCCACCCGCTGACCCGCCACGACGAGGGCGGCATCTGGGAAACCTTCGTGCCCGAGGCCGGCGTCGGCGATCTCTACAAGTTCGAGCTCGTCGATGCCCACGGCGCGCTGCGCCTCAAGGCCGACCCCTACGCGCGCGCCACCCAGGCACGCCCGGAGACCGCCTCCCGGGTGACGCCGGAGACCGTGTTCGCCTGGTCCGACTCGCAGTGGATGAGCGCCCGGCCCGACTGGCGGCACACCCCGATGTCCTTCTACGAGCTGCACCTGGGCTCGTGGGTGCGCCATCACGACGGCCGTTTCTACGGCTACCGCGAGCTGGCCCAGCGCCTGGCGCGCTATGTCGGCGAGCTCGGCTTCACGCACGTCGAGCTGCTGCCGATCACCGAGCACCCGCTCGACGCCTCCTGGGGCTACCAGTGCACCGGCTGGTTCGCGCCGACGCGGCGCTTCGGCGACCCGGACGACTTCCGCGCCTTCGTCGACACCCTGCACGGCCACGGCATCGGCGTCGTCATCGACTGGGTGCCGGGCCACTTCCCCCGCGACGAGCACGGCCTGGCGCGCTTCGACGGCACCGCGCTCTACGAGCACGCCGACCCGCGCCGCGGCGAGCATCCCGACTGGGGCACGCTGGTCTTCAACTTCGGCCGCAACGAGGTCCGCAACTTCCTGGTGGCCAACGCGCTGTACTGGCTGCGCGAGTTCCACATCGACGGCCTGCGCGTCGACGCCGTCGCCTCGATCCTCTACCTCGACTACGGCCGCGAGGGCGGCGACTGGGTGCCCAACCGCTACGGCGGCCGCGAGAACCTCGAGGCCATCGGCTTCCTGCAGCAGCTCAACGAGACCACGCACGGCGAGTGCCCCGACAGCTTCACGGTCGCCGAGGAGTCCACCTCCTGGCCCGGGGTGAGCCGGCCGACCTACGTCGGCGGCCTCGGCTTCGGCTACGAAGTGGAACATGGGCTGGATGCACGACTCGCTGACCTACATGAAGCACGAGCCCGTGCACCGCCACTACCACCACGACAACCTCACCTTCGGACTGCTCTACGCGTTCTCCGAGAACTTCGTGCTGCCGCTGTCGCACGACGAGGTGGTGCACCTGAAGGGCTCGCTGCTCGGGCGCATGCCGGGCGACGAGTGGCAGCGCTTCGCCAACCTGCGGCTGCTGTTCGTGTTGCATGTTCGCCTACCCGGGCAAGAAGCTGCTGTTCATGGGCGGGGAGATTCGGCAACCCCCGGGAGTGGGATCACGACACGGAGCCGCCGTGGCACCTGGCCGAGCGGCCCCTGCACGGCGGCGTGCGCCGCCTGGTCACCGACCTGGCCCACGCCTACCGCCAGTGGCCGGCGCTGCACGCGCGCGACTTCGCCGTCGAGGGCTTCCACTGGATCGACTGTCACGACGCCACCCAGTCGGTGGTCGTCTTCCGCCGCGTCGACGCCGCCGGCAACGAGGCGGTGATCGCGCTCAACTTCACCCCGGTCACGCGCCACGGCTACCGCGTCGGGCTGCCGCACGGCGGCGGCTGGCGCGAGCTGGTCAACTCCGACAGCGAGCACTACGGCGGCAGCGGCCAGGGCAACCTCGGGGTCGCTCGACCGCCGACGACACGGCCTGCGATGGGGCTGGCGACACTCGGCCGCGCTGACCCTGCCGCCGCTCGCCGGCGTCGTGCTGGTACCCGGGAGCAGCGCCGCGTGAGCACGCGCGTGCTGCACGTCGCGGCCGAGGCCTTCCCGCTGATCAAGACGGGCGGCCTCGGGGACGTCGCCGGCGCGCTGCCCGATGCGCTGCACGCGGCCGGCGCCGACGTGCGCCTGCTGATGCCCGGCTACGGGGCCGCGGTCGAGCGCGCGCGGCGTGCCGGCGACGTCGTGACGGTCGCCGAGTGGCCCGGGGCACGCCTGCTCGAGACCCGGCTGCCGGGCGGCTGCCGGCTGTGGCTCTACGAGACGCCGCAGCTCGCCGCCCGCGGCGACCGTCCCTACGACCGCGCCGACGGCCGCCCCTGGGCGGACAACGCCGCGCGCTTCGACGAGCTCGCGCGCGTGGCCGCCGCGATCGCCGACGACGCCGTCGGCCTCGGCTGGCGCGCCGACGTGGTGCACGCGCACGACTGGCACACGGGGCTGGTGGCGGTGTACCTCATGCTCGCGCGCGTGCCCGCCGCGAGCGTGTTCACGATCCACAACCTCGCCTACCAGGGGCTGTTCGCGCTGGCGACGCGCGCGGCGCTCGGCCTGCCGGGCTGGCTCGAGCACTGGCAGGCGCTCGAGTCTCGCGGGCTGCATGGCGTACATCAAGGGCGGCATCGGCTTCGCCGACCGCGTGACCACGGTCAGCGCGACCTACGCCAGAGAGATCACGCACGCCCAGCGTTCGGCGAGGGCCTCGAGGGCCTGCTCGCGCACGCGCGGCAGCGACCTCGCCGGCATCGCCAACGGCATCGACACGCGGAGCTGGGATCCGGCGCAGCGACCCGGCGCTGCCGGCGCACTTCGACGCCGACGACCCGCGGGCAAGCGCGACGCGCGCGCCGCGCTGCTCGCCGAGACCGGCCTGCGCGCCGGCGCGCGCACGCCAGTGGTGGCCTACGTCGGCCGCCTCGCCGCGCAGAAGGGCGTCGACGTGCTGCTCGACGCGCTCGACGGCATCGTCGCCCTGCCGGCGGCCGTGGTCGTGCTCGGCGCCGGCGACGCGACGCTGCGCGCGGGCCTGGCGCGCCACGCGCGGGCGCGACCGGACCGGGTGCACGTGCGCTTCGGCTTCGACGAGGCGTTCGCGCGGCGGCTCTACGCCGGCGCGGACATGCTGGTGATGCCGTCACGCTTCGAGCCCTGCGGGCTGGGCCAGCTCAACGCGATGCGCTACGGCACGATCCCGGTCGTGCGCCGCACCGGCGGCCTCGCCGAGACCGTGGTCGACACGACCCCGGCGACGCTCGCCGAGGGCACGGCGACGGGCTTCCACTTCGACGCCGATACCGCCGCCGGGCTGGTGGCCGCGCTGCGCCGCGCGCGCGGGTATTTCGTCAAACCGACGCAATGGCGCCGGCTGGTCGACCACGCCATGCGCCGCGACTCCTCCTGGGCGCGCAGCGCGCGCGCCTACCTCGACCTCTACGGCGCCGCCGTGCACGACCGCGGCCGCGCGCTGCGCATCAACCGCCCGGGCACGACGCGCCACCTGCCGCCGTGACCCGGGTGCAGCCGTAGCCCGGATGAAGGCGCAGCCGGAATCCGGGAATGGTCAAACGCAGCCCCGGATTGCGCTCGCGCTCCATCCGGGCTACGTCGCTGTGGGAGCGGCCTCCGGCCGCGAACGGCGATGGCACCGCGCGCGTTCGCCCCGCTGCCGTCATCGCGAGGCCGGCGCAGCCGGCCGTGGCGATCCAGGACGGCACCGGGCACGGCCACGTTCCGTCCCTGGATTGCCACGGCGCCCTGGCGGGCGCCTCTTAATGACATCGACCATCCGTCCGGCCACAGCGCAGTAGGCGCGCTTTCGCCGCAGGCGAACGCGCGCATCGCACCCGCGCCACGCGCATGCACCCGAGGCATTGCGGAGCCCCGTGCCAGAGGCCCCCAATGCGGTGGTGCCTGCCTCGACGCCCCTCACCCCGTCCCTCTCCCGCGAAGCGGGAGAGGGGCCCTTCGTTTCGGCGGCGGCGGTCCGATACCGCTCGTCGCGACTCGTGATGACGCAACGACGTCATCCCCGGTTCGGGGCCCCCTGCCGGGGGCCTGAGGGGCTCGCAATGACATCGGTGGAAAGGCGACCCACGGTGCCCGGGACGGTCGGGCAGGAGCGGCCTCCGGCCGCGAAGGGGTATCCCGTTGCCGCGGCACGCTCGCGGCCGCAGGCCGCGCCTACAGGCGGTACGGCAGGTGCCCGCGGATGTCCTCGGCCGTGTGGCGCACCAGGTCCTTGTCGTAGCTGTCGACCACCAGCGCCGCGGTGTGCTGGTCGAGCGCGTGGCGCAGGGCGCCGAGGAAATGGGGTGCGGCGGCCAGGTAGAGCCGCCGGAAGCGGCCCTGCTCGCGCCCCTGGCGCAGGTGTTTCGCGAGCTCGCCCGCGAAGCGTTCCGCCTCGTGCGCGCGCATGCCCGCGTCCGGGCCGTAGCTGTGCTGCTTGCCGCCGGGGCCGCGCACGCGCCCCGGCTCGTCCGCGCCGAGCTCGTGCTCGGGCAGGCGCTCCTCCGGGTTGACGAAATCGGCCTCCTCGAGCAGCGGCCCCCGCGGGCGCTCCACCCGGAACAGCCGCGCGCGGGCCTCGTCGGCCACCAGGATCCAGGTCGGTTCCATGCGTGTCGCGCCTCCATCGGTTGCGGTCGGTGATGGCGGGGGATCCCGGAACGCCGTGCGGGCGGGGATGGCCCCCGGGCCGGGCGCGGGTGCGCCCGGCCGCTCGCTGCCTCCAGTCCATGTCGCCGGGATTCTACAGCCGATACGGCAGGTGCCCGCGGATGGCGTCGGGTCGCTCGCGGACGACGTCCTTGGCGAAGCTCCCGACCACGCAGCCCGCGGTCGTGGGGTCGAGCACGGCGCGCAGCGCCCCCAGGAAGTTGGGCGCCGCCATCACGTACAGGCGGGCGAAGTCGCCGGCCGCGCGGCCCTTGTGCAGGACCTTCGCCAGCTCCTTCGCGAAGCGCTCGGCGTAGTGCGCCTTGGTGCCCTCTTCGTGGCGCATCGAGAAGCGCCCGCCGCCGTTGCCCGCCCCGCGGCCGGGGGCGTCGCTCTCGAGATCCTGCTCGCGCAGGCGGTCGGCGGGGTTCACGTATCCGGCCGTCTCGGCCAGCGGCCCGCGCGGGCGGTCCACCGTGAACAGGCGGGCCCGCGCGCTGTCGGCCACGAGAATCCAGGTTGGTTCCATTGCAGCCCTCCCCAGATGAACACGGACCGTCCCTGGCCCGGCAGGTCGTCCTCCCCCGAGTGTAGCCAGCGCGCGGCGCCACGCACGGGCGTGTCCGCCCCCGGGCACGGGCCGCGCGGAGAGCATCCCCGGCGGGACGCGAACTTGCCGCCGGAATCGATTTTTCACGCCAGCAATCGCGCGCAGGCGCCGCCGTGACGCCCCGCCGGCGCGCGGGCTATAGTACGGCGCCCCGGGCAGCGGGCCCGGGCCCCGCACGGCGGGCCTGTAGCTCAGCGGTCAGAGCAGGGAACTCATAATTCCTTGGACGCCGGTTCGAATCCGGCCGGGCCCACCATCGACCCTCGACCTCTCGCGGCCGCGAGCAGCATCAAGGCTCGGTGCGCGGGCGGAGGCGTATACTTGCAGC
Organism: Halofilum sp. (in: g-proteobacteria); assembly: GCA_034521365.1. Taxonomy (GTDB): domain Bacteria; phylum Pseudomonadota; class Gammaproteobacteria; order XJ16; family Halofilaceae; genus Halofilum. The sequence goes on along the minus strand of JAXHMQ010000014.1, from coordinate 168,640 downwards.
GCGGCGGCATGCCGCGCGCCCAGGCCGGGTCGACGCGTCGGCCTCGAGGCGCATACGCTGAGCCGGCGCGCGTGCGTGCTGATCCGGGATGCCCGTCGATGTTCGTAGCGATGAGCCGCTTCCGTGTTCGCCCCGGCCAGGAGGACATGGTCCGCGACGCCTTCGGGCGCCGGCCCATGCGCGTCGACGAGCAGCCCGGGTTCGTGCGCATGGAGGTCCTCAACCCCGAGGAGCCGTCGAACGAGTTCTGGCTGATCACCTTCTGGGAGGACCGCGACAGCTTCGAGCGCTGGCACCGGCACCACCTCAACGAGTCGCACGCCGAGATGCCGCGCGGCCTCAAGGTCGAGAAGGGCAGCCGCGCGCTGCAGTACTTCGACCTGGTGACCGAGTAGGCGCGCGCCCCGCCATGGCCACCACCGACCCGGAGATCCCGCTCGTCGCCGGCGCCAACGCCGCGGCCGCCGTCGAGGCCCATCGCGCCGCGGCGGTCGAGGCCGTGACCGACGGCATCTACGCCGAGCTCGGCGCGAGCCTGGAGCGCTTCGGGGAGGCAGGCCGCGAGTACTGCCGCGAGGACCTGCACTCGCACATCGACTACCTGGTGGGCACGCTGATCGCGGGCACCGCCGCGCCGTTCGGCGACTACCTCGTGTGGCTGCGCGACCTGCTCGCCGCGCGCGGGGTGCCGACCGACTCGGTGGCCCTGTCGGTCACGCTGCTCGGCGACTACCTCGAGGCCCGCCTGGCGCCGGCCGAGCTCGCAGGCGGTGCGCGTGGCGCTGGCGGGCGCGCGCGCAGCGCTCGAGGGCGAGCCGGCCGCCAGCGCGTTCCGCGCACCCATGGCGGCGGACGAGCGTCCATCCCGCGAGCGAGCGCCTGTCGGACAGCCTGGTCGCCGGGCACCACGACGAGGCCCGCGAGCTCGTGGAGGAGGCGGGACGACAACAGGGCTACCTGCGCATGGCGGGTCGGGCTGATCCAGCCCGCGCTCTACCGCGTCGGCGAGCGCTGGCAGGCGCGCGAGATCAGCGTGGCGCAGGAGCACCTGGCCACGGCCATGGCGCAGCGCCTGCTGGCACGGCAGTTCACGGCGGCCCCGCCCGCCGCGCCGACGGGCCCGCGGGCGCTGTTCGCCTGCGTGCCCACGAACCACCACGCCGTCGGCCTGCGCATGGTCGCCGACGCCTTCGAGCTCGAGGGCTGGGCGGTCGAGTACCTGGGCGCGGACACACCGGTCGACGCGCTGCTGGAGCGCATCGAGCAGTCGCGGCCGGATGTCGTGGGCCTGTCGGTATCCATGGTCCGCCAGCTGCCCCAGCTCCGCGAGGTCGCGCAGCGGATCCGCGGGCGCCTCGGGGACGACGCGCCGCAGATCATCGCCGGCGGGCTCGGGCTCGTGCGCGTGGCCGCGCGTCGCCGATCGTCTCGGGCTCGACGGCTGGTACCCCACGGCCCTGACCGCCGTCGACGCGCGGCGATGAGCGGGCCGCCGCGGAAAACCGCGCCCGAGCACCCGGTCATCCCCGACTTCCTGCGCCCGCTGCACAGCATCGTGCTCGCGGTGATCGGGCCCGACGGCAGCCTGTACGATGCCAACACCGGCTTCCACGCGCTGCTGCCCGGCGAGCAGGACACGCCCACGCCCGAGCGTGTCCGCGCGGTGTTCCTCAACCCGACCTTCGAGGAGCTGCTCGCCCGGGCGCGGTCGCGCGCGGGCGAGCTCGCCTACACGGGCCGCATGACGCTCGGCGCCATCGACGGCGACTCCGACACCTGGTGCGGGCACGCGTCGTATCGCGGCGACTGCCTGCTCGTCGTCTGCGAGCGTGACGTGGCGCAGGACCGCTCGGTGCAGCAACAACTGCTGCAGCTCACGCAGGAGTACGCCGAGCAGGAGCGCGAGCTGGCGCGTGCGCACCGCCAGCTGACCGACCACGCGGAGGAGTTCGAGCGCCTCTCGCTGACCGACGCGCTGACGCAGCTGCCCAACCGGCGCCATTTCGACACCATGCTGCACCGCGCGCTCGAGGCCGCGCGCGCGCACAAGAGCCCGCTGTCGCTGCTGCTGCTCGACCTGAGACCATTTCAAGGCCGTCAACGACACCCACGGCCACCGCGCAGGGCGATCGCGTGCTGCGCGCGGTCGCGGCGGCGCTGGCGGACAGTGTCCGCGGCGCCGACTTCGTGGCCCGCTGGGGCGGCGAGGAGTTCGCGGTGCTGGCCGCCGATGCCGACGGCGCGGGCGCGCGCGAGCTCGCCGAACGGCTGCGCCTGGCGGTGCGGGACACGGCGCGCGCCGACGGGCTCCCGCCGTCACGCGCTCTCGGCCGGCGTCGCCGAGCGCCGCACCGGCGAGGACGCGGCGGCCCTGGTCCGCCGCGCCGACGAGGCCCTCCACCGCGCCGAGGCGGGCGGCCGCGACCGGGTCGTGCTGGCGGACGCCGAGGCCTGAGGCCGCGCCGCCCGGGCCCTGCCGGCCGCGTGCCGCGTCGGGGCGTGCGGTCGCCTGCCGACGCGGTGCGCTTCGTCGGCACTGCGTCCCCGCTCGCGCGTACCGGCGCCGTGCGCTGCACACGGCCGGACGCCGCGCGCCACGCACTGACGCCATCGATGATCTCCGACGGCCGTCGAGATGTGGGAACGATATACTCTGTTCGGGCCGGCACCAACTCATCATTCTTTAGACAAATACCGCATCGCCTGCCTGCATGTGTCGCTCACGGCGCGCATCCTGGGTCGGCGGCAGCTAGATCTCCAGCGTGTTCAGATTAAAGAAGCCAGATGTATACACAGGCGATGGCGACAAAGGCGGCGAAATGAGCAGCGAGTTTGGCTCCATAGCGGGTCGCCAAGCGGCGAAATCGCTCAGGCGGGCGAACAGGTTCTCGATCAGATGGCGGGCCCGGTATCGGTGTGTATCCCACGAGCGCGGCGAGCGCCGATTGCTGCGCGGCGGAATCACCGCCTCGGCGCCCCGCTGTTCGATCTGATCGGCCAAGGCGTCGGCATCATAGCCCTTGTCGCCGATCACCGCCGCCGGCGTGGCCACGGCCTGCAGCAAAGCACTTGCCTGGCCGATGGCGTTGTTGCCCGGCGCCAGCGAGGCGGACAGACCAGCGGATTGCCCAGCGCATCGGTGATCATGCTGATTGGTCCCAGCCGCCACGAGATCGCCGACGCTTGCGCGCCGTTTTTCTTCACCGCGCCCGCCGGCACCAGGCGGCCGCACGGCCGTGCTGTCGATAAAGACCTCCTCCAGCTCGCGTTGCGCGCGGCTTCCAGCAGGTGATCCGATATGCCCTTCTGTTGCCAGCGTGAAAAGCGCACATACACCGAACGCCAGTTGCCAAACTCTGCCGGACATCCCGAGGCGCCGGCACCAGCAGCCACAGCACCGCCTCGATGAACCGGCGATCGCCGGCGGTCACGCCGGAATCACCGGCCTTGCCCGGAAGCACGGCGGCGCGATGTGCTCCCACCGGCCACTCGGCAGCATCGTCGCGCCATGTACCCAACTCCCTCAATGAGTTGGGCGCAGAATGAAGCCCTGCGGATCGCGAACAGGCCGAAGGTGTTGCAAAAGGACAGGCCAATTTCTTCGGCTGTCCTTGTAACCGAGCTCAAGGTTCTCCTTGCGCATTCCCAGTCGTACAGCGAGTCCTTAAACGATTCCTTCTGAGCCAGCCGCCAGAGCAGCTCCGCAAGCTCGTGTCGGAGCGCCTCGTCGACCGGGATCATGTCCTCGGTGGGCGAGGATTCGAAATGGAAGCGATGAATGGTAAGAAGTCGGTCCAGCTCGTCAGCGGGGCCGAATCAACCGGTCGTCGACACGAACGTCTACCTTCGTGTCGCAACCCTCGAAGCCACGGCCGAGTTGAGCGACCTTCAGCGCCGCGGACTGCTGCCCGCGTCGGTCGCCCCCTGCACCCTGGGCGGCGTGCAGGGCGGCCAGCATCCGCGTCGCGAGATCGTGGCGGGCGCGCCCCTCAAATTCTTCCACCATACGGTCGAGACATCTTCTCCAGCCAACAGGTTTCCCTGAACGGAGAAATGCTGGCCACCACGTGATCCGCGCGCGTGCAGACAGTCGGCGCCCGTGAATGCGCTGGCCCGGCCTTCGCGGTCCACGATGCCGATCTGTCGTTGCGAATGCGAAGGGGTCGGCGGTCGTGAGCGCCTCGATAACTTCTGGCGGTCGCCCCATTTCGTAGCATCGCGAGTCCGTCGGAGCCGTAGGCCGGCATCTCGAGGATGAGCGCCTGGGCGGGTCTGCGCACCGCCTGGGACTCGGCGTACAGGAATCAGTGCACCCACGGCGGGGAACTCCGAGGCGCACCCCGGCCTGCGCCCGGCGCGCGTCGTCGCGGATCGTACGCGACGATCGAGAACGTAGCGGCGTACATAGCGGATCCCTCCTCGGGCGCGTCTGGCTCGCGTCGCCTTGACGGCACATGGTAGAGAACTTAGAGTTTTCAATACAATAATCGCAACAGTTCGCGAACCGGCAACCGACGTGCCAATGGCGTGGAGGCACTGCATGATTGCGGGTACGCGCAAGTGACCCTAGCCGTGGCCAGCTGACCGCAACCCGGTTGCCCCAACAGTGACCTTCGGATCACCGCGCGCACTCCCACCTGTGCAAGTATGGCAATCGGACGCACAGCCCGTAAATCACACAGACGCCCGTCGCCACATTCTGGCCCCTCCAAGAATCAGTACCAAACGGGGAGGTACATCCCATGAACTCCGCACCAGAAGAACAAGACGGTGGTCGAATCCCAGGACTATCCGGCCGAACCAGTTCCGGATCACGCGCGCAGGGGGCCTCTCACGCTCCTGCTCGTGCTCGCAGGTTTCGTCTTCTACATGCCCACGATGCTTGCCGGAGCCAATCTCGGCGCCAGTTTCTCCCTCGGGGAGTTCGTCCTTGCCCTTCTTCATCGGCAGCACGATCCTCGGACTCTACGCGGCCTGTCTCGGTGGCATTGCGGCCCGATACCGGCGTCGCCACACCGCTGCTTGCCCGCTACACGTTCGCGCGCGCAACGGCTCAAAGATCGCCTCCCTGCTGCTCGGCATCGTGCTGGTCGGCTGGTTCGGCGTCGATGTCGGATTCTTCGCCGAGCTGCTCGCCCAGGCATTCGGGTCCAGTGACTGGATCGTCCAGCGGCTGCTGATGGTCGTCTTCGGCGTCCTGATGACAGCTACTGCCTATTTCGGCTTCAAGGCGATGTACTGGCTGTCGGCGATCAGCATCCCCCCGCTGCTCATCCTGGCGATCTGGGTGGCCATCCGCTCGCTCAGCGAGGCCGGGGGCCTGTCCGGGCTTGGTGCCCAGGAGGGCACTGGCGAAATGGACGTTACGTCCGGCGTGACGATCGTGGTCGGCACGTTCGCCGCCGGCGCCGTGGTAGTGGGCAACTGGGCGCGGTTCGCCCGCACGTCGACGCAAGCATTCGTCGTCACGCTGATCGCCTTCCTGATCGGCAACGGCCTGATGGTCGCATTCGGCGGCCTCGGTGGGCTCGCGTTTGACCAGGGCGACTTCGTTCTTATTCTCTACGAGCTCGGGCTCGTCGTGCTCGGCGTTCTCCTGCTGATCGGCAGTACTTGGACCACCGCCGACAATGATGCCTACGGCGCTGCCGTGGCTGGGGTCGAGATCTTCAACGGCACCGACAAGCGGCGCTTCGCCATCGGTGCCGGCGCTCTGGGCACCATTCTCGCCGTGTCGGGGATTTATGACGCCCTGATCCCGTTCCTGATCTGGCTCGGACTCGTGGTGCCACCAATCGGCGCCGTTCTCATTGGGGACTGGTTCAGGCGCTGGCGCGGCGGCATCCCGCATCCGTCGAGTTACCGATTCCCGGCTATCCGCTGGGACAGCTCGATTGCGTGTATCCTCGGTGTCCTCGCAGGCGCGCCGCTGTCGGATCAAGGCTCGGCTGGCGTGCCCGCGCCAAACGGCATCATCGTTTCTCTGGTCGCGGTCTGGATCGTCGCCAGTATCCTGCCACAGGAGGGCGCCTGAGCGGGCGCCCCTCCCGCCAGCAGCGCGCTGAGTTCTCGTCCAGGAGACCAACATGGCGATCCTCCATTCTGGCATAGCTACATTCCTCGGCGCGCCTCACGTGGCCCCCACGGTGCAGGAGCTGCAGCGTGCCAGAGCCGATGTGGCCATCCTCGGCCTTCCCTACGACAGCACGACGATCACGCGGCCTGGTGCCGCGCACGGGCCACGGGGGATCCGGGATGCGTCCTCCCACTTTGGATTCGGCGGCGGGTACCAGATCGACTATGACGTTACGATCACCGATCACCGACTCTCGTCGACCTGCGGTGACGTCAACGGAATCGCCGGCCGTGCACAGGACACAGTGGACCGCACGGAGCAAGTGATCGACGAGATCTATCACGCCGGCTGCATGCCCATCCTGCTTGGCGGAGACCACATGACAACGATCCCGGCTACTCGCTCGTTGTCCAAGGCGATGCAGGGTCCAATGGGCTTCATCCTGTTCGACACGCACCTGGACACCGCACCGGACGTCGATGGCGAGGTAAATTCCCACTGCTCGCCAGTCCACCGAGTGCTGGATCTGCCCAACTTCAGTGGTGAGAACGTAGTCATCATCGGCGCGCACGGCGCGGCAAACCCCCGCTACGAGAAGGAAGCGGCGGACCAGCACGGCGTGACCGTCTAGCACTGTGCGCGACATCGACCGCATGGGCATCGTACGCTGTCACCCAGGAAGCGGTGCGGCGATCGCCTCGGCCGGTACCGACGGCGTCTATTGCTCGGTGGACATCGACGTGCTCGACGGCGCCTTTGGCGTGGGGCACCTGCGGGCCCGAAGATCGCCGGCATGACCGGTCGCCAGCTGGTCCGGGGCATCGAGCTCGTTATGCAAGGCCCGATCCGGGCGATGGACTGCGTTGAGGTTGCGCCCTACATGGACCCGTCGGGCAACACCGCGCGGGTGGGCGCCCGCATTGCGATAGACATGTTGGCCGCTCACGCGTGCAAGGTGCGTGATGGAACTGCGACGACGAGGTCGGCGCCGACCAACCGCCTGGGAGTCGTAGCGGCGGGCCTGGAGCCGCCCCTCGGCCCCCCGCTCGGCGGCGCAACGCTGCCGCGCATCGGAGAACCGGGCGCGCGCCGCCCGCGCGCGTAGGGCCGCGGGCGCGCACGCGTTAGGCTGATGGGCCTCCGGTCCCCGCCGCGCGGACCGGCTTCGTGTGCTGGATACGAGCCGGTCGCCGCGCGCCACGCACGAGCACCCCGACCATGACCTCCGACGGCCGCCTCTCCGAGAATGCCTTCCGGCGCCTGGTGCGCACGCTGTCGGCGGAGCAGCTGCGCGCGTTCCCGGCCGAGCGCCTGCCGGACAACATCCCCCTGGACGCGGTCGCCGAGGGCGACGACCCGCGCAAGCAGGAGGTCCTCGACGAGCTCGCCTGGAACCGGGGCGCCTCGGAGCTGCGCATGGGCGTCGAGGCCACGGAGATGCTCGACGCGCAGACGCGCACGGCGCTGGAGACGGCCGAGGGCGCCACCAGCCGCGGCGTCGCGCGCCTGCGCGAGCTCGTCAGCGAGCCCGCGGACGCCGGGCGGGTCGCGACCACGCGCGCCGGCGAGCGGCCGCTGTCCGCGGCCGAGGAGACGGCGCGGGCGCTGGGCGAGCAGGTGGGCCAGCTCTACCGCGCGATCGCCACCCTGGAGCAACAGGCCGAGATCCCCGACGAGCTCGCCGAGCGCGTGAGCCGGGCGCGGCGCAACGCGCAGGACGTGCTCGCCGCGATCGAGCCGGCGCTGCGCCGCTACTACGCGATCCGCATCGACGCCGCGCACGAGGAGATGCACGCCAAGGAACGCCAGTGCCGCTCCGAGGCCGGCCTCGTGCGCGAGATCGACACCGAGATCCTGGCGCTGCGCGAGCAGCTGCACCAGAACGCCGGCCTCGCGCGGCGCCTGCTCAAGGGCAAGGCCAAGCGCGGGCGCGACGCCGACCTGCAGGGGCGCCTGCGCGAGCTGATCGACCAGCGCAACGCGCTGGAGACCTTCATCGGCGAGGACGACCTGGTCGGCTGGCTCGACGCGCTGGTCGACGGCAGCCTGTTCATGCCCGCCGAGACCTGGCAGGCCCGGGCCCAGCGCGCGCGGCTGCTGCTCTACCGCCTGCTCAACATCTACTGCGCGCAGCAGGAGTCGGCGGCGCGGCAGGTGGCGGCCGCGCAGACCTCGAAGTCGCGGGCCGAGTCGGCCGCCGATCACTACCTCGCGAGCGAGCAGTTCGTGCTGCGCTACTTCAGCCGCAAGCGCCACGCGATCACCGCGTGGCTGTCGGGGGCGGCCGAGGAGAAGCTGGCGCAGTTCGACGAGATCCGCGACGAGATCGTCACCGACTACCGCCGCCACGCGCGCGTGGGTATCGAGTAGGAGACCGGCCGGGCAGCCGCCGCCGCGGCGGACGTCCCGGGCGGCGGGGCGATCGCCGACTGCCCGCTCGCGGCGCCCATCCCGTATCATGCGCACGGCCCCGGCGGCTTCGCCGGGGCTTTTCGTTGCCACGCCCGGAGGCCGCATGGCGCAGGCGCTGTACGTCACCGATCACCGCCAGGGCACGCTGCTCGCGGCGGTCGGGGTCACGCTGCTGAGCTTCGACGCGCTGCTGGTGCGTCTCGCCGACGCGCCGGTGGCCAACGTGGCGGTCTACCGCGGCCTGTTCATCGCCCTGTCGCTGACGGTGGCGCTGCGCCTGCTGCGCGGGCGCTGGTCGTGGCGCGCGATCCGCGCGGGCGGCTGGCCGGCGGGGGCGATGACCGTGACGATGGGCATGACCCAGATCCTGTTCGTCTCGGCGATCCTGCACACGAGCGTGGCCAACGTCGTGGTGATCCTGACCGCGGCGCCGCTGTTCGCGGCGGTGTTCTCCGGGATCTTCCTGCGCGAGTGGGTCTCGCCGCGCACCTGGCTGGCGATGGCGCTGTGCATCGCCGGCATCCTGCTCGTATTCGGCGGCTCGGTCGGGGCGGGCAACTGGTTCGGCGACATGCTCGCGCTGATCCTCGCCGTGATCGTCGGGCTCAACTTCACCCAGCTGCGGCGCGCCCCCGGGGTCAGCCGCCTGGCCGTGGTCGGCGGCGGCGGGCTGGTCTCGGGCCTGGCCGCGCTGCCGTTCGCCGCGCCGCTGGCGATCTCGGGCCAGGGCCTCGCCGTGCTGGCGATCATGGGCCTGGTGCAGATGCCGCTGTCGCTGGTGATGATGACCGAGGCCACGCGCTACCTGCCGTCGGCCGAGGTCTCGCTGTTCCTCGTGGTCGAGGCGATCCTGGGGACCTTCTGGGTCTGGCTGCTGCTCGGCGAGGAGCCGCCCGGCTACACCCTCGCCGGCGGCACGATCGTGATCGCCACCCTGGTCGGCCATTCCTGGATCGCGCTGCGGCGCGAACGCCGCGCCTGACGCCGCGAGCCGCCTGCTCGAGGACTCGCGCGCGCGGCCGGCGGGGCGCCGGCAGCGCCGATCACCCGTTCAGTAGCCCTCGCCGAGGCCGAACTCGGTGGCCACCACCCGGCCCACGGCCACGTTGGCCTCGCGCGGGGTGAGCGTGCGGCTCACGCTGCGCGCCGGCACCCGGCGGTTGCCCTCCTGGTTCGCCGCCGCGAGGTTGAGCAGCAGGCGCTTGGAGAACGGCCGCCGGTCGGCGTCACGCACGAGCAGCACGGTCGGCCACAGGCCGGCACCGGGGCGGTTGCCGACGACGATCCCGATGGCGCGGTTGTCGAGCTCGACCAGCGTGCCCACCGGGTAGGCCCCGAGGTAGCGGATGAACGACTCCACGAGGTCGCGCCCGAAGGTCGCGTCGGCCTGGTCGTAGAGCACCTTGAGCGCGGCGTCGGGCTCGAACGGCCCGCGGTGCGGGCGCCGGCGCAGCATGGCGTCGTAGCTGTCCACCAGCCCCGCCATGAGCGCGGTCCAGGGAATGCGCTCGCCCTGGAGCCCGCGCGGGTAGCCGTGCCCGCGCACGCGCTCGTGGTGCATCTTGACCACGTCGAGCGACTCGCCGGGCATGTTGCCGCGGCCCAGCAGGCGCACGCCGTCGGTCACGTGGCGCTTGACGAAGGCCCACTCGGTCGCCGAGAGCTCGCGCTGCTTGCCGAGCACGCCGCGCGGCACCGCGATGCGCCCGACGTCCATCAGCAGCGCGCCGAGCCCGAGGCGCTCGAGCTGCGTGTCCTCGAGCCCCAGGTAGTTCCCGAACGCGAGCGCCAGCACGCAGCAATTGACCGCGTGCGTGCTGGTGTAGTCGTCGTGGGCCTGCATGCGCGTGAGCCACAGCGAGGCGGTGGGATCGTCGGTCACCACCTGCGCCAGGCGCTGCACCGCGCGGGCCGCGCCCGCGACGTCGACCGCGTGGCGCTTCTGGATGCGCGCCAGCGCGTCGGCGACCGTGCGCCGCAGCTCCATGCGGTGGGTGGCCGCGAGGTGGATGCGCGGGCGGAACAGCTCGCGCTCGGGGTAGGGGCGGCCGACGAACAGGGGCGAGTCCGGGACCTCGCGCGCCGGCGCCGCGGCCGTGACCTCGGAGTTGGCGGCCACGTCGGCGTCGCCGACCGCGCCGGTGCGTGCCGACTCGCCGCCGCTGGCCGCGAGCACCTGCTCGGCGGCCGCCGGGTCGGAGCGCCCGAGGTCGACGTAGACGTAGTTGCAGTAGGTGCGCAGGGCCTCGATCTCGGCGTCGCCGACGATCTGGAAACCCTGGAAGACGAAGGGCGTCTCGATCCACGGCCGGTCGAGCGCACGGACGTAGAGCCCGGGCCGGACGAGATCGACGCCGACCGCCACGGAGTGGGCAGGTGCCGTCGCCATTGGAAGCTCCCAACGCGTATGGATTACGCGTCGGCGGGCTCCCCAGTCCGCCGACAACTGCCGGTGCCCCCTCACGACCGGCGACAGGGACAACCATAGCACACCAGGCGCCGGGCGCACCCCCGCACGGCCGCGGGCCGCTGCGCTCGCGCCCGGCCGGGCCGTACAATGGGGCCATCCCGGCCGCGTCGAGGAGGCGGCGATGAGCGCAGCCACCGAGTCCGGGCGCGCCAAGCTCGACTGGGCGCGCAGCCACATGCCGATCCACGCCCGCCTGCGCGGGCTCTACGGTGAATCGCGGCCGCTGGCGGGCCTGACGGTGGGCGTGTGCTCGCACCTCGAGGCCAAGACCGGCGTCCTGATCGAGACCCTCGCCGCCGCCGGCGCCACGGTGCTGTTCACCGGCAGCGAGCCGTTCTCGACCCAGGACGACGTCGTCGCCGCGCTCTCGGACCAGGAGGGCATCCACGGCTATGCGCGCCACGGCGTGAGCGACGCCGACTTCGAGGCGCTGCAGCTCGAGCTGCTCGACCACGGGCCCGCGCTTCATCCTCGACGACGCCGCCGAGCTGACCGCGCGCCTGGTCGACCGCCGCCCCGACCTGGTCGACGGGCTGCTCGGGGTCTGCGAGCAGACCACCACGGGCGTGCACCGCCTGTCCGCGATGGCGCGCCAGGGTCTGATGACGTTCCCCGCGTACGCGGTCAACGACACGCCCATGAAGCGCTGTTTCGACAACGTCCACGGCACCGGCGAGTCGGCGCTCACCAACCTGGCGCTGGTCACCAACCTGCTGCTCGGCGGCAAGCGTGTGGTCGTCGCCGGTTTCGGCTACTGCGGCCGCGGCGTGGCGCACAAGGCACAGGGCTGGGGCGCGGACGTGATCGTCACCGAGGTCGACCCGCGGCGTGCGCTGCAGGCGCACATGGAGGGCTTCCGGGTGATGTCGATGGCCGCGGCGGCGCCGCTCGGCGACATCTTCCTGACCACGACGGGCAACTGCGACGTGCTGCGCGGCGAGCACTTCCACGCCATGCGCGACGGCGCCGTGGTCGCCAACGCCGGCCACTTCGACGTCGAGATCCGGGTCGCCGACCTGGAGGCGACGGCCCAGGCGTCGCGCACGGTGCGCCCGGGCATCACCGAGTACGCGCTCGACAACGGCCGGCGCATCAACCTGGTCGCCGACGGGCGCCTGGTGAACCTGGCCGCGCCCACCTCCATGGGCCACCCGGCGGAGGTCATGGACCAGACCTTCGCGATGCAGTTCGCCGCCGCGCTCGACCTGCTCGAGCACCGCGACGAGCTCGCCCCGGGCGTGCACCCGGTGCCCGACGCCATCGACCACTGGATCGCGGCGACCAGGCTCGAGACGCTCGGCATCACGATCGACACCCTCGACGACACCCAGCGCGCCTACCTCGACGCCTGGCAGTTCGACGCCATCAAGGGATCGTAGGGCGCAGGCGACGCGGAATCGCGCGGGCCGAGCCTTGGCGTCGCGTCGACGGCCCCACAGCATCCCGGAACCGCCGGGCGACCCGTGGGCCGGCGTAGGCGCGTCTTCGGCCAGCGTCGAAGACGGTGGCCGAATGCGCGCAGCGGGCGTCGTGTACCGGCGGGGCGAGATCGGTGGCGGGTCGTGCGCTGCACGCGTTCGCATTGCGCGCGCGTCGGCCGATCGCGCGCGTCGGCATTGCGCGCGTCGGCCTCGCGGCCTCAGGAACGCGCTGCGCCGAACGCGCCTACGCCGAAACGCGCCTACGGCGGACCCACAGCATCCCGGAACCGCCGGGAAGCGGTCCCCGCCCCGGATGCGGCTTCGCCTGCGTCCGGGCTACTCGAGGTCGGCCGGGGTGTCGACGCCGCGCACCGCGCCGGCGTCGTCGGTCTCGAACAGGTCGAGGCGCTCGCGGTTCGCGGCGATCAGGTCGCGCGCGCCGCGGTCGCTGCCGAGCGCGGCGAGCAGCCCGCCGAAGTCGCTGGTGAAGCCCACCGGATGGCCGCGCTGGCCGTCGTGGGTCGGCGCGACGATGCGCGCGCCGCCGGCGAGCCACTTGCGCACGGTGCGGATCGTGCCCGGCCGGACCCAGGGCATGTCCGCGAGGCCGACCACCCAGCCGTCGGCGTCGTGGCTGGCGCGCACGCCGCAGGCCAGGCTCTGCGCCCTCGCCGTGCCCGGCGCGCGGGCGCACACGACCACCTCGCACCCGGCCTCCGCGCAGCGCCTCGGCCAGCGGCCCGTCGTCGTCGCGCACGACGGCGACGACGCGCGGCAGCGCGGCCACCATCGCCTCGGCGGCCGCGCCCGCGAGCGTGCGCCCGTCGGGCAGCGTGGCCATGAGCTTGTCGCCGCCGAAGCGCTCGCCCGTGCCCGCCGCCAGCAGCACGCCCGTGATCACGCGGCCTCCCGGCGCCGCGCCGTCGCCGGGCACCGGGCAGCGATCGAACGGCCCGGCGCGCGCGCCGCGGTGGCGCGGACGGCGGCATCCGGCTGCGGGCACACGTCCGTGGCGGGGGGCGCGTCACGGAACGCCCGCGTGCGCTTCGCGTCGGCCAGCTCCTCGGCGCTCATGCTCTCGCAATCCCTCGTCTGCAGACGCCCGGGCGATGGCGCGTGTCCGCGACACGCGCCGGGCGCAGCGGCGCCAGCGGGCGGCACCTGGCCCGGTCGCGGGCCGCTTGCCGCGACCCATCGGACGCGGGTTTCCGGAGTATAGGCGAGCTGCGGACCGCCTTCAACGCGGCGGCCCGCGGGTGGGGGACGCTGCCGGCGGCGGCCCGCCGGCAGCGTGCGCGATCAGCGCCGCAGGCGCTCGCTGGCGCGGCTGACGCCGGCGGCACGGCGAGCCGGCGCCGACGATCTTGAGCGCGTCGCCGAGCAGGAACGGCAGCACGCCGCTGCTGAACGCGGCCACCGGGCCGATGAGCACCGCCAGCCAGGCCCAGCCGAGGGCGAACACGACGGCGTCGCCGGCGAACGCGGCGCCGATGGCGCGCGGCACGCTGCGGTGCCAGCCGCGGTCGGCCAGCCAGCCGATCAGCGCGCCGGCGGCGAGGTAGCCCAGGAGGTAGCCGCCGGTCGGGCCGGCGAAGTAGGCGATGCTGCCGCCGCCCGCGAAGCACGGGCAGCCCGAGCGCGCCCTGGGCGAGGTAGAGCGCCACCGTGGCCGCGCCGAGGCGGAAGCCGTAGCCGAGGCCGAGCACCATCACCACGAACGTCTGCATCGTCAGCGGCACCGGCCAGAACGGGATCTGGACCTTGGCCGAGACGGTCAGCAGGGCGCTGCCCACGAGCGCCAGCAGCACCGCGCGCAGCGCGCGCGTGGCCGGCTCGTCGGCGATCCAGACACGGTCGATCAGGGTCTTGGTGTTCATGTGGCGGTCGTCCTCCTGCGAAGAGTGGGATAGTGAACGAATGCCCGGGGCGCTGTCGACGCCTGGCTCGAGCACGAGGGCGACGCCCTGGCCCGACGCCGATGCACAGCGAGACCAGCGCGTAGCGCCCCTGGCGGCGCTGCAGCTCGCGCATCGCGGTCAGCGCCAGGCGCGGGCCGGAGGCGCCCAGGGGGTGGCCGACCGCGATCGCGCCGCCGTTGGGGTTCACGCGCTCGTCGTCCGCCTCGAGGCCGAGCGCCTGCGTGCACGCGAGCACCTGCGCGGCGAAGGCCTCGTTGAGCTCGATCACGTCCATGTCGGCGAGCCCGAGCCCGGCGCGCGTCCAGCGCCTTGCGCGCCGGCGGCGACCGGGCCGATGCCCATCACGCGCGGCGCCACGCCGGCGACCGCGCTGGCGACCAGGCGCGCGAGCGGCTCGCGCTGCAGCCCGTCGGCGGCGGCGCGCGTGCCCAGCAGCATCGCCACGGCGCCGTCGTTGATGCCCGCGGCGTTGCCGGCCGTGGTGACGCCGCCGGCGTTCAGCGCCGGCAGCTGCGCGAGCCTGTCGGCCGCCGTGTCGGGCTGCGGCGGCTCGTCCTCGGTGACCAGCGTCTCGGGCCGGCGGCGGCTGCCCGGGATGGTCACCGGCACGAGCTCGCCGTCGAAGAAGTCGTCGCCGCTGGCGCGCGCCCAGCGCTGCTGCGAGCGCAGCGCGAAGGCGTCGGCCGCCGCGCGCTCGATGCCGTACTCCACGGCCAGGTTGTCGGCCGTCTGCGGCATGGTGTCGTCGCCGTATTGCTCGGCGATGCGCGGGTTGGGGAAACGCGCGCCGACCGCCGAGTCGTAGACGCTGAAGCGCGGGTCGAACGCCTGCTCGCCCTTGGCGACGACGAACGGCGCGCGCGTCATGCTCTCGACCCCGCCGCTCATCACCAGCTCCGCCTCGCCCGCGGTGAGCGCGTGGGCGCCGGCGATGATCGCGCCCAGGCCGCTGCCGCAGTTGCGCTGGACGACCGTGCCCGGGACCGTCTCCGGGCAGCCGGCGAGCAGCGACGCGTGGCGCGCCACGCAGCGGCTGTCCTCGCCCGCCTGGTCGGCGCAGCCGACGACGACATCGTCGAGCCGCGCCGGATCGAGCCCCGTGCGCTCGGCGACCGTGCGCAGCACGTGCGCGAGCAGGTCGTCGGGCCGTACCGGCGCGAGCGCGCCGCCGCGCCGGCCGAACGGGGTGCGGATGCCGTCGTAGACGTACGCGTCGAGCATGCTCAGCCCCCTCCCCCGCCGTCGGCGGTCAGCAGCAGCCAGTCCACGACGCGCGCGCCGCTCGGGGTCGCGCGCACCGGGTTGAGGTCGAGCTCGCGCACGCGGTCGGCGTGCGCCGCGCCGAACGCGGACACCGCCGCCGCCAGGCGCGCGACCGCGGCGGTATCGATCGCCGGGCGCCCGCGCACCGGCCCGAGCAGGTCGGCGCCGCGCAGGCCCGCGATCATGCGCGCGGCCTCGGCCTCGGACACCGGCGCCTTGCGGAAGGCCACGTCGGGCGAGACCTCGAGCGCGATGCCGCCCATGCCGAGCATGAGCATCATGCCGAACACGGGGTCGTGCTCGAGCCCGATCACCAGCTCGACCGCGTCCTCGCGGTCCATCGCCTGGACCAGCACGCCGGCGAGCGCCGCGCCGGGCTGCCGCCCACCGACGGTCTCCATGATCGAGGCGAACGCCGCGCGGGCGCCGGCCTCGTCGCCGATGCCCAGGCGCACGCCGCCGAGGTCGGTCTTGTGGGTGACGTCGGGCGACTCGATCTTGACCGCGACCGGGAAGCCGATGCGCGCGGCCGTCTCGGCGGCCGCGTCGGCGCTGGTGCAGAAGCTCGGTCGCGACGGTCTCGACGCCGAAGCGCGCGAGCGCCGCGCGCGCCTCGACCGAGGGGACGACGCCGGCGCGCGAGAACGGCCACCGGCTCGGCGGCGGCCGCGGGCGGCGGCCCCTCGGCGCGCCAGTTCCGGCGGCGCTCGGCGTAGCGCGCCAGCTCGCGCGCCGCCCCGAGCGCCGCGCCGGCGCTGCGGAAAACCGGGAAGCCCAGCGCGCGGATCGCGGCGATGCCGTCGGGCGCGGCGACCCAGCTCACCAGCAGCGGCTTGTCGATCGCGGCGCGGATGTCGGCGAACACCGCGCGCAGCGAGTCGACGTGCTCGTGCATGAGCTGGAACCAGACCACGCCGAGGTCGACGTCGGGGTCGGCGAGCACGGCCTTGATGCTCTCGCGCAGGATCTCGGGCTCGGCGATGAACTGTGCGGTGATGTCGACCGGGTTGGCCACCGCGCCGAACGCCGGCACCACCTCGCGCAGGCGCCGCGTCGTGTCGTCGCGCAGCGCGGTGACCTCGAGCCCGAGCTCCTCGGACTTGTCCGCCATGAGCACGCCGGCGCCGCCGGACTGGGTGATCAGCCCGATGCGCCGCCCCGCGGGCCGCCCGCCCGCGGCCAGGCCCTCGACGACGTCGAGCAGGTGCTCCTCGTCGGCGGCGCGGATGACGCCGTGCTGCGCGCACACGCCCTCGAACACGGCATCCTCGCCGGCGAGCGAGCCGCTGTGCGACGCCGCCGCCTGCGCGCCGGCGCCGGTCTTGCCGACCTTGGTGACGACCAGCGGCTTGTCCGCCTCGAGCGCCTGCCCGGCGAGCGCGGTGAACGCCGCGCCGTCCTTCACGCCCTCGATATAGCCCGCGCCGATCGTGATGCGCTCGTCGGCGAGCACGTCGCGCATCACCGCGGGGAAGCCGACGCCCGCCTCGTTGCCCGTGTTGACGAAATACCCGAGGCCCATGTCGCGGTTGCGCGCGAGCGCCGCGATCGCCGTGCCGAAGGCGCCCGACTGGGTGACGAAGCCGACCGGGCCGGCCGGCGTCTCGCCGTTGGCGAACTGGCTGAAGGTGGCCATCACCCGCTCGAAGCTGTTGATCAGCCCGAGCGTGTTCGGCCCGCACAGCGCGATGCCGCCGTCGGCGGCGATGCGGCGCACCTCGTCCTCGAGCGCGGCGCCCTCGGCGCCGGTCTCCGAGAACCCGGAGCTGAACACGATCGCGGCGCCGATGCCCTTGTCCGCCGCCGCGCGCAGCGTGTCGGGGACCTTCGGCGCGGGCACGCCGACGATGGCCAGGTCGGCCGCCTCGGGCAGCGAGGCGAGGTCCGGGTAGCAGGTCAGCCCGGCGATCTCGTCGTAGCTCGGGTTCACCGGGAAGATGCGGCCCTGGTAGCCCTTCTCCAGGAGGTGCTTGAGCGGGCGGCCGTTGAGCTTCTCCAGGTTGCGCGAGGCGCCGACGATGGCGATCGAGGCGGGGCTCAGCAGTTTCTCGAGCGTTCTCATGTAGCGGGGGTCTCCGGCTGTGCTGCGCGGCGTCAGGTGGTGCTCGACCCGGCGCCGGGGCGCTGGACGAAGTGGAAGCTGCGCACGTCCTTGCGCTGGGTGAGCTCCCTGACGAGCGTCACCAGCGGCGTCGAGGCGAGCGGGTAGTCGGTGTTGATCGGCCCCGCCGCCTTGAGCGCGTCGCACTCCTTCTGGCTGTAGTAGGCGGCGAGCAGCAGGTCGTCGTCGGAGGCGAACGGGCCGCGCTCGCGCCTGAGGCGCTCGATGGCCGGCTCGACCAGCGAGCCGGGGCGATCGGTGATCGGCTCCGCGCCGCGGGTGATGCGGTCGTAGAGGTCCGGGTCGATGCTGCCGGGGATCTCGCCGTAGCCGCCGAGGACGTAGCGGCGCACCTCGTCGGGCACCGAGGCGTAGCGCTCCCTGCTCATCACGTTGAGCGTCGCCTGGGTGACGATGTACTGCGCGAACGGGCTCACCACGATCGGGTAGCCGAGATCGGCGCGCACGCGCCCGGCCTCCTCGAGGATCTCGTCCATGCGGTCCACCAGGCCCATCGGCTCGAGCTGCGCCTCGAGGTTGGAGATCATGCCGCCGGCGACCTGGTGGTGGTAATGGAACTCGTCGTACTCGTTCGGGCGCCCGACCGGCTTGCCCTCGCGCTCGGCGATGTAGGCCAGGCGGTCGGCGACCTCGGCCACCGGCTCGAGGTCGATGTTGACCTCGTGGCCGCGGCGGCGGCAGTTCGCGGTGACGCCCTCGGTGGGCGGATGCGAGGCGCCGTTCGCCAGCGTCGACGTGGCCGTGTGCACGACGTCGACGCCGTGCTCGATCGCCTGGAGCACGACGTAGGGCGCGAGCCCCGTGAGGCAGTGCGTGTGGATCTGCAGCGGCAGGTCGCCGCAGACCTTCTTGATGGCCGGCACCAGCGTGGCGACGCGCTCGGGGGTGAGCAGGCCGCTCGGGTCCTTGATCCACAGGCCGTCGACACCGAGCGCGATCAGCTCACGCGCCTTGGCGACGTAGTACTCGTCGGTGTGCACCGGGCTCAGCGAGTACACGATCCCCGGCACCGTGTGCAGCCCGGCCTCCCTGGCCGCGCGCACCGGCACCTCGAGGTTGCGCATGTCGTTGAGCGCGTCGTAGGGCGTGTGGTAGCGCATGCCGTTGGCGGCGAAGCGCTGCGCCGAGAGCTCGACGATGTCGTCGGCGAAGAACTCGAAGGTGAACAGGCTCTGGCCGCGCGTGTGGATGATCAGCGGCGTGCGGCGTACCCAGTCGCTGAGGATGCGCATGCGCTCCCAGGGGTCCTCGCGCAGGTAGCGCACGCAGACGTCGAACACCGCCCCGCCGACGAGGTCGATGGCCTCGAAGCCCGCGCGGTCGAGCAGCGGGGCGGTCTCCTTCATCATCGCCGTGGTCATGCGCGTCGCCCACAGGCACTGGTGCGCGTCGCGCAGCGTGACGTCGATGAGATTGATCGATCGGGACATCGTCGTTCTCCGCAGCCGAGCTCCGTCTCCACCCAGCGCGTGTGCACCCGGTCGCCGACGAAGTCCGGGTGCGCGATCACGCGGCGGTGGAACGGGATCGTGGTGGACACGCCGCGGGCCTCGAACGCGGCCAGGGCGGCGTCGCCGCGCGCGAGCGCCTCGGTGCGGTCGCGGCCGTGCACGATGAGCTTGCCGAGCAGCGAGTCGTAGTGCGGCGGCACCACGTAGCCCTGGTAGACGTGGCTGTCGAAGCGGATGCCCTCGCCCTCGGGCGGGCGCCAGCGCCGCAGCGGTCCGGGCGAGGGCATGAAGCCGTTGTCGGCGTCCTCGGCGTTGATGCGGAACTCGACCGCGTGGCCGTCGGGCGCGCCCGCGTCGTCGAACGAGAGCGGCTCGCCGCCGGCGACGCGGATCTGCTCGGCGACCAGGTCGTGGCCGGTGACCATCTCGGTCACCGGGTGCTCGACCTGGATGCGCGTGTTCATCTCGATGAAGAAGAACTCGCCGCTGTCGGGCTCGTAGATGAACTCCACCGTGCCCGCGCCGACGTAGCCGATGCCGCCGGCGATGGTCCTGGCGGCCTCGCACAGGCGGGCGCGCCGGTCGGCGTCGATGGCCGACGAGGGCGCCTCCTCGAGCAGCTTCTGGTGGCGGCGCTGCACGCTGCAGTCGCGCTCGGCGAGGTGACGCACGTTGCCGTGGCGGTCGCCGAAGACCTGCACCTCGAGGTGGCGGATGCGCGGCAGGTAGCGCTCGAGGTAGATGGCGCCGTCGCCGAAGGCCGACTGCGCCTCCGAGCGCGCCTGGCCGAACAGGTCGCGGAAGCCCTCGGCGCGCTCGGCCACGCGCATGCCGCGCCCGCCGCCGCCGGCGCGCGCCTTGAGCAGCGCCGGGAAGCCGATGCCCTCGGCCGCGGCCGCGGCCTCGTCGACGTCGGTGTAGGCGCGCTCGGAGCCGGGCACCAGGGGCACGCCGAGCGCCTCGACGCGGCTGCGCGCCGCCGCCTTGTCGCCCATCACGCGGATGTGCTCCGCCGCCGGGCCGATGAAGCCGATGCCCTCGCGCTCGCACTGCTCGGCGAAGTCCGCGTTCTCCGACAGGAAGCCGTAGCCGGGGTGGATGGCGTCGCAGCCGGTCGCCCGGGCGACGTGCAGCAGGCGGTCCGTGCGCAGGTAGCTCTCGGCGGCCGCGGCCGGCCCGATGCGCACGGCCCGGTCGGCGAGCCAGGCGTGCATCGAGGCCGCGTCGGCCTGCGAGTAGACCGCCACGCTCTCGACGCCGAGCGCGCGCGCGGCGCGGATCACGCGCACGGCGATCTCGCCGCGGTTGGCCACGAGGATGCGCTTCACGGGGCACCACCGCCCGCGGCGCGGGGACGCGGCGCCGGAGCCGCGCGATTGGCGCTACAATGGGACGTGCTGTCTCGCCGCATGGAATCCGACCACCCGACAGGGAGCCTCCGATGAGCCGGGCGCAACCGCAGGCACGAACGGAAATGCCGGCCGAGGTATCGCCGCGCGACCGCGCCACGGAGCGGTCGAGCTCGCTCGCCAAGGCCCTCGACATCATCGAGACCGCGGTGCACCAGCCGACGCCGTCGACGGCCTCCGAGCTGGCGGCCCAGCTGGGCCTGCCGAAGCCGACCGCGCACCGCATCGTCAACACGCTGCGCGGGCTCGGCTTCCTGCAGCGCGAGCCCGGCACCAGCCGGATCGCCGAGGGCGAGCGCCTGGTCGGGCTCGCGCTCGACGTGCTCGCCTCGGCCGCCGCGCGCGGGCCGCGGCGCAACATCCTGGCCGCGCTCGCCGACCAGACCGGCGAGACCTGCAACTTCGGCGTCATGGCCGCCGGCCAGGTGGTCTACATCGACCGCGTCGAGACCAAGTGGCCGCTGGGCCTGCGCTTCGACGTCGGCAGCCGCGTGCCCATCCACTGCACCGCGATCGGCAAGATGTTCCTCGCGCAGATGCCCGAGCGGCAGCGACGCAAGTACCTGGGGACGCTGCCGCTGACGCGCTACACCGAGAGCACGCACACGGGCGTCGAGACCCTGAACGCCGACCTCGAGCACATCCGCGCCGAGGGCGTGTCCTGCGACAACTGCGAGTTCATGTCGGGCGTGGTCTGCGTCGCCGTGCCGGTCTACGGCGCCAGCGGCCGCACCGTGGCCGGGGTCGCGATCTCCGCGCCCGAGGCGCGCCTCACCGTCGAGGAGCTGCGCGAGCACGTGCCGGCCCTGCGCCATGCCGCCGACAGGATGGCCCAGACGTTCGACGAGGACGCCTGAGCGCGGCCCCTTCGCTTCGGCGCGCGCCCGCGCGGCGAGGTCTGCGCACCGCCTCAGCCCTCCCCGGCCGGCTCGATGAGGAACAGCGCCTGGCCGTACTCGACCAGCGTGCCGTCGTCGACGAGGATCTCGCCGACCTTGCCCGCCACCGTCGCCTCGATCGTCGTGAACAGCTTCATCACCTCGATCAGGCACAGCGCCGCGCCGGGCTCGATCGCCGCGCCCTCCTCGACGAACGGCGGCTCGCCCGGCGAGGGCGCGCGGTAGAACGTGCCCACCATCGGCGCGCGCACCTCGATGCGCCCGTCGGCGCGCGTGACCACGGTGGCGTCGCTCTCGGGCTCCGCCGCGGGCGCGGCCTCGGCCTCGCCACCCGACTCCGCCGGGCGCGCGCGCGCGCCCCCCGGCGTGGGATCGGGGTCGGGGTGGCACCGCGAAGCTCGTCGACGCGGGTCGCGCCCTGGCGGCGCACCACCAGGCGCACGCCCTCGAGCTCGAGCTCGAGCTCCGCGCAGTCGCTGGCGTCGATCAGCTTCAGGATCTCGGCGATTTCGCGATAGGTCAGGGACATGGCCTTACTCGTAGTCGTCAGCGGCAAGGGGCCGCGGTGGCCGTCAGGAACCGCGGGACGATCACCCAGGTCGCCAGGCACGCCAGCAGTCCGTAGGTCAGCGCGTACCACAGGACCGGGTCCTGCGTCATGGTGACGAAGCCCAGCAGGGCCACCAGGCCGAACGCGGTGCGCTCCCAGACGGCGAGCGGGCGCAGCAGGTAGCCGAAGGCGGACACGGCCACACCCACCTGGATGGTCAGCACCTCGACCAGCGGCAGCACGATGTCCCAGCCGATATCGGGGAACGACATCAGTGACGGGTTGTAGACGAACGCGAACGGCACGATGAAGGTCGTGCAGGCGATCTTGAGCGCGTGCACGACGGTCTCGCGCAGGCCCGCGTGCGCGAGCCGCGCGGCCGCGAGGATGCTCACCATGACCGGCGGGGTCAGCGTCGAGAACACCGCGAAGTAGAACACGAAGAAGTGCGCCTGCAGGTCGGGGATGCCCGCCTGCTGCAGGAACGGCACCATCGCGAGCGACGCCACGAGGTACGCCGCCGGCGTCGGCAGCCCGAGGCCGAGCACCAGCGAGACCAGCATCGCCCCGAGCAGCATCAGCAGCTGCGAGTCCGGCAGGTAGGCGATCAGCACGCTGCCGAGGCGACCGGAGAGGCCGGTCGTGAGCACCGTCTGCGCGAGCGCGCCGATGGCGATCAGCAGCACCGACAGCACCGTGACCAGCACCAGGCCCTCGTCGAGCGCGCGCAACAGCGCCGGCAGGCGCGGGCGATAACGCCCCTGGAACAGGCACAGGCCGAGCGCGATCGCGATGCCGAACAGGCCCGCGTACGAGGGCGAGCGGTAGCCGAGCAGCAGCCACACCACGACCACGAACGAGATCACGAAGGTCGGGGCGACGCGGCGGATCACGCCGTAATTCACGCGCTCGGTGAGCTTGGGCAGCGACATGCGCCGCGCATAGACCAGCACCGCGATGAGGCTGCCGCTGAGGTACAGCAGCCCGGGGATCAGCGAGCTGAGCGCGACCTCGATGTAGGGCACGCCGATCATCGAGGCGATGATGAAACCCGACAGGCCCAGGATCGGCGGCAGGATCTGGCCCGCGGTCGACGCGGTCGCCTCGATCGCGCCCGCCATCGGCGCCCTGTAGCCGTAGTGCTTCATCATCGGGATGGTGAAACGCCCGGTGAGAACGACGTTCGAGACCGCCTGACCCATGACCGCGCCGATCACGCCGCTGCCGAACAGCGGCGCCATCGCCGCGCCGCCGTGCACGTGGCGCCCGCAGGCCTTGCCGACCTCGAGCACCATCTCGACCGTGCGCACGCCGAGCAGGACCGAGGCGTAGATCACCAGGAAGTAGATGCTGTCGGTCGCGAGCTGGACCAGCCAGAAGAAGCCCTGCGTCGTCCCCAGGCCCATGTAGTTGAGCACGAAATTGGTGTCGTACTCGGGGACCATGAACAGGACGCTGTCGATGTTGTGCCCGAAGAAGAAGTAGGCGATGGCGGCGCCGATCACCGTGGTGAGCAGCCAGCCCCAGTGGAGCCAGTTCAGCACCAGCACGCTGAAGATCATCACGAAGCCGATGACGAGATCGAAGCCCTCGAAGAACGGCTGCGCGGTCTCGAGCCGCGTGGCGTGCCAGCGGATGTAGCCGAAGCTGACCGCGGTGGTGACGAGCGCGATGAGCGCGACCGCCAGCCTGGGCCAGAACGCGCGCACCGGCAGGCCGTCGCGGCGCGAGTAGACCAGGTTGCGCACGGCCAGGACGCCGGCCATGACGAGCACGACCAGCGCGAAGTTCGAGTAGTGCTGCGCGGAATCCGGGCTGAAGCCCAGCGCCGCGCCGGCCAGGTAGGCCGTCAGGCCGGCGCCCAGGATCCAGAAGACGACATCGATCCCGAGGGCAACGCCGGCCCAGCGGGGGTCGCCTGCGGGGACGCCGGCTGAGTCACTGTCAGTGGAATCGGCAGAGGTCGACATGGGACCGTGACCGGGCTGTGAGGGCCGGATCGCGCCCCGGGCCGCGGCCCGGCGCGCGCTGTCGGATCAGTACCGCGTGCGCGGTACCGGACGCGTCCTGTCGTCAGTCACCCGGGCAGGTAACCTGCTGATCCTTGTACTCGTTGATGGCCTTGTCCCAGACGCCGGCCTCCTTGTAGGCGCGGATCGCGCCCGGGTGGGCGTTCTCGGGCGAGAGGCCGTGGACCATCAGCTCGGGCGACCAGATCTTCCAGAGCGGGTGGAGCTCCTTCATCTTCGGCCCCATCTCGAGCACGCTCTTGACGATCTTGTAGGCGCCGTCCTCCGGGAAGCTCGGATGCACGGCCTTGTAGCCGCGGTTGACCGCCGCGTAGAAGGCCTCGTCCTGATCCGGCAGCGTGCCGGCGGGCACCTTCAGCGAGATGAACGTGGTGTCGAACTGCTCGTTGATCTTGTCGACCGCCTCGGGACCGATGCTGATGTAGTGCAGGTCACCCGCGGCCTCGAGCTGGCGCAGCGGGCCGCCGACCAGCCACTCCTTCTGGTGCGGCTCGGCCGCGAACACGGTCACGGTCGCGTCGACGTTGCCGTCGATCAGCTGCTGGGTCAGCGTGCCCGGCGTGACGTGGTCGATCTCCGTGTTCCTCGGGCGTGACGCCGTAGGCGTACTTCAGGAACAGGCGGGCGTTGAAGCCCCAGTCGCTCTGGCTGCGCAGGCCGACCGCGACCTTCTTGCCCTTCATGTCCTCGACCGTCTGGATCTCGGGGTCGTAGGTGACGAAGAAACGCCCCTGCGCCCACCAGGCCTCGCCGTAGAGCAGCTTGAAGTTGATGTTGACGGGCTCCTTCATGAACTCGTCGAACCACTCCTCGCCGCCGCGGCGCGCGAGCTGGATCACGGTGTCCTCGGTCCCGAAGACGAACTCGTCCCAGCGGGACTCGTCCTTCATCATGCGGATGTTCGCGAGATAGCCCGGCGTCTCCTGCGGGTAGAGGACGGCCGGCGTGCCGGACTGGATCATCTGGTTCATGAGAATGGTGTCGCCCGCGTTCGGCCCGCAGCCGTGGGGACACAGCAGTACCGGGAAGGTGTCCGCGGCGCCGGCTGGCGCGGCGCCACCCAGGGCAAGGGCGAGAACGCCCCCTTTCAGCACGGACGTGAGTTGCTTGAGCCTCGTCATCGTTGTTTCCTCCTCCAGCGTTCCGCTACCGCTTGCCGCCGTGCCGGGGCGCGGCGGGGACGGTAACGAAGAGCTCTGCGCTCGTTCGGCCATGTGCCACGTCGGACATGCGTATTATCATCATGTGAAAGCGAGCGTATCAGGATACGAGGATGGGTCAAGGGAAGCAGGATAGCCGGGCGGATACGGGGGAGGCACAGGCGGCGACCGGCGGCGACCCGCTGTTCGCGGTCGACGGCCTGCGGATCCTCGTGGCCGGGGGCGGCTCGGGCCTCGGGCGCGCGCTCGCCGGCGCCTTCGCCGCGCGCGGCGCGCGCTGCCTGCTGGCCGACATCGACGCCGCCGCCGCGGCCGCGGCGGCGGCGGAGCTGCCCGGGGAGGGCCACGACAGCTGCCACCTCGACGTCTGCGACGCGGGATCCTGCGCCCGGGCGGTCGAGCGGGCCGCCGAAGGCGGGCGCTCTCGACGTCCTGGTCAACAGCGCCGGGCGGCTGCACCTCGCGCCGGCGCTGGAGCTCGACGGCGACGACTTCGAGTCCGTGCTGCGCCTGAACGCGGCCGGCGCCTTCCTGATCGCGCGCGAGGCGGCGCGCGCCATGAAGGACACGGGCGGCGGCCGGGTGATCACGATCGCCTCGGTGTCGAGCCGCGTCACCAACCCGGGCTACGCGGCCTACGCCACCAGCAAGGGCGCGCTCGTCCAGCTCACGCGCATCCTCGCGCTCGAGTGGGCGCAGTACGGCATCACGGTCAACGCGATCGGCCCGGCGATGACGCCAACGGCGATGACCGAGAACTACCTCGAGGAGACCGGCTCGCGCCAGTACGCGCTCGACTGCATCCCGATGGGCCGCTTCGGCACGCCCGGGGACCTGTTCGGCACCGCGCTGCTGCTCGCGGCACCGGGCGGCGGCTTCATCACGGGTCAGACGCTCTACGTCGACGGCGGGCGCACGCTGCGGTGAGCCGCGGCGACGCCGAGCCCGGCGCGGCCGGCGGCCGGGGCCGGCGGTGCCGAGCGCGGGACTCCTGCTGGGCGCGATACCGCTGGCCGCGGCGGCCGGCTTCATGCGCGGGGTCACCGGCTTCGGCGGCGCCATGGTCTTCACGGCGCCGATGGCGCTGCTGGCGGGGCCGCGCGAGGCGGTCGCCGTGGCGCTCATGCTCGAGGCGTTCGCGGCCTCGCCGATGCTCCCGGCGCCGTGCGCACGGGCCGCGCGCGCACGCTCGTGCCGCTGTGCGCCGCGGCCTGCGTGACCGTGCCGCTCGGCGGCTACCTGCTGGTCGCGCTCGACCCCGAGCTGCTGCGCCGCGGCATCGCCGCGACCGTGCTCGTGCTCGCGACGATGATGCTGCGCGGCTTCCGCTACCGCGGCGAGCCGCGGGTGCCGACCTCGCTCGCGCTCGGCGCGGTCAGCGGCGCGCTCGCCTCGGCGACGAGCGTGGGCGGGCCGCCGGTGATCCTCTACCTGCTCTCCGGCCCCCACCCCGTCGCGGTCACGCGCGCCAACCTCACGCTGTTCGTGATGATCGTGTCCGCGGCCGCGCTCGGCGTGCTGGTCTACCGCGGCGTGCTCGACGCCCCGGCCGTGGTCCTCGCGCTGGTGCTCGCGCCCTGCTTCCTCGCCGGCATCTGGCTCGGCAGCCGCGTGTTCCCCCACGTCGACGAGCAGCGCTTCCGCCGGTTCACGCTGGTATTCCTGATCGTCCTGGCCGCATTCCTGCTGGCCACCTGAGCGCCGCAGGGCCGCCGATCGCGCAGGCGGGATCGGGCAAGGCGGGGACGGACGATCGAGACCACGCCACCGGCCCGAGCCCCTTCGCGACCGGAGGTCGCTCCTACGGGCAGCCGATGCCGCCGCGACATCGGCCTGCCCTGCGTCAATCGCGAGCCTCAGGCCTCCCGCGGGGGGCCTCGAACCGAAGATGAACAGGGAAGTTCATTAAGAGCCCCTCAGGCCCCCGGCAGGGGGCCCGAACCGGGGATGACGTCGTTGCGTCATCACGAGTCGCGACGAGCGGTATCGGACCGCCGCCGCCGAAACGGAGGCCCTCTCCCGCTTCGCGGGAGAGGGACGGGGTGAGGGGCGTCGAGGCAGGCACCACCGCATCGAGGGCCTCTGGCACGCGGGCTCCGCAATGCCTGGGTGCATGGCGTGGCGAGGGTGCAATGCTGCGCTGTGGCCGGACGGATGGTCGATGTCATTAAGAGGAGCGAAGCGACGTGGCAATCCAGAACCGCGCGCGGTGATGGCACCGCCGTCCTGGATCGCCACGGCGCCTGGCGGCGCCTCGCGATGACCTCGGTGCGTGACGTACACCCGCGGCTCGCCCGCCCCTGCAGGAGCGACCTCTGGTCGCGCATACGGTCTCCACCGATGCCACGACCGGTTCGCGACCGAAGGCCGCTCCTGCAGGCAATCGATGCTGCAGTGGCGTCGGCCACTCGCGCGCAACCCCGGGAAACCGCCCCGGGCCGGCGCCGCGCCGGTCCGGGGCCCTGGGGCTCAGGCGGCCGTCGGGCGACGGCTCATGAGCACGTAGTAGAACACGCCACCGAGGAAGGCACCGATCAGCCAGGCGTAGCCACTCAGGCCGGCGAGCGCCGGCACCCACACCGAGGCCACCGAGAACACGGCGGCCGCGGCGAATGCGATCAGCGCGTTCTGGTTCCAGCCCTTGACGTAGTAGTAGCGGCCCTGCGGGCTCGCCGAGAAGATCTCCTGGATGTCGAGGCGGCCCTGCTTCACCAGGTAGTAGTCGGCGACGATGATGCCGTAGAACGGCGCCAGCACGGAGCCGAGCGTGTTGACGAACCCGGTGATGCCGATCTTGCTGATCACCGAGACCCAGAGCGCGCCGATGAAGAACGCGACGATCGCGGTGATCAGCCCGCCGATGCGGAAATCGATCTTGCTCGGCACCAGGTTCGCGAGGTCATAGGCCGGCGGCACGAAGTTCGCCACCATGTTGATGCCGACGGTGGCGACGAAGAAGATGATCGCGGCGATGATCGTCAGCGGCAGCACGTCGACGCGCTCGATGATGTCGGTCGGGTTGGTCAGGCGCTCGCCGAACACCGCCAGCGTGCCGGCGGTGACGATCAGCGCGATGAACGAGAACAGGGCGACGTTGAGCGGCAGGCCGAGGAAGTTGCCGATCTTCATCTCGCGCTCGCTGCGCACGAAGCGCGTGAAGTCGCCGAAGTTGATCACCACCGCCGCGAAGTAGGCGATCATCGTGCCGGCGATCGCCAGGAACGCGGTGACCGGGCCGCCCTCGTAGTCGCCACCGCCGCTGAAGATCGTGCCCAGCGCGGGGATCAGGTCGCTGCCGGCCTCGTACCAGATCAGCCCCATCAGGATCAGCATGACCACGTAGACGGTCGGTCCGGCCCAGTTGAGGAACTGGCGCACCCACTCGATGCCGCGCCAGAACAGCGCGATCTGGAACAGCCAGACGATGATGAACGAGATCCAGCCGACGCCGGTCATGCCGAGGAAGCCGCCGGTGTCGCCGCTGTAGCCCATCACCGAGTTGATCAGCAGCGCCACCGCGGTCGAGGCGAAGTAGGTCTGCACGCCGTACCAGAAGATCGCCACGATCGCGCGCAGCATCGCGGGGAAGTTGGCGCCGCGCACACCCATGCTCGCCCGCGCCATCACGGGGAAGGGGATGCCGTAGCGCACGCTCGGGCTGCCCGAGAGGTTGACCAGGACCATGACCACGAAGCCGGCGAGGATGATCGCCGCCATGACCGCCCAGCCGTTGAGGCCGTAGCTCAGGAACAGCGAGGCCGCCAGCGTGTAGCCGAACAGGCTCTGGATGTCGTTCGACCAGACGTTGAAGATCTCGAACCAGCCCCAGCGCCGCTCGCTCTTCGGGACGGGCGCGAGGTCGTCGTTGTAGAGCGTGTCGTCGATCTGGCGGATGGTGAGGTCTTGCTCTTCGCTCATGGTGTCCCCCTCTGCCGGGCCGCCCGCGTGGCGCGACCGGACCGGGTGGACGGGGACCATGCCGGGCGTGGGCCGGTGGAGCGGGTCCGGGTCTGCGCGGTCGGGGAGTGCGCTGCGGGCTTTGTGATTGTACTACACGCGGGCGGACGCAAGCCCCGCGGCGTGTGCGGCTCGGGCCGCATCGCGGTGACGCCGCCCAAGCGCGCGGCCGGGACGGCGCGAGGCTGCCGCGTACGGCCCGGCCATGCTTCCAAGGTCCTGAATGGACGGCTCGAATCCGGGCACGACGCTTCCGGGGTGGCGTTACCGTCGTGCGAGTGAAGCCCGGCGCGACGCCCCTGTCAAGTCGCCCGCGCGCACTTGAAGGCGCGCGCGATCGCGTGGAAACTACGCGACGGATTGTATACGACCCTGCGACGACCACCCGGACGGGCGCCGGATACTGCATGGATACCCGCGAGAGCCTCCCCCTGGGCACGGAGCGCGACAGCGGCTCGCCACGGCCCGCGCGCGACGAGCTCATCCATCGGCGCATCGTCGAGGCGATCGTCGACCACCGCCTGGCGCCGGGCGCACGCCTGCCCGAGGCGCAGCTGAGCGAGGTCTTCGGCATCAGCCGCACCGGCGTGCGCAAGGTGCTGCAGCGCCTGGCGCTGCAGCGCCTGGTGACGCTGCGACGTACCGCGGCGCCGAGGTGGCGCCGACCGAGCAGGAGGCGCGCGATGTTCGCCGCGCGGCGGCTGATCGAGGTCGGCAGCATGGACGCGGTCACGGCGAACGTCGGCCGCGCCACCTCGAGGCCCTGCGCGAGCTCACGCGGCGCGAGCACGCTGCGCGCGACGCCGGCCGCCACAGCGACGCCATCCACCACTCGGCGGCCTTCCACGTGCGCCTGGTCGAGGTCGCCGGCAACGACACGCTGACCGAGTTCGTGAGCCAGCTGGCCTCGCGCTCGTCGCTGATCATCGCCGTCTACGGCTCGCCGCGCAGCATCGGCTGCGACTGCGGCGAGCACGGCGACCTGCTCGAGCTGGTCGCCGCCGGCGAGGCGCGGCGCGCGCGCGAGTGGATGGGCCACCACCTCGACCGCATCGAGGCCAGCCTGAGCTTCCGCGCGGCGGACGACGCCACCCCGGACTTCCACGCCATCTTCAGCGCGGCGGGCACGGACGCGCCCGCCCGCCACGGCTGAGCTCGCCCGGTGCCCGCGGCCACGCTACCCTCGCAGCAGCGGATACGGGTGGTGCGCGCCACCCCCACGGCGGGATGAACGCATGAGCGACAGCGGCTACCCGCGCGACCTCGTCGGCCACGGCCGCCGGCCGCCGCACGCGCAGTGGCCCGGCCACGCCCGGGTCGCGCTGCAGTTCGTGCTCAACTACGAGGAGGGCGGCGAGTGCTGCGTGCTCGCACGGCGACCCGCACGCCGGAGACCTTCCTCTCCGAGATCGCCGGCGCGCCGGCGGTCGCGGACCGCCACATGAGCATGGAGTCGATCTACGAGTACGGCGCGCGCGCCGGCGTGTGGCGCGTGCTGCGCGAGTTCGAGCGCCGCGGCCTGCCGCTGACCGTGTTCGGCGTCGGCAGCGCGCTCGAGCGCAACCCGGAGGCCGACGGCGGCGTTCCGGCGAGCTGGGCCACGAGATCGCCTGCCACGGGCTGCGCTGGATCTCCTACCAGGACGTCGACGAGGCCACCGAGCGCGCGCACATGGAAGAGGCCGTCGGGATCCTCGAGCGCCTGGCCGGCGCCGCGCCGCTCGGCTGGTACACCGGCCGCGACAGCCCGAACACGCGCCGCCTCGTGGTCGAGCACGGCGGCTTCCTCTACGACTCCGACTACTACGGCGACGACCTGCCGTTCTGGCAGCGCGTGGCGACCGCCGACGGCGCGACGCACGACCACCTCGTGGTGCCGTACACGCTCGACGCCAACGACATGCGCTTCACGACGCCGCACGGCTTCGCCAACGGCGAGCAGTTCTACCAGTACCTGCGCGACGCCTTCGACGTGCTCTACGCCGAGGGCGCGGAGGCGCCGAAGATGCTCTCGGTCGGCCTGCACTGCCGCCTGGTCGGCCGCCCCGGGCGCCTGCGCGGGCTGCAGCGCTTCCTCGACCACGTCGAGCGCCACGAGCGCGTCTGGATCTGCCGCCGCGTCGAGATCGCGCGCCACTGGGCCGAGCACCATCCGCCGGTGGACGGCTGAACGAGCAGCCGGCTCGCCGTCGCGGGTGGGCGGAGCGACACACCATCCCCTTGCCGCGCTCGCGGCATGGGGATCGACAGACCATTCCCTCTGCCCCGCTCGCGGGAACGAGGGCCGACAATCCATCCCCTCTCCCCGCTTGCGGGAGCGAGGGCCGACAATCCATCCCCTCTCCCCGCTTGCGGGAGCGAGGGCCGACAATCCATCCCCTCTCCCCCGCTTGCGGGGGAGAGGGCCAGGGAGAGGGGGCGCCGGGCCTGCCTCTCCCGCGCAACACGAACGGGAACGCGCCCGATGGACAACCGCATCACCGCCACCGCGCCCGAGCCGCCCGCCTTCGCGCAGGGGCGCGTCAACCTCGCCGACGCCGGCCTGGGCGCCCAGGTCGTCCGCGCGACCGACGAGTTCTTCGCGCCGGCCGCGCGCATGCTCGCGGCGCACCCGCCCGAGTTCCACCCGGACCTGTTCGACGACCACGGCAAGTGGATGGACGGCTGGGAGACGCGCCGTCGGCGCCGCGGCGGCCACGACCACTGCATCGTGCGCCTGGCCTACCCCGCGACCGTGCGCGGCCTCGACCTCGACACCCGCTTCTTCACCGGCAACTTCGCGCCCGCGGTGGCGATCGAGGCCTGCTTCCACCCCGACGGCGACCCCGGCGACGACGCCGACTGGCAGCCGCTGCTCGACGCCGTCGGCCTCGGCGGCGACGCGCACCACTTCCACGAGGTCGCCGGCAGCGGGGTCTGCACCCACCTGCGCGTGCACCTCTACCCCGACGGCGGGCTCGCGCGCCTGCGCGTCTACGGCGACGTCTGGTGCGACTGGGCGGCGCGCGATCCCAGGGCCCTGCACGACCTCGCCGCGCTCGCCAGCGGCGGCCGCGAGGTCGCCTGCAACGACGCCCACTACGGCCGGCCGCTCAACCTGCTGCGCCCGGGCCGCGGCGTGAACATGGCCGACGGCTGGGAGACCCGCCGCCGCCGCGAGCCGGGCCACGACTGGTGCATCATCGCGCTCGGCCACCCCGGCACGATCGCGCGCGTGTTCGTCGACACGGCGCACTTCAAGGGCAACTTCCCCGACCGCTGCTCGCTGCAGGCCGCGCGCGTCGAGGCGGGCACGCCGGCATCGATCGTCACCGAGAGCCAGTTCTGGGACACGCTGCTGCCCGAGCAGCCGCTCGAGCCCGACAGTGAGCACACCTTCGAGCAGGCCGTCGCCGACCTCGGCCCGGTCACGCACGTGCGCTTCAACATCCACCCCGACGGCGGCGCCAGCCGCCTGCGCCTGTGGGGCTACCCGCAGCCAGTGAGCATGCACACGATCGAGGCGAGACCACTGACGCGCGCGGCCTTCGCGCCCTACGGCGACGTCATCGAGACGGCGGGCGCCGAGCACTTCCCGATCAACGACGGCACCACCGAGCGTTTCCACGACCTCGCCCGGGTGCAGCTCGGCGGCGACCACGCGCGCGCGCTGATCAACGTGTTCCGCGGGCAGGCGTTCACGCCGCCCGTGCGCATCGCCATGCTCGAGCGCCATCCGCTCAGGCAGCCAGGCGTTCATGCCGTTGAACGGCCGGCCGTACCTGGTCGTGGTCGCCGCGGGCGAGGCCCCGGGCCCCGACGACGTCGACGCCTTCCTCGCGCGCGGCGACCAGGGCGTGAACTACCACGTCAACGCCTGGCACCACCCCCTGCTCGCGCTCGGGGCCGAGTCCGATTTCCTCGTCGTCGACCGCGGCGGCCCCGGCGACAACTGCGAGACCCGCGAGCTGCCCGAGCCGATCGCCGTCGTCACGCCCGCGTAGCGGTGCCTGCAGCGATGGCCCGGTGGCATCGACCACCCTGGTCATCGCGAGCCCCAGGCGCCCCGGCAGGGGGCCTGAACCGGGATGACGTCGTCGGCCGCATCGACGAGTCGCGTCGAGCGGGATCGCAACTGCCGCTGCCGGAACGAAGGGCCCCTCCGCTCGCAGGATGGTGAGGGGCGTCGAGGCAGGCACCACCGCACTGGCGGCCTCTGGCACGGGCTCCGCAATGCCTGGGTGCATGGCGTGGCGAGGGCGCGAACGCGCGCGTTCGCCTGCGGCGAAGATGCGCCTACTGCGCTGTGGCCGGACGGATGGTCGATGTCATTGAGCGAAGCACGATCCGGCGGCGTGTGTCCTCGCGACCCGTCCTGGATCGCCATGGCGCCTGCGGCGCCTCGCGATGACGCTGGTGGGTGATCTCTCTCGGCGGCTCACGAGCGAACACGGCGTCACCGACGACACGACCCGTTCGCGGCCGGCGGCCGCTCCCGCGGGGTGCTCGATGACCCGGCGGGCCGTTCCCGTATACTGCGCGCGGGCCGGGCACGGCGCGCGTGCACCGGCCCGGGCCACACGCGACCGCGCGAGGACCTCGATGCCGACCACCCCGCTGCGCCGCGCGATCGCCGCCGTCGCGGTGGCGCTCGCCACCGTCGCCCCCGCCGCGACCGCCGGCGGCCGAGCCGCCGTCGATCGCCGTCGCCGCGAGCCTGCGCCAGGCCATGCCGGCGATCTGTGTCGAGGCGTTCGAGCGCGAGACCGGGCGGGCGTGCGCGTGTCCTACGCCTCGTCGGGCAAGCTCACGCGCCAGGCCCTGCGCGGGGCACCGTTCGAGCTGTTCCTGGCCGCGAACACGGCCTACCCGCAGCGCCTGGTCGCCGCCGGGCGCACGCGCGGCGAGGCGAGCGTCTACGCCTACGGGCGCATCGGCCTGTTCGTGCCGCAGGGCTCGCCGCTGGCGGCCGGCGGCGCGCTGGACGAGCCTGCGCGCGCGCGCTCGCGGCGCGGCGCCCTCGAGCGCTTCGCCATCCCCAACCCCGCGCACGCGCCCTACGGCGTGCGCGCGCGCCAGGCGCTGCGCCACGCCGGGCTCTGGGCAGGCGATCCAGCCCGCTGCTGGTGCTCGGCGAGAACGCCTCCCAGGCGGCCCAGTTCGCCGCTCTCGGGCTACGCCGACGGCGGCATCGTCGCCGGCCTCGCTCGGCGCTGGCGCCGCAGGCTCGCGCAGCGCGCCGACGTTCGCGCTGATTCCCGGCGATCACTGGCACGAGCCGCTGGCGCAGCGCATGGTCGCTGCTCACGGGTGCCGGCGCGACCGCCGAGCGCCTGCACGCGTTCATGCGCGGGCCGGCCGCCGGCGCGATCCTCGAGCGCCACGGGTTTGCCGTGCCCGACGCGACGCGGTAATCCTCGCGCGATGGACTGGACCGCCTTCTCGCTCTCGCTGCAGCTCGGCGTGATCGCCGTGATCGCGCTGCTGCCGATCGGCATCGCGCTCGGCCGGCGCGCTGGCCGTGCGCCACGCTGTTCCGCGGCCGCGGCGTGGTCGAGGCCGCGCTGGCGCTGCCGCTGGTGCTGCCGCCGACCGTGCTCGGCTACTACCTGCTCGGTCGGCCTTCGGCCGCGACACGCGCCATTCGGCCGGACTCTGCCAGCGGTCGTTCGGCCAGCCGCTGGTGCTTCACCTTCGAGGCGCTGGTGCTGGCCTCGATCGTCGTGAACCTGCCGTTCGCGGTGCAGCCGGTGCAGCGCGCCTTCGAGGCGATCCCGCGCGAGGTGCGCGAGGCCGCGGCCTGCTGCGGCATGTCGCCGTGGCGCCGGCTGTGGCGCATCGAGCTGCCGCTGGCCTGGCCGGGCATCCTCACCGCGACGGTGCTCACCTTCGCGCACACGCTCGGCGAGTTCGGCGTGGTGCTCATGGTCGGCGGCAACATCCCGGCGGAGACGCGCACCATCTCGATCGCGATCTACGACGAGATGCAGGCCTTCAACGACGCCGCCGCCGGGCGCATGGCCGCGCTGCTGCTCGCCGTGTCGCTGGTGACCATCGCGCGTGAGCTACATGCCTCCTCGCGCCGCATCGGGCGCCGCCGGATGCGCCGAGGCGGGCCTCCGCGTCGCGCTGCGCCAGGCCGCGCCGATCCCGCTGGACGCGGCCTTCGAGTGCGCGCCGGGCGAGCTCGCTCGCGCTCGTGGGCCCGTCGGGCAGCGGCAAGTCCACCGTGCTGCGCGCGATCGCCGGGCTGCACACGCCGCCTGCCGGCCACGTCGCCGTCGACGGCACGCGCTGGCTCGATCGCGCCGCCCGCGTGCAGGTGCCGACGCGCCACCGCCGCGTGGGCTACGTGTTCCAGAGCTACGCCCTGTTCCCGCACCTGAGCGCGCTCGGCAACGTGACGCGCGGCGATGGGCCGCGACGACTGCCCCGCGCGAGCGCGACCGCCGCGCCGGCGAGCTGCTCGCGCGTCGTCCACCTCGCCGGCCTCGAGGCGCGCCGCCCGGCCGAGCTTTCCGGCGGCCAGCAGCAGCGCGTCGCGGTGGCCCGGGCGCTCGCGCGCGAGCCGCGCGTGCTGCTGCTCGACGAGCCCTTCGCCGCGGTCGACCAGCGTCACGCGCGAGCGCCTGCAGCGCGAGCTCGCCGGGCTGCGCCGCGACCTCGACGTGCCGATCGTGTTCGTCACCCACGACCTCGACGAGGCGGCGCGCCTGGCCGACCGCATCGGCGTCATCCACCGCGGCCGCATCCTGCAGATCGGACGCGCCCGAGACGGTCATGTACCGCCCGGCCTCGCCGCTGGTGGCGCGCCTGATCGACCTGCGCAACGTGTTCGACCGGCACGGTCGCCGGCCACGACGCCGGGGCCGGCTACACCCGGCTCGACGTGGCACGGCGCACGAGCTCGAGGCCGCGCACCAGCCCGCGTTCGCACCCGGCAGCGAGGTCGCCTGGTGCATCCCCGCCGACAGCGTCGTGCTGCACCGCCGCGACCGGCCGTCGCGGGGCGAGCACGAGAACCCGGTGCACGGCACCGTCGCCGAGGCCCTGCGCCTGGGCGAGATGACCCAGGTGCGCGTCGCCGTGCCCGGCATCGACAGCCCCATCCACCTGACCATCCCGACCCACGTCGCGCGCCGCAACCGCGTCGACGCCGGCGAGCCCATCGGCGTGTCGCTGCGCGCCGGCGCGATCCACCTGATGCCCGCCGAGGGGGACGGCGACGAGCCCCGCGAGCCGTAGGCGCGCCTACGGCGGACCCACGACAGCCCGGAACCCCGCGCGTTCCGTGGGTCCGGCTTCAGCCGGACGCGCACGGCCGCCACCGAAATCCTCGGCCACAACGACCCGCCGGCGTCCGCCTGAAGGCGGACCCACAAGAGTCCTGGAACCGCCCGCCGTTCCGTGGGTCCGGCTTCAGCCGGACCGCGCACAGCCCGCGCACGGGGCGCAATCATCCGATCCACGGGCCCGAAACGCCGGATCGCCACGGCGCCCTGCGGGCGCTCTCGCAATGACCTCGGGGGTCGGGGCCGCCGTGTGCCACGTGCGGGGTGCGCGATGCGCGCGTCCGCAACGCGCGCGTCCGCCTTCGGCGGATGCGCGCTACGGGCCTTCGGCCACGGACCCACGGTACCCGGAACCGCTGCCGTTCCGTGGGTCCGGCTTCCAGCCCGGACGCGCACGGCCCGCGCAGGGCGCGCAATCATCCGATCCACGGGCCCGAAATACGGGATCGCCACGGCGCTTGCGGGCGCCTCGCAATGACCTCGGGGGTCGGGCCGCCGTGGTGGCCACGGTGCGGGTGTGCGCGATGCGCCGCGGCGAATCGACGCGCGTCGCGCCCTCGGCGCGAAACGCGCCTAGGACGGGCCTTCGTGCCACGGACCCACAGGCAATCCTGGATACCGCCTGCCGTCCCGCTGGGTCCGGCTTCAGCCGGACGCGCACGGCCCGCGCAGGGGCGCAATCATCCGATTCGCGGGCCCGAAACACCGGATTGCCACGGCGGCCCTGCGGGCGCCTCGCAATGACCTCGGGGGGTTGGGGCCGCCGTGGTGGCCACGGTGCGGGTGTGCGCAATGCGCGCGTCCGCAACGCGCGCGTCCGCCTTCGGCGGAAACGCGCCTACGCGGAACGCGCCTGCGCGCAAGCGCGCCTACGGGCCTTCGGCCACCTGCAGGGAGAGCGCGTCGAGGAGCTCGCGCGAGGCGAAGCCGTCGGCGATCATGCCGTTGGCCGCCTGGAAGCGGCGGATCGCGGCGCGCGTCTGCGGGCCGGGGATGCCGTCGACCGGGCCGGCGTCGAAGCCGCGCTCGTTGAGGCGCTCCTGCAGCGCCATGACCTGGTCGCGGCGCAGGCGCGGCGCATCCTCGGGCGGCGGGTTCACCAGCCCGGTCACGCCGGTGAGCCGGTCGGCCAGGTGGCCCACGGCGAGCGCGTAGAACTCCGACTGGTTCCAGCGCATGATCACATCGAAGTTCTGGTAGACGAGGAACTTCGGCCCCTCGTGGCCCGACGGCACCAGCAGCGCCGCCTCGTGCTCGCTCGCCGCCAGCGGCCGGTCATAGGCGGTGCGCACGCCGAGGCGCTTCCACTCGGCCACGGCGCGCGCGTTGTCGTAGCCCGCGAGCGCGTAGTCGAAGCCCTCGGGCAGCGTCACCTCGCGGCCCCAGCGCCAGCCCTGCTCCCAGCCGACGCCGCTGAGGAAGTTGCCCGCCGAGCCCATCGCGTCGGCGATGCTGTTCCAGGGGTCGCGCCGGCCGTCGCCGTCGAAGTCGACCGCGTAGCGCGCGAACACCGTCGGCATGAACTGCATGTGCCCGAGCGCGCCGGCCCACGAGCCCTTCATGCGCTCGGCCTCGATCGAGCCCTCGTCGATGATCCCGAGCGCGGCCACGACCTGCCTGGTGAAGTAGCCGCTGCGGCGATCATCGCAGGCGAGCGTCGCGAGCGAGTCGAGGATCGGCATGCGCCCGAAGTAGTCGCCGAAGTTCGTCTCCATGCCCCAGAACGCGACCAGGTAGCGCGGCGGCACGCCGTACTCGCGGTAGACGCGCTCGAGCAGGTCGCGGTGCTCGGCGAGCAGCTCGCGTCCGCGCTCGACCCGCTCCTGGGTCACGCGCCGGCCGAGGTAATCGTCGAACGTGGTGGTGAACTCGGGTTGGGCCCGGTCGAGCTCGATCACGCGCTCGACGAACTCGACGTCGCGCAGCGCGCGCTCGGCCACCGCCGGCGACACGCCCTGCGCCGTGGCCGTATCCTGCAGGCGCGCGAGACACGCCTGGAACGCCTCCCCGGTCATCGCCGGCGCGGCCGTGGCCGCCGCCAGCAGCACCGCGCCCAGCCCGATCCGCAGCTTGGTCCTCGAAATGATCATCCGGTATTCCGCACGCGCCCGCCCGCACGGGCACAATGGCCCAGCATACTTGGTCCGGGGGCCAACGTGGTGCCACTCGTCACGAAAATCGCCCTTCCGGACCGATCCGGGCGGTTGCAGCCGCCCCGGGGTGGCGCCCCTGTCGAAAATCCGACACCATGACCCCTGGCGCCAGCCGGGCGGGCCGCGCGGCGCTCGGCAGCTCGGCACGGGGCTTGCTGTACGTCTCGATCGACTGTTCAACACCGGGCGGCTGGCGAACCGCCGCACCGGCCGGCCCCCGACGGAGCCCGAGTGACCGAAGACCAGGAGCACCAGGCCACGATCCACCCGGAAGAGCATGCCCCGGGGCTGCGCGAGCTCACCGAGCCCGTCGCACGCCCGGGGCCGGCCTCGATCCGGGCCGCGATCGAGCGCACGACCGTCGCGCACCTGTTCGACCAGATGGCCATGGCGGCCGTGGTCAACGTG
The DNA here is from genome assembly GCA_034521365.1 of Halofilum sp. (in: g-proteobacteria). Taxonomy (GTDB): domain Bacteria; phylum Pseudomonadota; class Gammaproteobacteria; order XJ16; family Halofilaceae; genus Halofilum. Next base: position 129,670 of record JAXHMQ010000014.1, on the reverse strand, counting down.
GCGCTCGCGGCCCTGGTCGTGTTGGTGCTCGAGCCCTACCCGCTCGACTACTGGCCCTACGGATGGGTGGGCCTGCTGGTCGCGGTCACTCTGGGGCGCCTCTACCAGCTGCGCCGCTACCGCGCGACGCCCGAGCCCGATCCGCGCCAGTGGGCCCTGCGCTACCTCGCCACGATGACCGCGAGCGGGCTGCTCTGGGGCGCCGCCGTGCCGCTGTTCATGCCCGAAACCCCGCCGCTGCAGGACATGGTGCTGGTGATCGCGGTGGCCGGGGTCGCGGCGGGCGCGCTGCCCGTCAACGCGGCCATGCCGCATCTCTACATCACCTACCTGGTCGCCACGCTGGCGCCGGCCGCGATCATGTTCTTCGTGCTCGGCGGCCGCGACTACTGGATCCTCGCCACCATGACCGTGCTCTACGGCGGTGCCCTGGCGACGGCGGGCCACAACTACAGCCGCAACCTGCGCCATGCCTACGAGCTGAGCGCGCGCCTGAACCAGGCCAACCGCCAGCTCGCGCACCTCGCGAGCCACGACGTGCTCACCGGGTTGTGCAACCGCAGCCGCTTCGAGACCACGCTCGACCGCGAGCTCGATCGGGTCAAGCGCTACGGCAGCTTCTGCTCGCTGATCATGCTCGACATCGATCGCTTCAAGCAGATCAACGACCACCACGGCCATGACACCGGCGACCGCGTGCTCGAGGAGATCGGCACGCTGTTCGCCGAGCAGGTGCGCGCGCCCGACCTGGCGGCGCGCTGGGGCGGCGAGGAGTTCATGGTGCTGCTGCCGCAGACCGGCCTGGAGTCGGCCGAGCAGGTCGCCGAGCGCCTGCGCCGACAGGTCGCCGCGACCGATTTCGACGGCGTCGGCACGGTCACCATCAGCCTCGGTGTCACCGAGTCGCGCACGCCCGAGGAGCGCTCGGTGATGTTCAAGCGCCTCGACGACGCTCTCTACCGCGCCAAGCAGAACGGCCGCAACCGCGTCGAGTCCGCGCCCGCGCCGCACACCGAGCCGGCCCTCTGAGGCGACGCCCGGCGCGCCGCGCCGCCCCTCGCGACGACGGCGCCGACGGCCGAGGCCCTCCGGGTAGCGATGACCCGCACGAACGGCCTCCGGCCGCGGACGGGCCGTGCCGTAGTCGGCGCCGTATTCGCGCCCGGAGGGCGCTCCTACCGGTACGCCGAGCCGCGGCGGCATCCCCCGTGTCATCGCGGGCCGCCGGGTGCAGGCCCGGCGGGCTTGCTAGACTCACGCCTCGCGCTGCGCCGGAGCACCCGCTTGGAGGACCGCGACACCACCACGACACGCCTGCCGCCGGGGCTGGTGCTGCGCCTGTTCCTGCCGTTCGCCGCCGGGTACTACCTGTCCTACCTGTTTCGCACGGTCAACGCGGTCGCCGCGCCGAACCTGGTCGCCGACACCGGCCTCGGCGCGGACGCGCTCGGCTTCCTCACGGCCACCTACATGGCCGCCTTCGCGCTGCTGCAGCTGCCGCTCGGCCTCGCGCTCGACCGCTTCGGCCCGCGCCGCGTCGAGGCCGCCCTGCTCACGGTCGCCGCCGCGGGCTCGCTGGTGTTCGCGCTCGCCGACGACCTCGCCGGCCTGTCGCTCGGGCGCGCGCTCATCGGCGCGGGTGTCTCGTGCTGCATGATGGCCTCGTTCAAGGCCTTCGCGATGTGGTTCGCGCCGCGGCGCCTGCCCCTGGTCTACGCCTGCCTGCTCACCTCCGGCGCGCTCGGCGCGATCAGCGCGACGGTGCCGGTGGAGTGGTTCCTCACCCTGCTCGACTGGCGCGTGCTCTTCGCCGGGCTGGCGGTGTGCGCGCTGATCGTCTCCGCGGCCGTGTTCACCATCGTCCCCGACCACGCCGAGCCGCCCGCGCACCTCACCTTCGCCGACCAGCTGCGCGGCCTGGGCCAGGTCTTCCGCGACCGCTTCTTCCTCGGCATCGCGCCGATGGCCGCGCTGTCGTCGGGCTCGTCGCTGGCGATCAACGGCCTCTGGTCGGGCCCGTGGCTGCGCGACGTCGCCGGGCTCGCGCGCGCCGGCGTCGCCACGCACCTGCTGATCCTCACGACCGGCATGGGCGTCGGCTTCCTCGCCTGGGGCGTGCTCACCGAGCGCCTGATGCGCCTGGGCCTGCGCCCGATGAGCGTCGCCGGCGGTGGCCTGGTCACCTTCCTGCTGCTGCTCGTCTACCTCGCCGCCGGCGGCTCCGGCGGCGCCACGCTGGGCTTGTCGCTGGCGGCGTTCGGGTTCTTCGCGACGGCGCCCAGCCTCACCTACTCGCTGCTCGCGCAGCACTTCCCGCGCGACCTGGCGGGCCGCGCGAACACGGCGCTCAACGTGCTCGTGTTCGTCGCGGCGTTCGTGCTGCAGTGGGGCATCGGCGTCGTGCTGAGCGCCTGGGAAGACCCGGTGGCGCGCACCTACGACCCAACCGGCTACCAGGTCGCCTTCGGCGGCGTCGTCGCGCTGCAGCTCGTGGCGCTGGCCTGGTTCGCCCGCCAGTGGTGGCGCCACGCCGACGAGCGCCGCCCCCACCCCGTCGCCCCGCGCGCCCCGGCGTTCGATCCCGACGCCGAGCCGTAGGCCAGACCGCGGCGTTTCCGTGGAGCCGGCTTCGGCCGGACGCGCAGCACCTGCGCGCGCGTTCGCCTGCGGCGAAAACGCGCCTACATCGCCTTCGGTCTCCCGCGGGTCCGGCGTAGGCGCGCTTGTCCGAAGGACACGCGCGCATCGAGCCTGCCGCCGAGGTTCTACTTCTGTGGAGCCGGCAACCCATGCACCCTGCAACCATCTGCCGTTCCGTGGGTCCGGCTCCGGCTCGGATGCACGGCGCCCGTCGAGGCCGCCCATGGGCCGCCGTCCATCGAAGGATCACCACGGCCATCTTCGAAGCTGCGCCGTCGCTGGGTCCGGCTTCAGTGGATGCGCATGGCGCCGGCGCTGCCCTCGACGTCATCGCGAGGCCGGCGCAGCAACGTCATTGCGAGCGAAGCGTGGCAACGGCCGTGGCGATCCAGCGACGGCGTGCGGTCCCCGCACCGGGTCACGCCTCAGCCCCGCGGCCGCCGGTACCAGAACCACATCAGGCGCCGGCTGCGCATCGCCGGCGGGAACAGGACCACGATCAGCAGCGTCAGCACGTGCTGCACCGGCGAGAACCAGTGCGCCTTGCGCGCCGAGGTGTACACCGGCGGGTCGTCGATGATCACGAACGCGCGCCCATGCGCCCGGCCCCAGCGCCGCAGCCGGCGCGAGAGGATCACCTCGTCGCCGGCGTAGTAGCGCGTATCGAACCCGCCCACGGCCTCGAACGCGTCGCGGCGCACGAACACGAAGCAGCCGGCGGCGAGACCCAGCCACCTCGCCACCCGGTTCCACAGCGCCACGCCCCACCGGTACACCGGGTTCGGCAGGTCGTCCATCGCCACCAGCGCGCCGCCGCCGCAGGCACCGGCCTCGAGCCGCGCCAGCGCCGCGCGCAGCAGCGCCGCCGAGGGCCAGGTATCGGCGTCGACGAACAGCAGCCAGTCGCCACCGGTGCGGCAGCACCCGTGTTGCGCGCGCGGGCGATCTGGCGGCGCGCCTCCGCGACCACGCGCCCCGCCCGCGCGGGCGACGCAGGCGGTGGTGTCGCGCGAGGCGTTGTCCACCACGACGATCTCGTGGTCGATCCCGGCCTCGGCGAGCCCGGCGTGCAGGCCCGCGAGCGGCGCGCGGCAGCTCATCGGCCTCGTCGGTGGGCCGGGACGATCACGCTCAGGCGGGGCATCGGTCAGGGTGGTGGTCGCGGCGAGCGCGCGGCTACAGCCAGGGCGGCGACAGCAGCCGGTCCACGAAGCGCGGCAGCAGGCGCGGCTCGAGCGCGAGCATGAACGCGACGCCCCAGGCCGCGCCGGCCAGGTGGGCGCCGTGGTTCACGTTGTCGGCGCTGTTGCGGTCGGCCCAGACGGAGTACCAGACGTAGGCCACGGCGAACACGATCGCCGGCATCGGGATGAACATCACCAGCAGCGTCGACCACGGCTGGATCAGGATGTAGGCGAACAGCATCGCCGCGACGGCGCCGGAGGCGCCGAGGCTACGGTAGTCGGCATCGCGCAGGTGGCGGAAGTGCGTCGGCAGCATCGCGATCACGATCCCGCCGAGGTAGAAGAGCACGAACCCGCCCATGCCGATGCGCCCGGTGAGCACGCGCTCCATGATCCCGCCGAAGAAGAACAGCACCACCATGTTCACCAGCAGGTGCGCGCCGTCGGCGTCGATGAAGCCGTGGGTGAGCAGCCGCCACCACTCCCCGCGGCGCACCGCCGGCGGCCAGTAGATGAGCGCGTGCAGCACCCGCGGCCGCTGCCAGGCGAGCCAGGAGACGGCGACGGTGAGCGCGATCAGGCTGTAGGTGACGATCGACATGGCGGGCGCGCGCCCCGGGCGATGAACGGGCGCACATCATACCGGCTGCGCCGCGCGCGCGGGCGGATCCACTGGATTGCCACGGCGCCCTGCAGGGCGCCTCTTAATGACATCGACCATCCGTCCGGCCACAGCGCAGTAGGCGCGTTTTCGCCGCAGGCGAACGCGCGCATTGCACCCTCGCCACGCCATGCAGCCACTCGAGGGCATTGCGGTAGCCCCGTGCCAGAGGCCCCCAATGCCGGTGGCGCCCGCCGCGACGCCCCCCGACACTGGTCCTCTTCCTCGCCCGCGAAGCGGGAGAGCGGGCCCTTCGTTTCGGCGGCGGCGGTCCGATACCGCTCGTCGCGACTCGTGATGACGCAACGACGTCATCCCCGGTTCGGGCCCCCTGCCGGGGGCCCGAGGGCTCTGCAATGACCCCCGGGCACGTCGATCGGCCTGTTCCGTGATGTCCGGCTTCAGCCGGACGCGCAGGACGCCCTGGTCGAAGAAGCCGCGTGCCGGGACGACGCGCCCGGCGGCGCGCGCTTCGCCTTCGGCGAAAACGCGCCTACCCCCAGCCCGACGGGCGCCCTGAACCACTCATCGTTCCGTGGGTCCGGCTTCAGAGACTGTGTAAAAAGTCCGGATCGGCGACAATAGCGCCATCGTTGTCGGGGAGTCGATCATGGGGCATGTGAGCGGGATCTCGCGCGACCAGGGGACGCTGTTTCCCGAGCGCCTGGATGATCTGATCGCGGCGGACAGCCGGGTACGGGTGATCGATGCGTTCGTCGATTGCCTGGATCTGGGCTCGCTGGGCTTTGCCCACGTGGCGGCGCCCGAGCAGGGCGCCCGCCGTACTACCCGGCGGATCTGCTCAAGCTCTACATCTACGGCTATCTCAACCGGCTGCGCTCGAGCCGCGAGCTGGAGCTCGCGTGCGCGAACAACATCGAGGTGCTGTGGCTGGTCCACCGCCTGGCGCCGTGCTTCAAGGACGATCGCGACGTCCCGGGCGATGCACGGCGAGGCGCTGCGCGGGGCGTGTCGCTCGTTCGCGGTGTTTTGCCGCCAGGCGGGTCCGCGGGCCCGGCGGGCGGCTGGTGGCCGTCGACGGTAGCAGCTTCGCCGCCGATAACGCCTCAGAGCGGTATCACACGACGGCGTCGTCGAGCGCGAGCTCGACATCGACCGGCGCATCGCGGCGTATCTCGAGGCGCTCGACGCCGCCGACGCCGCCGACGACGACGAGGGCAGCGACGACGGCGACGGTAGCGACTCCGAGGCGGTGGCGCAGGCGCTGGCGACGCTCAAGCAGCGCCGCGGCGCGCTCGAGCAACTCGGCGAGGAGATGGCGGCGGCGGGCGAGTCGAGCCGCGCTGACCGACCCCGACAGCACCAAGATGCGCACGGGCCGGGCGAGTGGGTGATCGGCTACAACGTGGCAATTCGCCGTCGAGGCCGAGCACGCGCTGATCGTCCACCACGAGGTGGTCAGCGACGCCAACGACCGCGGCCAGCTGGTGCCGATGGCGCGCGGCGCCCAGGCCGCGCTCGGCGGCGGGGCGCTCACGGTGGTCGCCGACACCGGCTACGCCCAGGCCGAGGGCGCGCACGCGCGCCGCCGAGGCGATCACGGCGATCGCGCCGCGCCAGGCGCCGCGCAGCCACTGGCCCCGCGCTTCGCCCGGGCGCGCTTCGGTCTACGACGCCGAGGCCGACACCCTGCAATACCTGTCCCGCCGGCGACGTTGTCGTTTTGCTGCGAGGTGCGCGGCCAGCGCCGCTACACGACGCCGGCGTGCGGCGAGCGCCGCGGCGCTCAAGGCGCAGTGCACCTCGGCGCCAGCGCCAGATCACGCGCCATCGCCACGAGGACCATCTCGAGGCGATGGACGCCCGCGCGCGCAGCGATCGGGCTGGATGGCTCGCGCCGCGCGACGGGCGAGCATCCGTTCGGCAACGCTCAAGCGTGGCCAGCAGGCGCGCCAGTTCCTCCACGTGGCGACCAGGGCGTGCGTGGCGAGATGGCGTTGAGCGTGATGGCCTACAACCTCAAGCGCCTGATCGGGGTGCTCGGGGTCGAGGCGTTGCCCAGGGTCTGCGCCGTGGCGCCCGAGCGACTGGCCGCGGGGTAATGGGCCCCGCTCCCTTGTAACACCGGCCCGAGCGTCGGGCTTTGTTACACGGTCCTCCAGCCGGACGCGCACGGCCCCGGCGTTGCCCGATCGTCATCGCGCACCCGGCGCAGCCGGCCGTGGGGATCCAGGGTCGGCATGCGCCGCTGGCCGCGCCTTGCGAAGACCGCGCAGGCCCGGCTTCGGCCGGACGGCGGCCTGCGGGCCCGCGCCCGCTCCACGCGCCACCCTCCACCACGGCGCGCGCCTGTGGGACGATGAGACCCTGTCCCCGACCCCCGGAGCCCGCCATGAAGGACATCAAGCTGGTCGCCGCGATCGTCCTCGCCGTCCTCGTCGTCGTGTTCGTGCTCCAGAACACCGAGCCCGTCGGCGTGCAGTTCCTCGCCTGGACCTGGACCGCCTCGCGCGCCTTCGCGCTGCTGGTCGTGTTCCTCGTCGGCGTGGTGGTCGGCTGGCTGTCGCGCGCGGGCACGCGCCGCCAGCGCTGACACCGGCGCGCAGGCGGCACGGAACCTGCGGAGTACGTCCCGGCGGGCCACGGGCGTGTACCGCGCCCCGGCCCACCACGCCGCCGGGATCGGCCGCGACCGGCCCCCCGGCGTACGGTCGCGACGCGCCCGCCCTACCGGCGGCGGGCGTCCGCCAACGGCGAGGATCACGTGTGCAGCGAGCGCGACGCCTGATCGAACGCCTGGCCGCCGAGCGCAGCGCCGACGAGCTCATCGTGGCGCTGTTCTCGGCCTTCGCCGTCGTCTTCGTCGTGCCGTTCGTCGTGCTGCGCGCGCTCGCGGGCGAGTGGACCCACGCCGCGATCGATGCTTTGGTCGCGCTCGTCGCGCTGGGCAACGGCGTCTACGCCTGGCGCTGGCGCCGCGCCGACATCGCCGGGGCGCTGCTGGCGCTGCTGTTCCTGGGGGCCCTCGTGGCCGTGGCGCACCTGTTCGGCGGCGGCCTGCTCATCTGGGCCTTCCCGGCCACGGCGGGCACGTTCTTCCTGCTGCGGCCCGTGCCCGCGGCCGGCCTGAACGCGCTCGCGATCGCGCTCACGGCGCCGCAGACCGCCGACCTCGCCGCCGGCACCAGCGTCGCCGGCTTCTTCGCCGCGCTCGGCGCCACCAACGTGCTCGCGCTCGCGTTCGCCACCGCCATGGCCAACAGCCGCCGGCGCTTTCGCACCCTGGCCGTGCGCGACGCGCTCACCGGCACGGGCAACCGCCGCGCGATGCAGGCCGCGCTCGCCGACGCCATGGAGCGCTTCCACGAGCTCGGCACCCCGGCCTCGCTGATCGCGTTCGACCTGGACCACTTCAAGGAGGTCAACGACACCCGCGGCCACGACGCCGGCGACCGCGCGCTGGTGGCGCTCGCGCGGCTGCTGCGCGACAACATCCGCGACAACGACGACGTCTTCCGCTACGGCGGCGAGGAGTTCGTGGTGCTCGCCCACGGCGCCCGCGCGGGCCCGGCCGGGCGGCGCGCCGAGTTCCTGCGCAAGCACGTCGCGCGCACCCCGCTGATCGACGATACCCGCCTCACCGTCTCGGCCGGCGTGGCCGAGTGTCGCGCCGACGAGACCACGGACGCGTGGTTCCGCCGCGCCGACGCCATGCTCTATCGCGCCAAGGCCGCCGGCCGCGACCGGGTGCACGTCGACGCCGAGGACGCTCGGGACGCCGACGCGAGCGACCCCGTCGGCGCGGCCTGACCCGGCCGACGCCGGGCCCCGTCCGCGCGGCCAGTCATGGCAACTCGCCCCGCGCAGCGCTACGCTGGAGCATCGGGACACCACGGATGCGCCGCCACGGCGCGCGATCGGGACGGCAACGATGGCCAAGGGCTTCGGCGACGAGGACGACGTCCACGAGCAGATCGAGAGCACGGTCGAGGACGAGGTCCAGCGCGCGCGCACGTCGCTGCCGCAGGGCGAGAGCCTGACGCACTGCGAGGAATGCGGCCGCGAGATCCCGCAGGCGCGCCGCGAGGCGCTGCCCGGGGTGCGCCTGTGCGTCGCCTGCCAGGAAGCGCACGACCGCGAGCAGGGACGCGCCAGCCTCTACAACCGCCGCGGCAGCAAGGACAGCCAGCTGCGTTAGGGGTGGCACCCGTGCCAGCCGGCGAGGCCCCGGGCGGCACCGGGCCGACGGCACATACGATCATGGCCGGTGGGGCGAGACGATGGCGAAGATCGACAAGACCAACCAGCTCGACCAGAAGCTCAGGGATTCCGCCGACGCAGTCGGCAACTTCCTCGTCGACGGCTTCCACTACCTGGCGCTGTTCGCGATCGGCGGCGCGATCGTCTGGTCCGCCGCGGTGGCGTTCTTCGACATGGCCCTGAAGGGCGGCGCCTCGATCCACGACATCCTGCTGCTGTTCATCTACCTCGAGATGGGCGCGATGGTCGGCATCTACTTCAAGACCCAGCACATGCCGACGCGCTTCCTGATCTACATCGGCATCACCGCGCTGGTGCGCCTGCTGATCGACGACATCCTGGGCGGCCACGACGCGACCCTGAACATCGTCTACGTCTCGGGCTCGATCCTGCTGCTCGCGCTCGCCAACCTCGTGGTGCGCTACGGCTCGACCCGGTTCCCCTCGGATTCCGCCAAGGAGCTCCTCGGAGCAGTCGTAGGCGCGTTTTCGCCGAAGGCGAACGCGCGCACGGGGCGCGTTGTCCGGCACGTGGCTTCGACAGGCGTCCTGCGCGTCCGGCTGAAGCCGGACCCACGGAACGGTCGATGGTTCCAGGGTGCCCGTGGGCTCGAGGTAGGCGCGTTTCGGCGTAGGCGCGTTTCGGCGTAGGCGCGTTTCGGCGCAGGCGCGTTTACGGCCGCGAAGGCCTGACGCGCGCAATGCCGACGCGCGCGGTGTGGACGCGCGCATCGTGAGCCATCGCGAGGATCCGCCCCCAGAGGTCATCGCGAGGCGCCCGCGGGGCGCCGTGGCGATCCAGGAACGGCGCTGCCGAATGCCAATGCCGCCGTTCGCGGCCAGAGGCCGCTCCTACCGGCAATCGACACCTCCGCGGGCCAGGTATCGCCCTCGTCGTAGGCGCGTTTTCGCCGAAGGCGAACGCGCGCACAGGGCGCGTCGTCCCGGCACGCGGCTTCGACGGGCGTCCTGCGCGTCCGGCTGAAGCCGGACCCACGGAACGGTAGATGGTTCCAGGGCGCCTGTGGATCCAAGGTAGGCGCGTTTCGGCGTAGGCGCGTTTCGGCCGAAGGCCGACGCGCGCAATGCCGACGCGCAATGCCGACGCGCGCATCGTGAGCCATCGCGACGATCCGCCCCCGAGGTCATCGCGAGGCGCCCGCAGGGCGCCGTGGCGATCCAGGAACGGCGCTGCCGAATGCCAATGCGCCGTTCGCGGCCAGAGGCCGCTCCTACAGGCAATCGACACCTCCGCGGGCCAGGTTATCCCTCGTCGTAGGCGCGTTTCGGCCGAAGGCCGACGCGCGCAATGCCGACGCGCGCGGTGTGGACGCGACATCGCGAGCCATCGCGAGGATCCGCCCCGAGGTCATCGCGAGGCGCCCGCGGGGCGCCGTGGCGATCCAGGAACGGCGCTGCCGAATGCCAATGCCGCCGTTCGCGGCCAAAGGCCGCTCCTACAGGCAATCGACACCCCGCGGGTCAGGTTATCCCCTCGTCGTAGGCGCGTTTCGGCCGGAGGCCGACGCGCGCAATGCCGACGCGCGCAATGCCGACGCGCGCAATGCCGACGCGCGCAATGCCGACGCGCGCAATGCCGACGCGCGCGCAAGGCGCTGCGGGCAATCGAGCACGCGGCGGGCCAGGGAGGCGATCGGCGCCCCGCGGGCCCGGGATCGCCCCGGGTGTCACCACCCGCCGGCGACCAGCAGCCCGGCGAGGCCCCCGGCGACGACGGGCAGCGGCACGCACAGGCCCAGCCGCCAGGCGGTGAAGCGACCACCGAGCAACGGGATCTCGAACAGCAGCGTGCGGTTGACCGCGATCAGCGCCCAGGCGGTGATCAGCGCCACCAGCGCCTCGGGCCCCGCGCCGGCGCGCTCGAGCGCGATCGCCAGCGGGAAGGCGAGCATGGGCCCGCCCGGCAGCAGCGCGCCCACGGCCGATGCGATCAGCACGCCGGTCACGCCCGAGCCCGTGCCGACCCACCCCGACACCACCTCCGGCGGCAGCAGCCGCCCCAGGCACTCCGCGGCCACCAGCGCGAACGGCAGCCGCGGCGCGATGTTGGCGAGGTAGCCGCGCGCGGCCGTCAGCGCCTCGCCGTGGGCGTCGGGCCGGCGCCGGCTGGCGAAGCCCGCGAGCCCGCCGAGCACCGCGGCGACGAACACGAACGCCAGCACGAAGCTCATCGGTTCACCCGGCGGGCGACCGCGGCCGCCAGCACGCCGGCGACGATCGGCAGGGGCAGCGAGGCGACGATGCGCAGGGCGACGAAGTCGAACCCCAGGAACGGCAGCTCCCACACGATCATGCGCTGCAGCCCCAGCGTCGCCCAGGCCGTGACATAGACCACGCACACCGCGAACCCGGCACCGGCCGCGCGCAGCCCCACCAGGATCGGGAACACGGCGAACGGCCCGGCCGGGGTCACGACACCGCCGAGCAGCGCGAGCCCGTAGCCGCGCAGGCCGCTGTCGGGCCCCAGCCAGCGCGCCACGCGGTCGTGCGGCAGCAGCGCGTTGACGTAGCCGCCGAGCAGCAGCGCCGCGCCGATCACCGGCGCGATCGACAGCAGCAGCGTGGCCGCGGTCGCGAGCGCATCGACGAGCTCGGCGCCGCCGTCGCGCCACGCGAGCGCGCTCGCGGAGCCGAGCGCGAGGATCACGAAGAAGGTGGTGGTGCGCGTGACGCGGCCTTTGGGCTCACCCTCCCGCCCGGGTTCGTCGCGTTCTCGTGCCATGCGTGTAATCCGACGGGACCCCCGTGCAGAGAGATCCGGATGGTAAGTCATGCGTCGCCCGGCCGCGGCCGCCACAGTGAATCGACGCGCTTGGCGCGGGGTCGGAGGGACGACTCGGGTCTGCATGCGAGCGGGCGGGGCGGATCATTGGTCCACCGCCCGTTCATGACTTCGATCGCTGGCAGTCTCGGTAGTCGCGGTAGTGCCGGCTGTGCCAGTCGCCGGCGATGATGCGGCTCAGCTGGTCGGCCAGGCGCAATTCGTGGTCGCCGGGGTGGATGCCGATCCGCAGGGGGCGCTGGCCCCGGCGGGCGAGGCGGAGCTGCCAGCGATTCCAGGCGCGCAGGAAGTGCTCGCGTGTCGGCGTGTCGGCCTCGAAACCGACGAGCGGCAGCATGGTGAGCCGTCCCGTGGCGGGGAACAACAGGCCCCGGGTGACCTCGATGCGCTCGAACGGGAGCGCCCGCAGCTGCGCGCTCCTGATCGGGCCCAGGGCCCAGGCCGGCGGCACGTAGGTCGTCGGCATCTCCAGGCCCACGTGCGGGAACCAGTCGGCGGCGTCCTGCATGAGCCGGGCGATGGCGTCGGGGCCGAGCGCGAGATGCTCGGCGGCCCGGCGCGAGAGCAGCGCGGCATGCAGCCAGTGCCCGGGGCCGCCGAGGCGCGGTGCATGGTGGTGCCAGCCGTGGGCGGCGAGCTCCAGGCCCTCGAGCTGCCAGCGCGCCAGGCGCGCGATGTCGGCCTGGCCCCAGTCCCGCCCGGGCACCACGAGCAGCGTGATGGCCTCGTGCCCGTGGCTGCGCAGGGTGCCGACGTGATGCTCGACCTGGTCCAGCGTCCGGGGCGTGACGTCGTGGATGCTGATGAGCGCGTCCATCACGCGACATCCTTCGCATGCGCCGACAGCACGGCGAGCCACTGCTCGACGGTCTCGCGGTGGAGCTGCAGGGCGCCGACGCGGCCACGCTCGCCGCGGGCCGCCCATTGTTCCGGGTCCTCGTGCGCCAGCCGTGCGAGGGCGTCCTCGAGGCGCTCGTCCGGTGCCAGCCGGCAGAGGCTGTCGGCGACCTGCGGCCAGTCGTGGATCCCGGCGCTGGCGCTCACCAGCACGGGCCGCCGGCGGACCATGGCCTCCAGGGCGATCGAGCCGAAGGTCTCGACGTGCGATGGCAGGACGAGCACGCCGGCCTCGTCGAGCAGCTCGCACAGCGCCTGGCGAGTGAGCCAGCCGCGGTACTCGAGGTTGTCCAGCGCCCGGCTGGCGGCGACGACACGCTCGCGCTGCGGGCCATCCCCGGCGACGATGAAACGCTGCTGCGGGCGCGCGCGGGCGGCGGCGAGGATGGCGTCGATGTTCTTCTCGGCCGCCAGCCGCCCGGCGAATACCACCGGGTCGGGACGCCGCGGCGCGGCGGGCGGCGTCGTGGCCAGGAAGACCTGCTCGATGGGCGTGCCCATGACATCGACCCGCGGCGCGCCCAGGCGCTTCGCGGTCGCCACCAGCGCGTTGTTGTTGACCAGCACGGTGGCGCTGGCCCGGCACAGGTGTCGGTTGAGCGCATCGAGCAGCCGCTGGCCGAGGCGCCGGCGGAGCGGCCCCCAGTAGAGCCCGGCGAGGGCGGCGAAATCCGTGTGATAGGCCGTGATGAACCCGGCCCCCCGCGCGCGCGCCAGGCGCCGGCCCAGCAGACCGAACGGGCCCGGCGTGACGCTGACGACGACGTGTGGCGCCAGCTCGGCCATGGCCCGGCGGATGCGCGCGCGCGCCGGCAGGGCGAGGCGCTGCGTCGGGTCGCCGGGCAGCGGCATGCCGATCGTCTCGAAGTCCCTGCCGGGGAGCGGCTGGAATATCTCGACGCCCGCCAGCTGCCCGCGCAGGTGCGCGAGCAGGTCATGGTAGTAGGCGCCGGTGCCGTTGCGTTCCGGCAGCGAGTCGGAGAAGAAGGCGACCCGCAGCCCGGCGCCCGCATCGCGGGGCTCGTGCGCCGCGCGCGTCACGATGTCCCCCGAACCCGGTGAGGCAAGGCCAGCAGCTGCCGGTAGCTCGGGGTCATGTGCCGATCGAGGGTCGTCGCGTCGAGGGCCAGCTCGGCGACGCTGTGCCGATGGGCGCTTTGCGCGCGCCCGTCCAGGCGATCCAGCACGGCCTCGAGTGCGGCGCTGGTGCGCGGGCATCGCCAGGCGCCGCATCGCCTCGCGGATGACGGCTGCCGGCTGCGCCTGCATGTCGGCCAGGTCGACGAGCGCCGCGCGATCGACGGGCCAGTCGCGGAGCGTTCGCGCAAGCCCTGCCAGTGTCGTCGTGTACAGGTCGAGGAAGAGCTGCTGGAACGCGGCGCCGTCGGTGGCGGTCCCGAACAGGGTCTGCGCCGCGCGCACCGCGCTGAGCTGGGAGCTCAGCGCCTCGGCCGGTTCGCGCACGCACAGGATGAAACGCGCCTCCGGCAGGGCCTGTCGCAGGCTCGCCACCCACGAGCCGAAGGCGGCGTTCTTGGACAGCAGCCGGCGTTGGCCGCCGTCGGCGTGCACATGGCGCTGGAGGCAGCCACGGTAGAAGCGCAGCAGGCGCCGGCGTCGCCCGGCCGGCATGGTCCGGTCCACTCGCCCGAGATCCTGCAGGCCCGGCGCGGACGGCAAGGCCAGCAGCATCACGAAACAGCCCGCGGCCGGCAGCAGGGCGAGGTAGTCTTCCTCCGCGGCATCCAGCTCGATCTCGTGGATCGCGTCCAGGCCAGCGGTCAGCCGGCGGCTCACGACCGCCAGCCCCCGCCCCAGGGGCCGGCCGAGCCCGCCATCGAGGCGGCGCAGCGCGCGCACGAGGCAACGCTGGGCGATGGACGGGGCCAGCACGGCCTCCCACGTGGTCAGCGTGGTGTAGTGATCGGTGTCGGCGGCAAGCGTGCGGTGCAGGAAGGTCGTGCCGCTGCGCGGGATGCCGGTGATGATCACCGCGCCATCGAGTGACGCGCGCCGGTAGCGGGGAAACAGGATCTCGTCGAGCACCAGGCAGATCGCGTGTACCAGCTGGACGCCAAGGAAGACCGGCATGCCGGCGACCAGGACCGTGAGGCGTCGTGCGCTCATCGGCGCGCGCGGGTCGCGCCAGCGCACGAGCGCCCCGAGCCACCAGCCGATATAGCGGCCCAGCCCTTCGATGAGCACGACGGGGTGTTCACCGGTTCTCGAATACGTGCCTGTGGGAGCAAGCGTAGTTGAAGCCCATCCCCGCCATGCCGCCTGTCCAGATCCCGAGCAGTGGCAGCCAGAAGCCCAGTGTCGGTGCCATGCCGACGGCTTCCCCGGTCGCCACGATCGCCGCGAAGACGGCGTAGTTGATCAGCCCGCCGAGCCCGAAGACCGCGTAGAAGCGAGACATCTCCGCGGCCAGGTGCCGCCTGCGCTGGTGGTCATGGAAGGTGTAACGGCGATTGAGGAAATAGCCCGTGGTCACCGCGGCCCCGTAGGAGACGACCCGTCCCAGGTAGACGTTCAGTCCACCGAGGCCGTGCAGGAGATACAGGACGAGGATGTCGACCAGGGCAATGGTCACGGCGACTGCGGTGAAGCGCAGGAAGGTCGCGCGATGACTGGCCGACCAAAAATGCCGCAGTACGGACACGTTCGCCTCTTGGTGGCGGTGCTGGCGGGTCGTGCATGGATCCACTGCCGGCCTGGATGGCATTCGCTGGGCATCCGGTGTCCGACGGGTGACGGCCATCGCCGCGATCAGGGGCTCATGCGGCCGTTGCCGTGTCCCTGGGGGCCAGCCGGCGCAGGACTGCCGGGCATTCACCGAGCTGCCACAGCTCGAGCGTGCCGTCGTGGTGCTCGACCAGGGCGGTCGTGCTCTCCACCCAATCGCCGCAGTTGACGTAGAGGACGCCGTCCATCCAGGTCAGCTCGGCGCGATGGATATGGCCGCAGACCAGGCCATCGACCTGCTGATGGCGGGCCTCGTAGGCGATGGCCCGTTCGAAATTGGCTACGTAGGAAGCCGCCTTCTTGACCTTCTGCTTGGCCGCCGCGGCCAGCGACCAGTACTCCATCCCCAGGCGGGCGCGCCCCCAATTGACCAGCCGGTTGAGATTGAGCAGCCCCGCGTAGGCCCGGGAGCCGACCAGGCCGACCAGCCGGGAGCTTACCACGACCGAGTCGAACTGATCGCCGTGGAGCACGAGCAGGCGTCGACCATCCGCGGTCTCGTGAACGAGCTTTTCGTGGATCGCGATGTTGCCGAGGGTCAGGCCATCGTACTGGCGGATTGCATCGTCGTGGTTGCCGGGCAGGTACACCACCCGGGTACCGTGCTTGGCCATGCCCAGCACCGTGCGTATGAGATTGTTGCAGGTCTGTGGCCAGTGGCGCCTGCGCCGCAGCGCCCAGAAGTCGATGATGTCGCCGACGAGATAGAGGTGCTCGCAACGCACACCGTGCAGGAAGTCCAGCAGCGCAGCCGCATTGGCGCCCGGGAAGCCCAGGTGGGTATCCGAGATCCAGATGGTGCGCACGCTGGTGCACGACTCATCGGATTCAACTTGATCCATGTCGCGTTCCGGGGTTGGGTCGGCCGGTCTCCAGCGGGGCTGTCGCGCCCCGGCGGCAGATCGGGCACGTGAGGCCGGCGTCACCCGCGCGGTGCCAGCGGTGGATTCTGGCCGCTTTGCATGGCTCGCTCAACAACGCCTGTTGGCCCGGGACCGCGGGGCCATGCGTCACGAGCAGGCGCGCATGGTTGGTCATGGGCACCCCCTGCGTCCGGCCGGGAGCGCGGGGGGCTCCAGCGCCCGGCCTGGCGGGCGCTGCTGCCGAGCTGGAGCTCGGCGTTCCCGGCCGCCGTCGGCGCCGTAGCCCGGATTCAGCTCTGCGGGCTCCATTCGGGCTACCACGTCCCGAGCAAGTGCCATTCGGGACGCTCCATCCGATCGCCAGCGCTCGAGTTTCGGCAACACGGGTCCGCGCCGCGGGGTCGGTTCAGCGGAGGGTCGTCGGGTGCGTCGATCCGCACGCCGCGGTGGGTCAGGCAGCGAGCTCGCGCAGCATCTCCGGGTGGCGCTCGGCGATTCGGATGAGGGTCCGGGCGGCCCCGCTGGGCTGACGGCGTCCCTGCTCCCACTCCTGGAGCGTGCGCCTGGAGACGCCGAGCAGGCGCGCGAACTCCTGCTGCGAGCCGGCGCGGATCGCTCAGCCAGCCTCGTCCGGGGAGATGATTTCCAGTTGCGGCAGGTAGCTGCGATACCGGCGTGCATCGCGCGTCAGCAATCGCATCTCCATGATCGCGGCATGCGCGCCGATATGGAAATCCGGCAGTGGCGAACGGCGCGTGCCGCCGGCCTGGCGATACTGCTGGAAGCATTTACCCGCGAGGAAGCCGGCCGCCCAGGGCAAGGGCTCGCGGCGAAACCAGCGCGGGGACAGCGCTTCGTCGAGTGCCTCGATCGTGTCGAAACCCACCGAGACCTCGCTGTAGATCAGCGGATTGATGACCAGCTCGGCCGTGTCGCCCAGCTCCGCCAGGCGCCCGGCCGACCAGGCGTACCAGCGCGCATCCTCGGTCAGGACATCGAGCAGGACGTTGCTGTCGACCAGCACATCCGCCACGCCCTACTCGTCCTCGCCCCGGGTCAGCGCCATGATCTCTTCGGTCGTCCAGCCTGCCCGGGCACGCCCGCGCAGGCTCTCGACCAGCCGGTGGCCACGGCCGGCCGATTCCCTCGCCGCCTTGCGTACGACGACGTTGCCGCCCTCGACGACGAACTCGACCTCCGTATCGGGGAGCAACCCGGCCTGGCGCCGGATCTCGACCGGAATGGTGACCTGCCCCTTGCTCGTGATGCGCACCGCGATCCACCCGCCGGGTGAGGTAATACTCAAAAAAGTATTACGCGATGAATCGCAGGTCAAGAATCGCCCCGCCGGGAGCGGGCTGCGCACAACCCGGTAACACCCGCTGCCGGCGGTTGTGGGGCGGGGTTCTGGGGACGATTTACCGACCTCCAGCGCTCGCGGTTCCGTCAACGGAGGTCAGACGCTCGGTCCGGAGACCGTGCCGGGCTCCCGGTCGCGGCACGACCGTGGTCGACTACCAGGGGCCGCCGGCCGGCGAAGCCCTCTGCCATGGCTCGTCCCTCCGGGCCGCACGCATCGGCGGCCACATGGAATTGCTCGAGCAGCTGGCGACACCTCGGCGCGCGCCGGCCGTTCGCCTGGCGCCACTGCTGGATATCCTGTCCAGAAAGGCGCGCCACTGGTGGTCTTCCGGGATCCCCGGCAAGCTCCGCGCGCAGTCCAACAGGCGTTCGCGCCGGCAGCTTCGGTTCGAGCGCCGCTCGAACGTGTTCGTAAGAGCACGCGCCGAGCACCTCGCTGTCGAACCGATCAGCGCGAGTGCCATCGACCCAGAGCTCGGCAGACCTGTCATCCGGCTGTCGGCGATCCCGAGTGCGACGAGGGCCTGGAGCTTCACGGCGTACCACGGTCTGCGCGGCATAGCTCAGCAGCACCGGAGCGGGTCGCTGTCGACCAGCACACCGCCATGCTACTCGTCCGTCGGCTCCGGCGTCAGCGGCATCACTCCACACCGGTCGTCCGGCCTGGCCCGGCACGCGGGCGCCAGCGCATCTCGCCAGCGTCAGCCCGCGTGCCGCCGTATCGGTGCCGGCGCGAATCGGCTCGACGCGCACGCTGTGCGGGTACGACGAGCCATGCCGTCCCCTCGACCTCCTGGTACAGAACTCCCGGACCGCCGCCTGGAGCGCATCCGCGCCTGGCATCGCCGTAGCTCGACCGGAATGGTCCACCTCGCCCCTCGCCGCGATGCGGGGCCGCGCTCCACCCGCCGGGCAGCATCGCGCACTCGAGCACGAAACGGTCGCGGTGAAGCGCGATCGGCCGAGCAGCGCCATGAGCCGTTCGAGGCCGTATCGCGTCGAGCACCAGCTGGAATTCCTCGCCGCGTTGCGCGGGCGAGCTGCAGCAGGCGCGTCACCGCACGGCTGCGGCGGCAGCGCGCTCGTCACTGCTGCTCATGCGGACAGGGCCTCGAGATAGGGCCGCATGACGTTGCGCACACGGCAGATGCCGGCGTGGTGCCACAGGGCGTCCATGCTGCAGTCCCGGCGCCGCCGACACTCGCGCAGCGCCTCGAGCGCCACGTCCAGCCCGATCTTGTTGCGGTACTTGAAACAGTCGGCGACGGTCTTCGCTGGCGAAAACACCCGCGCCGGGACCCCCTCGAACGTGTGCTCCTCGATCCCCTCACGCAGAGCCACGCCCGAGAAACGAACGATCCGCAGCGGTGGATGGTCGATCCGCGGGCGCCATGCCTTCTCGCCGATCGCCATCCAGACCTCGAACGGCGCCTGGGTCGTCAGCTCATGGAACCTCAGTGCCGAAAGCAGGCAGATCACGCCGGAGGGGACCCGTTTGGCCGCTTCCGCCAGGCTGCGGTGCTCGCCCGGCTGCGTCCCCGGCAGCACGTAGAGCCCGCGGCCCACGCGCTGCAGCCTGCCAGCCCGCTCCAGCCGATATACGTACTTGCGGGGAATCCCGTAGGGGTCCAGGTCGCTTGGACGCAGGATCCCGTGACGCCTGGCGAGGCCCAGGACGTGCTCGGATCGTTCGGACATGGCGCGATTGTCACACAACCTCGGGACTTATCAAAAACTCCCGAGATCAAGTGACATCCCACTGCCGCTGCCGCGGCCAGGCGCTCGGCGGCCTGCTCGGCGCCGCGGAAGTTCGGGACGCGCACCTGCGCGCCGGGAAAGCGGCTGGCGCCCCCGGACTGCAGCGCGCGCCAGGCGCGCTCGCGAATCTCCTGCGTTCCCGGGGAGGCGGCGGCGGTCGGTCGGCCCCGGCGGCTCAGCGCTCGAGGGTCACCCGCCCGCTCGAGTCGAATCCCAGCGTAAAGCGCCCGAGGTCGCGCTCGCCGAGCGCGCCGGCGATCTCGCCGCGCAGGCGGTAGTCGGCGTCGCCGCCGCCGCGCAGCAGGCGGTAGGCCCCGGCGCCGATGGCCGCGAGGTCGAGCTCGAGGGACAGGTCCACGGTCTCCTCGCCGCCGGCGGGGACGACCAGGTCCGGCTCGGTGCGGCCGCTCGCCCAGTCGCGGCCGCCGACGGCCAGCGCGTAGTCGAGGCCGTCGAGCGCCAGCGCGAACGCGTTCGGGTTGTCCACCGCGATGCGCGCCACGAGCCGCGCGCCGCTGGCGTCGAGGCGCTCGATCTCCACGCCCGCGAGCGCCAGCCCCGGGCGCTGCGGCACCGGCAGCACGCCGCTGGCGCGCAGCGGCAGCCGCGTCTCGCCGCGCACCGGCATATCGACCGTGACGCCCGCCTCGACGCCGTAGTCGACCGACTCGCGCCCGCCCAGGCCGCCGAGCACGGCGGCGACGTCGTCGAAGCGCACCCGGATCGGCACGCCGACGGTCTCCGCTCCATCCGCCGGGATCTCCAGCGGGCGGCGGTGCTCGCCCGAGACGAGGCGCTCGCCGGTGACCATGACCGCGTAGTCGAGGCCGGCGATACTGACCTCGAACGGGTTCGGGTTGTCGATGCGCACGTCGAGCTGCAGCCGTGCCTCGCCGAAGTCCAGGCCCGTCAGCCGCAGGCCCTCGACCTCCACGGTGGGCTTGCGCGCGTCGAGCTCGCGCTCGAGCGCCGCGCAGCCCGAGAGCAGCACGACCAGGGCGCAGAGGACCGACGCCGCGCGCGGGATCCGGCGCGCCGGCCGGGACTGCGGTCCAACCGGACGGGGCATGGTGCGTCCTCCCATGATCGTTCGCGGCTAACGTAACCCGGGCCACGCGACGCAGTGCAACCCGAAGCAGGGCCGTGCGCAGTTCCAGGCCCTGTCGCGAATGGCGCTCGCCCGGGGAGTGGCAGCGCCGCTGGCGTCCGCCGGGCGCGGATCGGGGCCAGGGCGCTGCCGGCCGGGCGCGCCGGGCTCCGGCCCGGCCTGGCGGGCACCCCTGCCGAGCTGGAGCTCGGCGCTCCCAGCCGGCGCGAGCGCGGCCGGCGCATCCGTGGAATTACGTACCCCGTGGCGGCCGCGTCGCGGACACTTTCGCGGCGCCGCCGTGTCGAACGCCCCAGGCATCCACCGAAGCGGAGCATCGGCCATGCGCACGACCCCAATCCTGGCGCTGCTGCTCGCCACCACGCCCGCCTGGGCCGCGCCGCCGCTGGGCGAGCCCGCCGTCATGGGCGCCGCGCCGGCGACCTACCGCGACGCCATGCTCTCCGGCGGCCCGGGCAAGGACGGCATCCCCTCGATCGACGCGCCGCGCTTCCAGTCCGCGGCCGCGGCCGACGACTACCTCGAGCCCGGCGACCGCGTCATCGGCGTCTACCACGAGGGTGTCGCGCGGGCCTATCCGCAGCGCATCCTGGTGTGGCACGAGATCGTCAACGACACCCTCGCCGGCGACCCGGTGAGCATCACCTACTGCCCGCTCACCGGCACCGCGCTCGGCTTCCACCGCGGCGCCACGGAATTCGGGGTCTCGGGCAGGCTGGTCAACAGCAACCTGGTGATGTACGACCGCGCGAGCGACAGCCTGTACCCGCAGATCCTCGCCGCCGGCATCCAGGGCCCGAGCGAGGGCCGCGGCCTCGAGGAGCTGCGCGTGGTGTTCACCGAGTGGGCGAGCTGGAAGCAGCGCCACCCGGACACCGAGGTGCTGAGCACCGAGACCGGCCACATGCGCAACTACCAGCGCGACCCCTACGGCGCCTACAACCCCAAACGCGGCTACTACGCACCGGGCTCGCGGCGCATGTTCCCCGTGCTCAACGAGGACGAGCGCTACCCGGCGAAGCACGAGGTCCTCGGCTTCCGCGACCGCCACGGCGCCGTCGCGGTCGACCTCGAGAGGCTGGCGAAGGAAGCAGTCATTCACACCAGCGCGAACGGACAGGACTACGTCGTCATCCACGACCCGGTGCTCGACACGGGCTGGGTCTATCGCGGCGCGGCCGACGTCGACGCCGACGACGTCGCGTTCACCGAGGCCGGCCCGCGCTTCCCCGGCCAGGACGCGCTCGAGCCGGTCAACGCCTTCCGCGCAATGTGGTTCGCCTGGGCCGCGTTCTATCCGCAGACCACGGTGATCGGCGATGACGCGGCGGGCGCCTGAGCGGCCCGACGCCCGCCTCGCCGCGGGCGCCGTCGGGCTCGTCTACGCGCTGGTCTACCTCTACGCCCTGGGCGATCTCTCGACGCTGCCCGAGGCCGCCTGGGGCGCGCGCATGGGCGAGCCCGCCCGCTGGCTCGACCAGCGCGGCCTGCTCCAGTTCGAGGCCATCGCCATGCTCGAGGCCGGCCGGGTCCTGTGGCTGATCAGCCCGTTGAACACGGTCGTCGCCGCCGCGCTGGGCGCCCTGCTCGCGCTCAACCTCGACGGCGCCTGGGCGCTGTGGCGCCGCCCCGCCGCCTGCGGCCTCGGCGGCACGGGCAGCGGCGTGCTCGCCGCCGTGCCCGCCCTGCTCGCCGGCGGCGCCTGCTGCGCGCCGAGCCTCCTGCTGCTGCTCGCCATCCCCGGCCTCGGCGCCTTCGCCGGCCTGTTCGGCTGGCTCGTGCCGCTGTCGCTGGTGCTGCTCGTCGCCAGCCGCTGGTGGCAGCGGCATCAGGGCGCACCCGGCTGGGCGCGCGCGGGGCTCGCGTGAGGCCAGGCGCACGGACCACGGGGATGGTGCGGTAGCGGCAGCCCGCGTGGTGCAACCGGGGAAGCGTCAACCGGCGACGCCTGGCCGGCGGAGATTCACGCGAATTGCGGTTACTGTCCCGAATGGCACTTACTTAGGAAGCGGATTCCGAGGTATAGCTCCAGGTCGAATGCTGCGCTCCGGCCTGCCGCTCGAGTCAGCCCGGCATCGGAGCCCGGACCGGGCTGGAATCCGGGAGGTCGATGCGAGCGCCTTTGCCGCGATTCCGCCGCGCTCCATCGCGGGGCTACCATCGATTCGCGACTATCTCGTAAGTAAGTGCCATTCGCTACTGTCCCCGGAACCCTCAGAGCGGCTCGGCCCCCTCGTTGAGAACTTCGACGTAGCGCCGGTAGGCGAAGACCCGATCCCGGCTCCGGCCGGTGATCTCGTGCACGATGTCGAGCTCCTGCAGGGCCGTGACGGCGCGTGCGGCGGTGGGGTAGGACACGCCCGCGCGCTTGGCGAGGTCGTTGATGTTCGCCACGGGCCGGGCGCGCAGCGCGTCGAACACGCGCAGGGCGTTCGCGGCGGCCCGGCCCAGGCCCCGGATGCGCTCGGCATCGTCACGAAAGAGCTCGACCAGGCGGTGAGCGGTGTCCACGGCGCCGCTGGCGGTGGTTTGCACGCCCTCGAGAAAGAAGTCGATCCATGCTTCCCAGTCGCCGTCTCGCCGGGTGGCATCGAGCAGCCGGTAGTACTCGGCTCGATGCTGCTTGAAGTAGAGGCTCAGGTAGAGCAAGGGCTGGCGGAGCACGCCCTCCTCGTGCAGGAGCAGGGCGATCAGCAGTCGGCCGATGCGCCCGTTGCCGTCGGGAAAGGGATGAATGGTCTCGAACTGGACATGCGCCAGCGCCGCCTTGATGAGCGCGGAAAACGGCAGGTCCTCGTCGTGCAGGAAGCGCTCGAGGTCCGACATGCAGTCTGCCACCCGCTGTGGAGGCGGCGGTACGAAAGCCGCATTCCCGGGACGGGTGCCACCGATCCAGTTCTGGGACCGGCGGAACTCGCCCGGCTGCTTCTCGGCCCCGCGGCCATGGGCGAGCAGTCGGGCATGCGTCTCCCGCAGGAGCCGGTTCGACAGCGGGAAACCCGACCGCAACCGCCGCAGGCCATGCTCCAGGGCGGCGATGTAGTCGGAGACCTCGACCACGTCGTCGAACGGCACGCCGGGGACGTCGTCCAGCTCGAACAGCAGGAGGTCCGACAGCGAGGACCGGGTACCCTCGATCTGGCTGGACAGCAGTGCCTCGCGGCGCACGTAGGCATACAGGAACAGGTCCGGCTCCGGCAGCAGGGTGGTAACGGCGTCGAGCCGCCCGCAGGCGAGCAGGGCCTGCTCGTGCAGGCGGGCGCGGGCACCGGTAAGGGCCGGCGGCGGCTCGGGCGGCAGGGCGCGGGCACGAAGGCCCGGACCTCCTCGCCATCCGCGAGAGCGATTTCATGGCTGCCCGCCGGACCGCGCTTCAATGCCGTCCCCTGTGATCACTCGTGCATATACGGCGGCGGTTATTATCACACAAGGCGTGATTCGCTCAATAGCGGGCCTCCACGGACGATTTGCCGATCTCTGGCTGCAGCAGCATCAGGGCGCACCCGGGTGGTCGCGCGCGGGAGCCACGTGAGGCCATGCGAACGGACCACGGCAATGGTCCGGTAGCGGCAGCCGATCGGATGGATCCCCGGGGGCGACTACCCGACGACTCCAAGCCAGCATGAGGTTCGGGCGAATTGCGGTCACTGTCCCCGGAACCCACCCGGAACCGGTCCCCAGAACCCGAGCTCCGCGCCACCGGCCTCGGCTTCATCCTGCAGGAATCCAGCGGTGACGGCGCCCACGATCGCTCCGGTGGCCACGTGCGTCGAGGCATTGGGCATGTCGTAACCTCCTGAAAATCCGAGTCTCTTGGGGTATTATCCGGGTATAACCCAATATCCGTATATTGACTACTCGTGTTTGATTTCCTAACATCCCCCGTAGAGTCAACAACCCAGCCCGGAGAGATGGCTCATGCCCCGAAAGGAAAAGGTTACGCAGGTCATCGACGGCGACACGTTCAAGACGAACCGGCGGAGGCATCCGGTACGCCTGGCCAACGTCGATGCGCCGGAGCCCGGCGGGCGAGGGGGTCGGAGGGCCACGAGGCAGCTCCGGAGCCTGATCGGCGGCAAGGACGTTACCGTCAATACGCAGGCACGCGACAAATACAGGCGGGCGGTCGCCCGGGTGCAGGTCGAAGGCCGCTCCGTGAACCGGGCGATGCGCGAAAAGCTTGGTCCGAAGAAGCGCTGAACGCTCGCTCGTTCAGCTGCCCGCAAGCCGCAACACAGCACTTCGCCGCTTCGGTAGCAGACGATGACCATAACCCGTGACCAACTTGGAGAGCGGCTGCGCGAGGCGCGCGGGGCCGCGGGCCTGACGCAGGACCAGGTCGCCGCGAAGCTGGACCTCTCGCGCTCGACCATTGCCCAGATGGAGCTCGGACGTCGCGAGGTCACCAGCATTGAGCTCGACACGCTGGCGTACCTCTACGGCCGCGACATCCGCTCGTTCTTCAGCGAGGGATTCCGGGCTCACGATGCGCTCACCGTCCTGTTCCGCGCCGACCCGGAGCTCGGCGAAGACGAGGCCATCGCCGATCGCCTGCGGTGGTGCATGGCCGTTGGCCGAGAACTGCACAACCTGGAACGGGTGCTCGAGATCGACGGCGAGCAATTGCTGCCCGCGCAATATGCGTTGCCGGCTCCGCGAAGCCGGTGGGACGCCGTTCAGCAGGGAGGCCGGGTCGCCTCGCAGGAGCGGAGTCGGCTCGATCTCGGCAATGGTGCCATCGCCGACATGGCGGAACTGCTCGAGGGCCAGGGTGTTCGCGCGATGACCATCCCTTTGCCAGAGGACATCGCCGGCCTGACGGCGCGCGAGGACGATGCCGGTGTTCTTGTCGCGGTCAACAGCAAGCATGCGGTGCTTCGACGCCGCTTTTCGTATGCCCATGAGTACGCGCATGTGCTTCTCGACCGGGACCGGAGCGGTACCGTCAGCCGCCTCTCGGAACACGACGAGCTCATCGAGGTCCGTGCCAATGCGTTCGCCGCGACGTTCCTGATGCCGGACGCGGGTCTGCGTCAATTCATCGAGGGTCTGGGCAAGGGCAAGCCCAGTCGCGCCAGCAGGGAACTGGTGGACGAGCAAGGCACGCTCCGGGCCGAGGCACGGACCCGCCCGGGGTCACAGGACATTCAGATCTACGACGTCGTGCATGCCGCGCACGCCTTCGGCGTCAGCACGATTGCCGCCCTGTACCGCCTGTACAACCTCCGGCCGCGCATACTGACCGAGGACCAGCGGGATCGCTTGAAAACCATGATCGAACAGCAGGTGGACCGCGATGCCCGTGAAGCCCTCGGGCTGCCGCAACCCGATGAGCTGTACGAAACCCACGACCAGGTGCGTCACCGCCTGATCGGGCTCGGCCTGGAGGCCTACCGCCAGGAGCTGATCAGCCGCGGGAAGCTCGCCGACATCGCAGCACTCGTCGACGTGCACCGCGATGCCCTCGACCGGCTCATCCGGGACAGCGGCATCGACGAGGACGACTGAGGCTCGCCGGGAACAATGGCAGGATGGCCGACCGAGCGCACACGGTTGTCGTTGTCGACGCGAACGTCCTGATCAATTTCATCCATATCGGGCAGCTCGACCTGCTCGCCAGCCTGCCCGGTATGACATTCATCGCGCCGCGAGAGGCAACAAACGAGATTACCGTAGGCACACAAGCGAGGGCCGTTCGGGCGGCACTCGCGAGCGGCCAATTGCGGGAAGCCGAGGTCACTGGCATCGAGGAGATGGAACGCTACGCTGATCTCAGCCGCAGACTCGGAAAGGGCGAATCCGCATGCCTGGCGCTGGCCGAATCCCGTGACTGGTCAGTCGCCTCTGATGAGAAACGCCTGTTCCGGCGCACCGCAATAGCTGGTATCGGGGAAGCGAGAATTCTCACCACGCCGGATCTCCTCGTCCATGCGATTCGCTCCGATCTTGCCAGCGTCGACGACGCCGACCGATGGAAGCAACTCCTGGCCGAGCGCCGCTTCCGAATGAAGTTCGAGTCGTTCGCGGATCTCTTGTAGGCGCCGATGGATCCCGCTCGGGTCAACCCGGCTCCGAATCCGGCGGCCCCGGATCGATCCGCAGCTGCGTCGACAAGCCCTCGATGCGCTCGGGCCCCACGTGCTGCAGCAGGTACGCGACCAGGTCCTCCTGGCGGGTCTGGCCGAACACCATGCGATAGGCGGCCAGGGACTTGCGCAGCTGCTCGTACTTGCGCGCGTCACGGCTGAAGGGCAGCACGGGGACGTGGCGCTCAATGCGCGCGCTCCGGCCCGACGTGCGGGATCCGCTGCAGGGCCTCGAAGTCCGCCGTATTGACGTCGACGACCGGCCCCGCGACCTCGTCCGGCGCCCCGGCGCCGGTGTCGCCCGCCCCCGCCGGCTCTTCGGCCTCCGGCTCCAGCCGCAGGCCGGCCGCATCCGCGAACACCTCCAGCATCCGGTCCTGCAGCCGCGTGCGCGGCGCCGCCGCGATCACGCGCTCATCGACGGCGAGCAACACCTCCGCCAGCCGCTCGGGCGGCAACCGCGCGCCCAGCCGCCGCGCCGCCACGACCACCAGCGCCAGGTCGCCCTCGACGCCGGACGGCAACCGGTCGCGCAGCCCATCGAGCCCCGCGGCCACGTCCCGCAGCCCATCGCGCGCCACCGCGAGACCGCGGTCGCCACCCGCCGATTGCAGGGCCTCGGCAAACCGGTCCGCCGCGTCCACGGCCGCCTCACCGCGCCCCCGGGCGCCCACGACCAGCAGCAGCGCCGCGATCCAGCGATCCGTGGTCCAGTCGCCGAACCGGGCCGACGCGTCCTCGATCGAATCCGCCAGCCGTGCCAGCCGCGCGACCCGGCGCCGCCGACACCAATCGCGCACGAGCACGGGGACCGCCGCCGCGCCCCGCAGCAGCAGGCCGGGCAGGAACAGCAACACCCGGAACGCGACCACCCCCGCGACGATCGCCGCCCGGACCAGGGCCAGCGCGAGCACGAACAGCAGGTAGACCCCTGCATGATCGCCGCCGTCCGCCCGCGCACCTGCACGCCCGCCAGCTTCGCCGAGGAGCGCAGCGGATGGGTCAGGTTGAGCGAGCCCAGCGCATTGCGCGCCGACAGCGACAGCCCGCTCTTCGAGAGCTTGAGGCGCAACGGCCCGCTGGCATAACGCCCGCGCAGGATGAAGCGCCCGTTCTGCAGCGCCACCTGCGTGTTGCGCGCCGGCGTCGCGGAGACGCGCGCGCCCCGCGCCGTGTTGCCAGTGAACGTCAGCCCCGCCGCCTTCGCCTGCGCGCGCAGCGCCACCCCGCCCGTGCGACTCGCGCGCAGGTACCGACCGCGATGCTCGATGCGCCGCTGGCGGCCGTGCTCATCCTTGTTGCCGAGGCTGAGAAAGCCCACACCTTGCTCCCGTCCTCATCGACTCGCCGGCATGCCGATTCCGGGGACGGTTACGAATAGCACTTGCTTGACGACCGGCCGGCAGTAGTCGTGAGCGAAAGCGTTGTAAGTATCCCCTCGATGCGCTCGGCGTGACCGCGGCGATTGCAGCTCGCTGGGAGCGCCGGGCTCCAGCCCGGCCTGGCCGCCTTTGCCGAGCTGGAGCTCGGCGTTCCCGGGCGGCAGCGCCGTAGCCGCGATTTCACCCTGCGGGCTCCATGGCGGCGACCACTGCCTAAGTAGGTGCCATTCGGGACGGTTAACGCGTTTCGCTTGGATCGAGGCACTTTGGGGCCATTCGGGTTACTGCCTCGACAGCTCCCACCGGGAAAGCGGCCGGCGCCTTCGGATTCCAGCAGGCGCCAGGTCCTTCGCGGATGTCCTGTTCATCGGCTGCGCTGGCGGTCATCGGTCGTCACCGGACGCAAGGCTTCGGCAATGGCACCTGCACGTTGCGGCGCCCGCCCCGGCGCTTCCGTCGACTCCCGTCAATGACACGTCGGGCCTGGCCAACCCCACCCGCCGCATCTCCGGGATCATGGATATCGGTCGACCACGGCCCGCGCGGCATGCCTGGGCCAGCCACGGCGACGGCCGGATTGCGCGGATGCGATCACGCCCGCCGCGGTGCGCCCGCGCCAATGCTCACCCGAATCCGAAGAGGTACACATGCGCACGACGAAGCCACGCAACGCGATCGCCGCCGCCACGCTGGCGATCCTGACGACGATGGGGATGGCGACCACCGCCGTCGCCGACGCGCCCACGATCCGGTTCGGCACCCCCACCTGGCCGGGCGTGACGGTCAAGACCGAGGTCGCCGCGCAGCTCGTCGAGACGATGGGCTACGCTGTGGAACAGACCAATGCGAGCCCGGCGTTCGCCTACAACGCGCTGACGAGCGACGACCTGGACGTGTTCCTCGGCGGCTGGATGCCGACGCAGGAGAACATGCTCGACCCGCTGGTGGAGAAGGAGGAGGTCGAGGTGCTCGCGACGAACATCTCCGACGCGGTCATGGGAATCGCGGTGCCGAAGTACGTCTGGGACGCCGGGGTTCGTACCGAGGCGGACCTGGCCGCGCACGCGGACAAGTTCGAGCACACCATCTACGGCATCGAGCCGGGCACCGGCTTCAACGAGTCCATCAAAGACGCGATCGCCAACGATCGCCACGGCCTCGGCGACTGGGAAATGGTTCCCTCGAGCACCAGCGGGATGCTGTCGCAGGTGGGCCGCTCGATCGAGCGCGAGGAGTGGATCGTGTTCCTGGGCTGGGAGCCCCACTGGATGAACGTCGCCTACGACATCGAGTACCTGGAGGCCGTGGGCGAGCCGAAGATCGCCGCGACCAGGAGCGACGTCCTCACGGTCGGCAATCCGAAGACGATGAAGGCACACCCCGAGATCGCTCGCTTCCTGCGCCAGTACGTGGTGGACAAGCAGGACCAGTCCGAGTGGGTGCTGGAATACAGCTACGAGGACCGCGACAAGGAGGTGGTCGCGTCCGAGTGGATCGCGGCGAATCTCGATACCGTAGCCGCCTGGCTCGACGGCGTGAAGGCGCGCGACGGCGGTCCCGCGATCGAAGCGGTGCGCGCGAAATACGGCAACTGAGGCCCGCCCCGGCCGGGGCGCCCCGCGTCGACGGGGCGTCCCCGCGCCCGACATGCCTGGCCCGCGGCCGGTTCGCCCGGCCGCGGCACCCCCCAGGCCCGTGTCCGACTGGATGGCCCGGATGACGGCGAAGCCGGAATCCGGGCAGTCCGGCTCGGTCCCCCGCACGCACACGATCCCGGTTTGACGCCCTCACCCCGGACCCTCACGATCTACCGGCCACCGGGCAACGACCACCACACGGAGAGAGTACGGGCGCCCGCTACGGCCCCTGCCACCATGGCCGACATCTACTCCGACAAGGCCGAACGCTTCTTCGAGCAGTACCACGGGCTCGATTTCGAGGCGCTGCATCGCGCCTGGCTCCACCACCTGCCGGAACGGCCAGGTTTCGCCCTCGACGTCGGCGCCGGCAGCGGCCGCGACGCGATCGCGCTCACCGAGCGCGGCTGGGAGGTGCTCGCCGCGGAGCCGGCGGATGGGTTTCGCGCGCTGGGTGAGAAGGCCACGGTCGGCCACGCCATCCAGTGGACCGCCGACCGCCTGCCGGAGCTGGCGACGGTGCGCGCACTGAGCTACCGCTTCGACCTCATCCTGGTCTCGGCGGTGTGGATGCACGTGGCGCCCGCGCAGCGCGAGCGCGCCTTCCGCGTCCTCGCCGAGCTGCTCGCCCCGGGCGGCACGCTGGTCATCACGCTGCGCCACGGCCCGAGCCACGACGAGCGCCGCTTCCACGAGACCGACAGCGGCGAGCTCGAGGCCTTTGCCCGCCGGCGCGCGCTGGTCACGGTGCACAACGAACGCGAAGACGACCAGCTCGGGCGCGACGACGTCTGGTGGGAGACGCTCGTCTTCCGCCTGCCCGACGACGGCACCGGCAGCCTGCCCCTGCTGCGCCACGTCATCGTCAACGACGACAAGTCGTCGACGTACAAGCTCGGCCTGCTCGCGCGCCGTCACCCGCATCGCCGACGGCGTGCCGGGCATGGTCGCTCGCGCCGCACCGACGACTGGGTCGGAGATTCCGTTCGGCCTGCGTCGGCCTCGACTGGATCAAGCTCTACCAGCCGCTGATCCTGCGCCACCAGCTGCGCCAGTTGCCAGGGCAGGCGCGCAACTACGCCTTCGCCCGCGACGACTTCCATGCGCCCTGCGCACGATGTCTCGCCGCTCGATCTGCGCGTCGGCCGACCGCTGGGCTCCGAGTGGGTCCGCGGCGACCGTCCTCCGCGCCATCCGCGACGCGCTGCCGGACACGATCGCCCGACAATGCCCGCGCACTACATCACTCATCCCGGCACCGGCATCGCCAGGCCTTCCAGGCCGAGACCAAGCCCGCACCGCATCGCAGCTTCCGGTCCACCGCGCTATGCTCGACCGCGAGACGCTCGCTGCGCTTCGGGCGGTTTCGCGATGCCCGCGCCGCATCTGGGACTGCTGCAGCCGCTACGCCTGCTGGGTTGAGCCCGCCATCGTCAACGAGTGGGCTCGACCTGATGCAGGGCTACGATGGGGTCCGCTACAGCTCGGACGACGTGTTCCAGACCGCCTACGCTGGGAGGACGAGTCGCCGCGACACGCAGGCCAGGTCCGCCGACTTGGTCGAGCGGCGCGCTCCACGATCGCAGCGACGTCGCGCTGCGTCTGGACCGACCAGCAGCCTGATCCGGCGCGCCTACGACGTCGACCATCGCTTCCCTGGTCCGCGCTGGCCCAACAACGACCTCTGGAACCTGCTGCCCACGCACGACCGAGGCCAACGCGCGACAAGGGCGAAAGACTGCCGTCCGGCGCGACATGCTGGATCCGTCGCGCGAGCGCATGCATGCGGCTGGTGGGAATGCCAGTTCATTGGCACTAGAGCGCGAACGCCAGTTCTTCGCCGAAGCCGAAGCGGCACTGCCGATGATGGCCGGCAGCCGACCACCTGGATCGAGACGATCTTCGAAGGCGTCGCGCACCAGCGTATGCGGCTGAAGATGAATCAGCAGCTGGCGGAGTGGTTCGGTCTTAACTGAACTCAAGCAGGTATGCGCGCTGACACTTGGCCATCTCCAATGGGCAAAGATGGTCCATGAAACATTCGGTGATCACTTCGCGTTCAAAAACCACTTGGCACTAGACCAACACCGATCGACTCGGCGTTCACCTGCTGCAGCGCCTCGTGGACTTCCAAGACTTTTTCGTAGTCCCAGCATTTGAGTTTGTTGCCTAACCCTTGTACGCCTGCCGCGTGCTTCTGAATTTCTCCTATCTGTGCGGCATCCGACACTGCAACGACGCCTTGGACCGCCGGATTATTAAGGGACTTGAGGAGGTTAAAGAACAAGACTGTCAATTGACCCTTTCGTTTGCACCTCGAACACATAGATGACACGACCCATATTGCCGATCGTCTGCTCCCAGACCGCGTCCACCTTGGAGCCATCGGCCACCTTGACCTCGGCCCGGCCCTTCAGGCCCAGGAACGTACCGATGTCGACCAGTTTGTCCCGGATCTCGTCGTGAATGAACTCCGAGGTTTTCTGGTCAACTTTCGCGACCTCTTCAGGCGCCCCTTTAGCGCCCGAAGATTGCGTGGCGAGGGAGAGGGGAGCCCCCGGCTGAGCTCCTCCCAGATGAAGTAGTCCGCTGTCAGCAGATCGGCGCCCTCGAACCCGGCTGCCCGAGCTCCTGGCCACCTCGCCTACCACCTCGGAGAGTTCAGCGTACCGGTCGCCCGTCATTTGGTAGTCGTACCGGGCAGCTGCTCGACGCCCAGGTACTGGAGCCCCGCAAGAGCGCGGCGGTTCCACAGCATGCAGGAATCCGGGACGCACGTGACTGAGGATCTCGCTCATCATGGCGGGGCCTATACCCTTGATCGACTGGCGGAAGCGATCCCAGCGCTCCGCTACCGGATCAGCTCCCCAGACGAGGTCCGCGAGGCCCTTGCGCAGCTCGTCCAGCCCGTTGTCCTCGACGAGCTTATCCGTGACATAGCGCTTGTTGCCCCAGATGAGCATCGCCCAGAGCCTGGCGATGTACTCGTGGAACTCGTCCTCCGTCATCTGCAGGAGTCGCTCCCGGGTCCAGTACTGGTAGTAGTCGCGCCGTTCGCGACGCATCTGGCCGTCCTCTTCGGCCTTTACGGGATTGGCCTCGACGTGATCCGCGGTAGTGCTCGATGCTCTCGAAGAAGTTCACGATTCATCGGCGTGCTCCGACTCGGTGCTTTGCAGCGAGCTGAGTACCTGCCTGAACCCAGCCAAACCGGCCTCCAGGTTCTCAATGATGTCCTCTGCAATCTGATCCGGCTCGGGGAGGTTGTCCAGATCACCCAGTGAGTCGTCACGCAGCCAGAATATGTCGAGGCTGACCTTGTCGCGCTCGAGGATTTCGTCGAGGGTGAAGCGGCGCCACCGGCCGTCGGGGTTGTCCTCGCTCCAGGTCTCCTCCCGCTGGTGGCGATCGCCCGGCTTGTAGCAGTCGATGAACTCCTGCAGGTTGCTCGCGGCGCAGCGGTTTGCGCTTGAGCGGTGTGGTGGACGTTGCGTGCGGTAGTCGTAGAACCAGACCTCCGTTGGTCCACGGCTCGGCACGGCCGGGGCGGTTGTCGAAGAAGAGCACGTTGGCCTTGACGCCCTGGGCGTAGAAGATGCCCGTCGGCAGGCGCAGGATGGTGTGGAGGTCGGTGGTCTCCAGCAGCTTGCGGCGCACCGTTTCGCCGGCCCCGCCCTCGAAGAGGACGTTGTCGGGCACCACCACGGCCGCCTGCCCATTCTCCTTGAGCATGGTCCGGATGTGCTGGACGAAGTTGAGCTGCTTGTTCGAGGTCGTCGTCCAGAAGTCGGGCCGTTCGTAGACGAAGTCCTCCTTCTCCTGCTCGCCGGTCGACTCGTTGACGAAGGTCATGCTGCTCTTGCGGCCGAACGGCGGATTGGTCAGCACGTAGTCGTGGCGCTGCGGCGCCGCGGCGATGAGCGCGTCGGTGGGGAGGATGTCGGGCTGGTCGTTGATGTCGCCGATGTTGTGCAGAAACAGATTCATCAGGCACAGGCGGCGCGCGTCCGCGACGATCTCGTTGCCGTGGAAGGTGCCGTGCTTGAGGAAGTGCTTCTGGTCGCGATCCAGCGAATCGCGGTAGTTCTCCGTTATGAAATCGTAGGCCTTGAGGAAGAAGCCCCCGGTCCCGCAGGCCGGATCGGCGATGGTCCGGCCCGGCTCGGGCCGAATGCACTCGACCATCACATCAATCAACGGGCGCGGCGTGAAGTACTGCCCGGCGCCGGACTTGATGTCCTCGGCGTTTTTCTCCAGCAGCCCCTCGTACAGGTCGCCCTTCACGTCCGCGCCGAGCATGGCCCAGGACTCGGCGTCGATCATCTCGATGACCCGCGCGAGCTTGGCCGGATCCTGGATCTTGTTCTGGGCCTTCATGAAGATCTGGCCCAGCATCCCGCCCTGCTGACCCAGGACGC
Organism: Halofilum sp. (in: g-proteobacteria); assembly: GCA_034521365.1. Taxonomy (GTDB): domain Bacteria; phylum Pseudomonadota; class Gammaproteobacteria; order XJ16; family Halofilaceae; genus Halofilum. The sequence continues at coordinate 95,906 of JAXHMQ010000014.1, read as the reverse complement.
GCAGCGTCTCGATATAATGCGCCTCGAGCTCCGCGCCCTTGAGCCGCTTCAGGCTGGGCCAATCGTAGCCCTCGGGGACGCCGACCTCGCGCTCGTAGGGTGGCCTGGAGTACTCGTCGGCCAGCTTGAGGAAGATCAGATACGTCAGCTGCTCGAGGTAATCCCCGTAGCTCACGCCGTCGTCGCGCAGCGTGTGGCAGAAGTTCCAGACCTTGTTGACCAGGGTTTGCGCGTTTCATGGGGTGTATCTCACGCAGGTTGAATTGGCCGTTTGCTCGCAGCCAGTCAATAATCCTCGAAAGGGCCGCGATGGGCACATCCGCGGACACGGAAGCGTTGCACTCACTGTACCGGAACGATTCCCCGGCCCGTGCCGAAATGACCCAGAACGACCCAGAATGACCCGATGTCGGGTCATTCCTTGCCGGTGCCACACACGTAAAATGCCCCCCGCCCGGCCCCTTTCCGCGCCAACCGCCCCTCGCGATCAAGCCGTTGCAGAAGCTTGCCAGCTCGTCTCGGGTCCAGGCGACACAGTTCGGCAGCCTCGCGTCGCGTAATGCGTCCATGCTCCCGGACATATCGGACAACCATCTCATCTTGCTGAATCGGCGCAAACCCGGACTGCCGGACGTATTCCGACTTGCGGCCGAGTTCCCGATATAGACGACCCGATAGCGTATAGGTACGGCCCTTTTTTGCCCCGTGTGCCTCAAGGAGTCCCCCCTCCGTCAGGCCCTCCAGCGTCCGCCTGGCGTCCTGCTGCTCCATACCCAGCCGTTCAGCGGCCTCCTGGCTGCTTAGACGTCGGGACTCCCGCAGCTCGGCGAGCACGACGAGGCTGTCAATCGGTAACGCCCCCCCGCGTCGCTCCTCCTCTTCCAGGATCAATCGGAGAAAGTCCAGGTCCGCCTCAGCCATGCTGAGGCGAACCACGACGCTGGTGGAACTCGTCCGGCTGTAATCCGGCCGGGGCCGCCCGTACCGCAGGATGCCTCGATAGATCAGATCGACGCCGCGTCCCGCGCGCTCCACCAGCCCGATTCGCTTGAAGGCGTCGGCCAAGGCCGGATTGCGCGGATGGGGAGGGACCGTGCGCAGGTTCTCCAGCGTGACGCCCTCTACCAGCCCGCCCGGGTCGCCGACCTCGAGCGCGTCGTTGTCCAGCTTTACGCGCACCGCACCCACGCGCCCGTAGTCGCGATGCGTCAGAGCGTTGGCCACCGCCTCGCGGAAGGCCCGCTCCTCGACCCGGGCACCGGCACCCGGAATAGCCCGACCTGCAGCTCCTGCTCGGGGTTGTACGGGCGGAACATGGTCTCGAGCCAGTCCATGGTCTTGAGCAGCGGTGCGCGCGTGAACTCGTTGACCTGGACCTGCTCTCGATCAAGCACCTGAAACGCCACCTCGTGGCCCGGCACATGCTCGCGCAGCGCCTGCTCACGGCCGATCAGCAGAAGCCCCAACAAGGTAGGGAAACGCTCACCACCCCGAACGGCCGTCAACCCGAGCGTGCCGTCCAGGGCCCCGTCTTCCAGCTCCCCCAGAACGGAATCGCCACCGCGCCGTTCGATGATCTGGCGGAGCCGCTCGCGTTCCAATGGGTCCAGGTCGTCCAGTGTCGCTCCGGTCACAGCCTGAGCCGAGGGATCCAGCGCCCCGAAGCGTGAGAGGTGCCTCGGAATCCCCGCTGCAGGCAGGAACGGTTCGCACTCCGGGCGACCGCCAGCCTGAATGCGGCGGCGCTTGTAGACGCCGTCCGTAGTCGCATAGATGCGCCCATCCACTGGCACCTCGATACGCGCGACGCGGCCCGCCTCCGTTTCCACCGGCACAATACGCACTTCCAGGCGGGGTGAAGTTCGGCTGGCGATGAATGCCGGAAGCGTGGACGAGATTCGCGTGATCTGCGTGCAGGCCGGTCGGCGTGCCGTCGTCTTCCACGCCCAGCCACAGCTGGCCGCCCTCGCTGTTGGCCAGGCAAACCACGGCCTCGATCAGTTCCTGATCCGAAAGCTTCCTGCGGTCGCTCTTGAACTCGACCGTCATGGATTCCCCGGGCGGACGCCATTCACGCCTTTGCCCCCGCCTGTTTTCCAGCGCCGCCGGGGACGGTGTCGACATGCTCCGGATCCTCGCCGCGTATGCGTGCGAGCAGCCCTCGGGCTGGCTCGTCGTCCGGGTCCTGCGGCACCAGGCGGCCCTCGAAGGCGCGCTTCAGGATCGAGTGACGGAGAGTCTCTGTTTTCTCCAGGTTCTACTTCAATCGTCTTCTCCAACTCCGCAATTTGCGAGCTCAGACGGTCAACCTGTTCCACGATCAACTCGCTGCTCGGATATCGACGGCATAGGCACACGCAGGGAAGCCAATTCTTTCGAGTTGATATTGTTGACACCACTGGTCGATTTCGCTTCTCTCTCCAGCTGTTGCTTTACAGCTGGACTATCGAAAACGTACCTGAGGTACTTAGGCAATATTGAACGCGGAATCGGCCTTAGACGGATCAGGTAACCCGCATAAAGGAAGCCTTCGTGTTCAGGCCCCACTAGGCCCGCCGTCCCCACGATAGAAGAACTTCCATTCGAGCGGACCACCAAGAGGTCGCCAACGCATAAGGCCCAGTCTCTGATTTCCCTTCTATCGAAGTCAGCAAATTTAAGGTCGCTTGAGTCCACTTTTCCGGAAATGACATTCGGAATCCGCAGGACCGGCGTTGCCCCCTTGTCGTATAAGCACTTCTTAGATGTACCGTATTTCGGGTACTCCGATCAGATCCCCGAGAAAGCAGAGCGACCAGCCTGTCGAGGGGATCAGCTCGGCCGGGCATGAGCGCTCGCATCGCCGCCCCAACTCTTTGGCGCGTGCAGGCTTCGGCGGCCTACTGCCCGGTTCGTCGTCGGCCTCCCACTGCGCGACCTCGGTCTTCCAGTTCTCGAGCTGTTGCTGGTAGCGGGCCTGGCGCTTCTCGCGGATGCGTTCCAGGAGCTGGTCGGCGCTTTCCAGCTCGTCGGCGTGGTCGCGGCGCCACTGCCCGGTGAGCCGGCCCTCGAATGCGTGCTTGAGCAGGGACTGACGGTAGGTCTTGAGCTGGACGCGGGCGGTTTCCAGGTTGGCCTCGCTGTCGTCCAGCTCGGAGAACAGCTCCTCGATTTTGGCGACGATGCGGTGCTGCTCGCTTTCAGGCGGTACCAAAAGTCGAATGCTCGAGAATTGGCTTTTCGTAATGTGGACCATCCCCGATCCTGGGTCCGAGAGTAAATATCCGAGATGACTCGTTTCAGGAAGTAGAAAAAGAAATTTCTTATCGATGCCGGCCGTGGGAGAACCTTGAAGATATGCTGATTCAGCCAGCCAGGCTCTCCCTTCCATTCGTATGCGCCTAGTGACGCTGCCCACGCGAAGAGAAAGATCTCCTGTCTTCGACATGGTAGCGGTCTTCACTACTCACGGGTCGTTCTGTCGAACTCAGCGTCTGGGTCATTAAGGTTTTGAATCCGAATTATTGGTCGGCCCTGACTTTCCCATTCACTCTTTTTAAAGGCTCGCCCATTTAGCCACTGAGCCGCTTGACCAAGGGGGATTTTCCGGCCGCAGCGCAGCAGGTAAGGTCATTTCCCCCATCAGGCCACCATCTCCTCATTTATCTGCTCGATCAAGGAATTCATCCGCTCACCAAATAGCTGGTGCATACGCCCGCGCCCACCCTCGGCATCAAATGGGTGGTAGTCCAAGTCATCGGCCTCGAAGCGCAGCGACGTGGCGATGTGATCGCGGATCATCTCGAGCCAGCGGCGCTGTTCCTCGGTGAACTTGGCGGCGTTGCCGGCGTGCTCGCCGAAGATCCAGCGCTTGAAGTTGCGGCGCACGGTCTCGTCGAAGCGGGTCAGCTGCTCATCCCATCCGGTGACGCGGCGGATCAGGGCTATTATCTGCGCCAATTCCTTCTCCGGGCGACGGGCCTGCACCTCGTCGAGAGCGGCGTACGCGGCCCAGACCTTCGCGGGCGCGAGATCCGGGCGTTCGCGCTTCAGGGCCTCCAGCACCTCGCGGACCTTCTCGCGGGTCAGCTCCCCGCGGCGCTGGGGCTCGCTGTAGAGGATGGTCAGAGCATCCAGCTCGTCGCGGTGGGCCTCGACCCATTCGGCGAACCCCTGCACGAGCGCTCGGCGGTGCGCTTCGTCGTTCTCGGTCCAGTCGCTGATCAGCACCGCATCCGGGTTCACCTCGTCGATGACCTGCTCCTGGCGGCGCCGGATGGACTCCATGGCCTCGTTCAGCCGGCCGGTCACGGCCGCCGTCGCGCGGCGCGCGCGGGCATTTCTGATCTCGGTGCACTGGTCCTCGTCAGGCTCGGCATCCTCGGGCAGGCCATACGCCGTGCGGGCCTCCGCCGCGATCCGGTCCGGGTCGTCCACGGCCAGCAGCTCGGAGGCCACGCTCTGCAGGTCCGGGCCGCCGGTGGCCTCGCGGATCTCGCGCGCGTCCTCGTCGTCGAGGCGCTTGGCGAAGCGGGCCAGGCGACCGGCCAGACTGCGCAGGCGCTCCGGGTCGCGCTGGCCCATGGCCACCGACTCGACGAGATCCTTCGTGGAGACCGAGGGCGTGCGCTCCAGGGTGCCCGTTTCCATCTTCTCGGAGTCGGTGACACCCACGGCGTCCACCAGCACAAAGCCCTCCTTGGGCCCCTTGGCTTCGCGTGTTACCTGGCGCAGGCCCTCGGCATCCAGGCTGCGCGTGCCGCGGCCCACCATCTGCGTGTAGTAGGTGCGGCTCTTGACGTCGCGCATGAACAGCACGCACTCGATGGGCTTGACGTCGGTGCCGGTGGCGATCATGTCCACCGTCACGGCGATGCGGGGGCTGTAGTCGTTGCGGAACGACGACAGCACCGCGTCGGCGTTCTCCTCGCTGCGGTAGGTGACCTTCTTGCAGAAGGCGTTGCCAGCATCAAAAACCTCGCGGGCGGTGCGGATAACGTCGTCGGCGTGGCTGTCGCTCTTGGCGAAGATGAGCGTCTTGGGCACCTCGGCCGTGCCGTCGTCGCGCACCCGGTCCGGGAACATGCGTGGCAGGGCGTCGCGGAACGCCTGCAGATACGGTCCGGATCTGGTCGGGGTTCACCACGTCGCGGTCGAGCTGGCTGCCCCGCGTACTCCAGCGGCTCGTCGAGCTGCTGCCAGCGTCGCTCGCGCGGAGAGCCGCTCGCGGTGCTCGACCACCTCCTCGGCCTCGATCTGGCCGCCCTCGCGGGTGCGCTCGGTGTCGATGCGCCAGATGCGGTGGTCGACATTGACGCCGTCGACCACCGACTGCTCCAGGGTGTACTCGCTGACGATGTTCTGCTGGAAGAAGCCGTAGGCTGCGCTTGTCCGGGGTGGCGGTCAATCCCACCAGGAAGCTGTCGAAGTACTCCAGCACCTGGCGCCAGAGGTTGTAGATCGACCGGTGGCACTCGTCGATGACGATGACGTCGAAGAACTCCGGCGGCACATCCGCGTTGTAGTCGACCGGCAACGGGCGTCTTGCCGAGGCCCTTGATGTCGCCCGGGTGCTCCTCTTCCGCCGGATCCAGCTCCTCGCCCTTGAGCACCGAGTACATGCGCTGGATGGTGCTGATGCACACCTGCCCGTCGGTGGGCACGTAGGACGAGCTGAGCCGCTGGACCGTGTAGAGCTCGGTGAACTTGCGGTTGTCGTCCTGCGGCACGTACTGGTGGAACTCGCCGTCCGCCTGCGCACCGAGGTTGCGCGTGTCGACCAGGAACAGCACGCGCCGGACGCCGGCGTGCTTGAGCAGTCGATAGATCGACGTGATGGCCGTGTAGGTCTTCCCCGCCCCCGTCGCCATCTGGATGAGCGCCCGCGGCCGGTTGCGCCGGAACGAGTCCTCGAGGTCCTGATGGCGTTGTACTGGCAGTCGCGCAGGCCGGCGCCGGAGAGCTCGGGCAGGTTCTGGAGGCGCGCGCGGAGGCTGGCCGATTCGGCCCGTCGTTCCGCGAGCGTCTCGGGCTTGTGGAAATTGAACACTTCGCGCGAGCGGGGCTCCGGGTCGGCGGCGTCTGTGAAGTACGTGACCGTGCCCGTGGCCTCGTAGCGGAAGCGCATGTCCGCCTGGCCGATGTGCCGGAGCCCGGCGATCGCGTAGCTCTCGGTCTGGTACTCGATGGCCGTCAGCCGCTGGCCGTCCTCCTCGCGCTTCGCCTCGATGACGCCGCACGGCTCCCCGTCGACGAAGAGGGCATAGTCCATCGGGCCCACATCCGTCGGGTACTCGCGCACGGCGACGCCGCGGGCGGCGTTCAGGTCCAGCTCGCGGCGGCCCTGGACCCGCCAGCCCACCTGGCGCAGCTGCCCGTCGATCTCGTCGCGGGCCCGCTGCTCCGGGTGCTGATTGGGCTCGTCGGGCATCCCTACCTCGCGCGGGCGGCGGCCCGCCCAGGATTCTGGCCTCCGGCGGGCAGGGCGAGCATCCTGCAGCGTGCGGCACCCATCTGCATGTGGCTCGCGGTCGGGTAGAGCACTCGGGAACCCCTCTACACCGACCGCGAGAATTCCGGGCGATCCGTGGCGTGAGAAAGCGGTTGCGTGCCCTGTTCACGGCAACGGTGAAACTCACGTTCCTGAGTCCTCCGGGTTGTGCTTCTGGATCAGGTCGAGCGCGGCCTGGACGAGCCGTCACCGAAACACCGCCGGAACGCCTCGAACGCCGGCGCGCCGGGCCGGGGATCGAGGACGGCGAAGACCACGGTCTCGAAGGCGCCGGCGAAGCGGCCGTCGTGGGCCAGCAGGTCGCGGAAGTCCGCCGCCACGTGCGCGGGCTCGTGGCCGAACACGCCGCAGCCCCAGGCGCCGAGCACCAGTCGCCGGTGGCCTTGGTGGCGGGCGAGCGCCGAGCAGGCGGCTCATGCGGCGGCGCATCGCCGGGCGGGCCTCGCGCAGCATGGATGGCTCGTTCTTCTGAGCGCGCTGCGGTTCACCGCCGGGGCGCTGACGATCGACACGCGATACGGCTCGGCGAGCAGGTGGCCGTCGTCGTCGCGGAAGACCGGCACGCCGGGTGCGTGGATCATGTGGTCGGTGTAGAGCGCGGTGGCGCAGCGGCGGTTGGCGGTGTAGTAGGCGTCGGCCTCGCGCAGGCAGGCGTAGAGCCCGGTCGCGCGCGCCAGCGCCTCCTCCTGGGCCCGGGCGCCCTTGAGGAAACCGCCGCCCGGCTTGCGCGCCGAGGCGAAATTCAGGCACAGGGGCTCGTGGCCCGTGTGCGTCGGCGAGCGCCCGGGCCGCGGCCAGGGTCGAGGCGTTGAGCACCCGGATTGCGGGCGGCGCGCCCGCCGGGGCGTTCGTGTCGGCGTCCAGCGCGGCGAGCTCGTCCGGCGTGAAGACGCGGGTGCCGCGCCTCGCTGCCGCCAGCCACTCGGCGATCGCGACGCGGCGGCCGTCGGCCAGGCGGTAGCCGCCCTGCTCGAGGATCTCGACGGTCTCGCGGGCGAGGCGGGCGCGTGCCGCGCGTGGTTTCATGGGGTTGGTTGCCGGGGGTTCCTTGCCGGGTTGGGTGCACGGGGGGTGCGGCGCGCGCCGGGCCCCGCATTCCGCCCTTCGGGCTCCGATCCGGGCTACGTCCTACGTGTTGTCCGCCGGCGCCGGCCGGGCGCGGATGCGGGCTTCAATTGCGCGGCGGGCGTCCTTGATCTCCTTTGCCGGGAGGATGACAGCATGCGCACCGAAGAGAGAAGCGGACGCGGCCTCGCGGCGGTGGCGATCCTGATCGCGCTCGCCGCGGTGGTGCCGCACGCCTGCTGCGCGGCATCGAGTCGTTCGCCGGGGCGTTCCTGTTCTGGACCGTGTTCGGCGCCGGCGGCGATCGCGGCGATCCTGCACGTGCTGCGGGGCTGGCGGGGATGACGGCCGGCGTGTGGATCGCGATCGGCGTCTACGCCCTGCTCGGCCTGGGCGTGGCGCTCGCCTCGCGCCGCCGGCTGGGCACCGGTGTCGCCGAGCACGACCTCGCCGGGCGCCGCGTCGGCGGCGTCGTGTCGGCGCTGAGCTACGGCGCGACCACCTACAGCGCCTTCATGATGGTCGGCCTCGCCGGGCTGACCTACGCCGGCGGCGTCGGCGCGCTCGGCTTCGAGCTGATCTACCTGGCCGGGCTCGGCCTGGTGGTGATCTTCGGCCCGCGCTTCTGGCTCGTCGGCCGCGCGCGCGGGCACATCACGCCCTCGGAGATGCTCGGCGACCGCTACGACAGCCGCGCGCTCGCCGGGCTGGTCGCGACTCGCCTCGTGCGTGTTCCTGGTCCCCTACAGCGCGGTGCAGCTCATGGGCGATCGGCTACCTGCTGTCGGGCGCGAGCGACGGCGCGATCCCGTTCACCGCGGGCATCCTCATCGGCGCCGCGTTCACCCTGCTGTGGACCCTGGTCGCGGGCCTGCGCTCGGCGCCGTGGACCGACGTGCTGCAGGTCGCGATCATGCTGGTCACCAGCCTCGTCGCGGTCGGCTTCGTGCTCGCGGCGCTCGGCGGCATCGGCGAGTTCATCCGCCTCACCGAGGCCGAGCGCGGCGCGTGGCTGGCGGTGCCCGGGCCGGGGTCCTGTGTGGGTGACGTTCATCGGCCTCGACCCTGCCGTGGTTCTTCTCGATCTCCAACCCGCAGGTCAGCCAGCGGCTGTTCACCACCGAGTCGCTCGGCGCATGGCGCACCGATGATCTGCCGGGTTCCTGGTCCTCGGGCTTCGTCTACACCCTGGTCTCGTGCTCTGGTGCCTCGCCGCGCTGCACCTGGTGCCCGGCCTCGAGCAGGCCGACCTGGCGACGCCGCAGCCTGCTGCGCTCGGACGCGGTGCCCGTGGTCGTCGCCGTGGCTGCTGATCGTCGGCATCCTGGCCGCGGCCGTGCTCGACCGTCGACTCGATCCTGCTCACGCTCGGCGTCGATGGTCTCGCACGACGTCTATCGCCCGCTGGCGCGCGACGGGCGCGGCGCCGGCGAGCTCGCCGTCGGCAAGGCGGTGGTGGTCGTGGTCACGCTGCTCGCGCTGGGGTTCGCCTGGCTGCGCCTGGACCTGATCTCGATCCTGTCGGTGGCCTCGTCGACGGGGCTGCTGGTGACGGTGCCGGCGATCGTGGGCGCGTTCTTCTGGCGCCGCGGCACCGCCGCCGGCGCGATCGCGAGCATCGTCGTCGCCGGCGTCGGCGTGGGCGTGCTGCAGCTGAGCGGCTACGACCCGCTCGGGCGTGCCCGCGGCCGTGTGGGCGCTGGCGGTCGCGTGCTGCCGTTCGTCGGCGTGAGCCTCGCCACGCGGCGCCCGCCGAGCGCGCCCGCGCGTTCATCGACGAGATCGACGGCGAGCTCGCGCGGCACCGGATCTGGCGACGCGGGCTGGCCGCCCGGGCGCGGTGGCAGGCGCGCCCGAGGGCAATCCGCGGCGTGCCGGGTGGGATCTTCCGGCGGCCGCGGAACCGGGCGAGCCCGACGGTGTCGTCGAGCCCGGCCCCGGGCACGCGCTGGCGTGCGAGGCGCGGGCGGGAAATCCTCTGCCGGCGCGGGTGCAGACCGGGAGCGTATCGGGCGGGGCGCCGGTTGCTTGCCCGGCATCGCCGCGTTCATTACCTTGAAGTCATGCACGAGCAGATCGAGCAGCATCGGCACGAAATCGCGCGGCTGTGCGCCGAATACGGCGTTCGTCGGCTCGACGTGTTCGGCTCGGCCGGCGCCGGCGGGGCATTCGATCCACAGCGCTCCGACTTCGACTTCCTGGTGGATTTCGGCGGGCGCCGCGAACCGCCGGACCTTGGCACCTACCTGCGCTTCCGCGACGCACTCGCCACGCTCCTGGAGCGACGCGTGGATCTCGTGACCGAGGGCAGCGTGCGCAATCCGTACGTGCGCGCCGAGATCGAGCGCAGCCGGGAGCCGAAGTTCATGCCGCGCTGACGCCCGCGCCTATCTGTGGGGACGTACGCGAAAGCGCGGACACGATCGCCCTGGTTCATCGACGGCGCCACGCCCGACGACTATCACGCCAACGCCATGCTGCGCTCGGCCGTCGAGCGACAGCTCGAGATCATCGGGGAGGCGCTGAATCAGCTCACCCGGGTTGCACCCGAGTGGGCCGACGCGATTCCGCATTGCCACGATGCGATCGGCCTGCGCAACATCCTGATCCACGGCTACGCCGTGATCGACGACACGATCGTCTGGCGCACGGTCGAGCGTGATCTGCCCCGGCGCTGCGCCGGCACGTCGACGCGTTGCTGCGCTCGCACGGCGGCAACGAGGAGAAGCCGTGACCGGCCTGCGACCACACCTCGAATATCCACCAAGGCGTGCGGTCAGGGCAAGGTCGCCGATCGATGCCGCCGCCGCCCCGGCGATCGCGCCCGGCCCGAGAACGGTCAGTGCGGACGATCCGCGCCCTTCGGGTAGTCGATGCCCTCCTCGTGCGGGCAGCCGATGATTCCGTCGGTCATGACGGCGCTGCGGGCGTCGTATGCGCGCATGAAGGCGACGACTCGTCGTTGATCCGGTGGTCGCGCCGGCCGTCGGCGGCCGGCTTCGTGCTCGTCGCGCTCGGCGGCGACGGCGAGTTTATCCGCCTCACCCCGACAGCCGGGAGGGCGCCGTCGGCCTGATCCGCGGAGCTGCGCGGGCGCGGATTTCCATCCCCTTCTCGCCGGTGGCCCGCGGTCGTGACCTCGGTGTATCAGGCCGCGTCGAACTGATGGGCTTCACCCGGCGCAGGTCCACAGATGCTCGGCCTGGTCCAGGTCGTAGCGGTCCTGCATCGCCAGCCAGCTCCTTCGGCGCCGAGCGGTGGAAAGCGCCCTCTTTGTCCCTTGTGGCGGGACGACTTGGTCACGGAGCGAGTGTAGCGTATTGCGCAAGCACTCCCCGCAGGGCATCCGGGCGCCGGCGCGGCTGGGAGCGCCGGGCTCCAGCCCGGCCTGGGGGGCTTCTGCCGAGCTGGAGCTCGGCGTTCCCAGCCGGCAGCGCGGGGCCCAGACGGGCCCTGGGGTGATTGCGCCGAGCTGGAGCTCGGCGTTCCCGGCTGGCAGCGCGGGGCCCCAGCATGGCCTGGGGGTGCTTCTGCCCAAGCTGGAGCTCGGCGTTCCCAGCCAGCGGCTGGCCCCAGCATGGCCTTGGGGTGGCTTCTGCCGAGCTGGAGCTCGGTGTTCCCAGCCGGCAGCGCGGGGCCCCAGCATGGCCGGGGGCGCTTCCGCCAGCTGGAGCTCGGCGTTCCCAGCCGGCAGCGCGGGCCCCAGCATGGCCTGGGTGCTTCTGGCCGAGCTGGAGCTCGGCGTTCCCAGCCGGCAGCGCGGGGCCCCAGCATGGCCTTGGGGTGCTTCTGCCGAGCTGGAGCTCGGCGTTCCCCAGCCGGCAGCGCGGGGCCCAGCATGGCCTGGGCTTCTGCCGAGCTGGAGCTCGGCGTTCCCAGCGGGCAGGCGCGGGGCCCCAGCATGGCGGCTTCTGCCGAGCTGGAGCTCGGCGTTCCCAGCCGGCAGCGCGGGGCCCCAGCATGGCCTGGGGTGCTTGCGCCGAGCTGGAGCTCCGCGTTCCCGCCTGGGAGCGCCGGGATCGCAGCATTGTCGCAGGCAACGGGGACGGCCGAGCGAGAGGTTTACAACATGGGCACGATGGTCCACGATTTGCAGACTCCCGAATCCGGCCCGCCCCAGTGATCGGAGACCGCATCCACCGCGCCCGGAAGGCCGCCGGCCGTTCGCCTGCGCGCCCTTGCCGAGCAAACGGGCGTCAGCCATACGACGCTGGAGCAAGTTCGAGCACGGCGCCCAGGTACCGAGCTCCCGGCAGCTGATCGAGCTATCCGGGCATGCCGGGCGTGCGCAACGAGTACCTGCTGCGCCCCACCGAGGTGGAGCTCGGCGAGGTCACGTACCCGGCGCACCGCGCAAGCTGTCGGCCAAGCTGCGCGACCGCGTCGCATGCCGACGTCCTCGACCAGCTCGAGCGCTGGCACGAGCTCCTGGCGCTGTTCCCCGGGGATGCGCCGCCCGCCTTCCGCCTGCCCGATGAGCTGCCCGGGTCCATCGAAGACGACGACGATCTCGAGGCCGCGGCGGAGGCGATCCGCCGCGCCTGGCGGCTCGGCGACGATCCGATCCCGGGCCAGATCGGCACGCTGGAGTCGAACGGGATCCTCGTCGTCCAGACGAACGCGGAGGGCGGCGGCCGGTTCAACGACGGCTCTCCGGCCATGGCGGGCGAGGACCTGGCGCGGCCGGTGATCGTCGTGCACTCCGGCTGGCCGGGGCACCGGCCAGCGCTTCACGCTGGCCCACGAGCTGGGCCACCTGGTGCTCGCCGGCCGCCTCTCCGAGCAGCTCGATGTCGAGAAGGCGTGCAATCGCTTTGCGGGCGCCCTTCTCGTCCCCGCCGTGGCGGCACGCCAGGCGCTCAGGGACGCATCCGCCCAGATGCTGGAGCCCAAGGAGCTGCAGCTGCTCGGGTGCCGACTACGGCCTCGAGCGTGCAGGGGCGCCTGTTCCGCGCGTTGCACGCGGGCATCATCGCATCGACGACGCACCAGGAGCTGTTCCGTGCGTTCACGCGCCATGGATGGCGAACGCGCGAGCCCGGGCCGGATGGATCCACCGGAGCGGACGGTCCGATTTGCGCAGCTCGTCTATCACGCGCTCGCGGAGGATTTCATCGGCGAGTCCAAGGCGGCCGAGCTGCTGGAGATGCCCGTGAAGCCGATTCCACCGCGAGCGACGGCACCGGATGGAAGGCACGGACGCCGATCCTCGTCGGTGACGCCAATATCTTCATCGACCTGGAAGAAGGCGGACTGATCTGCCGAGGTATTCGGCCTGCCCGAGCGCATCGAGGTGCCGCACCTGCTCTTCGACGACGAGCTCGAGGCCGACCACGCCGATCTGATCGAACGCGGGCTTGGACTCGGCGAGCTCGACGAGGGCGGGATGCAGGACCTCATGGGCAGTGGCCGCGAGCCATCCGTACGTCTCCCGCTACGACGCCGCGGCGCTCGCCCTGGCACGCCAGCACCGGTGCACCCTGGTTACCGGCGATGCGCGCCTGCGTGCAGCCGCGGAAAGCGAGGGTGTGACGGTGCACGGCACTATCTGGCTCGTCGAACGCATGCTCGATGAAGGCCTGTTGGCCACCGAAGACGATGACGGGCGTTCGAGCGGATGCGCGAGACAGACCGCGGCTCACCCTGGGCCGGAGGCTTGGGAGGATGCTGCAATCGCGCGCACCATGATCGTCTACGCGGGCGCTTCGTCCACGAATCGTGAACGAAGTCCTCGCGAATGGACAAACCCTGGCGGCCGGGCACCACTTCGTGACGCGCTTTCCATGGCTCGATACGGCCGTCGCGGTCGCCCTCGTGGCGGCCTCTCCGGCAGCTTCCCGGCCTTCTCCTGGACATCAAGGGCATCTGGTTGCCCGCGCTGCTCGGCCCGCCGGGGCCTGGCGCTGCTGCTCGTGTATGCCGATGACCTCTCCGAATCACGCCCTCGAGCGCGTCGACGGTGCTGTTCGGCCTCGGCGTGCTCTATGGGCTGGTGACGGCCGCGCCGATCTGCCTGGCCGTCTCGTGGCGGCCGCTGGCTGGCCGCGGCGGGCGTCGAGCTGCCCTACCTGGTGGTGGTCAATGCCGGCGGCATCGGGCCGCTCGATCTCGCCCGGCCGGTGGTGTACCTGCGCCGGCGGCGCGGCGCGCCCTGGAGCCAGAAAGCGGTCCCGTGCACGGCCTGCCCGCGCGGGGGGCGACTGGCCCGCGGTCGACCACCACCAGGTGCGCCTCGGTCGCCCCGGCGACGGCGTCCAGCGGGATGTGCTGGTCGGAAGTCGCGAAGCGGCCGCTGTTGTCGACGGCCAGTTGCAACAGGTAGACGTCGCTGACCTGCCGGTGCGCACAAGGACACGCGACCAGTCGAAGCGCGCGCGGTCGGGCAGGTCATCGTCCGTCCGGGCCAGAACGCGTGGCTGGGGTCGGCGACGGCCTCGCCCAGGCGGACGGCCACCTCGGCAGGCGTAAAGTCGCCGGGATAGGCCGGTAGCGCCGTGATGTACGCGCGCAGGCGTCCTGGCGCCAGGGGACAGGAAGCCAGCCAGTGGTCGATCTTGCCGCCGGCGTAGCCGAATCCATGGCCGCCCCGTGATGCGTGTGGCTCTCGTCGAGCAAGGCGATGAGGACGTTGGCGTCCAGCAGGGCGCGCATCACACGCCCGCTTCGTCACGCAGCCGGTCGACGTGCTCGTCGTCGACGGGCGTATCACGCGCGGGGAAGAGGCCGGAACGCCGGCGAGCTTGCCGGAGCCGGCGCCGCGATTCGGGCTCTCGCCCTCGGGTCGGCCCGCCGGCGGCGCGCAGCAACCGCGAGACCACGACACCCGTCGGCAGATCCTGCCGGTGCGCCATCGTGCGGGCCTGCGGCGAGGAGATCGTCATCGATGTTCAGGGTCGTACGCATGGGATTCACCCGCTGAGATACACCGCGATGATGACGCATCAACGCATCACATTCAAGGCAGACCACGGCGACGCTTGCCTGCGGCCGACTGCGGACTGCAGCTTGATCACCCGCCCGGCACGAACGGGCCTGCACTGATTCCATGGGGGACAACGCCGCCTCGGTCGACGAGTGCTACCACGGCTTTCCGCGAGGACTACCTCGGCGTTCGAGACGCTCACGCGGCAGCTGGAGGCGTGGGCGGACGCGTTTCCGGACTTTGTGCGGCTGACCTCGCTGGGGCGCACGTCGGGCAGGGGCGCGACATCTGGCCGCTGCACCGTGGCCGCCGAGCCCGATCGCGTGCGCCCGGCGGCGTGGGGTCGACGGCAACATGCACTCGGGCGAGGTCTCGGGCTCGTCGGTGGCGCTGGCGATCGCGGAGGCGGCGCTGCGCCTGCACGTCGACGACGCGCCGCCGGTGGCGCTGCCGGCGCAGGTGCTCGAGGTCCTGCGCGGCGTCACCTTCCACGTCTCGCCCGCGGATGTCGCCGGACGGCGCCGAGCGGGTGCTCACCGAGGGCGGCTTCGTGCGCTCGGTGCCGCGCGCCGGTGCGCGGCGCGCGAGGAGCCGGCACTGGGAGTACACGGACGTCGACGGCGACGGCGTGGCGCGCTACATGCGCGTCGAGGACCCGGCCGGCGAGGTCGTGGACCTCGGCCGAGAACCCGGGGCCGATGCTGCCGCGGCGGCTCCACGACCCGCCGCCGGAGATCCGCTCGTACCGCCGAGGGCGTGGTCCGCCACTGGGACAGGGCAACACCGTGCCGGAGCCCGAGTACCTCGCCAACACGGTCGACCTCAACCTGCAGCTTCCCCTGGGACTGGGCGCCCGAGCCCGAGCAGGTCGGCGCCGGCGCGTATCCCGGCTCGGAGCCGGAGTCGCAGGCGGCGCCCGCGCGGACCAGCCGCCACCCGGAGCTCTCGACGCCTGGCTCAAACCTGCAGCACCTTCGGCGGGGTGTTCATCCGCCCGCTCGGCCGCCGGCCCGATTCGAAGATGGACCGCGGCGACCTCGCGCTCTACCGCCAGCTCGCGGCCCGGGGCGAGGAGCTCGTCGGCTACCCCCACGGTCAGCGGCTTCGAGGAGTTCACCTACGAGCCGGGGAGAAGCCGCTGCACGGCGACCTCACCCGACTACGCCTACGACCACCGCGGCCGCCTCGCCGAGGTCGAGCTAGTCGGGACCTGTTCGCGCGCCTCGACCTGCCCAGCCGCGGCCGTTCGCGCACCGCTACACGGCGCTCGAGCGCGACCACATGCGCGCGCTGGCCGCGCTGGGACAAGGCCGAGAACCACGGCCGGGTGTTCGGCGCCGTGGCAGGCGTTCGTACCACCCGCAGCTCGGCGCCGTCGAGATCGGCGGGCCGGACCCGCTGGTGGGGCTATGGCCAACCCGCCGTACCAGCACCTGCCCGAGCTGTGCCAGGAGCTCAGCGAATACCGGCTGCGCGTGGCGGCGCTGCTGCCGCGGCTGGTGGTGGAGGATCCTCCGGGCCGAGGCCGCCGGGGAGGACCTGTTCCGGGTGGGTCCGCTCGTGGTCGCCAACCACGGCTACCTGCCCGAACCTGGGGCCTGGATCCTTCCCGCGAGCGGCCGCGCAACGGCCCGGCTGCGCGGACCTGGCGGTCGACGGGTGCGCGCTCGACGCGCCCGGCGAGGCGCACCGCGAGGTCGGCCACCTGCGCGGCTGGGGCCGCGGCCTCGGCCAGGGCGCGGACTCGCCCATGTTCATGCGCTCGGCGGGCAACGACTCGCGGCGGACGTCGACCTGGCTGGTGCGGGGCGGTGGCACCGCGACGCTGCGCGCGGGCAACGCGCGCGTGGTGGTGATGGAGGAGACGGTCACGGTCGGGGCGTAGGACTCGGTCCGCTGTGACTCCAGGCGCCGCTGCGCCGCGCCCGCCCTCGTCCCGTCCTTCGCCCGGTGAGAGAAGGGGCCTTTCCCGAACGCCCCGGAACGGGCCCGGCCGCGGCATGCCGCCCTCCGGTCCTTCCCCCGGGGAGAAGCCGTCGCGCGGTCGAGCCGGGCGGACGGGCCGCATCGCGCGCGGCTGGATGTTCCGAGCAGTACCCCGCGCGCACCGGGTCGCGACGCGTACACGCTCGATCGCGCCCGCCACGACCTGGCCCGACGTGCCACGCGATCGCCGCGCGCGACCGACGCGCTGAACAGTGCGCGCCCCGGCCACCGATCCGCGTGCCCGCTCATCGATGCGCGCCATGCCGTGCGCACGATGTCGCGGCATTGTGCATCGAGGTGCCGTCGCCGCCGCGTTGCGATCGTGGCACTGCCGTTCGCATGCGAGTCTCGTCCGGTGCTCATCGCCCAATGCATTACACATTTAATGTCGAAGCATTACATATGTTGTTTCGTCGGGTTGCTCGAGTGCTTGAATGCCATCGTGCCTCGTCTATACTTTATTTTCGGGTCCGACCCGCCACCGCTGTCCAGTAGGGGAGAAGCGTATGAGTATCTTCACTTCGGCACGCCGGAGACTTCTGCACGTCGCGATCGGCGCCGACGTCCGCGGTAACCGCGGTCAACGCGTGGGCGCAGGAGGAGTTTCCGAGCCGGCCGATCGACCTGATCGTGGACTATGGCCCCGGAGGCGGGCGCGGACGAGTTCGGCCGCACGCTGGCGCCGAACCCAAGCGACCAGCTGGAAACCAACGTCCAGGTCTCCAACGTCACTGGCGCGCTGGGCAACGCGGGCGTGGAGGCCGCGGCCACCGCGTGATGACGGCTATACGATCGGAACCATCACGGCTTACTCGATCACCGCCTGGTTCCAGGGCGAGGGTCGACTGCGGCTCGACGACATGACCTTCCTCGGGGTCGGCCAGGTGGCCGATTCCATGTTGTTTGTACTACGGACAGCCGGTTCAAGACCTACAAGCAGCTCATCGACTACGCTCGAGGTAAACGACGAGGTGAAGGTGGCGATCGCCGGGTTCAGCGGCGTCGACGGCCTGACGATGAATACCTGGCTGAGGAGAAGGATCTGAAGTTCAAACTGGTCCCGATTGCAGGCCCCGCCGAAGAAGTACGCAGCCCCGCTGGGCGGTCACGCTCACGTCGACGAGGAGCCCGGCGACGTCCGGCAGTTCCTGGATGCCGGAAGTGCTCGCTCGCGGCCTCGACGGAGCCGAACCAGTACTTCCCGGACGTGCCGCCGTCAACCGAGTTCGGCCACCACCGATTCTTCCAGAATTTTCGCGCAATCACTACCGGCAAAGACGTGCCTCAGGAGCGCAAGCAGAAGCTCAACAGCGCGCTCAACGCGAATTTCACGTCCGACGAGTTCCAGAAATTCTGTAAGCGCACGTACACGTGCACCACCCGCGACATCGCGGAGACGCGCGAGTTCATCGTCAACTACCATGACAACGTAGCCGCCACTGAACAGAGGGTCATATCCCGCCTACGAGAGGGCGCGCACCCTAGGGGCCGGTCCGCGATCGAGCAATCGCTGACCGGCCCGCCCGTGCACGCCGGCGTGTTCGCGCGCGCGGCGGCACGCCCATGGTCTGGTGATGCTCGATGCGCAACCTGATCTCCATACGGCGGCAGCACCTTGTTGAGCTCGGCGTGCCGATCGCCGCTCTCTGCGTCGGCGCGTTCGTCACCCGGTCGGTCGCGAGCAACCTCGCCATCGACCCTCAGCAGCCGCAGAACCCGGGCATCTGGCCCAGACTGATGGCGCTCGGGCTGATGGCGACGAGTCCGCCGCCGCCGCCGTGCGCACGATCGGGCTATGCGACGCTCTGCCGGCACGCGCAGGGCAGAGCGGCGATAGCGGCAGCGCCACGACGAGGGCGATAGGGGCGGCCGCAGCCGCCACGGGCGCCACCGCCGAGGAGCACGACAACATCATGGTCTCCTCGGGATCGTCGGCGTCGCGGCGTACGGATTTCTCGTCGTCTACGTCGGCTACGCCATCGGAACGCTGGTGTTCGTGCGCCACCGGCTGATCAACGGCGGCGTCGCGCGACTACATCGCGCTCACGGGCGTCCTGACGACAGGGGCGATGCTGCTGTGTTCGTCAAGCTGGCGCACATGCCGTTGCCCAAGGGCGAGGGGGCATTTACGCTGGACCGTCGCGATCTACGACAAACTGTACCTCTTCTAGGCTCCTTCGGGGCATCCAGCCGGGTCCGCGCCATTCATGGACATACTGCCCACCTTTTCGCAAGGCCTGGCCAACGCCTTCACCGTTGGCAATTCCTGTTCCTGTTCGCCGGCACGCTGGTTGGCGTGGTCGCCGCGCGCTGCCGGGCATCGCGTTTCGTCACGCGATGGCGCTGGCGCTGCCGTTCACGCACCTCCATGGAGCCCGTGGTCGCCAACGCTGTTCCTCACGGCACAGCATGTCGGCGGGGGACATCGCGGCTCGATCTCCGCCATTCTGCTCAACATCCCCGGCTCCCCGGCCCGGCTGCCGGCGACCTGGGACGGATATCCCATGAGCCGCAAGGGCCAGGCGGCCAAGGCGTCGGGATCGCGATCATCTGCTCGGCCGTGGGCGGCATGGTCAGCGCCCGGTGATGATCTTCTTCGCGCCACCGTTCGCGCAGTTCGCGCTGACGTTCCACCAGCCCGAGTTCTTCGCCGCGACGCTGCTCGGCCTGATCTCGGTGGTCGCCATCTCCCGAGGGCAACCTGCTGCCCGCCTGCCTGTTGTCGCTGTTCGCCGGGCTCCTCCGGGAGCGCCCGGCTACGGGCTTCTTCTACGCGATCCCGCGCCTGACGTTCGGGATCCACGTCCTCGACAGCGGCATCAGCTTTGTGGTCGCGCTCATCGGCATGTTTGCGATCGGAGAGGTGCTGTCGGACCTGTCGCAACGAATACGCGCGGAGGCGCCCCTCAAGGCCGCGCAGCGCGCCTGCCCCGCTTCGGCGAGATCTGGCGACTGCGCCACACGATCCTGCGCGGGCTCGGGATCGGCCTGCCTATCGGATCATCCCCGGCGCCGGCGGCCTGGTCGGCGCCATCGTCTCCGACGGCGTCGAGAAGCAGGTCGAAGCGCGGCCGGGAATTCATGGGCGTCGAGGAGGGCCTCGCCGCGCCTGATGAAGAACGCCACTACCGGCACCGCCACCATCCCGATGCTCACGCTCATCCGGGCAGCGCCGCGACCGGATCATGATGGCGGCGCCCATGCTCAGGATCAACCCTGGGCCGATCCTTTTCGTCACGGGCAAGGAGCTGGTGTATACCGTCTTCGCCGGCGACCCGCTGGCCAACGCGCTGATGATCGTGATCGGGATGGGCGTCGCGCGCGGGGTTCTCCTACATCCACGAAGGTGCCGCCTTGATCCTCTACGCGGTGATCGTCACTCTCGCGCTCACCGGCGCGTTCCGCGGTGCGCAACAACGTCGCCGACGTCTACATCTGCGTGGCATTCGGCGTGCTCGGCTACTTCATGCGGCGCTACCGCATCCCGACGACGCCGATGATCCTGGGCATGATCCTCGGCCACTGGCCGAGCGCTTCTTCCTTTCGACCATGGCGAGCTACGGCTCGCTCGGCATCCTCTTCACGCGCCGAAGAGCGCCATCATCCTGGCACTTGCCGCGATCTTCCTGCTGGTGGTCGCTGCGCCCGACCATCGCCCGAGCCGTGGCGGCCTGGCGCGGCGCTGAGCGGCGCCTACGCCAGCAGGCCCTTGCGCAGCAGGTTCAGGGCGATGATTGCCAGCGCGACCAGGACTATCCGGCGGAACGTTTCGGCGGACAGGGCCCGGCGCGACCAGAGGCCGAATCCAGGTGCCAGCCAGCATCGGCGCGATGATGAAGAATGCGTTCCACCAGCCGGTGTTGTGCTGAACAGGTCCGCGTAGAAGATCCCCGAAAGCTGGCTGACGTCGAACGCCAGGTAGACGAGGCAGGTCAGCATGACGAAGTCGCGCGGCGACAGCCTGAGGCTATACATGTAGGATGCCATGATCGGTCCCGAGGCGCCGGCCAGTCCGCGGGCCAGCCCGCTCGCGGTACCGAAGACGCAGGAGGCCAGGGTCTCGTGGGCGCGCGGCACGGCCAGCGGGCGCCGGCTGACCTGCAGCACGACGAAACCGAGGACGGCGAGCCCCACGGCGACGTGCAGAACGCGCTGGTCGAGCACCGCGAGAGCAGCGTCGTGCCGACGAAGGTGGCGATGAGGCCCGCCACGACGAACCAGCGCACGCGGCGCATGGCTTGGGCGGCCTCGCGGTGCGCGCCGCGCGCCACGTCGAGCAGCATCACCACGTCGCTGATCCACTTCGACAGCGCCATCGTGACGACGGCGGCCTCGATGATGAACTGAGCCGCGATGGGCACGACACGAGGGCGTAGCCCATCGTGGTCAGCGCCTTGGCGTAGCCACCGAGGAAGGCGGCGACGAGCATCAGCACGAGCTCGGCGCTCGGCATGGCGGGCATCGGTGCCGGCCCGGTACGCGGACGGGGCGCGCGCCTTCGTCGGCGTGCTGCTGCTAGGCCGCGAGCCGGGTGAACACGCGCGGCAGGACCTCGCAGGTAAGCGCTCCACGTTCTCGGTAGGCACCGTCGTCGTCACGCGGATAAACCGGTCCTTGAAGCGCCGGCCGCGCACGCCCCCGAACGGATCAGCAGACCCTCGCGCAGCATGCCATCGACGATGTCGTCGGTATGGACGCCGCAGGCGCTGACGTCGATGGCGAGGTAGTTCGCCCGGAGGGGCTGCACCAGCAGCTCGAGGCCCGGGATTTGTTCACGCAGCGCGCGATCATCGCGCCGCGCCGCGCGGTCGGCCTCGAGCATGGACGGCATCCATCTTTCCTTCGTCTCGTAGGCCGCGATTGCGCCGCGCTGGGCGACCAGGTTGATCCCGAAGCGGCTCACGTGCCGCGCCGTCAGCTCGTCGAACAGGCCCGGCTGCCACAGCGCCGACGCGCAGGCCCGCGAAGGCGCAGCTCTTCGAGATGCTCATCGTGACGACAGCGCACGCCGGTAACAGCGGATCGCCGGGTAGTTCTCGCCTTCGGCGAAATCGCGATAGGTGCAGTCGTGCAGCAGGTAGAGCCCGCGCTCGGCGGCGACTTCGCACAAGGCCTTGATCGTCGCCGTAGGTCTTCGCCAGCCGAGGGGATTGAACGGGTCAACCACGGCCAGCATCCGGGTCGCGTCGAGACATGCTCGCGGACACGCTCGGGGGTGAGCTTGTAGCCGCACGCTGGTGTTGTAGACCGAAGATCTCGATGCAGCTGGCGCCGAGCCAGTCGGCAACGATTGGGACGTGCGGCCAGCCAGGATTCGGGCACGATCCACCTCGTCGCCCAACTCCAGGAGGTCGACATCATCTGGTAGATCGCGTCGGTGCCGCCCTGCGCCACCACTGACCCGGTGTTGGGGCAGCCCAGGTCCGTGCGGATCTGCTCGCGCAGCCGGTTGTAGCCGAAGGGCGGCGCGTAGTTTCGGTATTCCTCGGCGTGAATCGCGTCGATCATCGCCTGCTTGATGCGCGGCTCGTAGCTGAGCAGGTAGTTGCAGTTGTGCCCCATGTGCGCGAGGTTCGGGTCGGAGACGAGCTCCTCCCAGTTGTCGCCGATGTCCACGTTGGTCATGTCTGTCCTTCGTCCGTCGCGTTCGTCGTCGTGGTTGCGGTCGGGCCGGCGCGTCGCTACAGGTCGGGCGAGGGCGCCGTCGATGGCGAAATCGCCAGCGCGGCACTCAAGATCCTCATCCGTGTGGGCGAGTGCATGAGCCGCGCCCGATGATGTGGATGCTGCGGCGGTAGAGGCCGTTGAAGAAGCGCCGCTTGAGCGATGTGTCCTCGGCCATGTGGGAGCGGTAGTCGTGCACGTCCTGGTCGGTGAAGACGATCAGCCAGGTGGGCCCAGTACCCATCACCTGGGCGGGAACGTGGCCATGCTTTTCCAGCAGCTCGGCGATCCCGTGCGCAGGGTCCGGCCCTTCTCGAACAGCGTGTCGTACGTGCCCGGCTTCTCGAGCTCCGACATCATCGCCAGCGACGCGGCCGCGCTGACGGGGTGGCCGTAGAGCGAGGCGTTGAGGAACGTGACAGTCTGGGCCGGGTCGACCTGGTCGAGCTGGTCCACCATTTCCTGCGCCCGCAGACCGCGGCGAGCGGGAAGCCGCCGAACGCCTTGCCGAGCGCGGTGATGTCGGCGATGCCGAGAACTCTTGGGCGCCGCCGTAGGCCGTCCAGAAGCCGGTTACGCACTCGTCGAATATCAGCGGCACCTCACGCCACGGGTCAGCTCGCGCAGACCCTGGAGAAAACCCTCGCGCGGCGGGCACGAATCCGAGGATCGGCTCGACAATGACGCCGGCAAGCTCATCGACGTGCCGCTCAAGAATTTCGGTCGTCGCCTCGAGGTCGTTGAACGGCGCGGCCACGTAGTCGCCCCTGGCGGATTCGGGAATACCGACCATGGCCGGGTTGCCCACGGCGAGCCAGCGTACCCATCGGATCATGTTGGCCATGTAGTCGCGGGGCCCGCCATGGTAGGCGCCCTCAAACTTTAATTCCGTCCTTGCCCGTGTGCGCCCGGGCAAGCCGCATGGCGAAGAACGCCTCGCCGCCGCTGTTCGCGAAGCGCAGCGCGGCTCGGCGCTGGGCACGACGTCGATGACCTTCGCCGCGAGCCGGATCGCCGGCTCGTTGACCAGCTGCGCGAACGGGGTCGCCTGCTCGAGCTGCTGGACTGCTCGATGATCGCGGGTGCCGCTACCGAGGATCAGGGACCCCGTACCGCAGCGGTAATCCATCCAGACGTTGCCGCTTCGTCGCTGATCCTGCCGGCCGCCGCGTACGGGCACGAATCGATGCTCGGCCGCCAGCACCAAGTTGCCCATGACGCCGCCCGGAAAGACCCGCTGCGCTTCTTCGAGCAGCGCGTCCTCTTCCGCTGACCTGCGACTGCGGAACCAGGCCTTGCGGAACTCGTTGCCATGCTCGATTCGCCCCCCGGTCGATGGCTGGTCGGCGCCCGCGGCGGCACGCGCCGGCGTGCGGATATCCGGCGGGTGATGAACCCCTGAGAGGCGCCTCGATAGACCGCGCAACCGCAGCGGGACAAATCGCCCGTCACATGACCATAGCCGGAGGCCGTCCTCGCCGCAAGATCATTCTACGCAACGTCGAGCTCCACTGAGCGAGATGACGTCCATCTCGGTACACGGTACCCGAGCGGTCCCGGCATCCGCACCGTTGCGCGCGTCGGCGGCGTGATCCTGGGCGCCGCCGGCCGCGCTGCGATTCGGCGCCACATGCGAGGGCTGGGCGCGGTGCAGGCAGCGCGGGCGACCGGGGGCGAGGCAGCACGGTACCGTCCGGGAGCGCTAAGCCGTGGTGCCTCATGCCTCGACGCCATCGTTGCGCACGAGTCGACGCCGCTGAACCCCCGCGCCACGTTGAGCGCATAGGCGCGCGAGTCGTGCCGGTATGTGCCGGAACAGCCCCTCAAGCGCCACAACTCGTCGTCGCGGACGTTGGCCAGACCTCGAACAGGGAGTAGTGGGTCCACAGCCCGACCTTGTTCCTGGACTGGGCCCTGAGCCGCTGGCGGACGCCGTCGCCTTCCGCGTTGGTCATGCTCACGTAGACGATATCGTGCGGGCCGAGCCACGGCGCTACTTGTCGAGGACGTGGATGCCGCGCACACGACGCGGGAAGCCGGTGATCTTCATCGACTGCGAGGACCCCACTCGAGCGCTTGATGAGACGAAGGGGGCTCTTTTCCACGAGGTCTTTCCGGTGGTCGCAGGGTTTCGTGTCGGACCTGGCGCCCCTCATCCGTCGGTTCCTGAGGGCGAAGGGACCCTCCAGTCGCGCAGTGCGCCAAGCGGATCGGGCTGGACCGGGATTTCGCTGCGCCTGACCCGGCTACGCCGGCGCGCGCCAGCATGGCTGCTAGCAATACAACTGACTGGGGTAGAAATGCGACGGCAACGCTCACGATCCGGATACTGCCGACGAGGTGGTGGCACACATCAAGGAGGCGGCCCGAACGCACGGCCAGTCGATGGAGCAGGAGGTACGGCAGGTCCTGGCCCGCCGCTACTGCGGCGAATGCGGCCGTGCTCGAGCGCATGCGCCAGCGCTGGCCCGAGCTGCCAACGACCGAGGCCGACGAGATCGCGCAGTGGCGTACTGGCTGTTCCCTGACGGTGGTCGTCGACACGATGGTCTACGCCTACGCGCTCCTCGGAGTAACCGAGTACCGCGACGCGGCAGCTCGCACGTTCGCCGCCGGCGAGCCGGTGCTTGTGCCGGACTCCCTCTGGGCCGAGCTCGGCAACGTGTGCGGCAGTGGGTCCGCCGGCGTCGCCTCGAGCCAGCTGTGGCGGCCACGCTCATGGAGGACGCCGAGGCCCTGACCCATCGGGTTGTGTCCTGCGAGGACCTGTGGCGGTGGTGGTCGCGCTGCAATCGAGCACGACCATTCCGTGTACGACACGCTGTTCGTCGCGCTCGCGCAGCGCGAGGGCACGCGTGTGGCAACGTTCGACCGGCGGCTCGGTGAGCGCTTTCCGGAGTGGAACGTATACCGACGATAGACAGGCAGGCGCGATCCTGTCCTCCTTCAAAACCCAGCCGACACACGGCGCACGACATGAGCATCCCCAACACAAGGCGCATGCGGCGGCGGCCGACCCACCCGGGCGAGATGCTGCGCGAGGACTTCATGGCCGACTACGGGCTCACGGTCGCGGGCCTCGCCGAGGCGGTTGGCGTGACGCGCCAGTCCATCAACGAGCTCCTGCGGGGACGCCGGGCACTCACGCCGGAGATGGCGCTGCGGCTGGCGCGGCTGTTCGGCAACACGCCGGAGTTCTGGCTGAACGCGCAGCGCGCGGTCGACCTGTGGGACGCGGAGCAGGCGATCCGCGACGAGGTGGAGCGGATCGAGCCCCTCGACGCGGCGTGACGACACTCGTGGGAGCACAGGCGTGCCCGAGGTCCGGGCACGGGCCGCCAACTGGCCTCTGGGGCCGTGTGCGCGCTCACGTCGAGCGGTGTTTTGCTGCCAAGCTGGAGCTTGGCAGTCCCGGGGCCCCCCCGGGATCGCCGAGCTCCAGGTCGGCCTTGGGGCCTTCGGGTGCGGCACGCGGGCGCGGCGTACCAACGCCGCGGGCAGCGAGTTTCTTGCCAGGCTGGAGCCTGGCGGTCCCAGGGAACCCCCGGGATCGCCGAGCTCCAGCTCGGGCCTTGCGGCCTTCCGGGTGCGGCACGCCGGGCGCGGCGTGCCAACGCCGTGGGCAGCGGTGCCGATGGTGCCGACGTCAGCGGGTCTCTTGCCAGGCTGGAGGCTGGCGCTCCCAGGGCCCCCCGGAATCGCCGAGCTCCAGCTCGGCACGAGCGATTCCACGGTTTATGCTGTCGGGCCCGGCCGGCGCGCCCGCGAGCTATGGCGACCAACGACGGCGACGAGGCGACCCCGCCCGCCACCCCCGATCTCTTCGAGCAGCCGGCGGCGGCGCGCGGCGCGTCCGTGCCGCGGCCGTGGCCGGACGCCACGCGCTTCCCGCTCAACGTCGACGGCGGCTCGGTGGGCCGGGTCGTGCTGGCCGACCTGGCCGCGGCCGAGTCGCCGCTCGTGGTCACCGCCTACACCGCGCTCGACTACCTGATCGAGCACCTGCCCGGGCTCGACACGAGCGGGCCGGTGCGGCTGCTGCTGGGCACGGAGCCGTCGGTGTCCGAGCGGGTATCGGCGCGCGCGCGCAGGCCGGACTTCCCGGCCGAGGTGCGCGCCTACTGGCTCGCGCGCGGGGTGTCGCTGCGCCTCTCGGCGCGGGTGATCGCGTTCATCGAGGCGCTGCGCGCCGGGCGCATCGAGGCGCGCTACCTCGAGCAGCGCGACGGCCGGCGCGTGCACGCCAAGATCTACGTCGGCGGCGGCGCGGCGACGATCGGCTCGAGCAACTTCAGCCGCAGCGGGCTGTCGTTCCAGCACGAGGCCAACGCGCGCTTCACCGCGGCGCGCGAGCGCAAGCGCCACGGCGAGCTGGTCGACGTCGCCGAGAACTACTGGGCGCTCGGCACCGACTACACCGCCGAGCTGATCGCGCTCGCCGAGCGCCTGCTGCGCGCGGTCGACTGGCGCGAGGCGCTCGCGCGCGCCTGCGCGGAGCTGCTCGAGGGCGACTGGGCGCGCGGCTTCCTCCAGGGCCAGGCCCTGCCCGGCACCGGGCTGTGGCCGCACCAGCGCCAGGGCATCGCGCAGGCGCTCTACATCCTCGACCGCCAGGGCAGCGTGCTGGTCGCCGACGCCACCGGCTCGGGCAAGACGCGGCTCGGGAGCTGGCTGGTGCGCGCGATCCAGGACCGCATGGCGCGGCGCCAGCGCGGCGGGCCCGGGCGCTCGTCGATGGTCTGCCCGGCGGCGGTGCGCGAGACCTGGCTCGACGAGAGCATCCGCACCGGCGCCCACCTCGACGTGCACGCCCACTCGATGCTCAGCCACCCCACGGCGCGCGAGCACGAGCGCACGGTCGAGGCGCTGCGGCGCACGCAGCTGCTGTGCGTCGACGAGTCGCACAACTTCCTCAACCTCGCCTCGAACCGCACCGCGCACCTGCTGCGCAACCTCGCCGACCACGTGGTGCTGTTCACCGCGACGCCGATCAACCGCAGCACCCAGGACCTGCTGCGCACCGCCGACCTGCTCGGCGCCGACAATCTGTCGGAACGCACCGTGGCCGCGTTCGAGCGCCTGCTCGGCCGCGGGCGCATCGACCGCGGCCTGACCGGGGAGGAGGTCGCCGAGCTGCGCGCGGAGATCCAGCAGTTCACGGTGCGGCGCACCAAGCGCATGATCAACGCGATCGTCGCCGAGCAGCCCGAGGCCTACGCGACCCCGGACGGCGGCCGCCACGGCTTCCCGCGCCACGACTCGCACGTCTACGCGCTCGACGAGCCCGGCGACGACCGGCGGCTCGCGCGCGAGATCCGCGAGCTCGCCGGGCGGCTCGCCGCGGTGCACCACTTCCGGCGCCCGCTCGAGCTCCCCGGCTCGCTGGAGAAACGCGGCTGGACGCCGCAGCAGTACCTCGAGCGGCGCCTGCTCGGGGCGCAGCGCCTGGCGCGCTACGCCGTGATGGCGGCGCTGCGCTCGTCGCGCGCGGCGCTGGTCGACCACCTGGTGGGCACGGCCGCGGCCGCCGGCGAGTTCGGCCTCGAGGGCTTCGCGCGCGGCGTCGGCACCGGCGACATCCTCGGCCGGCTCGAGCGCATCGGCGGCCAGCCACCCGCGAACCGCCTCGGCATCGCGCTGCCCGACTGGCTCGCCGACGCCGACGCGCCATGCCGCCGCCTGCGCGCGCGACCGCGAGACCTACGCCGCCATCCTCGAGCGCGTGCGCGCGATGAGCCCGGCGCGCGAGCAGGCCAAGGCCGACTGCCTGGTCGCGCTGGCCCGGCGCCACCCGCTGATGCTCGCCTTCGACCGCCGCCCGATCACGCTCGCGCTGCTGCGCCGGATGATCGCCGCGCGCGGCGACGCGCCGCCGACCGAGCTCGCCACCGGCGACCCGCGCGGGCGCGCCGGGCGCGCCGAGGTCGTGCGCGCGTTCGCGCCCGGGGCCGGCGGCGAGGCCCGCGGCATCGCGCTGTGCTCCGACAGCATGGCCGAGGCGGTGAACCTGCAGCGCGCCTCGGCGCTGGTGCACCTCGACCTGCCCAGCGTCGTGCGCATAGCCGAGCAGCGCGCCGGGCGCGTCGACCGCATGGACAGCCGCCACGAGGCGATCGAGATCTGGTGGCCGCGCGACGCGCCCGAGTTCGGGCTGACCTCCGGACGACCGCCTGGTCGAGCGCTACGACGCGGTCGAGTCGCTGCTCGGCTCGAACTTCCCGCTGCCCGACGCGCTCTACGCCGGCGCGGAGCAGCGCGTCGACACCGACGACGTCATCGCCGAGTACGAGTCCGGGCGCGGCGAGCGCTGGGACGGCATCGACGACGCCTTCGCGCCCGTGCGCGCGCTGACCGCGGGCGACGACGCGCTCGTCGACGCGGCGCACTACGCCGAGGCGCGCGCCGACGCCGGCAGCACGCGCGCGCTGGTCAGCGTCGTCGCCGCGCCGCGGGAGTCGGGCGTTTTTCTGCCTCGGCGGCGGCGCGGAGCACGCGCCGCGCTGGATCCTGCTGGCCGCCGACCGGCGCGCGCCGACGGCGGACCTGGCGACCGTGTGCGCCGAGCTGCGCGCGCGCCTCGCCGAGGCCGAGACCGCGCGCCCGCTCGACGACACCGCCGCGGCCGCGCTCGAGCGCTGGAGCGCGCGCCTGGCGGCGGCCGAGCACGAGCTGCTGCCGCGGCGCATGCACCGCGCGCTCGAGGAGATGAAGGCCGTGCTCGATGCGTGGATCAAGGCGGCCTCGGGCGCCGCGACCGCCGCCGCCTCGACGCCTACCGCGCGATCCGGCGCCTGCTCGAGCTGCCGGTCGGCGGGCCGATCCCCGACTGGGAGGAGATCGCCAGCCGCTGGCTCGAGCTGGTGCGCCCGGTGTGGTACGAGCAGCTGCAGGTCGCGCGCCGGCGCCGCCCGCTGCTGCTGCGCGACATCCGCGCGGAGGTCATCGCGCGCGAGGAGCCGCTCGGCGACGCCGTGATCGAGCGTTTCGGCGAGGCCTCGCTGCCGGTGCAGGCGCCGCCGTCGGAGCGCGTGGTCGCGTGCATCGTGGGGCAGGTGGCGGCCGCCGAGTGACCGCCGTGGCGCCGGGAACGCCGAGCTCCAGCCCGGCACAGGTGGCGCGCCTGCCAGGCTGGCGCCTGGCGATCCCAGCCCGGCAGCACGGCCCCACCCGGGAACGCCGAGCTCCAGCTCGGCACAGGTGGCGCGCCTGCCAGGCTGGCGCCTGGCGCTCCCAGCCCGGCAGCACGGCCCCCGGGAACGCCGAGCTCCAGCTCGGCAGCAGGTGGCGCGCCTGCCAGGCCTGGCGCCTGGCGCTCCCAGCCCGGCAGCACGGCCCCGCCCGGGAACGCCGAGCTCCAGCTCGGCACAGCTGGCCCGCCTGCCAGGCTGGCGCCTGGCGATCCCAGCCCGGCAGCACGGCCCCCCGGGAACGCCGAGCTCCAGCTCGGCACAGGTGGCGCGCCTGCCAGGCTGGCGCCTGGCGCTCCCAGCCCGGCAGCACGGCCCCACCCGGGAACGCCGAGCTCCAGCTCGGCACAGGTGGCCCGCCTGCCAGGCTGGAGCCTGGCGCTCCAGCCCGGCAGCACGGCCCCCCGGGAACGCCGAGCTCCAGCTCGGCACAGGTGGCGCGCCTGCCAGGCTGGAGCCTGGCGGTCCCAGCCCGGCAGCACGGCCCCCCGGGGAACGCCGAGCTCCAGCTCGGCACAGGTGGCCCGCCTGCCAGGCTGGAGCCTGGCGGTCCCAGCCCGGCAGCACGGCCCCCCGGGAACGCCGAGCTCCAGCTCGGCACAGGTGGCGCGCCTGCCAGGCTGGCGCCTGGCGCTCCCAGCCCGGCAGCACGGCCCCCTGGGAGCGCCGAGCTCCAGCTCGGCAAGCGCCGACTACGGCCCGTCGCCGGCCATGAGCCGCGCGCTCGACCAGGGCCAGTCGGCGGGCGCCGCGCAGAGGCCCGCTTTCACCGGATTCGCGTGGATGTACGCGACCACCGCCCGGTAGTGCCGCTCGTCGCGGATGTAGCGGTCCCAGTAGTCGCGCATCCACAACCGCCCGCCCGCAACACGGAGGTCCGGATCGGCCTCGTGCACGAGCGCCCAGCGGCCCGTGTACGACTTCCAGGACTGGACGATGCGCGCCAGTGCCCTGTGGGGCTCGACGAGCACGTGCACATGGTTGGGCATGATGCACCAGGCGCACAGCCGGTAGCGCTCGCCGTCAAACCGCAGCAGCGCGTCCTGCACGAGCGCAGCGACGCGCGGATGCGCGAGCGCGCAGCAGCCCAGGCCGGCGTCGAGCCATGCGTCGACGCGCTCGCGGCGCAGCCTGTTGGCCGTGGACGCCGGCTGCGCGCGGAGCTCGTGGTCGAGCCGGCGGACGACCTGCCGCGGCAGTGAGTCGGCGAGCCGGAAGGTGACGGACTGCACAACGCCGGGTGCGTCGAGGTGGGGCAGATAGCCGCGGCTGTGCCAGCCTGCGTGCGGTCGACCGGTGTGGCCGTGCATGCCGAGCTGGAGCTCGGCGTTCCCGGGGCGCTCGGCGTTCCCGGGGGTCGGGCGCGATTCCTTGCGCATGATGACGACTCCTTGTCGTGGTGCCGAGCCGGAGCTCGGCGTTGCCGGGGGCGAATCCGTGTCCCCGGCCGGGATCGCCAGGCTCCAGCCTGGCGGGTGATTCGTTCATGCCGAGCTGGAGCTCGGCGTTCCCAGGGCGCTCGGCGTTCCCTGGGCGCTCGGCGTTGCCGGGTCAGAAGCGGCGGATGAGGCGCCAGAGGCCGCGGCGGGCGGCGGTGCCGCCGACGCGCTTGGCGGCCTCGCGGCCGGGGCCGCCCTTGCGGAACTGCTTGCCGACGGTGCGGCCGATGGCGTGCATGCGCCGGCGGCGCTTGTCGTCGGGCTGGTCTTCGGTGGTCATGGTCTGTTGGCTCCCATCGGCTCGCGGCCGGGGCTATCGGCCCGGTGGCCGCTCGCCAAGGCTCTGTGCATCAGGATGGCACAGCAGGCCGGGAATTGCCGCAGGGCCTCGTCGCGTCGCGCGCCGTCAGCCGTACTCGCCCGCCGGCTCGTGGATCGCGTCGGGCCGCGCGTGTGCCCGGATCCAGTCGGCCAGCTCGTCCTCGCCGACATCGCCCGCGGCCAGGCCCAGGAACTGCGCATAACGCTCGGCCAGCGGGCCCACCAGGTCCCAGTCGTTGATCCGGAGGAACGTGCGGCACAGGACGTAGGCGGTGCGCCTGTTGCCGTCGACGAACGGCTGATTACGCATGACCCCGCAGGCGTAGGCCGCGGCTAGGGCCGGCAGGTCGACGTCCTCACCGCCGTGGGCGAAGCGCTGGCGCGGGCGCGCGAGCGCGGTGGCCAGGGCGCCGCGGTCGCGCACCCCGATCGAGCCGCCGTGCTCGGCGAGCTGGCGGCGGTGGACGGCGTCGACCAGCCGGGCCTCGATCCAGCGGGGCTCGCGAATGGTCACTCGGCGAGCTTCCGCAGCAGGTCGCGGTCCTCGCGCATGACCTGCTCGGCCGCGTCGAGCTGGGCCGCGAGCTCGGCATCGTAGGGGGTGAGGAAGACGCCGTCCGGGGTCTCGACGACCGTGAGCTCGTTGCCGCGCCCGACGCGGAGGCGGTCGAGGATCTCCCTGGGCAGGACGACGCCGGTGGAGTTGCCGATGGCGGTGAGCTTGAGCTTGCGGGTCATGGTCGTGGGTCCGGTTGTGGCCGTGGTGCCCGTAGTATAACCGATGTTATTACGACGCACGCGGGGTGGTCTGCGGGTCGCGATGCTGAGTTGATGAGCTCGGCGGCAGGCTCGATGCGCGCGTGTCCTTCGGACAAGCGCGCCTACGCCGGACCCACAGAAGTCGAGACCTCGGCGGCAGGCTCGATGCGCGCGTGTCCTTCGCACAAGCGCGCCGACGGCGGAGCCGCGGGAGACCGAAGGCGATGTAGGCGCGTTTGCGCCGCAGGCGCACGCGCGCGTCGCGCACCGAACGCCCGATGCGCGCGTTGCCATCGGTAAAACGCGCCTACAGCCCGGTTGCGCCCGACGGGTTCGGGATCAGGACTCGGTGGCCATCCAGATGGGCTGGCGGCGGCGGCCCCAGGCGAGCTCGGGGCGCTTTTCGAAGACGCCGGCGCAGGCGGTGCCGCACTTCAGGCAGTGGCCGCTGTCGTCCATGCGCCAGTCGGAGAGCTCGTACCAGTCGCGGCCGATGAGGCGCTCGCCGCACTCGTGGCAGTACGTGCTCTGGCCCTTCTTGTCGAAGGTGTTGCCGGTGTAGGCGTAGCGGATGCCGCCGTCGAGGGCGATCCTGCGCGCGCGCGCGAGCGTCTCGGGCGGCGTGCGCGGGTAGTCCATCATCTTGAAGTCGGGGTGGAAGGCCGTGAAGTGCAGCGGCACGTCCACGGCCGAGCTCGCTCGCGCACCCAGTCGACGAGCTCGGTGATCTCGGCGTCGCTGTCGTTCTCGCCCGGGATCAGCAGCGTGGTGAGCTCGAACCAGACGTTCGTCTCGAAGCGCAGGTAGCGGATGGTGTCGAGCACGGGGCCGAGCGACGAGCCGGTGAGCTTCCTGTAGAAGCGCTCGGTGAACGCCTTCAAGTCGATGTTGGCCGCGTCCATGTGTGCGTAGAACGCCTCGCGCGGCTGCGGGCAGACGTAGCCGGCCGAGACGGCCACGGCCTTGATGCCGCGCTCGTGGCAGGCGTCGGCGATGTCGATGGCGTACTCGTGGAAGATCACCGGGTCGTTGTAGGTGAACGCGATGCTGCGGCAGCCCAGGCGCTCGGCGGCCTCGGCGATCTGCTCCGGCGAGGCGCTGTCGGCCAGGGTGTCCATCTGGCGCGACTTCGACATGTCCCAGTTCTGGCAGAACTTGCAGGCCAGGTTGCAGCCGGCGGTGCCGAACGACAGCACCGAGCTGCCCGGCAGGAAGTGGTTGAGCGGCTTCTTCTCGATCGGGTCGACGCAGAAGCCCGAGGAGCGCCCGTAGGTGGTGAGCACGACCTGGTCGTCCTGGCGCCCGCGCACGAAGCACAGGCCGCGCTGGCCCTCCTTGAGCTTGCAGAAGCGCGGGCACATGTCGCACTGGATGCGGCCGTCGTCGAGCCGGTGCCAGTACTTCGTGGGGATGCCTTCGAGGGTCTCGCGGGTCACGGGTATCGGGGCCGCCGGGGCCCGGGTGTCTGCTAGGTTCTCCGGTGAGGATGGGGGAGGCAGGGCGGATTTCAAGGATTCACGGTCCGCGGGCCGGTGCAACGGGCCGCGATTCAGGGGGTTGGGGAATCGCCCGCCCGCGATGCCGGCATCGCCCGGCCGGTCCGGTCGGGGCAGCCCGTGGGCCGCGGCGCGGCCGGGCGAGGCCGGCCTACGGTTGCCGTTGCGCGGCGGGGTCGAAAATGCGCCGTGATGGCCCTATTGATCAGGCATGACGGACGAGAGGTGACCGCGATGGGCGATTCCGTGCGACACCCGGCGGTGGCCGGGCAGTTCTACCCCGAGCAGGAGGCCCGGCTGCGCGAGCTGGTCGATGACCTGCTGGGCGCGGCGGGGGTACCCGAGGACACAGCCCCGAAGGCGGTGATCGCGCCGCACGCCGGGTTCATGTTCTCCGGGTCGGTGGCGGCGACCGCCTACCGGCGGCTCGCGCCCGGGCGCGGCACGATCACGCGCGTGGTCGTGCTCGGGCCGTCGCACTTCGTGCCGGTGCGCGGGCTGGCGGCGGCGAGCGCCGGGCGCTTCGCCACGCCGCTGGGCGACGTGGCCGTCGACCGCGAGGGCATGGACACGGCGCTGGCGCAGCCCGGGGTCGAGGTCCATGACCCGGCGCACGCGCGCGAGCACAGCCTCGAGACCCAGCTGCCGTTCATCCAGCGCGTGCTCGGCGACGTCACCGTGGTGCCGCTGGTCGTCGGCGACGCCACGCCCGACGAGGTCGGCGCGGTCCTGGGCGCGCTGTGGGGCGGGCCGGAGACGG
Source organism: Halofilum sp. (in: g-proteobacteria) (assembly GCA_034521365.1). GTDB lineage: Bacteria > Pseudomonadota > Gammaproteobacteria > XJ16 > Halofilaceae > Halofilum. Next base: position 61,817 of record JAXHMQ010000014.1, on the reverse strand, counting down.
CGATCGCGATCAGCTCGGACCTGTCGCACTTCTACGACGACATGACCGCGCGCGATCTCGACGCGGCCACGGCGAAGGCGGTCGAGGCGTTGCAGGCCGACGCGCTCAAGCCCGACAACGCCTGCGGCTTCCTGCCGATCGCGGGGCTGCTGCGCAACGCCGAGCGCCGCGGGGCGGCGGTGCGCACGCTCGAGCTCAGGAACTCCGGCGACGCCGGCGCGCCGCGCGCGTCGGTGGTCGGCTACGGCGCCTTCGAGCTGCGCGAGGCGGTCGCATGACGGCGCTCGACGCCAACCCGGGCGAGCCCTCGCCGCTGCAGGCGCACGCCGACGACCTGGTCGCGATCGCGCACGCGGCGATCGACCACGGCCTGGTGCACGGGGCACCGCCCGTGCTCGAGGTCGCGGATCACCCGCCGGCCCTGCGCGAGACGCGCGCGGCCTTCGTCACCCTGCTCGACGCCGACGGCGGCCTGCGCGGCTGCATCGGCAGCATCGAGGCGCAGCGGCCGCTGGCCGAGGACGTGAGCGCGAACGCGTTTGCGGCGGCCTTCCGCGACCCGCGCTTCGCGCCGCTGACGCCGGTCGAGCGCCCGGGCCTGGCGTGCAGGCTGTCGGTGCTGACGCCGCCCGAGCCACTGGCCTTCGCCGACGAGCGCGACCTGCTCGCGCGCCTCGAGCCGGGCGTCGACGGTGTGCTCATCGAGGCCGGCGAGCACCGCGGCACCTTCCTGCCGGCCGTGTGGGAGCAGATCCCGGACGCGGTGACGTTCTGGCAGACGCTCAAGCGCAAGGCGGGGCTGGCGCCGGATGCGTTCCCGGCGGACCTGGTGGTGTACCGCTACCGAGCCGAGTCGATCGGGTAGGCGCGCGGCCGCCTGGCGGCGGCGTGCCGGCGTCGACCCGGCGCGAGCGCCGGGTCGAAACCGGCCTACGCGTATCCCGACCCGCATCGCCTCGCCGTAGGCCGGTTTCGGGCCGGCGCGCAGCGCCGGTCCGACGCCGGCGGGCGCTGGGCCGGCCGCCTGGCGGCGGCGTGCCGGCGTCGGCCTGGCGGCCGAAGCCGGCCTACCCATATCCCAACCCGCATCGCCCGGCCGTAGGCCGGTTTCGGGCCGGCGCGCAGCGCCGGTCCGACGCCGGCGGGTGCTCGGCGTCAGTCGTCCTCGGGCAGCGCGGCGTAGGGGATGTCCTTGAACGCGCCGACGGCGGTGACGCCGTAGGAGTCGGTGTGGTCGCGCATCTCGAAGGCGAAGCGGCCGCTGGCGCCGTCGGGGTCGAAGCGCGTGAGCTCGAGCGTGCCCGCCGCATCCTGGCTGAACATCATGCGGACCTCGCGGTCGCCCGAGGCGGCCGCGACCATGACCGAGACCGGCGCCGCGCCCGGGCCGATGTCGAAGAAGGCCTCGTCGATCGAATGGGTGCCGGCCTCGACCTCGCCGAGCAGGTGGAGGCTCACCAGCACGCCGGCGACGTCGGCGCCCGCGAGCGCGACGCGCTCGCCGCCGAGCATCATCTGGACGACGTACGGGCCCTGCGGGCGGGCGGCGTCGCGCGACATCGGCTCGAGCGTGTAGGCCGCCTTCTCGGTGACCTCGCCGTTGAGCACCTCGTCGTCGTCGATCTTCACGTCGCCGGGCTCGACCGACAGCCCCCGGCCACTGGCCTCGACGTCGCCGCTGACGACGAGCGAGAACTGGCCGGACCCGAGCGAGTCCAGCGCTGGGGCGTCGGCGAGGTCCGCGGCGACGGCCGGGCCGGCGGCCGCGGTGGCGAGCAGGGCGATGGCGAGCGTGGTGCTTCGGGTCGGGCGTGGCATCGGTTCGTCCTCCCTGGCTGGTTGGCGGCGCCGCGTCCCGTGGGTGGCCCGGCGCCGGCAAGTCTTGCGGGGCCCGAGCCTACGGATTCCGGAAGCCGGGCTCCACCTCGGCGCGCTGGCGCCCGGCCGTCGAGCACGAGAAACGGGGCGCGCGGGTGGCGCGCCCCGGGGGATGGCACGGACGCCAGCCGGGCTCAGGCGTCGTTGCCGCGCGCCACGAAGTAGAGCCCGAGCAACAGCAGCACCACCTGGAACTCCATGCCGCCCATGGGGTGGCTGTCGCTCGCGGCGAAGCTCCACTGGCCCCAGTGGACCATGGCGATGGCGCCGAGCATCACCGGCGCGATCGCGAGGCCGGACAGGCGCGTGACCAGGTCGCCGAGGGGGCCACGCACGGTCGCGCCGGCGAGGATGCCGGCACCGGCGAGGACCTCGGCCAGCGCGACCAGCGCGGCGATCGCGACCGGCAGGCCCATCATGCCGGCGAAGCCGCCGATGCCCATGACCAGGAACTTCTGCAGGCCGTGGAACAGGAACACCGAGGCCAGGCCGGCGCGCAGCAGCCAGTGGGCGTGGCCGGCGAGCGCGCCGATACCCTGCGTGCTGCCGATGCCGCCGCGCACGTGCGTGTGTACGTTCATGTCGATCTACCTCCGTCTTGCTCGTCGTGGGAATGGGTCTGCGCCGTCTGGGCACGCTGCGCAGTGTGCGCAGTCCCGCGTGGCCGCGGGATTCGGTGTTGTACGTACGCAGTAACCCGTATGGTGCGGCGCACGCGGATCGGGAACCCTGTACCGATACACCGATCCAATGACACGTCGTGCAGCGCGCGCGTGAGGGAGACACGAGCATGGCCGTGACCACCGTCGAGCAGCCGGGGCACGGGTGGCACCCGGCGATGCCGCTCGTCGCGGGCCCGCTGGTGGCCTTCGGGCTGATCGTGGTCGTCGGGTTGTGGGCGCTGCAGTTCCAGGCGCCGCAGCCGCCGGTGCCGCTGATCTGGCCGGCGGCCGGCGTCGCCCTCGCGCTGACCTACCGCTGCGGCTGGCCCACCGCGATCGGGGTCGCGGCCGGCACGGCCTGGCTGCACGCCGCGCTCGGCACGGGCGTGCCGGTCTCGATCCTGCTCGGTGGCCTCACCGGCGGCGCCGGCATCGCCAGCGCGGTCGTGCTGCGCCACCTGCGCTTCGACGCCCGACTCGCGCGCGTGCGCGACGCGCTGCTGCTGCTCGCCGTCGGCGGCGGGCTGACCGCGGTGCTGAGCGCGATCGGCGGCACACTGCTGGTCGCCGGGCTCACCCCCGAGTTCCCGCACACCTTCGGCCTGTGCTGGATCGCCGACGCCATGGGCCTGGTGCTGCTGGCCCCGCCGCTGCTCGCCGCGCGCGTGCCGCGCGAGCCGGCACGGCGCGAGCTCGAGGCGGCGGGCTGGGTGCTGCTGGGCGCGGCCTGGGTCTGGGAGGTCTACGCCGGCGGGCTGTCGGCGCCGGTGGCGCTGGCGCTGTCCTACGCCGTGTTCCCCCTGGTGCTCGCCGTGGCCCTGCGTTTCGGGGCCGCGGTCACCGGCGTCGCGGTGGCGGCCATCGCCGCCACGGCGCTCGCCTGCACGGGCCTGGACAAGGGCCCGTTCTCGCAGGCCGGGATGATGGCGAACGTGCTCTCGCTGCACGCCCACCTGGCGATGCTGGGCCTGACCGGGCTGATGCTGGCGAGCGCGCGCACCGAGCGCGACGCGGCCGACGAGCGCGCGCGCCAGCACCTGCGCACGCTCGCGCGTGCCGGGCGCCTCGACGCCATGAGCTCGATGGCCGCCGGCATCGCGCACGAGATCAACCAGCCGCTGTCGGCGGTCAACAGCTACGCCCACGCCGCCCAGCGCATGCTGCGCGACGGCAACTGCGGCGACCAGCTCGGCGACGCGCTCGAGCGCGTGGTGCGCGGCAACGAGCGCGCCGCGGCCATCGTGCGCCGGGTGCGCACGTTCCTGCGCACCGGTGACGGCGAGCGCGAGCGCGCGGACCTCAACGAGCTGGCCTGCGAGGCCATCGAGCTGTCCGTGCCCGAGTACCGCCGCCAGCGCATCGGCCTTACCAGCCAGCGCGCCGAGCGGCACCTGCCGGTCGAGGTCGACCCCGTGGCCATCCGCCAGGTGGTGGTCAACCTGCTGCAGAACGCGCTCGAGGCGGTGCGCGAGTCCCCCACGGCCGGGGGCCGTGGCTGGGTGCGGGTGACCACCCGCCCGAGCGCGGACGGCCAGTGGGCCGAGCTCGTGGTCGAGGACAGCGGCCCCGGGCTGCCCGACGCGGAACGCCACCAGCTGTTCGAGCCGCTGGTCACGCACCGCGAGGGCGGCACCGGGCTCGGGCTCGCGATCGTGCGCTCGCTGGTCGAGGCCCACGAGGGCACGGTCGAGGCCGGCGACGCCGAGGGCGGCGGCGCGGCGTTCCGCGTGCGCCTGCCGGCGGCGGCGCGCCAGCGGGCGGCGGCATGAGCGAGCGGGTCTACATCGTCGACGACGACCCCGACGTCCTCGACGCGACGTCGCTGCTGGTGAGCACCGCCGGTTACCCGTCGCTGCCGCTCGCCGACCCGGACGCGCTGCTCGAGCGGGTCACCCCCGACGACGGCGGCTGCCTGATCCTCGACGTGCGCCTGCCGGGCATGAACGGCCTCGAGCTGCAGCGTGAGCTCGACACGCGCGGCATCCGCATGCCGATCATCTTCATCACCGGCCACGGCGACATCCCGATGGCGGTGCAGGCGGTCAACGCGGGCGCGCTCGACTTCCTGGAGAAGCCGTTCGACAACGATGCCCTGCTCGAGCGCGTCGCCACGGCGATCGAGCGCGACCGCGAGCGGCGCGAGCACGACGCGGCGCACGCCGAGGTCGAGCAGCGCCTGGGCAAGCTCACCCCGCGCGAGCGCCAGGTGATGGAGTGCATCCTCGCCGGCAAGCTCAACAAGGTGATCGGCCACGAGCTCGGCATGAGCACGCGCACGGTCGAGGTCCACCGGGCGCGCGTGCTCGACAAGCTCGGCGCGCGCAACGCCTCCGAGATGGCGCGCCGCGTGCTCGCGGCACCGAGCTATCGCGGCTGGCTCGACGACTCGTAGCCATATCCCCCGAGAGCGCCCGTCCCCGCTGCCGCGTCGCGCCGCCCCGGCGTCGCCGGCATACGTAGTTTTACGTACGTAGTACCCCGAATTCAGCGACTCCCGCCGCGCTCGCGCACTGGCCCCGTGAAGCGTGCGGCGCGCTGCCGCACGGCGAGACACGGCCGCGAAGCGGCCAGCCCGCGCGAACAGCATTGGGGGAAGAGTCGATGTCCACGCATCCGGCCCGTCGCGACCGCCGCCGATTCATCCGCATCGCCTTCGGCGGCGCGATTGCCGTGCCGCTCGCCGGCCTGATCGCGCCGCGGGAGACGCGCGCGGCGACGAAGCCGAAGCTCGATCTTGGCTCGAAGACGGCCCAGCGGCTCGACTACACGCCGAACGCCGAGTCGAGCACCAACCCGAAGCGCGAGCAGGGCGCGAACTGCGCCAACTGCGTGCACTTCCGCGGTGATCCGGGCGACGCCTGGGCGTCGTGCAACATCTTCCCCGACCACCGGGTCGGCGCACACGGCTGGTGCGAGGCATGGGTCGGCAAGGGCTGATCCGGCGGCGCACGGCGGCGCTGCCCCGGCTCGCGCTCTGCCTGCTCGCCCTCCCGACGGCCATCGGCGCCGACGCGGGCGACGCCGGCACCGTCGTATATCCCGCCAACCCCGCGGCCGGTGCCGGCGTGGTCTGCGTCTCCGACAGCGGTATCCACTGCTTCGACGAGCCGGGGGGTGCGCCCGCCTGGCAGGCGCTCGCGGGCGTACGAACGCTGGAGCCGGTCATCGCGGGCGGCCGCGTCCTCGCCGCCAGCAGCCAGGGCCTGTATGCCTTCGACGCCACCTCGGGCGAGCGCCTTTGGCACCGCCCGGGCAACGGCCTCGTGTTCCCCCCCACCGTCGCCGGCGACACCGCCTTCGCCAGCGACGAGCACGGCGCGCTGGTGGCCATCGACCTGGCGAGCGGCACGCTGCGCTGGCGGCGCAGCTTCCCCGGCTGGTCGTATCCGCCCGCCGTCGCCGGCGAGGTCCTCGTGACCGGGGGGCGCGAGGGCATCCTGCGCGGTCTCGATCGCGCGAGCGGGCGCACGCGCTGGCGTCTCGAGCTCGACCAGGAGCTGGTCTACCGGCCGGCGGCGACCCCGGCGGGGGCCCTGGTGACGACCTTCGCCGGGACGGTGCTGACGGTGAATGCCGACGGCGAGGTCGTGTGGCGCGTGCGCGACGGCGTCGCCAGCGCCACGCCGGCGGTCGCCGACGGGCGCGCCTACCTGCCGGGCCTCGACGGGCGCCTGCGCGCCCGGCGCACGCACGACGGCGCCCTGCTGTGGACACGCGACCTGGGCGCCGCTGCCGACGGCCCCGGCCACGCTGCGCGCGGCCAGCTCGGGGTAACGACGCGCGACGGCGAGGTGCTGATCGTCGACACGGCGGACGGCGAGCCGGGCGGCGTCACCACGCCGCCCGGCTCGCCGGTGGGCAGCCCCGTGCCGGGCGCCGGCGGCGCCTGGCTGGTACCCGCGCGACACCGCGACGCCCTGGCGTGGCACCCGGTCGCGCCGTGATCCGGGGACGCCGGTCCCCGCGCGCCCGCCCGGACCCGTGCAGGGTCCGGTGCGGGTGGCAGCAGCCCTGCGATTCGCAGGGGCAAGACCATCGCAAGCAAGAGGAGGATGGATCATGAAGATCAGGACAATGGCAACGATAGGCGTGACGCTCGGCGGCCTCCTGGCCGGGGCCTGCGCGATTGCGCAGAAACCGTTCGGGGGCGCCGACAGCGTGGCGTACTCGCAGGACCTCTGGGCGGCGCTCGAGGACGCGAACCTCGCGGGCGAGGGCGCCTACCAGGCCGTGCCCTACGAGGGCCAGCACCCGCACGGCGCGATACTGCAGACGCTCGAGGGCGAGCTCACGGTGGACGGCCACACCGGCGAGGTGATCGTGAAGCGCAACTACGGGGGCGAGGGCGTCAGCGAGAGCAAGGTCGCCAACAACCCCCGCCAGTACCTCGGTGCGGTGACCGTGATGTTCCGCCGGGCGCCCGGCTATGACCCGGACAACGCGAACTGGTTCTGGGTCAAGTACAAGCCCGACGGCACGCTGCACACCAACCCGAAGGGCATGAAGCTCGCCGGGCGGGTCGCCAAGGGCGCCGACAAGGGCTGCATCGCCTGCCACCAGAACGCGCCCGGCGGCGACTACGTGTACAACAACGACCGCTACTGAGTCCCTCGGGACCCGGAAGGCATGAACGCGAAGAGGGGGCCGCGGCCCCCTCTTCGCGTGCAATGCCGTGGCATGGATGGATCTCACCCGGAGTGGTCGCGCGCATACACCCAGCCGCGCTCACCGCCGACGAAGCGGAAACCATCATTGGCCTCGTCGATGTCCGCGTTGAGCGAGTCGACGCGATCGCCACCGTTGTAAGCGGGGTCGTAGACCCAGCCACGCTCGCCGCCGACGAAGCGGAAGCCGTCGTTGGCCGGGTCGATGTCGGGGGCAAACACGGGGTTGTCGTGCGCCCCCTGGTGCAGCGGGTCGTAGACCCAGCCACGATCATCGCGGACGAAACGATAATGATCACCGTCCGGGTCGGCGAGCGCGGCATGGCTTGCCATGCCCGTTGCGAGCACGCCGGCAACGAGTGACAGCGTGAGCAGCTTGTTGCGCGTGTTGATGTTCATGGCGATTGCCTCCTCTACCGTTCAGGTGTACGCCGTTTGGCAATTACGAGTCTGGTGGCGGAGAGGCGTTCGCTGAATTCGCGGTTGTACGTACGCACTTCCTCGTACGGATTCGTCGTTGGTGCAAACGGCGCTCGTGGTCACGGGTGTCGCCAGGGGTGACGGGTCGTCGTCGGCCGGCGGGTATGTCGATGCCTGCGGAGAACCGGACAAGGGGCCCATGCCCGGGCCAGGCCGGCCAGCTGGCGGCCACGCCACACGCACGCGCAAAAAAAGAGGGGGCAATGCCCCCTCTTTGCGCAGCGTTGCAGCGGCCGCAGCCGTATGGGTTCAGCTCGCGCGACGCGGGGCGTACACCCAGCCGCGCTCACCGCCGACGAAGCGGAAACCATCACTGGCCTCGTCGATGTCCGCGTTGAGCGAGTCGATGCGATCGTCACCCTTGTAAGCGGGGTCGTAGACCCAGCCACGCTCGCCGCCGACGAAGCGGAAGCCGTCGTTGGCCGGGTCGATGTCGTCGTTGAAGGACGATGCCCGGTCCACGCCCGTGTAGCCGGGATCGTAGACCCAGCCGCGCTCATTGCCGACGAACCGGAAACCGTCATCGGCGGCCGCGGCCTGAGAGACGACGCCCGTTGCCAGCAGGCCGGCGAGGAGCGACAGCGAAAGCAGCTTGTTGTGATTGCCCTTGTACATGGTCATTACCTCCAGTTGAACTCTCGAAATCTGTGCCGTTGTGGCGAGTACAAGTATCCCTGCAGGTGCCCATGCGCGGAATTCGCGGTTGTACGTACGCGCTTGTACGTATCCAGCGAGTTCCGCCTCGCCTGGGTCAACGAGGAATTCACCCGCCTGACCGGTTACACGGGCACCGAGGTACTCGGCCAGCCGCTGCGCGTGCTGCGCTCCGAGCTGCACGAGCAGTCGTACTACGACGAGATGCTCGACGCCCTGGCGGAACGGGGCACTGGCAGGGCGAGGTCTGGCGCCGCAAGAAGAGCGGCGAGGCGTTCCCGGCACTGCTGATGATCAGCGCCATCCACGACGCGACCTCGGGACGCGACTACTACGTCGACCTGTTCGTCGACATCGACCGCATCAGCGAGGGGCGCGACCGGCTCGAGTTCGTCGTCAACCACGATGCGCTCCGAGCTGCCCAACCGGCGCCTGTTCCGGGACCGCCTCGAGCTGGTGCTGCGGCGCGCGGAGCGCTACGGCGACGACCAGGTGGCGCTGATCTTCATCGACCCCGACCGCTTCAAGGCGGTCAACGACTCGCTGGGCCATCGCTTCGGCGACCGGGTGCTGATCCAGGTGGCCGAGGCCCTGCTGGGATGCCTGCGCGGCGCCGACACGATCGCCCCGGGTGGGCGGCGACGAGTTCGTGGTGATGCTGGAGGGCGTGGCGGTCACCGACACCGCCGAGGCCGCCAAGGCGCGTATCGGCGAGGCGCTGGACGCGGTCTGGGTCAAGCTGCCGCCGGGCATCCCGGTCGGCGCCAGCCTCGGCCACGCCGTCTACCCCGACGATGCCGGCGACGCCGAGGGCCTCTACGCCGCCGCGGACGCGCGCATGTACGCGGCCAAGGGGGGGGCGCAGCGCGACGCGTCGCCCGGCGACGGGCGCTGAGCCCGCGCGCCGGGCCCGGCGCTCAGGTCCCGCAGAAGGTCTGGCGCACCACCTCGTGCGGCTGCGGCGGCCGCTGCAGGTGCTCGTAGCCCCGGGTGGTCCTCGTACGGGCTCGCGAGCACCGCGAGCAGGTCCTCGAGCGGCTGCAGGTCCTCCTCGCGCGCCGCCGCGATGGCCTCCTCGACGCGGTGGTTGCGCGGGATGTAGGCCGGGTTCACGGCGCGCATCGCGGCGCGGCGCGTGGCGTCGTCGCTGCCCTCGGCGACCAGGCGCTCGCGCCAGGATTCCGCCCAGGCGTCGAACGCGGCCGGGTCGGCGAAGAGCTCGCGCACGCGCGCGTCGTTGCCCGTGTCGTCGCGCTCGAGCTCGGCCAGGCGCCGGAAGGTGAGCGTGAAGTCGGCGCGCTGCTCGGCCATGCGCTGCAGCAGGCCGGTGGCCAGCTCGAGGTCGCCGTCGCGCGCCTCGGCGAGGCCGAGCTTCGCGCGCAGGCCGGCGTGGTAGATCGACTCGAACGCGGGCGCGTAGGTGTCGAGCGCCGCGCGCGCCTCGGCCACCCCGGTCTCCTCGTCCTCGGCGAGCAGCGGCAGCAGGCACTCGGCGAGCATCGCCAGGTTCCAGTGCGCGATGCGCGGCTGCTGGTTGTAGGCGTAGCGGCCCTGCAGATCGATCGAGCTGTAGACCGTGCCCGGGTGATACGTGTCCATGAAGGCGCACGGGCCGTAGTCGATGGTCTCGCCGGCGATCGAGGCGTTGTCGGTGTTCATCACCCCGTGGATGAAGCCGACCAGCAGCCAGCGCGCGACCAGCTCGCCCTGGCGCCGCGCCACCGCCTCGAGCAGCGCGCGGTAGGGCTGCTCGGCCGCGGCGAGGTCGGGGTAGTGGCGCCCGATGACGTAGTCGGCGAGCGCGCGCACCGAGTCCAGGTCGCCGCGGCGGTGGAAGTACTCGAAGGTGCCGACGCGCACGTGGCTCGCGGCCACGCGCGTGAGCACGGCGCCGGGCTCGACGCGCTCGCGGTAGACGGGCTGGCCGGTGGCGACCATCGCCAGCGCGCGCGTGGTCGGGATGCCGAGGCCGGCCATGCCCTCGGAGACGAGGTACTCGCGCACCACCGGCCCGATCGCGGCGCGGCCGTCGCCCATGCGCGAGAACGGCGTCAGGCCGGCGCCCTTGAGCTGGACGTCGCGGCGCACGCCGTCGCGGTCGACGATCTCGCCGAGCAGCACCGCGCGGCCGTCGCCGAGGCTCGGCACGAAGTTGCCGAACTGGTGGCCGGCGTAGGCCATCGCGAGCGGCTCGGCGCCGTCGGGGACGCGGTTGCCGGCGAGGATCTCGACACCCTCGTCGGCGGCGAGCGCGTCCGGGTCCAGCCCGAGGTGCTGCGCCAGCGGCCGGTTGATGCGCAGCAGCCGGGGCTTCGGCACCGGCGTCGGCGCCACGCGCTCGTAGAACTGCTCGGGCAGGCGCGCGTAGGTGTTGTCCAGCGCCAGCGGGGCGGCGCTCGCGGTCTCGGTGGCGGTCATGGCGGGTACCCCGCGCCGGGCGGCTGGCCCGGCGCAAATTCCGAGTGGATCGCTAAGGATTGTGCGGGCGCGGGCGCGTGGCTTCAATGGCGCGCTCGCGCGCGCTCCCTCACCCCAACCCCTCTCCCGCAGGGAGAGGGGCCGCGGCTGTACGGCCGCACGCCGGCATGCGCTGGCGCGCAGGCCGGCCTACGGGTGCCGGACCGCCGCGCACCGCCCTGTTGCCCCGTAGGCGCGTTTCGGCGTGGGCGCGTTTCGGCGCCGTGCGCGTCCGGCTGAAGCCGGACCCACGGAACGCCCGCGCCACACCACGACCCTGCCCGATGCGGTTCCCGCGCCACGGACCGCCGTACGCGCGTTTCGGCGTAGGCGCGCTTCGGCGTACTCGCGCGTTTCGGCGTAGGCGCGTTTCGGCGTAGGCGCGTTTCGGCGTAGGCGCGTTTCGGCGTAGGCGCGTTTCGGCCGAAGGCCGACGCGCGCAATGCCGACGCGCGCAATGCCGACGCGCGCAATGCCGACCCGCGCATTGCGCGCGCGCAGGCGAGCTACGCGCCGGCCGATCGGAACGGCCGCAGCCTGTCGAGCAGCACGGGCAGCAGCGCGAGGTTGCTCACCAGGGCGAAGATCATGGCCAGGCCGGTGAGCAGGCCGAAGTAGATGGTCGGCATGAAGTTCGACAGGGTCAGGATCGAGAAGCCCAGCGTGATGATCACGCTGGTGTAGACCATCGCCTTGCCGACCTCGCGGTGGCTGGTCTCGGCGGCGCCGGCGTCGTCGGCGCCGCCGGCGACCTCGACCTGGTAGCGGTCGACGTAGTGGATGGTGTCGTCGACGCCGATACCGATCACGATCGCGGCGATGGTCATGGTCATGATGTCGAGCGGCAGGCCGACCCAGCCCATGACGCCGAGCACCGCGCTGGCCGCGACCATCGTCGGTATGGGCCCGATCACCGCCATGCGCCACGAGCGGTAGAGCGCGGCGAACATGAGCATGATCGCCGCGAACACGACCACCAGCGTGATCACCTGCGAGCGGAACAGGCTCTGCAGCACGTTGTTGTAGAGCACGAGCATGCCCGACAGCGTCACCTGCCCGGGCTCGACGTCGAAGTTCTCGGCGGATGCCGCTGCGGATGCGCTCGAGCAGGCGATCGCGCTCGAGTCCGGGAAGCGAATCGATCACGCGGATGTCGAAGCGCACCTCGTTGCCGTCGGGGGTCATGTACGGCTCGATCAGCTGCGCGCGCAGCTCGGCCGGCAGGCGGTTGTAGAGGATGCCGAGCTCGTAGGGCTCGAGCGCCTCGCCGTCGTTGATCTGCAGCGCCATCTGCCAGACCGTCGCCATCGACAGGATCTTGCCGGTGGCCTCGAGGCCGTCGAGCCAGTCCTGGATCTCGACCAGGCGCTCGAGATTGTGGGCGTTGTACCAGTAGCCCTCCGCCGGGTTCGGCGCCGTCGCCAGCCCCATCTCCTCGGCGAAGGCGCGGTTTTCGGCGTAGTCCTCCATGAACGACTGCGGCGCCTCGAGGATCACGTCGAGCGGCGTCGTCCCGCCGAGCTCGCGGTCGATGAGCTTCATGCCCTGGTAGATCTCGGTGTCCTCGTGGAAGTAGTCGATGAAGCGGTTCTCGACCGTGAGCTGCAGCGCGCCGGCGACGCCGGCGACGAACAGCAGCGCGAATACCATCCCGGTCGCGCGCGGGCGCCGGCGCACGAGGTGCGCGAGGCCGACGTTGGTGCGCGCGGTGTAGTCGTGACGGGCGCGTGGCACGGGGGTGGGCCGAAACGGCGCAAGCAGCGACGGGAACAGCACGAACGTGAGCACGAAGCCCATGACCACCGAGCAGGTCATCATGAGACCGAAGTCCATCACCGGCTTGATGTCGGCGAACAGCAGCGAGGCGAACGAGATACTCGTGGTCAGCGAGGTGAAGAACGACGGCTTGAACTTGCTCGCGATGGTCTCGCGCACCAGGCCGGCCTGGTCGAGCGCCGGCTCGCCCGCGTGGATCTCGCGGTAGCGCACGATCAGATGGACGATCAGCGACAGCGTGATGATCAGCACCAGCGAGATGAAGTTCGACGACACGACGGTCACGGGCCACCCCATCAGCCCGATCCAGCCGACCATGGCGACCACGACGCTCGCGCAGATGGCGCCCGGGACCACGACCCAGCGCACGCGCTGGAAGGTGAACGCCAGCAGCACGATGATGAACAGCGCCACGGCGACGCCAAAGGTGCGGATGTCGCTGGCGACGAAGTCGATCATGTCGACGGCGATCATGGGCACGCCGCCGAGATGGATGCGCGGCGGTCCGCGGTAGTCGTCGAGGATCGCGCGGATGCGCGCGATGTTCTCCTCCATGCGTGCCTGCACGATGTCGCCGCGGCGCTCGAAGGCACGCTCGACCTCGGCGAGCTCGGCGCGCCCGGCGGCGTCGAGCTCGCCCGCGTCGCGCTGCGCGCGCAGCTCGCCGCGGCGCTCGAGCAGCTCCTGGTAGCGCGCGTCGGGGGCGAAACGCACCAGCATCGCGGTCGTGTCGGCGTCGTCGCTGAGGATCAGGTCGCGGTAGAGCGGGCTGTCGAGGAACTCCGCGCGCGCCTGCGCCATCGGTACGTCGCCGCCGCCCAGGGTGGGCACGTCCTCCTGCAGCGAGGAGAAGGTGACGTCCGGGCCCTGCACCAGCGGCACGTTGAGCAGGCTCGTGACCGAGGCGACGCCCTCGAGCGCACGCAGGTCGGCGGCGAGCGAGCCGAGGGTATCGAGCGTGGCCTCGTCGAAGAGCTCGCCCTTGGGGGTGAAGGTGACGAACACGAAGTCGTCGGAGCCGTAGCGCGCGCGCACCGCGCGGTAGGTCTCGAGGCCGGGGTCGTCCTCGAGCATGAGCGACTCGGCCGAGGCGTCGAGCTCGAAGTACTGCGCCTGCCAGGCCGCGCCGGCGAGCAGCGCGAGCGCGGCGGCGAGCACCCAGCCGGGGTGGCCGAGCACGAGGCGGAAGAAGGCCGCGGCGAGGCGACGGGGCATGGACACGCTCCGGTTGGGGGCGCACGAAGCGCCCAAGGGTACCCGTTCGGCGCGGTGGCGTCCCGCCCCGGGTCGTGGCGCACGACGCGCCCGCTACCGACCCGGTCGGGCGACACGCGCGAGCGGATGCAGCGGCGTGCGCGCGGCGCGGGATGCGCGGCGGCTCAGGGCGTGACGTCGGGCCCGCGCCAGGCGGCGACGAGCAGGAAGAACCAGCCGAGCATCAGCGCGATGCCGCCGAACGGCGTGATGGCGCCGAGCCAGCCGATGCCGGTCAGCGCCAGCACGTAGAGGCTGCCGCTGAACACGACCATCCCGAGCAGCCAGGTGACGCAGGCGGCCGTGCACGGCCGGCGCCCGGCGCCGGCGACGGGCGCGAGCGCGCCGAGCGCCAGCGCGAAGGTGTGCACGAAGTGATAGCGGCTGGCGGTGTCGAAGACCGCGCTGCCGCGCGCGTCGAGCACGGACTCGAGCGCGTGCGCGCCGAACGCCCCGAGGGCGACGGCGAGCAGCCCGCTCGCGGCGGCGGTGACGAGGGCCCAGCGGATCATGGTCGGTCGGGCCGGCGCCGCTACTCGCTCGCGCGGTCCACCTTCTCGAGCACGAGACGCGGCACGTCGCCGGGGCGCGAGTAGAGGTGCTCGCGCTGCAGCTCGCGGTAGGCCTGGTCGGCGCGCGCGCGCCGTGTCGTACCAATCGAAGGCCTCGAAGTCGTCGCCGAGCAGGTGCGACTGGCGCCGGGGGTGGTCGGGCGCGAGCGTCTTGCGGATGCCGTAGCGCTTCATGGGCGGATGTCCGGCCGGGATGCCGCAGGGGTCTGCGGCGGAAACGGGTGCCATTTGCCATTCTAGGAGGCGGGCGCGGCCGAAGTCACGCGCGCGCGGGCCCGGCCGGCGTGGGAATCCGTAGGCCGGTTTCGGGCCGGCGCTTCGCGCCGGCCCGACGCCGGCGTCGGCATTGCGCGCGTCCGCCTCCGGCGGAAACGCGCCTACGCCGAAACCGGCCTACGTGGATCCGTGGCCTCGCGCGCCCCGCGCCGTCGTGGATTGCCACGGCGCCCTGCCGGGCGCTTCGTGATGACCTCGTGGGTTGCTGGCGGATGTGCGAGCATTGAAGGTCCCGCGGGCACGCGGCCGGGAGCGCGCATGGGCAACTCGCAACGCTGGATGGTGATCGTCGGGCTGGTGCTGGGCGGGTTGCTGATCTACCTGCTCCAGCCGATCCTGATGCCGTTCCTGGTCGGGGCGCTGCTGGCCTACCTGGGTGACCCGCTGGCGGACCGGCTGCAGCGGCTCCGGCTGCCGCGCTCGGCCGCCGTCATGGTCGTGTTCGCGCTGCTGGTGCTGGTGATCGGCGGGCTGGCGCTGCTGCTCGTGCCGATGATCGGCGACCAGGTGCGGGCGCTGCAGGCGAACCTGCCGGCGATGCTCGCCTGGGCGCAGGACACGGCGCTGCCGTGGATCGAGCGCCACGCCGGGCTGGAGCTGACCGAGCAGCTGGCGCTCGATCGCGTGGGCTCGGCGCTCGCCGCGCACTGGCAGCAGACCGGCGACGTCGCGACCATGCTCCTGCAGCGGGTCTCGAGCTCGGGGCTGATGCTGTTCGGCTGGCTCGCGAACCTGTTCCTGATCCCCGTGGTCACGTTCTACCTGCTGCGCGACTGGGACCTGCTGGTCGCGCGCGTGCGCGACCTGCTGCCGCGGCGCACCGAGCCCCGGGTGGCCGCGCTCACGCGCGAGTGCGACGAGGTGCTGGGCGCCTTCCTGCGCGGCCAGTTCCTGGTGATGCTGAGCCTGGGCGCGATCTACGCCGCCGGCCTGTGGGTGATCGGCCTCGACCTGGCGCTGCTGATCGGCATGCTGGCCGGGCTGGCGAGCATCGTGCCCTACCTCGGCACGGTCGTCGGCATCGCGGCGGCCGCGATCGCGGCGCTCTACCAGTTCGGGGATCTGTGGCACCTGGTCGCGGTGGCGCTCGTGTTCGGCGCCGGCCAGATGCTCGAGGGCATGGTGCTCACGCCGCTGCTGGTCGGCGACCGCATCGGCATGCACCCGGTGGCGGTGATCTTCGCGGTGCTCGCCGGCGGCCAGCTGTTCGGCTTCGTCGGCGTGCTGCTGGGGCTGCCGGCGGCGGCGGTGGTCATGGTCCTGCTGCGCCACGTACACGATCTCTACAAGGACAGCACACTGTACGCGGAGCGGACCACGCAACCGCCGCCGCCCGACTGACCGGGCCGGCAGCGCGGTGGCGCGGAAGGGCGCGACGGGAGGGGACGTGCCCATCGACCAGGGAGAGGAGCGGCGCGATACGCCGCCCGACCACGATCCGACCGGGCTGATCGTCAACAGCCTGCCCGGCCTGTTCTACCTGTTCCGGGCCGCGGACGGCCTGATGCTGCGCTGGAATCGGCGCGTCGAGCGCATCACCGGGCGCCACGCCGAGGGCGTGGCGGGCATGCACGCGCACGACTTCATCGCGCCCCGACCGCACACGGCCGCCGGGCGCAGCGGGCCATCGGCCGGTCACCGGGCCGCTGAGCCACACGCGCCACGCGCGCGGCGTGCAGCTGCGCTGGCGCGCTGTCGCCGGACGATCGACAGCGGCTATTCCTCGCTGGCCCACCTGCGCGACCTGCCCGTCGACACCCTCAAGATCGACCGCAAGTTCGTGCACGACCTCGGCCACCGCGAGCAGGCCGCCAGCGCCCGCGCCATGCTGCGCTCGATCATCGAGCTCGGGCACAACCTGGGCATGGAGGTGCTCGCCGAGGGCATCGAGCAGGCGAGCCAGGACGAGACGGTGCGCACGCTCGGCTGCCACAGCGCGCAGGGGTTCTACTACAGCGCGCCGGTCACGGCCGCGGCATTCGAGGCCTGGGCGGCGCGGGGGTAGGCGGGCGCGCCGCGCGCGCGTGCCGCCGCGGTGCCATTGGCCGTTCGCGGCCGGAGGCCGCTCCTGCCGCAATGGATGCCACCGTGGGTAGCCAACGCCTGCAGGAGCGGCCTCCGGCCGCGAATACCGCCGTCGGGGAACCCTGCGGCATCCATCGCGGCAGCCCCATGCCCGTGCCCCCGGGACATTGCGAGCCCCTGACGCCCCCGGCGGGGGGCCTCGAACCGAAGATGAACAGGGGAGTTCATCAAGAGCAGCGAAGCGACGTGGCAATCCAGTCACGCGCTTGCGACGCGCCGGCGTCGTTCCTGGATCGCCACGGCGCCTGCGGCGCCTCGCGATGACCTCGGGATATCCGTTGTCGCAGCGGGCGGGGTGCGCGCGTCCGCCTTCGGCGGAAACGCGCCTACGCGAACGCGCGGCTACGTCTTCGCCTTGCCCTGGGCGCTGACGGCCTCCATGGCCTTGCGCACGGCCTCGGGGTCGCCGAGATAGCGGCGCTCGGCGGGGCGCATGTCGTCGTCGAGCGTATAGACCAGCGGCATGCCGGTGGGGATGTTGACGCCGGTGATGGCGTCGTCGCTCATGCCCTCGAGGTGCTTCACCAGTGCGCGCAGCGAGTTGCCGTGGGCGGCGATGAGCACGCGCTCGCCGGCGCCGATCCGTGGCGCGATCTCGCCGCTCCACAGCGGCATGAAGCGCGCGACCGTGTCCGCCAGGCACTCGGTCAGCGGCAGCTCGTCGTCGGCCAGGTCACGGTAGCGCGGGTCCTGGCGCGGGTGGCGCTCGTCGTCGGGCTCGAGCGCCGGCGGCTGCACGGCGTAGCTGCGGCGCCAGGTGTGGACCTGCTCGTCACCGTACTTCGCCGCCGTCTCGGCCTTGTTGAGGCCCTGCAGCGCGCCGTAGTGGCGCTCGTTGAGGCGCCAGTCGCGCACGACCGGCAGCCACATGCGGTCCATCTCGTCCTGCACGATCCACAGCGTGCGGATCGCGCGCTTGAGCACCGAGGTGTAGCAGCGGTCGAAATCGAGCCCCTCCGCGCGCAGCAGGCGCCCGGCCTCGAGCGCCTCGTCGCGGCCGGTGTCGGTCAGGTCGACGTCCGCCCAGCCGGTGAAGCGGTTGGCACGGTTCCACTCGCTCTCGCCGTGGCGCAGCAGGACCAGGGTGTGCATCGATCGTTCCCCTCGCGAATGGGCCACGGGGCACCGGCCCGTCAGCGCTCGTCGTCGGTGCCGGCGTCGGCGTCGGCCGCGCCCGCGTCGCTCTCGAGACCCTCGCGCTCCATCTGTCGCCGGCGCATGGTGCGCGAGAGGACGACCCCCACCTCGAACAGCACCCACATCGGCAGCGCCAGCAGCGTCTGCGAGATGACGTCGGGCGGTGTCAGCACCATGCCGACGACGAAGGCGGCCACGATGAAGTAGGGCCGCTTCTTCGCGAGACTGTCCGGGGTCGTCACGCCGGCCATCACCAGCAGGATCGTCGCCACCGGCACCTCGAAGGCGAAGCCGAACGCGAAGAACAGCGTGATGACGAAGTCGAGATAGCGCGCGATGTCCGTCATCACGCTCACGCCTTCCGGCGCGACGCTGACGAAGAACCCGAATACCAGCGGGAACACGACGAAGTAGGCGAACGCGACACCGCCGTAGAACAGCAGCGTGCTCGAGACCACCAGCGGGCGCACCAGGCGGCGCTCGTGCAGGTAGAGCCCCGGCGCGACGAACATCCACAGCTGGTAGAGGATGTAGGGGATCGCGAGGAACACCGCGAGCATGAGCGTGAGCTTGAACGGGATCAGGAACGGCGACGCGACCTCGGTCGCGATCATGCTCGTGCCCTCGGGCATGTGCGCCAGCAGCGGCCCGGCGACCCAGGTGTAGATGGTGTTGGAGAACGGGTAGAGGACCGCGAACACGATCACCACCGCCAGCACGACGCGCATGAGCCGCTGGCGCAGCTCGACCAGGTGCGACAGGAATGTCGCCTCCTTCTCCTCGTCGCCGTTCGTCGCCTGCTGCTCGGTGCTCATTGCCCGGTGGTCCCCTCGCCCCCGTCATCGGCGCGCGCGGCGCCGGCCGGCTCGCCCTCGGACGCACTGCGCGCGGCGCTCTTCTTGCCGGCCGCCTTCTTCGCCGCCTGCTTCTTGCCGGCCGCCTGCTTCTTGCCGGCCGCCTTCTTCGCAGCGGTCTTCTTCGCAGCGGTCTTCTTCGCAGCGGTCTTCTTCTTCGCCGCCTGCTTCTTGCCGGCCGCCTTCTTCGCAGCAGCCTTCTTCGTGCCCTTCCTGTTCGCGGCCGACTCCTGCTGCGCCGCGCCGCTGGCGGGCGCGTCATCGGCGCTCGGCACGCCGACGCCCGGACCGGCCGTCGGCGAGGCAGCGCCGGTATCCGGCGTGTCCAGCGCGTCGGGCGCGAACTCGGGATCATCCTCGACGGCGCGCTTCGCCGAGCGCACCTGCTCGCGCGAGTCGCGCATGACCTCCTCGGCATCGCCGCGCACGTCGTCGACCTCGCGCTTGAGGCTCTGGAGCTCCCTGTTCTGCTCCTCGAGCAGGCTCTTGAGATGCTCGGCCTCGAACTCCTGCTGGATCTCGCTGCGCATGTGGTTGGCGAAGCGGCGGATGCGACCCACCCAGTGCCCCACGAAGGTGGCGAGCGCCGGCAGGCGCTCCGGCCCGACCACGAGCAGGGCGACCACCCCGATGATCAGGATCTCCCAGAAACCGATGTCGAACATGGAGCGTGCCTAGACGATTGCTGGGCCCGCGCGGACTGGCCGGCGGCCGGGGGGCCCGGGTGGTTGCACGGCGCCGCGCCGAGCGCCGTCCGGCGCGACGCCCGGGCGGCCGGCGGAACGGTCCGAGGCGCTGGTGCCGGCGCCGGCAGCCAAGGGGATGCCTGCCCCCTGCGGGGCCGGCCTAGCCTCGGGTCGCCTCGTCCTTCTCCTTCGTCTGCTCCTCGTCGAAGCGGTGGTCGCCGGCGTCGTGCTCGCCGGTGTCCTGCTCGCCCTCGAGGTGGCCGGCGGTCTCGCCGTCCTTGTCCTTCGTCTCTTCGTCGGCCTCTTCCTCTTCGCGCACGGCGCTCTTGAAGCCCTTGACCGCGCTCCCGAGGTCGGTGCCGATGGTCCGCAGGCGCTTCGCGCCGAACAGGACCAGCACGATCGCGAGGATGATCAGAAGCTGCCAGACACTAATACCCATCATGCGTTTGCCTCCGCAGGCGTCACGAGCGCGTCCGCGCTGCCTTCTCGGCGTGCCCGGAAGTGCCGGCACGCCGGCCGAGCTCCGCGAGCACGTCGTCCGGACCGAGACCACGACGCGCCAGCAGCACCAGGGTGTGGAACCACAGATCGGCGACCTCGTGGACGACGGCGGCGTCGTCACCGCCATTGCCGGCGAGCACCACCTCGGTGGCCTCCTCGCCGATCTTCCTGAGGATGCGCTCGTCGCCGGCCGCGAGCAGCGCCGCGGTGTACGACTCGCCGGGATCGGCGTCCCGGCGCTGCTCCAGGGTCCGGGCCAGGTCTGCGAGCACACGCTCAGTCATCGCGCGACTCTAGCACAGCAGCCGGCGTCACTGCCGCACCGGGATCCCGCGCCGCGCCATCTCGGCCTTGGCCTCGGCGATGGTGTACTCGGCGAAGTGGAAGATGCTGGCGGCGAGCACGGCGTCGGCGTGGCCCTCGAGCACCCCGGCGCACAGGTGCTCGAGGTTGCCGCACGCCGCCCGAGGCGATCACGGGCACGCTCACGGCGTCGCTGACCGCGCGCGTCAGCGCCGTGTCGAAGCCCGCCCGGGTGCCGTCCCTGTCCATGCTGGTCAGCAGCAGCTCGCCGGCGCCGAGCGCGACCATGCGCCGGGCCCACTCGATGGCGTCGATCCCGGTCTGCGCCGCCCGCCGTGGGTGAAGACCTCCCAGCGCGGCGGCTCGTCGGCGACCTGCTTGGCGTCGATGGCGACCACGATGCACTGCGAGCCGACCCACTCGGCGGCGCGGCGCACGAGCTCGGGCTCGCGCACGGCGGCGGTGTTGATCGAGACCTTGTCGGCGCCGGCGTTGAGCATGCGCCGCACGTCGTCGACGCTGCGGATGCCGCCGCCGACCGTCAGCGGGATGAACACCTCCGCGGCGACCTGCTCGACCACGTGCACCAGCGTCTCGCGCCCGTCGCTCGAGGCGGTGATGTCGAGGAAGCACAGCTCGTCGGCACCGGCGGCGTCGTAGCGCCGCGCGATCTCGACGGGGTCGCCGGCGTCGCGGATGGACTCGAACTTCACGCCCTTGACGACACGCCCGGCGTCGATGTCGAGACACGGGATGATGCGTTTCGCCAGTGCCATTACGCGGATACCTCGGCGGTGAGCGAAGCCCCGTGATGGAACCGCGAATGAACGCGAATCTGCGCGAATGGGGCCGTGCGGTCCGCCGGCCGTGCCATGTCCTTTCCGCAGTGCAGTGGCGCAACCGCTTCGCACGCGTTCGGCTGCGGCGAAACAACACCTGCGCCGGTGCGTCGAGACACCATTGTCATTGCGAGGAGCGAAGCGACGTGGCAATCCACAGCACTCGTTCGATGGCCATCGGCCGCACTGGATCGCCACGGTGCCCTTCGAGCGCCTCGCGATGACCTCGGAGGTCCGGCCAGGGCCGTGGCTGGCGCTCGTCGGTGGGCCTTGAGTGCGTGCGCAACGCGCGCGTTCGCCTGCGGCGAAAACGCGCCTACGTGCGGCAATGCGCGTACGCCGCGGCACGGGCATTGGGCTGCGTTGCCCCATTCGCGCATATTCGCGTTCATTCGCGGTTCCCTGCGCCGGCCGCGAGCTCGTCTGCCAGCTTCTGCGCCGCGGCCAGGTCGAGGGTGCCCTCGTAGAGCGAGCGCCCGAGGATGGCGCCGGCGATGTTGGGCTCGCCGGCGGCGGCGAGCGCGCGCACGTCGTCGAGGCCCTTCATGCCGCCGGAGGCGTACACGGGGACACTGGCGGCGCGGGCGACACGCACGGTGGCGTCGACGTTGACGCCCTCGAGCATGCCGTCGCGGCCGATGTCGGTGTAGACGATGCCGGCGACGCCGGCGTCGGCGAAGCCGCGCGCGAACTCGAGCGCGTCGAGCCCGGACGACTCGGCCCAGCCCTCGACGGCGACGCGGCCGTCGCGCGCGTCGAGGCCCACCAGGATCCGCCCGGGGAAGGCCCTGCAGGCGCGCGCGACGAAATCGGGGTCGCGCACCGCCTGGGTGCCGATGATCGCCCAGGAGACGCCGGCGTCGAGGTAGGCGGCGATGGTGTCGCGGTTGCGGATGCCGCCGCCGACCTCCAGCGGCAGGTCCGGCCAGGCCTCGGCGATCGCGCGCACGGTGTCGGCGTTGGCGCGGCTCGCCGGCGAAGGCGCCGTCGAGGTCGACCAGGTGGAGGCGGCGCGCGCCGGCGGCACGCCAGCGCCCGGCGACCGCGACCGGATCGTCGGAGAACACGGTGTCGTCGTCCATGCGGCCCTGGCGCAGGCGCACGCAGCGCCCCTGCTTCAGGTCGATGGCGGGGATCATCAGCATCGGCTCACGGCTCCCAGGCGACGAAGTTGGCGAGCAGCCGCAGGCCGTCGTGCGAGCTCTTCTCGGGATGGAACTGGCAGGCGAAGACGTTGTCGCGCGCGATCGCGGCGGCGAAGGTGCGCCCGTGGTCGGTCGTGCCCGCCACGAGCGCGTCGTCGGCCGGATCGGCGAAGTAGCTGTGCACGAAGTAGAAGCGCGTGCCGTCGGCGATGCCCGCCCACAGCGGGTGGGCCCGCGCCTGCGTCACCGCGTTCCAGCCCATGTGCGGGATCTTGAGCGCGCCGCCCTGCCCGTCGTCGCGGCCATCAAGGCCGAGGAAGCGCACCGTGCCCTCGAACACGCCGAGGCAGTCGGTGCCCTCGTTCTCCTCGCTGTGCGCCAGCAGCACCTGCAGGCCCATGCACATGCCGAGGAAGGGGCGCGAGCGCGCCGCCGCGAGCAGCGGCGCGCGCAGCCCGTGGGCGTCGATCGCGCGCATGCAGTCGCGCGCCGCGCCCTGGCCCGGGAACACCACGCGCCCGGCGCCCTCGATGGCGGCGGCGCGGTCGGTGACCGTGACGCGCGTGCCGGCGGGCGCGACGTGCTCGAGCGCCTTGGCGACCGAGCGCAGGTTGCCCATGCCGTAGTCGACGACGGCGATCGTGCTCATGCGGGGGATCCGGCGTTCAGAGACGGCCCTTGGTCGACGGTGTCGCCCCGCCGAGGCGCTCGTCGACGCCCGCGGCGGCGCGCAGGGCGCGCCCGAACGCCTTGAACAGCGTCTCGATGATGTGGTGCACGTTGTCGCCGCGCAGGTTGTCGACGTGCAGGGTGCACTGCGCGTGGTTGACGAAGCCCTGGAAGAACTCGCGCACGAGCTCGACGTCGAACTCGCCGACGCGCGGACGCGGGAACGCCGCGGCGAAGACCAGCCCCGGCCGGCCCGAGAAGTCGAGCACGACGCGCGACAGGGCCTCGTCGAGCGGCACGTAGGCGTGGCCGTAGCGCGCGATCCCGCGGCGCTCGCCGAGCGCGGCGTCGACCGCCTGGCCGAGCACGATGCCGACGTCCTCGACCGTGTGGTGGGCGTCGACCGCGAGATCGCCGGCGGCCTCGACGGTCAGATCCACGAGACCGTGGCGCGCGACCTGCTCGAGCATGTGGTCGAAGAAGCCCACGCCGGTGCCGATCTCGGCCCGGCCCGAGCCGTCCAGGTCCAGCGCGATGCGGATCTTCGTCTCGTTGGTGTCGCGCCGGATCTCGGCGGTGCGCTCGGCCATGGTCCCGTCCCCGTCAGCAGGCGCGCCATGATAACGCAGGCGGAGGGCGGAGGGCGTAGGCGCGTTTCGGCCGCAGGCCGACGCGCGCATGGAATGTCCGATCGCTCCGAGGGCGAGGGCGAAGGGCGAAGGGCGAAGGGCGAAGGGCGAAGGGCGAAGGGCGAAGGGCGAAGAGGCGAAGGGCGAAGCAATCGTAGCCCGGATGAAGCGCAGCGGAATCCGGGTGGGCGCGGACTCTCCCCGGGATTCCGGCTGTCGCCTGCATCGGGGCTACGGCATCGCCCGGCCTACGCGGCCGCGTCCCACGCGAGCGGCTCGAGCTCCTTGTTGAGCGGTGTGGCGGTGATGTGGTTGGTGTAGTTCGACAGCGTCTTGATGCTGACGCCGATGATCACCTCCAGCACCTGGCGGCGCTCGAAACCGGCCTCGAGGAAGCGCTCGACGGTGGCGTCGTCGACCCAGCCGCGCTGGTCGACCACGGCGCGGGTGAAGCGCGCGAGCGCATCCAGGCGCGGGTTCGGCAGGTCGCCGCCGCGGCGCAGCGCCTCGAGGTCGGCCGCGTCCATGCCCGCCTTCTGCGCGCGCCCGCTGTGGGCCGCGACGCAGAAGTGGCAGCGGTTGTAGACGCTGGTCGCGAGCAGCACCACCTCGCGCTCGACCGCTGACAGCGAGGTCCTGGCGAAGATCGCGTCGAGCTCCTGGTAGGCCTCGACCGCGGCCGGCGCCTCGGCCATCTTGGCGAACAGGTTCGGGATGAAGCCCATGCTCGCCTGCGCCGCCTCGAGACGCGGCCGCACCTCCTCGGGTGCGCTGGTGGTGTCGTGCAAGGTGAATTCGGCCATTTCGACCTCCTGCGGGGTTGGGGGATGCCGGTGATTCCGGTTCGCCCCTACACTGGGGCCACGCCCGCCGGGCGTGTATGCCAGCGCGGCCGCGTTGGTTGTCCGATCGTCCGGATCCGCCCATGGATGCGATCAGCGCCATCCTCGACGCCTTCCACCTGAACGCGAGCGTGTTCGAGCGTGCGCGCTTTTGCGGGCGCTGGGCGCTGACCCACGCGGGCGGTGAGCAGGCCAGCTTCCACCTCGTCACCGACGGGCGCTGCTGGCTCGACCGCGGCGACGGCGGCGAGCCGCTGGCGCTGGATGCCGGCGACCTGCTGGTGATGCCGCGCGACGCACCCCACCGCCTGGGGCCCGCGCGCGAGATCGGCCCGGCGCGCGAGCCCGAGCGCCGCCCGCTCGCCGCCGGCGGCGACGGGCCGGGGCTCATGTGCGGCTACTTCGGCTTCGACGAGGGGGTGCGCAACCCGATCCTCGACGCCCTGCCCGACTACCTGCTCATCCGCGCCGACGAGGGCGCGGGCAACCGCGCCCTGCACGCGCTCGTCGGCCTGATCATGGCCGAGGCCGGGCGCGACGCGGCCGGTACCGACGCCATGATCAACCGCCTCTCCGACGCGCTGTTCATCGAGGTGGTGCGCCACTACGCCGCCCGCGCCGAGGCGCCCGGCGGGCTGCTGGCGGGGCTCGCCGACCCGGTCGTCGGCCGCGCCCTGCAGGCGCTGCACGCGCGCCCGGCGCAGCCGTGGACGCTCGAGCGCCTGGCGGGCGAGGCGGCGGCCTCGCGCACGGTGCTGACCGCGCGCTTCCGGGCGACGCTGGGGGTGGCGCCGATGACCTACCTGTTCCGCTGGCGCATGCAGCTGGCCCGGCGCTGGCTGCGCGAGGGCGGCACCGTGGCGCGCGTGGCCGAGGACTGCGGCTACGCCACCGAGGCCGGTTTCTCCAAGGCATTCTCGCGCCACTTCGGCGTCGGTCCCGGCGCCGTGCGGCGCGGGCGGGCGACGTAGCCCGGATGGAGCGAAGCGCAATCCGGGCGCGCCCCGGATTCCCCGGATTCCGGCTTCGCCTCCATCCGGGCTACGGTCGAGGGCGAAGGGCAAAGGGCCCAGGGGCCCAGGGCGAAGGGCGAAGGGCGAAGGGCGAAGGGCGAAGGGCGAAGGGCCCAGGGCCCAGGGCCCAGGAGTCAGGGCGACAGACGAAGGCCGAGGGCGGCGCGTCACGCCGCGGGCGGCGGCACGCGCAGCTCGAAGGTGACGGGGCCGTCGTTGACCAGGGCCACCTGCATGTGCGCGCCGAACGCCCCGGTGGCCACCGCGACGCGCCCGTCGGCGCGCAGGGTATCGACCAGCACCGCGAACAGGCGCTCGCCCTCGGCCGGCTCGGCGGCGCGGGTGAAGCTCGGGCGCATGCCCTTGCGCGTGTCGGCGGCGAGGGTGAACTGCGGCACCAGCAGCAGGCCGCCGCCGGCGTCCACCACCGAGCGGTTCATGCGCCCCTCGGCGTCGGCGAACACGCGGTAGCCGAGCAGGCGCTCGGCCAGGCGCGTGGCGCCGGCGTCGGTGTCGCCGCGCTCGACGCCGACGAGCACCACCAGGCCGGGGCCGATGGCGCCGAGCGTGGCCCCCTCGACCTCGACCCGGCCCTCGGTGACGCGCTGCAGCAGGGCGATCATCCGGCCAGCCGGGTACCCAGCCGGTCGGTGGCCTCCACCAGGGCGTCGACGATGCCGGGCTCGAGCGCGGCGTGACCGGCGTCCGCGATGACGCGGTAGTCCGCCTGCGGCCAGGCGGCGGCGAGCGTGTCCGCCTGCTCGACCGGGCAGATCAGGTCGTAGCGGCCGTGCACGATCACGCCGGGAATATCGCGCAGACGGCCCGCATCGCGCACGAGCTGGTCGGGCTCGAGGTAGCAGTCGTTGACGAAATAGTCGCACTCGATGCGCGCGAGCGACAGCGCCACCGAGGGGTTGGCGAAATGCGCCACGACCTCGGGATTCGGCAGCAGCGTGGCCGCCCGGCCCTCCCAGATCGACCAGGCCTTGGCGGCCGACATGCGCGCGATGTCATCGCTGCCGAACAGGCGCCGGTGGTAGGCGCGCACGAGGTCGCCGCGCTCGGCCTCCGGGATCGGCGCCACGAAGTCGCGCCAGTGATCGGGCAGCAGGCGCCGGGCGCCGTCCTGGAAGAACCAGTGCACGTCGCCCGCGCGGCACAGGAAGATGCCGCGCAGCACCAGCGCGGAGACGCGCCCGGGATGGGTCTCGGCGTAGGCCAGCCCGAGCGTCGAGCCCCAGGAGCCGCCGAACACCAGCCAGCGCTCGATGCCGAGGTGCTCGCGCAGGCGCTCGATGTCGGCGACCAGGTGCCAGGTGGTGTTGGCCTCGAGCGAGGCGTGCGGTGTCGAGCGCCCGCAGCCGCGCTGGTCGAAGACGACGACGCGGTAGATCGCGGGGTCGAAGAAGCGCGGGTGCCAGGCCTCGCTCGATGCCCCCGGGCCACCGTGCAGGAACACGGCGGGCACGCCGTCGGGGCGACCATACTCGGCGACGTGCAGGGTGTGGCCGTCACCCACCGCCAGCGTGTGCTGCACGAAGGGCTCCGACGGCGGGTAGAGCGTTCGCATCGGCGCTCCCGCGGGCGGTGTCGCCCGCATCCTCGGGCAGCCCGTCGGGCGATGCAAGCCCGGGCCGCTCGTAGGACATGTCCTACAACGACTGTCCGCAATGCCGACGGCGGATTGTCGGCATCGCGGACATGACGCCGCCCCGTCGCGGCGGGACCATGGTTGCGCCAACGGATGGCCCAGGGACGACCGGACGGGAAGGATCCCGCCAGGGAAAGGCGCAAGGCCCGAGGCCGTGCAACAAAGGGTCGGCAGGAGGCCGCCCGGCAAGGAGGCCGGCCAGGGAAGGCCGGCGGGACCGCGCGACGGTCCCCAGGGACTCTTGTTCGTAGTTCACCTCGCGCCATCGGACGGCGGGGCCCGGCCAGCTTGGCCGGGCCTTTTTTTGTCGCCGGCACCCGCGTGCACGCGTGTTGCCGCGGCCCACGCCGGCGGCTACCGTGTCGATCCCATGCGCCCCCGCCCCGCCAGCGACCCCCGGTGAAGGTGCAGCTCGTGCGCGCGCTGCTGTGGTGCCTGGGCGCGCTGCCGTTTCGTGTCATGGAGGGCGTCGGCGCCGGCATCGGCCTGCTGCTCTGGCTCGTGCCCAACCGCTCGCGGCGCAACACGCAGGACAACGTCGCGCGCTGCTACCCCGGGCGGGACGCGGCCTGGCGGCGCGCGTTCACGCGCGCCAGCCTGGTGGCCACCGGGCGCACGGCCGCGGAGTCGTTCTGGCTGCTGTCGCGCGACCGCGAGCAGGTGTTGCCACTGGTGCACGCGGTCCGCGGCGCCGAGCACATCGATGAGGCGCGCGCGGCCGGGCGCGGCATCATCTGCGCCACGCCGCACCTCGGCGCCTGGGAGCTGGCGGCGGCCTGGGTCTCGACGCGGACCCCGCTGACCGTGCTCTTCCGACCGCCGCGCCAGGCCGCGCTCGCCGAGATCCTGCGCCGCGGCCGCGAGCGCCTGGGCGGTCGGCCGGTGCCGACCGACGGCTCGGGGGTGCGCGCGCTGCACCGGGCGCTGCGCGCCGGCGAGGCGATCGGCATCCTGCCCGACCAGCAGCCGCGCGACGGCCAGGGCGTGTACGCCCCGTTCATGGGCCAGCCGGCGCTGACGATGACCCTGCTCTCGCGCATCGCCGCGCGCACCGGCGCCGCGGTGCTGTTCACGGTCATGGTGCGCAACCCCGACGCGCGCGGCTTCACCCTGCACGTATGGCCGGCCGACGCGGCGATCGCCGACCCGGACCCGGTGGTCGCGGCGACCCGGGTCAACCGCGAGGTCGAGCGCGCGATCGCGCTCGCGCCCGAGCAGTACATGTGGAGCTACCAGCGCTTCCGCCGGCGCGGCGGGGCCGCGCCGGCCGGGCAAGGCGCGCCCTGACGCGCGCTCAGCGCGCCCGCCGCGGATACGCCAGGCGGCTGCCGTCCGGGCGATGGCGGAACATGCGCTGGTTCCAGGAGATACTGCGCCGGGCAGCGCCGGATGCTCTCCTCGAGCGCCCGGTTCATCGTGGTCGCGTCGGCGCGGGCGTCGCCCGTGGGGAAGCCGGCCAGCGGCGCCCGCACCTCGACGGCGTAGCGCCGGCGCGCCGGGTCGTAGCACACCATCGTCGGCAGCACCTGCGCGCCCGCGAGCTGCGCCAGGCGCCCGAGCGCGGTCAGCGTGGCCTTCTCGACGCCGAAGAACGGCGCGAACACCGCGTCGCGCAACCCCTGGTCCTCGTCCGGCATGTAGTAGAACGATGTCCCCTGGCGCAGCGCGCGCACCACGGGGCGAATGCCGCCCTCGCGCAGCCACACCGGGCCGTGGCGCGCGCGCGCGCGGTTGACCACCCACTGCAGCACGGGATCGCGCAGGCGGTTGGCCATGGTCGTCAGCTCGGCATGGGGGGCCAGCGCCATGCCGGCGAAGTCCACGCCGGTGACGTGCGGGATCAGCAGGATGAAGGGCCGCCCGGCGGCCTGCGCCGCGTGGATGTGCCCGAGGCCGGTGACCTCGCAGTGGCGCTCGACCGCGCGCAGGCGGCGGTCCCACCAGGCGATCGGCTGGTCCGCGATCGCGCGCGCGTAGGCACGGAAGTGCTCGCGCGCCAGCGCCTCGCGCTCGGCCTCGCTGCGCTCCGGGAAGGCCCGGGCGAGGTTGAGCGCGACCGTCCCGCGGGCCTTGGCGTTGCGCCGGTAGCGCAGCTCGCCGGCCGCCGCCGCGAGCCGGTCGCGCAGGCCCCGCGGCAGCAGCAGCCCGGCGCTCAGCAGGCCGATGGCGAGCCAGCTGGGCCAGTGGCGCGGGTGCAGCAGCGCCCGCGGCGGGCCGCCCGTCGCGGTGCTCACCGGGCGCGCTTCTCGAGCCGGCGCACGAACACCTGCATCTCCTTCGCCGCCTGCTTGTCGCCGCGGCGCTCGGCGGCCTCGATGCCGCTGTTCCAGGCCTCGGCGGCGCCGCTCTCGTCGCCGGCGCGCTCGAGCGCGGTGCCGAGCGCCTTCCAGGCCGCCGAGTAATCGGCGTCGAAGCCGACGGCGGCGCGCAGGTGCTCGGCGGCGTGGCCGGGCTCGTCCGCGCCGAGGTACTCGTTGCCGAGCGAGAAGCGCAGCAGCGCCCCGTCCTGGCCCGTGGACAGCATCTTCTCGAACTGCTCGATCCGGCTCATCCGTTCCTCCGTCGGGCTTCACGCGGCACAGGGAAGTGCCGCCGTCCCGATGACCAGCGGTCATCGGGACGAAGGGGCATGGGAATCGCATTTTCATGCCCCGTGTCCGATCGGGCCAGGATGGCCCGTATCAGACCTCACGCACCGGCGTGGGCCCGCCGCGCCCGCGCCACGCGCTCACGCTATAGAGTGCCAGCCCCGCCCAGATGAGGCCGAACGTGACCGCGTGGTCGGGCGTGAAGGCCTCGCCGAAGGCGAACACCGCGAGCAGCATCTGCGCGGTCGGCACGATGTACTGGAACAGGCCCACGGAGGCCAGGCGCAGCCGCCGCGCCGCCTGCGCGAACAGGATCAACGGCGTGGCGGTGACCAGGCCGGCGGCGACCAGCAACAGGTCGAAGCCGGGGCCGGCCGCGCCGAAGGTGCCGCTGCCCCGCCAGCCCAGCCAGGCGAGCCACGCGAGCGCCAGCGGCCCGATCACGAGCGTCTCGACGAACAGCCCCGGGATCGCGCCGACGTCGATCACCTTGCGCGCGAGGCCGTAGCTGCCGAAGGTGGCCGCGAGCCCCAGCGAGACCCAGGGCAACGCCCCGAGGCCCACCAGCGTCCAGGCCACGCCGAGCGCGGCGAGCGCGACCGCGAGCCATTGCAGCCGCTCGAGGCGCTCGGCGAGCACGATGCGCCCGAGCAGCACGCTGACCAGCGGCGTGATGAAGTAGCCGAGGCTCGCCTCGAGCACGCGGTCGTGCGCCACCGCCCAGATGAAGATCAGCCAGTTGCCCGCGATCAGCAGCGACGAGACCGTGAGCATGCCGAGCGTGCGGCGCGAGGCCAGCGCCGCGCGCACGGCCGCCCACTGGCGCACGGCGAACAGCAGCAGCGCGACCCAGAACACCGACCACACCACGCGGTGCGCGAGCACCTCGGGCGCGGGCACCGACGCCACCGCCTTGAAGTAGAGCGGGAACGCACCCCAGATCCCGAAGGCGGCGAGCGCATAGCCCGCGCCCGCGAGCGTGCGCTTCTCGGGCAGTGGCGCGCCCGCGCTCACGGGCGCGCCTCCGGCGCGGGCACGCTCACGGGGTCTTCACGGCCAGCTCGTCCTCGACCCCCTCGACACCGGGCACGTACCAGCAGTCGAGCAGCGCCAGGCGGCGCTGCTCCTCGCTGTCGACGGCCCCGGCCAGGCGGATGACGCCGGCGCGCGCGGTGATCTCGAGCTGGCGCGCCGGGATCGACGGATCCTTCTCCAGCACGAGCCGGATCGCGTCGGCGAGCTCGCCGTCGCCGTCGGGCTCGCCCGGCGCGGCCTGCAGGCGGTTGACCACGTCGGCCACGCCCGGGACCCACCACGCGAGCGCCTCCGCGAGGCGCCGGCGCGCGACACTGGTGACGTGGCCGTCGAGGCGCACGCGTGCGCCGTCGGCCGCCACGGCGATCACGTCGCCGGCGTCGGCCGCCGCCACGGCGTCGCCGTCGACGACCCGGCTCTCGGCGAACGCGGGCTCCTGCATCAGCGTCGCGACGACCGCCTGGCGCAGCTCGCGCTCGCCGCGCGCCTCGGCGCGCTCGACGCGGAGCTCGTCGTCGACCGATGCGGTGCCCGCGGCCGCGCGCGCCTGCTGCAGCGCGCGGCGCTTGGCGCGGATGTCGGCGACCGTGCCGTGCAGGCGCACGCCGTCGCCGTGCTCGATGTGCACCGGGTGGCTGTGGAGGTTGATCGCCGGGTCCTGCTCGAGGGCGGCCTCGATCGCCTTGACGGTCGCGTCGCGGCCCATGTTCGTGCCTCCGTTGGAAATTCGTACCGCATCCCGGTGCGTGGGGATCGTGCACGGGCACGCCAACCCCACGGCCGGCTACACCCGCGACCGACGCCGCCCGGGGCGTGCTTTCGCGTAGGCGCGTTTTCGCCGAAGGCGAACGCGCGCATTGCGATCGCGCGCCATGCGAGCGTGCAATCCCGACCGCCCATGCGCGCGTTTGCTTTGCAAAAACGCGCCTACGCCGGGCCCCGGGCCGTGTGCACAACGGTGGTCTTGCGGGACCTGCGCATCGTCAGCGCCGCCAGAAGTCCGGCGTCAGCAGCACCAGGAAGGTGAAGATCTCGAGGCGGCCGAGCAGCATCGCCATCGCGAGCACCCATTTCGAGAGATCGTCCACCGAGCGGTAGTTGGACGCGACCTCGCCCAGCCCCGGGCCGAGGTTGTTGATGCTCGCCGCCATGGCCGAGAACGCCGTGACCTGGCCCAGCCCCGCGGCCATGAGCACGAGCATGCCCACGCTGAAGCACAGCACGTAGGTCGCGAAGAACCCCCACACGCCCTCGATGACGCGGTCGTCGAGCGGCTTGCCGCCGACCTTGACGATGACCCGCGCGTTGGGATGCACGAGGCGCACCAGCTCGCGCCGGCCCTGCTTGAACAGCAGCAGCACGCGGATGACCTTGAGACCGCCGCCGGTGGAGCTGGCGCAGCCGCCGATGAAGCTCGCGAAGATCAGCAGCACGGGCAGGAAGTCGGGCCACTCGGCGAACGAGGCGGTGGTGTAACCGGTGGTCGTGGCGATCGCCACCACCTGGAAGACGCCGGTGTGCACCGCGCGCGGCAGGCTCTCGAAGGTCTGCTCGAGGACGAGGTAGCCGACGGTGATCACGGCCACGGTGGCGAGGATGGTGACGTAGGCGCGGAACTCGGAGTCGATCGCGTAGGGCTTGAGGCTGCGCCGGCGCATGGCCGCGAAGTGGAGCGCGAAGTTGGCGCCGCCGAGCACCATGAACACCACCGCGATCATCTCGATCAGCGCGCTGTCGAAGTAGCCGATGCTGGCGTCGTGCGGCGAGAACCCGCCGATGGCCACGGTCGAGAACGAGTGCGCGATGGCATCGAACGCGGACATGCCGGCGAGCCAGTAGGCGAGGCCGCAGGCGACCGTCAGCCCCACGTAGATGTTCCACAACGCCTTCGCGGTCTCGGCGATGCGCGGCGTGAGCTTGGAATCCTTGACCGGGCCCGGCAGCTCCGCGCGGTAGAGCTGCATGCCGCCGATGCCGAGCATCGGCAGCACGGCCACGGCGAGCACGATGATCCCCATGCCGCCGAGCCACTGCAGCTCCTGGCGGTAGAACAGGATCGAGCGTGGCAGCGCGTCGAGGCCGACGATCACCGTCGCGCCGGTGGTGGTGAGCCCGGAGATCGACTCGAACGCGGCCTCGGTGAACGACAGCTCGGTGGCGTCGGCGAGCAGCAGCGGCACCGCCCCGGCCAGGCCCAGCGCGGTCCAGAACAGCGCCACCACGATGAAGCCCTCGCGCAGGCGCAGCCCGCGGCGCGCGCGGCAGGCCGGCAACCAGATCACGAGCCCGAGCGCCAGGATCAGGCCGCTGGCCTCGAGGAACGCCAGCATCGTGCCGTCGCCATCGAGCCACCCCACCGCCGCCGGCGGCAGCATGGTGATGGAGAAGAGCATCAGCAGCAGGCCGAGGATCTTCTGTACGACGAGGAGATGCATGCGGCGCGGGCGTCAGACGAAGGTGACGCTGACCTGGAAGAGCTTTTCCACTTCCGGTATGCGCGACTTGTCGACCAGGAACAGGATCACGTGATCCTCGGATTCGATGACGGTGTCGTCGTGCGCGATCATCACCTCCTCGCCGCGCACCAGCGCGCCGATGGTCGCGCCCTTCGGCAGCGCGACCTCGCCGATGCGCCGGCCGACGACCTTCGAGGTGTGGCGGTCGCCGTGCGCGATCGCCTCGATCGCCTCGGCGGCGCCGCGGCGCAGCGAGTGCACCGCGACCACGTCGCCGCGGCGCACGTGCGCGAGCAGCGAGCCGATCGTGACCTGCTGCGGCGAGATGGCGATGTCGATGATGCCCGACTCGACCAGATCGACATAGGCCGGGCGGTTGATCAGCGACATCACCTTGGTCGCGCCCATGCGCTTGGCCAGCATCGCCGACAGGATGTTGGCCTCGTCGTCGTTGGTCAGCGCGCAGAACACGTCCATGTCCTCGATGTTCTCCTCGAGCAGCAGCTCGCGGTCGGCGGCGTCGCCGTGGAGCACGATGGTGCGCTCGAGGGTCTCGGCCAGGTGGCGCGCGCGCTCGGGGTTCGTCTCGATGAGCTTGACGCGGTAGTCCTTCTCGAGGCGCAGCGCGAGGTTGCGCCCGATGTTGCCGCCGCCGGCGAGCATCACGCGCTTGACCGGCTTGTCGAGGCGGCGCAGCTCCGACATCACCGCGCGAATGTTCTTGCGCGCGGCCACGAAGAACACCTCGTCGTCGGCCTCGATCACCGTGTCGCCGGTCGGGATGATCGCGCGGCCCTGGCGATAGATCGCGGCGACGCGGTTGTCGACCCTGGGCATGTGCTCCTTGAGGGTGCGCAGCGCGTGGCCGACCAGCGGTCCGCCGTAGAACGCCTTGACGCCGACCAGGCGCACCTTGTCCTCGGCGAAGCCCAGCACCTGCAGCGCCCCCGGGTACTCGATCAGGCGCCGGACGTAGTTGGTGACCAGCAGCTCCGGCGTGATGCGCACGTCGATCGGGATCGCCTCCTGCGCGAACAGCTTTTCCTCCTGCTGGTACTCGGCACTGCGCAGGCGCGCGATCTTGGTCGGCGTGTGGAACAGCGTGTAGGCCACCTGGCAGGCGACCATGTTGACCTCGTCGCTGCTGGTGACGGCGAGCACCATGTCGGCATCGTCGGCCCCCGCCTGGCGCAGCACGCCCGGGTGCGAGGCGACACCGTGGACCGTGCGCAGGTCGAGCTTGTCCTGCAGCCCCTGGAGCACGGCGGCATTGATGTCGACCAGGGTGATGTCGTTGTCCTCGGAGGCCAGGTTGTGCGCCACCGAGGAGCCGACCTGGCCGGCACCGAGGATGATGATCTTCATGGTGGGAGCGGGACTCGGCCGCGCGGGTGTCGGGCGATTGTAGCCGCTGGCACGGCGATCTCAACACGGGGTAATCCGCGCATCGGCGCCGAACGGCGCCCTCCGGGCGCGAGCGGCACGTGCACGGCATGTCACGGATTCGCGACCAGAGGTCGCTCCTACAGGGGCGGCGAACCGTGTGCGTCACGATCGCGGCCCGATTGCGGCCGCAAGGCCGACGCCGGTCCGGATTGCCGCGACGATTCCCGGGACCCGTAGGAGCGCCCTCCGGGCGCGAACGGCCCAGCCACGGGATGTCCCGTGTTCGCGGCCGGAGGCCGCTCCTGCCGGCAGGGCCGGCGCCCGTGCATGCACGTCGGGTCCGCGCCATGATCATTGCGAGGCCGGCGCGGGCGCCGCGCAACGACCACGACGGGACGGCGAATCGCAGGACCGTAGGCCGGTCTCGGCCGAACGGCCGATGCCGGCGTCGGGCCGGCGCCGGGCGCCGGCCCGAAACCGGCCTACGACCCGCAACACGGGCGGCGGGTAGCGCCACCCCCCGTCGTCGCGAGGCCGGCGCAGCCGGCCGTGGCGATCCAGGACGGGATCGGGCCGTGGCACGCGTCGTTCTGGATTGCCACAGCGCCCTCGCGGGCGCCTCGCAATGAGCAGCGGTGGGACAGCTGATGCGCGCTGCCGGATCACCCCCGCTCGCGCGAGCCGTACTCGATGCCGAGGCTCTTGAGCTTGCGGTAGAGGTGGGTGCGCTCCATGCCGACGCGGCGCGCGAGCTCGCCGATGCGCCCGCCGGCGGCGCGCAGCTGGTGCTCGAGGTAGGCGCGCTCGAAGCGCTCGCGCGCCTCGCGCAGCGGCAGGTCCACCGGCAGGGCCATCATCGTGCCCGGCAGCTCGAGCTGCGGGCGCAGCTCGGCCAGCGCCGCGTCGACCTCCTCGGCGCCGATCTCCACGCCGTCGCCGAGCGCCAGCAGGCGGCGCACCAGGCTCACCAGCTCGGCGACGTTGCCCGGCCACTCGTAGTGGCGCAGCCGGTTCTGGGCGGCGACGGAGAAATGGCGGTAGGTCAGGCCCTCCTCGGCGACCAGGCGATTGACCCAGTGATCGAGCAGCTCGAGCACGTCCTCGGCGTTGTCGCGCAGCGATGGCGTGACCACGCTGGCGCCGTTGAGCGCGTGGTAGAGGTCCGGGCGCAGGCGCCGCTCGGCGACGCGCGCGCCCAGGTCGGCGGCGGTCAGCGCGACCACCCGCGGGCGCCCGCGGCCGGGGCCCGCCGCCAGGTGCTCGTAGAGCGTCGCCTGGGCCGGCGCGTCGAGCACGGCCAGGTCGTGGAGCACGAGCGTGCCGCCGGCCGCCCGCGTCCAGGCGCCGCCGTCGCCGAACAGGGCCGCGCGCAGGTCACCGTCCGCGACCGCGTCGAGGTCGAGCTCGACCAGCGGGTCGGCGCCGCGCGGGCCGCGCTCGTGCAGCTGGCGCGCGACCGCGCGCTTGCCCGTGCCGGGCTCGCCGGACACCAGCACCGTCACGTCGGTCGCCGCCAGCCGGCGCACGCGCTCGCGCAGCGCCGCCACGGCGCGGCTCGTGCCGACGAGCTCGCCGTGGCCGCCCGCGCCGAGGCGCGCCGCCGCCTCGGGCGGGCTCTGCTCGTCGCCACCGAGGGCGCCGCGCACGGTCAGCAGCAGCTTGGCCAGCGACAGCGGCTTCTCGACGTAGTCGTAGGCCCCGTAACGGGTGGCCTCGACCGCGGTCTCGATGGTGCCGTGGCCCGACATCATGATCACCGGGAAGGCGGACTCGGGCTCCTCCTGCCACTCCTTGAGCAGCGTGATGCCGTCGACGTCCGGCATCCAGATGTCGAGCAGCGCCAGGTCCGGGCGCCCGCTGCCGCAGGCGCGCCGGGCGGTGGCGCCGTCGGCGGCCACGGTGACGTCGTAGCCCTCCTCCTCGAGGATCTCGCGCAGCAGGTCGCGGATATCGGGCTCGTCGTCGACGACCAGGACGTGGGCGCTGTTCAC
The DNA here is from genome assembly GCA_034521365.1 of Halofilum sp. (in: g-proteobacteria). Taxonomy (GTDB): domain Bacteria; phylum Pseudomonadota; class Gammaproteobacteria; order XJ16; family Halofilaceae; genus Halofilum. The sequence goes on along the minus strand of JAXHMQ010000014.1, from coordinate 25,328 downwards.
GAGGCGACGCTCCCGCGCTGCTCGTGCTCGGCCGAGCGCGGCAGGCGCACGCGGATGATCGCACCGCCGCCGGGGGCGTTGCCCGCGGTGACGGAGCCACCGTGCTCCTCGACGATCTTGCGCACGATCGCCAGGCCGAGGCCGCTGCCGCGCGGCTTGCCGGTCATGTAGGGCTCGAACAGGCGATCGACCAGGTCCGCGCGGATGCCGGGGCCGGCATCGCGCACCGAGAGCTCGACGCTGCCGCCGCCGTCGTCGCCGGGCGGGGCCGCGCGCGTGGCCACGGTCACGCGCGCGGCCCCGCCCGGGCCCTGCTGCGCCTCGAAGGCGTTCTTGACCAGGTTGTGCAGCACCTGGCGCAGGCGCGCGCGGTCGGCGTCCACCCGCGGCAGGTCGCCGGCCAGGTCGAGCACGATGGCCTCGCGCCCTGCGCCCGGCCCGTAGAGGTCGGCGACCTCGCGCACGAGGGCGTCGAGGTCCAGCGGCGCGAAATCGGCCGCGGGCGTGGTGGCGTAGTCCGCGAACGCGCGCACCATCGCCTTGAGCGACTCGACCTGCTGGATGATGGTCCAGGTCGAGCGGTCGAGCAGCTCCGCCTCCTCGCCCGAGAGCCGCTCGAGGAACCTGTGGCGCAGGCGCTCGGCCGAGAGCTGGATCGGCGTCAGCGGGTTCTTGATCTCGTGCGCCAGGCGCCGCGCGACCTCGCTCCAGGCGGCCTCGCGCTGGGCCTGCACGAGCGCGGTGATGTCGTCGAACACGACCACCCAGCCGCCGGCGAGGTCCTGGCGGTCGGGCAGGCGCGTGCCGCGGCAGACGATGATCTTGCGCTCGCCGGCGCCGGGCAGCTCGAACTCCTCGTGCCACTCCCCCGAGCCGTGCTCGACGTGCGGCATGACCACGTTGAGGAACTGCGCGAGCGGCGCGTGCTCGGCCGCCAGCTCGGTCAGCGACTGGCCCGTGTGCGGTGCCAGCGACACGCCCAGGATGCGCGTCGCCGCCTCGTTGGCGGTATGCAGCGTGCCGCCCGCGTCGAGCGTGAGCACGCCGGTCGAGATGCGCTCGAGCACGGCCTCGAGGTAGGCGCGCTGGCCCTCCACCTGCAGGCGGCTGATGCGCGCCTGGTCGTGGGCGTGCGACAGCCGCCGCGTCATCTCGTTGAACGACTGCACCAGGAATCCGAGCTCGTCGCGCCCCGAGGGCGGCAGGCGCGTGGCGTAGTTGCCCTCGGCCACCGCGCGCGTGCCGTCGGCGAGGTTGTGGATCGGCAGCATCAGCCGGCGCGCGGAGAAGAACGCCGCCCAGATCGCGGTCAGCACCGACAGGCCCAGCGCCAGCGTGAGCGTGAGGATGTAGCTCGTCTTGAGCGGCTCGCGCATGTAGGTCAGCTGGCGGTACTTGCCGACCGACTCCTGGACGCTGACGGCGAGGCTGTCGAGGTCGTCGGGCACCGGGTAGAGCGCCTGCAGCATGCGCGTGCCGCCGCCGGACTCCGTGCCCGCGACCGGCACCACGACGCGCACGTGCAGGCCCGCGCCGCGCACCGGGTCGAGGCCGACGTAGTTCTCGCCCTGGCGCACCTGCATCAGGATGCCGTCGGGCGGGCGCGGCGGCACGACCTGGGTGGTGTCGTCGCTGCTGACGGCGAGCACGTGGCCGTCGGCGGCGAACAGCGTGAGGTCGGTGGCGGTCGTGTTGGCGTTGATCCGCGAGAGCACCCCCACGGCCTCGTCCTCGGAGATACCGGTGAGGCGATCGGCTGCCTGCTCGCTGACGCGCTGCAGCGTGCGCATGTGCAGGCGCAGCGCATCCTGCGACAGCGCCAGGGCGTCGTTGAGCGCGCGCTCCACCTCGACGTCGAACCAGGAGTCGATGCCCGAGCGCAGGAACTTGAGCGAGAAGGAGTAGACGATGGTCACCGGCACCAGGGCGAGCACGACGAACATCACCACCAGCTTCGCGGTCAGGCGCGCGCCGGCCGCGCGCTGGCGGAACTGGCGCGTGAGGTTCCAGACGTTGACGCCGATCAGCAGCGCGATGAACGCGACACCGATGATGTTGACGAACAGCAGCGCGATGTAGATGCGGCCGAACTGCTCGTAGCTCTCGGCGAAGTTGCCGAGCGCGTAGAGCGAGGCCAGCAGCAGCACGAACAGCGCCACCATCGGCCACAGGCCCGTCGCCAGACGCTGGATCACTCGAAACGCCACGGCCGCCACTCCGATTCGAGGTCCCAGGCGTCGGAAAACAGCGCCGTCGGGCGCAGCGGCAGCGGCAGGCGGTCGTGCTCGAGGCGCACGCGCACGAAGCCGCGATAGCGCGACGGCTCTTCGATCAGCACGCTGTCGACCACGGGAAAGCCCACGAGCGTGCCGATCGAGTCGAGCGCGCTCGCGAGGCGCGTGAAACTGCGGCGCTCACCGGTATTCAGGTTGGTGACGATGTACTGCAGGCTGAGCTCGTGGTACTCGATGCGGTTGCGCTGGACCAGCGAGGCGACATCGGCATCGAGCCACCAGCGGCGGTAGCGCTCGAGATCGACCTCCCAGGCGATGTGCAGGTCGACCCCGTTCTCGAGCGCCTGGCGCACGGGCCCGCTGAGCTCGAGCCGCGCGACCGCGTCGAGCAGGTACACGCCCTCGACCTCGCGCACCGAGGCCGAGGGCAGCTCGAACGCGGCCGCGGCCGGCGGCGGCAGCGCGAGCAGCGCGGCCAACGCGAGCGCGACGAGGCAGCGGCGGGGCGCGGACACCGGCGGCGGCGCCCGGCGGTCAGCGCGCCGCCGCGCGGCGCCCGGGTCAGGCGCCCCCTGGCCGACGTAGACACGCATAGTAGAAACCGTCCATCCCGTTGTCGCCGGGCAGGATCTGGCGACCGGCCCCGTCCGCGCGCCCCAGTCCACGTCCGGGGGCACGACCTCCGTTCCGGGGTTGCGGCCGAGGAACGCGGCGACCTGATCGGCGTTCTCCCGGCGCAGGATCGAGCAGGTCGCATAGACGAGCATACCGCCCGGCGCCAGCAGCGGCCATACGGCATCGAGCAGCGCCGCCTGGCGCGCGACCAGGGCATCGACGTCGCCCGGGCGGCGCAGCAGCCGGATATCGGGGTGGCGCCGGATCACGCCGGTGGCGCTGCACGGCACGTCGAGCAGGATGCGCTCGAAGGCGCGCCCGTCCCACCAGGCATCGGGGGCGCCGGCGTCGCCCGACGATGACCGCCGCCTCGACGCCCAGGCGCTCGAGCCCGGCGCGCAGGCGCGCGGCCCGCCCGGCGTCCGCCTCGACCGCGACGATCGCCGCCGGCGGCGGCTCGAGCTCGGCCAGGTGGCCGGTCTTGCCGCCAGGCGCGGCGCAGGCGTCGAGCACGCGGCAGCCGCCGAGCGGCGCGAGCAGCGGCGCGGCCAGCTGGGCGGCCGCGTCCTGCACGCTCACCTCGCCCGCATCGAAGCCGGGCAGGCGCTCGACCGGGACCGGCGCCGCGAGCTGCAGCGCGGCCGGCGCGCCCGCGACCGGCGCGGCCTCGATGCCGGCGGCGGCGAGGCGCTCGCGGTAGGCCGCGACCGTCGTGCGCCGGGCGTTGACGCGCAGCGTCATGGGCGCGCGCGCCGTGCCGCTCGCCGCGAGCGCCGGCCAGTCGGCCGGCCAGTCGGCCGCGAGCGCCGCGGCGAGCCAGCCCGGCCAGCCGTGGGCGGCGCCCGGGTCGGCGGGGGCGCGAGCGCGTCGCGCTCGCGCAGCAGCCCGCGCAGCACGGCGTTGACCAGCCCGCGCGCCCAGCCCTTGCCGAGCGCCGCGGTGGCCTCGACGGCCGCGTCGACCACGGCGTGCGCGGGCGTGGAGAGCGCGTCGAGCTCGTAGACCGCGGCCACGAGCAGCGCGTGCAGGTCGCCGTCGCGCGCCTTCGGCGGCTTGCGCAGGCGCGCGCGCACCACCGGCTCGAGGCGCAGCCAGTGACGCACGGTGCCGTAGGCGAGCTCCTGGAGCAGCGGCCGCTCGGCCTCGGCCACGCGGCCACGCTGCGCCGCGAGCGCGTCGTCGAGGGCGCGCCCGCCGACCACGCGCGGCCACGGCCCGCGCGGCCGCCGCGCGCACCGGCATCAGGCGCCGAGCCGGCATCCGGTCAGGTCGCGGGCGTTGGCGAAGTCGGCGGCGGCCACGGCGCGCCGCCCGGCGGCCTGCAGCCGCGTGAGCCGCAGCACGCCGGCGCCGGTGGCCACGTCCAGGCCGGCGCGGCCGCTGGCGAGCGACGGTGCCCGGCGCCGCGTCCCCCGGATCCGCGTCCGGGCGGCCCTCGGCGGCCCACAGCCGCAGCGTCTCGCCGTCGAGCGTGGTCCAGGCGGCCGGCCACGGCTGCAGCGCGCGCACCCGGCGCGCGAGCTCCGCGGCCGGCCGCGCCCAGTCGAGCTCGCCCTCGGCGCGCCCGAGCCTGGCGCGCGTACGTCGCCCGCGCCTCGTCCTGCTCCTCGGCGGCCGCGAGGCAGGCGGGCAGGTCCTCGAGCACGGCCGCCAGCGCCTCGGCGCCGAGCGCCGCGAGGCGGTCGTGCAGGGTGGCGGCCGTGTCGTCGTCCGCGATCGGGCAGGCCCGGCGCGCCAGCACGGGGCCGGCATCCATCCCCGGCGTCATGCGCATCACGCTGACCCCGGTCTGGGTGTCGCCGGCGAGCAGCGCGCGCGCGATCGGGGCGGCCCCGCGCCAGCGCGGCAGCAGCGAGGCGTGGACGTTGATCGACGCGATGCGCGGGAGCTCGAGCACGGCGGCGGGCAGGAGCTGGCCGAAGGCGACCACGACCAGGGCATCGAGGCCGGCGTCGCCGGCCGCGGCGCGCAGGTCCGCCGGCGCGAGGCGCTCGGGCTGGTGCACGGGCACGCCGGCGGCCGCGGCGGCCTGCTTGACCGGCGGCGCGGCCGGGCGCCGGCCGCGGCCGGCGGGGCGGTCGGGCTGGGTGAACACGGCGACCAGCTCGTGCGGCGAGCCCAGCAGGGCCTCGAGCGCCGGCACGGCGAAGCCGGGCGTACCGGCGTACGCGATCCGCAGCGGCACGGTCATGGGGCTTCAGGAGGCTGTCCGGTACATCTGTGCCGTAGCGAGCGCGCGGCACAGCGAGGCGATTTCGACGATCGCGAGGGGAGCATGGTAGGCCCCATGTGACCCGAGGGATCGTCGAAAGCGGCCGCTGTGGTGCGCGCGCAGTAGGCTCACGGTTACTCGGACAGCCTCCTAGCCGACCGCGCTGCGCTGGTCGCTGGTCTCGCGGCGCCGCTGCTTGAGCAGGCGCTTCTCGATGCGCTGGCGCTTGAGCAGGGACAGATGGTCGATGAACAGGCGCCCGTCGAGGTGGTCGATCTCGTGCTGGATGCACACGGCGAGCAGCCCGTCCGCCTCGAGCTCGAACGGCGCCCGTCGCGGTCGAGCGCGCGCACGCCCACGCGCTCGGCGCGCCGGACCTTCTCCTGGACGTCCGGGATCGAGAGGCAGCCCTCCTCGGACTCCTCGGTGCCCTCGCGCCACAGGATCTCGGGATTGACGAACACGCGCGGCCCGGACTCGTCCTCGGAGACGTCGACCACGCACACGCGCCGGTCGATGCCCACCTGGGTGGCCGCCAGGCCGATCCCCGGGGCGGCGTACATGGTCTCGAGCAGGTCGTCGGCGAGCGCGCGGATCTCTGCGTCGACCTCGGCCACGGGCGCCGCGACGTGGCGCAGGCGCTGGTCCGGGAATTGCAAAATGTCCAGTGTGGCCATGGGTTCCGCGCGAAAATTCGGGTAAATTTACAGCTCAGCGGCGCCGCAATAGGATAACCCAGCCGCTGACGGCGCGCACGACATCCGCGGACCGCGCGCCGCGCGCGCACGTTTCGGGATCAACTGATGGGCCGGCCGGTAGACGCTGCCGCCGGCGCGAGGGAGGCGCCGGTGACCGATATCCCCCGCAAGCTCCTGGCCGGCAGCATGGCCCTGGCCCTGCTCGCGGGCTGCGCGTCGCGCCAGCCCGCCGAGCGGCAGGCCGAGCAGCCGGCCGAGCCCGAACCCGAGCAGGAGACCGCGCAGGCCCCGGCGGAGCCGGCCGAGCCCGAGTCGCGCGAGGTCTCGCGCGACGTGGTCAAGCCCTCGCACCCGGTGCGCTACACGGTCAGGCGCGGCGACACCCTCTGGGACATCGCCGCGAGAAGTTCCTGCGCGATCCCGGGTGTGGCCGGAGATCTGGAGCGTCAACCCGCAGATCGAGAACCCGCACCTGATCTATCCCGGCGACATCATCACGCTGGCCTTCGTCGGCGGCGAGCCCCGGCTGCGGGTCGACCGGCCCGGCGTCGAGCCCCAGGTCACCCAGGAGGACGGCCGCGAGGTGGTCAAGCTCTCGCCGCAGGTGCGCGAGCGCCCGCTCGACGAGGCCATCCCGTCGATCCCCGGCGACGCCATCCGCCAGTTCCTCAACCGCCCGCGCGTGGTCACCCAGGAGCAGCTCGACGAGGCGCCCTACGTCCTCGGCAACTACGAGGGGCGCCTGATCAGCGCCGCGGGCAACGACGTGTTCGCGCGCGGCTTCGACAACGGCCGGCCCGAGTCCGACCGCTACAGCGTGGTGCGCCCCGGCGACGCGCTGGTCGACCCGGCCACCGGCGAGACGCTGGGCTACGAGGCGATCCACGTCGGCCCGGGCCGCCGTGCGCGAGGCCGGCCCGCCCGCGCGCCTGCAGCTGACCGACTCCACGCGCGAGGTGCTCAAGGGCGACCGCCTGCTGCCGGCCGGCACCGAGCCCGCGCAGGCGCGCTACATCCCGAAGATCCCGGGCGCGGGCACCCGCGGGCAGATCATCCACCTGTTCGACGCCATCTCGCAGGTGGGCACCAACCAGGTGGTCGTGCTCAACCTCGGCCGGCGCGAGGACATGCAGGTCGGCCACGTGATGCAGATCATGCAGAGCGGCGGCACGATCTCCGACCCGTACGCGAGCGAGGGCAGCACGGAGCAGGTCCAGCTGCCGCCACGGCGCGTGGGCACGCTGATGGTGTTCAAGGTGTTCGACCGCGTCAGCTACGCGCTCACCATGACCGCGACCCAGGCGATCCACCTGCACGACAGCGTGGCGCCGCCCTCGAGCGGGGCTGGCCGCAGACAGGCGCCCCAGCCCCCATGAAGCGCGCTCGAGCCCTGGCTCGCGGCTGGTGCACGCGCCCGGGGTCGGGCCGCGCGCGCACGCAGCCTGCTCGAGCTGCTTCGGTGACGCCGCGGCGGCCTGCGCCGCGCCGGCGCACGCCCTGCGCGCGGCGGGCCTCGATGCGGGCGCCGTCGAGGCCCTGCACGCGCACGACGCGCCGGCGGGCGTCGCGCGCGACCTCGAGTGGGCCGCGGCGACGCCAACCACCTGCTGGCGCGCGGCGACCCGCGCTACCCGGCCCGGCTCGCCGACATCGCCGACCCGCCGGCCGTGCTCTACGTGCACGGCGACCCCGGAGGTGCTGGCCTGCCCGGCGCTCGCGATCGTCGGCTCGCGCCACCCCACGTCCGCGGGGCGCGACACCGCGCGCGAGCTCGCCCGGCACCTCGCGGCGAGCGGCCTGGTCATCGTCAGCGGCCTGGCGCTCGGCATCGACGCGGCGGCCCACCGCGGCGCGCTCGACGCCGACGGGCTCAGCGTCGCGGTCGCCGGCACCGGCCCCGACCGCGTCTACCCCGCACGCCACGCCGGCCTCGCGCGCGAGATCGCCGCGAGCGGCGCCGTGGTCACCGAGCTCCCCGTGGGACGCGGCCCTCGCGCCGAGGCCTTCCCGCGGCGCAACCGCATCCTCTCGGGGCTGTGCGTGGGCACGCTCGTGGTCGAGGCCGCCGTGCGCAGTGGCTCGCTGATCACCGCGCGCCTGGCGCTCGAGCAGGACCGCGAGGTATTCGCCATCCCGGGCTCGATCCACAACCCCGTGGCGCGCGGCTGCCACCGCCTGATCCGCCAGGGGGCCAAGCTGGTCGAGACGGCTGACGACGTGCTCGAGGAGGTCGCGCCCCTGCTCGGCGACCGGCCACGGCCGGGCACGCCCGCGCCGCGGGCCTCGCCCCGGCCGCCGACCACGCCGGGCGCGGGCGCGGCGGCCGACGACCCCGAGTACGCGCGCCTGCTGGAGGTGCTCGACTGGGAGCCGCGCGGCATCGACGACCTCGCCGGGCGCAGCGGCCTGGACGTCGGCGCCGTGGCCTCGATGCTGCTGCGCCTCGAGCTCGAGGGGCGCGTGCGGGTGGCGCCCGGCGGGCTCTACCAGCGCCGCTGATCACCCGGCACCCGCTCCGGGGCCCACCGCGAGCGCCGTGTCGGCGCCCGGGCGCGGGATTGGAAAACCGCAGCGACGCCTCTAGACTGGCCACGCCCCGATCCCGCCCGACCGGCCCGGCCGCCTGGAACCCATGCCCAAGAACCTCGTCATCGTCGAGTCGCCCGCCAAGGGCCAGACCATCAAGAAGTACCTCGGCAAGGACTACGAGGTGATGGCGTCCTATGGCCACGTGCGCGACCTGGTGCCCAAGACCGGCGCCGTCGATCCCGACGACGGCTTCCGCATGCACTACCAGGTCATCGAGCGCAACGAGAAGCACGTCCAGGCGATCCAGCGCGCGTTGAAGAAGGCCGACCGCCTGGTGCTGGCGACCGACCCCGACCGCGAGGGCGAGGCGATCTCCTGGCACCTGCTCGAGCTCCTGCGCGAGCGCAACGCGATCGACGACAAGGCCGTCGACCGCGTGGTGTTCCACGAGATCACCAAGGACGCCGTGCAGGAGGCGATCGAGCACCCGCGCGAGCATCTCCGAGCGACCTGGTCAACGCCCAGCAGGCGCGCCGCGCGCTCGACTACCTGGTCGGCTTCAACCTCTCGCCGCTGCTGTGGAAGAAGGTCCGCCGCGGCCTGTCCGCCGGCCGCGTGCAGTCGCCGGCGCTGCGTCTGATCTGCGAGCGCGAGGACGAGATCGAGGCCTTCGTGCCGCAGGAGTACTGGTCGGTCGAGGCGCGACCACCGCCAAGGACGGCGAGCCGTTCGCCGGCCGCGCTGACGCACTCGACGGCGAGCAAGGTCGAGCAGTTCACCGATCGACCGACGAGGCGCGCGCGCCGCAGCCAGGTCGCAGCCGGCAGCTGGAGCGGCGCGCCGACGGCGAGCTGCGTGTCGCGCACGGTGGAGAAGAAGCAGCGCAAGCGCAACCCGGCGCCGCCGTTCACCACCTCGACGCTGCAGCAGGAGGCGGCGCGCAAGCTCGGCTTCACCGCCTCCAGGACCATGCGCGTCGCCCAGCAGCTCTACGAGGGCATCGACATCGGCGGCGAGACCGTCGGTCTGATCACCTACATGCGAACCGACTCGGTGAACCTCGCCAACGAGGCGGTGGGCGAGCTGCGCGAGGTCATCGGCCAGCGCTTCGGGAGCGACAAGGTCCCGACCAAGCCGCGCGCGCTACAAGACCAAGTCGAAGAACGCCCAGGAGGCCCACGAGGCCATCCGCCCGACCTCGGCCGAGCGCCGCCGCGAGCTGCTCAAGGCGCGCCTCGACGACGGACCAGTACCGCCTCTACGACCTGGTCTGGAAGCGCACCGTCGCCTGCCAGATGGTCCACGCGACCATCGACACCGTCGCCGTGGACCTGGCCGCCGGCGACGCGCACACGTTCCGCGCCAACGGCTCGGTGATCCGCCACCCCGGCTTCATGGCGGTCTACCGCGAGGACCGCGACGACGCCAAGGGCGACCCGGACGCGGACCGCCGCCTGCCCGAGATCCACGAGGGCGAGCGCTTGCCGCTCGACGACGTGCGCCTCGAGCAGCACTTCACCGAGCCGCCGCCGCGCTACACCGAGGCGAGCCTGGTGAAGGCGCTGGAGGAGTACGGCATCGGCCGGCCGTCGACCTACGCCGCGATCATCTCGACGCTGGCCGAGCGCGAGTACGTCGAGCTCGAGAGCCGGCGCTTCTTCCCGACCGACGTCGGGCGCGTCGTCGCGCGCTTCCTGACCGAGCACTTCACCGACTACGTCGACTACGAATTCACCGCCAAGCTCGAGGACGAGCTCGACGCGATCGCGCGCGGGGAGGAGGACTGGATGCCGCTGCTCGAGCGCTTCTGGGAGCCGCTCAAGGCGCGCATCGCCGACAAGGAGGCCAACGTCACGCGCGCCGAGGCGTCGCAGGCGCGCCAGCTGGGCACGGATCCGAAGTCCGGGCGGCCGCTGTCGGTGCGCATGGGCCGCTACGGCCCGGTGGCGCAGATCGGCACCGCCGAGGACGAGGAGAAGCCGCGCTTCGCCGGGCTGCGCCCGGGGCAGAAGATGGACACGATCACGCGCGCGGAGGCGCTGGACCTGTTCAAGCTCCCGCGTGACCTCGGCGAGACCGAGGAAGGCGAGGAGATGCAGGCGAACATCGGGCGCTTCGGCCCCTACGTGCGCTTCGGCAATCGCTTCGCCTCGATCCGCGGCGACGACGATCCCTACACGATCACCCCCGAGCGGGCACGCGAGGTCGTGCGCGAGAAGAAGATCGCCGACGCCAACCGCATCATCAACACGTTCGAGACCGGGGACGGCACCACCGTCCAGGTGCTCAACGGCCGCTACGGCCCCTACATCACCAATGGCAGCAAGAACGCCAAGGTGCCCAAGGACGCCGAGCCGAAGGAGCTGTCGCTGAGCAAACGCTGAGTCCGCCGCCGCTGCACCGCAGCGCCGACGCGGCAACAAGAAGGCCGCCGCGAAGAAAAGGGCGGCAGCGAAAAAGAAGGCGGCAGGCCGCAAGAAGAAGGCGGGCGGGCACAAGAAGGCGGCGGCGAAGAAGAAGGCCGCCGCGAAGAAGAAGGGCGCCAGCCGCAAGAAGGCGGCTGCCGGGAAGACCGCCGCGAAGAAGAAGTCCGCGGCGGCGACCGGCACGGAGAAAACCCTGCCGGAGGCGCCCCGCAAGCGCGCGACCGGCAGCTGACCGTGGCCGGCGAGCTCGACGCCGCCTGCCGCGCGCTCACCGACGGCGGCCTCGTCGCCTACCCCACCGAGGCCGTCTACGGGCTCGGCTGCGATCCCGCGAACCCGGCGGCGGTGGCACGCCTGCTGGCGCTCAAGGGGCGTCCCGAGGGCAAGGGCCTGATCCTGATCGCCGAGCGCCTGGCGGCGCTCGAGCCGTGGCTCGCGCCGATCGACGAGCTGACCCGCGCGCGCATCGGCCCGACCTGGCCGGGCCCGGTGACCTGGCTGCTGCCGGCCGCCGAGGGCGTGGCACGCGCCGTGCGCGGCGACCATGACACGCTCGCCGTGCGCGTGACCGCCCACCCCGTCGCCGCGGCCCTGTGCGCCGCCTGGGGCGGCCCGCTGGTGTCCACGAGCGCCAACCGCGCCGGCGGCGAGCCGGCCCGCGACGCCGAGTCGGTCGCGGCGCTGTTCGGCGACGCCGTCGACGTCATCGTCGGCGAGGTCGGCGGCCTGGAAGAAGCCGACCCCGATCCGCTACGGCCGCACCGGTGAGGTCGTGCGGGACTGACGAAGGAACCGCGAATGGACGCGAATGTTCGCGAATGGCTCAGCGGCTCACAACGCTCGATGGAGCGTTGCTGTCGGGCCGTTCTGCGCATGGCTCTTACTGAGAACCACAAAATAGGTCAGTTCCATTGTCGAGGAGTCTGTGGGCAACAGCCCATTTTGTGTTGATCTCGTGTTCATTCTGTGGCTCTCGGCGATGCCGTCCTCCAGCGGAGCCGACCAGCAAGGCTCCATTGACCACGATGGACCGCTGAACCATTCGCGAACATTCGCGTCCATTCGCGGTTCCTGATCCAAGTCGGAAGTTCGCAGATGAGTGAGACCATCCCCGTCGCCGAGGTGCGGGCCTGGATGACCGAGCTCCAGGACCGCATCTGCGACGAGCTGGCCAGCGCCACGACGGCGGTGCCGCTTCCACGAGGACGCGCTGGGACGCGTCGACGCGGGCGGCGGCGGCCGCACCGCGCGCTCGCCGTGGGGCGAGCTGTCATCGAGCAGGCAGGCGTCAACTACTCGCACGTGCTTCGGCGGCGCAGGCCGGCCGTCGGCCGCCGCCCGGCGCCCGCCGGAGCTCGCCGAACTTCAGCCGCTTCCAGGCCATGGGCGTGTCGCTGGTGATCCATCCGCGCAACCCCCACGTGCCCACCTCCCACGCCAACGTGCGCTTCTTCGTCGCCGAGAAGGCGGACGAGCCGCCGGTCTGGTGGTTCGGCGGCGGCTTCGATCTGACCCCCTTCTACCCGGTCCACGAGGACGTGCTCCACTGGCACCGCACCGCCCGGGACGCCTGCGCGCCCTTCGGCGAACAGGTCTACCCGGACTACAAGCGCTGGTGCGACGACTACTTCTTCCTCAAGCACCGCGACGAAACCCGGGGCGTCGGTGGCCTCTTCTTCGACGACCTCAACGAGTGGGGCTTCGACGACTGCTTCGCCTTCCTCAAGAGTGTGGGCGACCACTACATCCCCGCCTATCGCCCCATCGTCGCCGCCCGCAAGGCGACCCCGTACACCGAGGCGGAGCGCGACTTCCAGCTCTACCGGCGCGGCCGCTACGTGGAGTTCAACCTGGTCTACGACCGCGGCACCCTGTTCGGCCTGCAGAGCGGTGGGCGCACCGAATCCATCCTCATGTCCATGCCGCCGCTGGCGCGCTGGCGCTACAACTGGAGCCCGGAGCCGGGGAGCCCCGAGGCGGTGCTCTACGACGAGTTCCTCCCCGCCCTGGACTGGCTGGCATGAACAGTGAACGGCTACACTGCGAACCGCGAAATGAACGCGAATGTTCGCGAATGGCGCCGCGGGGCCGGTACTGGGTCGTGGAGCTTCGCTGACGTCACGGCGGCAAGCCGCATCGCCAGAAATGAACCACAAAATGAACACAAAATGGGCTATGGCCAGCAGATGCGCGCTCTATGGCATTGACCCATTTTGTGTTCATTTTGGTGTATTTTGTGGTTCTCAGCTATAGCCATCCGGTAGCAGGGCCGGCCAGCAGCGCTCCATCGAGCGCAGGGGACCGCTGAACGATTCGCGAACATTCGCGTTCATTCGCGGTTCCCTGTGATCACCGTAGCCACAAACCGATCCGGAGGTGAAATGAAGCCCGTGGTCATCGTCGGCACCGGTCTCGCCGGCTACACCACCGCGCGCGAGTTTCGCAAGCACGACACGGAGACGCCGCTCGTGCTGATCACGCGTGACGACGGCACCAGCGCCACCGAAGCCGATGCTGTCCAACGCGTTCGCGCGCGGGAAGACGCCCGAGTCGCTGGGCATGGCGACGGCCGCGGAGATGGCATCCCAGCTCGATGCCGAGGTACGCACGCGGCGCACCGTGGCGGCGCTCGAGCGCGCCGGGCCGGGCGTCACGCTCGACGACGGCGGCTCGATCGAGGCCGCGCGCATCGTCCTCGGCATCGGCGCGCAGCAGGCGGACCCGGGCCTCGCCGGCGACGCCGCCGACCAGGTATTCGCGGTCAACGATCTCGAGAGCTACGCGCGCGTGCGCCGCGCTTGATGGGCGCGGCGCGTGGTGCTGATCGGCGGCGGGCTGATCGGCTGCGAGTTCGCCAACTACGGCGTAGAGCCGGCGCGACCGAGGCCGACGGCGATCGAGCCCTGCGACTACCCGATGGGCACGATGCTGCCGCCGCTGGCCGGCGCGAACCTGCGCGACGCGCTCGTCGGCCAGGGGATCAAGCTGGCTCACCGGCCGCGCCGGGCGCTCGGTCGAGCGCAACGGCGGCGGCCTGGTGGTGCACGACGACGCGGGCGCGGCCTACCCGGCCGACGTGGTCGTGCGCGCGATCGGCCTGCGCCCGAGGCTCGAGCTCGCGCGAGGCGGGCCTGGAGACCAACCGCGGCATCGTCACCGACCGCGCGCTGGAGGCCTCGGCCGCCGGCATCCACGCGCTGGGCGACTGCGCCGAGGTCGACGGCGTGCTGCTGCCGTTCATCATGCCGATCAACCACTGCGCGCGGGCCCTCGGCGCCACCCTCGCCGGCACGCGCACCGAGGTCGACTACCCGGTCATGCCGGTGATCGCCAAGACCCCGTGCTGCCCCGTGCAGCTCTACGCGCCGCCCCGCGGCACCGCCGGCGAGTGGGCCGAGGGGCACCCCGAGGGCGGCGGCACGCGCAGCCTGTTCCACGACGCCGAGGGCCGCCTGCGCGGCTTCTGCCTCACCGGGCCGGCGGTGCAGGAGAAGGGCGAGTGGGCGGCCCAGGTGCCGAAGACGTTCGACAACCTGGCGTAGGCGCGTTTCGGCCGAAGGCGGACGCGCGCAATTGCGACGCGCGATGCGAACGCACGGGATGTCGCCAACCGCCCATTGCGCGCATCTTCTTCGAAGAGACGCGCTGACGCCCTGGATGACGGCCGCGCTCAGCCGCGCTCGTCGTGGTCCTGCTACTTGAGCGCACGCGGGCGCGCAGGTAGCGCACCTCCTCGATCAGATCGAGCGCGAGGGCCGCGCCGGCCGGCTCGATCGCCAGATCGCGCCGCAGGCGCAGGGCGCGGCGCATGCGCACCATCGCCTGCGCGGGGAAGCACCACTGTGACGGATGCTGCCCCGCGAACGGCTCGACCACGCCGTACTCGACCAGCTCGATCACGTCGTCGGCATGGATGTCGAACACCCGGCACAGCTCGGCCAGCGTGATCGCGGTTTCGCTGCCGACCGGATAAGCGATTACGGGCTCGTCACGGTTGCTCATGCCGCCCCCTGGCGCAATGCCGCGCGCGGATCGAAATCCATCTGCTCGCGCATGCGCTCGTAGAGTTCACGATCGGAGTCGCCGCGCGGCCTGGGCACGGCGATGCGCAGATGCAGGTACTGATCCCCCGGCGGCGACCCCGGCAGCCCGCGGCCGCGCAGGCGCAGGCGCTGACCGCTGTGGGCACCTTCCGGGATCTTCATGTCGACCTCGCCGCCCAGCGTGGGCACGGTCACGCTCGCGCCCAGCGCCGCCTCCCAGGGCGCGATCGGCAGATCCAGGTGGATGTCGCGGCCGTCGGCGCGGAACAGCGCATGCGGTCGTAGCACGATCTCGAGGTAGAGATCGCCGTTCGGACCGCCGCCGACGCCGGCGCCGCCCTGGCCCTTGAGCCGGATCTGCTGGCCCTCGGTCACGCCGGGCGGGATCTCGCACGTTGAGCGTGCGCGCGCTCGACTGGGCACGACCATAGGCATCGGCCGCCGGCGACCCCAGTGTCAGCGGCCGCTGGCCACCGTGATAGGCCTGCTCCAGCGTGAGCTCGACGCGCGCGAAGTGATCCTGGCCGCGCATCTGGCCACGTGTCCGGCCGCCCGCGTGACTGCCGCCAAAACCGCCCTCGTGGAAGCCGCCGAAACCGCCGACCGCCGCCGAACAGCGATTCGAAGAAGTCGGAGAAGGCGCTGGCGTCGCCGCGCGTGAAACCGCCGCCGCCGAAGTCGAACTGCTGCTCCCAGTCGGGCGGCGGCCGGAAGTCCTGCCCCTGCTGCCAGCCCTGCCCCAGCTGGTCGTAGGCCTGGCGCTTTTCCGGGTCCTTGAGGACCTCGTAGGCCTCCTGCAGCTCCTGGAACTTCGACTCGGCGTCGGGCTCGCTGCTGACGTCCGGATGATACTTGCGCGCCAGCTTGCGGTAGGCGCGCTTGATCTCGTCCTGGGACGGCGTCACGGTCGACGCCCGTCGTCGCGTAATAGTCCTTGTACTCCAACGATCCGGTGACCTCGCCGGTCCGTCGAGCGCTGCGGCCCTTCCGTAGCACTGTGGGGCCTTCACATAGGGTACGGGCGGGGGACCGCTTCAAGCGGCGGCGCAGGGAGCGAGGAGGCGGTCTGAGGACGAACGCCGGTCGCGAGACGCGGCGCAACGGCGCTGCAGCGCGCTGCAGGCGACCGTACCCGCATGGCCCACTAGGGAACTGTCTAGGCCGTGCGTTCGCTTGCCGGGGGCGGAGCGCGAGCGCCCGGCATGGCGTGCCGTCGAGCTTCGCGCGCCGCGGCGCCCTTGGTGCGTGACGCAACGACGCCGGGCGTCGGCCCCGGCGGTGATCGGCGCCGGCCCGATAGCCGGGCGCTACCGGCCGGCACCTCGGCTCCTGCTCCGCGGCGACTGGGTCGGCCCATGTTGATCCCCTCGCCCAGTGTCGCCACTATTCGATCCTGCGGGTCCTGGGCGCCTGGCGCTCGCTTCCCACCTCGCCCTTCGCCCTTCCGAGCCCTCAGTCCTTCGCCTGCTGGACTCAGGCCTTCGACCAGCCAGCGTGCCGCGTCACGCGCATGATAGGTCAGGATGCCGTCGGCGCCGGCGCGCTTGAACGCCCCCAGCGCCTCGAGCACGCAGGCGCGGCGATCGAGCCAGCCGTTGATCGCCGCCGCCATCGAGCATGGCGTACTCGCCGCTGACCTGGTAGGCGAAGGTGGGCACGCCGAAGCGCTCGCTTCACGCCGCCGGACGACGTCGAGGTAGGGCATCGCCGGCTTGATCATGACCATGTCGGCACCCTCGTCCAGGTCGAGCGCGCACCTCGCGCAGGGCCTCGTCGCGAGTTGGCCGGGTCCATCTGGTAGGTGTGCTTGTCGCCGCCGCCAAGGCTGCCGCGCCGAGCCGACGGCGTCGCGGAACGGCCCGTAGAAGCTGCGAGGCGTACTTGGCCGCGTAGGACAGGATGCGCGTGTTGACGTGGCCGGCGCGACTTCGAAGCGCGTCGCGGATGGCGCCCACGCGGCCGTCCATCATGTCTGAGGGCGCCACCACGTCGGCACCGGCCTCGGCATGCGACAGCGCCTGCCGCACCAGCGCCTCGACGGTCGCGTCGTTGACCACGTAGCCGTTCGTCGATCGATCAGCCCGTCCTGGCCGTGGCGTGGTGAACGGGTCGAGCGCCACGTCGGTGATGACGCCCAGCTCGGGCAGGCCTCCTTCAGCGCGCGCACCGCGCGCTGCGCCAGGCCCTCCGGATTCCAGGCCTCGCTCGGCGTCCGGCGACTTGGCTCGCGGCCGGCGTCACCGGGAACACGACCAGCGCCGGGATGCCGAGCCCATGGCACTCGCGCGCATCGGCCACCAGCACGTCGACCGACAGGCGCTCGACGCCCGGCATCGAGGGCACGGGCTCGCGCTGTGCCTCGCCCTCGCACACGAATACGGGCCAGATCAGGTCGTCCGGCGTCAGCGTGGTCTCGCGCATCAGCCGCCGCGAGAAGTCGTCGCGGCGCATGCGCCGCATGCGCGTCGCCGGGTAGGAGCCGCGGCTCGCGGGGTCGTCGGTCACGCGCGCCTCCGGTTCGTTGCGAGCCCAGCCGGGAGTGTACGCGCGCGGAGGGCGAAGGGCGAAGGGCGAAGGGCGAAGGGCGAAGGGCGAAGGGCGAAGGGCGGAGGGCGAAGGGCGAAGGGCGAAGGGCGAAAGGCGAAGGGCGAAGGGCGAAGGGCGAAGAGGGCGGAGGGCGGAGGGCCGAGGGGAAGGGGCCCCAGGGAGTTGCCGCCGTGCCATCGGCTCTCGCCTCCGCCCTTTCCTGTTCGCCCTTCGGGGTAGGCGCGTTTTCGCGAAGCGAACGCGCGCGGGACCGTCCGACCAATGCGCGCGTCGGCCTCCGGCCGAAACGCGCCTACGATCCTTCGCCCTGGGCCCTTTCCCCTGGGCCCTTTCTCCTGGGCCCTTTCTCCTGGGCCCTTTCTCCTGGGCCCTTTCTCCTGGGCCCTTTCTCCTGGGCCCTTTCCCCTGGGCCCTTTCTCCTCGGCCCTCCGCCCTTCGCCCTTCGCCCTCCTTCGACTACACTCCCCGCCACAACCCACCGTGACAAGGACGTCACCATGGCCATCACCGACTGGCCCGCGGCCGAGCGGCCGCGGGAGAAGCTGCTGGGACGCGGGCCGGCTGCACTGTCGGATGCCGAGCTGCTGGCTATCTTCCTGCGCACCGGCGCGGCCGGGCGCAGCGCGGTCGATCTGGCGCGCGAGCTGCTCGATGCGCTTCGGCGGCCTGCGCCCGTCTGCTGGCGGCCGACGCCGGGGACTTCTGCGCCTCGTCCCGGCCTGGGCCGGCCAAGTACGCCGCAGCTGCGCGCCGTGCTCGAGATGGGCCGGCGTCACCTCGACGAAGAGCTGACGCGCGGCGAGCCACTGACCTCGGTCGCCGCCACCCGCCGTTATCTGCAAACCTGCCTGCGCGACCGGCCGACGAGGTCTTCGCCTGCCTGTTCCTGGACAACCGCCACCGCGTGCTCGCCTTCGACGAGCTGTTCCGCGGCACCATCGACGGCGCCAGCGTGTATCCGCGCGAGGTGGTCAAGGCCGCCCTCGGCCACAACGCCGCCGCCGTCATCCTCGGCGCACAACCATCCCTCCGGCGTGGCCGAGCCCAGCCGCGCCGACACGCGCCTGACCGAGCGCCTGCGCGACGCCCTGGAGCCTGGTCGACATCCGCGTGCTCGATCACCTGATCGTCGGCGATGGCGAGCCGGTGTCGTTCGCCGAGCGCGGCCTGCTATAGCTCGGCGCCGGCCCGGAGGCAGCTGCGTCTGGGCTGCGCCGCGAGGCTGCAGACCACGCGCGACGCGGCCGCCGTCACGCGCGCGCACGGCCAGCATCGTAGATCACCGTGCGACATGCGGTCGCCCACCGCGACGCTGTGGCCGAAGCGCTCGCGCACGTGCTCGTCCAGGGTTTTGTCGGGGTCGATGCCATCCAGATCGATGCCGTAGAACGTCGCCACCTCGCCGCGCGCGGGCGCTGCCGTGCAGCGTGAAGGCACCGAAGAAGGCCTGCTCGGCCGGGGCCTCCGGCTCGCGGCCGAACACCGTTTCCAGCTCCTCGACCTCGTCCGAGCGCGCCAGCAGGTAGACGTGATCGTCCGCCGCCAGCATGTGCTCATTGACGCTGTCGAGCAGCCGGTCGCCGCGCACGATGGCGATCAGCCGCGATTCCGGCGGCAGCGGCAGATCGCGTCCGCGCATGCCGGCGGCGCGGGCGCCGGCGGCGACCTGGAACACGATCAGCTCGCGCCCCTTGAGGCCGGGCGCGTCCAGCTCGATCAGCCGCTTGCCCACTGCGCGCCGCGGCAACTGCACGCCGAGCCAGCGCGCCGCGGGTGCGACGGTCCAGCCCTGCACGATCAGCGAGATCAGGACGATGAAGAAGGCGACGTTGAACGGCAGGCGCCCGTCGGCCGTGCCGACCATGATGGGGTAGAGGCCGAGCACGATCGGCACCGCGCCGCGCAGGCCGACCCAGGAGATGAATGCCTGCTCGCGCCGGGGAAAGCCGAACGGCGTCAGCGACAGCGCTACCGCGATCGGCCGCGCCAGGCCGATCAGCACGGCCGCCAGCACCAGCGCCGCCGGCGCCAGCGGCAGCAGCTCGGACGGCACGACCAGCACCCCCAGGATCAGGAACAGGCCGGCCTGGGCCATCCAGGCGATGCCGTCGTGGAACTGGCGCACCTCGTGGCGCGCGTAGCGCATGCGGTTGCCGGCGACGACGCCGCCGACGTAGGCGGCCAGGAAGCCGCTGCTGCCGATGGTGCCGGCGAGACCGAAGATGGTCAGGCCGGCGGCGAGCACGAGTATCGGGTAGAGTGACTCGGCCAGTGCGACGCGGTTGACCAGGCCTGCCAGAACCACTCCGGCGATAGCGCCGATGACGGCCCCCATGCCCATCTGCCAGACGAACGAGCCGACGAGATCGAGCGTGTCCGGTGCGCCCTCGGCCTGCATCAAGGCAATGAAGCTGACGGTGAGGAACACGGCCATCGGATCGTTGCTGCCCGACTCGATCTCCAGCGTCGAGCGCAGGCGCTCGTTGATCTGCAGGCCGTTGGCGTGCAGCAGGTAGAACACCGCGGCGGCGTCGGTCGAGCCGACGATGGCGCCGATCAGCAGTCCGCCCAGCGGCGTTACGTCGAACAGCAGCACGGCCGCGACGCCGGTGATGCCGGCCGTGACGATCACGCCGAAGGTTGCCAGCACCAGCGCCGGCTGCAGGCCCAGGCGGAAGATGGAGTAGGGCGTGCGCAGGCCGCCGTCGAACAGGATCACGGCGAGCGCGAGGCTGGCCGCGAGAAAGGCGAACTCGGTCTCGATGAACGCCGCCAGGCCGAGGCCCTCGGCGCCCAGCAGCATGCCGATCAGCAGGAACAGCAGCAGCAGCGGCGCCCCGATCCGGTCGGAGATCCGGCTCGCCAGGACGCTCACGAGCAGCAGCACACCGATTCCGAGGACCAGCTGGCTGGCGAGCACCAGCTGGCTGGCTGCCGGCAACGGCGGGCGATCCAGTATAACGTGCGGCGGGAGGTTACAATCGGGGCCGTTGCGAGCCGGAGCATTGCCCACGGTGCCTGCCACCGAATCCGACACCTTCGCCGGTGTGGTACCTGGGCTTGAGCAGCTTCCACCTCGTGATCGCGCGCCGCGAGCCCAGCGGCTCGCTGGGTCGATGCATCGACCGCCTGCGCGAGATGGTGCGCCTCGCCGCCGGCCTCGATCGACAACCAGCACCTGGCTGCCGGAGGCGCAGCGAGCGCGCGCTCGACTGCCTGGCAGCGCATCGGCCAGCGCCTGCCGGCGCCGATCCCCGGCGACGCAATCGTGCGCATCGTCGGTACGAGCACGCTGCGCCAGGCGCGTGCCGCCGAGGCGATTTCGTCGCCGGCCGCGGAGGCCGCGCTCAATCATCCGCGTCGAGATCGTCTCGGGCATGGAGGAGGCGCGCCTGATTTCTGCCTCGGGGTGGCGCGCGGCCTGCCGCCCGAGCGGGCGCCGCCTCGTGATGGACATCGGCGGCGGCTCCCACCGAGCTCATCGTCGGCGAGGGCACCGGAGCCGCTATCGCGAAGGCTGAGCCTGCACATGGGCTGCGTCGAGCCACGGCCGGCTGCCACGGCGCCGGGCGGCAAGCCCGAAGCAGGCCTTCGAAGCGCGCCGAGCTCGGCCGCGCGGCTCGAGATCGAGCCGATCGAAGACCCGCTTCCGCAGCGCTGGACCTGGCGCGGTCGGCGGTGCGGGGCCTCGGGCACGATCAAGGCCGTGGCCAAGACGCTGCAGGAGCGCCGGCTGGAGACCGAGCGGGCTCGATCACGCGCGGCCGGCCTCGAGCGGCTGCGCAAGGAGCCTGATCGGGACGGGCACGGTCGAGCAAGCATCGACCTGCCCGCGGTGAAGCAGCGAACGCTACCCCGTGCTCGCCGGGCGGCCTCGCCGATCCTGCGCGCGCCGCCTTCGACCGCGCTCGGCATCGACGAGATGCGCTCTGGCCGACGGCGCGCATGCGCACGAGGGCGTCCTGCTCGATCTCCCCGAGCGCCTCGAGCATGCCGACTCGCGCGCGCGGCCGAGCGCTCGCCGCGCCTGGCCGACGCGGTTCCACGCCGATCGCCGCCCAGAGCGCGGCGCGTCGCGGCGCACGGCCAGGCCCACCTGCTCGGCGCACGCGCGCGAAGCCGTGGGCGTCTCGACGAGGAAGGCCATCGGCTGCTGCGCTGGGCGCGCGCAGCTGCACGAGATCGGCCTCGACATCGCGCACTCGGCCTACCACAAGCACGGCGCGTATATCGTCGCCAACACCGACCTCGCCGGCTTCGGGCGCGCCCAGCAGGTGCAGCTCGCCGCGCTGGGCGCGCGCACCGGCGCAAGTTCCCGCTCGACGAGCTCGGCCAGGCCGGTGGCCCAGATCGCTGAGATGCCGGCTGGCGCTGGCGATGCTGCTGCGCCTGGCGGTGCTGCTGCACCGCAGCCGCAGCGATCTGCCGCTGCCCGACTACCGCGTCAGCGCCCGCGGCCGCGAGCTGCGCCTCGCCTTCCCCGACCATGGCTGCAGCGACACCCGCTGAACACGCGCGGACCTGGCGGAGGAGGCCGATGACCTGGCGGGCGCAGGCATCACGCTGCACTACGGGGGACGAGGGCGAGGGATAGCGCGACGCTCGCATTGCGCGCGTTCGCCCTCGGCGAAACGCGCCTACGGCAACTTGTTACACAGTCTCTGAAGCCGGACCCACAGTACTCCACGGGCCGTGCGGTCGCATTGGCAACTCCATACGCCAGCACCGAAGTGCCGTGACGTAGGCGCGTTCGCCCGGCGCCACCGGCGCCGGGCGAATGCGCGCATCGTGATCCGCGCTATCCCTGGCCTCGGGCCGCGCGCGCGAGCAGGGCCTGCTGCACGCCGAACGGGGCTCCTCGCCGGTGGCCGGGCAGCGCGCGCGTCGTAGCGCCCGTCGCTGGCCGAGCAGCCAGGCCTGGGGTGTTGTCCGCCAGGTAGGCCCGCCAGCTCGTCGAACCAGCCGGTCGCTGCAGGCGCCGGTTCTCGACCGGGAAGCAGGTCTCGACGCGCGCGTGAAGAAGTTGCGCTCCAGTCCAGTCGGCGCTCGACAGCCACACCTGCGGCTGGTCGCCCGCGCCGAAGCAGTATCGATCCGCCCGTGGCTCGAGGAAGCAGCCCGACCACCGAGCGCACGCGGATGCGCTCCGACGCCTCGGAACGCCGGGCCGCAGGCAGCACATGCCGCGCACGATCAGGTCGATCTCGACCGCCGCGGCGCGCGGCGTCGTACAGCGCCGCGATGATCCGCGGCTCCACCAGGGAGTTGACCGATCGCGATGATGCGTCCGCCCTCGCCAGCGAGCTGCCCGGTCGCGCTCGCCCTGCGATGCGCATTCGAGCAGCCCCGAGTGCAGCGTGAACGGGGCGTGCAGCAGCCGTTTCATCTCGGGGACACGGCCGAGGCTGGTCAGCTGCAGGAACATGTCGTGCACGTCCTGGCCGAGCTCGGGATCGGCCGACAGCAGACCGTAGTCGGTGTAGGCGCGCGCGGTCTTCGATGTGGTAGTTGCCCGTGCCGAGGTGGACGTAGTGGCGCAGGCCGTCGCTTCTCGCGCCGCACGACCAGGACCATCTTCGGCGTGCGTCTTGTAGCCCGACGATGCCGTCAGACCACGTGGCGCCCGCCTCCTGCAAGCGGTTCGCCAGCGCGATGTTGTCCTGCTCGTCGAAGCGCGCGCGCAGCTCGACGACGATCGTGACCTCCTTGCCCGCCGCGTGGCCGACTGACCAGCTGGTCGACCACCGGCGAGTCCGG
This sequence comes from Halofilum sp. (in: g-proteobacteria), assembly GCA_034521365.1. Taxonomy (GTDB): domain Bacteria; phylum Pseudomonadota; class Gammaproteobacteria; order XJ16; family Halofilaceae; genus Halofilum. The sequence continues at coordinate 2,267 of JAXHMQ010000014.1, read as the reverse complement.
CCCGGTGCGCGATAGAGCGTCTGCTTGACCGCTAGCACGTTCGGATCGTTGGCCGCCTGGCGCAGAAAATCCAGCACCGGCATGAACGAGTCGAACGGGTGGTGCAGCAGGATGTCGCCGCGCGCGATCATGGTGAACAGGTTGGTCGCCCGGCTGCAGTCCGCTCGGGCACCGGCGGCTGCGAGGGCGGGTACTTCAGGTCGGAGCGATCGACCAGGTCGTACACGGCCAGCAGGCGATTGAGGTTGACCGGGCCGTTGACCTGGTACAGCGCCTCGCGATTCAGCTCGAACTTGCGCAGCAGGAAATCGGCCATGTCGTCGGGGCAGTGTGTCGGCCACCTCGCAGCCGCACGCCGTCGCCGTAGCGCCGCGACGGGCGAGCTCGCCCTGCGAGCGCGCAGCAGCAGGTCGTCGACCTCCTCCTCGTCGACGAACAGGTCGCGAGTTGCGCGTGACCCGGAACTGGTAGCAGCCGCGCACGCTCATGCCCGGGAACAGCTGCTCGACGATGGTGTGGATGACCGAGGTCAGGAACACGAAGTCGTGCTGGCCGTCGCCATCGCGGCCCGGCGGCAGCTGCGATCACGCGCGCGGCAGGGCGCGCGGCGCCTGGCACGATGGCCGTGCCGCCGCTGCGGCCCGAAGGCGTCCTTGCCGCGCAGCGATACGATGAAGTTGAGCGATTTGTTCAGGATGCGCGGGAATGGGTGTGCGGGGTCCAGCCCCATCGGGCTGATGACCGGTAGCAGCTCGTTCTCGAAATAGCGGCGCAGCCAGTCCTCCTGCTTCTGCGTCCACTCGCTGCGGCGCACGAAGCGGATGCCCTGCTTCGGCGCAGCTCGGGATCAGCACGACTCGTTGAGCACGCGGTACTGCTCGTCGCACGAGCTCGTGGGCACGCTCGCCGAGTCGCGCGTCAGAACCTCGCTGCGGCTGCATCTGGTCGGCATCCAAGCTGGCGTCGAGCCGAGTTCGGCCTTCTGCATCAGGCCGGCGACCCGGATCTCGAAGAACTCGTCGAGGTTGGTGCTCGAGATGCACAGGAACCTCGAGGCGCTCAGCGGGTCGAACCTGGTCCTTCGCCTGCTCGAGCACGCGATGGTTGAACTCGGCAGCGACAGCTCGCGGTCGATGTAGAGCGAGGGATCGCGCAGGTCGATCTCGTCGACCGCGTGCAGGGGCTGCCTGGCGGGCGCCGGGGTCATCACGGATACCGGCTGGTCCTTCGGAGCCCAGCATAACGCCCATGGCCGGGCGGCATCCGATCACCTGACTGTTCGAGGCCCGCTCGGCGCCTCGATGGCGAGCGCCACGGGCCAGATGGGCACCGTCCGCCATCGGGGCCCCGCCCGCAGGCGTTGCGCCGGGGCCCCCGGGCGGCAAGGATCGCTGCCAGGACGCGAGCGGGTGCCCGGGACGGCGCCCGCGACGGGGCGAGGACGCCACTGCTCGAGCGGCTGTTCCCGCCGCGCTGCCTGCTGCTACGCCCCCGGCGGTGCCGGCCTGGCGCTGTGCGCCGGCTGCTGCGCCAACCCTGCCCGGCACAACGGGCCCGCCTGCGCGCGCTGCGCCGGCGCGCGCCTGCCGGGACTCGCGCCGGGGCTGCCCGAGCTGAGCGTCGCGGCGCCTGCCTGTGGCGGCCGCCGCCGTTCGCGGCTATCCACGCGCCCTTCGCCTACGCCGCCCCGGTCACCCTGGCTGCTGCGGCGCTTCAAGTTCCACGGCGACCTCGCCGCCGGCCACCTGCTCGGCGGCCTGCTGGCGCAGGCGCTGCGCTTGCGCCGGCGACGGTCGTGCCGGTGCCGCTGCACGCGCGCCGCCTGCGCGAGCGCGGCTTCAACCAGGCGGCGGACTTCCGCGCGCCCCTGGCCCGTGCGCGCTGGACGCGCCCGTCGTCACCGGCCGCCCTTGCGGGTGCGCCCGACGACACCGCAGATGGAGCTGCCCGCCGAGCGGCGCCGCGGCAACGTGCGCCACGCCTTCGCGCTCGAGGCCGCTCGCCGGGGCCGCACGTGCCGCTGGTCGACCACGCTCGGCGGACGACCGCCAAGCAGGTGCGCGCGAGGCCGCCCGCCGGCTGGCGGCGGGCACGCGGGTGAGCGTGGTGGCGGTGGCGCGGGCGTGATCCCCGAACGCGCGGTGCCCGGGACCGCTCGCCTCATCCCCCCGCCAGGCGCAGCGCGCGACCAGCCCGAGGAACAGGACCAGGCCGACCCAGGCGTTGTTGAGGAAGGCGTGGAAGCACAGCTGCGGCTGGCGGTCGAA
>JAXHMQ010000013.1:0-16764 GCA_034521365.1 Halofilum sp. (in: g-proteobacteria) | reverse complement strand
TTTTTTTTTTTTTTTTTTTTTCTTGATTTCAGGTTCGTGCTCTCCAGACGGCTTGCGCGCTGGCTGCACGGATCGACGCGACCCAAGAAGATCATGACGCGTCGGCTCGCGCAGCCTGGTACGCGGTTCGTCCAGGACTACTGGACCACCATCGCCGCCCGGGTTGTACATCCCGGCAAGACGCCGAGGAAGTCGAAGGCCTAAGAACGAGCTACTGGTCCTCACCAGGTAACGCCGGAGTCGAGCAACACCAATCCGGCACCCTGCTGGATCGGCGATAACGGCTGAACGCCGTCGCCGGCGCGAGCGGCGCCGACGCCGATCTCGACCAACCGATCGACGTCCAACGCCTCGACAGCGGCGCGAGGAACGCGAAAACGATCGAAGCCTGTCGAGGCGCATCGAACTGCGGTCGAACTGACGACAACACCTCGCCAGCATCGAGCGACTTCCAACCTGGAAGAAGCTGGCCCAGCGCCAGGAGTTCGTCGACGAAGATCAACGACAGCAGCAGCTCGGCGACAGCGCCGAGGATCTGCTGGCGCTGGTCGAGGTCGATGACGAAGAACGCCTTGGCCGCCCAGGCGCGGTCGCCTGCGCGCGCAGGCAGACGAGCTGGAAGTCGATCAGGAGATCGCGTGAAGGCGACGTCGAACTCACCGCGGACCAGATCGCGCCTCGACCAGGCCGCGCCAGCGCCAGGCGCCGCGAGGAAGCGCTGCGATCGGCTGGACCGACGCCATGTTCGCGGAGGCGAGCGATCCTCGAGCAGGTTAAGGCGAGCGCAGGCCGGCGTGCGCAGCCGGCCGCTGCGCGCCGGCGTTCAGGAAATGGTTTCACGGTCACGCCTACCATCGGTTGATGTATCGACCGAAGGCGAAGCCATTGCGTCGAGAAGTAACCATCGGGCGAACACCACCGCCTTCCAGCTTCGAGTGGGATACGGTGTGCAACTTCCTGCTGGCCAGTTCGCCTGCTCGCCTTCGCGCTCAGCGCCAGAGCACGGCTCCACCCGGCTTCCTCTTGATCCTTGATGAAGCACTGACGACCGCGCCGGGATTGCAGCAGTTTTCAGCGGCAGCGAAGAGCTGGATTCCCTTGGCGAACAAACGCGAGATCTTCTACCTTACCGCCCAGCCCGGACGATGCAAGCTCTACTGGATCCCGCCGATGCCGGCGTACGCCATCGACCTGGCCGCACTCCAACCCCAGGCGTTGCGCATCGCTCGTCCAGCAGCCTGGTCGATCCCCGAACGGCCCGCCATCCAGCTGCCATCGATCGCCGAGGACTGCTCACCGCGTGTCCGATCGATCACGATAGACCGTGGCCGATGCCGGCAATATTCCGCGCGTTCCACCCTTTCGTAGACCAGTACTTTTTGAGCTTCTTCCACCGGCTGTTGAAGTCGGGGTAAACCGGATCAGGTCGCGCTTGAATCCTGCTGATTCCTACGACGTTTCCGCCTTCCTCGCTGTTTCGGACGCGCGGCTATCACCTTCATCCCGCGCGGCCGAAGAGGAGCACGGGCGTGGATCGCCGGCCAGGCGCGGCAGGCCAAGGCCAACCCGCTGGATCAGGACGGCGCCCTCAAGCGTTGCGGCGCTGTTCACGCTCTACCTTCATAGACACGGCTGGCTTGAACTCAATGGACCGCCTCGGCGGCGAGCAGGCCGGGCGTCGGCATCGAACACCCTTGCCCAATGGCCAAGATCGCTCAGTTCCACCGACGGACGAGCGCCGAGCATTCCGTGCGCTGGCTTGTCAGCCCGTGGATACATCCCTCGATCAAGAGGCTCTTTCGATGTCGAGCATTCGCCTACGCGTGACCAGGGCCGCGGAACCCCAATTCGGACGACGCCAATGCCGTCGCCGACGAAGCGCGACGGCTGCATCGAGAGAGCTTCCAGTCGGCCTGGTCGCCCGAGCTTCCCAGCGATTCATCGAGCACGCACCCATTTCCCGGGTGCCGGGGACAGCTTGCCGATACTACGAGCGATCGATACCTGCCGCTCGGCAGGGGTTACGCGAACAGGTAGGCCTACACTCGCCGGGAACCCAGGCGCATAATTCTTTCATCCCAGTACGTTGAACCCGATGCGTTGCCATCCCTTGCCGGCCAGCTCTCCTGCCATAGTCCGCCGCGTCATCGATCCCTGCCAGAGACTTACTTTTTCGGGTTCGCCGATCGAGCTCCCTGAATTCCACGTGCTTTGACGATTTGATGCTTTACTCAGTGTCATGCGGTGCTCCGCAGAAGAATCGATGAGTCTGATGCGATATCCCGACCACAAAACGATTTCGCCTCATCCATGATCTGCAATGTTTTGCGCGTCGTCAGCGCCCGTGCTTCGCCCCTGCACAGAGACTTTTTGGGATGCCCGGTTTTCGTCGCGCCGGATCGAACGCCGATCAAGTTCCCACATGAGCTCGGACTGCCTTTTCCGTGTGTACAGACCCAGATATCAGTGCCTCGTGTTGCCACAGTCCAACGAAGGAGCGAAGTAGATACCGTACTTCCTGTTGATCTGAATACACTGCCCACAGGGAACGATTCGCGTCATGAACGGAGACTCATCAATGCGGGTTCGTAGCGTTGCAATACTCCTTCGTGTAGTCGCTGACGAGCTGGTACATTACACTCTCATCTTCGCCGAAAAGCACCGTCAGAGCATGTACATATATGTTCGTAGGTCAGGTGGCGGAAGGTATGATCCCTGGATACTTGCTGCCGAACCTGCTTGTGCATCTCCTCCCACGAATCCACAGGATACTTCGATGAGTGTAGTATGAGATTTTCTGCGGCTCATCCGAAAGCTTTCGAGCGTGTCGGAGCGATTGATCCATATCTGGACTCGGATAACGACTTTCGCCTCGACCAGCAGCTTCATTCCCCTCTGGATAATTGCGCCGTCAGGAACAAGGAGTTTTTCCTGTCTCGTTATGCTCTGTAAACTCGATCCCGAGATGCGAATTCTCTCATCCGTCAAGGAATTCAGTCAGCTGCGAAAGCTCTCTTCGGGTGAGTATCTGATAAGATTCGCGTAAACGGGGAGAAGATGCTGCTGTCGGTGACAAGGTATTTTCCTAGACGAATACCTCTGGAAGAAGTGAACTTTCGACATCAGGGAATCTGCCGCTCATCTACGGCGCTGACTAATCGGTAGCGTTGCCGGATTTCAGACCAACGCCCGTACTTCTTCGGTGGCTGCTGCCTGACCTCGCACCGACTCACCACGTCCCACTCCCGCGCCGGAGCCAACTCAGCCACCAGCGTAACTGAGCCCTATCCGGGCCGGTACCGTATAGATCAAACCAGCCGTTTTCAGCTGAGGTCCGGGACAGCGATCTCCGACAATCGGGTTCCGGTCAGCAGAGGTTGCGGAGCCGATTTGGTATATGATCCCGGACCTCCCGGACCACATCCTTGGGATGCAGGCACCGCGGCGGACGGTGCGCGCCCGGATGCTGGCCGGTATCGGCGGTGCCCAGGGTAAATCCAGGCCGGAGTGACGATTTCGAGAACACGCCCTGTTCCGGCCTGGGTGGAGCCGGCTTCCGGCGACACCTCCCCGAAACGCCGCCGGAACGCCTCGGACGCCGGCACGCCGGGCCGCGGATCGAGGACCGCGAAGACCACGGTCTCGAAGGCGCCGGCGAAGCGGCCGTTCTGGGCCAGCAGGTCGCGGAAGTCCGCCGCCACGTGCGCGCGGCTCGTGGCCGAACGCGCCGCAGCCCCAGGCGCCGAGCACCAGCCGCCGGTGGCCCTGGTGGCGGGCGAGCGCGAGCAGGCGGCTCATGCGGCGGCGCATCGCCGGGCGGGCCTCGCGCAGCATGGACGGCTCGTTCTTTTTAGCGCGCTGCGATTGACCGCCGGGGCGCTGACGATCGACACGCGGTACGGCTCGGCGAGCAGGTGGCCGTCGTCGTCGCGGAAGACCGGCACGCCGGGTGCGTGGATCATGTGGTCGGTGTAGAGCGCGGTGTGCGCAGCGGCGGTTGGCGGCGTAGTAGGCGTCGGCCTCGCGCAGGCAGGCGTAGAGCCCGGTCGCGCGCGCCAGCGCCTCCTCCTGGGCCTGGGCGCCCTTGAGGAAGCCGCCGCCCGGGTTGCGCGCCGAGGCGAAATTCAGGCACAGGGGCTCGTGGCCGGTGGCGTCGGCGAGCGCCCGGGCCGCGGCCAGGGTCGAGGCGTTGAGCACCCGGATCGCGGGCGGCGCGCCGCCGGGCGTTCGTTTCGCCGTCCAGCGCGGCCAGTTCGTCGGGCGTGAAGACGCGGGTGCCGCGCCTCGCTGCCGCCAGCCACTCGGCGATCGCGACGCGGCGGCCGTCGGCCAGGTGGTAGCCGCCCTGCTCGAGGATCTCGACGGTCTCGCGGGCGAGGCCGGGCGCGTGCCGCGCGTGGTTTCATGGGGTTGGTTGCCGGGGGTTCTTTGCCGGGTTGGGTGACGGGGGGGGCGGGGGCGTGCGCCCCGGCCCCGGATTCCGCCCTTCGGGCTCCATCCGGGCTACGTCCTACGTGTTGTCCGCCGGCGCCGGCCGGGCGCGGATTCGGGCGTCAATTGCGCGGGGGGCGTCCTTATCTCCTTTGCCGGGAGGATGACAGCATGCGCACCGAAGAGAGAAGCGGACGCGGCCTCGTGGTGGTGGCGATCCTGATCGCGCTCGCCGCGGTGGTGCCGCACGCGCTGCTGCGCGGCATCGAGTCGTTCGCCGGGGCGTTCCTGTTCTGGACCGTGTTCGGCGCGGCGGCGATCGCGGCGATCCTGCACGTGCTGCGGGGCTGGCGGGTATGACGGCCGGCGTGTGGATCGCGATCGGCGTCTACGCCCTGCTCGGCCTGGGCGTGGCGCTCGCCTCGCGCCGCCGGCTGGGCACCGGTGTCGCCGAGTACTACCTCGCCGGGCGCCGCGTCGGCGGCGTCGTGTCGGCGCTGAGCTACGGCGCGACCACCTACAGCGCCTTCATGATGGTCGGCCTCGCCGGGCTGACCTACGCCGGCGGCGTCGGCGCGCTCGGCTTCGAGCTGATCTACCTGGCCGGGCTCGGGCTGGTGGTGATCTTCGGCCCGCGCTTCTGGCTCGTCGGCCGCGCGCGCGGGCACATCACGCCCTCGGAGATGCTCGGCGACCGCTACGACAGCCGCGCGCTCGCCGGGCTGGTCGCACTCGCCTCGTGCGTGTTCCTGGTCCCCTACAGCGCGGTGCAGCTCATGGGGATCGGCTACCTGCTGTCGGGCGCGAGCGACGGCGCGATCCCGTTCACCGCGGGCATCCTCATCGGCGCGGCGTTCACCCTGCTGTGGACCCTGGTCGCGGGCCTGCGCTCGGTGCTGTGGACCGACGTGCTGCAGGTCGCGATCATGCTGGTCACGAGCCTCGTCGCGGTCGGCTTCGTGCTCGCGGCGCTCGGCGGCATCGGCGAGTTCATCCGCCTCACCGAGGCCGAGCGCGGCGCGTGGCTGGCGGTGCCCGGGCCGGGGCTGTTCTCGTGGGTGACGTTCATCGGCCTCACCCTGCCGTGGTTCTTCTTCTCGATCTCCAACCCGCAGGTCAGCCAGCGGCTGTTCACCACCGAGTCGCTCGGCGCCATGCGCACCATGATCGCCGGGTTCCTGGTCCTCGGGTTCGTCTACACCCTGGTCTCGGTGGTCTGGGGCCTCGCCGCGCTGCACCTGGTGCCCGGCCTCGAGCAGGCCGACCTGGCGACGCCGACGCTGCTGCGCTCGGACGCGGTGCCCGTGGTCGTCGCCGTGGTGCTGATCGTCGGCATCCTGGCCGCGGCCGTCTCGACCGTCGACTCGATCCTGCTCACGCTCGGGTCGATGGTCTCGCACGACGTCTATCGCCCGCTGGCGCGCGACGGGCGCGGCGCCGGCGAGCTCGCCGTCGGCAAGGCGGTGGTGGTCGCGGTGACGCTGCTCGCGCTGGGCTTCGCGTGGCTGCGCCTGGACCTGATCTCGATCCTGTCGGTGGCCTCGTCGACGGGGCTGCTGGTGACCGTGCCGGCGATCGTGGGCGCGTTCTTCTGGCGCCGCGGCACCGCCGCCGGCGCGATCGCGAGCATCGTCGTCGCCGGCGTCGGCGTGGGCGTGCTGCAGCTGAGCGGCTACGACCCGCTCGGGGTGCCCGCGGCCGTGTGGGCGCTGGCGGTCGCGGTGCTGCTGTTCGTCGGCGTGAGCCTCGCCACGCGGCCGCCCGCCGAGCGCGCCCGCGCGTTCATCGACGAGATCGACGGCGAGCTCGCGCGGCACCGGATCTGGTGAGCGGGCTGGCCGCCCGGGCGCGGCGGCGCATCCCGCGGCAGGCGTGGCGGCACGAGGAGCGGGCCACGCGGGCGTTGCGGATCATTCGATCATCCGGGAGGCGCCGTCGCGGCTGATCCTCCGGAGCGGCGTGGGCGCGGATTTCCATCCCCTTCTTGCCCGGCGGCCGCGGTCGCGGACCTCGTGTATCAGGCCGCGTCGAACTCGATGGGCTTCACCCGGCGCAGGTCCACACGACGCCCGGCCTGGTCCAGGTCGTAGCGGTCCTGCATCGCCAGCCAGCTCTCGGGGGAGCGGCCCAGTGACCCGCGACAGGCGCAGCGCCATCTCGGGACTGATGCGGTTGCTGCCATTCAGTACGCGGCCGAGCGTCGACGGCGAAACCCCGAGGCGTTGCGCGAGCCGGCGGGCGCTGATCCCGTGCGGCTCGATATACACCTCGCGGATGAACTCGCCCGGGTGCGGAGGATTGTGCATCGCCATCAGTGATAGTCCTCGTAGTCCAGCAGGTAGACGTTGCCGTCGCGAAATTCGAAAGTCAGCCGCCAGTTTCCCGTGACCCGGATCGACCAGCGGCCGTCGTGCGTGCCCTTGAGCCGATGAAGCGCCAATCCCGGGATGTCCATGTCGTCGATCGTGAGCGCCGTATCGAGAGCCGCCAATTGCATGCGCAGTCGTTTCGCATGGGCTGGGTTGATGCCCGATCGGTTGCCCGCGTGGTAGAAGCGCTCCAGTCCCTTGTGGCGAAACGACTTGATCACGCGGCAAGTGTAGCGTGTTGCGCAATATGCGACGATCTTCCCCGCAGGGCGTCCGGGCGCCGGCGTAGCGCACACTACGTCAAGCCGACTGGAGGGAGCACGGGCCGTCACAGCGAGCGCATCGGTGACCGCAGCAGGAGGGTGGTGAGATATGCGGGCTAGGAGGCTGTCCGAGTAACCGTGAGCCTGCTGCGCGCGCGCCACAGCGGCCGCTTTCGGCGTGGCCGGGGTGATTGCGGCTGGGAAGCGCCGGGCTCCGCGCCTGCGCCTGGTGGGTGCTTGTGCCGAGCTGGAGCTCGGCGTTCCCAGCTGGGAGCGCCGGGGGCCAGCATGGCCTGTGGGCGCGCTCGGCGTGGCCGGGGTGATTGCGGCTGGGAGCGCCGGGCTCCGGCCTGGCCTGGTGGGTGCTTGTGCCGAGCTGGAGCTCGGCGTTCCCGGCTGGGAGCGCCGGGGCCGGCCTGGCCTGGGGGCGCTCGTGCCGAGCTGGAGCCTGGCCCCCTGGGGGTGCTTGTGCCGGGCTTGGACGGCTCGGCGTTCCCGGCTGGGAGCGCCGGGGGCCAGCATGGCCTGGGGGCGCTTCCGCGGCGGCCCCGTTGGCACGCGGTCCGGTCTATCGGCGTTTCCGGTTGGTCTTGCGCGATTTCCTCTGCTGCTTGCGCTTGCGCTTCTTCTTGTCCTCGCTCGGGCCGCGGGGCCGGGTCGCGCGCCTGGCGCTCGGGCAGCGGCGGGGCGTCGGCGCCGTGAGGCACCCAGTCCGGCGACGGGTCGAACGGGCCCGTGTCGCGCCCGGACCCGGGGGGCTGGAACCCCGCCCAGTGCGAGAGGTAGCCGTGCACGTCGTCGGGGAATCGCCGCGCCACGACCCGGCGCTGGTTGTCGAGCGCCGTTTCCCGGTCCTCGCTCAGTACCCGGTCGAGATCCGCAACCGAGAGGCCGAACGCCATCGAGGGTGCCCCCGGCAGTCGCGCGCGCACGATGCCCTGGTATTCCCGGGGTGGAGGTCGAGCAGCGCGTTGAGCAGGCAGAACCAGGCCGGGTCGTCCGCGGGCGCGAAGGTCTCGTCCTGCAGCAGCGCGACCAGGTACGCGAGGACCCCGTCCCGATCGAGCTCGCCGAACAGGACCCCGAAGACCAGGGCCTCGATCGCCGCCCCGCGGCCGAAGCCGTAGGCCGCGCGCTGCTCCGCCACGCGCTCGAGGCCCGCGGTCTCGCCGCCGCTGGTCTGCCAGAGCAGCACCGGCAGCAGCTCGGTGATCGCGTCGCCGAGCAGCCGATCCTGAACCTCTTCCGGCAGCGCGGCGAGGCGCAGCAGCGGCTCGTGGGCGGCGGTTACGCGGAAATGGCCCAGCAGGACGATCGTGTACAGCAGCCCGGCGGCGCTTCGCTCGGCCCAGCCCTGCGGGTCGGCCGCGACCGCCTCGAGGCGCTCGAGCAGCAGCGGCGTGATGGCCGAAGCCTGGGCGACGGCCTGGTCCATGGCCTCCCACTGATAGCTCGCCTGCGGATCGTCGAGGTGGTGCAGGATCGTCTGCGGATCCCACGGGCCCGACTCGGCGTCGGCCTCGTCGCGGGCCGCGGTGAGTGCCCCCGGCGCGTCTCTGCGCAGCGCCGTGCGCGCGACGCACAGCAGCTTCAGGTTTTCGCCGAGGGCATTGCAGGCCAGCTCGGCCACACTGTCGAACGACTCGTTCGACGAGTCGCCGGTGTCGATCGTGTCCGGGTCGACGTCGAGGAACTCGATCAGCTCGATGGCGACCCGGAGGCCCTCGGCGATCTCGCCATCGTCATCGAGGCCCTGCATGGGCCGGTCGACGACATGGCCGAAATGCTGGCGCGCGCGGGCGAAGCCCGTGGCCCATTGGCCGAGCGGTGCCGCCGGCCCGAGGTTGTCCACGGGTCGCGATCGCGGCGCGCACCCTCCGGCAGCACCGGTTGCGTGGCCATGACCTGCTCGTTGATCCGGTTGTAGAGCGCGGACAGGTCGCCGAGCACGCTGTTGACCGCTTCCTCGTCCGCCAAACCCTGGCCGCCGGCGCTCAGACTGCTCGAGCAGCGGGCCGAGCCACCGCGACGGCGGCACGACGTCCGGGTGCGTGGCCAGCGCGAACAGGTAGCCGTGCAGCCCGAAGTAGCCGCCGATCGACTGCTCCGGCGGCGGCTGCGCCCGGTCGAACAGGGGTTGCAGTCGTGCCCGGCCCGGGTCGACCAGCACCTCGATCGCCGCGAGCGATTCCTCGGGGTCGACGTCAGCGGCCGGCGGCCACGGCCCCCCGCCGTCGATCCCGGGCGCGGCGAGCCGGCCGCTCTGCTCGTGGGCGGCGATCGTCGTCTCCACGATCGTCGTCATCAGCGGGATGCGCTTGAGCTCGCGCCCGTCGAGCAGCGCCAGCCCGGTCACCGCGAGGCTCTCGGATGCCTCCGCGGGCTCGGCATGCTGCAGCACGTGCGCGCTGCGCAGGCAGAGCTCCGCCCACCACGCGCGCCGCGATTCGAGGTATTCGCGCAGCGCCTGCACGCGCTTGTCGTGCGATGGCGTGCGTTCGAGCAGCTCGGTGACCTCGGACTGATCCTCGAACCAGGAGGCGCAGACGGCCAGCGTCGCGGCGTGCTCCGGGCCGCGATTGATGAGCCGGCCCCGCTTCTGCGGGCTCAGGTTCGCGAGGCGCTCGCCCGGGTCGAGCTCGCGCAGCCAGTCGCGGGCGTCGTAGGCGCGCGGGCGCAGATCGGTGAGCCCGGCGATCTCCAGGACATCGATCAGCCCGGGCGGCGGCCGCTCGCCGCGTTGATGCGTCTCGCCGAGCGCGGCGCCGAGCAGCGCCGTGGCGGTGACGTGACTCACGGAGAACACGTCCGCCGCGTCGGCGAGCGACCCCCACAGGGCCTGCTCGGCATCGGTGTCGAGCGCGCTCAGCACGTACGCGTCGCGGATGCCGAGCCCCGCCTTGATCAGCACCATCGACCAGGTGTAGCCGTGCTCGGCCGGCGCGCCGAGCGCCAGGTACTGGGCGCCGGCCCCGTCCGGCACCGATGCCCGGGCCTGATCGATCCGCCCGGCGGCGCTCGCCGCGGGCCAGGCCCGCTGGCGCCGGCGATGGCTCGCCAGCGCCCGATCGACCGCCTGCAGCGTCTCGCCGGGCGGCAGCAGCGAGCGCATCCAGGCCAGCCGGGCCGCGACGCCGGCCGCGAGGCGAGCATTGTCCGCCGCGTCCCGCAGGGCTCCCGCGGCGGCGCGCGCGAGCGCGGGCCGCGGATCGAGCAGCCAGTACAGCGCCAGCTGCTGCCCGTGTCCGTCCTCGCGGCGGGCGAGCGCGTGCACCAGCGCCTCGCAGGCCTCGTCGGGCAGCGCGGCCAGGCTCTCGCCGAGCAGCTGGTGGACCACGGCGAGCTGGCCGTCGCAGCTGTCGTGCAGCGCCGCGATGGAGCTCGCGAGCTGCTCGACCAGTGCGCCCGGATCGGTCTCGTCGTCCGCCGGATCTTGCTGCGCCAGGCGCGCGATCTCCCAGGACTGCAACACCGGCGGGGCGCTCAGGCCGGCGCGGTGGTAGGCGCGCCCGAGGGCGCTCCAGGCCCGCATCGCTGACGGCGTCGGCATCGAGGGCCTCCAGCCCCTGGTGCGTGGCCTCGACGAAGCCCTGGCCCGTACGGCGGCGATCCTCGCCGGCGCGCCGCGCATCGTCGAGCAGCGCCTCGAGCAGGCGGAGCTCCGCTGCGTCCGCCTCGACGGCCGCCTCGTCCAGGGCCGCCACCCGCGCGACCAGCAGGCGGGCGATCGCCTCGTTTCCGAGCAGCGACGGCAGGTCGGCCCAGAGGATGTCGCCGACCGGTCCCTCGTCGCCGGCCCGGCGCAGCGCGTCGAGGCAGCGCCGGAGCTGTCGTTGGGCGGATTCCATCATCCCGGGCCCGTTCGTGAGAGGCCGCGAATCGTATCACCTCGCACCACTGCGCCGCGCCGGACCTTGGCACCTACCTGCGCTTCCGCGACGCACTCGCCACGCTCCTGGGGCGACGCGTGGATCTCATGACCGCGGGCAGCGTGCGCAATCCGTACGTGCGGGCCGAGATCGAGCGCAGCCGGGAGCCGGTTCATGCCGCGTGATGCCCGCGCCTATCTGTGGGACGTACGTGAAAGCGCGGACACGCGTCTGGCGCACGGTCGAGCGTGATCTGCCGGCGCTGCGCCGGCAGGTCGACGCGTTGCTGCGCTCGCACGGCGGCAACGAGGAGCCGTGACCGGCCTGGACCAGCCCCGAATATCGACCAAGGCGTGCGGGCAGGGCAGGTCGTCATCGATGCCGCCGCCGCCCCGGCGATCGCGCCCGGCCCAGAACGGTCAGTGCGGACGATCCGCGCCCTCCGGGTAATCGATGCCCTCCTCGTGCGGGCAGCCGATGATGCCGTCGGTCATGACGGCGTTGCGCGAGCCGGCGGGTGCTGATCCCGTGCGGCTCGATATACATCTCGCGGATGAACTCGCCCGGGTGCGGAGGATTGTGCATTGCCATCAGTGATCGTCCTCTCGGGTGCCCGAGCGGTGGAAGTGCCCGGTCCCTTGTGGCGGGACGACTTGGTCACGGAGCGAAGGTAGCGCTATTCGCGCAACAATCCCCCGCAGGGCATCCGGGCGCCGGCGCTGCTGGGAGCGCCGGGCTCCAGCCCGGCCTGGGGGTGCTTCTGCCGAGCTGGAGCTCGGCGTTCCCAGCCGGCAGCGCGGGGCCCCAGCATGGCCTGGGGTGCTTCTGCCGAGCTGGAGCTCGGCGTTCCCAGCCGGCAGCGCGGGGCCCCAGCATGGCCTGGGGGTGCTTCTGCCGAGCTGGAGCTCGGCGTTCCCAGCCGGCAGCGCGGGGCCCCAGCATGGCCTGGGGGTGCTTCTGCCGAGCTGGAGCTCGGCGTTCCCAGCCGGCAGCGCGGGGCCCCAGCATGGCCTGGGGGTGCTTCTGCCGAGCTGGAGCTCGGCGTTCCCAGCCGGCAGCGCGGGGCCCCAGCATGGAGCCGGGAGAGGATGCTTTCTGCCGAGCTGGAGCACGGTGCGTTCCCCAGCCGGCAGCGCGGGGCCCCGGCGTGGCGCGGGGTGCTTGCTGCCGAGCTGGAGCTCGGCGTTCCCGCCTGGGAGCGCCGGGATCCAGCATTGTCGCAGGCAACGGGGACGGCCGAGCGAGAGGTTTACAAGATGGCACAATAGTTTACAATTTGTAAACTCCCGAATTCGGCCCGCCCCCCCATGATCGGAGACCGCATCCACCGCGCCCGGAAGGCCGCCGGGCTGTCGCTGCGCGCCCTTGCCGAGCAAACGGGCGTCAGCCATACGACGCTGAGCAAGTTCGAGCACGGCGCCCAGGTACCGAGCTCCCGGCAGCTGATCGAGCTATCCGGGGCACTGGGCGTGCGCAACGAGTACCTGCTGCGCCCCACCGAGGTGGAGCTCGGCGAGGTCACGTACCGGGCGCACCGCAAGCTGTCGGCCAAGCTGCGCGACCGCATCCATGCCGACGTGCTCGACCAGCTCGAGCGCTGGCACGAGCTCCTGGCGCTGTTCCCCGGGGATGTGCTGCCCGCCTTCCGCCTGCCCGATGAGCTGCCCGGGTCCATCGAAGACGACGACGATCTCGAGGCCGCGGCGGAGGCGATGCGCCGCGCCTGGCGGCTCGGCGACGATCCGATCCCGGACCTGATCGACACGCTGGAGTCGAACGGGATCCTCGTCGTCCAGACGAACGCGGAGGGCGGCGGCCAGTTCAACGGGCTCTCCGCCATGGCGGGCGAGGACCTGGCGCGGCCGGTGATCGTCGTGCACTCCGCCTGGCCGGGGGACCGCCAACGCTTCACGCTGGCCCACGAGCTGGGCCACCTGGTGCTCGCGGGCTGCCTGGCTGGGGATCTCGATATCGAGAAGGCGTGCAATCGCTTTGCGGGCGCCCTTCTTCTTCCCGCCCTGGCGGCACGCCAGGCGCTCGGGACAAATCGCCAGATGCTGGAGCCCAAGGAGCTGCAGCTGCTCAAGTCCGAGTACGGCCTGAGCATGCAGGGGTGCCTGTTCCGCGCGTTGCAGGCGGGCATCATCTCATCGACGACGCACCAGGAGCTGTTCCGTGCGTTCACGCGCCATGGATGGCGAACGCGCGAGCCCGGGCCGGATTATCCACCGGAGCGGACGGTCCGATTTGCGCAGCTCGTCTATCACGCGCTCGCGGAGGATTTCATCGGCGAGTCCAAGGCGGCCGAGCTGCTGGAGATGCCCGTGAGCCGATTCCACCGCGAGCGACGGATGGAAGGCACGGATGCCGATCCTCGTCGGTGACGCCAATATCTTCATCGACCTGGAAGAAGGCGGACTGATTGCCGAGGTATTCGACGGCTTGCCCGAGCGGCATCGAGGTGCCGGATCTGCTGCTATCTACGACGAGCTCGCAGGCCGACCGCGCCGATCTGGTCGACGCGGGCGGACTCGGCGAGCTGACGGGCGGGATGCGGCTCGGAACGCATGCTCGATGAAGGCCTGTTGGCGACCGAAGACGCACGACGGGCGTTCGAGCGGATGCGCGACAGAGACCGGCGGCTCCCCTGGGCGGAGGCTGAGAGGATGCTGCAATCGCGCGCACCATGATCGTCTACGCGGGCGCTTTGTCCACGAATCGTGAACAAAGTCTGCGAATGGACAA
Source organism: Halofilum sp. (in: g-proteobacteria) (assembly GCA_034521365.1). GTDB lineage: Bacteria > Pseudomonadota > Gammaproteobacteria > XJ16 > Halofilaceae > Halofilum. The sequence goes on along the minus strand of JAXHMQ010000013.1, from coordinate 3,087 downwards.
ACCCTGGCGGCCGGGCACCACTTCGTGACGCGCTTTCCATGGCTCGATACGGCCGTCGCGGTCGCCCTCGTGGCGGCCCTCGGCAGCTTCCCCGGCCTCCTGGACATCAAGGGCATCTGGTTGCCCGCGCTGCTCGGCCCGCCGGGGCTGGCGCTGCTGCTCGTGTATGCCGATGACCTCTCCGAATCACGCCTCGAGCGCGTCACGGTGCTGTTCGGCCTCGGCGTGCTCTATGGGCTGGTGACGGCCGCGCCGATCTGCCTGGCCGTCTCGTGGCTGCCGTGGCTGGTGGCGGGCGTCGAGCTGCCCTACCTGGTGGTGGTCAATGCCGGCGGCATCGGGCCGCTGATCTCGCCGGCCGTGGTGTACCTGCGCCGGCGGCGCGGCGCGCCCTGAGCCAGAAAGCGGTCCCGTGCAATGCCTGCCCGCGCGGGGGGTGACTCAGCCGTCGACCACCACCAGGTGCGCCTCGGTCGCCCCGGCGACGGCGTCCAGCGGGATGTGCTGGTCGAAAGTCACGAAGCGGCCGCTGTTGTGGACGGCCAGTTGCAACAGGTAGACGTCGCTGACCTGCCGGTGGCCAAGGATATGCGACCAGTCGAAGCGCGCGCGGTCGAGCAGGCTCACGTCCGCGGGCCAGAACGCGTGGCTGGGGTCGGCGACGGCCTCGCCCAGGCGGACGGCCACCTCGGCAGGCGTAAAGTCGCCCGGATAGGCCGGTTGCGCCATGATGCGCACGCAGGCGTTCTGGGTCAGGGGACAGGAAGCCCAGCCATGGTCGATCTCGCCGGCGAGCCAATCCATGGCCGCCCCGTGATGCGTGTGGCTCTCGTCGAGCAAGGCGATGAGGACGTTGGCGTCCAGCAGGGCGCGCATCACACGCCCGCTTCGTCACGCAGCCGGTTGATGTGCTCGTTGTCGACGGGCGTATCACGCGCGGGGAAGGGCCGGAACCCGGCGAGCTTGCGGGAGCCGGCGCCGCGATTCGGGCTCTCGCCCTCGGGTCGGCCCACCAGGGCGACGCGCAGCAACCGCGAGACCACGACACCCGTCGGAAGATTCTGCTGGTGCGCCATCGTGCGGGCCGCGGCGAGGAGATCGTCATCGATGTTCAGGGTCGTACGCATGGGATTCACCCGCTGAGATACACCGCGATGATGACGCATCAACGCATCACATTCAAGGCAGACCACGGCGACGCTTGCCTGCGGCCGACTGCGGACTGCAGCTTGATCACCCGCCCGGCACGAACGGGCCTGCACTGATTCCATGGGGGACAACGCCGTGTCGGTCGACGAGTGCTACCACGGCTTTCGCGAGGACTACCTCGGGTTCGAGACGCTCACGCGGCAGCTGGAGGCGTGGGCGGACGCGTTTCCGGACTTTGTGCGGCTGACCTCGCTGGGGCGCACGCCGGAGGGGCGCGACATCTGGCTGCTCACCGTGGCCGCCGAGCCCGATCGCGTGCGCCCGGCGGTGTGGGTCGACGGCAACATGCACTCGGGCGAGGTCTCGGGCTCGTCGGTGGCGCTGGCGATCGCGGAGGCGGCGCTGCGCCTGCACGTCGACGACGCGCCGCCGGTGGCGCTGCCGGCGCAGGTGCTCGAGGTCCTGCGCGGGATCACCTTCCACGTCTGCCCGCGGATGTCGCCGGACGGCGCCGAGCGGGTGCTCACCGAGGGCGGCTTCGTGCGCTCGGTGCCACGCGCGGTGCGCGGCGCGCGCGAGGAGCCGCACTGGGAGTACACGGACGTCGACGGCGATGGCGTGGTGCGCTACATGCGCGTCGAGGACCCGGCCGGCGAGTTCGTGGCGTCGGCCGAGTACCCGGGGCTGATGCTGCCGCGGCGGCTCCACGACCCGCCGCCCTGGTACCGCGTCTACCGCGAGGGCGTGATCCGCCACTGGGACGGGCACACGGTGCCGGAGCCCGAGTACCTCGCCAACACGGTCGACCTCAACCGCAACTTCCCCTGGGACTGGGCGCCCGAGCCCGAGCAGGTCGGCGCCGGGGCGTATCCCGGCTCGGAGCCGGAGTCGCAGGCGGTGCTCGCGTGGACCAGCCGCCACCCGGAGCTCTACGCCTGGCTCAACCTGCACACCTTCGGCGGGGTGTTCATCCGCCCGCTCGGCCACCAGCCCGATTCGAAGATGGACCGCGGCGACCTCGCGCTCTACCGCCAGCTCGCGGCCTGGGGCGAGGAGCTCGTCGGCTACCCCACGGTCAGCGGCTTCGAGGAGTTCACCTACGAGCCGGAAAAGCCGCTGCACGGCGACCTCACCGACTACGCCTACAACCACCGCGGCTGCCTCGCCGAGGTGTGCGAGCTCTGGGACCTGTTCGCGCGCCTCGACCTGCCCCAGCCGCGGCCGTTCGTGCACCGCTACACGGCGCTCGAGCGCGACCACATGCGCGCGCTGGCCGCGTGGGACAAGGCCGAGAACCACGGCCGGGTGTTCGGCGCGTGGCAGGCGTTCGACCACCCGCAGCTCGGCGCCGTCGAGATCGGCGGGCCGGACCCGCTGGTGGGGCTGTGGAACCCGCCGTACGAGCACCTGCCCGAGCTGTGCCAGAAGCTCAGCGAATACTGGCTGCGGGTGGCGGCGCTGCTGCCGCGGCTGGTGGTGGAGGATCTCCGGGCCGAGGCCGCCGGGGAGGAGCTGTTCCGGGTGACCGCCGTGGTCGCCAACCACGGCTACCTGCCGACCTGGGGCCTGGATTCTTCCCGCGAGCGGCCGTGGAACGGCCCGGTGTATGCGGACCTGGCGGTCGACGGGTGCGCGCTCGACGCGCCCGGCGAGGCGCACCGCGAGGTCGGCCACCTGCGCGGCTGGGGCCGCGGCCTCGGCCAGGGCGCGGACTCGCCCATGTTCATGCGCTCGGCGGGCAACGAGCTGCGGCGGACGTTGACCTGGCTGGTGCGGGGCGGTGGCACGGTGACGCTGCGCGCGGGCAACGCGCGCGTGGGGTGGGTGGAGGAGACGGTCACGGTCGGGGCGTAGTCTCGGTGGTGGACTCTGGCGCCGCTGCGCGGCGCCCCCTCATCCCGTCCTTCTCCCGGTGGGAGAAGGGGCCCTCCCGTAAGG
>JAXHMQ010000012.1:0-143654 GCA_034521365.1 Halofilum sp. (in: g-proteobacteria) | reverse complement strand
GGGGCAGGGACGAAGCCGGCGGCGCTCATCCGTGCGCGGCGAGCGCCTCGCGGCGCGCTCGGGCCACTGCTGCACGACGTTGCCGGCGACCGGGTCGCCCCGGTCCCTCGTGTTGAAGATCCAGTAGAGCGCCCAGATCACCGTGCTGGCGAGCGCGAGCGCGAGCGCCACGCCCGGCAGGCTGGTGAAGGACAGGCCGAGGACGTCGCCCTTGGTCGAGATGACCAGCACGCCCGAGTAGCTGATCACGAGCGCGGCGAACGCCTTCGCCGTGATCCGCTGGCCGAGCAGGGGCACCGACAGCAGCGCGAGCATGATCGCCCAGGTGAAGTTCAGCGGCTGGGCCTGCTGCGCCGGCAGCAGGTCGTGGGCCTTGAACAGGACCACGCAGTAGAGGAACGGGTTGAGCACGCCCAGGCCCGCCAGGCGCAGGACGTCGGTGCGCGTGTAGCGGCGCAGCAGGTGGGCCCGGCCCTGGAGCGCCAGGATCGCGAACAGCACGACGATGGAGGTCGCGTTCGCGTACAGCAGGAGCTGCAGGTGGTCGACGTAGCGCAGCGAGAGCTTGAACGCCGAGGCCACCGACGACCACAGCAGGATCGCCGCCCCGGCGAAGGCGTAGGCCTGGGCCTGGCGCGTCATGGGCGGCCCCTTGCCGGGCCGCCCGCGTTGGCAGTGCGCGGGCGTGGGCGTAGCATGAAGCGCAGCCTGGCGCGGCGAGCGAAAGCCGCGCAGTGTAGCGTGAACCGGGGGGCGGCGCGATGAGCGAGAGCGGCGCGCTGGACCTGCGCGGGCGGTCGACCCGCGAGCAGTACCAGGCGACGCAGGAGGCGCGCCAGACGGAGCGCCCGTTCAGCGGCGCCTACGTGTCGGAGAAGCGGGCCGGGACCTACCGCTGCGTGTGCTGCGGGCGGCCGCTGTTCCGCTCGGAGACGAAGTACGACTCCGGCACCGGCTGGCCCAGCTTCTACGAGCCGGCCGAGGCCGGCGCCGTCGGCGAGCACAGCGATCGCAGCCTGGGCATGGTGCGCACCGAGGTGCACTGCGCCGAGTGCAGCGCCCACCTGGGCCACGTGTTCCCGGATGGGCCGCAGCCGACCGGCCTGCGCTACTGCATCAACTCCGCCGCGCTCGACCTGGAGCCGGACGACGGGGCATGACGGCGGCGGAGACGCTGCTCTACTTCGCCTACGGCTCGAACATGTACGAGCCGCGCATGCGGGCCCGCGTGCCCTCGGCCCACTACTACGACATCGCGCGCCTGCCGGGCTATTGCCTGGCGTTCGCGAAGCAGGGCGCCGACGGTTCCGCCAAGTGCGACCTCGACCCGTTCGAGCCGGAGACGGTCTGGGGCGTGGTCTACTGCCTGGACGCCGCGGAGCGCCCGCTGCTCGACGCGGCGGAGGGGGAGGGCTACCGCCGCATCGCCGTCACCGTCGCCAGCGCCGAGGGCTTTCTCGAGGCGTTCACCTATCGCGCGCTGCCCGAGTGGCGCTGCGACGGCCTGCCCTATGCCTGGTACCGCGACCTGGTCGCCGCCGGCGCGCGCCAGCACGCGATCCCCGAGCCCTACGTGGCCGCGGTCGCCGCCATGGACGCGCAGCACGACCCCGACGCCGGGCGCGCCGCGGGGAATCGGCCGTAGGCGCGTCTCTGCCCGGCGCCGCGGGCGCCGGATGCGCGCATCGCGCGCGCGACGACGTCACCCGGATTCCGCTGCGCTCCATCCGGGCTACGCGTGCACCGGCCCCTGTAGGAGCGGCCTCCGGCCGCGAATGGCAATGGCACCGGCGGTGGCGCGCAGCACGGTGTCATCGCGAGGCCGGCGCAGCCGGCCGTGGCGATCCAGGACGTGGGCGGGCACGGGCACGCGGTCGCTCTGGATTGCGACGGCGCCCTGCGGGCGCCTCGGGGACGATGGTGCCATGCAGCGTACCCCGGGATCGAATCGCCGTGCGCACGGCGATCCCCATTCGCGGCCGCAGGCCGCTCCTGCAGGCTGCGATTGCCCGCAGGAGCCGACCTCCGACCGAGAACGCCGTTCGCACGGCCCGGGATCCCACAGACGTCATCGCGAGGCCGGCGCAGCCGGCCGTGGCGATCCAGCGAAGAGGCGCGGGTAGCCAGGCCGCATTCGCTGTTCGCGAGCAAGCTCGCTCCTGCAGGCTGCGTTCGGCCGCGGTGCCAGCGAAAACGGGGCGGGATCCGAAGGCCCCGCCCCTTCGAGCGCGCCGCGTTCGCCCAGGCCTCAGCCCTTGCCCTGGAGCTGCTCGATGATCGCCGGGTTCTCCAGCGTCGAGGTGTCGCCCTCGATCTCCTTGCCCTCCGCGACGTTGCGCAGCAGGCGGCGCATGATCTTGCCCGAGCGCGTCTTCGGCAGGTTGTCGGCGAAGCGGATGTCCTCGGGCTTGGCGATCGGGCCGATCTGCTTGCCCACCCAGGCGATCAGCTCCTTGGTGAGCTCCTCGTCCTTGCCGCCCTCGGGGCGCTCGCCCTTGAGCACGACGAAGGCGAAGATGCCCTCGCCCTTGACGTCGTGCGGGATGCCCACCACGGCGGCCTCGGCGACGCGCTCGTGCGCCACCAGCGCCGACTCGACCTCCATCGTGCCGAGGCGGTGCCCGGAGACGTTCACCACGTCGTCGATGCGGCCCATGATCCAGAAATAGCCGTCGGCGTCCTTGCGGGCGCTGTCACCCGCGAGGTAGTACTTGCCGCCGAACTTGGGCCAGTAGGTGTCCTTGTAGCGCTGCGGGTCGCCCCAGATCGTGCGCAGCATCGACGGCCAGGGCTTCTTGACCACGAGGTAGCCGCCCTGGTCGGGCTCGGTGATCGAGTTGCCGTCCTCGTCGACGACGTCGGCGGCGATGCCCGGCAGCGGGCGCGTGCAGGAGCCCGGCTTGAGCGGCGTCACGCCCGGCAGGGGCGAGATCATGTGCGCGCCGGTCTCGGTCTGCCACCAGGTGTCGACGATGGGGCAGCGCTCCTCGCCGATCACGCGGTGGTACCACATCCAGGCCTCGGGGTTGATCGGCTCGCCGACCGTGCCGAGCAGCCGCAGCGACGACAGGTCGTGGCGCTCGGGGAACTCCTCGCCGAGCTTCATCAGCGCGCGGATCGCGGTCGGCGCGGTGTAGAACACCGACACCGCGTGGTCCTCGACCAGCTTCCAGAAGCGGCCGCCGTCGGGCACGGTCGGGGCGCCCTCGTACATCACCTGGGTGCAGCCGCAGGCGAGCGGGCCGTAGGCGACGTAGGTGTGGCCGGTGACCCAGCCGACGTCCGCGGTGCACCAGAAGACGTCGTCGTCGCGCAGGTCGAAGACCCACTTGCAGGTGTACGATCGGCGTCGAGCAGGTAGCCCGCGGTCGAGTGCTGGATGCCCTTGGGCTTGCCGGTCGAGCCCGAGGTGTAGAGGATGTACAGCGGGTGCTCGGCGTTGATCCGCGCCGGCTCGCACTCGCCCGGCTGGTCGGCGACGGCGTCGTGCCACCAGACGTCGCGGCCGTCCTGCATGCTGACGTCGTTGCCCGCGCGCTGGTAGACGAACACCGTCTCGACGGTCTTCGCGCCGCCGGCGACCGCGTCGTCCACGCCCTGCTTGGTGGCCTGGACCTTGCCGCCGCGCGTGCCGCCGTCGGCGGTGATCACCGCCTTGGCCTCGCAGTCGTTGATGCGGTCGCGCAGGGCCTCGGCGGAGAAGCCGCCGAACACCACCGAGTGGATGGCGCCGATGCGCGCGCAGGCCAGCATGGCGATCACCGCCTGCGGGATCATCGGCATGTAGATGATCACGCGGTCGCCTTGCTCCACGCCGCGCGACTTGAGCGCGTTCGCGAACAGGCAGACCTCGCGCGTGCAGCTCGCGGTAGGTGTAGCTGCGCGACGTCGCCGGTCTCGCCCTCGAACATGATCGCGGTCTTGTCCCCGCGGTCGGCGAGGTGGCGGTCGAGGCAGTTGTAGGAGACGTTGAGCTCGCCGTCGGCGAACCACTTGAAGAAAGGCGGCTCGCTGTCGTCGAGCACCTGCTCGAACGGCTTCTGCCAGTCCAGCTCGCTGCGGGCCAGGTCGGCCCAGAAGCCCTCGTGGTCGGCCTCGGCCTTCTGGTACATCGCGTCGAGGTCCGCCTGCTTGATGCGGGCGGCCTTCGCGACCTCGGCGCTCGGCTCGAAGACCCGCTGCTCGGTCAGGATCGATTCGATGTTCTCGGCCATCGGAGTCTCCCGTCGTCGTCGTATCCGCCCCGGGCGCCGCGTGGGCCCCGGGGTCCCGTTGTCCCGCCCGGCCGGGCGCTCAGCCCGGCGGGCCCGTGTCCGCGTCCGGCGCGCCGGCCTGCGTGGCGGCGATCAGCTCGCGGACGCTGCGTCCGGCGTCGGCGGCCGGTGCGGCGAGGCGGGCGAAGATCCCGCCCGCGATCGCCGCGTCGCCGCGGGCATCGTGGCGCCCCTCGGTCGACACCCCGCAGGCCCGGGCGATCTCTTCGAGATCATAGTGGCCCAGCCGGCCGCTGCGTGAAAGGTAGAGCAACATGGATCAACGGTCGGGTGGGGCAGGCGGCAGAAGAGCTCGCGCTGCGTCACCCGGTTGAGGAAGCGCAGGTCGAAGGCCGCGTGGTGGCCCACGATCACTGCCCCGTCGAGAAACTCCACGATGTCGTCGATGATGGCCTCGATCGTGGGGGCATCGGCCACGATCTCGTCGTCTATCCCGTGGACGGCGGTCGCCGTCGCCGGGATCGGGATGGACGGGCGCACGAGCGAGCACAGGGCCTCGCCGGTGGGCTCGAGGCCGCGGTACTCGAGCAGCGCCGCCTGGACGATCTCGTCGCCGGCGTAGGCGGCGAAGCCGGTGGTCTCGAGATCCAGCACCACGAAACGGGCCTCGGCGACCGGGGTCGCGAGCAGGGCGCGCGTGTCGAGGCCGACGCAGCGGTCGTGCACCGCGCGGCGCTCGGCGAGGGCGTCCTTGCGCAGCAGGCGATTGGCGGCGGCGCGGGCGCGCTGGGCGAGCTCGCTGGCCGGGCGGTCGGCGGGGCTCATGCCTCCACCCCGAAGGTATCCTGGAGGCGCTCCTGGAAGCGCTTGGCGGCGCGCAGCGATACCCGCAGCCGCTCACGGTCGGGCGCGGACAGGCGCCCGAGGCGCAGGAACTTGTCCGGCGCCTCGCCGCGCTCGGCCTGGTCGAGCTGGTGCGCGAGCAGCAGGTCCTGGAGCTCCTCGAAGGCGATGCGGACGCCGTCGACGAGGTCGCGGTCGAGCGCCCCGAGGCGCGCGAGCGCGTCGAGGCGGTCGCGGGTCGCGGTGCGGCTGATCCCGTGGCGCAGCGCGAACACGCGTGCGGCGTCGACGATGATGCGCAGGCCATTGCGCTTGATGTCGATCGCTTCCTCGCCGTCGTGCGTGGTGCTCACGAGGCGGTTGAACAGCCCGAGCGCCGGGCGGCCGGCGGCATCGTCGCGCACCATCATCCTGAGCAGCCCCGGGCGCTGCTCGAGCTCGCGGTTGAGGTGGACGCGCAGATCGGCCGTGAGGGCGTCGTTGCCGTACTGGGTGATGAAGTCGAACACGATCGTCGACCAGCGCGCGGCGTTCTCGCCCGGGTGCGCGACCAGGTAGCTGATGCGCCGGCGCCAGTCCGCGAGCGTGCGCCGGAAGTGGGAATTGCGCGCCATGATGTCACCGGGGCAGAGCGCATAGCCCACGCGGTCGAGCGCCGGGTTGAGCGCCGCGGCGAAGCGCTCGAACCACGCCAGGGCGTCGTCGTCGGCGTCGTCGGCGATGATCAGCCCGTTGTCCTGGTCGGTATGCAGCAGCATCTCGCCGCGCCCGCCCGAGCCCATCACGATCACGGCGAAGCGCACCGGGGGCCGGCCGTGGCCGTCGGCCTCCAGCGCGGCCAGCACCAGCTCGATCGCGCGGTGCTGGATCGCCAGGTGCAGGTCGGTCAGCGCGTGCACCGCCTGCGAGGCATTGCGGTGGGTCTCGTGCACCCGGCGTGCCGTCTCCGGCACGCGCCGGAACAGTCGCGCGAGGCTGTCGAGGTCCGGCGCCGCCGCGATCTCGCTGTCGAGCGTCTCGGGCGGCGTGGCGAGGCCGCGGACCAGGTCGGTCTGCGAGACCATGCCGATCGGCTGGCCCGCGTCGTCGACGACCACGACGTACTTCACCCGGTGGCGCTGCTGGATCTCCTCGACGCGCCAGAGCGGGGTCTCGGGGGTCACGGTGTACGGCGTCTGGCAGGCGCTGGAGAGCACGCTGTCGCCCGGCCGGGCACCGCCGTGGATCAGCGCCTCGCTGATCGTCAGCGCCGTGAGCAGGCCCATGAGCGCGCCGTCGCGGCCGATCACGCCGAGGCTGCCGATCTGGCGCTGCGCGAGCGTGTCGAAGGCCTCGGCGAGGGTCGTGTCCGGGCCGCAGGCGGCGAGCGGGCTGTGCATGTAGCGCTGCACGGGCTGCGCGAGCGTGCCGCGCACGCTCTCGCGCACCTGGCGGGCCTTGCGCATGCGCGCCGCCAGGGCGCGGTTGATCGCCTCGAACACGGCGGGGGATTCCTGCTCGAGCCGGCGCACCTCGCGGTCGGGGATCTCGAGCAGGCGGCAGTCGTCGCGGGCGTGCGCGGTGGAGCGGTAGTCGGCGCCGTCGAGGTAGTTCGCCAGGCCGAGCAGGTCGCCGGCCTCCGCCATGCGCACCTCGCCGCGCCCGCTGACCTGCTCGAGCGTTCCCTCGAGGTGGATGTAGACGCAGCCGCGGTAGGGATCGCCGGCGCGGAACACGTCGTCGCCGGCCGCGGGCGTCACGATGCGCCCGGCGGCGAGCAGGGCATCGACGCTGGCCGCGTCCAGGCCGCGCCACAGCGGCGCGCCGGCGATGCGGTCGCGGTCGTCGTCGGCGTTCATGCCTGCGACACCGGCCGCGCCCGCGCTATACTCGGGGCCGTGTGAGAGATCGCGAGGGCGTCGTGCATGGGCGGTGAACCCTTCGACTACGTGTTCGTGCTCGTGACCGGCGCCATCGCCTTCCACGGCATCACCTACCGCAACGCCGACGGCGAGAACGACATCGGCCACATGCTCATGGGCTCGATCGCCCTGCTGTTCTGCCTGCGGATCCTGTTCGTCGACATCCTCGGCGTCTTCGGTGCGGTGGCGGGCTGAGCCCGGCGGACCGGGCGCTACTCCCCCGTCTCCACGTACTCGTCCTTGCGGTAGCTTTGCTGCTCGGCGTCCTTCTCGGGCACGCGCAGCAGTCGCTGCCCGGGCGGCTTCGCGAGCTGCGCGGCGAGGTAGTCGGCACGGTCGCCGATCGTCGGCGACTGCTCCGCCTGGTTGCGCATGAAGCGCGTCAGGAAGCCCGGACCCTCGTCGAGGCTGGGGTCGAGCTCGAGCGCCTTGCGGTAGTCCGCCATGGCGCGCTCGTAGCGGCCCATGCGGTCGTAGAGGATGCCGCGGTTGGCGTAGGCGGCGCCGAACTCCGGGGCCGCATCGATCGCGCGGTCGAACTGGCGCAGCGCGGCCTCGTGCTCGCCGAGCTCCATGAGCGTGCGCGCGAGCCCGCGGCGCGCGTCGAGCCGCATGGTCCGGCCCGCGCCCGGCGCGTCCAGGATCTCGCGGTAGCCCGAGCGGGCCTTCTCGTAGAGGCCGTCGGCGAATGCCTTGTGGGCCGCCTCCAGCGTGATGACCTCGGCGCTGCGCTCGCGCACGAAGCCGTCGTAGAAGGTCCAGGCGACCCATCCGAGCGCCATCACCAGGGCGGTGATCTTCAGGCTGCGATAGAGGCGCTCATCGACCACCGGGGACCCCCAGGGTGACCAGGTTGAACATCAGCGCGAAGACGATCACCAGGAACAGGGAGAGCAGGCGCGCGCGCACCAGCTGCCCGTGGCGCTCGTCGGCGCCGACGATCTCGCCGGCGGCGGCGCTCGAGTCGGCGCACGCTCAGTGCCCAGATCAGGCGCGTGACGGGCACGAACAGCAGGGCGGCGAGCACGACCACCGAGAGCGTGAAGAACGCGGCTGGGCTCATGCGGGTGTCACCGTCGGGGCTGCCGGGCCGGCCCCGGCCGCGGATGATCCCAAGGTGCCTGAACGGCGCCGGACCCACAAGCGCCGCGCGATGGCCCGGCGGGGCCGCGCGTGGCGGCCCCGCCGGAACCGTGGACGGGCCGGCGGGGCCATGCGCCCCGCCGGCATGGTCTCCGCCCGCTACGGCCGCTCCACGTCGAGCCGGACGTCGCCGATGTCCTCGGCGAGCACCTCGATCTCGCGCTTGGGAACGGTGGACATCTCCATCTTGTAGGCCAGGAACCACATCATGGCCACACCGAGGGCCCAGAACAGCAGCTGCCAGGCCCAGATCGACGGCATGCCGAACACCCAGGTGGCCATGTCGTTCGGGTTGCCGAAGATGGTGTTGCCGATGACGGCGCCGGGACCGATGCCGAAGAAGAACCACGCGATGGTCACGATCCAGGCGACCGGGATCAGGTGGCGCTTCTCCGGGGGCAGCGTCGCATGCTCCCGCAGGAAGTTGTGGAAGGTCATGCGGTGCTCGCTCTCGTCGCGGTCCTGCGTGACCGCCGAGATGAGGATCGCCGGCACCAGGTTGAACAGCATGCCCCAGAAGGCCGAGTGCATGGTCAGCGGCCAGCGGCCCCAGGGCAGGCCCGGGAACATCTGGGTGCCGATCTTCTCGGTCAGCGTGACCGCGATCAGGCCCAGGATCAGGCCGACGGTGACGCCCTGGCGCGTGAGCCAGGGCCACCAGCACACCGCGATCAGCGCCGGCCACATCTGGAAGCCGTATGCGACCGCCAGGCCGCCGAGCAGCACCAGCGCGTCGGTCGCCGTGGTGGCAACCACCAGCGCGGCCAGCACGATCAGCACGACACCGATGCGCCCGGCGAGCTTCTGCTGGACGTGGGTCGCGTTCGGCATGACGTAGCGCTTGAGCAGGTCACGCGTGAGCATGCCGCCGGCGGTGGACATGTAGGCCGCGCCGGTGGACTGCATCGCGGCCAGCGCGCAGACCGCCAGCAGCCCGGCGAACCACGGCGCCGACTCGCCCACGATGTAGATCAGCTGCGGCACCAGGTTGCCCTGCGCGCCCTGCGAGTCCATCAGGTCCGTGCCGCCGAGGCCGACGGCCATGGCGTTGTTGACCAGGTCGGGCCGGGCCTCCAGGAACGCCTGGTCCGCGCCCAGGAAGTGGGCGCCCAGGCCCTGCGACGCCGTGAAGAACATCAGGATGATGCCGATCACGGCGGACGAGGCCCACACCTGCTGGATCGGGAACGGGCGCGGGTTCGTGTTGGAGAACGCCCACATCGAGAACGCCGGCGCCGACTGGATGCCCATCAGGGCGAACATGTAGGTCAGGATCATGACGCCGGTCCAGGCGCCGCCGACGGCCGATGGACCGTTGGATACCGCCTGTATCACCCCGGGTATGGCTATGTAGTGGCTGTAACCGTCCGGCGTGAGCTTCGTGTCCTCCTGCGCGAGCCCGAAGATGCGCTCGTTGAGCTCGCCCAGGCCCCCGACCAGGGACAGCGACAGGATACCCAGCACGACGATGCCGAACGCGAGCATGACCGCCTGCGCCGTGTCCACGTACGCGACCGCGCGCAGGCCGCCCGAGGCCACGTAGATGATCACGACGATCGACAACAGCCACATCCCGGTGTCGATGGCGAGCAGGTTGTCGGTGAGCACGTGGAACAGGAAGCCCGATGCACGCAGCTGGATGCCCAGGTAGGGGACCGAGAAGATCAGCGCGACGATCACCGTCAGGACACGGATCGTGTCCCCGCGGAAGTACGTCGAGAGCATCTCGCCCGGCGTGACGAAACCGTAGCGCTTGCCCAGCATCCACTGGCGCTTGAGGAACATCACGCCCGTGAACGGGATCGTGATCGCGTAGAACGAGGCATAGGCGTACTGGAAGCCGTCCCGGTAGATCAGGCCGGGGTGGCCCATGAACGTCCAGCCGGAAAACGACGTGGCGGTCGCGGCGAGCACGAACACCCAGATCGAGATCCGGCGCCCCGCGATGAAGTAGTCCGAGGCCGTCCTGGCGGTGATCGCACCCCTGATACCCCAGAAGATGCAGTACCCCCAGTACAGGATCACGAACACGAAGAGCCATACGACTTTTGCATCCATCGGCAGATGCCCCCCTTCGGGTTATCGCGGTATCTGGAATGCATCGCGCGGGCGCGACCATTCCCGAGAGGCCACGCGAACCCCGTGCCAGGACTGCATTGCCAGGAAAATCAGGCAGATGGCTTCAACGCGGGCGGGCGCGGACGCCACCATGTAACGAACGGTAACGCCCCGACCGTGGCCGGTTGTTCCCATCGGTAACACCCACGGCTCAGGCGCGCGCGGAGACGGTCTCGCCGGGGCGCGGGATGCCCATGCGCTGGCGCCGCTCCCACAGCGACTTGCGGCTGATGCCCAGGCGGCGCGCCAGCTCGGTCTCGGTCAGCTCGTGCTGGTGGGCGAGCACGAAGGCGCGGAAGTACTCGTCGAGGCTCAGGTGGAACTGGCCGGGACCGCTGGCCGCGGCCGTAGCCCCGCCCGGCTCCGGGATGCCGAGCTGCTCGGCGGCGATGCGGCCGTCGTCGCACAGGATCACGGCGCGCTCGACGGCGTTCTCCAGCTCGCGCACGTTGCCGGGCCAGTCGTAGCCGCGGATCGCCTCGATCGCCTCCTCGGAGAGGTCCGGCGGATGGCGGTTGGTGCCGCGCGCGGCCTTGTCGAGCATGAAGCGCGCGAGGTCGAGCAGGTCCTCGGGCGCTCGCGCAGGGGCTTGAGCTGCAGCACCATCTTCTGCAGCCGATAGAACAGGTCGCGGCGGAAGGTCCCGGCGCCGCACATCGTGTCCAGGTTGCAGTGCGTCGCGGCGATCAGGCGGATGTCGATGCGCCGCGAGCCCGAGGCGCCGACCGGGCGCACCTCGCCGTCCTCGAGCACGCGCAGCAGCTGTGCCTGGGCGGCCAGCGGCAGCTCGCCGATCTCGTCGAGGAACAGGGTGCCGCCGCTGGCGGCCTCGACCAGCCCGACGCGCTTGCTCGTGGCGCCGGTGAACGCGCCCTTCTCGTGGCCGAACAGCTCGGACTCGATCAGGCCCTCCGGGATCGCGGCGCAGTTCACGGCGATCAGCGGCGCCTCGCGCCGCCGGCTCTCCTCGTGGATGGCGCGCGCCACCAGCTCCTTTCCCGTGCCCGACTCGCCGAGCACGAGCACCGTCATGTCGGTCGGCGCGACGCGCGAGATGCGCGCGCGCACCTCCTGCATCGCGGGGCCGGTGCCGATCATGCCGGTGATCGGGTAGTCGCGCTGGATGTCGTGCTTGAGCGCGGCGTTCTGGCGCGAGAGCCGGCGCTGGTGCAGCGCCCGCTCGACGATCGAGCAGCACCTCGTCGTGGTTGAACGGCTTGGCGATGTAGTCGACCGCGCCACGCTTCATCGAGTCCACCGCGGACTTCACGCTGGCATAGCTGGTCATCACCATCACCGGCACCTCCGGGGCGTGGTCGATGATGTCGACGCCCTCGGCGCCCGGCAGCTTGAGGTCGGCGATGATGAAGTCGAACTGATCCGGTCCCGCGGCGACCGCCGCATCGATGTCGGCGGCGGTGGTGACCTGGTAGTCGTGGTGCTCGAGCAGTCGCGCCAGGGCGTCGCGGATGACCTGCTCGTCGTCGATGACCAGGATGCGGCTCATGTTGCGGACTCCATGCGGGCCTGGGGCGCGGCGTCGGCGCTCGGCAGGCGGATCGTGACGACGGTGCCGCAGCGCTCGCCCGGTGCCAGCGAGATGTGGCCGCCGTGCTCGGTGATGATCGAGTGGATCAGCGGCAGCCCGAGGCCGGTGCCCTCGCCCAGGGGCTTGGTCGTGAAGAAGGGGTCGAACAGGCGCTCGACGACCTCCGGGTCGATGCCGCGGCCCGAGTCGATGACCTGCAGCACGACCTCGCCGCCGTCGGCCCCGTGTGCGCGCACGACCACGGGCGAGCCCGGCGATGAGGCGTCGGCGGCGTTCGACAGGAGATTGACGAATACCTGCTGCAGCAGCTGCCCGTCGCCGACGACGGCGACCCCGGCCGGGCACTCGTTGCGGAAATCGATGTGCTTCTCGGTACGCCCGAGCCCGACCAGCCGGATGGCCTCGTCGATCGCCGGCGCGAGCGCCACGCGATCGCTCGCCAGCGGGCGCGGTCGGCCGCCGTGCGAGAAGGCCAGCAGCGATTCGACGATCGCCGAGATGCGCTGCGTCTGCTCGAGCACGGCGTCGGCGGTCTGCTGGCGGCTCTCGGCGGTGTCGTCGTAGTGCAGGTTCTGCGCGAGGCTCGCGATCCCGGTGAGCGGGTTGCCGATCTCGTGGGCGACGCCGGCTGCGAGGCGCCCGATCGAGGCCAGGCGCTCGCTGTGGCGCAGCTCGGCCTCGAGCGTCTCGAGATCGGTGCGGTCCTCGACCAGCACGACCGTGCCGCCGCTCTGCGGGTCCTCGACGTGGCCCTGGACCGCGCCGTGATCGATGCGCGCCTTGTGCAGGTTGCACCAGCGCTCGCGGTCGCCGACACGGAACACCTCCTTGAAGCGGTGATCGTCCTCGCCGGCGACGAAGGCCGCGAGGCCCGCGCCCCACGGCGCCGGCAGGTCCTCGGGATACTTGCCGATGGCGTCGCGGCCCTCGATGCCCGAGACCGCCTTCATCGCGAAGTTCCAGATCACGATCTCGCCGTCGGGGGCGAGCGCGCACACGCCGAGCGGCAGCTCGTGGAGCACGTCGCGGTGGTAGCGCTGCAGCGAGTGCAGCTGCGCGGTGAGCCCGCGCAGGCGGTTGCGCGAGTCGGCGAGCTGGTCCTCCATGAAGCGGATGCCGTCGGCGAGCGCGATGTGCGAGCGCCGCTTGAGCTGCAGCCGGTCATCGACGATCAGCTGCGCGAGCGCGGGCCCGACCAGGCCGGAGAGGTTGCGGTGGATGCGCTCGCGCAGCAGGCGCAGCTCCGCCGGGCGCAGCTCGTCGCGTGCCATGTCGAGCTCGGCGAGCGCCTTGCGCACCTCGCTGCGCGCGGCGCCGCGCCCGATCAGGCGCGCCAGCTGGCGCTCGAAGTCCTGCGGCGAGGCCGCCTCGACGCGCCCGGCGAGCGGCATCAGGCGCTGCTCGGCGCAGGCCTGGGCGGCCTTGGTCTCGGCCTCGTTGGGCGCGTCGAGCAGCGACACGCCCACGAACAGGAAGGCGTTGAGCGCGAGCGACCAGAAGGTGGCGGCGCTCCACAGGTCGGCGCCGCTCGGGGCCAGGAAGGCCACCAGGTCGGTGTCGCCGCTGAGGATGTGCGAGTTCACCAGCAGCGGCACGATCAGCATGCCGAACCAGATCAGCGCGCCGCCGCTGAGACCGGCGAGGAAGCCTGCCGCCGTGCCGCGGCGCCAGAACAGCACGCCGACGATGCCGGGCAGCAGCTGGGCGACGGCCACGAACGAGATCAGCCCGAGCTGCACCAGCCCCTGGTTGTGCACGATCACGCGGTAGAAGCCGTAGCCGGCCGCGACGACGAGCGCGATCAGGATGCGCTTGCCCCAGAGCACCCAGCGGTAGAGGTTGGTCTGCGGCCGCCGGCTGATGAAGCGCAGCGGCAGGATGCAGTGGTTCAGGGTCATCGAGGCGAGCGCGATCGTGGTCACGATCATCATCGCGCTCGATGCCGATATGCCGCCGATGAAGGTGATCAGCGGCAGCAGCCCGTGGCCCTCGACCAGGGTGATGCCGAGGACGTAGAAGTCGGGATCCGTGGGCGTGCCCAGCGCCTGGCCGGCCCACAGGATCGGGATGATCGGCAGGTTCAGCAGCAGCAGGTAGAGCGGGAACAGCCAGCTCGCCGCGCGCAGGCCGGCCGGATTGGGGTTCTCGGTGAACGCCATGTGGAACTGGCGGGGCAGCAGGAACGCCGCGCAGAAGGCCAGCAGGATCAGCGACACCCAGGGGCCGGCGGTCACCGGCGCGAACAGGCGCTCGGTGGCCTCGGGGTGGCCCTCGGACCAGCCGCGCAGCTCGCCGAGCCCGCCGAACACGCCCCAGACGGCGAATGCGCCGACGGCGAGCAGCGCGAGCAGCTTGACCGCGGACTCGAACGCGATCGCGACCACCAGGCCGCTGTGCTTCTCGCGCGGCGTGAGGTGGCGTGCCCCGAACAGGATCGCGAACACGGTGAGCGTGGCGCAGAACACGAACGCCAGGGCGTTGGGCGCGCTGCGGCCCGTGAGCACCTCGACCGACTGGGTGACCGCCTGGATCTGCAGCGAGATGTAGGGAAGGATCCCGAGCAGCATGAACACGGTGACCACCAGCCCGGTCATGGCGCCGGGGTAGCGGAACGCGAACAGGTCCGCGACCGAGGTCAGCTGGTACTCGCGCACGAGCCGCAGGATCGGCATGAGCAGGATCGGCGCGAGCAGGAAGGCGATCGTGGGCCCGAGGTAGATCGTCAGGAAGCTCAGGCCGGCGCTGTGCGCGAAGCCGACGCTGCCATAGAAGGTCCAGGAGGTGGCGTAGACGCCGAGCGAGAGGGTGATCGTCAGCGGGTGGCGCGCGAGCCGCTCGGGGACGTAGCCGCGCTCGACCAGCCACGCCACCAGGAACAGCAGCCCGAGGTAGGCGACCGCGACGCCGAAGAGCTGCCAGAGCTCAAGTGCCATGACCGCGCTCGAGCCAGTGATGCAGGGCGACGGCCGCGATCAGGATGCCCCAGAGCACGAACGGCAGGTACCAGGGCAGGCCGGCGCCCGCCCACCAGGCGGTGAACGGCGAGACGAACAGGAACAGCGCCAGCGCCAGCAGCAGCAGGACGAGATCGAGCCGCGAGCCGTTCGCCTGGCCGGATTCCATGGGTCCTGACGGTACCACGGTTTGTTACCGACGGTAACACCGAGTCGTGCGCGGTCAGATTGCGAGGTAGGTCTCGCGCAGCTCGCGGTCGTCGAGGACCTCGCGGGCGGTGCCCGAGAACGCCACCTGGCCCATGTCGATGATCACCGCGCGGTCGGCCAGCTCGAGCGCCGCCAGGGCGTTCTGCTCGACGATGACGGTCGTGATGCCGAGCTCGCGGATCTCGGCGACGATCGACTCGATCTCGGCCACGATCTGCGGCGCCAGGCCCTCGTAGGGCTCGTCGAGCAGGACCAGGCGGACATCGCGCGCCAGCATGCGGGCGATCGCGAGCATCTGCTGCTCGCCGCCGGAGAGCGTGGTCGCCTCCTGGCGGCGGCGCTCGGCGAGCCGCGGGAAGCGCTCGAAGATGCGCTCGATGGGCCAGCCCGGGTTGGGCGCGACCTGCGCCAGGACCAGGTTCTCCTCGACGGTGACGCCGGGGATGATGCGCCGGTCCTCCGGCACCAGGCCGACGCCGGCGCGGGCCGCCTGCCAGTCGCGCAGCTCGTGCAGGGGGGTATCGTCGAGCATGATGCGCCCGCGCCTGAGCACGGGCTGCCCGGCCCGCGCGATCGTGCGCAGGGTCGAGCTCTTGCCGGCCCCGTTGCGCCCGAGCAGCGCCAGGATCTCGTTGCGCCGGACCTCGAACGAGACCCCCTGGACGATGTAGCTCTCGCCGTAGTACGCGTGCAGGTCCTCGCAGGCGAGGAAGGCCTGCCCGTCAGCCGGCGGCGCGGGTGTCGCCGGCCTCTTGCGCGGTCGTGCTCACCGTTTCGCTCCTCCCAGGTAGGCCTGGACGACACGCTCGTCGCCGCGCACGTCCTCGGGCCTGCCGTCGGCGATGACCTGGCCCTGGTGCAGCACGCTCAGGCGGTCGGCGATCGAGAACACCAGGTGCATGTCGTGCTCGATGACGACCTTGGTCACCCCGGTCGCCGAGATCGCCCTGAGCAGCTCGATCGTGCTTTGCGTCTCGTGGCGCGACATCCCGGCGGTGGGCTCGTCGAGCAGCAGCAGCCGGGGCTCGCTCGCGAGGCAGATGGCGAGCTCGAGGCGGCGTTTGTCGCCGCGCGAGAGATGCCGTGCCTCGGTATCGGCCTGCTCGCGCAGGCCGACATCGCCCAGGCGGGCCTCGGCCTTGTCGATGACCCCGCTCATGCCCTCGCGCTGCTGCCACAGGTTGAGGGCGAAGCGGCCGTCACGGTGGGCGAGGGCGGCGATGGTGACGTTGTCGAGCAGCGACATCTCGGGAAAGACCGCCGGCGTCTGGAATACGCGCGCGATCCCCAGCTGGTTGATGTCGTACGGCTGCATCCCGAGCAGCGGCGCGCCGTCGAACACGACGCTGCCGCGGTCGGGCTGCAGGCGCCCGGTCATGACGTTCACCAGGGTCGATTTGCCGGCGCCGTTGGGGCCGATGATGCAGTGGATCGTCCCCTCGGTGACGGAGATGCCCACGTCCTGCAGGGCCTGCACGCCGCCGAAGTGGACCGAGACATCGCTTATGTCGAGCAGGGACATCTGGCTCTCCCGTGGCGGCCGTCAGCCGCGTGCGGTCCGTGTCGTTTTCGCGCGCGCTGCCGGGGTTCCCCGGTTCGCCGCGGTCCCCGGCGAGGTAGCGATGGAGTCGGCGGTAGCCCTCGACGAAGCCACCCGGCAGGAACACCACGATCCCGACGAAGATCAGGCCCAGGATGAGCAGCCACTGCTCGCCGATCTCCGCCGAGGCGACGTTCTCGAAGTACATCATGAATGCGGCCCCGATCATGGGTCCGAACAGTGTGCCGACGCCGCCGATGACCGACATGATCACGACCTCGCCGGAGGTGGACCAGTGCAGGAAGACGGTGGCCACGTAGGGCTCGTAGATGACCATGAGCGACCCGGCGACGGCGGCGTAGGTCGCGCTGATGACGAAGGTGAACAGCTTGTACCCGGCGACGTTGACGCCGGTGTAGCGCAGCCGCTCCTGGTTGGACTTGATCGCCCGCATCATCATCCCGAATGGCGAGCGCGTGATGCGCCGCGCGACGTAGAAGCCGACGACCGCGAACACCGCGGCGAGGTAGTAGACCTTGAGCCCGTGCATCGGCGTGCCGAGCAGGGTCGGCGTGGGGATGCCGGTCAGGCCGTTGTCGCCCCCGGTGAAGTCCGAGAAGATCGACAGCGCGGCCCGGTAGAGCATCTCCGCGAACGCGAGCGTCAGGATCGCGAAGTAGATGCCGGTGCGGCGCAGGGTCATGAAGCCGATCGCGAGCGCCAGCACCACCGTGATCACCACCGCGACGATCATCGCCGGTATGATCTCCGGCGTGACGTGCAGCAGCATCAGCCCGGTTGCGTAGGCCGAGACGCCGAAAAACGCGGCGTGGCCGAACGAGAGGTAGCCCGTGTAGCCGAGCAGCAGGTCGAAGCCGAGCGCGAACAGCGCCAAGATCATGATCTTGGTGTCGAGGCCCTCGTAGCCGCCGATCAGCGGAAACCAGTACGGCAGGGTCAGCGCGAGCAGCACGACGATGCCGAGCGGCAGCCAGTCGCGGCCGCCGTTCTCCTTGTTCGGGCTCATTCGAGCACCCCTTTCTGGCCGAGCAGGCCGCGCGGCCGCACGAGCAGCACCACCACCGCGACCAGGTAGACACTGATCTGCTGGATCGCCGAGTACTCGGCGGAGAAGCTGAGCGCCATCCCGAGCAGGATCGCGGCCAGCACCGCGCCGGGCACCGAGCCCATGCCGCCGATGACGACCACGAGGAACGACGGCACCAGGTAGGCCATGCCGAGCCCCGGGTAGACGCTGGAGACCGGCCCGCCGAAGGTGCCGGCGATGCCGGCGATGCCGGCGCCCAGGCCGAAGACGATGGCGAAGCGGCGCTGGATGTTGACCCCGAGGAAACGCAGGATCTCCGCGTCACGCATGCCGGCGCGCACGATCAGGCCGAAGCGGGTGAACTGCAGCAGCACGAACAGCGCGATCACGGTCGCGAACGATACGACCGTCAGGATCAGGCGCCACTTGGGGTAGGCCACGAAGCCCTCGAGAAACGGCAGGTATTCGTGCATGGGCACGATGCCGTTGCCCCAGGACGGCAGCGGGAAGGGCAGGGCGTTGGCCCCGTAGATCCACTTCAGCGTCTCCTGGATCACCAGGGCGATGCCGAAGGTCACCAGGATCTGGTCGGTGTGCGGGCGGTCGTAGAAGCGCTTGATCAGCCCGCGCTCGAGCGCGATCCCGAAGGCGAACAGCAGCAGCGGCACGAGCAGGATCGTGAGGACGAACCCGAGGTGCGGCGCCAGTGTCACCGGCGGCATAGGCGCCGAGCATGAACAGGGCCCCGTGGGCGAAGTTGACCACCCCGAGCGTGCCGAAGATCAGCGTCAGGCCCAGGCCGATCAGCATGTAGATCGCGCCGAGCTGGAAGCCGGTGAGGATCTGCATGAACACCGCGTTGGTCATGATCCACTCCCCCGGGGATCAGGGCATCGGGCCGCGGAGCGCGGCCGGGGCACGGGCGACGGTCGGCTGACGGGGGCAGCGGCCCCGCGGGCGGGGCCGCTGCCGGATCGCAAGGGTATCAGGCCGGCTTGTAGGGGCCCAGCTCACCCGGGAAGTGGTCCGCGGGGTAGACCACGCGGTCGCGCGGCACCTTCTGGACCGGATCGAGCAGGTCGTACTCGCCCTGCTTCTCGTTCGCGCCCTTGCCCTGCACCACCAGCATGTCCTTGAAGCACTGGTGGTCGCCCTTGCGGTAGAAGGACGGGCCGGTACCACCGCCGTCGAACTCGTGGTCCTCGAGGGCCTTGATGACCTCCGGCGGATAGAAGGTACCGGCGCGCTCGCAGGCGTCGGCGTACTGCAGCGTCTGCACGTAGCAGGTGTGCGCGGCCTGCGACGGCGGCGAAGCCGTACTCGGTCTCGAAGGTCTGGGTGAAGGCGTCGGAGCCAGCGTCGTCGAGGGTCCAGTTCCAGGCCGTCGTGCCGTAGACGCCGTCGATGTTGGGGGCGCCGGCGCCCTGCGCCATCAGGCGGCTGTAGAGCGGCACCACGATCTGCATCTGCTTGCCGTTCTTCTCCATCTCCTTCATGCCGAACTGCACGGCCTGGGTCAGCGAGTTGACCAGCGTCCTGGCCGTAGTGGTTGAGCACGAGGACGTCGGCGTCGGAGTTGAGCGCCGCGGTGAGGAACTGCGAGAAGTCCGACGAGCCCAGCGGGGTCATGATGTTGTTCACCGTGGTCCAGCCCTCGGCCTCCGTGAACTCCTTCATCGACTGGTACTGCGTGTGCCCCCAGGTGTAGTCCGCCGTCAGGTGGAATGCCCGCCGGTCGCTGCCGTAGTCCTTCGCCAGCACGGGGGCGAGCGCCTTGCCCGTCATGTAGGCGTTGAAGAAGTGGCGGAAGCCGTAGCGGCGCCGGTCCTTGCCGGTGGTGTCGTTGGAGTGCGTCAGGCCGCACATGAACTGGACGCTGAGCTCCTGGGCGAGGTATTGCTGCGCGATCGCGGTCGCGCTCGAGGAGCCGCCCGTGAACATGATCACCTTGTCGCGCTCGATCATGCGGCGGGCGCTCGTGCGCGCGGCGTCCGGATCGGTCTGGGTATCGCCCGTGACGTAGTCGACCTTCTTGCCGAGCACACCCTGGCCGGTCAGCGACAGCGGCGAGAGCGTCTCGAGCATGCCGCCGCCATTGTTGATGTGCTGGACCGCGAGCTTGTACGCACGCAGCTCGTCGGCGCCCTCGTCGGCGTACGAGCCGGTCTGCGGCACGTTGAAGCCGAGGGTCACGGTCTTGCCCTTGACCGGGAAGTTGCCGAGGGCGTCCTGCGCCCAGGCGTCACGCACGAAGAAGCTCGGCGCGGTTCCGGCGATTACCGCCGAGGCCCCGGTCGTCTTGAGGAAGTTGCGGCGGCTGAAGCCCGGCTGCTTCGGCTTGTCGTCCGGGCCGTCGTTGCGGTCGGTCATGGAATGCCCCTCCAAACGTTCGCGGCGTTTGTGGTGAGCGGCCACGCGTGCCGCGCGGCCATCCCTCAGCCTGGAGGCGAGAACCATGCCAGCGCATGAAATCCCGCTTGACCTCGGAGATACGGGGCGCGCGACCGAGCCCGCTGGGCCCGGGTGTTACTGCAGGTAACGGCCGGCGCCGGTGCCGCCGTTTCGCTGCGTAACGCCGCGTCGAGGCGCGCAGCCCGAGCGCGCGGTGCAGCCGCAGGCCAGGCCGCGGCCCCCGGCTGGTCGGCACGCGACGCCCGCGCGCGCGAAGGCGCAGTGGGGGTGTTACCGCACTACTCAGTTGGGCCAGGCTGGCCGCTCGGCCCGGGCGCCGGGGCGGGATCCGCCGGCACGCGCGCCGGCGACCAGTGGCGGACGGCGTACGCCAGGAACGCGGCCGCGTCGTCGGGGCGCGCGGGTGGCGGCGCCTGGCCGAGGAAGTCCCAGGCCGCGAGCAGGGCGGGCACCGGATCGCCGCCGGCGAGCGCGGCGCGCCGGTCTGCTTGCTGAGCTTGTCGCCGTCCGCCGTGCTCGCGACCGGCAGGTGGGCCCAGCGCGGCGGGGCGTGCCCGAGGGCGTGCGCGAGCACGGCCTGGGCGAAGGCGGCCGGCAACAGGTCGGCGCCGCGCACGACGTCGGTGATGCCGAGCTCCGCGTCGTCGACGGCGTTGGCGAGGTGGTAGGACCAGAGGCCGTCGCGGCGGCGCAGCACCAGGTCGCCGACCTCGCGCGCCGCATCGAGCGCGCAGTGGCCCTGGATGGCGTCGTCGAGGGTCACCCAGTCGGCGTCGATGCGCAGGCGCAGGGCGGTATCGCGCCCGGGCACCGCGGTGCCCGCGCGGCAGGTGCCGGGATAGACCGCCCCCAGCGGCGCCGCGGCCGCCGGCCGCGGCGATCTCGCGCCGGGTGCAGCTGCAGCGGTAGACGCGCCGGTCGCGCTCGAGGCGCTCGAGGGCGGCGGCGTAGCGCTCGCCGCGCGTGCCCTGGTAGACGGGCTCGCCGTCCAGGCGCAGCCCGTGCGCCTCGAGCTGGCGCCGGATGGTGTCCGCGGCGCCCGGCTGCGCGCGCGGCGGGTCGATGTCGTCGATGCGCAGCAGCCAGCGCCCGCCGACGGCGCGCGCGGCGACGAAGCTGCCCAGCGCCGCCACCAGCGAGCCGAAGTGCAGCGGGCCCGTGGGCGAGGGCGCGAAGCGGCCGACGTGCGGCGTGCGCGCGCTCATGCGCGCGCACCGCAGGCGCCACGAGCGACGCATGGTCAGCGCGTACAGCGTCGGGATGACGAAGCGGGTCAGGGCCGTCGACACGGCGAGGCCCAGACGCTCGTGGTCGCGGTCAGGCGCGGCGTGGCCCTGATAAACGCCATGGGTGCGGTCGTGACGATCATCGGCGGCTGGACGTGGCTGCGGAACTGCGTGCACAGGTCAAGGTACCTCAGCCCGGCGCCGGGCATGAACAGCAAGGCCATCGCGTCCGGGTTTCCTCAAGGTCGTCGGGCGGCTCGGCCGGCAGTCGTGGTGACTGCAAGCGCTGCAGGTATCCGCTCGATGCGCTCGGCGTGTTGCGGCCGGGAACGCCGTGGCGCAGCCCGGCCTGGCGGCGCTGCTGCCGAGCTGGAGCTCGGCGTTCCCGGCCGGCAGCGCCGTAGCCCCGATCGCGCCTTGCGAACGGCGCGGGTTGCCGCGCCCCGGGCAAGTGCCATTCGGGCCGGCCCGGCGAGCCCCGTGCGCGCGCCGGTCCCCACGTCGCGAACTGGCCGGGTTCTGCGAGGGCGCAGGAACCGCCGGCGCCCGTCGCCGTCGGGGGCCGGGCGCGACCGTCGGCGTCGCGGGGGAGGTCACTTGGTAACGCACAGCGGCACGGGCAGGGCAAGGCGAGGGCCGGCGCGCGCAATGGCGCTGGCCTGCCTGCTGCTGCTCCCGGCCGCCGCCGCCACGGCCGCGCCGCTCGACCTGCGCGCGACGGCCTGGTCCGCGGCCGCGCGGCCACACGGCATCGAGCCGCAGCTGCTCTACGCGCTCGCGCTCGCCGAGAGCCGGCGCACGCTCGGACCCGGACGCGCGACCCCGGCCCTGGGTCATCCGCACGCCGACCGGCGGCGTCACCGGTTCGACTCGCGCGCCGCCGCGCGGCGCGGCCTCGAGGCGGTGCTGGCGCGCTGGCCGGCGAAGCGCGTCGACGTCGGCGCCGCCCAGGTCAACGTTGGCTGGCACCGGCGGCGCTTCGGTGATCCCGCGCGCCTGCTCGACCTGGGCTACAACCTGCGCGTGGCCGCGGCCATCCTCGCCGAGGCGGTCGCCTCGACCGCCGACCCGGTGCTCGGCGTCGGCCGTTACCACCACTGGGCCGGCGAGCGGCGCACCCGCGCCTACGGCCAGCGCGTGTGGGACAACTACCGCGCGATCACCTTCGGCCACCCCGACCCCGGGGCGCGCTTCCTGGTCACCCCGGAGCACGGGCTCGATGCGGTGGTGTCACGCCTCGCCGAGCGCCTGACCGGTCGACGGTGGGACAGGTGCTGTCGGCGCTCGAGCACGACGGCTACGGGGCGTATGTCGGGCTGGACGTGCACAAGGAGACGATCGCGGTGTCGGTGGCGCGCCCGGGGCGGGGCGCGCCCGAGGACTGGGGCGAGATCCGCCACACGGCGAAGGCGATTTCGAAGCTGGTGGAGCGCCTGAACCAGGCGTTCGGCGGCGAGGTGCTGCTGTTTTGCTACGAGGCGGGGCCGTGCGGCTACGGGCTGCACCGGCGGCTGCTGGGCTGGGGTCACGGGTGCGAGGTCATCGCGCCGTCGCTGATCCCGAAGAAGCCGGGCGAGCGGGTCAAGACCGACCGTCGCGATGCGCGCAAGCTGGCGCTGTCGTTGCGCAGTGGCGAGCTCACGGCGGTGTGGGTGCCCGACGACGAGGCCGAGGCGATGCGCGATCTCACGCGCACCCGCGAGGACTTCAAGCACCAGCAGCGCCGCGCGCGCCAGCAGCTCAACGCGTTCGTGCTGCGCCACGGCCATCACTGGCCGGGCAACCGCACGCGCTGGACGCAGGCGCATGAGCGCTGGCTGGAGTCGTTGACGTTCGCGCACGACTTCCAGCAGATCGTGCTGCAGGAATACATCGAGGCGGTGCGGGCGGCCAGCCGCCGCGTGGCCGATCTGGACGCGCAGCTCGAGCGGGCGCTGCCGCGCTGGTCGATGGCGCCGGTGGTGGCGGGCGCTGGTGGCCTTGCGGGGGATCGACCGCCTCAGCGCGATGGTCCTGCTGGCGGAGCTGGGCGACCTGCGCCGCTTCGACTCGCCGCGCCAGTTGATGGGCTATCTCGGGCTGGTGCCGGGCGAGCACAGCAGCGGCGGCCGACGGCGCCAGGGGGCGATTACCGGCACGGGCAACACCCGCGCGCGGCGCACGCTGGTCGAGTCGGCCTGGAGCTACCGGTTCCCGCCGCGCCAGACCGCGCATCTGCAAGCGCAAGGCGGCGGGGGCGCCCGCCGAGGCGCAGGCGATCGCCTGGAAGGCCCAGAAGCGCCTGTGCGGTCGCTATCGCGATCTGCTGCACGCGGGCAAGAACACGAAGCAGACGACCGTGGCCGTCGCCCGGGAACTGGCCGGCTTCGTCTGGGCCATCGCCTGGGAGATCATGCCGCGCGACGACACGGCCATGCAGCGCTGAGCGCGCGGCGCTGGCGCCACCGACGCAACGGGCACGAGCAACCATAAGCAACCAACGGGAGGAAACAGGCGCGTTGACTCAGGGCAGGGTCGGGCCGGTGTGGAGAACCCTTGTCGCTCCTCGATCGGTATCGACGACGGGCTGTGGCCCGCCTCGATGAACCCTGCTTGTAGAAAAAGGCCAGCTCCGCGACGCAGTGAGGTCTGGTGGTCCCGACCCACGCATATCAGGTGGATCCACCGTCGCAGTCTGCCCGGCCGTGTCCTGAATCAACGCGCCTGGATCACAACACGCCAAGATCAGGTACTTGACGGGTCAAAACTATCAGGAGCGCAGCTTGCCGCGAAACTCGGACGGGGGCCGCGTATGCCGCCGTGCGGGGCTTCAGGTCTCCTCGTCGCCGGGATGCGTGGCGGCCACCGTGGCGTCGACGCGGCCGCGGGCGAGGCGCAGGTCGAGGGCGTCGCCGGCGTTGACCCGGGCCGCGTCGGTCACGGGACGGCCGTCGTCGGCGCGCCGCACCAGCGCGTAGCCACGGCCGAGCACCGCGAGCGGGCTGACCGCGTCGAGGGCGCGGGCGAGGGCGGTGACGCGGGCGTGGCGCGCGCGCAGGTCGGCGGCGACGGCGCGTGGCAGGCGGCGCTCGGCGCGCGCGAGGCGCTCGCGCAGGTGCGCGATGCGGGTCGCGGGCCGGGCCCGCGCGAGGCGCCGATCGAGGGCGGCGAGGCGCTCGCGGCGCGCGGCCAGCGTGCGCGCCGCACCGCGGCGCAGGCGCAGGCCGAGCTCGTCGGCGCGCTGCTGCAGCTGCTGCAGGCGGCGCTCGGGGTGTTGCCGGCAGCAGGCGCCGCGCGAGCCCGCGCTGGCGCTCGCCGGCGCGGCGCAGCAGGCCCTGGCCGGCGGTGAGCAGGCGGCGCTCGAGCGCGGCCACGGTGCGTGCCAGGGCCGCGCCGTCGGGGGTCACGAGCTCGGCGGCCGCGGACGGCGTGGGCGCGCGCCGGTCGGCGGCGAAGTCCGCGATGGTCACGTCCACCTCGTGGCCGACGCCGCTGACCACGGGGAGCGGGCAGGCCACGATCGCGCGCGCCACGGCCTCCTCGTTGAACGGCCACAGGTCCTCGAGCGAGCCGCCGCCGCGCACCAGCAGCAGCACGTCGCACTCGGCGCGCTCGGCCGGCGACGCCGAGCATGCGCACGATCTCGGGCGTGGCCGCGGCGTCGCCCTGGACCGGCACCGGGTAGACGATGACCGGGATGGCCGGGAAGCGCCGCGCCAGCACGTGCAGCACGTCGCGCACGGCCGCGCCCGTGGCCGAGGTGACGAGGCCGATGCGCTCCGGGATGGCCGGCAGCGGGCGCTTGTCCTCGGCGGCGAACAGGCCCTCCGCCGGAGGCGACGCTTGAGCGCCTCGAAGGCGCGCGCGAGCGCGCCGGCGCCGGCGCGGCTCCAGCTGCTCGACGACGAGCTGGTACTCGCCGCGGGCCTCGTAGAGGCCGACGCGGGCGCGGGCGCGCACCATCATGCCGGCCTCGGGCGCGAAATCGAGCAGGCGGTTGCGGCCGCGGAACATGGCGCAGCGCACCTGGGCGTCGCGATCCTTGAGCGAGAAATACATGTGCCCGGAGGCGGGGCGGGCGACATTGGAGAGCTCGCCGGCCACCCAGACCGGGCCGAAGGCGCCCTCGAGCACGTCGCGCACCGTGCGGTTGAGCTCGCTGACGCTGAATACGTGGGCCTCGGGCCCGGTGTCGCTGGTGGCCATGGCGGCTCGGCACGGTCGGCTGCGGGGGACGCCCGCGACCACGGCGCGGGGCCCGCGAGGATACTACGCCGGCGCGGCCTCAGGGCCCGGCGCTTGGCGGGGCCGGCAATCTGGCGTATGGCGGGCGCGGATCGTACAATGGGCGGCTTACCACAGCCGCGCGACCCGGGCCCGTACCATGCGCATCATCGAAGAAGCGCTGACCTTCGACGACGTCCTGCTGCTCCCGGCCGCACTCCGAGCGTGCTGCCGCGCGGACGTGGAGCTTCGCACCCAGCTCACGCGCGATCTCGCGCTCAACATCCCGATGCTGTCGGCGGCCATGGACACGGTCACCGAGGGCCGCCTGGCCATCGCGCTGGCGCAGGAGGGCGGCATCGGCATCATCCACAAGAACATGACCATCGAGCGCCAGGCCGCCGAGGTGCGCCAGGTCAAGAAGTTCGAGTCCGGCGTCGTCCAGGACCCGATGACGATCAGCCCCGACACCAGCATCCACGAGGCGCTCGAGCTGACCCACAAGCACGGCTTCTCGGGCCTGCCGGTGGTCGACGGCGAGGACCTGGTCGGCATCGTCACGCGCCGCGACCTGCGCTTCGAGACGCGCCTCGACGAGCCCGGTGTCGCACGATCATGACGCCGCAAGCGAGAAGCTGGTCACCGTGCGCGAGGGCGCCTCGACGCGACGAGGTGCATCGAGCTGCTGCACCGAGCACCGCATCGAGAAGGTGCTGGTGGTCGACGACGCACTTCGCGCTGCGCGGCCTGATCACGGTCAAGGACATCCAGAAGGCCGACGCGACAACCCCAACGCCGCCAAGGACGCCGACGGGCGCCTGCGCGTGGGCGCCGCGGTGGGCACTCGGCGACGGCACCGAGGATCGCGTGGCCGCGCTGGTCGAGGCCGGTGTCGACGTGATCGTGGTCGATACGGCGCACGGCCACTCCGCCGGCGTGCTCAACATGGTGCGCTGGATCAAGCACAGCCACCCGGACGTGCAGGTGATCGGCGGCAACATCGCCACCGGCCGACGGCCGCGCAGGCGCTGGTCGAGGCCGGGGCCGACGCGGTCAAGGTCGGCATCGGGCCGGGCTCGATCTGCACCACGCGCGTGGTCGCCGGCGTCGGCGTGCCGCAGATCACCGCGATCACGAGCGTCGCCGCGGGGCTCGACGGGACCGGCGTGCCGCTGATCGCCGACGGCGGCATCCGCTTCTCCGGCGACATGGCGAAGGCGCTCGCCGCCGGCGCCTGGTCGGTGATGATCGGCAGCATGTTCGCCGGCACCGAGGAGGCCCCGGGCGAGGTCGAGCTGTACCAGGGCCGCTCGTACAAGTCCTACCGCGGCATGGGCTCGATCGGCGCCATGCAGCAGGGCTCGTCCGACCGCTACTTCCAGGACGACGAGGACAGCGCCGACAAGTTCGTGCCCGAGGGCATCGAGGGCCGCGTGCCGTACAAGGGCGCGCTGTCCGCGATCGTGCACCAGATGGTCGGCGGCCTGCGCTCCGCGCATGGGCTACACCGGCTGCCGCCGACCTGCCGACGCTGCGCGCCAAGGCCCAATTCGTGCGCGTCACCGGCGCTGGCGTGCGCGAGAGCCACGCCCACGACGTCGCCATCACCAAGGAAGCCCCCGACTACGCGTCGACTGGATGGGCCGCTCGCGGCACTGGAGCGCGCGGGTCGGCCGCACTCACAAGCGCCGTGGGCTCGCACTGCACTCGCGTGAGGTGGCGGCCGCCAGTCCTGCGGTGATGACGCCTCGCCCACGATGCTTGTGGCACGGCTGATCCCTGCTTCTAGTGCCCGGTGCATCGCGATATGTGCACCGATGCAGACCAACATCGCCAGCGGTACTCATTCTGGATTTCGGGTCCCAGTACACGCAGCTGATCGCGCGGCGCGTGCGCGATCTGGCGTGTACTCGGAGATCCACCCCTGGGACTGGGACGACGCCGCGGTGCGCGACTTCGACCCGCGCGGGGTGATCCTGTCCGGCGGGCCCGAGTCGGTCACCGGCGAGGAGCCACCGCGCGTGCCGGCGGCCGTGTTCGACCTCGGCGTGCCGGTGCTCGGCATCTGCTACGGCATGCAGGCGATGGCGGCGCAGCTCGGCGGCTCGGTCGAGACCGGGCCACGAGCGCGAGTTCGGCTACGCGCGGGTGCGGGCCCGCGGTCACTCGCGGCTGTTGCGGGACATCGAGGACCACACCGACGCCGAAGGGCGAAGGCCTGCTCGACGTCTGGATGAGCCACGGCGACCGCGTGTCGAAGCTGCCGCCGGGATTCTCCGTGATCGCCGAGACGGACAATGCGCCGCTCGCCGGCATGGCCGACGACGAGCGCGGCGCTTCTACGGCCTGCAGTTCCATCCCGAGGTCACGCACACGCGCCAGGGCGGGCGCATGCTGGAGCGCTTCGTGCGCGACATCTGCGGTGCCGAGGGCCTGTGGACCGCGGGCAACATCATCGACGACGCGGTCGCGCGCATCCGCGAGCAGGTCGGCGACGAGCGAGGTGCATCCTGGGCCTGTCCGGCGGCGTCGACTCCGTCGGTGGTCGCCGCGCTGCTGCACCAGCGCCATCGGCGACCAGCTCACCTGCGTGTTCGTCGACAACGGCCTGCTGCGCCTGGGCGAGGGCGACAAGGTCATGGCGACCTTCGCCGCGCAACATGGGCGTGCAGCGTGCATGCGCGTCGACGCCGAGGACGCGCTTCCTGGACGCGCCTCGACGGGCGTCGACGACCCGGAGGACAAGCGCAAGATCATCGGCAACACCTTCATCGACGTCTTCGAGCGAGGAGGCGGCCGAAGCTGCCGCGACGTCGCACTGGCTGGCCCAGGGCACCATCTATCCCGACGTCGATCGAGTCGGCCGGCACCCGCACCGGCAAGGCCCACGTGATCAAGTCGCACCACAACGTCGGCGGCCTGCCCGAGCACATGAACCTCGAGCTGGTCGAGCCGCTGCGCGAGCTGTTCAAGGACGAGGTGCGGCGCATCGGCGTCGAGCTCGGCCTGCCGAGCGACATGGTCTACCGCCACCCCTTCCCGGGGCCGGGCCTGGGCGTGCGCATCATGGGCGAGGTGCGCAAGGAGTACGCCGACACTGCTGCGCCGCGCCGACGCCATCTTCATCGAGGAGCTGCAGCGCGCCGGGCTGTACGACCAGGTCAGCCAGGCGTTCGCCGTGTTCCTGCCGGTGAAGTCGGTCGGCGTGGTCGGCGACGGCCGCGCGTACGAGTACGTGATCGCCCTGCGCGCGGTGGAGACCGTCGACTTCATGACCGCCCACTGGGCGCGCCTGCCGTACGACTTCCTCGACCACGTGTCGCGCCGCATCATCAACGAGGTCGGCGGCATCTCGCGGGTCGTCTACGACATCTCCGGCAAGCCCCCGGCCACGATCGAGTGGGAGTAGGGCCGGTCGGGGAGCGCTCGCCAGCCGCCCGGGCGGCGCCGGCACGGGTGGCTGCTGGCCGCCGGCGCGGCCCTGGTATCCCGCGGTACCGGGCGCACGAGCCGGGGTCGCTGATCCAGGTCGGCGGGCGGCGACAAGGCCTTGAAAGGAACCACCATGGTCCCTATCTGCGCGGGTGGAAACGGTAGCTGATGCGGTTGTCTTGCGAGCGACCGGATCCGTGAACCGAATACCCGAACAGGAGGTGATGACCATGGCACGCACCGAGAAGAACGTGACCCGGATGCCCGAGCGGCAGGCGGAGCGGGACATCCCCGTGCGCGGGGGGTCCTCGCTGCGCAACGAGATCAACCGGCTGTTCGACCGCTTCGGCGGCCGTGGCGTGGCGCCGACGGGGCGCCGGGCGAGCGACATGCTGAGCCCGGAGGACCTGTGGCTCGGGCGTGACCCGTTCGCCTTGCTCGAGGGCGCCTTCGGGGGCATGGAGGCGTTCGGCAACGCCGACCTGAGCGAGACGGACGAGGCCTACGAGCTGCAGGTGGACCTGCCGGGCATGAAGAAGGATGACGTCTCCGTGGACTACTCGGACGGCGTGCTGACGATCTCGGGCGAGCGCAAGGACGAGCGCGAGGACAAGCGCAAGGGCTACTACCTGAGCGAGCGCTCCTACGGCGCGTACCAGCGCAGCTTCCGCGTGCCCGAGAGCGTCGATCACGACAACATCGCGGCGCAGTTCAACGACGGCGTGCTGACGATCACGCTGCCGAAGACCCGGGAGGCGCAGCAGACCTCGCGCCGCATCGACGTCAAGGAGGGCTGACGCCGGGACCCCGATCCCGGCCGATCCCCGGGCCCGCCGCGACCGCGGCGGGCCCGTCTCGTTTTAGGGGCTGGCCGGATCCGTCGTGCGCGGACTCTCGCAGAGCGCGCGGAGAACGCAGAGTACGACGAGATGCATCCAACGGAATCCGGGAGCGATCGGATCCGGTGGCTTCATCGACCGCCGGCGCATGCACGATCCAGGTATCGCAACGGGCACGTCGCCATCGGGCGCAGAACGAGACCGTATACAACCTTCCTCTGTGTTGCTCTGCGTTCTCCGCGCGCTCTGCGAGAGTCCCTGCACGGCACCCTGAGCCGAACGCGGAGGTGCGCGCCATCGCCGCCTGTGGCACGATGCGCGCGCCGTGGCCCGCCGCTCCCGTCCCCGTCGCCGTACCCGTCGCGTCGCCGTGCACGCCGTGGCCGGCCTGCGCGCGTGGCGATCGTGGCTGCTGCTCGGCGCGGGCGTCGTCGTTGCCTTCGTCGGCGCGTCGTTCGCCCTGCTCGACTGGCGCGTGCGCAGCCAGTTCGGCGATACCCAGTGGCGCCTGCCGGCGCATGTCTTCACGCAGCCGCTCGAGCTCCACGACGGCCGCGCCCTGGGGCGCGACGCGCTCGTGCGCCACCTCGAGGCCGTCGGCTACCGCCGCAGCGGACGACCTGGGCGGACCGGGGCGTTACGCCGTCGACGGCAACGGCCTGCGCATCCACACGCGCGCCTTCCGCCACGCCGACGGCGCGGAGGCGAGCCGGCGCATCGCGCGTGCGCTTCGCGGGCGCGGGCATCGCCGCGGTCGACGCCGCCGGCGGCGGCGCCGCGCTCGCGCGCATCGAGCCCGAGCGCATCGGGCGTGTCTACGCCGGGCGGCGCGCCGACCGCGTGCTGGTGCGCCTCGAGGACGTGCCGCCCGAGCTCCCGCGGGCGCTGATCGCGGTCGAGGACCGCGACTTCCGCAGCCACCACGGGGTGCAGCCGCTGGCGATCGCGCGCGCGGCGCTCGCCAACCTGCGGGCCGGGCGCACGGTGCAGGGCGGCAGCACGCTGACCCAGCAGCTGGTCAAGAACTTCTTCCTGTCGAACGAGCGCACGCTGCGGCGCAAGTTCACCGAGGCGCTGATGGCGCTGTCGCTGGAGCTGCATTATTCCAAGGAGCAGATCCTCGAGGCCTACATCAACGAGGTCTACCTGGGCCAGGACGGCGACCGCGCGATCCACGGCTTCGGCCTCGGGGCGCGCTTCTGGTTCGACCGCCCGCTCGAGGAGCTGCGCCTGCACGAGCTCGCGCTGCTCGGTCGGCCTGGTGAAGGGGCCGTCCTACTACGACCCGCGCGCGCATCCCGGAACGTGCCCGCGCGCGCCGCGACACGGCGCTGCGCGTGCTCGCGCGCACCGGCGCGGTCGCGCCCGCGCGCGTCGAGGCCGCGCTGCGCCGGCCGCTGGGCGTGGTCCCGCGCGCCGCGGTGGCGCTGCACGGCCTACCCGGCCTACCTCGACCTCGTGCGGCGCCAGCTGGCCGAGCAGTATCCGGCCGAGGCGCTGCGCGGCGGTGGCCTGCGCGTCTACACCCACCTCGAGCCCGGCGTGCAGGCGGCCGCCGAGCAGGCGCTGGCCACGCGCCTCGCGCGCCTCGACGGCGACGACGTGCTCCAGGGCGCGGTGGTGGTCGCCGACAGCGACAGCGGCGCCCTGCAGGCGCTGGTGGGCGACCGCGCGGCGCGCCGCTCGGGCTACAATCGCGCCCTGGACGCGCGTCGCCCGGTCGGCTCGCTGGTCAAGCCGGCCGTGTACGTGACCGCGCTGGCGCGGCCCGAGCGCTACACGCTCGTCACGCCGCTGCGCGACGAGCCCCTGCGGGTCGAGCTCGACGGCGGCCGCAGCTGGTCGCCGCGCAACTACGACGGCCGCTTCCACGGCCGCGTGCCGCTGATCGAGGCGCTGGTGCACTCCTACAATGTCGCCTCGGCGCGCCTGGGGCTGGACCTGGGCCTCGGGCAGGTGGCCGCGACCCTCGAGCGCCTGCGCCTGCCCGGCGCCGCCGGGCTGGTGCCGGCGGACCTGCTGGGCGCGCTCTCGCTGACCCCGCTCGAGGTGACGCGCATGTACCAGACGCTGGCCGCCGGCGGCTTCGACGCCCCGCTGCGCACGATCGCGGCGGTGCACGCCGCCGATGGGACCACCCTCGACCGCAGCGGCCTCGAGGTGCGTCCGGTGCTGGACCCGGGGCCGGTGTTCCTGCTCGACACGGCGCTCGCGCGCGTCGCGCACCGACGGTACGGGCGGGCGCTGGCGTCGCTGCTGCCCGGCGGCAGGTCGCGGGCAAGACGGGCACGACCGATGACCTGCGCGATTCCTGGTTCGCCGGCTTCGACGGCCGGCGCGTCGCCGTCGTCTGGGTCGGCCGCGACGACAACCGGCCGGCCGGCCTGACCGGCAGCGCTGGCGCGATGCGCGTCTGGGCCGATATGATGCGGCGGCTGCCGCCGGCGCCGCGCCGCGGGCAGGCACCGGCGGGCATCGAGTGGGCGCGGGTCGACCCCGGCGCCGCCCGCAGCCTGCCGCCGCGCTGCCCGCGAGGCGCCGCGGCTGCCGTTCATCCGCGGCTCGGTGCCGCCCGCAGCGGCGCTGCTCCGACGCTACCGGCCTCGGTCCCGATCGATGAGCGAGCTTCGCAACCGCGTGATCTGCGCCGCGCTGCCGGTCGCTGCTGGCCGCCTGCGCCACCGGCCCGCGCCCGGACGCGGACCGCGGGAAGATCAGCGTCGAGCCCGGGGCGGCGGTCGAGCACGACGTCGCCAACCGCACGGTCGCGCTGCTCTGGGACCGCGCCGAGCAGGCGCGCCTCGAGGCGCGCCTGGACGACGCCGTCACCGCGCTCGAGCGGGCGGTCAAGCTGGCGCCCGACGACCCGGTGCTGTGGAGCCGGCCTGGCCGAGCTGCGCCTGCGCCGGCGGCGACGCCGCGGTCGCCGCGGGCCTGGCGGCGAAATCGAACGCGCTCGCGGGCGAGCGGCGGCTGCTGCGCTACCGCAACTGGCTGCTGATCGGCGAGGCGCGGCGGCAGCAGCGGCGACACGGCCGGGGCCGAGGCCGCCCGCGCCGAGGCCGAGCGCCTCCACGGCGGATCCTGAGGCGATGGCGGACGCCGGCCGGCTGCTCGACGCCGACGGGCCGCTCGCGGCGGCCATCGATGGCTTCGCGCCGCGCGCCGGCCAGCAGGCGCTGGCCGACGCCGTCGAGGACGCGCTGGCGGGCGGTGGCACGCTGGTGGGCGAGGCCGGTACCGGTGTCGGCAAGACCTTCGCGTACCTGGTGCCGGCCCTGCGCCGCGGCGACAAGGTCATCATCTCCACCGGCACGCGTCACCTGCAGGACCAGCTCTACCACAGCGACCTCCCGCGCGTGCGCCGGGCGCTGGGCGTGCCCGCGCGGGTCGCGCTGCTCAAGGGCCGCTCGAACTATCTCTGCCTGCACCGCATGTCGATGGCCGACGGGGTCCCGCTGACGCGCCGACCGGAGATGGCGGCACAGCTCGAGCAGGTGCGCAGCGCCGCCCGCGCCACCGCCAGCGGCGACATCGCCGAGATCCCGGACGTGCCGGAGGACTCGCCGCTGTGGCCGTGGGTGACCTCGACCACGGAGAACTGCCTGGGCCAGGAATGCCCCGCCTACCGCGACTGCTTCGTGCTCCGGGCGCGCAAGGAGGCCCAGGAGGCCGACGTCGTCGTGGTCAATCACCACCTGCTGTTCGCGGACATGGCGCTCAAGGAGAGCGGCTTCGGCGAGGTGCTGCCGAGCGCCGACGCGTTCATCCTCGACGAGGCGCACCAGCTGCCCGAGATCGCGGCGAACTTCTTCGGGCGGCGGATCTCGGCGCGCCAGCTGGCCGATCTCGCGCGCGACGCGGTCGCCGAGCAGCTGCGCGCGGCGCCGGACGCGAGCGGCATCCGCGCAGCGGCCGATGGCGTCGAGCAGGCCACGCGCGCCTTCCGCCTGGCGCTGGGGAGCGAGCCGCGCCGCGAGGGCTGGGCGGCGGTGGCCGCGGACCCGGGCGTGCGCGACGCGCTCGCCGGCCTGCGCGACGCGGTCGAGGCGCTGGAGGGCGAGCTCGCGCCCGGCGCGCGAGCGCGGCCGCGGGCTCGACCAGTGCTGGCGCCGGGCGCGCGACCTGGGCGCGGCGCTGGGCGACTGGGTCGAGCCGCAGGAGGGCAGCGGCCTGGTGCAGTGGTTCGAGACCTACCGCAGCGGCTTCGCGCTGGCGCTGACGCCGCTCGACGTCGCCGGGCGCTTCCGCGAGCTGATGCAGGCGTGGCCCGGCGGCTGGGTGTTCACCTCGGCGACGCTGTCGGTCGGCGGGCGCTTCGAGCACTTCCGCGAGCGCATGGGCCTGGACGAGGCCGAGGAGCTGCAGGTCGACAGCCCGTTCGACTACGCGCGCAATGCCCTGCTGTACCTGCCGCAGGGGCTGCCGAACCCGTCGGCCCCGGGCTACACCGACGCGGTGCTCGACGCCGCCGAGCCGGTGCTCGCGGCCTCGGGCGGGCGCGCGTTCGTGCTGTTCACCAGCTACCGCGCGCTGCACCGGGCGGCCGCGCGCCTGCGCGCGGCGGACCGGCATCGCGTGCTGGTGCAGGGCGAGGCGCCCAAGCACGAGCTGGTGGCGCGCTTCCGCGCCGCCGGCGACGCGGTCCTGCTGGGCACGGCGAGCTTCTGGGAGGGCGTCGACGTGGCCGGCCCCGCGCTGTCGTGCGTGATCATCGACAAGCTGCCGTTCGCCGCGCCCGGCGACCCGGTCGTGCAGGCGCGTCTCGACGCCCTGCGCGCCGCCGGCGGCAACCCGTTCGCCGACTACCAGCTGCCGCAGGCGGTGATCGCGCTCAAGCAGGGGGCCGGGCGCCTGATCCGCAGCGTCGAGGACCGCGGCGTGCTGATGCTGTGCGACCCGCGCCTGCGCGGGCGCGGCTACGGCCGCGTGTTCCTCGAGAGCCTGCCGCCGATGCGCCGTACCGACGCGCTCGCGGAGGTCCGCTCGTTCTTCGGCGACGCCGCGGCCGCGGAAGGGCCCGGGGCGTGAGGCTGCTGGCGCTCGACACCGCCACCGAGGCGTGCTCGGTCGCGCTGGACGCGGACGGCACGGTGCACGCGCGCTGGGTCGAGGCCCCGCGCGAGCACGGTGAGCGCCTGCTCGGCATGATCGACGCGGTCCTCGCCGAGGCGGGCATCGCGGGCGCCGACCTCGACGTGCTCGCCTTCGGCCGCGGGCCCGGGGCGTTCACCGGGGTGCGCATGGCGACCGCGGCGGTGCAGGGGATCGCCTACGGCCTCGAGCTGCCCGGTCGTCGCCGTGTCGACGCTGGCGGCGCTGGCGCAGGGCGCGGCGCGCGTGCACGGCGCGCGGGCCGTGATCGCCGCCATCGACGCGCGCATGGGCGAGGTGTACTGGGGCGCCTACCGCGTCGCCGGCGACACGGGCGTGATGGCGCCGGTGCTGGAAGAGGCCGTGGGGGCGCCGGAGGCGGTGGAGTGGCCCGGGGGCACGGGCTGGCACGGCGTCGGCACGGGCTGGGAGGCCCATGGCGAGCGCCTCGAGGCCATGGCCGACGGGCGCCTGGCCGCGAACCTCGGCCGCGCGCTGCCCGACGCGCGTGACCTGCTGCCGCTCGCGCGCGCCGCCTGGGAGCGCGGCGAGGCCGTCGACGCCGCGCACGCGCTGCCGGTCTACCTGCGCGACCGTGTGGCGGACAAGCCGCGGCAGCGGTAGCCCGCCGCGGCGCGAAAACAGGGTCGTAGGCCGGTCTCGGCCGCAGGCCGATGCCGGCATGCCGCCGCCAGGCGGCCAGGGTGGCGCCGGCACGGCGTATGGCGGTCCGGACGGCATCGCCGCGGGCGGCCCTGCGGGCCGCGTGCCGGCATGCGCTGGCGCGCAGGCCGGCCTACACCGCTCGTACGGCGGTTCGTTGGGTCGCTGTGCCGCGATCGCCCGCGGGTCGATGCGGGCATGCGGCCGCCGGGTCGGCCCGCGCCGGATCGTCATGGGCCGCAAGCGGCCCCGTGCGGCCGCATCGGCCGGCGTCGGCCTACGTTGATCGGCACGGCGGGATGGGCACGCGCACCCGGTGGTTCGCAATGCCGTAGGCCGGCCTCGGCCGCAGGCCGACGCCGGCATGCCGCCGCCAGGCGGCCGGGGTGGCGCCGGCACGGCGTATGGCGGTCCGGACGGCATCGCCGCGGGCGGCCCTGCGGGCCGCGTGCCCGGCATGCGCTGGCGCGCAGGCCGGCCTACACGCGCTCGTACGGCGGTTCGTTGGGTCGCTGTGCCTCGATCGCCCGCGGGTCGATGCGGGCATGCGGCCGCCGGGTCGGCCCGCGCCGGATCGTCATGGGCCGCAAGCGGCCCCGTGGGCCGCACGCCGGCGTCGGCCCGGCGCGCCGCGCCGGGCCGAAACCGGCCTACGTTGATCGGCACGGGGGGATGGGCACGCGCACCCGGTGGTTCGCAATGCCGTAGGCCGGCCTCGGCCGCAGGCCGACGCCGGCATGCCGCCGCCAGGCGGCCGGGTGGCGCCGGCACGGCGTATGGCGGTCCGGACAGCATCGCCGCGGGCGGCCCTGCGGTCCGCGTGCCGGGTATGGCCGTGGCGCGCCCTGCGGCGCGTGCCAGCAGACGTAGGCCGGCCTCGGCCGCAGGCCGATGCCGGCACGCCGCCGCCAGGCGGCTGGGGGGCACGGCACCGGCAGCGCAGGCCGGCCTACGCCGCGTCCCAGGCGGGGGCGAAGCCGGGGTCGATGAGGCGCCGCGGGCCGGGCAGCTCGGTCTCGATCGCGCGGCGGTCGGCGTCGCCGAGCGCGAAGTCGAACACGTCGAGGTTGGCGTCGGCGTGCGCCTCGGTGCGCGTGCGCGGCAGCGCGATCACGCCCTGGTCGAGCAGCCAGCGCAGCGCCACCTGGCCCGGGCCCTTGCCGTGCGCGGCGCCGATGCGCTGCAGCACCGGGTCGTCGAACACCTGCCCGCGCGCCAGCGGGCAGTAGGCCGACACGCTCATGCCGAGCTCGCGCGCGGCCTGCATCACGGCGCGCTGGGGCAGGTAGGGGTGATACTCCACCTGGTTGGTCACCAGCTCGCCGCGCCCGGCGAGCTCGGCCGCCTGGTGCATCAGCGCCGAGGGGAAATTGCTCACGCCCACGTGGGCGGTCAGCCCGCGCTCGCGCGCGTCGAGCAGCGCGCCGATCGTCTCGTCGAGGCGCACGTCGGGGTTGGGCCAGTGCAGCAGCACCAGGTCGATCTGGTCCAGGCCGAGGCGCCCGAGGCTCTCCTCCACCGAGCGCTGCAGGTCGCCGTCGCGGAAACGGTCCATCCAGACCTTGGTGGTGACGAAGAGCTGGCCGCGGTCGAGGCCGGACTCCGCGATGGCGCGCCCGACCGCCGCCTCGTTGCCGTACATCTGCGCGGTGTCGATGTGGCGGTAGCCGACGTCCAGGGCATGGTGGACCATGCGCTCGGCGTCGGCGGGCTCCAGCTCGAAGGTGCCGAAGCCGAGTGCCGGGAT
The DNA here is from genome assembly GCA_034521365.1 of Halofilum sp. (in: g-proteobacteria). Taxonomy (GTDB): domain Bacteria; phylum Pseudomonadota; class Gammaproteobacteria; order XJ16; family Halofilaceae; genus Halofilum. The sequence continues at coordinate 106,518 of JAXHMQ010000012.1, read as the reverse complement.
GCGGGCGCCGGCCGCGTCGACGTGCTCCATGATGGCCTCCTCGCGTGATCGATGAGCGCTTGCTGCCCGTGATGGTGGCGGTTGCCGCCGGGGTCAAGCGTGCAGGCACGCTCATGCCCGCATGAGCGCGCCGCCGGGCGCGTAGAGCGCGTCCAGCACGGTGAAGTGATTGCGCCCGGGCACGGTGTGCACCTCGGCCGTGGCGCCGCCGCGGCGCCAGTGGTCGGCCATGGCCGTGGCCTGGCGGTGGAACTCGGCGCTCTCGTCGCCGCCGACCCAGGCGGTCAGCGGGACGTCGGCGACGGGCGGCGCCAGCAGCGGGCTCAGGCGACGGGCCGCGGCCACGTCCAGTCCGAGCGCGTCGTTGAGCGCCGTGTGCACCAGCGGCTCGAGCTCGAACAGGCCGCTGACGGCGTGCACCCGGCCCACGGGCGCGCCGCCGTCCGCGTATGCCCGCACGAGGAGCGCGGCCAGGTGACCGCCGGCGGAGTGGCCGGAAACGCTCGGCGCGCGCGCGTCGACGCCGTGGTCGTCGGCGCGTGCGCACAGCCAGGCGTAGCCGCGGCGCACGGCCGCGACGAGCTCGTCCAGCGTCACCGCGGGGCAGAGCGGGTAGCCGAGCACGGCGCAGGCGGCGCCGGCCGCGTTCGGGCCGGCGGCGACGAAGCTGAAATCGGCGCGCGCCATCGCCTGCCAGTAGCCGCCGTGGAGGAACACGTGCAGTGGTGGCGGTGTCGACCGCGGGGTCTGCGGCAGGAACAGGTCGATGCGCTCGGCGGCGTCGTCGCCGTAGGCGAGGCCGAGACGGGCGCGGCCGGCGGCCACGGCGGCGTCGCGGTAGTCGGCGCTGGCCGCACGCCAGCGCGCGAAGATCTCCGGGTGCTGCGGCACCGCGGCACGCGCGCTGTACTGCGCCTGCAGCTCGTCGGCGGTGTAGCGGCGCCAGTGGTCAGCGGTGTCCGATGGCATGCGCCCTCCCGTTTACCGCTCTGCCGTGCCAACCACGCACGGCGGCAATCGGTGGCGTAGGCGCGTTTTCGCGCAGGCCCGTCGCCGCAGGCGAACGCGGGCTGGGCGAACGCGCGCATTCGTGTCCGCGGCTCTGCGCGCGCCTCCTTCGGAAAAACGCGCCTACGGCGTCCCGGCCGGCGCCGGAGCAACCCGATCGCATGGTCACGCCACCCCCAGGGTCCGGTGGCGCAGGTCGGCGTCGGCGCTCAGCGCCTGCGAGTCGCCGCTCCAGACGATGCGGCCCTTCTCCATGATGTAGTGGCGGTCGGCGAGGCGCATCAGCGCGTCGAGGTTCTGGTCGATCACCAGGATCGACTGCCCGGTCTGCTGCAGCCGGCCCAGCACGCGCCAGATCTCGGCACGCACCTTCGGCGCCAGTCCCTCGGCGGCCTCGTCGAGGATCAGCAGGCGCGGGTTGGTCATCAGCGCGCGGCCGATGGCGAGCATCTGCTGCTCGCCGCCGGACAGCTGCCGGCCCGGGCGCGCGGCGCAGTCGGCCAGTGCGGGCAGCAGCTCGAACACGGCCTGCAGGTCCCACGGCCGGTCGGTCCCGCTGCGGTTGGTCGCGGTCGCGACCAGGTTCTCGCGCGCGCTCAGCGTCGGGAAGATGCGGCGGCCCTCGGGCACCAGCCCGATGCCCAGGCGCGCGATGCGATGCGGTGGCGCGCCGGCGACGTCCCGCCCGTCCACCTCGATCCGGCCGGCGGTGGGCGGGTTGAGGCCGGTGATCGCGCGCATGGTGGTGGTCTTGCCCATGCCGTTGCGGCCGAGCAGCGTCACGACCTCGCCCGCGTCGACCTCCAGGTCGACCCCGAAGAGTACCCGGCTCGGCCCGTAGCCCGCCTCGAGACCCGCGACCCGCAGCATCAGGCGGCGTCCCCGAGGTAGGCGGCGCGCACCGCCTCGCTGGCGCGGATCGCCGCGGGGGGGCCGGTCACGATGTTGCGCCCGAAGATGAGCACGGTGATGCGGTCGGAGAGGCTGAAGACCACGTCCATGTCGTGCTCGACCAGCACGATCGTGACCTCCGCGCGCAGCGCGTCGAGCAACGCCGAGAGCCGCGCCACCTCCTCCTGGCCGAGGCCGGCCATGGGCTCGTCGAGCAGCAGCAGGCGCGGCTCGCCGGCGAGCACCATGGCCAGTTCGAGCTGGCGCTGCTCGCCGTGCGACGAGGTTGCCCGCGAGGCGGTCGGCGCTCGGCGGCCAGGCCGACGCGCTCGAGCGCCGCCATGGCCGCGCTCGTTGAGCGCGGTCTCGCGGCGCACCGGGCGCCAGAAGCGAAAGCTGTGGCCCGCGTGCGCCTGCGCCGCCAGCGCGGCGTTGTCGCGCACGCTCAGGCCGGGGAAGACCGAGGTCACCTGGAACGAGCGCGCCAGCCCGGCGCGGGCGCGGGCGTCCACGGACAGGCGCGTGATGTCGCGGCCGGCGAACCCGATCGTGCCCGCGTCCGGGCGGATCTCGCCGGCGAGCTCGCCGATCAGGGTCGTCTTGCCGGCGCCGTTCGGGCCGATCACGGCGTGCAGCTCGCCGGGCAGCACGTCGAGGTCGACCCCGTCGCTCGCGCGCACGGCGCCGAAGCTGCCGGGTCAGGCCGCGCACGCGCAGCAGGGGCTCAGCCGTCATCGCCGGGCGTCTCCGGGTCGCGGGGGCGGAACAGGGCGCCGCACAGCCCGCCGCGGGCGAACAGCACGACCCCGATCAGGATGGGGCCGAGGATGATCATCCAGTGCTCGGTCCAGGCCGCCAGCACGTCCTCGAGCAGCACGAACGCCAGCGCGCCCGCGACCGCGCCGTAGAGCGTGCCGATGCCGCCGAGGATCACCATGACCAGCATCTCGCCGGAGTGCTGCCAGCTCAGCAGCTCGGGGCTGACGAAGGTGTCCTGGTTCGCCAGCAGGGCGCCGGCGAGACCGCCGGTGGCACCCGCGATGGTGAAGGCCGCGAGGCGGTAGCGGTAGACGGGGAAGCCGAGCGCGCGCATGCGGCGCTCGTTCTCCGCCGCGCCGTGCAGCACGCGCCCGAAGCGCGGACCGACCAGCGCGTCGCAGCAGCACCAGCACGCCCACCAGCAGCGCCAGGCACAGGTAGTAGAAGTGCACCGGGTTGGCCGCATCGAGCAGCGGCAGCTCGCTGCGCTGCCACATGATCAGCCCGTCGTCGCCGCCGTAGCGCTCCAGCGAAGTGGAGAAGTAGTACACCATCTGCCCGAAGGCCAGCGTGATCATGATGAAGTAGACGCCCGCGCGTGCGCAGGCTGAGCGCCCCGATCAGGGCGGCCAGCGCGGCCGCGACGATGACGGCGAGCGGCCAGGCCGCCAGCGCGGCGCGCGTGCCCTCGCGCCAGGAGCCCGCAGGGGCGTGCCCGCGCGCGCGTGGTGGGCCAGGATCGCCACGGTGTAGGCGCCGGCGCCGACGAACGCGGCGTGGCCGAAGCTCACCAGCGCGCCGTAGCCGAGGATGAAGTCGAGCCCGGCGACCGCGATCGCCAGGATCACCCCGCGGGTGACGATGCTGATCAGGTAGGGATCGCCGATGGCGTGCGCGAACGGCGGCAGCGGCCGGCGCAGCCCACGGCGAGCCCGGCCCGCAGGGGATCGGCGCGGCAGCGTCGGTCTCAGCGCACCTGGGCGGGGAACAGCCCGCTCGGGCGCACGCACGAGCACGGCGGCCATCAGGACGTAGATCGAGCATCGACGCGAGCGCCGCGCCCGGTCGCCGTCGGCGGCGGCCGGCTCGGTCACCAGTGCGCAGCACCGTCGGCAGGAAGGCGCGGCCCAGCATGTCGACCAGGCCGACGAGCAGGGCCCGCGAAGGCGCCGCGGATCGAGCCGATGCCGCCGATGACGATGACCACGAAGGTGAGGATCAGGATGTTCTCGCCCATGCCGACCTGGACCGCGAACAGCGGGCCCGCGAGCGCGCCTGCGAGCCCGGCCAGCAGCGCCCCGAGCGTGAACACGCCGGCATAGAGGTGGCGGCTGTCGACGCCGAGCGCACCCAGCATCTCGCGATCGGCCGCGCCGGCGCGGATCAGCATGCCCAGGCGGGTGCGCTGCACGAGCCACCACAGGGCGGCGGCCACGGCGAGCCCGGCCACGATGATGGCGAGGCGATAGAGCGGGTAGGGCGCGCCGGGCAGGATCTCGACCGTGCCCGCGAGCGCGCCCGGGATGTCGACGAACAGCGGCCGGGGGCCCCAGACGATGCGCACCGCCTCGTTGAAGAACAGGATCAGGCCGAAGGTCGCGAGCACCTGGTCGAGGTGGCCGCGGGCGTAGAGCCGGCGCATGATCGACGCCTCGATCACCAGGCCGGCGAGCGCGGCGCCGGCGAGCGCGGCCAGCACGCCGACGACGAAGCTGCCGCTCGCGGCGAGCGCGCTGGCGCAGAGGAACGCGCCGAGCATGTAGAGCGAGCCGTGCGCCAGGTTGATCAGGCCCATGATGCCGAACACCAGCGTCAGCCCGGCCGCCAGCAGGAACAGCATGACGCCCAGCTGCAGGCCGTTCAGCACTTGCTCGAGGAAGAGCAGCATGGTCGCTCGTCAGGTGTCGATCGGCGGCACGCGCGGAGCTGCCCGGCCCCCGCAGGGGGGCCGGGCCGCGCCTGCCGATGGCGGGCGGCATCAGCCGCCGACGGGGCTCAGGCCGCACTCGCCGGCATAGGCGTCGGCGTGATCCTCGAAGGCCTTGCCGATGGTGCGATTGGACAGCGTGCCGTCGTCGGTGCGGTAGACCTCGCGCACGTAGATGTCCTGGATCGGGTGGTGGTTGTGGTTGAAGCGGAACCCGCCCCGCACCGAGGCGAAGTCGGCCGCCTCGAGCGCGGCGCGAAAGGCGCGGGCATCATCCACGTCGCCGTCCACCGCCGCGAGCGCGCTGGCGATCAGGCGCGCGGCGTCGTAGCCCTGGCTCGCGTACAGCGACGGGCGGCGCTCGTGCTTCGCCTGGAAGGCCTCGACGAACTGCCGGTTGGCCGCGTTGTCGAGATCGATCGCCCATTGCGACGAGTTGATCACGCCGAGCGCCGCGTCGCCGGTCGCGCTGAGGATGCCCTCGTCGAACGAGAACGCCGGCCCGAACAGGGGCGTCTGCTCCTTGAGGCCCGCCTGGGCGTACTGCTTGATGAAGTTGATGCCCATGCCGCCGGGCAGGAAGAAGTAGACCGAGTCGGGCTCGGCCTCGCGCAGCGCGGCGAGCTCGGCGGCGTAGTCGAGCTGGCCGAGCTTGGTGTAGACCTCGCCCACGACCTCGCCCTCGTAGTAGCGCTTGAAGCCGGCGAGCGCGTCCTTGCCGGCGGGGTAGTTCGGCGCCAGCAGGTACGCCGTCTCGTGGCCCTGGTCGCTGACGTAGGCGCCCATCGCCTCGTGCAGGTTGTCGTTCTGCCATGCGACGTTGAAGTAGCGCGCGTGGCAGTCCTTGCCGGCGAACTGGGACGGGCCCGCGTTCGGGCTGATGTAGAAGGTGTCGTTGCGTGCCACGCGCGGGACCACCGCGAGCGCGAGGTTGGACCAGATGATCCCGGTCATGATGTCGGCATCCTCGCGCTGCAGCATGCGCTGCGCGATCTGCACGGCGCGCCCGACCTTGCGCCCGTCGTCCTCGACCAGGACCTCGACCGGGACGCCGCCGAGGCGGCCGTCGCCCTGCTCGACGGCGAGCATGAAGCCGTCGCGGACGTCGACCCCGAGCGAGCTGCCGCCGCCCGACAGCGTGGTGATCATGCCGATCCGGACCGGGTCGGCGGCGCCCGCGCCCAGGGGCAGGGCCGTGGCGAGCACGAGCATGAGCGTGATGAGGCTTTGGCGCATCGGATTCCCCTCGTGGCCGGCCCGCGCCGGCGCTGTGGTTGTTGTCCGCCGGCGCCGCCAGCGCGACGCCGGCCCGGGTCAGAAGCTGTCCTTCCAGTCGCGCAATGCCCCGAACACGGCGGCGGCATCGTCGAGCGCGCGCCCCGCGTGGCGCTCGGCCGCGGCGCGCACCGCGGGCTGGTCGCAGCGCAGGAAGGGATTGGTCTCGAGCTCGCCGGCGAGCTCGAACGGCACGGTCGGCCTGCCGGCGTCGCGCAGCGCCTTCGCGCCGCGCTCGCGCTCGGCCAGGGCCTCGTTGTCGGGCTCGACCGCGCGCGCGAACGCGAGGTTCTTGAGCGTGTACTCGTGCCCGCAGCAGCCGCGCGTGTCACCGGGCAGCGCGGCCAGGCGGGCCAGCGAGGCCGCCATCTGCGCGTGCGAGCCCTCGAACACGCGCCCGCAGCCGCCGGCGAACAGCGTATCGCCGCACAGCAGCACGCCGCCGCCGTGGAACGAGACGTGCCCGGCGGTGTGCCCGGGCGTGTCGATCACGTCGAACACGGTCTCCAGCGCCGCCACCTCGACGCGGTCCCCGCCCCCGACCCGGGCGGTGACGCCGGCGACCTCCTCGGTGGCCGGACCGTACACGGGGGCGTCGGGGTAGCGCGCCGCGACCTCGGCGAGGCCGCCGACGTGGTCGCCGTGGTGGTGGGTGACCAGGATCGCCGCGACCTCGAGCGCGTTGCGCTCGAGCGCCTCGAGCACGGGCGCGGCCTCGCCGGGGTCGACGACCACGACCGATTTCTGCCCCGGTGCGGCGACCAGCCAGATGTAATTGTCGGAGAGCGCGGGGACGGGGATCGCCTCGAGCATCGGGCGGGCTCCCAACCTGGATGTCGCGGCATTATAGCCACGCGCCGCGGTCCGCGCCCAACCGCGGGGACGCACCGGTGACGCCGCGCGCGGGTGATCGGGTCAGGCCCGAGCCGGCCGGGCGACGACGGCCATCGAGCGCCTGTGCCGGCGCGGAACAGGTCACGGCGCCTACGGGGCGGGTTCATGGATCGTGGTTCCGGTGATGACGAAAAACACTGTCGGAACAACGAGTTGAGTAATTTATCTCGACATGGTGTAACGCGTGGAACGGGCCCGGCCGGACCCCGTGATCAAGCGGATTCGTGAGACGAAAAGTCTCCCCCATCAATCAGTTGCGGTAACTATCAGGAAACGACATGAAGAATCAGCTGGACGCCGCGTCACCGGCGCGGGTGACCCCGTCCTCGGTCACCCGGGCGTCGATCAGCCGCGCCGGCGTGATATCGAAGTAGACGTTGTGCGGCGTGATCTGCCGGCCGCGCGGCGCATCGAGCTCGGCCGGGTCGGCGGCCTCGAGGTCGAAGCCGGTACTGCCGTGGGGGGCCTGCTTGAAGCTCTCGCAGCAGACGTAGAAGGGGATGCCGCGGTCGCGCGCCGCCAGCGCCAGGAGGTAGGTCCCGGCCTTGTTCACCAGCGCGCCGTCGGCGAGCAGCATGTCCGCCCCGACCAGCGCCACGTCGGCGTGACCGCTGAAATGGCCGAGCTCGGCGTCGGTGATGAAATCGACCGGGATCCCGAGGTGGTCGAGCTGCCGCGCCTGGTCGCGGCCCTCGAGGCCGGGCCGGGACTCCGACACGATCGCGCGCACGCCGCGGCGCGCGAGCAGCCGGAAGCTCGCGTGCACCGTGGAGCTCATGCTGTGGGTGATCACCGTGGCATCGGCGCCGACCAGGGCGGCGGTATGCGCGGCCACCTCCTCGACCGCCCGCACCGAGGCGTCGGAGAGCTCCTGCGCGGCCTCCGCGGCGGCGCGCCGGAAGCCCGCGGGGTCATCGTCGGGCAGGGCCTCGACGCGGTCGGACCAGCGCTGGACGAGGTTGTGGATGGGCGCCATGTTCGGGCGCGTGTACTGCAGCTCCTCGGCGAAGTCGAGCAACGCCGCGCGCAGCGTTGCCGGCTCGTCCGCGGCGCAGCTGCCGGCGAACTCGGCCAGGCTGTCCAGCGCCTGGCGCGCGAGCTGGCTGGCGCCGCTGACGCGGTCGTCGACCAGCTCGCGGCGGCGCGTGCGGCGGAACTCCGCGTCGTCCATCCCCCCTCCGGCCGTGCCCGGCGGCTACTCGAGGCGGATCTCGCCGTCGATCTCGACCTCGAGGTCGAGATCGGGCACACGCAGCACGACCGTGGCCGGCAGGGTCTCGTCGCCGCCCAGCCGGCCGTCCCCGACGCGGGCGCGAACCGCCTCCTCGAGCTCGCGCTGCGAGGTGATCCCGACCTTCTTGAGGAAGCTGCGGACGTCTTTGTTGAAGGTCTCGTCGTCCATTGGCGGTCTCCGGTGGATACGCGCTCGATGATAGTCGCCCGCCCGCGCGCCTGCACGGGCAAGCGTCAGTGCGGCGGCCCGGGGCGCTCGGGCGGGGCGCCGGGTCCGCGGCTGGCGCTCGCGCGGGGGCGGGCCGCGCCCAGCGCGAGCGCCAGGCGCACCGGCGCCAGCCCCCGGCGCAGCAGGCGCGTGGCGACGCGCACGGTGATGCGCGCCGTGTCGGCGACGGGCCGGTAGTGACTCGCGCGCGCGAGACCGGCGTAGACGGGCGGGACGGGGGCGTAGCACACGCCCATGCCCGATTCCACCCAGGCCATCAGCAGCTCGCTCTCGTAGACGAAGCCCTCCGCGGGTATCGCCACCGCCAGCTCGAAGGCGCGTGCCGGGTAGACCCGGAAGCCGCTCTGCGTGTCGTGCAGGCGCCGCCCGGTGGCCCAGGACAGGAAGAAGTCCGCCACCCGGTTGGCGGCACGCCGGTGGCGTGGCGCCGCGCCGGCGCCCGGATCGCGGGCGCCGATGACGATGGTGTCCGGGGCGGCCGCGTGGGCCGCCAGCATGGCCGGCAGGCACGTCGGCGGGTGCTGGCCGTCGGCGTCGAGCGTCACCGCCGCGCCCGGCGCCGAGCGCCCGCGCCCGCGACAGGCCCCGGCGCAGCGCCGCCCCTTGCCGCGGTTGCGTGGCAACCGGATGTGCTCGGCGACGCTGCCGGCGAGGCGCGCGGGGGTATCGTCGCCGGAGCCGTCGTCCACGACGATGACGCGGTCGACATGGGCGGCGACCGCGTCGACCACCGCGCGCACGCTCGCGCCGTCGTCGTAGGCGGGCACCACGGCGACCACGGGCGCGCGCGCCACGCTCATGTCATGGCACCGTCGACGCCGATGACCTGGCCGGAGACGTACGCGGCCTCGGGCGATGCCAGGAACGCCACCAGCGCCGCGACCTCCTCGGGTCGCCCCATGCGCCGGGCCGGCACGAGGCGCCGCACCGTGTCGGCGTCGAACCGTTCCGCGGTCATCTCGGACTCGATGATGCCCGGCGCGACGACGTTCACCGTGACCCCGCGCGAGCCCAGCTCGCGGGCGAGCGATTTCGCCGCGCCGTGCAGCCCGGACTTGGCCGCGGCGTAGTTCGCCTGGCCGGCGTTGCCCAGCGTCGCCGCGACCGAGGACAGCGCGATCACGCGGCCGTAGCGCGCCCGCATCATCCCCATCAGCAGCGGCTGCACCGCGTTGTAGAAGCCGTGCAGGGAGACATCGACCACGCGCCGCCACTGGTCCGGGGACATGCCGGCCATGGGCGCGTCGTCGTGCACGCCGGCATTGCTCACCACCACCTCGATCGGGCCCTCGGCGAGCTGCGCCTCGAGCGCGGCGGCGGTGGCCGCGGTATCGGTCAGGTCGCAGCCGACCACGCGCGCGGCCGCCTCGCCGTGCTCGGCCTGCAGTGCGCGCGCGAGCGCCTCGGCGGTGGCGCGGTTGTGGTGCGCGTGCAGGATCACCCGCATGCCGTCGGCGGCGAGGCGGCGCGCGATCGCCGCGCCGAGCACGCCGCTGGCGCCCGTGACCAGGGCGCGGGTCACGCCGTTGCCCCCGCGTCGAAGGCGATCGTCGAGGCGGCCGCGGACCTCCGTGCCGGTCTCGTCCGCCACGCGGAAGCGGTAGCTGCAATGGCGCGCGTCGCCGCCGAGCCGCTCGCAGTCGACCTGCAACGCGCCGCCGCGCAGCCAGGGACGGTCCCACGCCAGGCCGCGCACCGCGGCGATCACGCCGGCGCGCGGCGCGGCCGCGCCGTCGATGAGGCTGCCGTGGAGCGCGGCCGCCTGGGCGGCGTATTCGAGCGCGTGGACCGCGGCGACGCGCCGCCCGGAGGCGAGCGGGTGCGTCGCCGCGGCGGGCGCGAGCCCGCGGCAGCGCAGGTCGCCGCCACTCGCCTGCTCGACCGCCTCGAGCAGGCGCATGCCGGGGCCGTGCGGCAGGCGCTCCGCGATCGCCGCGCGGTCCCGGGCAGCGCGGTCACGGGGTCGCCTCCAGGTCGACGCGCAGGCGGCCGCCCGGGCGCGCGAGCCGCACGCTGGCCGGCGTGGCCGCGGCGAGGGCCGCGAGCAGCGGCAGGCTGCGCGCGGCGGGGTTGGCCGTGCGCAACGCCTCGAGCCGAGCGCCGGCGCAGGGCGTGTCCGCGCCCGCGCCCTCGAGCCCGAGGCGCAGCGGCGTGCCCGGCCCGTCGCGGCCCAGCAGAAGGGCAACGGCGAACGGGTCCGGCACGGGCCGACAGCCCGCGAGGCTCGGCGGCGAGGCGGGGTCGCAGGCGACCAGCAGGCAAGCATCGCTGTCGGTGGTGGCCACCTCGGTGGCGGCCTCGAGCAGGCCGGCGGCGAACGACTCGTCGCCCGCGCACAGGGTCGTCGAGGGACCGCGGCAGCCGGTGGCGATCGACCAGTAGCCCGAGGGCGCATTGTGCACGGAGTTGTGGAACCGGTTGGGCGAGATCCACGGCTCCGGCTCGGCGAGCGTGGCGCAGTTGCGCTCGAGTATGTCCAGGTCACCGTCGGCGGACGCGAATACGACGGGCAGGTCGGCGGGCACGTCGGCGGGCGCGGGCAGCACCTGCTCCGCGCTCGCCAGTGCCAGGTGGACGAGGCCGGTCGCCCGCCGCGCCTCGGCGCGCGCCAGCAGGGCGCTGCGCGGGCGCGCTGTGGCCTGCGCGGCAGCGCTCCCCCCGCGCGCCAGGCACGCGCGCGCGTGTGCCCAGTCGGGGAGACCCGGGCCGGTGAGGCCGACGCCACGTACCACGGCGCGCATCACGCGGCCCGCCCGAGCACGAGCGTGCAGTTGTTGCCACCGAAGCCGAACGAGTTGCTGAGCACGCGCTCCAGGGCCCGTGGCGTGGTGCTGCGCAGCACGTTGCAATCGAGCTCGGGGTCCACGCGCGCGGTGTTGAGCGTGCCCAGGGCGAGCCCCTCCTCGAGGCCGAGGACGGCGAGCAGCGCCTCGAGCGCGCCGGCGGCACCGAGCGTGTGCCCGGTCCAGCCCTTGGTGCCGCCGACGGGCACGCCGGGGCCGAGCTCGGCGTGGATCGCCAGGGCCTCGGCGCGGTCGTTGATCGGGGTGCCGGTGGCGTGCGCGTTGACGTAGTCGACGGCGCGCGCCTCGATGCCCGCGTGGTGCAGCGCGGCGCGGATCGCCAGGCGCGCGCCGCGCGCCTGGGGGTGCGGCGTCGACATGTGGTGCGCGTCGGTGCTCTCGCCCCAGCCCAGCAGCGCCACGCCCGAGCCGGCCGGTGCCCGTTGCAGCAGCGCGAAGGCGGCCGCCTCGCCGACGCACATGCCGTCGCGGACCGCGTCGAAGGGGCGGCAGGGACCCGACGCGGTCAGCTCGAGCGCATGGAAGCCGTGCAGCGTCGTCAGGCAGAGGCTGTCGACCCCGCCGACCACCACGGCGTCGCAGAGGCCCGCGTCGATCGCCCGCGCGGCCTGGGCGAAGGCCTTGGCGCTGGACGAGCACGCCGTCGAGATCGTGGCCGCCGGACCGGCGAGCCCGAGGCGGCCGTGCACGTAGTCGGCGAGCGCCGAGAGTCGGTGCGTGGTGCGCAGGGGGAAGTCCGGGGGCAGCTGCGCGCCGGTGTCGTCGAGCGCCGCGTAGGCCTGCTCGGTCTCGCGGATCCCCGACGTGCTGGTGCCCACGAAGGTGCCGACCCGGTCCGCCCCCAGGCGGCCCACGACCGCGGCCACGTGCTCGCCGAAGCCGTCCGCCTGCAGGCCGGCCTCGGCGAGGCGGTGGTTGCGGCAGTCGTACGCCTGCCACGACGGCGGCAGCGCCGCGAGCGCGTCCGCGCGCACCTGCCCAACGTGGAGCCCGGGCGGGCCGGGGGCACCGGGGGCCAGGCCCGTGCGCCCCGCGTGCAGCGCGTCGAGCGTGGCGGCCCGGCCGGAGCCGAGCGCGCTGACCATGGCGGATGCGGTGATCGCGTAGCGGGCGCGCATGTCTTACCAGGCTCCTGTTGCGGTCGCCCTGACGGGCCGTGCTGTCCGCGGCCGCCGCGATGCGGTGGCCGCGGCGCCGGCCTTCGCTGCGTGCGCCGCGCCGCGGCGCGACCGGTGGTGGCATGCGCGGGACGCTAGTCCCTCGATCGAGGGCCCTCGGGCCGGGCGGCGCTGACGGCCAGCAGCCATGCCAGCAGCGTGCCGAGCGCCACGGTGGTCCCGATGTCGCGCAGCACGGGCACGCTCGCGCTCGCGAGCAGGCCGAACACCGTCACGGTCGACAGCGCGCAGACGCCCACCGAGCCACGCCCGCGCGCCGCGCCGGTGGCGAACAGCGCGTAGTCGAGGCCCAGGCCCGTGACCAGCAGCAGGCTGATCACCTCGAACACGTTGAGCGGTCCCGTCACGAGCGCGAGCAACGCCAGCGTGCCGCCCACCGCGCCGGCCACCGTGAGCAGCACGGCCGCCGCCCGGCGCGGGTCGCCCAGGACCACCGCCAGCAGGACGGTGATCGCCGCCAGGCCGAGGCCGAAGTGCACCAGCGCGGCGCGCTGGTAGTGACTGACGAGCCCGCTCGTGACGGCGGTGACGTCGAGCAGGGACGCGCCGCGTACGGGCTGCAGCGTAGCGGCAATGGCCCCCGGCGCGCCAATCTGCCCGAGGCCGACGAGCGAGGTCCACTCGCCGTCGAGCGCGAACAGCCGTGCCTCGACCCAGCGTTGCAGGAACCCCGGCGGCAGCCCGCCCGGCCCCAGGGGCTCGAGCTCGCGGCTGGCGTCGACGTCGCGCACGAAGGGCTCGAACGCCCCCGCGCGCAGCGGCAGGCCCGCCGTCGCCGCACGCAGCGAGCGGCGCAGCTCGGCGCCGGACGGCAGCGCGCCGCGGCGCTCGCGCTGGGTGGCGGCGCTCGGCACCAGCGCCGTGACCGCGCTGAAGTGCCCGATGACACCGTCGCGTTGCAGCGCCGCGAGCCGCGCCGCGGTGCGCTCGGTGCGCTCGAGCGCGGACCGGCGCGTCGCCGCGGTCACGCGCACGAGGTGGCCGGGCGTGCCGACCCCGACCGCGGCGCGCGCCTCGCGGTCGCGCTCGCGCAGCTCCGCCGGGATCGGCGAGAGCGTCTCCAGGTCGGTGTCGAGGCGCACCACCGTGGCGCCCGCGGTCACGCCGGCGGCCACGAGCGCCAGGGCGAGCGCGGCCGGCCAGCGGCGCAGGGCGAGCGCCGCTGCGGCCGGCGCCGCGCCACCGGCCTGCGTGTCCGTGCCCAGCGGCAGCCCGGGCAGGACCCAGAGGGTCACGGCCGCCGCTACCAGGATCCCGACCGCGGCCAGGACGGCGAGCTGCTGCAGCCCGGGGAAGCCGCCGATGCCGATGGCCGCGAAGGCGATCGCGGTCGAGCCGGCGCCCAGCACCAGCGGCCGCCGGACGGCGGCGCGCGCGTGCCGGGCGCCCGCGTGCCGCGCGTGCCACAGCAGGTGCAGCGGGTAGTCCGCGGTGATGCCGAGCAGGGTGGCGGCGAAGGCGAGCGTGATGCCGTGGACCTGCCCGAACACGAGCATGACGGTCGCCGTGCCGGCGAGCAGGCCGGCGCCGACGGGCAGCGCGCAGGCGAGCAGGGCGCGCGCCGAGCGCAGCGCCAGCCCGATGATGGCGAGCACGGCGAGCGCCGCGATCGCGCTGATGCGCAGGGCCTCGCCGCGGATGCGCGCGCGGGTCGCGACCGCGATCGCCGGCGCGCCGGCCAGCTCGGCCCGGAAGCCGGGGCCGAGCGCCCGCGTCGCGGACTCGATGCGCGCGACGGCGCGGGCCTGGGCGTCGAGGTCGTCGGCGGGGGCGACGGGCAGCGCGACCAGGACCGGCCAGCCGGCCGCGGTGCGCCAGCCGCCCGCCGGCGGGGCGTGCGGCCGCCGAGGACCCGGCTCAGCACGTGGCGGTACTCGCCGGTCGGGTCCGCGGCGGCGAGGCGCTCGTCGACGGGCGGGCCGTCGCCGCGCAGGCGCGCGACCAGCTCCGCGAGCGCGGGCTGCAGCCGTGCCGGCTCGAACGCGGCGGGGCCGACGCGGTCGCTGAGCAGGTAGCGGTACTCGAAGACCCGCCCGCCGGCGTCGAGCAGCCCGGGGTCGGGGCGGGTCGCCACGAGCCGGAACGCGTCGCTGCCCGCGAGGCGCTCGCGCAGCCGCGGCGCCGCCGCGCGGGCGGCGGCCGGGTCCGGCCCCGGATGATCGCGAACAGCAGCGACCCGGCGATGCCCGAGCGCAGCTCGCCGGTGACCAGGCGCTGCTCGGGCGAGGCCCCCTGCGGCAGGAAGGTGGACAGCGCCCCGCCGACACGGCCCTGGTAGACGATCCACGCCGCCGCCACGAGTGCCAGCAGCACGAGCGCGGGGCGCAGCCAGCGCCGTCTCACCGCGCCGCCCCCGTGATGAAGCGGATCTCGATCCGGCCGCTGCGCGGCGAGTCGATCGCGATCGACCGGAGCCGCCCGCCGGCGCCCGCGAGGGTGAGCCCGGCGTGCTCGGCGCGCCGCGTCCGGCGCCCGGGGACGGCCGGCGGCAGGGGCGCCGCGAGGCCGATCCGCCAGTCCTGCCAGCTCCCGGCCAGGCGCGCGTCGAGCGCGTCACGCAGGTGCTGCGTGTCGCCCGCCGCCAGGGCCCCGAGCACGTCCATGAGCAGCGCCAGGGTGGGGGCCTGCGCGAGCCCGTGGCGGGTCGTGCCGTCGGCGCCGTCGATCCGCACCGTGTCGCCGCGCACGGTGATCGTGCGGCGCTCGCCACCGGGGCGGCGCTCGGTGCGCCGCAGCCGGTCCGGGCGGTGAAGACCACGCGACCGCGCACGCGCACGGGCTCGCTCAGCAGGCTCGATCGGTGCACCTGGCGATACTCGGAGGCGAAGCGGCCGTCGGCGGGGCGGATGCGCTCGAGCACCGCGTCGAGCGTGAAGCCGCCGCCGTCAGCGCGCGCGACCAGGGCCCAGGTCGCGATCGGCAGCAGCATCCAGCGCAGCGGCCTCATCGGCTTCCTCCCAGAGGTCGTAGAAGTTGAACCAGTTGAACGGGAGCTCGCGGCAGGTCGCCTCGAGGCGCCCGGCGAAGCGCTGGGCCCAGGTGTCGAGCCCGGCGCCCGGGACGCAGCGCAGGGACTCGGCGAAGGTCTCGAGCCGGATCGTGTAGTGCCCGCCGCCGCGGTACAGCCCGAGGCAGAGCAGGGCCGGCACGTCGAGCGCCCGCGCGAGCCGCAGGGGCCCCTCCGGCAGCAGGATGTCGCCACCGAGGAACAGGCAGCGGCGGACCCGGTCGCGGCCCAGGCGGCGATCGGCCAGGAGCGCGACGCTGTCGCCCTCCTGGATCGCGGCGGCGGCGGTGAGCAGGCTGTCCGGTCGGCCCAGGCGGATGACCGTGTCCCAGGCGCCGGGGGCGAGCTCGCGCAGCACGCGGTCGAGCGCCTGCCCCTGGGCGAGGTACATGAGCGGGCGCACGCGCACGCCCGGTACGCGCCGGGCCAGTGTCCGCGCGGCCTCGAAGCTGCCGAGGTGGGCCCCGAGCAGGACGCAGGGGCCGCGCGCGAGCAGCTCCGGGCGCGCGCGTCCGCCTCGAGCTCCAGGTGCAGCGCGCCCGTGTTGCCGCAGAGCATGTAGACGCGGTCGAGCAGCGTCAGCGCGAACGTGTGGTAGTGGCGGTAGACGTCGCGCCAGCGCGCCGGGCGCCCGAGCACGCGCCCGAGGTAGCGGCGCGAGGCCCGCCGCGCGCGGGTGGAGACGACCACGAAGTAGAGCGTGATCGGGTGCAGCAGCGGCGCGACCAGGCGCCGGTCGAGGCGGCGGGCGAGGGTGACGATCAGGCGGATCAGGGTCTCGCTGCCGCGGCCGCGGTTGCGGGTCCAGCGCTCGCTCATGCGGATGCGAGCTCGAGCTCGCCGTGGGCCAGCTCCTGGTCCGCGGCGTCGCGCACGCTGAAGCGCCAGCGACCCGGTGCCGTCGGCGTGCCCCGTACGCGGAAGGGCGTGTCGGGCGCCAGCGGGCGCAGGAACTTGGCGCTGCGCACGCCGGTGACCGTGCCGGGCGCCGCGGCGATCGCGTGCGCCAGGATGAGCACCGCGGGGACGAGCGGGCGGCCGGGGAAGTGGTCCGCGAGGCCGGGCTCGTGCGCGGCCACGACGCGGTAGCCGGTGCCGCTCATGGCCGTTCCCCCGCGCCCACCCGCTCGCGGTACAGGCGCTCGAGGTCGGCCCGGGCGAGCTTGCCGGTCGGGCCGCGCGGCAGCGCGTCGACATGCACCAGCGGCCGCGGGAGGAACACGGGGTCGAGGCGCGCCCGCAGGTAGTCGAGGATGGGGCCGGCGCCGGTGCCCGGGGCCACCACGAACGCCACCGGGCGACGCACGGTCGCCCCGGGCCCGTCGGGCACGAACACGGCGGCATCGTGCACGCCGGGCGCCCCCAGCAGCTTGCTCGCGATGTCGTCGAGCGAGCCGCGCTTGCCGGCGACCTTGACCAGGTCCTCGCTGCGCCCCGCCAGGCGGAAGCGGCCGGCCCCGAGCGGCTCGATGCGATCGCCCAGGCGGATGGGCTCCGGCAGGTGGCGCGCGCGGACCACGCAGCCGGCCGTGTCCGCGTCGACCGCGACCCCCGCGATCGGCTCCCAGGCCTCGCCCGCGACCGTGCGGCGGGTGGCGACCAGGCCGGTCTCGGTGCTGCCGTACATCTCGACCACCGGTGCCTGCAGGCATTGCTCGATCCGCTCCGCGAGCGCGGCGTCGAGCGGCGCGGTCGCGGAGACGACGTGCTCGACGGGCGGCAGCGTGAGCCCGTCGGCGTCGGCCAGGCGGCGCAGCTGGACCGGCGTCGACACCAGCACGCGCGGTGGCGGGGCGCGCTCGAGGGCGGCGGCGATGTCGGCCGGGAGCAGCGGCTGCCCGGGAAATGATGCCGGCGGTCATCAACGGCAGCAGGATCGAGGCCTCGAGCCCGTAGACGTGCTGGCCCGGCACCGTCGCGACGACGCAGCACCCCGCCCGGCTGCCCAGGCGTCGGCCGAGCGCGCTGCCCGAGGCGACGAGCGCGCCCCACGGCTTGCGGTGCACGCCCGGCTCGCCGGTCGAGCCGGAGGTGAATACGTGCGCCGCGCAGCGGTCCGCGGGGAAGCGCGGCGCGGCCGCCCGCGCGATGGCGGCCCCGGGCGTCGCCGCCAGGGGCTCGATCGCTCGGGCATCGAGCGCCTGCGCCCGCCGCGCCTCGGCCACGGCAGTGGCGCCGGGGTAGCGCCGCCGCAGGCGCTGCAGCGTCTCCGGGCTGTGATCGTGCGGCATGACGCAGGGGCGCTCGAGCAGCAGGCCGGCGAGCAGGGTCGCGGCGACGTGTACCCGGTCCGCGCACAGGCACAGGATCGCCTGCGCCGGGTCGAGCCGCGCGGCGATGGCGCGGCCGCGCGCGACGAGCCCGGCGGCGGACACGGGGCCACCCGCGTCGAGCGCGACGGTCGTGTCGCGCCCGTGGCGGGGCAGGAATGCGGCCAGCGCGGGTGGCACCCGTTCAGCCCAGCCGCCGCAAGTCGGTCCGGGCCACCTGGAGCAGGAACTCGCGCACGGGCGTCACGCGGCCGAAGCGCAGGCGCCGCACGCCCAGCTCGGCGAGGAAGGCGGTGGCGACGAGCGCGTAGTTGAGGCCGTTGGTGAACAGCGACCACAGCGGCCAGCTGCCGAGGGCGGCGAGCAGCGCCGCCTCGAGCGCCAGCACCACGAAGACCCCGGTCCAGTAGGCGGTTACGGCACGCGTGTAGCGCGCCGTGTCGGGCGTGTCGTGGCCCATCACGTGGACCGCGAAGCGGGTGATCAGCGCGGTGCGCCCCGGCAGCAGGCTGCGCCCGAAGAGCCACGCCAGCGCCGCGGGCACGAGGATGGGCGGGAGATAGAGCGCGAGCGGCACCGGGCTGACGACGTCCCAGGCCGCCACCCCCGCGAGCGCGCCCAGCGCGGCCACGGCGGGCGCGGCCGGCGGCCTGCGGGTGGCCCGCAGGGCAAGGGCAAGGGCGAGCAGCACGACCAGGCCCGCGAGGCTGTAGCCGGGTCGGTCGTAGGCCACGCAGAGATGGGACCAGGCCGGGTAGAGCAGCACCGGGATCGCGGCGAGGTTGCGGGGCATGGTGGATCAGCGTGTGCGGGCGGCGTCCACGTGCGCGGCGAGCGAGCGCAGCGACGCGAAGATGCGTGCGTTGTCCGGATCGTCCGAGCGCAGCTGGAAGCCGTAGCGCCGCGACACCTCGACCGCGAGCTCGAGCGCGTCGATCGAGTCGAGCCCCATGCCCTCCCCGAACAACGGCCCCTCGGGGTCGACCGTGGCGAGATCGACGTCGAGGTTGAGGGCATCGACGATGAGCTCGCCGAGCTCGGATTCGGTCGCCGTCCATTCAGCCATGTGCGTGGTGCCGGCTCCCGGATCGGTGGCCTGCGGCGTGCCCGTTCAGGCTACGAGGGCGCCGTGGCATCCGCAACATCACGATGTCGCGTCCACGTTACTCCCGGGCCGCCGCCAGCGCCTGCTCGATGTCGGCGAGGATATCGTCGACGTGCTCGATGCCGATCGAGAAGCGCACCATGTCCTGGCTCACGCCGGCGCTGGCGAGCTCGTCCTCGTCGAGCTGGCGGTGCGTGGTGGTCGCCGGATGGCAGGCGATGCTCTTGGCGTCGCCGATGTTGACCAGGCGCGTGATCAGCGCCAGCGCGTCGATGAACCGGGCCCCGGCCTCGCGCCCGCCACGGATGCCGAACGACAGGATGGAGGCGGCGCGGCCCCCCATGTAGCGCTCGGCGAGGCGGTGGTCCGGGCTGTCGGCCAGGCCCGCGAACTTGACCCAGTTCACCTGCTCGTGGCCTCTGCAGGTACTCGGCCACCTGCTGGGCGTTGCTGCAGTGGCGGTCCATGCGCAGCGGCAGCGTCTCGATGCCCTGCAGGATCTGGAACGCATTGAACGGCGACAGCGCCGCGCCGGTGTTGCGCAGCGGCCCCACGCGGCAGCGGGTGATGTAGGCCGCGGGACCGGCCGCGTCGGTGAACACGACGCCGTGGTAGGACGGATCGGGCTCGGTGAGCATCGGGTAGCGCGCGCCGTGCTCCGCCCAGGGGAAGTTGCCCGAGTCGACCACGCAGCCGCCGATGGTCGTGCCGTGGCCGCCCATGTACTTGGTCAGCGCGTGCACGATGATGTCCGCGCCCTGCTCGATCGGGCGCCACAGGTAGGGCGTCGGCACCGTGTTGTCGACGATCAGCGGCACGCCCGCGTCGTGCGCGATGCCCGCCAGGCGCTCGATGTCGACCACGTTGCCCGAGGGGTTGCCGACCGTCTCGCAGAACATGGCCTTGGTGCGCTCGTCGACCAGCGAGGCCAGGCGATCGAAGTCGTCGTGGTCGGCGAAGCGGATCTCGATCCCCATCGCCGGCATCTGGTGCGCGAACAGGTTGTAGGTGCCGCCGTAGAGCTGGCTGGTGGTGACGATGTTGTCGCCGGCACGGGCGATCGTCTGGATCGCGTAGGTGATCGCGGCCATGCCCGAGGCGGTCGCCAGGGCGCCGACGCCGCCCTCGAGCTCGGCGACGCGCTGCTCGAGCACGGCGTTGGTCGGGTTCATGATGCGCGTGTAGATGTTGCCCTGGACCTTGAGGTCGAACAGGTCGGCGCCGTGCTGCGTGTCGTCGAACGCGTACGACGTCGTCTGGTAGATCGGCACGGCGACGGCGTGCGTCGTCGGGTCGGGGGCGTAGCCGGCGTGCACCGCGAGCGTCTCGAACTTCATGCTGTCTCCCCTGGCGTGCGCGCGCCAGGGGGCGCCGCGCTTGCGGGCAGCTTAGCAGCCTGCCGGGCTCGGGGCATCGTGGCGAGACACGGGAATCGAGGACGGATGCTCGATCGTCCGAGGACAACAGCGGTAACCATTTGACGAGCCGGATCGGCTAATACGGACCGATTCCCACGCGGCGCAGCAGATGACCCTGGGCACGGGCATGGCGTGGCCATCGCCGGCCGGCTCAGTCGGTGCCGACGCCGGCGCGCTCCAGCAGGTGCAGGAAACGGCTGCGGCTGATGCGCTGCGCGCCCAGGCGCATCAGGTGCGGGTTGGGCAGCTGGCAGTCGACCAGGTCGAAATCGCCGCCGGTGACGACGGCGTGCAGGGCTACCTTCGAGGCATCGCTGCGGCGGCTGAACATGGACTCGCCGAAGAAGGCCCGCCCAGACACACGCCGTAGATGCCGCCCGCGAGCGCGCCCTCGCACCAGCACTCGACCGAGTGCGCGTAGCCCAGGCGATGGAGCTCCGCGTAGGCGTCCATCATCGTCGGCACGATCCAGGTGCCGGGGCTGCCGACGCGCGGCTCCGCGCAGCCGGCGAGCACGCCCTCGAAGTCGCGGTCGCGGGTCACCTCGAAGGTGCCGCGGTTGAGCGTGCGGCGCAGGCTGCGCGAGACGTGGAATCCCTGGGGCAAGAGCACGCAGCGTGGATCGGGGCTCCACCACAGCACGGGCTCGCCCTCGCCGAACCAGGGGAAGATCCCGCGGCGGTAGGCGGCGAGCAGGCGCCGCGGGCGCAGGCTGCCGCCGACCGCGAGCAGGCCGTTGGGCACGCGCGCCGCGGTCTCGACCGGCGGGAAGGGGGCCTCGTCGTCGTCCGGCGGCAGCAGGGCTAGGGGCATGGTGGCGATGGATCCGGCGAGCGTGCAGCCGGCCCCGGGGCCGGCGTGCCTACGGTAGCAGGCCGCCGCGCGCTCAGGCAGCGCCGTCGGCGCGGAATGGCGACCAGGCGAGCAGGGCGGCATGGCGCTGCTCGAGCACGGCCCGCTCGCGCGCCAGGTGCTCGGCGATGGCACGCCGGAAATCGGGGTGCGCGATCCAGTGGGCCGAGCGCGTCCAGGTGGGCAGGAAGCCGCGCGCGATCTTGTGCTCGCCCTGGGCGCCGGGCTCGAAGCGGGCCAGGCCGGTGTCGATGGCGTGCTCGATGCCCTGGTAGTAGCAGGTCTCGAAGTGGAGGCTGTGGTACTCGGCGTCGCAGCCCCAGTAGCGCCCGTAGAGCGTGGCGTCGCCACGGAACAGCGATCGCGCCGGCCACGGCGCCGGGCCCCGTGGTAGGCGAGCACGACCACGAGCTGCTCGCCCATGGTGGCGCCGATCTCCTCGAAGAACCCGCGCGAAAGGACCGGGATGTTCCACTTGCGCTCGAAGGTCGACTCGTAGAAGTGGTGTGCCAGGGCCCACTCGGCCGCGCTCATCTCGTCGCGGCGGCGCACGAGCGCCAGGCCCTGCTCGGCGACGCGGCGGCGCTCGCGCCGTGCCTTCTTGCGCTTGCGGCTGGTGAAGCGTTCGAGGAAGTCGTCGAAATCGCGATAATCGGCGTTGGTCCAGTGATACTGGATGTCCGCGCGCAGCAGCAGGCCGGCGGCGTGCAGCGCCTGCGCCTCCGCGGCGGGCGGGAAGAGCCAGTGCAGGCTCGACAGGCCGAGCTCGGCGCAGTGCTCGCGCACGGCCTCGACCAGCGTCGCCGCGGTGGCGGCCCGGTCACGCCCCGGCGCCACCAGCAGGCGCGGGCCGGTGGCGGGCGTGTAGGGCGCCGCGGCGATCAGCTTCGGGTAGTAGGCCAGGCCGTGGCGCTCGTAGGCATGGGCCCAGGCGAAGTCGAACACGAACTCGCCGTAGGAGTTGCCCTTGAGGAAGGTGGGCGCGGCGCCCGCCAGGGCGCCATCCGCAGCGCGCAGCAGCAGGTAGTACGGCAGCCAGCCGAAGGCGCGCCCGAGGGCGCCGTGGCGCTCGAGCGCGACCAGGAACTCGTGGCGCAGGAAGGGGTAGCCGCCGACCATGGCGTTCCACGACGCCGGGTCGACGCCCTCGAGGCTCTGTCGGGGCTCCAGGTACATGGTTGCGGACTCCCGGGCCGGCCGCGGCCCGGATCGAGGCGCGCCGGCACGACGGCGCGGATCGGTCGACCGACGGTCTGCTAGGCGGCCTCGTCCTTCGCCGCCTCGGCCAGGTGGCGCTCGGCGTCGAGCGCGGCCATGCAGCCCGTGCCGGCGGAGGTCACCGCCTGGCGGTAGACGTGGTCGGCGACGTCGCCCGCGGCGAACACGCCCGGGACGCTGGTGGCCGTGGCGTTGCCGTCGAGGCCGCTGCGGACGACGATGTAGCCGCCGTTCATCTCGAGCTGGCCCTGGAACAGCTCCGTGTTGGGCACGTGGCCGATGCCGAGGAACATGCCGGTGACGGCGATGTCCTTCTTCTCGCCGCTGCGGTTGTCGACCAGGCGCAGGCCGTTGACACCCATCTCGTCGCCCAGCACCTCGTCGACCTCGTGATTCCATTCGAACGTCAGCCGGCCCTGGTCTTCCAGGGCGAACAGCTCGTCGGCGAGCATGGCCTCGGCGCGCAGCCGATCACGCCGGTGGACCAGGGTGACGTGGCGCGCCAGGTTGGCGAGGTAGAGGGCCTCCTCCGCGGCGGTGTTGCCGCCGCCGATCACGGCGACGTCCTGGCTGCGGTAGAAGAAGCCGTCGCAGGTGGCGCAGGCGGACACGCCGCGCCCCTTGTAGCGCTCCTCCGACTCGAGGCCGAGGTACTGGGCGGTCGCGCCGGTGGCGATGATCAGGGCGTCGCAGGTGTAGCTCGCCGGCGTCGCCCTCGAGCCGGAACGGGCGCACGGAGAGGTCGGCCGAGTGCACGTGGTCGTGCACCAGCTCGGTGCCGAGGCGCTCGGCGTGGCGGTGCATGCGCTCCATCAGCTCGGGGCCCTGGAGGTCGTCGTTGTCGCCGGGCCAGTTGTCGACGTCGGTGGTCGTGGTGAGCTGGCCGCCGGGCTCGAGCCCGGTCACCAGCACCGGCTCGAGGTTCGCGCGCGCGGCGTACACCGCGGCGGTGTAGCCCGCGGGCCCGGAGCCCAGGATGAGCAGGCGGCAATGCTTGGTCTCGCTCATGTATAATCTCCGGATCATCGGGCCGGCGCCCGCGCGCCGGACGGCCGGCAATACTACGGAACGGTCCGGACCCGGTAAAGCGCGCTGCGGCGAGCGCCGCGCGGGGTGCGCGGCCAGCCGGGTCGGTCCGCCGCCGAGGGGCCGTTCCGCCTCCATCGGGGTAGTCGCATTGGCGCAGGCCAAGAAGCAACGCGCAGCCCAGGGCCCGCCCGCGATCGCCCGTCACGTCCACCGCGGCCTGCGCGAGGGCGGCTTCTTCGTCCTGCTCGCCGTATCGGTCTATCTGCTGCTCTCGCTGCTGACTTTCAACGCCTCGGACCCCGGCTGGTCGCACACCGGCTCGGGCGGCGCGATCGACAACGCCGGCGGGCGCGCCGGCGCCTGGTTCGCCGACGTCTTCCTCTACCTGTTCGGCTACATCGCCTACCTGGTTCCGGTGATGGTCGCGTGGGCGGGGTGGCTGGTGTTCCGCGCGCCCGCGCCGGACGAGGCCGGCGGCGCGCTGCGTTTCCACGTGCTGCGCTGGGCCGGCTTCCTGGTGACGCTGCTGGCGGCCTGCGGGCTGGCCTCGCTGCATTTCTCCGCGACCCCGGGCACGCTCCCGGTGGGCGCGCAGGCGGGCGGCGTGCTCGGCGCCTTCCTGGGCACCTATTGCGTCCAGGTGCTCGGCCTGCTCGGCGGCACGCTGCTGCTGCTGGCGCTGTTGCTGGCCGCGGTGACGCTGTTCACCGGCGTGTCCTGGTTCGACGTGATGGATCTCGTCGGCCGCCTCACGCTCGAGCTGGTCGCGCGCGTGCGCCGCGGCGTGCAGGCCGTGCGCGAGCGCGTGCAGTCGCGCCGCGCCCGCCAGCAGCGCGAGGAGACGGTCGCACGCGAGCGCAAGAAGAAGGCCAGCCGCAAGAAGCAGGCGCCGCGCATCGAGCCGGTGATCGAGCCGCCGAAGGAGAGCAAGCGCGCGCAGGAGGAAAAGCAGATCCAGATGTTCGAGCCGCCGCCGGACAGCGAGCTGCCGGCGCTGTCGCTGCTCGACCAGGCGCGCGACGACGGTGGCGGCTACTCCAGGGAATCGCCTGGAGGCCATGTCGCGGCTGCTCGAGCACAAGCTCGAGGACTTCAACATCACCGCCGAGGTGGTGGCGGTGCACCCGGGGCCGGTGATCACGCGTTTCGAGCTGCAGCCGGCGCCGGGGGTCAAGGTCAGCTCGATCACCAACCTGTCCAAGGACCTGGCGCGCTCGCTGTCGGTGGTGAGCGTGCGCGTGGTCGAGGTGATCCCCGGCAAGTCCACCGTCGGCCTGGAGATCCCCAACGAGCAGCGCCGGATGGTGCGCCTCGCCGAGGTGCTGCGCTCGGACGCGTACGACAAGGCCAGCTCGCCGCTGACGCTGGCGCTGGGCCACGACATCGGCGGCCAGCCGGTGGTCGCCGACCTCCAGCGCATGCCGCACCTGCTCGTGGCCGGCACCACCGGCTCGGGCAAGTCGGTGGCGGTCAACGCGATGCTCCTGAGCCTCGTCTACAAGGCGCTGCCGAAGGACGTGCGCCTGATCCTGATCGATCCGAAGATGCTCGAGCTCAATGTCTACGAGGGCATCCCGCACCTGCTGGCGCCGGTGGTCACCGACATGAAGGAGGCGGCCAACGCGCTGCGCTGGTGCGTCGCGGAGATGGAGCGCCGCTACAAGCTGATGGCCTCCCAGGGTGTGCGCAACATCGCCGGCTTCAACCGCAAGGTGCAGGAGGCGATCGACCGGGGCGAGGCCATCCGCGACCCGTTCCACAGGCCCGAGGAGGCGGCGGACCCGGAGGCCGCGCCACCGACGCTCGAGCCGCTGCCCTACATCGTCGTCGTCGTCGACGAGTTCGCCGACATGATGATGGTGGTCGGCAAGAAGGTGGAGGAGCTGATCGCGCGCATCGCGCAGAAGGCGCGTGCCGCGGGCATCCACCTCATCCTGGCGACGCAGCGCCCGTCGGTCGATGTCATCACGGGGCTGATCAAGGCCAACATCCCGACGCGCATGGCGTTCCAGGTTTCCTCGCGCGTCGACTCGCGCACCATCCTGGACCAGCAGGGCGCCGAGCAGCTGCTCGGCAACGGCGACATGCTCTACCTGCCGGCGGGCACGGGCTATCCGCAGCGCGTCCACGGCGCCTTCGTCGACGACCACGAGGTGCACGGTGTCGTCGACAGCCTCAAGCATGCGGGCCCGCCGGCCTACAACGACGAGATCCTGCAGGAGCAGGCCGCCGGTGACGGCGCGCTGCCCGGGGAGTCCGGCAGCGAGGGCGGCGAGACCGATGCCCTCTACGACCAGGCGGTCGCGATCGTCACCGAGAGCCGCAAGGCGTCGATCTCCTACGTCCAGCGCCGCCTCAAGATCGGCTACAACCGCGCCGCGCGCATCATCGAGGACATGGAGGCCGCCGGCGTGGTCACCCCGGTCCAGGCCAACGGCTCGCGCGAGGTCCTGGCCCCGGCACCGCCGAGCCAGTAGCTGGCCCGCGGCAGGCGGCACACTCATTACGCCGGTAGGACGCAATGGCGCTTCACTCGAACTTCCCGAAGTCGCCGCATGAGGTGCCGGAGCCGGACCAGCGCTGGTTCCCGGCCGACGAGGCCGTCGTCTGGCTGCAACGACGTGCAGGGGGTGCGCGACACGCGCCCGCTGCGCACCGGGAGTCGCAAATACATGGAGCCGGCGCGCTCGGTGTTCAACGAGGTCGTGGTCGATCCGCATGCCGGTGGCTGCGAGCTCGAGTTCGCGCATGTCCTCGACAGTGCCAGCGGCGTGGCGTCGTTCGCCACGAACTACTGG
Source organism: Halofilum sp. (in: g-proteobacteria) (assembly GCA_034521365.1). Taxonomy (GTDB): domain Bacteria; phylum Pseudomonadota; class Gammaproteobacteria; order XJ16; family Halofilaceae; genus Halofilum. Next base: position 80,623 of record JAXHMQ010000012.1, on the reverse strand, counting down.
GCCGTCGGCTTTCGCGAGTTCCAGGCCTGAGCTAGACTGCCCATATCACCATTGTTATGGGAATATGGCCGTGAAGACGACACTGGAACTGCCGGACGGCCTGATGCGCAAATTGCGGATCCGCGCCGCGGAGAGCGACCGTCGGCTCAAGGATGTGGTGACCGAGGCCATCGAACGCGGCCTCGAGGCGTCGAATGCGCCAGAGGGCCCGGATCCGCTGCAGGCGTGGCTGGGCAAGCTCGAGATCCGTGCCGATGGCAGCGTCGTCAACCCGGACGGTGTCGACGCCCCCGACTTCGACCGGGCGCTGGAGGACGTCCGCCAGGAGAATCGCCGCCGGCCCCCGCGCGACCCGTTCGCGGAAACCGATTGATGCGGCTGCTCGACACGAATGTCCTGAGTCAGCTCACGCGCCCGAGGCCCGATCCGGGGGTCATAGCGGAACTGGGCCGTTGGCATAGCGACACCGTGTTCGCGTCGGCCGTCACGCGCTACGAGCTGCGCTATGGGGCGGCCCTGCGCGACGACGCCGCGCAGTTCTGGACGCGGCTGGAGAGCGAGATCCTGCCCGTCGTGACCTGGCTGCCCGTGTCGCAGGAGATCGCGGAGCGCGGCGCGGTCATCGCGGTCGACCTTCGGCGCCGGGGACGCCCATGCGGCGATTTCGACCCGCTGCTCGCGGCCACGGCGCTCGAGCACGGGCTGACGCTTGTCACCCGCAACACGCGACACTTCGAGGCGGTGCCCGGCATCGCTCTCGAGAACTGGTTCACGGCGTCCTGAGGCACCCATGGCCGGAGCGTACGATCCGACCAGCAAGCTCTCCGACGCCGAGAAGCGCGACCTGATCGAGCTCATCCAGGCGGACAAGCCGCTGCCGGAGAAGTACCGCTTCCTGCTGTTCGAGGACCGGCGCGAGGTCGAGCTGGTCTGGAACGGCGAGAGCCCGGACGTCTGCAACGCCGTGCTGCCGTTCCAGAGCTTCGAGAACGAGTGGCAGTCCTTCCGCACGCGCAAGCAGCGCGAACTGGAGCTGACGACCGCCGAGCACCGCTACGACCGGCCCGGGCGCTACACGGTGGCCGTCAAGGTGGTCGACATCTTCGGCAACGACACCATGACCCTCGTGCCGGTGAACGTGGGATGAAGAGCGCAAGCGACGGAACGTGCAGCCTCGGGGCCTGTACGCGGCGTAACTGGCGTGGCGTGCGCCGATCCGGGATCATCCGAACGGGCATTCCACGCCGGGAGCATCGATGACGGCCAGACGCATTATCCTGATCCTGTGCCTCGGGCTCGCGAGCCTGCCGGCCTCCGCCGGCGAGGCGATGGAGCGGCTGCAGCGCTTCACCGACGATCTGCGCTCGTTCCAGGCGGGCTTCGTGCAGACGCGCTACGACGAGGACAACGAGCCGGTACGCGAGAGTCAGGGTGTCGCCTGGCTGCAGCGCCCCGGCCTGTTCCGCTGGCACTACGAGAAGCCCTACCAGCAGACCATCGTCGCCGACGGCGAGCGCCTGTGGGTCTACGACGCGGACCTCGACCAGGTCACGGTGCGCCCGATGGAGCGCGCGCTCGCGACCGCGCCGATCATGCTGCTCTCGGGCAGCGAGCCGCTGTCCGAGCAGTTCGAGATGCGCGACCTGGGCAGGCGCGAGGGCCTGCTCTGGGTGGAGCTGCGCCCGCGTGTGCGCGATAGCGACTTCCGCCGCATCTTCCTCGGCCTCGATGACGAGACGCTGAAGGTGATGGAGCTGCACGACCAGTTCGACCAGGCCACGCAGATCCGTTTTCACCACGTGGACATGAATCCGGAGATCGATCCGGCGCGCTTCGAGTTCACCCCGCCCGAGGGGGTCGACGTGATCGGCGAGCGGCCCGGCGCGGATGGCGGGGGCGGCTGACGTGGCCGAGCAGGGCTCGCTGCTCGACACGGCGGCCGGGGCCGACGACCGGCCGCTGGCCGACCGCATGCGGCCGCGCTCGCTCGAGGCGTTCGCGGGCCAGCAGCACCTGCTCGGCGCCGGCATGCCGCTGCGCGAGGCGATCGAGCACGACCGCCTGCACTCGATGGTGCTCTGGGGCCCGCCCGGCACCGGCAAGACGACGCTCGCGCGCATGATCGCCGGGCACTGCGGCGCCGAGTTCATCGCCGTCTCCGCGGTGCTCTCCGGGGTCAAGGACATCCGCGCGGCGATCGAGCGCGCGCGCGAGGTGCGCCGGGCCGACAACCGGCCCACGATCCTGTTCGTCGACGAGGTGCACCGCTTCAACAAGGCGCAGCAGGACGCGTTCCTGCCACACGTCGAGGACGGCACGGTGTTCTTCATCGGCGCGACGACCGAGAACCCGTCGTTCGAGCTCAACAACGCGCTGCTTTCGCGCGTGCGCACCTACGTGCTGAAGACGCTGGGCCCGGCCGAGATCCGGGGCGTCATCGATCGCGCGCTGGCCGACGCCGGGGACGGCCTCGGCGGCCGCGGCGTGACGATGGACGAGGCCCTGCGCGATCGCCTGGCCGAGGCCGCCGACGGCGACGCCCGCCGGGCGCTGATGCTGCTCGAGATCGCGGCCGACCTGGCGCAGGGCGAGGGCGACGGCGAGATCAGCGAGGCGATCCTCGCCGAGGTCTCGAAGGAGAGCCTGCGTCGCTTCGACAAGGGCGGCGACCTCTTCTACGACCAGATCTCCGCGCTGCACAAGGCCGTGCGCGGCTCGAGCCCCGACGCCGCGCTGTACTGGTTCTGCCGCATGATCGACGGCGGCTGCGACCCGCTCTACATCGCGCGCCGCGTCGTGCGCATCGCCTCCGAGGACATCGGCAACGCGGACCCGCGCGCGCTCCAGCTCGGGCTGCAGGCCTGGGACACCTACGAGCGCCTGGGCAGCCCGGAAGGCGAGCTGACCATCGCCCAGGCGATCGTCTACATGGCGTGCGCGCCCAAGTCGAACGCGGTGTACGCGGCGTACAACGCCGCCACGCGCGACGCCGCTTCCACGGGCACGGCCGAGGTGCCGGTGCACCTGCGCAACGCGCCGACCAGGCTGATGCAGGAGCTGGGCCACGGCGAGGGCTACCGCTATGCCCACGACGAGCCCGACGGCTTCGCCGCCGGCGCGACCTATTTCCCGGACGCGATGGGCGAGACGGTGTACTACGAGCCGCTCGACCGGGGCCTGGAGCAGCGCATCGGCGAGCGCCTGCGCGAGCTGCGCGCGCGCAATCGCGAGGCCGCCGGTGGCGCCGGCGACGAGGGCGCCTGACGGGACCGCGCGCGTCCGCGCGGGGCCGTGCGCGGCCGGCGCCCTCGCGCTGGCGCTGGTGTCCCTGCCCGGAACGGCCGGCGCGGCGGACGGCGATGGATCCTTCGCGGGTTTCCGCGCGATCGTGCTCGCCTGCGTGCACCCGCCCGGGGTGGCGCTGCTCGAGGCCGCCTGCGAGCAGGCCCGCGCCCGCATCGGGCTCGCGGCCGCACGCGCGGACGTGCGCCTGGTGCTCGCGCCGGCGAACGACGCGGCGGCGCGGCGGCGTGCCGCCGCCGCCGCCGACGCCGTGGTCATGCGCTGCACGCTGGCGATCGACGACCGCGACGGCGCGCGTGCGCGCCGGGCGATACACGCGCGCCTGTCGCTGGTGCGTGCGTACCGCGCTGCCGTCGAGGCGGGCGCCGAATCCGGGCCCGGCGCGGTCCCCCGCGCCGGCGTGCTCGAGCTCTGGGCCCAGGACATCATCGCCTCCGGCCCGGCCGACGAGCTGGCGCCGGCACTGGCCGGCGCGCTCGCGCGCCTGGCGGGCAACGGGCTGCAGGCCTACCGGGCGGGCGGCGGTGCAGCGGCCGGCGACTGAGCGCGCCGGACGCGCAGGGGCCGGCCACCGCGTCGGTGTGCCCGTGGCCCTGGGCCTGGCCGCCGACGCGCAGGCGGCGACCGCCGCGGAGCTGGTCGCGATACCGTGGTGGCTGGCGTGGCTGCTGGCGGCGGTCGGCGTCGCCGCGCTCGCGGGCCTCGCCTGGGGCTGGCGCCGGGCCGCGCGCGAGGCGCGCCGACTGCGTGCGATCGCCGACAGCCTGCCGTTCGAGCTCTGGGCCAGCGACAAGACGGGCGTCATGTCTTCGGCAACGCCGCCTCGCGGCAGCACCGGGGCGATCACCCGGGCGCCACGCCCGCGGCGGCCGGCCTGGACCCGTCGATGCGCGCGCGCTGGCAGGAGAACAACCGGCGGGCGCTGGCGGGCCAGCGCGTGGTGGCGGACGTCTCCCGCGGCGGCGCCGGCGAGGAGGTGACGTGCACGAACGTGCTCGAGCCGCTGTGGCGGGGCGATCGCATCGAGGGTGTCGTGGGCGTCAGCGTGGATGTCCCGGACCTGCGTTCGGCGCTGACGGCGCGTGCGCGTCTCGAGCGCCACTACGCGCTGCTGCACGCGATCTTCGAGAGCTCGCCCGAGACCATCATGGCCGTCGATACGGATCGGCGCATACGGGTGGTGAACTCGGCGTTCGAGCGCCTGTTCGGCTACGCGGAGGCGGAGGTCGAGGGCGAGAACACGCGCATGATCTACGCCCGCGCGGCGGACTACGAGCGCATCGGGCGCTCGTACGTCAATCGCGAGCCGCGCGATGGTTCTTCCGGGCGCACGCACAGCGCCCGTTTCCGTACGCGCGACGGCCGCGAGTTCACCGCGGAGACGGTCACCGACCTGCTCCACGACGCCAATGGCTCGCACATCGGCTATGTCGGCTTCATCCGCGACATCACCGAGCGCGTGCGCGCGGAAACGGAGCTGGCCCGCAGCGAGCAGCGTTACCGCGAGCTCTACCACCGCACGCCGGTCATGCTGCAGTCGGTCGATAACCAGGGCCGGCTCGTCGCGGTGAGCGGCTACTGGCTGCGCCAGCTCGGTTACGACGAGGCCGAGGTGCTCGGGCGGCCCTGGACCGAGCTCCTGGCGCCCGATTCCCCGGGGCGCGACGAGGCCGCGGCGCTGCCGGAGCTGGCCGCGCGCGGCGAGGTCGGCAACCTGGCATGCCGGATCGTGACGGCGACGGGCCGCGAGCTCGACGTGCTGCTCTCCGCGGTCGCCGACCACGACGAAGGGGGCACCTTCGAGCGCGCGCTGGCGGTGATGACCGACGTCACCGAGCAGCGCCGCGCGCAGGAAGAGGTGCGCCGCCAGCGCGAGCTCTACGCCAACCTCGTCGAGTCGACCTCCGCGATCCTCTGGGAGGGCGACCCGCAGACGCTGCAGTTCACGTTCGTCAGTGGCGAGGCGGAACAGCTGCTCGGGTACCCGACCCGCCGCTGGACCGAGGAGCCGGGCTTCTGGACGGCGCACATGCACCCCGACGACCGCGCCTGGGCGCCGGACTATTGCGCCCGCGCGAGTGCCGAGGGCCGGCGCCATGCCTTCGACTACCGCATGCTCGCGGCCGATGGCCGCACGGTGTGGCTGCGCGACGTGGTGAGCGTGGTGACCACCGACGAGCGCGTGACCAAGCTCGTCGGCGTCATGATCGACATCACCGCCGAGAAGGAGGCACAGGAGCGCCTGGCCACGAGCGAGGCGCGCTACCGTCAGCTGTTCAGCGGCAACCGCGCGGTGCTGCTGCTGGTCGATCCCGACGACGGGCGCGTCGTCGATGCCAACGAGGCCGCCTGCCGTTACTACGGCTACGCGCACGAGGACCTGTGCGCGCGCAACATCGCGGACATCAACACCCTGCCGCGCGACGAGATCGTGCGCGAGATGGCACGCGCGGCCAACGAGGAGCGCGACTACTTCCGCTTCCGCCACCGGCTCGCCAGCGGCGCCGAGCGCGAGGTCGAGGTGCACTCGGGGCCGATCGACACGGAGCAGGGACGGGTGCTCTACTCGATCATTCACGACGTGACCGATCGCGTGGAGGCCGAACGCCGACTGCGTGAGGCGGCAGCGGTGTTCGCGAACACCGCCGATGGCGTGTTCGTGACCGATGTCGAGGGCACGGTGCGCGACGTCAACCGCGCCTTCACGACGATCACGGGCTTCGGGCGCGCCGAGGTCGTGGGCGCGAATCCGCGCATGTGGAAGTCACAGCACCACGACAGCGAATACTATCGCGCGATGTGGCGTGCGCTCTCCGAGCACGGGCAGTGGCGCGGCGAGATCTGGAACCGCCGCCGCGACGGCAGCAGCTATCCGGCGTGGCTGAGCGTCAGCCGGGTGCTCGACGAGGAGGGCATGGTCAGCGGATACGTCGCGGTGTTCTCCGACATCAGCACGGTCAAGGATGCCGAGGCACGCCTGGACCACCTGGCCCACCACGACCCGCTGACCGACTTTCCCAACCGCCTGCTGCTCAACCATCGCCTGGAGCACGCGATCCAGCGCGCGCCGCGCTCGAACAACGTGCTGGCGCTCGTGTTCATCGATCTCGACCGTTTCAAGCACGTCAACGACAGCCTGGGCCACACCCAGGGGGACGCGCTGCTGCGCCAGGCCGCGCAGCGGCTGTCGAGCTGTATCCGTGGCGAGGATACCGTGGCGCGTATCGGCGGTGACGAGTTCACGCTGCTGCTGGAGACGGTCAACGGTCGCGACGGTTGCCGCGTCGTCACCGAGAAGGTCATCGAACGCTTCGCGGCGCCGTTCGACGTCGGCGGCCACGAGGTGCACGTCACGCCGAGCCTCGGTATCGCGCTCTACCCCGACAACGGTACCGAGGCCGATACGCTGCTGCGCAACGCCGATGCCGCCATGTACCAGGCCAAGCGCGAGGGCGGGGACACGTACGCGTTCTACACGCAGGCCCTGACGGCGCGCGCGTTCGAGCGCGTGCGGCTCGAGACGAGCCTGCGCCGCGTGCTCGAGCGCGGCGAGCTCGCGCTGCACTACCAGCCGCAGCTGGACATGCGCACGGGCGCGCTCGTCGGCGCGGAGGCCCTGCTGCGCTGGGAGCATCCCGAGATGGGGGTGATCGGGCCGGACCGTTTCATCCCGGTGGCGGAGGAAACGGGGATGATCGTGCCCATCGGCGCGTGGGTGCTGAACGAGGCCTGCCGGGCCGCGCGCGCCTGGCTCGACGCGGGCGTCGGGCTGGAGCACGTCGCGGTGAACGTCGCCGGCCCGCAGATCCGCCGCGGCGACCTGGTGAGCGCCGTGCGCCAGGCGCTCGAGCAATCGGGACTGCCGGCGGAGCGGCTCGAGCTCGAGGTCACGGAGGGCTTCATCATGGAGCAGGCCGAGCGCTCGCTCGACGTGCTGCACGACCTGCGCGCCCTGGGCGTGCGCCTGGCGATCGACGATTTCGGGACCGGCTACTCGTCGCTCGCCTACCTCAAGCGCCTGCCGATCGACGTGCTCAAGATCGACCAGTCCTTCGTGCGCGACCTGCCCGACGACGGCAACGCGGTCGGGATCTGCCGCGCGGTCATCGCGCTCGCCTGCAACCTCGACCTGGAGGTGATCGCGGAGGGCGTGGAGACGGCGGCGCAGCGCGACTTCCTGCTCGCCGGCGGTTGCCACCGCGCCCAGGGCTACCTCTTCGGCCGCCCTGCGCCCACCGGTGAGCTGGCCTGGCCGGATCCGGGCAGCGGACACGCCGCCGCTGACCCCGACCGATGACGCCGTGGGCGCGTGCCGTGCGCGTGCTCGCGGGCGGCGGGCTGCTGGCAGCGCTGGCGGCCTGCGGCGGTCCCGGGCCCGCGGCCGATCCCGCTGCGGACCACGAGCTGCTGGCCGCGGGCGACCAGCCGCCGGACCCGCCGCCCGGGGACGGCCGCCGCCGAGTGATCACCGACGCCGCCGCGCTGCGGCCGCTCTTCCTGGCGATGACCGGCCGTGCCGCGCCGGAGGTGGACTTCGCCCGCCACCGCGTGCTCCTGCTCGACGCGGGCCCCCGGCCCACGGCCGGGTACGCGATCGCGGTGGGCTCGCTGCGCCGCACGTCCGGCGCCCTCGTGGTCGAGATCGTGCTGCGCCGTCCGGGCGCGGACTGCATGAGCGCCGCCGTGATGACGCGGCCGTATGCCTTCGTGCGCATCCCCGCGGGCGATCGCCCAGTGCGCTTGCGCGAGCGGGTCGAGCGCGTGCCCTGCGAATAGCGCCGCGCCACGGCCGTTCCGCGGGCCCGGCGCAGGCGTGTCTTCGCCGCCAGGCGAATGCGCGCGTTCGCTGCGCGAAGGCGCGCCTACGGCGGACCCACAGCCACTCCCGGAACCCCGTGCGCGCCGTGGGTCCGGCGTAGGCCGGTTTCGGCCGCAGGCCGACGCCGGCGTCGGGTCGACCTCCCCGATGCCCATGTCCGCCATGCGCGCGTTCGCCTGCGGCGAAAACGCGCCTACGGCGGACCACAGCATCCTGGAGCCACCGGGCGCTCCGTGGGTCCGGCTTCAGAGACTGTGTAACAAGTCCGCGCCGTAGCGAGGAAGTGGAACGGCGAGGCGATTTCGGCGATCGTTCGAGGAGCATAGTGGGCACTATGTGACGAGAAGGATCGCCGAAAGCGGCCGCCGTGGCACTTCCGCAGTAGGTGCCGGACTTGTTACACAGTTCTTCCAGCCCGCGTCCGCGTGCTCCCCCAGCAGCCGCCGCGCGGCGGCCTCGATCTCGGCCTCGTTGACGAGCACGGTGTCGGCGGCGTTGCCGAGCGGCACGTAGCTGTCGGCCCCGGCGACGCGCGCGAGCTGCACCTCGCGGCCGCAGTCCTCGACCAGCCCGGTCACGATCTGCTCGGCGATGCCGCCGGTGGCACGCCCCTCGTCGACGACCAGCGCGCGGCCGATCCCGGCGGCGTGCGCGGCGATGGCCGCGCGGTTGAGCGGCTTGAGCCAGCGCAGGTCGAGCACGCGCGTGCGCCGTCCGCTGTCGGCCTCGAGGCGCCGCGCCACGCGCAGGCTCATGGGCACGCCATTGCCGTAGGTGACCACCAGCAGGTCGTCGGCCTCCGGGGCATAGACCCGCGGCTCGCCGAAGGCGGCGGCCTCGCCGGGCGCGGGATAGGGGAAGAGCCATTCGCCGTCGCCCGCCGCGTGCAGGTCGCGGGTCATGTAGAGCGCGATCGGCTCGAGGAAGGCCACCACGCGGCCGTCGACGCGGCACAGCGCGGCACAGGTGCGCAGCAGCAGCGCGGCATCGTCGCCGCGCGCCGGGCAGGCGATCACGAGGCCGGGGATGTCGCGCAGCGCGGCGATCGAGTTGTCGTTGTGGAAGTGGCCGCCGAAGCCCTTCTGGTAAGCGAGACCGGCGATGCGCACCAGCATGGGGTTGCGGAACTGGTCGCTGGAGAAGAACTGCTGCGAGCAGGCCTCGCCGCGCAGCTGGTCGGCGGCGTTGTGCACGTACGCGAGGTACTGGATCTCGGGCACGGGCAGCAGCCCCATCATGCCCGCGCCCTGGGCGAGCCCGAGGATGGTGGTCTCGTCGAGCAGCGTGTTGAACACGCGCTGCGGCGGGAAGGCGCGCGCCAGCCCGCTGGTGACCGTGTAGACGCCGCCCTTGGCCGCGACGTCCTCGCCGAACACGAGCGCGCCGTCGTCGCCCGCCATGAGGTCGTGCAGGGCGCGCCCGATCTGCAGCGCGAGGTGGCGCGCGGGCTGGCGCTCGGGGAGGCGCTCGTCGCCGCCGAACGCCGCGGCCCGGGCGGCGGGGTCCGGCGCCCGGGCCGCGGCGGCCGCCACCGCCGCGCCGCTGTACGGCGCCAGCGGGCGCATCACCTCGGCGCGGCCCGCGAGCCGGCGGCCGGCGCGCGGCACGCGCGGCCGCCTCGCGCACGCGGCTGCGCGCGCGCTCGTAGCGCGCGAGCAGCGCGTCGGGCGAGGCGAGCCCGGCGGCCAGCGCCGTGGCGGCGCTCTCGAGCAGGGGGTCGGCCGCCTCGTCGCGCGCGATCGCCGCGGGATCGCGGTAGACGTCCTCGTGATCGCTGCCGGCGTGGGCCAGCAGGCGCACCACGCGGAGGTGGAGACAGGCGGGCCGGCGCGTGCGCCGGACGTGGTCGGCGGCCGCGTGTGCCGCGGCGTACGCCGCCGCCAGGTCGCAGCCGTCGCCGTCGAAGTAGGCCAGTCCTGGATGCGCCTGGAGGGCGGCGGCGGTCCACCCGCGCGGGCTCGCCACGGAGATCCCGATGCCGTTGTCCTCGCACACGAACAGGATCGGGCAGGGCAGCTGCTGCCAGGCGGTCCAGGCGGCGGCGTTGAGCCCGGCGAGCGCGCTGGCGTGGTTGATCGCCGCGTCACCGAACGAGCACACGACGATGGCGTCGTCGGGCACGGGCCGCGCACGCCCGCAGTGTCCCGCGATGCCGTGCGCGATCGCCGTGCCGACCGCCTTGGGCAGGTGCGAGGCGATGGTCGAGGTCTGCGGCGGGACGTTCAGCGCGACCGAGCCCCACACCTTGTGGCGCCCGCCCGCGATCGGGTCCTCGGCGCTGGCCGCGAGCGACAGCGCCGTGTCGTACACGGGATCGACGCCGGCCAGGGCGCGGGCGCGCTCGATCATGAACGCGCCGGAGCGGTAGTGCAGGAACGCCGGGTCGGTGTGCCGGGTCGCGCGCGCGACGGCGGCGTTGCCCTCGTGGCCGGCGCTGCCGATGGTGTAGAAGCCCTCGTCGCGCGCGCGCATCGCGCGTGCCTCGAAGTCGAGGTGGCGCGAGAGCATCTGCGAGTCGAGCAGCTCGAGGAAGGCGTCACCGTCGAGCCCCGCCGCCGCCGGCGCGGCCGCCCGGTCGCGCCCGTCGGGCGCGCTGCCCGGCCAGCCGCTCACGCGCTCGCGGAAGTTCGCGTCGACGATGTCGACGCGGCTCGTCTGCCGGGCCCCGCCCCGGCCACCGCCGCGCTCGCGGGTCATGCCGACTCCGTTCTCACGTGAGCCCATGCGAGACCTCCCATCGGCAAGACGCTACTCTCGCCACGATGCCAATACGCCAAGACGCCAAGGGAGACTCAATCCCGTGGCCGTGCGGGATGAGTGCCCCGGTGGCACACCTTGCCGCGCGAACTGCGCATGCGCCGTGCCCGTGCGCTCTCGCCGAGACCGCAGAGCACGCCGAGGAAAGGCGGATGATCACCAAGGCGAGCACCACTCTCAGCGCTCCGCGGTCTCTGCGGCCTCTGCGGCCTCTGCGAGAGGATACGGGCACGGCCTTCCCTGCAACCGGCGTGGCCGAGGTTCGGCATGGCCCCTGATGCCCCCGTATGACCATTCGTGGCGTGCCTGGCGTCCCGGCGAGCGTACAAGAGGCTCATCGACCCTCCGTCCGCACGTGCCGCGCGGGCGCCACCGGTCAGGGGCCTTCACCGTGGCGGCGCAGGGCCCAGTGGACGTGCTCGCGCACCAGCGCCGAGGGATGCTCGCTGCGCCGGCGCAGAGCGTCGACCACCTGCGCCGAGGTCGGCGCGTTGCCGAGCGCCACCGCGACGTTGCGCAGCCAGCACTCGTGGCCGATGCGGCGGATCGGCGAGCCGCGCATGCGCTCGAGGAACTCGTCCTCGCTCCAGGCGAAGATCGCGACCAGGTCGGGCGCGTCGAGGCCGTTGCGTGCCCGGAAGTCGCGCTCCTCGGCGTCGGTGGCGTAGCGGTTCCAGGGACACACCAGCTGGCAGTCGTCGCAGCCGTAGACGCGGTTGCCCATCAGCGGCCGCAGGGCTTCCGGGATGGCGCCGGGATTCTCGATCGTGAGATAGGAGATGCAGCGGCGCGCGTCGAGCTGGTACGGGCCCGTGATCGCCCCGGTGGGGCAGGCGTTGATGCAGGCGCGGCAGCCGCCGCAGACGTCGTCGGCCGCCGGTTCGTCGACCGGCAGCGGCAGGTCGGTGTAGAGCTCGCCCAGGAAGAACCACGACCCGGCCTCGCGGTCGATCAGGCAGGTGTGCTTGCCCGGCGTGCCCAGCCCGGCCTTGTGCGCCAGGGGCTTCTCGAGCACGGGCGCGCTGTCGACGAACGCCCGGTAGCCGAAGGCGCCGGCCTGCGCGCGGATGCGATCGGCCAGGCGCTGCAGGCGGCGGCGCATGATCCTGTGGTAATCGCGCCCCAGCGCGTAGCGCGACACGTAGCCCTTGTCGGCGTCACGCAGCACCGTCTTCCAGGGCGCGCTGCCGGCCGGCCAGTAGTCCATCGCGACCGAGACCACGCGGATCGTGCCCGGCACGAGCTCGGACGGGCGGCTGCGCCGCCGGCCGTGTCGGGCCATCCACTCCATCTCGCCGTGGCGGCCCTCGGCGAGCCACTGCTCGAGCCCGGCCTCGGCGGCCGACAGCTCCGTATCGGCGATGCCGACCGAGCGGAAACCCAGCTCGCGCCCCCACGTGCGGATGTCGGCGGCGAGCTGCGCCCAGTCCGGTGACCCCGCGTGTGCCTCGGCGACCATGGGGCAATGGTACCAGCGTGCGCCGGGCCGCCGCGGCCCCGGGCTGGTACGCTGCGGGCATCGCGGTGCCGCGCCGGAGCCGATGCTGACGCTGCTCTACACGATCGTGCTCGCGCTGATCCCGCTGCTCGCGCTCGCGAGTGCGGGCCACGCGCTGCTCTACAAGCGCGACCCGCGCTCCGCCTTCGGCTGGATCGCGGTGTGCGTGATGTTCCCGCTCGCCGGGCCGCTGCTGTACTTCGTGTTCGGGATCAACCGGGTGCGCACGCGCGCGCAGCGCCTGAGCCGCCGCTTCCCGTTCGCGCTGGCCGTGGGCTACGAGCGAGGCGAGTACGAGCGTGTGGCGAAGGTGGTGTCGACCCCCGAGCTGCCCGAGCGCTGGCAGCCGCTGGCGCGCATCTCCGAGGGCATCGGTGTGCGGCCCCTGCTCGGCGGCAATCGCATCGAGGCGCTGCACAACGGCGAGGCCGCCTACCCGGAGATGCTCGCCGCGATCGGGCGTGCGCGCTACCGCGTCTGGCTTGCCACCTACATCTTCGAGACCAACCGCGCCGGGCGGCGCTTCATCGACGCGCTCTCCGACGCGCGCCGGCGCGGTGTCGAGGTGCACGTGCTGCTCGATGGTCTGGGCGAGCTCTATTCCTGGCCCTGGGCCGGGCGCCTGCTGCGCCGCCAGGGCGTGCCGGTCGCCCGCTTCATGCGCCCGGGGCTGTGGCCGCCGTCGCTGCACCTGAACCTGCGCAATCACCGCAAGGTCCTGGTCGTCGACGGGGGCGAGGCGTTCGTCGGCGGCATGAACATCGGCGACCGCCACCTGGTCGAGGACAGCGCCAATGCGCACCGGGTGGTCGACCTGCACTTCCGCGTCGCCGGGCCGGTCGCCACGCAGGTGGCCACGATCTTCGCCGAGGACTGGCAGTTCGCTACGGGCCAGGCCCTCGATCCGGCGCCCCCGGAGCCGATCGCCGCCGCCGGGGACGCCGTCTGCCGCGCGTTCAGCGACGGCCCCAACGAGGATCTCGGCCGCCTCGCGACCGTGCTGACCGGCGCGGTCAATGCGGCGCGCACGCGTATCGACATCATGACGCCGTACTTCATCCCGCCCGCGGAGCTGCTCGCGGCGCTGCAGAGCGCCGCGCTGCGCGGGGTGCACGTGCGCATCCTGCTGCCCGGGCGCAGCAACCTGCCCTACGTCCAGTGGGCGACGCAGAACCTGCTGTGGGAGCTGCTGCAGTTCGGCGTCGAGGTCCGCTACCAGCCGCCGCCGTTCGTGCACTCGAAGCTGTTCGTGGTCGACGGGCACTACGCGCTGGTGGGCTCGGCCAATCTCGATCCCCGCAGCCTGCGGCTGAACTTCGAGCTCGCCGTGGAGCTCTTCGGCAGCGACCAGGCGGCGCCGCTGGCCGCCCATTGCGAGGCGGTGGCGGCGCACTCGCGCGCGGTTACACTCGCCGAGGTCGATGCGCGCCCGCTGCCGGTGCGCGCCCGCGACGCCGTGTGCTGGTTGTTCTCGCCGTACCTCTAGTGGGCCATGCGGGCCGACGCTCAGGCGAACAGGCCCAGCTGGTCGCCGCTGCGTGGCGGCACCCGGAAATGCTCGCTCGACAGGGGGATGCGGCGCTCGGGGTCGATGCCGGCGCGCCGCGCGGCCAGCGCGAAGCGCCGCGCGAGCACCTCGGCGTAGGGTCCGGCGCCGCGCTGGCGGTGGCCGAAGGCGGCGTCGTAGCACGGCCCGCCGTGGGCCTGGCGCAGCAGGCTGAGCACGTGCCGCGCGCGCGCCGGGTAGTGCGCCTCGAGCCAGTCGGTGAACAGCGTGCGCACCTCGCGCGGCAGGCGCAGCAGCACGTAGCCGGCGGCGCGCGCGCCGGCCGCGGCCACGCGCCCGAGGATGGCCTCGAGCTCGTCGTCGGTGAGCGCGGGGATCACGGGGGCGACCAGCACGCCGACCGGGACGCCCGCGGCCGCGAGCCGCTCCACCAGCTCGATGCGCCGCGCCGGCGATGCCGCGCGCGGCTCCAGCGTGCGCTTGATGGCGGGGTCGAGGCTGGTGACGCTGACCATGACGGCCGCGCCGCCCCAGGACGCCATGTCCGCGAGCAGGTCCAGGTCGCGCTCGACCAGCGTGCCCTTGGTGACGATGCTGACGGGTGGCGGTAGGCCGCGAGTACCTCGAGGATCTCGCGCGTCACGCGGTAGCGTTTCTCGATCGGCTGGTAGGGATCCGTGTTCGCGCCCAGGGTCACCGGGGCCGGGCGGTAGCCCGGGCGGCGCAGCTCCGCCTCGAGGCGCGCGCCGGCGTCGGCCTTGCGCAGCAGCCGGGTCTCGAAGTCCTGGCCCGGCGACAGGCCGTAGTAGGCGTGGCTGGGGCGCGCGAAGCAGTAGACGCAGCCGTGCTCGCAGCCGCGGTAGGGATTGATCGAGCGGTCGAAGGGGACGTCGGGCGAGTCGTTCCGGGCCAGCACCCGGCGCGCGTGGTCGACGTCGACCGTGGTGGCCAGCGCCGGCAGGGGCTCGTCGAGGCTGCCCCAGCCGTCGTCGACCGCCGCGCGGCTGCAGGCCTCGAAGCGCACGTCCGGGTTCGTGAGCGCGCCGCGGCCCTTGCGCTGCGTTCGGAGGGGGTGGTCACGGGGCTCCATGCGGGCACTGTCAGGAAGAACAGTCTCCCTGTCACGGCATCCGCCGCGCCGCGAGGAACGCAGGCGCGCGTTCGCCGCCAGGCGAGCGCGCGCGGTAGCGTCGGGCCCGACTGCGCGCGTTCCCTGCGGGAGAACGCGCCTGCGCCTGGTCGGGCCTCCATCGCGGCGGTCGCCGTGAGGGCGCAGGCCGGTTCCGGGCCGGCGGCCCGCGCCGGCCCGACGCCGGCGTCGGCCTGCGGCCGAAGCCGGCCTACGGCCTCGTTCACCGCGGTGGGGATGCCGCCCGTAGGAGCGGCCTCCGGCCGCGAACGGCCGGCCCTAGCGCAGCAGGGCGACCGGTGAGCCGCCGCCCGCGAGCCAGTGCGGGGCGGCCAGTGCCAGCAGCAGGGCGGCGAGGGCGCCGGTGGCGGCCGCGGCGAGCAGGCGCCGCCAGGGCGCGCGCGGCGCGTGCCAGAGCGCGACCGCCGCGAGCAGCGCGAGCGTGACGACCAGGGCCTCCGCCGGCGCGAGCGCGGCGGCGCGTGCGAGCGGGTCGAGCGCGGCCAGCGTGGCGGCGACGCGCTCGAACGCGATCAGCATGCCGGCAAGCGTCAGCAGGGTGACGCCGGCGGTCAAAAGGGCCTGGGGGGTGTTGCGGTTCACGTCGGTCTTCCTCGGGATGGCGCTCGCGCGCGCGGCGGATTTTACAGCAAAACACGGGCCCGAAACGCCTGCGCACGCGCTATTGTTTCGACCGACCGGCGCCGCGGGTTTCGGGGATCGCCGCGGTGCTCGCCGTCGTAGCGCGAGCGCGGCGGCAGCTGGAACAGCGCGGGCCCGGCGCTCGGGCGTGGTGGCGGTCGGCAGGCGCTCGACGGTCGGGTCGAGCCGAGCGCGTCGGGGTGCCCGGCATGAGCCGCCGGCATGGCGTCGCTGCGGATGCGCCCCGGGCACGAGGGCCACTCCCGGTGATCGTGGGCCCGGCCGCGGCGCGACCTGCACGCGTCGCGCTGCCCCCGGGCGACCTCGCGTGCGCCGCGGCGGCGCTGTTCCGCCCGCGGCGCGCATGCGCGATACTCGGCGCGCCGCGACGGCCAGGCCGGAGACCCATGCTGCCGCTCAAGGACGACAACCCGACCGAGCGCACGCCCGTGGTCAGCTACACCGTGCTCGGGCTGTGCGTGGCCGTGTTCCTGTGGCAGGTCAGCCTGCCGCCGGCCGAGGGCCGGGCCGCGGTGTATGCGCTCGGCATGATCCCGGCGGTGCTCTTCGGCCAGGCGAGCCTGCCGCCCGACGTGGTCATGGTGCCCGCGGCGGCGACGCTGTTCACGTCGATGTTCCTGCACGGCGGCTGGATGCACCTGATCGGGAACATGCTCTACCTGTGGATCTTCGCCGACAACGTCGAGGACGCGATGGGCCACGCCCGGTTCGTGGTCTTCTACCTCGTCTGCGGGCTCGCCGCGGCGTTCGCGCAGGCGGCGCTGGATCCCGGCTCGCAGGTACCCATGGTGGGCGCCTCCGGCGCGATCAGCGGCGTGCTCGGCGCCTACCTGCTGCTGCACCCGCGTGCGCACGTGCTGGTGCTGATCCCGCTCGGCTTCTTCTCGCAGCTGGTGCGCCTGCCGGCGCTGATCGTGCTGGCGCTGTGGTTCGGCCTGCAGCTGTTCCAGCAGGCGATGGCGGGTGCCGGCGGGGGCGGCGGCGTGGCGTTCATGGCCCACATCGGCGGCTTCGTCGCCGGGATGGCGTTGATCCCGCGTTCAAGCGCCGCCGGGTGCCGCTGTTCCGCTGATCCCGTCCGGCCACGGGCCTCACCAGCCGTAGGGGTACGGCCGATAGGGGTAGGGGTGGAACGGGTCGTAGAAGGGGTCGCGCCACCAGTACGGCGGCGGGTAGGGCGCGCGCGCGGACGCGGGCGGCCACAGGTGCACGCTCCGGGCCGTGACCACCGGGAAGCGGTAGTCGTACTCGCCGATGCGGCGCTCGCGGAAGCCGGTGAGCTCGCCGGCGACCGTGACCAGGCGTTCCGCCGGCAGCGCCGCCGGGTCGGTGAACCCGGGCCGGCACGCCAGGAAGCGCCGCCCCGCGGCGCCATCGGGGTCCGGGCGGCCGGTGTCCGACAGCGGCCGCGACAGGATCTCGAGGCAGGTCTGCTGCGCCTCGGGCCGGACCTCGAGCAGCGTCCCGCCCCAGCGCACCTGCGCGCCGCGGTCGCTCCCGGTGGCGGCGGCCGGGGCCAGCGGCGCGAAGCTGCCCTCGAGGCCCTCGGGCGTGCCGGCGCAGCCGGCCAGCGCCGCGAGCGCCAGTGCCACCGCGGGCAGGCGTGGGTGCGTCATCGGTCCATGCCCCGTCGTGCTCGCTCGAACGCGGGCGCCGCGTCACGGCGATGCCCGACGCCGCCGCCCCGGTCCGTTATAATACGCGCCTTTCCCCCAGCCGCACGCCGGAGCCGCCCCATGCAGATCATCGTCCTCTCGGGAAGCCTGCGCAGCGGCTCCTACAATACCTGCCTCGCCCACGCGCTCGCGGAGCTGGCCCCGGAGGGGTGCGACGTCGAGGTGGCGACGCCCCGCGGGGTGCCGGTGTATGACGGCGATGTCGAGGCCGACGAGGGGATCCCGGACGCGGTGGCGGCGCTCAAGGACCGGGTCGCGGCAGCGGACGGCCTGGTGCTGGTGACGCCGGAGTACAACCAGGGTGTGCCGGGTCCGTTCAAGAACGCGATCGACTGGATGACGCGGCCGCCCAAGGACATCGCGCGCGTCTTCCGGGGCAAGCCGGTGGCGCTGTGCGGCGCCACGCCGGGCGGGGCCGGCACCCGCTCGGCGCAGTACGCGTGGCTGCCGACCCTGCGCACGCTGGGGACACGGCTGTACTCGGAGCACAGCCTGTTGCTCGCCCGGGCGGGCGAGCTGTTCGACACGGATGGCCGGCTGGTCGACCAGGACATGCGCGAGCGTGCCGCGGGCCTGATCCACGGCCTCTGCACGTTCGCCCGCCACGGCTAGCCATGCTGGACGCGGTCGCCATCGCGCTCGGCGGCGCCGCGGGCGCGCTCGCGCGCTGGGGGGTCGCGAACGGGGTGCACGCCTGGCTCGGGCGTGGGTTCCCCTGGGGCACGCTGGCGGTGAACGTGGCCGGCTCGTTCGCCATGGGCCTGCTCGCGGTGCTGCTGGTCGAGCGCCTGGCGCTGGGACCGGCCTGGCGCGCCGGCCTGCTGATCGGCTTCCTCGGTGCCTTCACGACGTTCTCGACGTTCGCGCTGGAGACCGTCGAGCTGGTGGCCGAGGGCCTCGGCCCGCGCGCCGCCGCGAACATGTTCGTGAGCGTGGCCGCCTGCGTGTTCGCGGCGTTGGCGGGCATGCAGGTCGCGCGGCATTTGGCAGGCTGAGTCATGGCCGGCGTCGAGATCGTGCGGGTCTACCTGAGCGAGCAAGAGGGCACGCTGGCGGCGGTCCTGCGCTGCCTGCACGACCGAGTGCCCGGTACGCGGCGTGACCGTGTTCCGCGGCATCTCCGGCTTCGGCGCCTCGGGGCGCATCCCACGAGGCCCGCTGGACCGACCTGTCGCTGGACCTGCCGGTCGTGGTCGAGTTCTTCGATGCGCCGGCGCGGGCGGCCGCCGCCCGCGCGGCCCTGCGCGCCCACGTGGCCGCCGACCACGTGGTGTACTGGGGCGCGCACATCGACGCGGATGCGCCGGCGGCGGACGCCGGCGCGAACCATTCGGACTAGGGAGATCACGCCTCCATGCTGGACCCGAAACGCCTGCGCCAGGATCCCGAGGGGATCGCGGCCGCGCTCGCGCCGCGCGGCTTCGAGCTCGACGTCGACCGCTTCCGCGCGCTCGAGGAGCGGCGCAAGTCGCTGCAGACGCGTACGCAGTCGCTGCAGGCGGAGCGCAACGAGCGCTCGAAGTCGATCGGCCGGGCCAAGTCCCGCGGCGAGGACATCGAGCCGCTCAAGGCGGAGGTCTCCGACCTGGGCGATCAGCTCAAGCAGGCCGAGACCGAGCTCGAGTCCGTGCAGGCCGAGCTCGACGAGCTGCTGATGGGCGTGCCGAACGTGCCGCACGCGAGCGTGCCGGCGGGCGCCGACGAGGACGACAACGAGGAGCTGCGGCGCTGGGGCGAGCCGCCCGTGTTCGACTTCGAGCCGCGCGACCACGTCGACCTGGGCGCGCCGCACGACTGGATGGATTTCGAGACCGCGACGCGGATCTCGGGCTCGCGCTTCGTCGTCATGGCCGGGGCGATGGCGCGCCTGCACCGCGCGCTCGCCCAGTTCATGCTGGACGTGCAGACGCGCGAGCACGGCTACCGCGAGATGTACGTGCCGTACCTCGTCCACGGCGACTCGGCGCGCGGTACCGGCCAGCTGCCCAAGTTCGCCGAGGACCTGTTCATCACCCAGGACGAGACGCCGTTCTACCTCATCCCGACGGCCGAGGTGCCGCTGACCAACCTCGTGCGCGAGTCGATCGTGGAGGCGGATACGCTGCCGCTGCGCTACACGGCGCACACGCCGTGCTTCCGCTCGGAGGCGGGGTCCTACGGCAAGGACACGCGCGGGATGATTCGCCAGCACCAGTTCGACAAGGTCGAGCTCGTGCAGGTGGTCGCGCCCGAGCGCTCCTGGGACGCGCTCGAGGAGCTCACCGGCCACGCGGAGACGGTGCTCCAGCGCCTCGGTCTGCCCTACCGCGTGGTCGCGCTGTGCGGCGGCGACCTGGGCTTCGCGGCCGCCAAGACCTACGACCTGGAGGTGTGGCTGCCGGGGCAGGGGCGTTACCGGGAGATCTCGTCGTGCTCGAACTGCCTCGACTTCCAGGCGCGGCGCATGGGCGCGCGCTGGCGCAACCCGCAGACGCGGCGCCCGGAGTACCTGCACACGCTCAACGGCTCGGGCGTCGCGGTCGGCCGTGCGCTGCTGGCGCTGCTCGAGAACTACCAGCAGGCCGATGGCAGCATCGTCGTGCCGGAGGCGCTGCGGGGGTACATGGGGGGGATGGAGGTGCTGGAAGAGGGCTGAGGGCCGAGGGCCGAGGGGAAAGGGCCGAGGGGAAAGGGCCGAGGGGAAAGGGCCGAGGGGAAAGGGCCGAGGGGAAAGGGCCGAGGGGAAAGGGCCGAGGGGAAAGGGCCTAGGGCGAAGGCGCGCATCGCGCGCGTTTCCTGGCGGAAGCGTCGTAGCCCGGATGGAGCCGGAGGCGGAATCCGGGTTGGCCCCGGATTCCGCTGGCGCTCCATCCGGGCTACGGCCCTGAACCTCGGCCCTCGGCCCTTCGCCTCGAGCCCTCGCGCGCGGCGTCAGCCGCGCGCGAGGGCGATCAACAGGATCACGAACAGCACGACCCCGCCGATCGGCAGGGCCAGTCCGAGCCAGTCCTTCGCCGAGCCCTTGGGCTCTCCTTGGCCGCGCGGTAGGCCGCCGGGCCGAAGAAGAACAGCAGCCGCGTACCGGGTCGGCCCCGGAACCTCCGCCCTCGGCCCTTCGCCCTCGAGCCCTCGCGCGCGGCGTCAGCCGCGCGCGAGGGCGATCAGCAGGATCACGAACAGCACGACCCCGCCGATCGGCAGGGCCAGTCCGAGCCAGTCCTTCGCCGAGCCCTTGGGGCTCTCCTTGGCCGCGCGGTAGGCCGCCGGGCCGAAGAAGAACAGCAGCGCCAGGATCGCGAGCCCGGTGATGATCTGTGCCCAGACGGGCAGGTCGCCGCTCACGCTTGCTCCGCCGCGACGAGGGAACCCGCCGAGGGGCGGGGTCGGGTGCCTCGATGCGTGCCAGCCCGGTGCTCAACGCTGGCCGGCGAAGACGGCGAGGATGTGCAGCAGGCTGGTGAAGAGGTTGTAGAGCGCGACGTAGAGGCTGATGGTGGCGAGGATGTAGTTGGTCTCGCCGCCGTGGATGATCTGGCTGGTCTGATACAGGATCAGGCCGGACATCAGCAGCACGAACACGCCCGACAGGGCCAGCGAGAACATCGGCACGTTGAAGAACAGGGTCGCGAACGAGGCGACCACGGCCATCAGGATGCCGACCATCAGGAAGCCCTGCAGGAAGCTGAAGTCCTTCTTCGTGGTGAGCGCGTAGCCGGACAGGCCGAGGAAGATCACGCCGGTGCCGCCGAGCGCCATCATCACGATCTCGCCGCCGTTCGACAGTACCGTGAGGTAGGTGCTGATGATCGGCCCGAGCGAGAAGCCGAGCAGGCCGGTGAACAGGAACGTCAGCCACAGCCCGGTGGTGCTTTCCGCGTAACGATGGATCGCGAACAGGACCCCGAAGCCCGCGAGCAGGGTGACCAGCCCGGCGATGTGGCCGACCTGGAGCACCATCGCGAGCCCTGCCGTCAGCGCGCTGAACAGCAGCGTCAGCGACAGCAGCATGTAGGTATTGCGCAGTACCTTGTTGGTGGAGAGCTCGCCCGCGCGGGCACTGCCCTGTATGACTCGATCCTGGCTCATCGAAAATCCTCCGACGGAACGCCGACCCGCGGGGTTCGATCCCGCGGCGCGGGTTGGGTTCAACCGACGGCTGCTATTCTCCGCAGGTCCCGGCGCCGGCGTCAACTTACAGCCGCTTCATGTGCGCGCGCGCGCGCATGCGCTACCATTTCCACCTTGAGCCCGGGCGCAGCCGGGCCCCCGGAGGGGTGGCAGAGTGGACGATTGCAGCCGACTTGAAATCGGCCGGGGTAGAGATACCCCCGTGGGTTCGAATCCCACCCCCTCCGCCAGGATTCCCGATGGAGTTCGACCGGATCGCCGGGAGCGATCCGGCACGAGCCGGCTGCAGGCCGGCGAGCCCGGAGGGCGAGGCGCAGGATGCGCGTAGGCGCGCTTTCGCGGCAGCGAACGCGCGCAAAGCCGGGATCTCGCCAGCAGCGCGCGTTCGCCTGCCGGCGAAAACGCGCCTACGGCCGTTCGGGTGGCCCGCCCCGGGGACCCGGGCCAGCCGGCGCATTGCCACGCGGAGCCGGAGCCAGCCATGAGTGATCCCGCCCGCCGCCCGCGTCCTGTTCGTCTGCATGGGCAACATCTGCCGTTCGCCCACCGCGCACGCGGTGTTCCGCGCACCAGCTGCGGGCCGCCGGGCTGGAGCAGGCGATCGCGGTGGACTCGGCGGGGACCCACGGCTACCACGTGGGCAGCGCGCCGGACCCGCGCGCCCAGGAGGCGGCCCGGCGGCGCGGCTACGAGCTCGCCGACCTGCGCGCGCGCGAGGTCGGGCCCGACGACCTCGTGCGGCACGACTACGTGATCGCCATGGACCGCGGCAACCTCGCGATCCTCGAGTCATTGTCGGGGCCCGGCGCCCGCGCCGAGCTCGGCCTCTTTCTGGATTACGCCGCGGCAGGGCGTGGCGGCGAGGTGCCCGACCCGTACGACGGCGGCGTCAATGGCTTCGAGGAGGTCCTGGACCTGGTCGAGGCGGCGAGCGAGGGGCTGCTCGCGCGCGTGCGTGCGCGCCACGGGATCTGAGCGCGAGCGGGCCCGGGCGGGGGACGTCAGCCGGCGCAGAGCTCCGCGGCGGTCTTGTCGGGCATCATGTCGGGCGCGAAGCCGAATTCCTCGACCGCGTCCCAGTGGGCCTCGCTGCCGATGAAGTCGTCGAGGTGGCGGTTGAAGGCCGCGACGAGTGCCTCGTCCTCCTTGCGGAACGCGAACGCGCCGTAGCCCTTGATCTCCTCGCCGTCGATCACCGGGTAGAACTGCGGCGTCGCCTCGAGGTCGGCGGCCTCGGTCGAGCGCGCCAGTGAGCGCGCCGTCAGCGAGGTCAGGCCGACGGCATCCACCTCGCCCTCCACGAGCGCGTCCACCGCGCGCCGGAAGTCGCGGTAGAGCGGCGCCTGGCTGGCCCGGATGCCGCTGTTGGTGGCGTAGTTGTACTCCACGGTACCGGCGACCAGGCCCACGCGGGCCTCGGGGTTGCGCGAGATGTCCTCGTAGCTCTCGAGGTCGAGCGGATTGCCCGCGCGCACCAGGAAGGACTCGCCGACGACGTAGGTGGGGTTCGAGAACGCGACCTGCTCGCAGCGGGCCGGCGTGATGAACATGCCGGCGGCGACGACATCGACGTCACCGTCGTTCAGGCGCGGGATCAGGTTGCCCCAGTCCATCGAGATCCCCTGCATCTCGATGCCGGGATCGATGCGGCGGAGAATCTCGCGCGCGATCGTGGGCGACTCGCCCGAGAGCTCGCCGGCCTCCGTGATGTAGCCGTAGGGGCGCTCGTTGGCGACCGCGACGCCGATCCGGTCAGTCTCCTTGATGCGCTCGAGCGTGCCCTGGGCGAGGGCCGTGCCGGCGTACAGGCCGGCGACGACCAGCACGAGGCTCGCCTGCAACAGGCGGATGACGGGTCGAGTGGCGGCTCGGCTCATGGTGTACCTCCCAGCTCGCGATCCGTTGCGTGGCACAGGGTCCCGGCTGATCAGCGGACGGTGATGCAGGTGCGGTCGGCCAGGGCGTTGACCTTGTGCGAGACGCTGCCCTGGAAGAAGCCCTCGACGTCGCCGAGGCCGCGCGTGCCCAGCACGATCGCGTCGACCTTGTAGCGCTTCGCCGTCTTCACGATCGTGCGGGCGGGCGGTCCGCGCCGGATGAGGGTCTTGATCCTGCCCTTCGCGAGCCCGGCGGCCCGGGCGCGCTCCGCGGCCCATTCGACGGCTTCCTTGGCCAGCCCGTGCATGACCTCGTCGGGCGGCGCCGGGACCTCGCGTGTGCGCACGAGCGACAGCGAGCTCTCCATGTAGGTCCGGTGCTTGTAGACGCTCAGCGCGATCAACTCCGCGTCGAAGCGCTGCGCGAGCTCGATCGCCAGGTCGACTGCCCGACCGGCGTTCTCCGACCCGTCCACGGCCACGAGGATTCTCTTGAACATCATCGCGTCCCGTTCGTCCGGACGATTCCGTGTGTCAGCATGCTCTCGGCTCCGTCAGCCTCAGCGGAACGCCAGGTCCCGCAGGAACAGCGCGATCTGGGGGAAGATGATCAGCAGCACCGTGGCCAGCAGCAGCAGCGCGAAGAAGGGCGGTGTCCCCCTGATCACCTCCAGGTACGGCCGCCGGAATATGGCGATGGCGGTGAAGATGTCGCAGCCGAACGGCGGCGTGGCCGAGCCGATGGCCACCTGCAGGGTGACCAGCGTGCCCACCAGCACCGGGTCGAGGCCGACGTCGGCGACCGATGGCGGCGAAGATCGGCGTCGAGGATCGAGGATCACGACGATCGGATCGACGAACATGCAGCCGACGAAGAAGGCGATGGCGATCGCGACCAGGACCATGGTGGGCCCGGCCTCGTCGAGGCCGATGCCGCCGAGCACCTGCTGCGGGATCTGGGCGAACGAGATGACCCAGGAGAAGGCCGTCGCCGGCGCCGACCAGGATGAAGACCACCGCCGTGATCAGCCCGGTGGACAGCGGCGATCTCGGGCACGTCGCGCGACCTGACGCGCGCGGAAGACCGCCATCTCGAGGATCAGCGCGTAGAGCGACGGAGACCGCCGCGGCCTCGGTCGGGCTGAAGATGCCGCCGTAGATGCCGCCGACGATGATGACCGGGAAGCCCAGTGGCCAGAGCGCGCGCGTCTCACGCGCCCGCCGGCGCTCGCCCAGCTGGCCTGCTCGCTCGACCGGGATGTCGCTGCGCATCGAGCGTAGATGTAGCAGTAGACCGAGAACAGCACGAGGATCATGAGCCCGGGCCCGATGCCGGCGATGAACAGCTCGCCGATCGACGTGCCGGAGACGACGCCGTAGACGATCATGCCGATGCTCGGCGGGATGAGCAGGGCGATGTCGCTGGCGTTGATGATCAGCGCCATGGTGAAGCTGTCGCGTGTAGCCGGCCTGGAGCAGCCGGGGCCGCAGGGGGCTGCCGATGGCGACCACCGTCGCCTGGGTGGAGCCGGAGATCGCGCCGAACGCGGTGCAGCTGACCGCGCTGGTGATCGGCAGGCCGCCGCGCATGTGGCCGACGCAGCGCATCACCAGCGTCGAGCAGCCGGTCCGCCGTATGGCCCTTGGTCATGATGTCGGCGGCGAAGATGAACATCGGCACCGCGACCAGCGCCGCCGGCTCGACGCCGCCGATCATCTGCTGGATCATGATGTTGGGCTGCATGCCGGCGAAATACACGAAGAAGCCCAGCATCACGGCCCCGATGAGGGGGACCATCATCGGGAAGCCGAGCAGCAGCAGCACGATCATCAGGCCGAGCATGGCCGGTGCTATGCCCATGACCACCTCCCCGCGTGCGTGCCCCGGAGGGCCGGATCACATGACGGCATCTTCGGCGGACTCCTCGTAGCTGTCGATCTTCTCGTAGGAGACGTAGACCTCGGGCGAGCGCAGGTTCTGGAACACGGTCAGCGCGTACTGGATGCCGGTGATGAGGAAGCCGAGCGGGACCCAGACGTAGGTGATCCAGAGGGGCAGCCGCAGTGACGGGGTGGTCTTCTGCAGCTCCCAGATCCGGTGGACGTAGCTGAAGGCGTAATACGCCAGCACGAACATGATGACCGAGGTGACGGCGGCGATGATGATCATCAGGACCTTGCGCCCGGCGTCGGGCAACTGGTCGTAGATCGCGGACATGCGGATGGTGGCTGGCGCGCACGCGTAGCCCAGGCCCATGAAGGTGATCAGCACCATCAGGAACTGGTTGAGCTCCATGCTGAAGTAGAGGCTCTGGTTGAACACGAACCGCCCGATCACGTTGGCGATCGAGTTGGCGGCCATGATCAGCACGCCCCAGGAGAGGACGATCCACTCGAAGCGGCGGATGCCGGCGTCGAGCAACTGGAGGCTGCGGCCGAGGGCTCGGCCGACCGCCTTCAGCGGCGCCAGGGGCCCGGGGCTGCGGTCATCGTCGGTCAATGCGGCTTCCTCCGTGGTCCCGGGCGAGCCCTGGAGCCCGCGGGCCGGCGCGCACGCGGGCGTGCCGCCCGCGGCCTGGATGGACACCGGAGCGGCCGCGCCGGGCGGCGTGCGACTGGGTTTGCGGGTTTGGGGCCGCGTGTCGCCATTGGTGCAACACGGTATAGGGGACGGCGCTGCGGGTGTCAACGCCGGCGCCGCGGGGCCGGGGAGCGTGCTCGAAATCTTCTGCGTGCGCCCGCCCGGCGAGCGGTTTTTTTGGCAGCGTCTGTCGAATGGGGCGATATTTTTTTTGTTCCCGTCGGGTGCACCGGGCCCTGTTGCAGTCGTGGCTGAGGCATCTACAGTGATAGGATGGATCACGGACGGCGACGCGGGGGCCGGATCCGGCCCGGTGCGCCGCGTCGACCCCGTGATCGTCCGACCATGCCGAGCAGCGACGACGGAACGCAACGATGACAACACCGAGCGACCCGGAAAACCCTCTCGGCGGTCTTCATGGCCGTGGGCCTCGCGGCCGCCAGCCAGGCGGTCCAGGCCGAGACCTGGAAGTTCGCGCTCGAAGAGGTCGACGGCAGCGTCCAGGACGCCTATGCCGAGGAGTTCAAGAAGCGCATTCAGGAGCGCACCAACGGCGAGGTGACGGTCCAGATCTACCCGTACGGCACATTGGGCACCTCCGGTGACATCGCCGTGATGACGGGGCAGGGCGTGCTCAAGATCGCCAACGCCTCGCCCGGTCACCTGGGCTCGCTCATCCCCGAGATGAACGTGTTCAACATCCCGTACCTGCTGTCGCAGGACGACTCGGTGAACAAGCGGGTCCTGTCCAACAGCGAGTGCATCTACCAGGACCTGGCGTCGGAGTTCGAGGCCAAGGGCCTGCAGCTGCTCACGATGTACCCCGAGGGCGAGATGGTCTGGACGACCCAGAAGCCGATCCGCAGCCCTGCGGACATGCAGGGCGTGAAGATGCGCACCATGACCTCGGACCTGCTCGTGGGCGCCTACGAGGCCTTCGGCGCGAGCCCGACCCCGATGCCGTATGGCGAGGTCTACGGCGGGCTGCAGCTCGGCCAGATCGATGCCCAGGTGAACCCCATCTTCGCGATCGAGGAGATGAAGTTCTACGAGGTCAGCGAGTACATGATCTGGGCCGGCCAGCAGGAGTTCACGACCACGGTCGTCGCCAACGACGACTGGTACGAGGGCCTGTCGAGCGACCGCCGGCAGATGCTCGATGACGTGATCGACAACATGCACGATTACATCTACCAGAAGCAGCAGCAGTACAACCAGGAGCGACTGGAGAAGATCAAGCAGGCGAAGCCGTCGATGGAGATGATCCGCCTGTCCGAGCAGGAGCGCGCGGCGTTCCGCGAGCGCAGCTACCGGGTGCGCGACCTGTACGTCGAGATGACCGGCCAGGACGGCAAGAACACGCTGCAGTGCCTCGCGAACGCGTTCGGCACGGCCCGGTAACGGGTCAGGCGTGACGGCCGGCAAGCGCCGGCCGCTGGCGTGTCACGACGGGCCGGGGGGCCGCTCCCCCGGCCCGTCTTGTTTGCGGGGCTCGGCGCCGGCCGACCCCCGGCGCGGGGCCCGGGGTCCTGCACCGGGGTTGGCGCGTCACGCACGATGCCGGCGTCGGCCCGGCGCCACGCGCCGGCCCGAAACCGGCCTACGCCCTTCGCCCTTCGCCCTTCGCCCTTCGCCCTTCGCCCTTCGCCTTCGCCTACGCCCTTCGCCCGGTAGGCCGGCTTCGGCCGCAGGCCGACGCCGGCATCGGCCCAGGGCGTCCCGGCGGGGTGGTGCGTCACGCGCCATGCCGGCGTCGGCCCGGCGCTGCGCGCCGGGCCGAAACCGGCCTACGCCCTCAGCCCTTCTCTCAGACCAGGTCGCGCGCGATCGCCTCGTCCCAGGTGCGCGAGAACACGCGGGTGTCGCCCTCGTAGGCGTCCAGCGTCGCCCGGATCCGGAAGTGGGTGGCGTCCGAGGTCAGCAGCGTGCGCGTGATCGTGGTGGTCTGCCAGTCGCCGCGGCGGAACGTGCGCCGCCACTCGCACCACCCGCGCAGGGAGTCGTGGTTGGCGTAGGCGTGCGTGTAACGCTCGGTCACGCGTGCGCTGACCTCGAGGTCGATGTCGTCGAAGCGCCGGGTGCCCTCGTCGTTGATGACCTCCAGCGTGCTCAGGTCGTTCGCCAGGTCGCGGATGACGCGCCACTCCTCCTGGGTCGGCTGCACCAGACTGACCTTCGCCGGCGGTCCGGCCTCGGGCTCGTCGAACGCACGCAGGGCCGCCTCCTCGGCGGGTCGTGGCTCGGCGCACCGGCAGCGTGAGGCAGCTCTCGACCGGGCTGATCGTGAGCTTGACGGGCTCGGGCGAGGGCCAGGCGAGCGGCCAGTACACGGTCGAGACCGACAGGCGGATCGAGTGGCCGGCCGGGAAGTGCTGCGCGATGTGCTTGAGGTTGAGCGTGACGCGATAGCGCTTGCCGGGCTCCAGCGGCTCCGGGTCCTCGTCGCTGTCGCGGTGCGTGAGGTTGAGCACGCCGTACGAGACCCGGGTCGCGGCGTCGTCCGGCGCGACGTCGATCAGCCGTGCCGCGACCATGGCAACCGGCCGATCGGCCTCGATGTCGAGCTCGACCGTGGGCTGGCCGCAGATCTCGAGCGCCTCCTGCAGGCGCTCGGTCTCGAACACCAGCGCGCCGCCGTCCTCGTCGCGCTGGTCGTGGGGCAGGTCGGGCGGCGCGTTGTAGGAGCACCACTTGCCGGCATACAGGCCCACGAACAGCGGTGACTGGATGTCGAGCCGGGCGATCGGCCTCGGCGGTGCCGCGTCGCCGGGCACCAGGCCGAGCCCGTGGGTCGAGCCGCAACGCTGCGTGCTCGATGCGCGCGGACGGCCACTCGTCCTCGGTGACCCAGCGCCCCGGGCGCACCTGGTAGCGCGCGCTCGGCGGCACGCTGTCCTGCATCCACACGCGCAGCATCGGCTCGTCCATGATCCCGGTGTCGCGGCCCTTGAGCCAGTGGTCCCACCAGCGCAGCGCATCTCCTGCAGGAAGCCGATGGCCGGGCCCGGCTCGCCCAGATGCGGGTACTTGTGCGCCCAGGGGCCGACCAGGCCCTTGCGCGGCACCTGCAGGCCGGCGAGCAGGCGGAAGACGGCGTTGCAGTAGCCGTCGGCCCAGCCGCTGACCGCGAAGACCGGGCACGGCGCTGTAGTCCTCGCACACCGAACCGTGCTTCCAGTACTCGTCGCGGCGCTGGTGCTCGAGCCACGTGGCGAGCCACAGCCCGCTGCCCTCGAGGCGCTCCAGCCACATGTCGCGCCAGCGCTCGCCCACCAGCTGCGGGTCCGGCGGGCAGGCGTTCTGGTCGAACATGGTCGACGCCCAGGAGAGGTTGTCACCGAGCATGCAGCCGCCCATGTGGTGCACGTCGTCGGCGTAGCGGTCATCGGTGGAGCACAGGGTGATCACCGCCTGCAGCTCGGGCGGCTGCAGCGCCGCGATCTGCAGGCCGTTGAAGCCGCCCCAGGAGATGCCGATCATGCCGACTCGGCCGGTGCACCAGGGCTGCTCCGCGATCCAGCGCAGGATCTCGACGCCGTCGTCGAGCTCCTGCTGCAGGTACTCGTCCTCGAGCACGCCGTCGGATTCGCCGCTGCCGCGGATGTCGACGCGCACGCAGGCATAGCCGTGGCCGGCGAAGTAGGTGTGCATGGGCACGTCGCGATCGGCGGTCAGCTCGCGCTTGCGGTAGGGCAGGTACTCGAGGATCGCCGGAACGGGATCGGCGTCGAGGGGGCGCCAGATACGCAAAGCAATCCGGCGACCGTCGGCCAGTGTCATCCAGGTCTCTTCTTCAAAGACCTCGTGCGGAAAATCGGTTACTACCTTCATCGGAATCGCGACTCCAGTAAGGGGCACAGTTCATTGTCATGAAAAACCGCCGTCGCCAATGACATGCGCCGGCAGCGGTAGCGCAATGGCAGCTGCGTGCGCGGGTCAACTGGAGGCGGTGCTCGACTGTGCGCGCGACGTGGATCTGCTCGAGCTCGAAGCGGCAGCATCGATGAGTCGCTCTGGTAGTTGCTGCAGCAGCGTCCTCCTGGTGCTGGCGCCCGATGTACACCTGCGCGAGCACGTAGCTGTAGCTGTCCTGCTCGAGCAGCTCGGAGAGCCACATGCCCTCGTGCACCTGGGGCAGCGATGCAGCGTGCCGGGGATTCGTTCTCGACCGCCGTCGATCTCCTCGCGCGTCGGCACACGCGCCACGCGGGCATCCCCGTGGAACACGCGGTGGAAGAACTTCGCGGCGAGCGGGTACTGCCCCTCGCCCGAGGGCATGTCCGGTTTGCGGCCGAGCGCAAGATCGACGGTGACCTGCTGGTTGCTGACGCCGTCGACCTTCTCGAAGATGTCGCTGTGCGACTGCGAGATCCGCGTGTTGATCTCAAGCAGCCACACCTTGTCGAGCTGTTCGTCCCAGAAATACTCGATATTGAACGCCGAATTGTCGTAGCCGACATGGCTCATGATGCGGTCGGTCAGCTTCTCCATCCGCCGCTGCACTCGCTTCGGCAGGCGCGACGGGTACTGGTAACGGAAGAAACTCAGCACCTGTGGATAGCGGATCGAGTCGACGATACCGTAGCTCACGACCTCGCCATCGTACACGTAGCCCTCGACGGTGCACTGGCGTCCGCCGATGATCTCCTCGGCCACGCAGTAGTGACCGCCGACCTGCGCGGACGTCGGCGGGCATCTCGGCCTGGTCGAGGATGTAGTCGAAGGGCTCGGCGATCAGGTTGATCTCCTCGCGGAAACGCGCGATCGCCTCGGCGAAATCCTCGGGTTTGTCGATGCGGAACCCGAGCCGAGAGCCGGATGACTTGATCGGCTTGACGAAGAACGGGAAGCCGAGCCCGATCTTCTGCAGCGCATCGTCGTCGAACGGGTCAAAGGCCTTGAACCCCGGGATGTGCTCCGGGATGGCCTCCTGCTGGACGACGCGGCTCCAGTACTTGTGCTCGCACTTGAGCAGCGCTTCCAGGCTCACGCTCGCGGTGCCGAACTTCTCGCACAGGATCGGCAACATGGTCGAAACCGGGAAATCCATGTAGCCCGGCAGGCCGTCGATGGAGCGGTCGAAGGCCTCGAGCTGCTCCGAGGCGCGGCGGATCATGTCCGCGATGGGGAAGACCTCGGTGTCGTAGACCTCCTCGGGCGTGAGCAGGCCGTGGAACTCGTAGTTCTCGGCGCCGCGCAGGTGTCGCAGCATGGTCAGGTTGAAGTCGTTCAGGCCGACGATGAAGACGTTCTTCTTAGCCAAGATGAACCCCCGTGACGGTGCGCGAAATCGGGCGTCTGCCCGTGAAAGGTCTGATCAGTTCCTGCTACGAGCATGGCATGCCGCCCGCCACCGCAACCGGCGCGGGCAGGGCATGCAGGTGATGCGTGGCCGCGACGTGCGCGTCAGCGATTGCCCCGGGCCTGGGCGTCGCGATCGTCCGACGCCGGATCGGCGTCGGTCGTATCGTCGCCGCGGTCGTCGGTCGCGCGGGACGGGTCGGGCGCAGCCGATGAAGGGGCGGGGTCCGATGGGGCGTCTTCGGCCTCGCGCTCGGCAAGTGACTTGACGCCCCCCACGAAGTCGCTGGGCTGGCGTGGCGACACGCCGGACTCGTCGTCGGCTTCGGTCGCGTGGGTGGTACTCGCGGGCGCGGGCGGCGCCGGCGTGTCGGCACGTCCGTGGGCGGCTGGCCGCCGCCGCCCGCGCGGCCGCTGGGGTCCTCGCCGGGCCGGCAAGAGATCCTGCCCGGTGGCGGACGGCGCGGTCACATTGGCGGATGCGGACGCGGCCTCGTCGGAGCCGCCGGTCGCGGCGGCCTGGCTGGCGTTCGTGGCGCTGCTGTCGCCACTGCCGCGGCGGCCCCCGCGGCGACGGCCCCCCGGCGCGAGCGTCCGCGCGAGCGTGCCTTCGACTGGCCCTCGGCCCCTTCGCCGCCGGTGTCGCCGCCCGCGGCCTTGTCACCGTCACGACCGGAGGAGGCGCCGCCGGTGCCCCCGGTGCCGGGTGCGCTCGTCGGCGCGGCCGGCGCCGGTGGTGTCCCCGGACTTCGCGGAGCGGCGGGTGTCGCTGCCGGTGTTGCCGCTGGGTTTCGCCGGCGCGCCCGCGTCCTTGCCGCCCTCGTCGCGGCCGCCGCCGCGGCCCTGGCCCTGCCCTGGCCCCCGCGGCGGTTGCGCCCGCCGCGGCTGCGCGGCCACGGGCCATGCTCGTCGTCGCTGTCGTTGCGGCTGCCGCCGGGGCCGACTTCTCTCGGCCCGGGCCCGCGCGCCCAGTCTCGGGCTGCTCCGCCGACGCGGGCTCCGCAGCGCCCGCGTGGTCGGTCCCGCTGACCGGGAACAGTGCCTGGGTGATGCGCGCGAGCAGGCCCGGACGCGGGCCGGCGGGTGCGGCCGGCGGCTCCGCTTCCGCGCGCTGCGGCTGCGGTGCCGGACCGCTGGGCCGAACCGCCTTGACGGCCGGCTCTTCCGCGGGCGCGGGCTCGTCGCTGGTCGGGGACTCGTATTCGCTGGCGCCGCTCTCGCCGGCGAGCTCGTAGCTGCGCTGGCTGTGCGACTCGTGCTCGCTGTCCGCCTTGCGCACGCGCTCGACGCGATAGTGCGGCGTCTCCAGCGACGGGTCCGGGATCACCAGGATGTGGACATCATTCTGCGACTCCATCCGGTTGAGCTGCTCGCGCTTCTCGTTGAGCAGGTAGGTGGCCACCTGCACGGGCACGTTCGCGATCACGCGCTCCGTGCCGTCCTTCATGGCCTCCTCGCTGACGACCCGCAGGATGGTGAGCGACAGCGAGCCCAGGCTGCGGATGGTCCCGTGGCCGAGGCAGCGCGGGCAGGTGACCGAGGCGGATTCCCCCAGGGAAGGCTGCAGGCGCTGGCGCGACATCTCCAGCAGCCCGAAACGCGAGATGCGCCCGATCTGGACGCGCGCGCGATCCATCTTGACGGCCTCGCGCAGGCGCTGCTCGACCTCGCGCTGGTGCTTGTTGCTCATCATGTCGATGAAATCGACCACGATGAGCCCGCCGATGTCGCGCAGGCGCAGCTGGCGCGCGATCTCGTCGGCGGCCTCCAGGTTCGTGTGGAAGGCCGTCTCCTCGATGTCCGCGCCCTTGGTCGAGCGCGCCGAGTTGATGTCGATCGAGATCAGGGCCTCGGTATGGTCGATCGCGAGTCCGCCGCCCGAGGGCAGGTTGACCTCGCGCTGGAAGGCGGTCTCGATCTGGTGCTCGATCTGGAAGCGCGTGAACAGCGGTACCTGGTCCTGGTAGAGCTTCAGCTTGCGCAGATTCTGGGGCATGGTCTGCTCGATGAACTCGCGGGCCTGCTCGAAGATGACCGGTTCGTCGATCTGGATCACGCCGATGTCACTGCGGAAGTAGTCGCGCAGCGCGCGGATGATCACGTTGCTCTCCTGGTAGACCAGGAAGGGGGCACTCTGCGCTCGTCGGCGGCCTTCTGAATCGCCTTCCAGATCTCGGCCTGGTAGTCGAGATCCCACTGCAGCTCCTCGGCGGAGCGGCCGACGCCGGCCGTGCGCACGATCGTGCCCATGCCCTCGGGCACCTCGAGCTGGCTGATCGCCTCGCGCACCTCGGCGCGATCCTCGCCCTCGATGCGCCGCGATACGCCGCCGGCGCGCGGGTTGTTCGGCATCAGCACGAGATAGCGCCCGGCGAGGCTGATGTAGGTGGTGAGCGCGGCGCCCTTGTTGCCGCGCTCCTCCTTCTCCACCTGGACGACGATCTCCTGGCCGTCGCGCAGCGCTTCCTTCACGGACGCGCGCCCGCCATCGGCCCTGGCGCCGTTCAGGTAGGAGCGGGCGATCTCCTTGAAGGGGAGGAAGCCGTGACGATCGGCGCCATAGTTGACGAACGCGGCCTCCAGGCTGGGCTCGATGCGGGTGATGACGCCCTTGTAGACGTTACCTTTCTTCTGCTCGCGTGCACCGTGCTCGATGTCGAGGTTCTCCAGCCTCTGCCCATCGACGATGGCAACACGCAACTCCTCCGGCTGAGTCGC
This sequence comes from Halofilum sp. (in: g-proteobacteria), assembly GCA_034521365.1. GTDB lineage: Bacteria > Pseudomonadota > Gammaproteobacteria > XJ16 > Halofilaceae > Halofilum. The sequence goes on along the minus strand of JAXHMQ010000012.1, from coordinate 46,687 downwards.
GTTGATCAGCATTCGTTTCATGGTGAACCCGTTCGGTTGAACGCGGCGCGGGGCACGGTCGCCGTGGGCATGGGCACCGGGGGGTGCACCGCCTGCGCCCGGGCGATACGGGTGCGATCAGCCGCGTTCCGGCCGCTGGCGGCGGGAACGACGCGGGACTGGCTCGCCGGCTTGCGCGCGCGTTGCGATTCATTGGTTGTAAGCGCTTGCGCCTCGGCGCCGCGCCCTCATGTCGTCGTCGATCGGGCATGCTGCCGACCGGGTGCGGCCTGCCGGGCACTCGCGCCCGCCTGCCGCGCTTGCGTTCGACGGTCCGCGGGCCGTTCGTCGGCCACGCGCACCGGGAATCGAGGATCTCGCGTTCGCCCGCCACGGTCCGTTCCGCTGCGCCCCGGGCGGCCGGTACAATCCGGGAGCGTCGGCGCCGCCGGTGCGGGCGTCTTCCCGGGCGTTCGTGCCGCCTGCGCGGATGGCCGCGCCAGGCGACCATCGAGGAGTTGCATCCGTTTGAATTGCGGGCAAAAAACGCGAGCGCAATATAGCAGCAACCGGGGGTTGCTGCAATCGACGGCCGGGCGTGCACGGCGCGCATGAACGCGGCCGCGGGCGGCGACAAGGGCCGGGTGCGCACCGTCGAGGTGGGGGCCGACGCCGACGGCCAGCGCATCGACAACTTCCTCCTGCGCGAGCTCCGGGGGGTCCCGCGCACGCGCATCTACCGGCTGCTGCGCCGCGGCGAGGTGCGCGTCAACGGCGGGCGGGCGCGGCCGGCGCGCCGCCTGGCGAGCGGGGATCGCGTGCGCATCCCGCCCGTGCGCGCCGAACGCTACGCCGACGGGGCGTTGCCGGCGCACCTGCTCGGGCGCCTGCGCGATGCCGTGCTCTACGAGGACGCCGATGCCCTGGTCATCGACAAGCCGGCCGGCCTGGCCGTGCACGCCGGCACGGGCCTGGGCGGTGGCGTCGTCGACGGCCTGCGCACGCTGCGCCCGGACATCGGCCGCCTCGAGCTGGTGCACCGCCTGGACCGTGACACCTCCGGCTGCCTGCTGCTGGCCAAGGGACGCCCGGCGCTGCGTCGCCTCCAGGAGGCGTTGCGCCGCGGCGAGCTCGAGAAGACCTATCGCGCGCTGCTCGTCGGCACCTGGCCGGGACCCGAGGCCACGGTCGACGCGCCCCTGCGGCGCGACGTGCTGCAGTCCGGCGAGCGCATGGTGCGCGTGGACCCGGCGGGCCGCGCCGCATGCAGCCACTTCCGCCACCTGCGCGCCGGCCAGGGCCTCACCCTGGTCGAGGTCCGCATCGAGACCGGGCGCACCCACCAGATCCGCGTGCACGCGGCGCACCTCGGGTACCCGGTCGCGGGCGACCGCAAGTACGGCGATCCCGGCGCCGAGCGCCGGGCCATCGGCCGCGCCGCGCCGCGCCTGTGGCTGCACGCCAGCCGCCTGGGCTTCCCGGGTGCGCAAGGCCCGGTCGTGGTCGAGAGCCCGCTGCCGGACGAGCTCGAGTCCGCCGTGGGGGCGCGCGCGTGACGGCCCGCGCCTGCGAGCTGCTCGCGGAGCTCGACGTGGAGCCGGGCGCGGCCCTGATGGTCGGTGATACGCTCTTCGATCTGGAGATGGCGCGCCACGCCGGCGTCCCGGCGGTGGCCGTGTCCTGGGGCGTGCACGCGCGCGAGCGCATCGCCGCCGCGGGCCCGCGGGCGGTGATCGACGCGTGGCCCGAGCTGACGTCGTGGCTCGTCCGGCAACGCGTGGCGGACGCGCGCGGGCCCCGCACCGCCCCCTGATAGCGGCCCGATATCGACCCGATCCGAGGAGACTGCAGGATGGCCGAGACCGACGAGGACCTCGAGCGCGGCGGCGACCCGCACTGGGAGCGCGACACCATCCGGCACCTGGCCGCCGCCAGCCTGGCGGAGCAGCGCCGCGCGCGGCGCTGGGGCATCCTGTTCAAGTCGCTGGTGCTGCTCTACCTGTTCGCGGTGCTGTTCGCGGTGCTCAACGTCGGCCCGCTGGTCGGTGGCGGGCGCGACGCCGAGGGGCCGCACACGGCCCTGGTCGAGGTCGAGGGGATGATCGCGGCCTCGAGCGACGCCAACGCCGACCGCCTGGTCACGGGCCTGCGCAACGCCTTCGAGAGCGAGGGCACGCGCGCCGTCATCGTGCGCATCAACAGCCCCGGCGGCAGCCCCGTCCAGGCCGGGCTGGTCTACGACGAGATCCGGCGCCTGCGCGCGCAGCACCCCGACACCCCGGTGTACGCGGTCGCCACCGACCTGTGCGCCTCGGGCGGCTACTACATCGCCGCCGCCGCCGACCGCATCTACGCGAACCGGGCCAGCATGGTCGGCTCGATCGGCGTGCGCTTCGCCAGCTTCGGCTTCGTCGGCGCGATGGACAAGCTCGGGGTCACGCGGCGCATGATCACCGCGGGCGACAACAAGGCGATGCTCGACCCGTTCCTGCCGCAGGAGCGCGAGGAGGTGGCGCACATCGAGCGCATGGTCGACGCCATCCACGCGCAGTTCATCGCCGCGGTGCGCGAGGGTCGCGGCGAGCGCCTCGCCGGCGCCGATCCGGAGCTGTTCTCCGGGCTCGTGTGGACCGGCAAGCAGGCCGTCGAGAAGGGCCTGGTCGATGACCTGGCATCGGCGTCGTACGTGGCGCGCGAGGTCGTCGGGGCCGAGCGCATCGTGGACTTCACGCCGCGGCGCGATCTGCTCGAGCGCTTCTCCGAGCGCGTCGGCGCGGCGCTCGCCGACACCCTGCGGGCGGCTGCACTGACGCCGGCCTGGCGCTGAGGCCGTTGACGACCGTGGCGCCCGCCAGCCTCTACACCGCGGCCCAGGTGCGCGAGCTCGACCGGCGCGCGATCGAGGACTGCGGCATCGACGGCTACGCGCTCATGGAGCGCGCCGCGGCGGCCGCGTTCCGGCTGTTGCGCCTGCGCTGGCCCGCGGCGCGCCGGCTCGCGGTCTGATGCCGGCGGCGGCAACAACGGCGGCGACGGCCTGGTGCTCGCACGCCTGGCGCGGGCCGCCGGCCTCGAGGCGCGCGTGGCGCTCAAGGACGCGCCGGCCGACCGCGCGGACGCCGCGGGCCGTGCCTGGGCGGACTGGCAGGCGGCCGGGGGTGGCGCCGAGGCGCTCGACGCCGTCGACCCGGCACGGGCGGACGTCGTCGTCGACGCGCTCCTCGGCACGGGCCTGGACCGGCCGGTGCGCGGCGCCATCGGCGCGGCGATCGAGGCCATCAACGCCTCGGGCCGCCCGGTGCTGGCGCTCGACATCCCCTCCGGGCTCGCCGCGGATACCGGCGCGGTCCTCGGCACGGCGGTCCGGGCCGCGGCCACGGTCACCTTCATCGGCGCCAAGCGCGGGCTGTACACCGGCGCCGCGCCGGACCACAGCGGCGCGGTGTTTCTCGACCGCCTCGCCGTCCCGCGCGGACGTGTACGCGGACAGCGGGCCCGTGGTCACCACGGTCGACGAGGCGTGGGTGCGCGCGCGGCTGCCCGCGCGTCGACCCGCCGCCCACAGGGGGACGCGGGCCACCTGCTGGTGGTCGGCGGCGACCACGGGCTCGCGGGGGCCGCGCGCCTGGCGGGCGAGGCGGCCCTGCGCGGCGGCGCGGGCCTGGTGAGCGTGGCGACGCGCCCGGAGCACGTGGCCGCGCTGGCGGCGGCGCGCCCCGAGCTGATGGCGCACCCGGTCGCCGATCCGGCGCGCGAGCTGGCGCCGCTGCTGGCGCGCGCCGACGCGGTCGCGATCGGCCCCGGGCTGGGCCGGCAGGGGGTGGGGCGAGGCCGCGCTGGATACCGTGCTGGGCGCGGCGCCCGCGGCGCGCGTGCTCGACGCCGACGCGCTCAACCTGCTGCCGCGGGCGGCGCATGCGGATCTCTCCGGCGCCGCGCTGACGCCGCACCCGGGCGAGGCCGGGCGCATGCTCGGGCAGGATGCCGCCACGGTGCAGGCCGACCGGTTCGCGGCGCTCGCGGCGCTGGTCGAGCGCTACGGCGCCACGGTGGTGCTCAAGGGGGCGGGCACGCTGGCCGCTGCGCCGGCGGGCGTTACGCGCCTGCTGCCGGGGGCGCGGCCCGCGATGGCGGCCGGCGGCATGGGGGACGTGCTCACGGGCATCGTCGGGGCATTGCTGGCCCAGGGCCTTGCGCCGGCGCTGGCCGCGGACTGCGGGCTGTGGCTGCACGCCACGGCCGCCGAGCGCGCGGCGGCGGCGACCGGTGCGCCCGGCCTGCTGCCGGGGGACCTGATGGCGCCGCTGGCACGCGCGCGGGGCGGGCGCGATGGCTGAGTGGGAGGTGGCCGACCCCGCTGCCATGGACGCGCTGGGGCAGCGGCTCGCGGCGACGCTCGCGCCGCCACGCGTGATCGGTCTCGAGGGGCCCCTGGGGCGGGCAAGACCACCCTCGTGCGCGCGGCGCTGGCCGCGCTCGGGCCACGCGGGGCCGGTGCGCAGCCCGACCTATACGCTCGATCGAGAGCTACCCGCTCGCGGCCATGACGGTGCACCACCTCGATCTCTACCGGCTCGCGGATCCCGAGGAGCTCGAGCTCATCGGCGCGCGGGAGCTGGCGACGCCGGACGCGGTCTGGCTGGTGGAGTGGCCGGAGCGGGGCGGCGACCGCTTGCCGCCACTCGACCACGTGGTGCGCATCGACTACGCCGGCCGCGGCCGCCGGGTCAGCTGCCGTGCGGCCGATAGGCCCCCGAACATGACTTGAGTCAGACTTGAGGTTACGCGTGTATCTGGCTCTGTGGGCTGAAAAAAGTACTTGACCTCGCGGAAATATGGCGCACACTTGCGGGCGATGGCCCGTGCCTCGGGTCCCGCGGGAGGTCGAGCGTGCAGCCACGTCACACCCGATTCCAGCCAGCCCGGCGCCGCCCGTGGCCCGTGGCCCGGGTGCTGGCCGCGGCGGCGCTGCTGGCCGCCGCGCTGGGACCCGTGCCCGCAGCGGGCGCCGAGGAGACCCGCCTGACCGGACTGCGGATGTCCGCCACCGACGAACGCTCGCGCCTGGTGTTCGAGCTCGGCGCGCCGGTCCGGCACCAGGTGTTCACGCTGAGCGACCCGCAGCGCGTGGTCATCGACATCGAGGACGTGGATCTGGTCGAGTCGCTGCCATCGGCGGCGCCCGGCTCGAGCCTGATCCGCCGGATCCGCAGCGCCCCGCGCGACGGCAACGACCTGCGGGTGGTGCTCGACCTGGCCCGAGCGGGCCGGCCCAAGAGCTTCCTGCTGGAGCCGGCGGCGCAGTACGGTCACCGGCTGGTGGTCGACGTCATCGCACCGGGCACGGCCACGGCCGAGGCCGGTGCGGGCCAGCCGGGCGCGGGGAGCCCGCGCGACCTCATCATCGCGATCGACCCCGGCCATGGCGGCAAGGATCCGGGCGCGATCGGGCGCCGCGGCACCCACGAGAAGGACATCGTGCTCGACATCGGGCGGCGCCTGCATGACCTGCTCGAGCGCACGCCGGGCTACAAGCCGGTGATGACGCGCGAGCGCGACGTCTACCTGTCGCTGCGCGAGCGCATCGCGCGTGCGCGCGCCGCGCGCGCGGACATGTTCATATCGCTGCACGCGGATGCCTTCCGCGATGGGCGCGCCCGCGGCTCGTCGGTCTACGCGCTGTCGCTCAACGGCGCCTCCTCGGAGGCGGCCAAGTGGCTCGCCGACCGCGAGAACTCGGCCGACCTGATCGGCGGCGTCACGCTCGACGACAAGGACGAGATGGTGGCCTCCGTGCTGCTCGACCTGTCGCAGACGGCGACCATCGAGTCGAGCCTGAACGTCGGCGAGCACGTGCTCGCCGAGATCGGCGACGTCAACGACCTGCACAAGCACAGCGTGCAGCAGGCCGGCTTCGTCGTGCTCAAGTCGCCGGACATCCCCTCGATCCTGGTCGAGACCGCGTTCATCTCGAATCCGCAGGAAGAGGCCGAGCTGCGCCGCGACAGTCACCAGCAGGCGCTCGCGCGCGCCATCCGCGACGGCATCCAGCGCTACTTCGAGCGCAAGGCACCCCCCGGCACCCGCATCTACGCCCGGAACCGCGCCTCGAGCGGCTGACATCGACCCGGACCGCCGTGCCGGATGACGGCACATAAAGCGAACCGCGAATGGACGCGAATGTTCGCGAATGGTCCAGTGAGTCGGCTTCATCGGAGTGGAGCTCCGCTGGCGCACCAGCGGGTCGGGAGCGGTCCGGAATGAACCACAAAATGGAGCCGTGGCACCCGGGATCGAGTCGGTAGCCCAAGTCACCGCGGTTTCGGGATGCCCCGACCGCCGGTTAGCTCCCGGACCTGTTTCGTGTTCATTTTGTGGCTTCGGATGCTTGCGCGTCGGCCCCCTGCCGCCGTACAGCGAAGCTCCGCGGTCCGCGCTGTTCCGCCGCGCCATTCGCGAACATTCGCGTCCATTCGCGGTTCCTTTGCGGCGTGTCCGTCCGCCGCCTTCCCCGGCGCGAGGCAGGGTCGTAGGATGGACCCATGCCGATCCGTGCGCTGCCCGAGACGCTGGTCAACCAGATCGCCGCCGGCGAGGTGGTCGAGCGGCCGGCATCCGTGGTCAAGGAGCTGGTCGAGAACAGCCTCGACGCCGGCGCCCACCGGGTCGAGATCGAGGTGGAGCAGGGCGGCGCGCGCCTGATCCGGGTGCGCGACGACGGCGCCGGCATCCCCGCCGACGAGCTCCCGCTCGCGCTCGAGCGCCACGCCACCAGCAAGATCGCCTCGCTCGACGACCTCGAGCATGTCGCCAGCCTCGGCTTTCGCGGCGAGGCGCTGCCGAGCATCGCCTCGGTCGCGCGGCTGCGGCTCGTCTCCGCGAGCGCGGACGCGGACCACGCCACCGCGGTCGAGGCCGACGGCACGGTCGCGCCGGCGGCGCACCCGCGCGGCACGACGGTCGAGGTGCGCGACCTGTTCCACAACACGCCCGCGCGCCGGCGCTTCCTGCGCACCGAGCGCACCGAGTTCGGCCACGTCGAGCGCATGGTCCGGCGCCTGGCACTGGGGCACTTCGGGGTCGAGCTCCGGCTCGCGCACAATGGCCGCGGGGTGGCCCACTGGCCGCGCGCGACGGGCTCCGCGGACGCGCAGCGCCGGGTCGCGGCCGTGCTCGGGGAGGCGTCCTCGAGCACGCGCTGCGCGTCGAGCAGGACGGGGCCGGGCTCCACCTCGCCGGCTGGGTCGCGCAGCCGACGTTCTCGCGCGCGCAGGCCGACCAGCAGGAGTTCTACGTCAACGGCCGCGCCGTGCGCGACCGCGTGGTCACGCATGCCGTGCGCCAGGCCTACGCCGACGTGCTCTACCACGGCCGCCACCCGGCGTTCGTGCTCTACCTGACGGTCGACCCGGCCCAGGTGGACGTGAACGTGCACCCCACCAAGGCCGAGGTGCGTTTCCGCGACAGCCGTCTGGTGCACGAGTTCCTGCGCACCACGCTGCAGGAGGCGCTCGCCGCCGGCCGCGCGGGCGCGCCGGTCGCCGCGCCGGAGGCGCACGCAGGCACGGGCGCGGGTAGCGCCGCGCGCGGCGCTGCACGCACCGCCCAGCAGCAGCCCATGGGGCTGGCCGTGGGCGAGGCCGTCGAGGGCTACGCCGCGCTGCACGCGGGCCTGCCCGCGCGCGGTGCGGCACCCGCAGCGGAACCGGCGCCGGCCACGCAGGCGGAGATCCCGCCGCTCGGTTTCGCCCGCGCGCAGATCCGCGACGTCTACATCGTCGCCGAGAACGAACAGGGCCTCGTACTGGTCGACATGCACGCCGCCCACGAGCGGGTCACATACGAGCGCCTCAAGGCGGCCGAGGCCGAGGGCCCGATCCGGGCGCAACCGCTGCTGGTGCCGGTGACGCTCGAGGTGTCCGCGGCCGAGGCCGAGGTCGCCGAGACCCACGCGGACGGCTTCGCGGCGCTCGGCTTCGAGGTCGACCGCGCCGGCCCCGAGCGCCTGCAGGTGCGCCAGGTGCCGGCCCTGCTCGCCGACGCCGATGCCGCCGCCCTGGTGCACGACGTGCTCTCCGACCTGGCGGCGCTCGGCGACAGCACGCGCCTCGACGAGGCACGCAACCGCGTGCTCTCGACCATGGCCTGCCACGGCTCCGTGCGCGCCGGGCGCACGCTGACGCGTGCCGAGATGGACGCCCTGCTGCGGGCAATGGAGCAGACCGAGCGCAGTGACCAGTGCAACCACGGCCGGCCCACCTGGATCCAGCTCGGCATGCAGGACCTCGACCGGCTGTTCATGCGCGGTCGATGAGCGCCGGCGGGCAACGGCCGCCGGTGGTCTTCCTCATGGGGCCGACCGCCTCGGGCAAGACCGATCTGGCGGTGCATCTGGTCGAGCGCCTGCCGCTCGAGATCGTCAGCGTCGACTCCGCGCTGGTCTACCGCGGCCTCGACATCGGCACGGCGAAGCCGGACGCGGCTACGCTGCGGCGCGCACCGCACCGGCTGATCGACATCGCCGAGCCGGAGGAGGCGTATTCGGCCGGGCGTTTCCGCGACGACGCACGCGCGGCGATGGCCGCGATCCGGGCCCGCGGACGCGTGCCGCTGCTCGTGGGCGGCACGATGCTGTACTTCCGGGCGCTGGCCGAGGGCCTGGGCCCGTTGCCGCCGGCGGACGCCGGGGTGCGCGCGGCGCTCGCCGAGGAGGCGCGCACGCGTGGCCTGGACGCGCTGCACGCGGAGCTCGCGGCGCTCGACCCGGAGGCCGCGGCGCGCATCCACCCGCACGATCCGCAGCGCATCCAGCGCGCGCTCGAGGTCCATCGCATCAGCGGCAGGCCGATCAGCGGCTTCCGCGCCGCCGCGGACCAGGCGTTGCCCGACACGTGCTGCGCCTGGCGATCGCGCCCGGCGATCGTGCGCTGCTGCACGCGCGCATCGAGCAACGCTTCCACGCCATGCTCGACGCCGGCCTCCTGGAGGAGGTCGAGGCGCTCATGCAGCGGCCCGACATGCACCGCGACCTGCCCTCCATGCGCGCGGTGGGCTACCGCCAGGCGTGGGCGCACCTCGCCGGCGAGATCGACGCGGCCACGATGGCCGAGCGCGGCGTCATCGCCACGCGGCAACTGGCCAAGCGCCAGCTCACCTGGCTGCGCGGCACGCCCGACGTCGAGTGGCACCACGGCGACGCCGACCCCGCGGCGGCGATCGAGGCGCGCGTGCGGCGCTTCCTGGAGGAGGCGGGGACCCACGCCCCGTAACGGTCGTCGGCACGGCGCTCCTGCCTGCCAATGCGGCCGCGAGGGCAACCCGTGCCCCCGTCCTCTCCAGTTCTTTGCGATCTTGGCGTTCTCTGCGTCCTTGGCGAGAGACCACGCACGGTCGTTCGCGGCCAGCGGCGGCACACGCCAGTCCCCGTTCGCGAGCAAGCTGCGCGTCCTACCAGTCGTAGGCCGGTTTCGGCCGCAAGGCCGACGCCGGCGTCGGGCCGGCGCCCGGCGCCAGCCGAAACCGGCCTACGGTGACTGCTGCGGTTCGATGTACCCGACGGCGCGGCCGCCGGCAATCGGGGCGGTCGCGCGTGCGACGGCTCCGCGCCGCAGTGCCAGCAGGCCTCGAACGCGGGCCCGTTGGACTCGCCGCAGGCCGGGCAGGTCCAGTCGTCGCCGCCGGCGGGCGCCGTCTCGAAGGCCCGCACGACCTGGCGCGCGTGCTCGTAGAGATCCGTGTCCTCGATCCACACCGAGGGGCGGGTATCGGCGGGCAGCTCGCCGACGGCGCCGGCGAGCATGGTGCCGTGGACCGCGGCCGCGATCCCGGCCTGCTCGAGGCGGTCGCGCACGAGCTGGGCGTCGAAGACGTTCTCGCCCGTGTAGACGCGCTTCATTCAGGCGGCTTCCTCGAGCGCGTACGGCGGCGGCGAGGCGCGGGCCGATGCGCCGCCGGGCGTGCCCACAGTGAGGGCGGCCTCGGCCGATTCGACGCGCAGCACCGCCAGGGCGAGGCAGCCGCCCTCGGGGTGGGCGGCGGCGTCGACGCAGGAGCCGACCGTGTCGCCCCCGGCGTGGATCGCGCTGCCCGGGGGCGGCGGCGTGGCATCGTCGACGCGCAGCACGTACATGCGCCGCTTGATGCGCCCGAGGTAGTGCGTGCGCGCGATCACCTCCTGGCCCGGGTAGCAGCCCTTGTGGAAGTCGATCGCGCCGAGCCGGTCGAGGTTGAGCATCTGGGCGACGAACTGGCCCGCGGTGGCGTCGTAGACGCGGGGGATACCCGCCTCGATCTCGAGCAGGCGCCAGTCGGCCGCCGCGGCGGTGTGCACGTGGTCGGCGAGGGCGTCCGCACAACGGCTGCACGGCATCAGCGGGGCCGTCGACCAGCCAGCGCGGGCGCGGGCCCTGGAGGCGCACCACGATGGCGCCGGCGGCGGTGGCGGTGCTCTCCCGGATACGCTGGGGCAGCTCGCCGACGATGCCCGCCAGCGCCACCGAGGCGCTCTGGCCGGCGACCCCGAAGCGGGCGTGCCCGTCATCGACCCGGGCGAGCGTGACGTCGGCGCGCAGCACGTACCTGGCGAGCAGCGCGCGCACCGGCTCGAGGCGCTCGCGCGGCAGCGCCAGCAGGAAACCGTCGCCGCGCGCCAGCAGGCGCGGCACTGCGAGCACCCGCCCGCGGGCGTCGGAATAGCTCGTCAGCACGGCGTCGCCCGGTGCCAGCGCACGGATGTCGCTGCTCAGCTGCGCGTGCAGGAAGGTGGCCGCGTCGTCGCCGTGGACGCCGAGCAGGGCCTCGTCGTCCAGCGGGAAGCGGGCGCTGCCGTCGAGCACGGCGCGGGCGGCGGCGTTGTCCGGGTCATCGTTCGGGGCGTGCGTGGCGGTCATCGTGGGTACCCTGCGCGCTCGGGCCGCGGCGGTGCTGCGACCCGCGAGGACAATGAATCACGCTGCGCGCCGGCCGGCAAGGAGACCGCCCGGGCCGGGCCGACGGTCGCCCGGCGGCGCCGCAGCAACACGAGTGGACGACGGCAGGGATCATACATCATGCGGTCGGCAACGTCATTCCAAGCACATGATTCGGCAAGGGTCTTTCCATGCAGCGTATCATGCTGCCATGCCGGCGCCACGACGGCGCAGTGTTTTGACAATCCCGGGGGCAGCGTCAACAATGGCGACCGGCCCGACCGGACCGCCGCCTTGAGCGATCAGTACACGCCACCAGCCGAGCGCCCCGCCTTCCCCGGAGACGGCGAGGCTGCGCGGGGTCGCCGCGACGGGCGCCCGCCGGCGCCCGCAACCGGCGAGACCGGCGGGCCGAAGGGGCCGGAGCCCACCCGCTACGGTGACTGGGAACGCAAGGGACGCTGCATCGATTTCTGATGGCCGTCGCTGTGCCGGGCCCGCGCGGCGTGGCCGGCCGGTGGACGCACGGACTGGAGACCCGACCATGGCCGCCGACCGCGACCGACCGCTTTCGCCCCACCTGCAAGTCTACCGCCTGCCGCTCAACGCGATCACCTCGATCACCCACCGGATCACCGGGATCGCGCTGGCGCTGGGGGCGGTGCTGCTGGTGGCCATGCTGGTGGCGGCGGCCGATGGCTCGCAGGCATACCGCGTCGCCTACGATCTCGCGGCCAGCTGGGCCGGGCGCGTGATCCTGCTCGCCTTCACGCTCGCGCTCTACTACCACCTCTGCGCCGGGGTGCGACACCTGTTCTGGGACGCGGGCTACGGCTACGGTCTCGACGCGGCGCGCCGGGGCTCGTGGGCGATCATCGTCGCCGCGATCGCGCTCACGGTGTCGACCTGGGCGCTCGCCCTCACGGTCAACGGGAGCTGAGCCATGAGCCTGCGCACACCGCTCGCCGCCGCGCGCGGCCTCGGGTCGGCGAAGGAGGGCGTCGATCACTGGTGGAAGCAGCGCCTCACGGCGATCGCCCTGGTGCCGCTGCTGCTGTGGCTCGGCTTCTCGGTCGCGCTGATGGGCACGGCCGACTACTACACCGTGGTCGACTGGCTGGCACATCCCGTCAACGCGGGGCTGATGGTGCTGGTGCTGGCGGTCGGGTTCTGGCACGGCGTGCTCGGCCTGCAGGAGGTGATCGAGGATTACGTCGCCACCGAGTGGAAGAAGATCACGCTGATCATCGCCATCCAGTTCGCCGCCGTGGTGCTGGCCCTCGCCGGCATCTTCGCGGTGCTGCGCATCTCCCTGGGAGCCTGACCGCATGAGCGCCGACTACACCATCGTCGACCACACCTACGACGTCGTCGTCGTCGGCGCCGGCGGCGCCGGCCTGCGCGCGACGCTCGGCATGGCCGAGAAGGGGCTGTCCACGGCCTGCATCACCAAGGTGTTCCCCACGCGCAGCCACACGGTGGCGGCCCAGGGCGGCATGAGCGCGGCGCTCGGCAACATGGGCGAGGACGACTGGCGCTGGCACATGTACGACACGGTCAAGGGCTCGGACTGGCTCGGTGACCAGGACGCCATCGAGTACATGTGCCGCGAGGCGCCCGCCGCCGTTTACGAGCTCGAGCACTACGGCGTGCCGTTCTCGCGCACCGAGGACGGGCGCATCTACCAGCGCCCGTTCGGCGGCATGACGACGCACTTCGGTCAGGGCACGGCGCAGCGCACCTGCGCGGCCGCGGACCGTACCGGCCACGCGATCCTGCACACGCTCTACCAGCAGGCGCTGACAGAACCAGGCCGAGTTCTTCATCGAGCACTTCGCGCTCGACCTGATCATGGACGAGGACGGCGTCTGCCGCGGCGTCATCGCGCTGGAGCCTCGACGACGGCACGCTGCACCGCTTCCGCGCCCATGTGGTGGTGCTGGCGACGGGGGGCTACGGGCGCACGTACTTCTCGTGCACCTCCGCGCACACCTGCACCGGCGACGGCAACGGCATGGTCCTGCGCGCCGGCCTGCCGCTGCAGGACATGGAGTTCGTCCAGTTCCACCCCACCGGCATCTACGGTGCCGGCTGCCTGATCACCGAAGGGCGTGCGCGGCGAGGGCGGCTACCTGACCAACGCCGAGGGCGAGCGCTTCATGGAACGCTACGCGCCCAACGCCAAGGACCTGGCTTCGCGCGACGTCGTCAGCCGCGCGATGACGATCGAGATCCGCGAGGGCCGTGGCGTCGGCGCGGACGGCGACCACATCCACCTCAACCTGCAGCACCTGGGGCCCGAGGTGATCAACGAGCGCCTGCCGGGGATCGCCGAGTCGGCGCGCATCTTCGCCGGTGTCGACGTGACCCGCGAGCCGATCCCCGTGCTGCCGACCGTGCACTACAACATGGGCGGGATCCAGACCAACCACCGCGGCGAGGTCGTCACCCTCGGTGATGGCGATCCCGATCGCGTGGTGCCGGGCCTGATGGCGATCGGGGAGGCGGCCTGCGTCTCCGTCCACGGCGCCAATCGCCTCGGCTCGAACTCGCTGCTCGACATCGTCGTGTTCGGGCGCGCGGCCGCGATCCGCGCGGCCGAGCTGATCGAGCCGGGTGCGGCGCAGGCACCGCTGCAGGCCGGCGCGAGCGATCACATCATCGAGCGATTCGATCGCCTGCGCCACGCCGACGGGGGCACGCCGACGGCGCAGATCCGCGACCGCATGCAGCGCACCATGCAGTCGAACGCGGCGGTGTTCCGCACCGAGGAGCTGCTGTGCGAGGGCAGCGAGCGCATCCACGAGATCTATCGGTCGTTCGCCGACGTGCGCGTGTCGGATCGCTCGCTGATATGGAACACCGACCTGGTCGAGACCCTGGAGCTGGAGAACCTGCTCGGCTGTGCCGTGACCACGGTCGACGGCGCGCTCAACCGCAAGGAGAGCCGCGGCGGGCACGCGCGCGAGGACTACTCGGAGCGCGACGACGACCACTGGATGAAGCACACGCTGTGCTGGCTCGAGCCGCAGAACGGCGAGACGCGGATCGACTACCGCCCGGTGCACATGTACACGCTGACCGACGAGGTCGAGGTCATCCCGCCGAAGCAGCGCGTGTACTGAACGCTCATGCGGCCGCCCGGCGGGCGGCCGGCGACGCAGAGGGGACGACTGGCGATGGCGAAGTTCAGCCTGCCGAAGAACAGCCGGATCGAGATGGGCAAGACCTTCCCGGCCCCCGAGGGCGCGAAGCGCACCCGTCGTTTCCGGATCTATCGCTGGGATCCCGACAGCGGGGAGAACCCGCGCCTCGATACCTACGAGCTCGATCTCGAGCGCTGCGGCCCGATGGTCCTCGACGCCATGATCGCGATCAAGAACGACATCGATCCGACGCTGGCATTCCGCCGCTCCTGCCGCGAGGGCATCTGCGGCTCGTGCTCGATGAACATCAACGGGCGCAACACGCTGGCCTGCATCAGCGCGATCGAGGACTACAAGGGCGACATCAACATCTACCCGCTGCCGAGCATGGAGGTGGTCAAGGATCTGGTGCCGGATATGACCCACTTCTACGCCCAGTACGCCTCGATCCAGCCCTGGATGAAGACGGAGTCACCGGCGCCGCCGGATCAGCGAGCGGCTGCAGTCGAAGGAGGAGCGCGAGGAGCTCGACGGGCTCTACGAGTGCATCCTGTGCGCCTGCTGCACGACGAGCTGCCCGAGCTACTGGTGGAACCCGGACAAGTACCTGGGCCCGGCGACGCTGCTCAACGCCTACCGCTGGATCGCGGACTCGCGCGACGAGGCCACCGGCGAGCGCCTCGACGAGCTCGAGGATCCGTTCAAGCTCTACCGCTGTCATACCATCCTCAACTGCACCGACGCCTGCCCGAAGGGCCTGAACCCGGCGCAAGGCGATCGGCGAGATCAAGAAGCTGCTCGCGGAGCGCCGCGGTTGAGCGCTGCCGCGATGCGCGCGGCGGTGAGCGAGCGCTCGCGCCTGCGCTGGCTCTGCCGGCGCGGCATGAAGGAGCTCGACGAGCTCCTCGGTCGTTTCCTGGAGGCGGACTACGAGGCGGCGCCCGCCGCGACACGGGCCGGGTTCGAGCGCCTGCTCGAGCTCCCCGACCCGGAGCTCTACGCCCTGCTCACCGGCCGTGCCGCGGCCGAGGATCCCCAGCTTGCCGACGCCGTCAGCCGCATTCGACAGCGCGCTGGTCTGTGACGCGCGGCGCTCGCGCGCGCTGCAGCGCGGGCGTGGCCGCGGCCTACGCGGCGGCGGCCGCGGGCCTGCTCGCGCTGCCGCCCGCGTGGGCGCTCGCCGGCGCGGCCGTCGCGCTGCCGGCGCTGGCGCGCGACCTGGCCCGCGCGGGGCGCGCGCCGCGGCTGTGCTGGCACGCCGACGGCACCTGGTCGACCGGGCCCGCGGCCCGCGCCGCGCGCTCGGGGCCGGGACCTTCACGAGCCGCTGGCTCGTGGTGCTCGCCCTGGTCGACGCCGACGGCCGCGTGCAGCGCTTCGCCCTGGCGCGCGATGCGCTGGCGGCCGGAACCTGGCGGCGCCTGCGCGCGCGCCTGCGCGTGAGCGGCGCCGCGGTCGCCGCCGACACCGCCGGCTGGCGGGCGGGCACGCGTGAGCCGGGCCCTGCAAGCGTTCGTGCTGGCCGTGCTCGCGGGCATGGCCGGGCCGGCGCTGGCCGACCAGGACGATCCCCGCCTGGACGGGCTGTTCGCGCGCCTGCAGCAGGTCTCGGACCCGGCCGTCGGCGAGCGTCTCACCCGCCGCATCTGGACCCTGTGGCGCCGGATCGACGACCCGGAGATCGCCGCCGCCATGGAGCGTGGCGCGCGCGCCCTGGCGGGCAGGGACCACGAGCGCGCGGAGTCGATCTACACCGACGTGGTCGAGCGTGCGCCGGGCTACGCGGAGGGCTGGAACAAGCGCGCCACGGCGCGCTACCTGCTGGGGCGCCATGCCCGCGCGGCGGCGGACATCCGGCGCGCGCTCGCGCTCGAGCCGCGCCACTTCGGGGCACTGGCGGGACTGGGGCTGGTCTACATGGAGATCGGCAACGACCGCGCCGCGCTCGAGGCCTTCCGCGCGGCGCTCGCGCTCAATCCCCATCTCGAGGGCACGCGCGAGAACATCGAGCTGCTGCGGCGCCGCCTGGGCGAGGAGGATAGCTAGGAGGCTGCCGTGCGCGGCGCCCCGGTGGTTGAATCGCCCGTCTTCGACCCCACCTTGACCGTTGGCGCCCACGGCCGGCGAAGGGCATGGCACGACCGGCGGTGCGCAGCGCGTGCCCGGGATTGCCCGGCAGTCCGCCCGAGTCGCGGCGCCGAAGAAGATGAGCCCGCGTGCGACAGGCTGTTAGAATGCCCGGGGATGCCGCGTGGCACAGCCGCCTCCCCGGGGGCCCGGCCAGCGCACAGGAATCCCGCCGTCGGATCTCGAGGAGTCGCCCCATGGCAAAAGGGCAGTCGCTACAAGAACCCTTTCTCAACCAGCTGCGCAAGGAACGCGTGCCCGTCTCGGTCTTTCTGGTCAACGGTATCAAGCTGCAGGGGCAGATCGAGTCCTTCGACCAGTTCGTCGTGCTCCTGCGCAACACCGTGAGCCAGATGGTGTACAAGCACGCGATCTCCACGATCGTGCCCTCGCGCGCCGTTCGGGTGACCGATGCCGGCGGTGAGGAGGCCGAGGCGGAGTAATCGCGCCCGACGCCCCGGAGGCAATAGCCGCACTTGTTCGAGCGCCCGCGTAGCGAGGCCGAGCGTGCCGTCCTGATCCACATCGGCATCGGCCACACCTGGTCCGAGGAGGGCCTGGCGGAGTTCCGCGAGCTCGCGCGCGCCTGCGGGGCGGCGGTCGTCGCCGAGGTCACCGGCAGCCGCCGGCGTCCCGACCCGCGTTTCTTCCTCGGCAGTGGCAAGGTCGACGAGGTGCGCGCCCTGCTGGAGACGGAGGGCGCCGACCTCGTGCTGGTGGACCACGAGCTCACGCCCGGCCAGGAGCGCAACCTCGAGCGGCGTCTGGCGTGCCGCGTGCTCGATCGCACCGGCCTCATCCTCGACATCTTCGCGCAGCGGGCACGCTCGTTCGCCGGCAAGCTGCAGGTCGAGCTGGCGCAGCTCACGCACCTGTCGACGCGGCTGGTGCGCGGCTGGACCCACCTCGAGCGCCAGAAGGGTGGCATCGGCCTGCGCGGTCCCGGCGAGACCCAGCTCGAGATGGACCGGCGCCTGATCGGCCATCGCATCGACCAGATCCGGCGCAGGCTCGACCGGGTCCATCGCCAGCGCGAGCAGGGCCGCCAGGCCCGGCGCGCGGCCGAGGCGCCGCAGGTGGCGCTGGTGGGCTACACCAACGCCGGCAAGTCGACGCTGTTCCGGCGCCTGGCGGAGCCCGAGGCGCACGTCGCCGACCAGCTGTTCGCGACGCTCGACCCGACCCTGCGGCGGCTGCCGTTGCCGTTCGGCCACCCCGCGGTCCTGGCCGACACGGTCGGCTTCATCCGCGAGCTGCCGCACGAGCTGATCGAGGCCTTCCGCTCCACGCTCGAGGAGACGCGCGACGCCGCGTTGCTGGTGCACGTGATCGACGCCGCGGACGAGACGCGCGAGCGGCGCATCCGCGACGTCGAGGAGGTGCTGGCCGAGATCGGCGCGGAGCACGTGCCGCGGCTCGAGGTGTTCAACAAGATCGACCGCCTCGGGCAGCGCCCGGGCATCGAGCGCGACGCGCGCGGCCGGCCCGCGCGCGTGCGCGTGTCGGCGACGAGCGGCGCGGGCATCGAGGATCTGCTCGCCGCGCATCGCGCGAGCGCCTGAGCGGCGAGCAGGTGCAGCGGCTGGCTCCACGTCGCGCCGGACCAGGGGCGGCTGCGCGCGCGCCTGTTCGCGGAGGGCGCCGTGCTGGCCGAGGAGGCCCAGAGCGACGGCTCGCTGTGGGTACGGCTGGCGCTGGATCGCACCGACTGGGAGCGCATCGCGGCGGCGGAGTCCGTGCCGCCCGGCGAGCTGCAGAGCGCGGACGGCGCCGGTTGCGGGGTACCGGATGAGGTCAATAGAATGCGGCCGGTCGCGCGCGCCGGCCGGCCGCAGGGGTTTGTGTCGGCTGTGCCGGGTGGTCGATCCGCGTGAGCGCGCGCTCCCCGGACACGTACCACGGCGACCCGGATGCAATCCCGCGACACCCGTGACAACCGCCGTGCGCGCGCATGGCAGCCGGCCCGCTCGCGTGCGCCACGGCGCGCGCGACACCGGTCCGCGACCGCGCGCTCATCCGGCCGGCGTCTCCTCGGTAGCACCGAGCGTCCCTGTTCAAGCGAGAGAATCCCGATCATGGCCTGGAACGAGCCCGGCGGCGGAGGCAGCACAGGACCCATGGGGCGAACCGTGGGAGCGGCGGCGGCGATGGCGGTCCGCCCGACCTCGACGAGGCCTTCCGCAAGCTCAAGCGTCGCGTTGCCGGGATGTTCTCCGGCGATGGCGGCCGCTCCGGCGGCAACGGCGGCCGCGGCGGCACCGGCGGTGTCGACGAGCGCATCCTCTGGGGCATCCTGGCTGCCTGGTGGCGCTCGGCTGGCTCGCCTCGGGGTTCTACATCGTGCAGCCGCCCGAGCGTGGGGTGGTCACCCGCTTCGGCGCGTTCCAGCACGTCGCGGGCCCGGGTCCGCACTGGCACCTGCCATGGCCGGTCGAGTCGGTGGCGGTCGTCAACGTCGCCCAGAACCGCTCGCTGTCGCTGTCGAAGCAGCGCATGCTGACGAGCGACGAGAACATCGTCGTGGTCGACCTCTCGGTGCAGTACGACGTCAAGGACGCACAGGCCTTCCTGTTCAACGTGGCGCAGCCGGAGGAGACGGTCTACCAGGTGATCGAGAGCGTCGTGCGCGAGGTCGTCGGCAAGAACCAGATGGACTTCGTCATCACCGAGGGCCGCGGCGAGGTAGCGAGCAACACGATCGAGCACGCCCAGGAGATCATCGACGGCTATGGCACCGGGCTCAATATCCAGGCCGTGAACCTGCAGAACGCGCAGCCGCCGGAGCCGGTGCAGCCGGCCTTCGAGGACGCGATCGCGGCGCGCGAGGACCAGCAGCGCTTCATCAGCGAGGCGCGGGCGGTGCGCAACCGGGTCATCCCGGAGGCGCGCGGGCGCGCGGCGCAGACCGTCGAGCAGGCCCGTGCCTACCGCACGCGGGTGGTCGAGCAGGCGCAGGGCGACGTCTCGCGCTTCGTCGCGCTGCTCAACGAGTACCAGCAGGCGCCCGAGGTCACGCGCAAGCGCCTCTACCTCGACACGATGCAGCAGGTACTGGGCAATACCGGCAAGGTGCTGGTCGATACCAAGGGTGACGGCGACAACATGATCTACCTGCCGCTCGAGCGGATGCTCAACAGGGCCGGGCAGGGCGGCTCCGGGTCGTCGTCGGGCAACTCCGGGTCGCTGCCGAGCGCACCGGTGCAGGGGGCCGCGAGCTCGGGCCAGGGCAATGACCGCGGCAACCGACCGACACGGTCCAGGGAGTCGAGCCGATGAACCGCTTCTACGCCGTCGTCGTCGCGCTCGCGATCGTGATCGTGGTCGCGTTCGCCTCGACCTTCACCGTCCACGTGACCGAGCGGGCCATCAAGCTCGAGCTCGGTGACGTCGTCAACGCCGATTACGAGCCGGGTCTGCACTTCAAGATCCCGCTCTACCAGACGGTCTATCGCTTCGACGACCGCATCCTGACCATGGATGCGGAGCCGGATCGCGTGCTGACGGTCGAGAAGAAGAACCTCATCGTCGACGCGTTCGTGAAGTGGGAGATCATCGACACGGTGCAGTTCTTCGAGTCCACCGGCGGCGACGAGGACCGCGCGCGCAGCCGCCTGCACGAGTACGTCAAGAACCAGCTCTACGACGAGTTCGGCAAGCGCACCATCAACGAGGTCGTCTCCGGCGAGCGCCTCCAGATCATGAACACGGTGCAGAAGGTGGTCGACGAGAAGGCCAACGAGCTGGGCATCAACGTGGTCGACGTGCGCATCAAGAAGGTCGAGCTGCCCGAGGGCGTGCGCCAGCCGGTCTACGACCGCATGGAGCAGGAGCGCCACGCGGTGGCGCAGCGCCACCGCGCCGAGGGTCGCGAGGAGGCGCAGCGCATCCGCGCCGAGGCCAACCGCGAGGTCGAGGAGATCCTGGCGCAGGCCTACCGCGAGGCGCAGACCATACGCGGCGAGGGCGATGCGCGCGCGACCCAGGTCTACGCCCAGGCGTACAAGCGCGATCCGGAGTTCTACGCCTTCTACCGCAGCCTGCTGGCCTACGAGAACGCGTTCGACGGCGGCCGCGACGCGCTCGTGCTCGAGCCGGATTCCGAGTTCTTCGAGTACTTCGGCGATGCCCAGGGCCGGGGCGGCGAGACCGGCGGCGGGCAGGAGTAGGCGCGTGCACCGATCCCACCCGCGGCCGGCAGTCCCCGCATCGCGCGGCGCGCGCTGAGCGCCCGCCATGGGTCTGCAGTGGGGCGATCTCTGGTCGGCGCTGGCGCTCGTGCTCGTGATCGAGGGCCTGATGCCGTTCCTGATGCCGGCGGCATTCCGCCGCACCATGGCGAGCGTGGCGCAGTTCCCCGATGGCCAGCTGCGCACCGTGGGCCTGGTGAGCATGCTCGTCGGCATCGCCCTGCTGTACCTGGTGCGATGAGCGGTCCGGGCGCCACGCCGGACGGCCGCGGCACGCGCTGGCTCCTGCCCGAGGGCGTCGAGGAGGCGCTGCCGCCGGTGGCCGCCCAGCTCGAGGACCTGCGTCGCCGGGTGCTCGACCGCTACGGGCGCTGGGGCTACGACCTCGTCATCCCGCCGCTGATCGAGTACATGGACTCGCTGCTGATCGGCGCCGGCCACGACCTCGAGCTCGATACCTTCAAGCTGGTGGACCAGCTCTCGGGACGCATGATGGGCGTGCGCGCCGACATGACGCCGCAGGTCGCGCGCATCGACGCCCATCGGCTCGGCCGGGCCGGCCCGGTGCGGCTGTGCTACCTCGGCGCGGTGGTGCACACCCGGCCTGGCCCCTTCGGCGGCGGGCGCAGCCCGCTGCAGGTGGGCGCCGAGCTCTACGGCCACGGCGGTCTCGAGGCCGATCTGGAGGTGGTCGAGCTGATGCTGGCGACGCTCGACGAGGCTGGCGTGGCCGGGCCGCTGGCCGTGGATCTGGGCCACGTCGGGCTGTTCCGCGCGCTCGCCGCGGCGAGCGGCCTCGGCGCCGAGGACGAGGCGGCGCTGTTCGAGATGCTGCAGCGCAAGAGCGTGCCGGAGATCGCCGACGCGCCTGGCGACGCGCTCGGGCTGCCGCCCGGGCACGACGCGATGTGGCTGCGAGCTCGCCGACCTCGCACGGCGGCCGCGAGGCGCTGGCGCGGGCGCGCGAGTCCCTGGCGCCCGGCGGCGACAGCGTGCTCGAGGCGCTCGATCACCTCGGTCGCCTCGGCGAGGTGCTCGGCGAGCGCCACGGCGACCTGCAGCTGCACTTCGATCTCGCCGAGCTGCGCGGCTACCACTACCACACGGGCATCGTGTTCGCCGCCTACGTCGGGCGGCGAGGGCGAGGAGATCGCGCGCGGCGGGCGCTACGACGGTATCGGCGGCGCCTTCGGCCGCGCGCGCGCCGCCACCGGCTTCAGCAGCGACCTGCGCCGCCTGGCCGCGCTCGGCGCGCAACGCCGGTCCGGCCTGGCCCGGCGCGATCGCCGCGCCGGCCGATCCCGATCCCGCGCTCGCCGAGCGCGTCGCCGACCTGCGCGCCGCCGGCGAGCGCGTGATCGCGATGCTGCCGGGCCAGGAGGCCGGGCCGGAGGCGCTCGGCTGTGACCGTCGGCTGGTGCGGCGTGACGGCGCCTGGGTGCTCGAGGAGCTGGCACGATGAGCGGCAGCGCCACGCAAGCCGGGCGCAGCGTGGTCGTGCTCGGCGCCCAGTGGGGCGACGAGGGCAAGGGCAAGGTGGTCGACCTGCTGACGGCGCGCGCCGACGCCGTGGTGCGCTTCCAGGGCGGCCACAACGCCGGCCACACGCTCGTGATCGGCGGCCGCAAGACCGTGCTGCACCTGATCCCCTCGGGCATCCTGCACGACGGCGTGGAGTGCATCATCGGCAACGGCGTGGTGCTGTCGCCGGAGGCGCTGTTCGAGGAGATCCGCAAGCTCGAGCGCGCCGGCGTCGACGCCGCCAGCCGCCTGCGCGTGTCCGAGGCCTGCCCGCTGATCCTGCCGGTGCACGTGGCGCTCGACCGCGCGCGCGAGACGCGCCGCGGGGCCGGCGCGATCGGCACCACGGGCCGCGGCATCGGGCCGGCCTACGAGGACAAGGTCTCGCGCCAGGGCGTGCGCGTGAACGACCTGTTCCAGCCCGAGCGCTTCGCGGCCAAGCTCGAGGCGCTGCTCGACCAGCACAACTTCTCGCTGCAGCACTACTTCGGCGTCGAGCCGGTCGACTACCGGCGCACGCTGGACGAGGCGCTGGCGGTGGCCGAGGACCTGCGCCCGCTGATCACCGACGTGCCCACGCGGCTGCGCGACCTGCGCCGCGCCGGCGCCAACGTGATGTACGAGGGCGCGCAGGGCGCGCTGCTCGACATCGACCACGGCACCTATCCGTTCGTGACGTCGTCGAACACGACCGCCGGCGGGGTGTCGAGCGGCGCCGGCATCGGGCCGCGCAACCTCGACTACGTGCTCGGCATCACCAAGGCGTACACGACGCGCGTCGGCGGCGGCCCGTTCCCCACGGAGCTCACCGACGAGACGGGGCAGTACCTGGCGCGCCGCGGCCAGGAGTTCGGGGCGACCACGGGGCGCCCGCGGCGCTGCGGCTGGTTCGATGCGGTGGCGCTGCGGCGCGTGGCCGAGGTCAACAGCCTCTCGGGCCTGTGCATCACCAAGCTCGACGTGCTCGACGGCCTGCCGACCCTGAAGATCTGCACCAGCTACCGCTGCGGGGGCGAGCTGCGCCAGGACATCCCGATGGGCGCGGATTCGCTCGCGACCTGCAAGCCCGAATACGTCGAGCTGCCGGGCTGGCAGGCGAGCACCGTGGGCGCGTGCAGCCTCGCGGATCTGCCCGACAACGCGCGTGCGTACCTGCAGCGCATCGAGGAGATCACCGAGGTCCCGATCGACATGATCTCGACGGGCGCCGAGCGCGACGAGAACATCATCCTGCGCCATCCCTACGGGGATCCGGCCTGACCGGCGCCGGCGCGGCGGGCGCCGCCGGGCCCGTCGCGCAGCGGCTACACCAGGGAAGGAGATGGTGCCGAGGAGAGGACTTGAACCTCCACGGGGTTTCCCCCACTAGCACCTGAAGCTAGCGCGTCTACCAATTCCGCCACCTCGGCACGGTGGTGGCTCCGGGCCAGGCCCGAAGAGGCCGGAAATTTACAGAGCGCACCGCGGCGTGTCAACGCGGCGCCACACCAGCAACGACCAGGAGTCCAGCTCACCCATGACCCAACCCGGCCGCAAGCGCAGGCTGACCGACCCCGCCGCCGAGCGCGAGGCGCAGCGCTACGAGCACCCGATCGCAAGCCGCGAGCTCATCGTGCGCCTCCTGCACGAGGCCGCCGAGCCCATGTCGTACGACGAGATCGCCGACGCCCTGGAGCTCGGGCACGAGGACGAGCTGGAGGCGCTGCGGCGCCGACTCAACGCGATGGTGCGCGACGGCCAGCTCCTGCTGAACCGGCGCGCCGGCTACGTCCCGGTCGACTCGCACAACCTGGTGCGCGGGCGCGTGATCGCCCACGCGGACGGCTTCGGCTTCCTGGTGCCGGACGAGGGCGGCAAGGACGTGTTCCTGAGCCCGCGCGAGATGCGCCCGGTGCTCCACGGCGACCGCATCGTCGCGCGCGTCACCGGCGTGGACCGGCGCGGCCGGCGCGAGGGCGCGCTCGCCGACGTGCTCGAGCGCGCCAACGAGCGCGTCGTCGGGCGGGTCTCGATCGAGAGCGGCGTGGCCACGCTGGTGCCCGACAACAGCCGCATCACCCAGGAGATCCTGGTCCCGACCGGCGACCTCGGTGACGCGAGCGACGGCCAGATCGCGGTCGCGGAGATCGTCGACCAGCCCACCCGCCGGCGCCAGCCCGTCGGGCGCATCGTCGAGGTGCTCGGCGACCGCATGCGGGTCGGCATGGAGACCGACATCGCGATCAACTCGCACGGCATCCCGGCATCCTGGCCGGAGGAGGTCGAGCGCGAGGCGGCGGCGATCCCCGAGGAGATCGCGGCCGCCGACAGGAAGGGGCGCAAGGACCTGCGCCGCACGCCGCTGGTGACGATCGACGCCGAGGACTCGAAGGATTTCGACGACGCGGTGTTCTGCGAGCGCCGCGGCAAGGAGTGGCGCCTCGTGGTCGCGATCGCCGACGTCGACGCCTACGTGCGCCCCGAGAGCGCGCTCGACGTGGAGGCGGAGCGACGCGGCACGTCGGTGTACTTCCCGGGCCGCGTCGTGCCCATGCTGCCGGAGAAGCTGTCGAACGGGCTGTGCTCGCTCAACCCGGACGTGGACCGGCTGTGTCTCGCATGCGAGATGCGCATCGACGAGCACGGCGAGATCGGCAAGACCCGCTTCTTCGAGGGCGTCATGCGCAGCCACGCGCGCCTGACCTACACCGAGGTCGCGCGCATCCTGCTCGAGCGCGACGGCGAGGCGCGCGAGCGCCGTGCCGACGTGCTGCCCAACCTGGAGGCGCTGCACGCGCTGTTCGATGCCCTGCAGCGCGCCCGTCGCCGGCGCGGCGCCATCGACTTCGACACCACCGAGACCGAGATCCAGTTCGGCGAGAACGGGCGCATCGCGAGCATCGAGCCCTACGAGCGCAACGACGCCCACCGCATCATCGAGGAATGCATGATCGCGGCGAACGTGGCCACGGCGCGCTTCCTCCAGCGCCACAAGCTGCCGGCGCTCTATCGGGTGCACGCGGGGCCGGAGGCCGATCGCGTCGAGGAGCTGCGCAGCTTCCTGGCGGAGCGCGGGCTCAAGCTCGGCGGCGGCGACGACCCGCAGCCGGATCACTTCTCGCACGTGCTGCGCCAGGCCCAGGACCGTCCCGACGCCTACCTCATACAGACGGTGCTGCTGCGCTCGATGCAGCGCGCGGTGTACCAGCCGGACTGCAGCGGTCACTTCGGGCTCGCGCTCGACGAGTACGCGCACTTCACCTCGCCGATCCGGCGCTACCCCGACCTGCTCGTGCACCGTGCGATCCGCCACCGGCTGCGCGGCGGCAAGCCGCGCAACTACGAGTACAGCCACGAGGACATGGTGCGCTTCGGCGACCATTGCTCGATGACCGAGCGCCGTGCGGACGAGGCGACGCGCGATGTCGAGGCCGTGCTCAAGTGCGAGTACATGGAGGACCGCGTGGGCGAGGAATTCGACGGCCTGATCACCGGCGTGACCTCGTTCGGCGTGTTCGTCTGCCTCGACGAGACCTACGCCGAGGGCCTGGCGCACGTGACCTCCCTGCCGCGCGACTACTACCAGTTCGACCCCGTGGGGCACTGCCTGACCGGCGAGCGCTCGGGCCGCGTCTACCGCCTCGGCGACCCGTTGCGGGTCCGGGTCGTGCGCGTCGACGTCGACGACCGCAAGATCGATTTCGAGCCCGTGTCCGAACCGGTGGCCGGGGGCCGCAAGCGTCCCGCATCGAAGAAGAAGGGCGCCGCCAAGAAGAAGGGCAGCGGCAGAAGGCGGCGGCGCGCAAGAAGACCGCCAGGGGCCGGCGCGGCCGCGGGCGGGGCAAGGCCGGCGGCTGAGCGCGCGGGGCGGCGTGCACTGGACCGCGGGCATCCATGCGGTCGAGACGGCGCTCAGCGGCGGCGCCGGACACGTCGCCCGGGTGCTGGTCGAGCGCCGCCGACGGGACGGCCGCCTGCGGCGGCTGATCGAGCGCGCGACGCGTGCCGGCATCCCGGTCGAGCGCGTCGATACCGCGCGCCTCGACGCCTGCGTGCCCGGCGTGCGCCACCAGGGCGTGTGCGCGCAGGTCGAGGGCGCCGCGGTGCTCGACGAGCGCGCGCTGGGCGCCCACCTGGCCGGGCTCCGGCGCCCGCCGTTCGTGCTCGTGCTCGACCGGGTGCAGGACCCGCACAACCTCGGCGCCTGCCTGCGCTCGGCGGAGGCGGCCGGGGTCGATGCCGTGGTCGTGCCGCGCGACCGCGCGGCACGCGTGAGCGCGACGGTCGAGCGCGTCGCGGCCGGCGCCGCCGGGCGCGTGGCGCTGGCCGCGGTCACCAACCTCGCGCGCGCCCTGGAGACGCTCAAGGAATGCGGCTGCTGGGTGGTGGGCACGGCCGGCGACGCCGACACCACGCTGTTCGAGGCCGACCTCGCCGGCGGCCTCGCGCTGGTCCTCGGCGGCGAGGAGAAGGGCCTGCGCGCACGCACGCGCGCCGCCTGCGACCGACTCGTCGCCATCCCCATGGCCGGCCGGGCCGAGAGCCTCAACGTCTCGGTCGCCGCCGGCGTCTGCCTGTTCGAGGCCGTGCGGCAGCGCCGTGCCATGGATGAGGGCCAGAAGGCGAACCGCGAATAAACGCGAATGTTCGCGAATGGCTCAGCGGTCGGGCCGGCGTGCGTGGAGCTGCGCTGACGCTGGCAGAACCACGGATGGACACGGATGAACACAGAGGGGCGTGTCGATGGCGGCGGTCTCGATGGAGCTCCGCTGCCCGGTCACGATGACCGGGAAGGAATCAGCGCAGCTCCGCTGCCGTGCAGCCAACCCGCGACCCGATCTGTGTCTATCTGTGTTCACCCGTGGTTCTCCAATCCATCCAGCGAAGCTCCGCTTCCGTCTCGTACTCCTGCGGCGCCATTCGCGAACATTCGCGTCCATTCGCGGTTCCGGGGAAGGCCTCGCCCCGTGCCGGAGGGGTTTGCATCGCCCCCGGCCCGGCGGTACACTTCGCGGCTTCCCCGGCCCCGGGCCGGGGGACATAACTCCTTGCCGCACCGGCATTTCCGGGCGGCTCGAACCCGAAAGGAGAACGACTTGCGACACTACGAGATCGTGTTCCTGGTCCACCCGGACCAGAGCGAGCAGGTCCCCGCGATGATCGAGCGCTACCGCGCCATCATCGAGGGGGCCGGCGGCCGCATCCATCGCCTCGAGGACTGGGGCCGCCGCCAGCTGGCCTACTCCATCAACCGCGTGCACAAGGCCCACTACGCGCTGCTCAACGTCGAGTGCGACGCCGAGGCCCGCGACGAGCTCGTCAGCGCCTTCCGCTTCAACGATGCCGTGCTGCGCCACATGGTCCTGTCCCGCCAGGAGGCCGTGACCGAGGCCTCGCCGCTGGCCAAGAAGGAAGAGAAGCGCGACGACAAGAAGAGCGCGCGCCAGGCCAAGGGCGACGGCCAGGGCGAGGACCGGCCCGCCGAGAAGCAGGGCGAGGACGCGGCCGAGACCGTGTCCCGGGCCTGAGGCGCAACCGCAGCGAACGGAGGGTAGGCACATGGCCCGATTTTTCCGCCGGCGCAAGTTCTGCCGGTTCACCGCCGAGGGCGTCCGCGAGATCGACTACAAGGACATCGAGACGCTCAAGAACTATGTCACCGAGACGGGCAAGATCGTCCCCAGCCGCATCACCGGGACCAACGCCCGCTACCAGCGCCAGCTCTCGCGGGCGATCAAGCGCGCCCGCTACCTGGCGCTGCTGCCCTACACCGACGGTCACAGCTGAAGCGCGCGTGCCTGCGGGCGACGGGCCGGCAGGGCGGCGGCGATGAAGGGGTTCGCCGCCTTCGTCATGCGCGGGCCGGTGCAGGCCGCCTCGGTCGCGGCGGCCGGGCTGATGCTCGGCTACGTGCTGCCGCCGTTCGCGTGGCTGAGCGCGGCGGTGGTGGCGCTGGTGACGCTGCGCCTCGGTGACGCCGCGCTCGCGCGCATGGCCCTGCCGGGGGTGGCCGTCGTGGCGCTCGCCGGGCTGGCGGCCTTCGGGCGACCGGGGGCGGTCCTCGTCGGCGCGCTCGCGGCCTGGCTGCCGGCAATCGTGCTGGCGCGGGTGCTGCGCCAGCGGGCGCGCCTGGACGACACGCTGCTGGTCGCCTGCGGGCTCGGCTGGCTGGTGGTGGCCGGCATCCACCTGTGGCTGCCGGACCCGGCCGCGGCCTGGCGCGAGCTGCTGGCCGCGCTGATCCAGCCGCAGCGCATGGCCGCCGAGCTGCAGGTCTCGCCGGAGGCGCTGGAGCAGCTGATCACGCGCAGCGCGCCGCTGATGACGGGCATGCTGGGCGCGTCGGTCGTGCTGAGCGCGGTGACCAGCGTGCTGCTCGCGCGCTGGTGGCAGGCGCTGCTCGACAACCCCGGCGGGTTCCAGCGCGAGTTCCACGCGCTGCGCCTGGGCCGCGTCGCGGCCGCGACCACGGCGGTGCTCGGCGCCGCCGCCGCGCTGACGTCGAGCATGCTCGTCGCCGGGCTGGCGCTGGTGGCGCTGACGGTGTACGTGCTGCAGGGGCTGGCCGTGGTCCACGGCGTGGTCCGCCGGCGCGGGATGCACGTGGCCTGGGTCGCCGGCATCTACGTGCTCGGCGTGATGCTGCCGCTGCAGGTGATGGTCGGCCTGGTGCTGGTGGGGATCGCGGACGCCTGGGCGGATTTCCGCGGGCAGGCGGCCGCCCCGGACTGAACACGAGCGCGGGCGCGGGCACGCGCCCGACGAAGGAGAGGAGCCAATGCAGGTCATACTGGTGCAGAACGTGGGCAACCTCGGCAAGCTCGGCGACGTGGTCAGCGTCAAGCCGGGCCACGCGCGCAACTACCTGCTGCCGCAGGGCATCGCGCGGACCGCCACGCCCGAGAACATCAAGGAGCTGGAGGCCCGGCGCGCCGAGCTCGAGCGCATCGAGCACGAGAAGTACGAGGGCGCGCGCAAGCGCCTCGAGCAGCTCGACGGCCGGCGGATCGCGATCCGGGCGCGCGTGGGCACGGAGGGCAAGCTGTTCGGCTCGGTCAGCGCGGGTGACATCGCCGACGCGCTCACCGCCGACGGCGTCGAGGTCGAGAAGCGCGAGCTCAACCTGCCCGAGGGCCCGCTGCGCGAGGTCGGCGAGTTCGAGGTCACGGTGCACGTCTACAGCGACATGAATGCCACCGTGACCGTGGTGGTCGAGCCGGAGGCCTGAGGCCCACGGGCCGCCCCGGCCGCAGCCCCCCGTCGGTCGGACGCGGCTGCCGCGGCCGGCGCCGGCGTCTATAATGTGACGGCAGCACGCCCGGCCTCGCCGGGCGCAGCCGTCGCCGGGGCCGCGCCATGTCCGAGACCGTCTCATCGCTCAACACCGGGCCGGCGGGCCCCTCGCCACGCGTGCCACCGCACTCGGTCGAGGCGGAGCAGGCCGTGCTCGGTGGTCTCATGCTCGCCAACGACGCCTGGGACCGGGTCGCCGACCGGGTCCACGAGGAGGATTTCTACCGCCGCGAGCACCGGCTGCTGTTCCGCGCCATCGGCGAGCTCGCCGACCGTGACCAGCCGCGCGACGTGGTCACCGTCTCGGAGTGGCTGTCGCAGCGCGGCGAGCTCGACAGCGTCGGCAACCTCGCCTACCTCGGCCAGCTCGCCGAGGACACCCCCAGCGCCGCCAACATCACCGCGTACGCGGACATCGTGCGCGAGCGCTCGGTGCTGCGCCAGCTGATCGGGGTCGGCGACGATATCGCGCGCGCCGCCTACAACCCCGAGGGGCGCGAGAGCAAGGACCTGCTCGACTACGCCGAGTCCCAGGTGTTCGCGATCGCCGACCAGGGCACCCGCCACCAGCGCGGCTTCCAGCCGATCAACCGCGTGCTCACCACGACGCTGGACCACATCGACACGCTGCTGCACAGCGATTCGCACGTCACCGGTCTCGAGACCGGGTTCAACGAGTTCGACGAGATGACCTCGGGGCTGCAGCGCTCCGACCTCGTGATCGTCGCCGGGCGGCCGTCGATGGGCAAGACGAGCTTCGCCATGAACATCGCCGAGCACGTCGCGATGACCCGCGACGAGCCGGTCGCCGTGTTCAGCATGGAGATGCCCGCCGAGCAGATCGCGACACGCATGATCTCGTCGCTGGGGCGCGTCGAGCTCCAGCGCCTGCGCTCGGGGCGGATCGACGACGCCGACTGGCCGCGCATCAACTCGGCCGTGTCGCTGCTCTCGCAGCAGTCGAAGCTGTTCATCGACGACACGCCCGGCCTCACGCCGTCCGAGCTGCGTGCCCGTGCGCGCCGGCTCAAGCGCGAGCACGGGCTGTCGCTGATCCTGGTCGATTACATCCAGCTGATGCAGCTCGGGGCCTCCTCCGAGAACCGTGCCACGGAGCTCTCCGAGATCTCGCGCTCGCTCAAGGGCCTGGCGAAGGAGCTCGACGTCCCGGTCGTGTGCCTGTCCCAGCTCAACCGCTCGCTCGAGCAGCGCACCGACAAGCGCCCGGTCATGTCGGACCTGCGCGAGTCGGGGGCGATCGAGCAGGACGCCGACGTGATCGTGTTCATCTACCGCGACGAGGTCTACGACGAGGACAGCCCGCAAAAGGGCACCGCGGAGATCCTCATCCGCAAGCAGCGCAACGGCCCGACGGGCACCGTGCGCGTCACGTTCCTCGGGCAGTACACGCGTTTCGAGAATTTCTCCCCCGAGGTCTACGGGGGCTGAGCATGGCCCGGGGCCGGAGGCGAGGGTTGCATGTAAAGGCGGGAGCAACCTCGGTCACGAAGACGACCGCCACGACCGCGCGGCAAGGAACCGGACACCCGATTCGCGAGCAAGCTCGCTCCTACGAGGCCTGGATGGCCCATGTAGGAGCGAGCTTGCTCGGCGAATTGACGGTCGCCCCCATGCTGCGCACGGCCGCGGCCACGCTCGACCGCGAGGCGCTGCGCGCCAACCTGCAGTGCGCGCGCCTGGCCGCGCCCACCGCCGACGTGTTCGCCGCCATCAAGGCCGAGGGCTACGGCCACGGCCTGCTGTGGCGTGCCGCCGAGCTCGCCGACGGCTGCGAGGGCTTCGCGGTCGCGACCACGGGCGAGGGCGTGGCCCTGCGCGATGCCGGCTTCCGCGGTCACCGCATCTGCGTGCTCAACGGCGGCGTCGACCACGACGAGCTGCGCGCCTGCGCGGCGCACGCCCTGGAGCCGCTCGTGCACCAGCCGTGGCAGCTCGAGGCGCTCGCGGCCGGCGGCCTGGGGGCGCCGCTGGCGGTCTGGCTCAAGATCGACTCCGGGATGGGCCGCATCGGCGTGCCGCCGGCTCTCGCCGCGGACTGGCACGCCAGGCTCGAGGCCTGCGCCGGCGTGCGGCGCCCGGTCGGCCTGATGACGCACCTCGCGAGCGCCGACGAGCGCGACTGCGACTACACCGAGCGCCAGGTCGCCGCCTTCGAGGCGGCGGTCGCCGAGCGCGCGGGGCCGCGCTCGATCGCCAACTCCGCGGGCGTGCTGGGCTGGCCGCGGACGCACGCCGACTGGGTGCGCCCCGGCATCATGCTCTACGGCTGCTCGCCGTTCGTGGAGGGGCACGAGGCCGGCCTCGGCCTGCAGCCGGTCATGACGCTGCGCACGCGCCTGATCGCGATCAACCGGCTCGAGGCCGGGGCCGCGATCGGCTATGGCCGAAGCTATCATTGCCCCGAGGACATGCCCGTCGGCGTGGCGGCGATCGGCTACGGCGACGGCTACCCGCGCCACGCGCCCAACGGCACGCCGGTGCAGGTACGCGGGCAGCGCGTGCCGATGGCGGGCCGGGTATCGATGGACAAGATCACGCTGGACCTGCGCGCGCTGCCCGACGCCGAGGTCGGCGACGAGGTCGTGCTCTGGGGGCGCGGGCTGCCCGTCGAGACCGTCGCGCACGCCGCCGGCACGATCGGCTACGAGCTGCTGTGCGGCGTCCACGGGCGCGTGCCGGTGCGAACGGCATGAGCGCCCGGCGCCAGCTTTTGCGGCCGCGGGATGACGTGTATATTGCCGCACGAGTCCGCGGCCGGATCGGGAGCACGAGCATGACGTCGACACGGACATTGCTGCGCGGCGCATTGATACTGGCCCTGGCGCTGCTCGCCGGGTGCGCCGGCGAGCAGGCGATGTTCCGCGGCGGACCGATGCACGACGGGCGCTACATGGCCGGAGCCATCGACGACCCGGGGCCGCGGCCTGGAAGCACGCCACCGGCACGAAGTCGTACTCGTCGCCCGTCGTCGGTGGCGATTCGCTGTACTTCGGCACCAACGCGGGCGTGCTCCACGCGCTCGCGCGCGCCGACGGCAGCGAGCGCTGGCGGGTGAGCACCGGCGGCAACATCGAGGCGCCGGCGGCCTACGCGGGCGGCACCGTGTACTTCGGCAGCTGGGACGGGGTCGTGCGCGCCGTGGACGCCGACAGCGGCGAGACACGCTGGACCTTCGAGACCGGTGGCCGCGTCTACTCCGCCCCCACCGTGGCCGACGGGCGCGTCTATTTCGGCAGCGCAGACGGCAAGGTGTACGCGCTCGAGCGCGGCTCGGGCGAGCAGGCCTGGTCGTTCGCGACCGGCGACCGGGTCTACTCCTCGCCGGCCGTGGCCGGCGGGCGCGTGTATTTCGGCAGCCTCGACGGCAACGTCTATGCCGTCGACGCCGCCAGCGGCGACGAGCTCTGGCGTTTCGCCACGGGCAAGCCCGTGTTTGCCGCCCCGGCCGTGGACGAGCGTGTGCTCGCCATCGGCAGCTACGACAAGAGCATGTACCTGCTCGACGCCGCCAGCGGCTCCGAGCTCTGGCGCTTCCGTACCGGCAACCGCGTGTACGCCTCGGCCGCGCTGACGCCCGAGGCCGTGATCTTCGCGAGCACGGACGGCTACGTCTACTCGGTGGCGCGTCGCACCGGCGTGAAGAACTGGGAGTTCCGTACCCAGGACAAGGTCTACTCGTCGCCGGCGGTCACCCCGGAGACGGTATACGTGGGCTCCACCGACGGGCGCCTGTACGCGCTCGGGCTCAACGACGGTGAGCAACGCTGGCGCTTCGATGCCGGCGCGCCGGTGTACGCGACGCCGACGCTCGGTGGCGGTCGCCTGTTCTTCAGCGACGTCGACGGCACCGTCTACGCCCTCGAGTGACGCCGGGCCGGCGCGTCCGCGTCGGCCATCCACGCCGGCCGTCGGCACAGCCCCTCCATCGGCACCAGCTGCAGCCGGCGTTGACCCATGCCGGCATCGGCGCGCCCCGCGCCAGCCGCTCCCAGACATCCGCGAGCCGTGCCTCGACCGCGCGCGCGAGCGCGGCGAGGTCCTCGCCCTCCAGCGCGGTCTCGCGGCAGCGCTCGCGCTCGAGCGCGAGATAGGCCACGGCCGCGACGTCGTCGCCGACCAGGGCGTAGGTCGCGAGCTGGACGTCCTCGCCGCTGCGCAGCTCGGCGGCGGCGGGCACGCGCCCGGTCTTGTAGTCGACCACGGCGGCCGCGCCCGCGGGCGTACGGTCGACGCGGTCGAGGCGGCCGCGCAGCGTGGGGCCGCCGGGCAGCGTGCGCTCGGCGCTGACCTCGGCCGCCTCGAAGGCCGTGCGCGCGGCGCGCCCGATGGCCCAGTCCACGAGCGCGGGCGCGAGCGCGCGTGCGCGCAGGTGCCAGGCGCGGTGCGCGAAGTGGCCCTCGAGATCGCCGGCAAAGGCGGCGTCGATCAGGTGCTCGAGGTGGGCCACGGCCCCCACGCGGCGGTCCGGCTCCAGCGGGCCCTCCCAGGGCCCGGGCATGCCGGCCACCGGCGTCCAGAAGGCCTGCAGGGCGCGGTGCAGGCGCTCGCCGTACTCGGCCTTCTGCAGCTCCTCGCGGATCTCCTCGGGCGGCTCCAGCCCGAGACAGCTGCCGGCGAAGAAGCGGTAGGGACAGGCCACCAGCTCCTGGTGGCGGCCCGCGGACAGGCGCGCCGGCAGGCGCTCGGGCGGCGCCGGTGGCCGGGGCTGGCGCGTGGGCGGCGGCAGCGGCGCCGCATGATGGGCGTCGAACGCGGCCGCGGCGGCGGCCAGCCCGGCGTCGCCGAGACCGCGGCCGAAGGCGAGCTCGTGGAAGGTCGTGAGCAGCTCGACCCACGGGCTCGGGGCGAGCGGCTCGCCGCCGCGCTCGCGCGCGTGCGTGAACACCACGCTGCCGGCCAGGCCCAGGGCTCGGCGGAAGCGGTGCAGCTGCAGGCGCCAGCGCTCGGGCCAGGTGGGCAGGCCGAGCTCGGCGCGCACGGCGTCGTTGAAGAAGGGCGAGCCCCCGGGTGCCCCCGGCAGGTGCTCGGCGTCGGCGCCCGCGAGCACGAGGCGGTCGCAGGGCAGGTCCGCGGCGCGCGCCAGGTCGGCCAGCACGACCGGTCCCGCGGCCGCCGGCGGCACGAAGTGCTCCTGCTCGAGCGCGCGGCCGCACCAGGTGCGGAAGTCGTCCCAGCCCAGGCGGACGTCGCGCCCGGCCGCGGCCTCGTCGAGGCGCGCGAGCACCGCGCGCACGCGCTCGCCGGCGGCGTCGCCCGCGAGGCAATGGTCGATGCCGGCGCGCGCCAGGCTCTGGCGCAGCGCCGCCACGTGGCGCGCGGGCGGGTGGCGACGACCGTCGTGGAGGCGCTGCAGCGGGCGGGCCGCGCGCTCCATGCGCTCGAGCAGGGCGTGCACGGTGCGTCGCTGGGCGCGCGACCAGCGCCCGAGTCGGCGCGAGCGCGCCGCGAGCGCCGCGCGGTAGGCCTCCAGGCCGCGCGCCACGCCCTCGTGGCGGATGAGATCGCGCTCGAGCCAGTGGACCGCGGTGTCGTGGCCGGCGCGGTCGGTGTCCGGAGCGGGCGGCAGGAAGGGGACTTGAGCACGTCGAGCAGGGGGCGCCAGTCGAAGTCCTGCTCGACGCACTCGAGCCAGCGCTCGACCACGGCCGCGGCGCTGGTCGTCGACAGGGCCCAGCCGCCCTCGTCGGCGAGCGCCAGCCCGAAGCGCTCGAGCAGGGCCCGCACGCGGCGCGCGAGGCGGCGGTTCTCGGTGGCGATCACCACGCGCGTGGCGTCGGCCTGCAGCGCCGCGACGGCGGCGAGCGCGACCGCGCGGGCCTCCTGCTCCTCGTCCGCGGCCGCCACGTGGCACCAGCCCGCGGTCGGTGCCGGGGTGCCGGCCCAGCGCCGCGCGCGCTCGGCGAGCGGCGGGCGCTCGTCCGCGTCCGGCAGGGCCGCGTCGATCCAGGCGTCCGCCCCGCCCGCCGCCGGCGGCGCCGGCAGCCCCAGGGCCGCGGCCAGGGCGCGGGGCACCGCGCCCGCCGTGCCCTCGCCGTGG
Source organism: Halofilum sp. (in: g-proteobacteria) (assembly GCA_034521365.1). GTDB lineage: Bacteria > Pseudomonadota > Gammaproteobacteria > XJ16 > Halofilaceae > Halofilum. Next base: position 11,490 of record JAXHMQ010000012.1, on the reverse strand, counting down.
CCGCGCACGAGCACGGTCACGCGCCCCGCGGCCACCAGCGGCGCGAGCAGCCGTGCCGCGGGGGCACCGGGGCGCTCGGGCGCCAGCAGCACCAGGTGCTCGTGGTCGGCGAGCGTGTCCAGCGCGGCGTCGAGGGCCGCGCTGCGTGCGCCGGGGCCGTCGTGGGCCTCGCTCGCCGCGAGCTGCGTGCGCCAGGCGTGCCAGAGCTCGTGGACCAGACGGGCCTCGCGCGAGAGCGGCGCGTCCAGGTGTGCCGGCGTGCCGTACGCGGCGCGCAGCTCGGCCGCGAAGGCCTCGGCGTCCTCGGGCAGGGCGGCCGCGGCGTCGCCGAGCTCGGCGAACAGCCCGAGCAGGCTCTCCGCGAGCTGCCAGCGGCTGCCGGGCCCGGCGAGCGAGGGCGCCGCGGCCAGCGCCTCGAACAGCATCAGCTCGCGCGCCTCGGGCGCGAGCGCGGGCGTGACCGTGGTCGCGGCGCGCTGCGCGGCCCAGACATCGAGCGGCAGTACCTCGGGGCCGAGCAGGGCGGAGTGACCGGCCGCGGCCGCGGCCTCGGCGAGCGCCGCGCGCACCGGGGCGGCGAGCCCCGGGCCGGGCGTGAGCACGGTTACGCCGGAGAGGTCGGGCAGGCGCGCGGCGCAGCGCTCGACGACGACCGCGGCCAGGGCCGCGGCGGGGTCGTCGTCATAGCGCAGGTACACGGGGTGTCGTTCGCCGGCTCACTCCTCGAGATACTGGAGCTTGCCGGGCACGTCCTCCCATTCCTTGGCGTCCTCGGGCGCCTCCTTCTGCGCGGTGATCACCGGCCACTGCTGCGACAGGCGCTCGTTGATCTCGAGGAAGTGCTGCTGGTCGGCCGGCACCTCGTCCTCGGCGAAGATCGCATCGACCGGGCACTCCGGCTCGCACAGGGTGCAGTCGATACATTCCTCCGGGTCGATCGCCAGGAAATTGGGGCCCTCGTGGAAGCAGTCGACCGGGCACACCTCGACGCAGTCGGTGTACTTGCACTTGATGCAGTTCTCGGTCACCACGTAGGTCATCCAGGGGCCTCCGTCAGTCGGTCGGGGGCGGCCGTTTCGGCCGCGGGAAGATACCGTTATTATGCGGGCTCGCCGGCAGGCTGGCCAGAACGCCGCCGGCCGCGACGCCCGCCCAGCAGCCTGTCGAGCTCAGGGCGCCGCAGTGGATGAGCCCAGGCCCGACAGGCTGCTGGCCAATCGATCGCAGGGGCCCGCCGATGCAAGCCGTGCGCAAGGTCGTCTTCCCCGTCGCCGGCATGGGCACGCGTTTCCTGCCGGCGACGAAGGCCAACCCGAAGGAGATGCTGCCGGTCGTCGACAAGCCGCTGGTCCAGTACGCGGCCGAGGAGGCCGTCGCGGCCGGGGCCGAGGTGCTCGTGTTCGTCACCGGGCGCAACAAGCGCTCCATCCCGGATCATTTCGACCGCGCGCACGAGCTCGAGTCGGCGCTCGCGGCCAAGGGCAAGCAGGAGCTGCTCGCGGCCACGCGCAACGTCCTCCCCGAGGGGGTCGACTGCGTCTACCTGCGCCAGGCCGAGGCCCTGGGCCTCGGCCACGCCGTGCTCTGCGCGCGCCCGGTGGTCGGCGACGAGCCGTTCGGCGTCATCCTCGCCGACGACCTGATCCACACCGAGGGGCGCATGGTCCTCGAGCAGATGGTCGACATCCACCGCGAGCACGAGTGCTCCGTGCTCGGGGTCGAGCGTGTGCCCCCCGACCAGACCGACAAGTACGGCATCGTCGACAGCGTCGGCATCGGCGAGCGGCTCTCGCGGCTGCGCGGGATCGTCGAGAAGCCGCCGGCCGGCGAGGCACCGTCGAACCTGTCGGTGGTCGGGCGCTACGTGCTGACGCCGGCGATATTCGACCTGCTGGCGCAGACCGGGCGCGGCGCCGGCGGCGAGATCCAGCTCACCGACGCCATCGCGAAGCTGCTCGAGCACGAGCAGGTGCTGGCCTGGGAGTTCGAGGGCAAGCGCTTCGATTGCGGCAACAAGCTCGGCTACCTCGAGGCGACGGTCGAGTACGCGCTGCGCCATCCCGAGCTCAAGGACGATTTCGCCGACTACCTGCGCGCGCTCGAGATCAGGAACGGCTAGGAGGCTGTCCGAGTAATCTGTGCCGTTGCGAGCGCGTGGCACAGCGAGGCGATTTCGGCGATCGTGAGACGAGCATGGTGGTTCGCATGCGAGTCGAGCGATCGCCGAAAGCGGCCCTGCCACGTCGCCTTCGGCTCCTCGCAGCAGTGGCTGTGGTGCGCGCGCAGCAGGCTCATGGTTACTCGGACAGCCTCCTGGCACCGGCCTCGCCGGCGCGGCGCAGGGCGAAGCGCGTGCACAGCGGGCCGAGCAGCTCGAACACGACGGTCGAGCCGATCACGAGCGGCAGCAGCGTCCCGCCGAGCGCGGGGAAGCGCTGCTCCACGATCAGCGCCATCCCGAGCGCGACGCCCGCCTGCGGCATCAGCGCGAGCCCCAGCCAGCGTCGCACGCTGTCCTCGGCACCGGCGACACGGCCCCCGAGGGCCGCGCCGGCGACCTTGCCGGCGATGCGCAGCACCACGTAGGCGGCGCCCAGCAGCCCGACGTCGGCGAGGGCATCGAGGTGCAGCGAGGCGCCGGCGAGCACGAAGAACAGCACCATGAAGGGCCACTCGAGATGCTCGATCTCGTAGAAGGCCTGGTCGTGGTGGCGGGCGACGTTGGTCATGACGGTCCCCAGCACCATCGCCGCGAGGATGAACGACACCCCGGTCCAGGTGGTCAGGCCCGCGGTCAGCAGGACGATCCCCGGCGGCCTCGAGGACCGTGGGCTCGCCGGCCTGGATCCGCTGGGTCAGCAGGCCTGCGGCGACACCGAGCACGGCGCCGAGCCCGAGCGCGCCGCCGATCTCGCGCAGCGCGTGCACGACGAATCCCGGGCCGCCTGCGTCACCGAGCGTGGCCGCCACGGCGGCGGCGGCGAGGCTGAAGATCAGCAGGCCCCAGGCATCGTCGATGCCGATGACGCCCAGCAGGGTGTCGGTGAACGGGCCGGCGGCGCCCTGCTCGGTGACGACGTCGTAGGTGGAGGCGGGCGCGGTCGCACAGGCGACGCCGCCGAGCAGCAGCGCCAGCGGCGCCGGTGCGCCGAGCGCGAGGAGGCCGAGCGCGGTGACCGTGGCGGTGCCGAGCGCCTCGATCACCGAGGTGGTCACCACGACGCGGCCGCGCTCGCGCAGCCGCTCGAGCGAGAAGCGCTCGCCGACGAGGAACCCCACCATCACCAGGGCGAGCGTCGTGACCGGCTCGAACCACTGCTCGGCGGCGGCCGGCGGCAGCAGGGCGGCGCCCTCCGGGCCGATCACGAAGCCGAACGCGAGCAGCAGCGTGACGCGCGGCAGCGGCAGCCGCCGGCCGGCCCACTCCACGGCGAGGCCCGCGAGCAGCAGCGCACCGAGCGTGGTCAATACGATCGCGCTGTCCATCGCTGCCGCACGGTCTCCCGGGTGCCGGTGGGTGTCAGTGACGGGATTCGCGGGACGCGCCCGTCAGCGCGATCTCGCCCGCGCCCGCGAGCGCCCGGCGGGTGCACAACGGGCCCGCGAGCTCGAATATCACGGTCGCCCCGATCACGATCGGGAGCACGGTGTCCGCGAGCGCCGGGTAGCGCTCGGCCGCGATCAGCGCCATGCCGAGGGCCACGCCGGCCTGCGGCATCAGCGCCAGCCCCATCCAGGCGCGGGTCGCGCGGTCGGCCGCCCCCAGCCAGCCGCCCAGCGCGCCACCGGCGATGCGACCGGCGACGCGCAGGACGACGTAGCCTGCCCCGATGACCCCGACCAGGGCAAGCGAGTCCAGGTCCAGTGACGCGCCGGCGAGCACGAAGAACACCACCATGAACGGCTGCTCGATGCGCGCGATCGCGTGAAACGGGCGGTTGCGGTGACGCCGTGCGATGTTCGCCGTGGTGGCCCCGAGCACCATGGCGGCCAGGATGAACGATACGCCGAGCCACAGGGCGAGGCCGCCGCACAGCAGCACCACCCCGAGCGCCTCCAGCACGGTCGGCTCGCCGGGCGCGACGCGGTGGCTGAGATAGGCCGTGGGCAGCCCGAGCACGATACCCAGCAGGAGGGCCCCGCCGACCTCCCACAGACCGTGGAGCATGGCGTGCGCCGGCGCGCCCGCGTCGCCCAGGGCGCCGACCGCGGCGAGCGCGAGGCTGAACGCGAGCAGGCCCCACGCATCGTCGACGGCCACCACGCCGAGCAGGACGTCGGTGAACGGGCCGCTGGCCCCGTACTGCGCGACGACGTCGTAGGTGGCGGCCGGCGCGGTCGCGGAGGCGATGGCCCCGAGCACCAGCGCGAGTGGCAGCGGGGCGCCCAGCGCGTGCAGGCCGGCCGCGACCAGCCCGGTGGTGACGACGACCGCCGCCAGCGACACGGCCAGGACGGCACGCCCGTGCGCGCGCAGGCGTCGCAGCGTGAGGCGCTCGCCGAGCAGGAAGCCGACCATGACCAGCGCGGCGGTCGTCGCGAGCGGGAACCAGTCCCTGGTATGGCGCGGCAGCAGGTCCAGTGCATCCGGGCCCACGACGAAGCCGAACACCAGCAGCAGGGTGACGCGCGGCATCGCCGTGCGACGGCCGATGGACTCGAGCGCCAGCCCGGACAGCAGCAGCGCGCCGAGCGTGATCAGGACGAGCGCCGCGTTCACGCTACCTCCGGGCTGGATCGTTGCGTGTGCGCAGCGTATCGTGCCGGCGCCCTCGCGGCCATGGCCGCGCGCGGCGCACGGCCATGGCGATTGCTTCAGGGGGGCTCCGCCGGTGACGAACTCGCCAGCCACGCGTTACTGGGGCACACTGGTCGCCAGCCTCGCGGTGTGCTTCGGTGCCGCCGCGCTCGGTGGCCTGGTCACGGCGACCTCGGTCGACGGCTGGTACCGGACGCTCGCCAGGCCGGCGTTCAATCCCCCGGACTGGATCTTCGCCCCGGTATGGAACATCCTGTTCCTGCTGATGGCGGTGGCCGCCTGGCGCGTGGCCACACGGGCGACGGGGGCGCGGCGCCGGGCGGCGCTGGCGCTGTTCGCGCTGCAGCTGGCCGCGAACGTGCTGTGGTCGGTGCTGTTCTTCGGCCTGCAATCGCCCGCCTGGGCCCTGGCCGACATCGTCGTGCTGGCGACGCTCGTGGTCGCGACCGCCCGGGCGTTCTGGCACATCGACCGGGTCGCCGGTGCCCTGCTGGTGCCCTATGCCGCCTGGGTCGGCTTCGCGGTCGTGCTCAACGCCGCCATCTGGTGGCTGAACTGATCACCGGCGCGTCGCGCGGTCGCGCTGCACACCCGAACCGGAGGAGACAACCTCGATGGAATACCTGCACACCATGCTGCGCGTCAGCGACCTGGAGCGCGCGCTGGACTTCTTCCGTGACAAGCTCGGCCTGGTGGAGATCAATCGCATGGAGGTGGAGCAGGGGCGCTTCACGCTCGTGTTCCTGGCCGCGCCCGGCGACGTCGACCGGGCGCGCGAGTCGAAGGCGCCGATGGTGGAGCTGACCTGGAACTGGGACCCGGAGGAGCTCGACGGCGGGCGCAACTTCGGCCACCTGGCCTACCGCGTGGACGACATATACGCCACCTGCCAGCAGCTGATGGACGCGGGCGTGACCATCAACCGGCCGCCGCGCGACGGGCGCATGGCGTTCGTGCGCTCGCCGGACGGCCAGTCGGTCGAGCTGCTGCAGCGGGGCGACGCCCAGGAGCCGCGCGAGCCCTGGCGCTCGATGGACAATACCGGCACGTGGTGAGCGCCCGCGGGGGCGCTCAGGACACGTGCACCACCGCCGGGTTCACGAGGCGGGCGAAGTCGCGGTAGGGCAGGCGCATCACCTCGGTGTGGGAGCCGGCGTTGAAGGCGATCTCGTCCGCCTCGGCGAGATGCGGCGAGACGAACACCTCCATGTCGAAGAGGTTGCCGAACGGCGGCATCGCGCCGAGCTCGCAGCCCGGGAAGCGATCGCCGAATTCCTCCTCGGTTGCCAGGCGCACGTCCTCGGCACCGACCGAGCGGGCCAGGCGTTGCAGGTCCACCTGGTCGGTGGCCGGCAGCACGGCCATGGCCAGGCGGCCATCGATGCTCACCGTGACGGTCTTGGCGAAGTGACGCCCGGGCACGTGGGCCTCGGCGGCGACCTCCTGCGAGGTGTAGGCCGGGGCGTGCTCGGACACCGAGTAGCGCACGCCGTGCTCGTCGAGAAACTCCCGGATGCGATCGATCGGCATGTCGCCGTCCTCCGCCGCCGCCCGCGCGGCGGTCTGGTCGGTTCCCACTCCCGAGCATAGACCGCCCGCGGGCGATGTCACCCCGCCGCGGGCTCAGCCGCCGGGTGGGCGGAACACCAGCTCGTGGATGACCTGGTAGCGCTGGCCGCGCAGCGCCATCAGGATGCGTGCGTCGGGCGTGCGCCAGCGGGCGAGGTAGGTCAGGTGGCCGGCGGAGATGGCGTCGCCCCAGCGCTCCGGGCGCTCCGCGAACAGCCGGTTGCGCCAGCGCATCTCCTCGAGCCCCGGCTGGCCGTAGCGCTCGCGCAGGCGCTGCGAGACGCGGTGGAAGTCGTCGATGTAGCGCGTGCGGTCGTCGTGGCCGCTGCGGTTGAAGACCACGACCTCGGTGAGCCCGCCGTCCGTGTAGCGGTAGACGATGGTCGCCGGCAGGCCGGCGAAGCGGTCGTGGAAGACCTGGCGCTCGGCGGTGGCGATGACGGGCGCGTCGCCGTGGCGTGCGCGCAGCCGCTCGGGCGGGGCGTCCCAGGGGAAATCGGCGCGCGTGTCGGGGCGCGGCTGCAGCGCGCAGCCGGCGAGCAGCACGGCGAGGACCAGCGACTGGACAAGGCGCATGCGAAACTACCCGGGCCGCGGCGGCGGCCGTTGCCGGTCGCGGCACCCACGTGGGCACGGCCGGCGATCAGGGAAGCGGCGGCACCGGGTGGACGCGACCGCGTGTTCGCGCCCCCCGGTCGGACGTGCCGCCCGGCGGTGATGCCCACGGTAGCGATCCAGCGTCCGCTTTGCACGCATGCCGCCCGGACACGGTGTCAGTTGCGTCGACGCGCCGCACCCCCCGGGCAAGGGATACCGAGAAGTTGACGGGCATCAATCGTGGCGGGCGACGATGCCCCAGAATACGTCGCGGGCGCCAGAGGCGGCGCTATGCTGATCGAGGAGACAAGACCGTGATTCACAGACTACTGGTCGCCGCGGCCGCCGTACTGGCGCCGTCGGTCGCGCTGGCAGCGACGGCCACGGTTTACAAATCGCCGTCGTGCGGCTGTTGTGCGGAATACGTGCAGCACCTGGAGCGCTATGGCTACGGCGTCGAGGTGGCGCATCCGCCCGACCTCGTCCAGATGAAGCGCCGCCTGGGCGTGGATTCGCGGCTCGCCTCCTGCCACACGATGACGCTGGGCGGTTACACGTTCGAGGGCCACGTGCCGGTCCAGGCCGTCGAGCGCGTGCTGCGCGCTCGCCCGCAGATCCGGGGCCTCGCCGTCCCCGGGATGGCCGCCGGCAGCCCGGGCATGGGTGGGACGCTGCGGCCGCCGCTGCGCGTGCTCACGCTGGCGGGCGAGGTGCACGCCAGCTACTTCCACCTGCCCGAGTGGCCGCCGAGCCGGTGAGCGTCGTCCAGCGCAGGGTCACGGCAGCGGTGCGTCGCGGGCGCTCGATACCCTGGTACCGCCGCGTGCCGGAGCTGCCGGTGGCCGGATTCGGGTTCCTGCTCCACTTCGCGTGGGAGATGCTGCAGATCCCCTGGTTCGCCGGGATGCTCGAGGTCTCGCACGGCACCGTGGTCTGGCTCTGCATCCGGGCGACGGGCGGGGACCTCGTCATCCTTCTTGCCGGATTCTGGTTCGCCTCGGTGGTTGCGCGACGGCGCGACTGGCTCATGGAAGGCGCGCGTCTGCCGGCGGCGCTCGTGGTGGCGGTCGGCGTCACCGTGACGGTGGTCTTCGAGTGGCTGGCGACGGGGCCGCTGGACCGTTGGGCCTACGCCGACACGATGCCGGTCGTCCCCGTCGTGGGCATCGGCCTCGCCCCGTTGGTCCAGTGGCTCGTCCTGCCGCCCCTGATCCTGTGGCTCGCGCGGCGCCACATCCTGGGCAACGGCGTCCTGCGCCAGGCGTCCTGAGCAACGCCGCGGGAATGGCGCATGGTGGCTCCCCGATGATCGGTGCGCGGGCATGACGGGCTGGGAGCTCGGATACGGCGCGGCGCTGCTGGCAGGAGTGATCTCGTTCCTGTCGCCGTGCGTGCTGCCGCTGGTGCCGGGCTACCTGGCATTCATCGCCGGCCAGGCGAGCGCGGGACCGGGTGACGCCACGGTGGCCGCCGACACCCGGATCGAGCGGCGCCTGGCGCCGGTCGCCTTCGTGCTCGGCTTCTCGCTCGTGTTCATCCTGATGGGCGCGGGCGCGACCGCAGCCGGGCAGCTGCTGCTGCAATACCGCTACGAGGCCAACCTGGTCGGCGGCGCGGTCGTGGTCGTGTTCGGGATCCTGATGACCGGCCTGGTCCAGCCGACGTGGCTGCTGCGCGACTACCGCCCCGTTCACTTGCTGGAGAATGGCGGCTCCGTCGGCGCCGCCGGCCTGCTCGGCGTGGCCTTCGGCGTCGGCTGGACGCCGTGCATCGGCCCGATCCTCGGCGGTATCCTGACCGTCGCGGCGACGCGCACCGGGGCGCTCAGCGGCATCGGCCTGCTGGCCACCTACGCCGCCGGTCTCGCGATCCCCTTCCTCGCGGCGGCCGCGTTCACCGAGCGTTTCACGCGAACGCTGTCGCACCTGCGGCGCTGGGGCCGCTGGCTCCATGTCGTCTCGGGCGGGGTCCTGGTCATCGTGGGGCTGGCGATGATGACGGGCCAGCTTACGGTCTTCGCCTACTGGCTCATCGAGGTCTTCCCGGCGCTCGGGCGCATTGGTTGAACAGACTCCAGCGGCGTAGTCGCGCCAAACCTGCGCAAGAGATTCTTCATCAGAGTCCGGATCGGCGAGGGCACCACAGGTGCTCCAGGGAGTCTTCCTGCACGGCAACCCCGGCCACGCCTGATAGGCGCATCGCACGACGGAGGGCTTCGCCGCCGCCAGGATACGGCGGCGAAGCGAAACAGCCTCCGGAGGCTTCCCTTCCGGCAACCGTGACGGATTACTGCATCGAGCCGGAGGCGCCGTGCAGTTCGTCGAAGCGCTGACGCTGCTCTTCGCTGAGCACCTGCCTGATGTCGTTGCGAGTCCGTGCCATCAGCTGGAGCATCCGGCGATGCGCGCTGCTCATCTTTTCGTGCGCCTGACCGAGCGCTTCCGGGTCAGTCTCGGATTTGCGCATGAGTTCAGCCATCGCCTGGCGATGTCCCTGCATCTGCTGCATGAGCTGCCAGTGCTCGCGGGCGCTTTGTTCGTGAATGGATTCGATCTCCTGCTCCTGCTTTTCGGTCAGTTCCAGCACCGCGGCCATGTAGGCGTTCATCCCCATCATGCCGGGGCCACCCATCATGCCGGGGCCGCCCATCATGCCGGGGCCGCCCATCATGCCGGAGCCGCCCATCATGCCGGAGCCGCCCATCATGCCGGAGCCGCCCATCATGCCGGAGCCGCCCATCATGCCGGAGCCACCCATCATGCCGGAGCCGCCCATCATTCCGGAGCCCGAGTGTCCGGCCTCATCGCCGTTTCCATGAGCGAACGCCAGTCCGGTCGCCAGCGCGCTGGTAAACAGGCCCGCCGCGATCAGGTTGCGCAGTTTGCGTGTTTGCATCTCGTACTTCCTCCGATGACGTGAACGACCATCGTGAATCGATGGTCGGATCGTATGGCAGGCCGCGCCTGCAATCTTTTCAAACCTGGTGACGCAAAGAATGAAACCACCCCGGGATTTGCGGTTTGATCCGCTGGATGTTGAGGGTCCGGGTCAGGCACGTCTGCAATCGTCTCCACCAAGCATATCCAGCAACGCCGGTCGTGCATTGAGCCACATCAACCCAATGGCCTGTGACGCCGGAAGGCCCGAATCCTGTCCGGTCGAGTGCGGCCGGATGGCGCCGGCACGCCTGTGGGCGAGCACCGGTAGTGTCCCCAGGAGCGCGAAGGCGAGGGCGGCCACCGCGGGTCTCCGTAGGATTCGGGTTGTGAAGACCTGGAACCCTAGACAAAGGAGACCCGCGATGACCGACAACAGGATGGCACTGCTGGAGATGGCGGAGAAGGCCGGCGAGACCGATTTTCTGCGGGATTTGATCCGCGAGGTGGTCGAAGAGCTCATGGAGGCCGAGGTCGACAGCCGCTGTGGCGCGGGGCGCCACGAGCGCAGCGAGGCGCGCGCCGATCAGCGCAACGGCTACCGCAGCCGGCGCTGGGACACGCGGGTGGGCTCGATGGAGCTGTCGATCCCGCGGCTGCGCCACGCGAGCTACCTGCCGGGCTTTCTCGAGCCGCGCCGGGCGGCCGAGCAGGCGCTCACAGCGGTGGTCCAGGAGGCCTATATCCAGGGCGTGTCGACACGCTCGGTTGACGCGCTGGTCCAGGCGGCGGGGATGACGGGGATCTCCTCGTCGCAGGTCTCGCGGCTGTGCGCGTCGATCGATGAGCGCGTGTCGGCGTTCCTGGCGCGCCCGATCGAGGGCGAGTGGCCGTACCTGTGGCTCGATGCGACCTACGTGAAGGCGCGCGAGGGCGGGCGCGTGGTGACCAAGGCCTGCGTGCTCGCCGTCGGCGTCAACGCCGCGGGCCGGCGCGAGGTGCTGGGCCTGGCGGTGGGCCCGGCGGAGACCGAGAAGTTCTGGAGCGCGTTCCTGCGCGATCTCGTCGGGCGCGGCCTGAGCGGCGTCCAGCTGGCGATCTCGGACGCCCACCAGGGCCTCAAGCAGGCGATCGGGCGCATCCTCGGCGCGAGCTGGCAGCGCTGCCGGGTGCACTTCATGCGCGATGTGCGCGCCCATGTCCAGCGCCGCCACCAGGCGATGGTCATCGCCGCGATCCGCACGGCGTTCGCCCAGCAGGACCAGGCGGCGGCGCACGCGCAGTGGCGCGAGACCGCGGACTCGCTGCGCCCGCGCTTCGCCCGCGTCGCCGCGATGATGGACGACGCCGAGGACGACGTGCTCGCCCACACGGCGTTCCCGCCGGCGCACTGGTCGAAGATCGCCTCGACCAACCCGCTCGAGCGCGTCAACAAGGAGATCAAGCGCCGCAGCGACGTCGTCGGCATCTTCCCCAACGAGGCCGCGATCCAGCGCCTGGTCGGGGCGGTGGTGCTCGAGCAGTCCGACGAGTGGCAGGTCGGGCGCTGCTACATGGCCCAGCACAGCCTGGCGGCGATCACCGAAGCCGACGAGCAACCGAGCAAGGAACTCGAACAGGCAGCCTGAACACCGGCTACGGAGACCTCGGACCGGCTACCCAAAGTTACACACTTGACGGGACACAACC
>JAXHMQ010000011.1:0-134958 GCA_034521365.1 Halofilum sp. (in: g-proteobacteria) | reverse complement strand
CTGACCCGCGGCACCGTTGCATCGAGCGCGGCGGGCGCGATGCCGCCGCGCGGGCGGCCGAGGAGATGGCGCGGCGCCTCGCGCGCGGCGAGCGCGTCGCGGTCTTCCCCGAGGGCACCACCTCGCGCGGGCCGGACATGCGCCGCTTCCACCCGCGCCTGTTCGAGGCGGCGCGCGCGGCCGCGGTCCCGGTGCAGCCGGTGGTGCTGGTCTACGACAGCCCGTGCGCGCCCTTCGTGGACGACGAGCCGTTCGTGCGCCACCTCTGGCGCGTGCTCGGCGAGCCGCGCATGCGCGTCGACGTCCACCTGCTCGAGCCGGTGGAGCCGGCCGGCCTGGACCGCCGCGGCCTCGCCGCCCGCGCGGAGCGCCCGGTGCGCGCGCTCGCCGGCGGCGCGCCGCGGGCGGCCGCGGCCGACCCGGAGCCGCCTGTGCGCCCCGCCGCGCGCGCCTCAGGCGCGCGCGGGGACCACGGCCACGCTGGCGGCGAACAGCAGCGCGCTCGCGACCACCATCGACGGCCCCGCGGCGTGTCCCAGGCGAGCGAGGCCCCGAGCCCGGCCACCACCGCGAGCGCGGCCACCGCCGCCGCGAGCAGCGCCATGCTCACCGGCGTGCGCGCGAGGCGCCGCGCCGTCGCCGGCGGGATCACCAGCAGCGAGGTGATCAGCAGGATGCCGACGATGCGCATCGCGACCGCCACCACGATCGCGAGCAGGAGCACGAAGGCGAGCCGGATCCAGGTCACGGGCACGCCCTCCACCTGCGCCAGGTCGGCGTGCACGGTGACCGCGAGCAGCGGACGCCAGGTCGCCACGAGCGCGACCAGCACGAGCGCGCCCCCGGCCGCGATCCAGGCGAGGTCGCCGCCCATCACCGCCAGGATGTCGCCGAACAGGTAGGCGAACAGGTCCACCCGTACCTGCTCGAAGAACGACAGCACGACGACCCCGAGCGCCAGCGTCGCGTGGGCGAGGATGCCGAGCACCGTGTCGATGGCGAGCTCGCCGAGGCGCTGCAGCCCCACCAGCAGGCTGCCGGTGGCCAGGGCCGCGAGCAGCACCCCGAGCATGGGCTCGACCCCGAGCACGACCCCGAGCGCCACGCCGAGCAGGGCGGCGTGCGAGAGCGTGTCGCCGAAGTAGGCCATGCGGCGCCAGACCACGAAGCAGCCCAGCGGCGCCGCCACCAGCGCCACCCCGAGGCCCGCGGCGAGCGCGCGCCAGACGAAGGGCTCGGCCAGCAGGCTCACGGGCCGTCCCCCGGGCCGGGCACGACGTCACCGTGGACGTCGTGGCGGTGGTCGTGGTGGTGGGTATAGCGCGCGAACTCCGGGTCCACGGGCCCGAACAGGCGCGGTACTCGGGGTCGGCCGCGACGGCCTCGGGCTCGCCGTGGCAGCAGATGTGGCCGTTGAGGCAGAGCACGCGATCGGTCGCGGCCATGACCAGGTGGAGGTCGTGCGAGACCATGAGCACGGCGCAGCCGCGTTGCTCGCGCAGGCGCGCGATCAGGCGGTAGAGCTCGCGCTGGCCGCCGACGTCGACCCCCTGGGCGGGCTCGTCGAGCACCAGCAGGTCGGGCGCGCGCAGCAGCGCGCGCGCCAGCAGCACGCGCTGGAATTCGCCGCCCGAGACCTGCTGCACGGGCGCGTCCAGCAGCCCCGCGAGCCCGACCTCCGCGAGCGCGCGCGCATGGGTCTCGCGCCGCGCGCGCACGCCGAGCCCGAGGAAGCCCGCCACCGTCAGCGGCAGCGTCGGCTCCACGTGGATGCGCTGGGGCACGTAGCCGATGCGCAGCCCGCGCGCGCGGCGCACGGCGCGCCGGCGTCCGGCGCAGCAGCCCGACAGCACGCGCACCAGCGTGGTCTTGCCGGAGCCGTTGGGCCCGATCACGGTGACGATCTCGCCCGGGGCGACGCGCGCGTCGACACCGTCGAGCACGCGGCGCGCGCCGTAGCGCACACCCACGCCGGCGGCCTCGAGCAGGGCCGCGCCCTCAGGCATCGCTGCAGTCGGGGCAGACACCCTCGACCTCCGGCAGCACCTCGTGCTCGAGGCGAAAGCCCGCGTCGCGTGCCGAGCGCAGCACCGCCCGCGCGACGCGCGCGTCGTTCCACTCGAGGGCGTGACCGCAGTGCGCGCAGACGAGGAACAGGCCACCGTGGGAGCCGTCCTCGGGGTGATCGCAGGCGACGAAGCGGCTCTGGCTCGCCAGCCGGTGCACCAGGCCGTGCGCCTGCAGGAAATCGAGCGCGCGGTAGACGGTCGGCGGCGCCGGGTTGCCGCCGTCGCCGGCGAGGCGGTGGAGCAGCTCGTAGGCGGTGAGCGGCTCGCCGGCGGCGACCAGCAGCTCGTACACGCGCCGGCGCTGCGGCGTCAGCCGGGCGCCGCGCGCGCGGCACAGGCACTCGGCGCGAGTGCCGGCGTCGGCGGGCCCGGGCACGGCAGGTTGGCTCATGGTCGGGGCTCCGTGCGCGGTCGCGACCGATCTGACAGTATAACGTTACGCGCCGCCGATCGCCATTGCCCGGACCGACGCCCATGTCCCTGCCCCGCCCGCTGCTCCTCGCCCTGCTGCTGGTACCGGCCGCCGCGACTGCCGCCGCGCCACGCCTGGTGGCCTCGATCGCGCCGATCCACTCGCTCGTGGCCGGCGTCACCGACGGGGTCGTGACGCCGCGCCTGCTGGTGCCGGGCGGCCGCTCGCCGCACGCGTTCGCGCTCGCCCCCTCGGATACGCGCGCCCTGGCCGGTGCCGACGCGGTATTCCTCGCCGGCGGCGCGAGCGAGCGCTTCCTCGAGCGACCGCTGGCATCGCTGGCGGCGGATGCGCGCCTCGTGCGCATGAGCGCTGCCCCGGGTGTCCGCCGCCTGGCGGCACGATCCGGCGGCGCCTGGGCCGACGCGCACGACCACGACAGCGATCACGGCGACCAGGCCGATCAGCCGGGCCACTCGGAGCACGCGGGCGGCGGCGACACGACGTCCGACGCGGGCCTGGACCCGCACCTCTGGCTCGACCCGGGCAACGCGATCGCCTTCACCCGGGCCGTCGCCGACGCCCTCGCCGCGATGGACCCGGCACACGCCGGGCGCTACCGCGACAACGCGACGCGGCAGGTCGAGCGCCTGCGCGCGCTCGACGCGACCCTGGCGCGCCGGCTGGCACCGGTCGCCGGGCGGCCCTACCTCGTGTTCCACGACGCCTACCAGTACCTCGAGGCGCGTTACGGCCTCGCCGCGGCCGGCTCGATCACGGTGGATCCCGGCCGCCCGCCGGGCGCGCGCCGCCTCGCCGGGCTGCGCGAGCGCATCCGCGAGCGCGACATCCGCTGCCTGTTCATCGAGCCCCAGTTCGAGCCCGCCATCGCGCGCACCATCGCCCAGGGGACGCCGGCGCGCATCGCCGAGCTCGACCCGCTCGGCGCCGGGCTCGAGCCCGGGCCGGGGCTGTATCCCGCGCTCATGCGGCGGCTCGCCGATGGGCTGGTGGGGTGTCTGGGCGCGTAGGCGCGGGCGCGGGTGGCCCCCGGCGACACCGGCCCGGCCCTGCGGGCCGGGCTCCCCTGCGCGCGCGGGCTGGGAGCGCCGGGCTCCAGCCCGGCCTGGCGGGCGCTTCTGCCGAGCTGGAGCTCGGCGTTCCCGGCTGGCTGCCCCGGACGGAGACCGCCGCCCGCCCCCGTGCTCGGCGGCGCCGAAGGGGACCGGATTGCACGACCACCGGGGAGCGGCTTGCCAGTCCTCCGCCGCGCGCTCTGGAGGGACCGTCCCCCTCTGGTGCGCGCCGAGCACGGGGGCGGGCGCCGGCTCCCGGCCCGAAGGGGGCGCGCGGGCTGGGAGCGCCGGGCTCCAGCCCGGCCTGGCGGGCGCTTCTGCCGAGCTGGAGCTCGGCGTTCCCGGCTGGCTGCCCCGGACGGAGACCGCCGCCCGCCCCGTGCTCGGCGGCGCCGAAGGGGACCGGATTGCACGACCATCCGGGAGCGGTTTGCAGTCCCCGCCGCGCGCTCTGGAGGGACCGTCCCCCTCTGGCGCGCCGAGCACCGGGGCGGGCGCCGGCTCCCGGCCCGAAGGGGCGCGCGGGCTGGGAGCGCCGGGCTCCAGCCCGGCCTGGTGGGCGCTTCTGCCGAGCTGGAGCTCGGCGTTCCCGGCTGGCTGCGCCCCGGACGCAGCCCGGCGCCCACCCCGGCGCGCAGGGGACCCGGTGGCGCGCCGTCCCGGCGCGGCACCGGGCGAGACAGCCGGGGCGGCGTCTCTTTGGTTCCTTTTCTGGCGCGTGCCAAGAAAAGGAACCCGGGGGCACGCGGCCCGAAGGGGCGGGCGGAACCCGACGGCGCTCGGCTCCGCCGCAGGCGCGAACGCAACCCAGCGGCGCCGAGCCGCATGGCGCAAGGAGAAAGAGGGACGAGCGAAACGCGCGCCCGATCAGCCCTCGGCCAGCTCGATCCTGCGCAGCAGGGTCATGCCGTCGCCGATCGGCACGAGGCTGAGGTCGACCCGCTCGTCGCCATGGACGTGGGCGTTGAACCGGCGCACGGCCTCGGTGGACGCCGAGGTGTCACCGGCGTCGACGACGCGGGCATTCCACAGCGTGTTGTCGACGGCGACCAGGCCGCCGGGGCGCACGAGCTTGAGGCACAGCTCGTAGTAGTCGACCTGGCTCTCCTTGTCGGCGTCGATGTAGGCCAGGTCGTAGGTGGCCGCGTCGCCGTCGTCGAGCAGGGCGTGCAGCGCGGTGGCGGCGTCGTCGCGCACGAGCTCGATGCGCCCCGCCACGCCGGCGTCGTCCCAGGCCGCGCGCGCGAGCGCCGTCGTCTCCGCGTCGCGATCGATGCAGGTGCAACGCGCGTCCTCGCCCAGCGCGAGCGCGAGCCACAGCGGCGTGTAGCCCACGTAGGTGCCGACCTCGAGCACGCGCCGGGCGCCCATCAGCCGCGCCACCAGCGCGAGCAGCTGGACCTGCTCCGGCGAGCTGATCAGGTGACTGTCGTCGCGCGCGGCGGCCGCCTCGCGCAGGCGCCGGCAGGGGGCCGGCTCGCGCAGCGAGACCTCGTGCAGGTAGCGCTGCAGGCCGGCATTGAGCTGGAGGGTGGTCTCGGACATCGGGGGGACTCCTGCACGGCCCGCCGGCCGGCCGGTATACTGCTGCCGGCGGCCGGGTGGGTCGGCCCGTCTAGTGTCCTGTCTCACAAGTTCTTCGCAGTTCTCTCGGCGAGGGATTGCGCCGTCTGGCAAGGCGCGGCGAGGAGTCATGGCGCGTCCCATGGCGACGAGGCGCAACGCCGCCAGGCGGCGCAAGACCCGCCGAAGAATCGAACGAACTTGTGAGACAGGACACTAGATCTCCATCATCTCGAAGTCTTCCTTGCCGGCGCCGCAGTCGGGGCAGGTCCAGGTGGGCGGGATGTCCTCCCACTTCGTGCCCGCGGGGAGACCCTCGTCGGGCGCGCCCTCGGCCTCGTCATAGATGTAGCCGCACACGATGCACATGTACTTGCGATATTCCATGAATCCTCCGGCGGACGGCGGCTCGCGGGACGGCCACCGCGAAGCGCGCGATTGTTGCACAGCCGCGCCGGCGTCGGAAACGCGCCCGCGGTGACACTGCGCGGGCTCTACGCGATCGCCGACACGGCGACGCTCGGCGACGAGGGCTTCGCGGCCGCGGTGGAGGCGGCGCTCGCCGGCGGCGCCGCGCTGGTGCAATACCGCGACAAGGGCGATCACCACGCGCGCCGCGCACGCCAGGTCGAGGCGCTGGTCGCCGCCTGCCGTCGCCACGGCGCGCGCGCGATCGTCAACGACGACGTCGAGCTCGCGCTCGCGAGCGGCGCCGACGGCGTGCACGTCGGCCGCGGCGACCCGGACGCGGGCGCGATCCGCACGCGCCTGGGCCCGGACCGCATCCTCGGCGTGTCGTGCTACAACGAGCTCGCGCGCGCGCACGCCGCGCGCGCCGCCGAGCGGACTACGTCGCCTTCGGCAGCGTCTACCCGTCGCCGACCAAGCCCGACGCCGTGCGCGCGCCGCTGGAGCTGCTCGCGCGCGCGCGCGACGAGACCGGGCTTGCCGTGTGCGCCATCGGCGGCGTCAGCGCCGCGCGCGCCCCGGAGCTCGTCGCCTCCGGCGCGGACCTGGTCGCCGTGATCGGCGACCTGTTCACGGCGGCCGACATCGAGGCGCGCGCGCGCCAGTATGCGCGTGCGTTCTCCGCCGGCACGGGCGAATGATCGAGTGATCAACTGTTACACTAGTGTCCTTCACCATGGCGCGACCCGATCCCGACACCACGATGAGCACCCGCGAGACGCTGTTCGAGCGCGCGAGCGCGCGCATCCCCGGTGGCGTGAACTCGCCGGCACGCTCGTTCAAGAGCGTCGGCGGCACGCCCCTGTTCCTCGAGCACGCCGAGGGGCCGTACGTGTGGGACAGCGACGGCAAGCGCTACGTCGATTACGTCGGCTCGTTCGGTCCGGCGATCGTGGGTCACGCACACCCGCGCGTGGTCGAGGCGGTACAGCAGGCCGCGGCGCGCGGGCTCTCGTTCGGGGCGCCGACCGAGGCCGAGACGCGCCTCGCCGAGCGCCTGTGCGAGCTCGTGCCCTCGCTCGACATGGTGCGGCTGGTGAACTCCGGCACCGAGGCGACGATGAGCGCGATCCGGCTCGCGCGCGGCTACACCGGGCGCAACAAGATCGTCAAGTTCGCCGGCTGCTACCACGGCCACGTCGACGCGCTGCTGGTCAAGGCCGGCTCGGGCGCGCTGACCCTCGGCCACCCGAGCTCGCCGGGCGTGCCCGAGGCCGTCGTCGCCGATACGCATGCACCCTGCCCTACAACGACGTCTCGCAGGGCGTCCAGCAAGCGTTCGCCGAGTACGGCGACGACATCGCCGCGGTGATCGTCGAGCCGGTCGCCGGCAACATGAACTGCGTGCCGCCGGCGATGGGCTTCCTCGAGGGCCTGCGCGAGCTGTGCAACGACCACGGCGCCGTGCTCATCTTCGACGAGGTCATGACCGGCTTCCGCGTCGGACCCGGCGGCGCGCAGGGACGGTACGGCGTGACCCCGGACCTCACCGCGCTCGGCAAGGTGATCGGCGGCGGGCTGCCGGTCGGCGCGTTCGGCGGCCGCCACGAGATCATGGCGCAGCTGGCCCCGCTCGGCCCGGTCTACCAGGCCGGCACGCTGTCGGGGAACCCGCTCGCCACGGCCGCCGGCCTGGCGACGCTCGAGATCGTCAGCGAGCCCGGCTTCTTCGAGGCGCTCGAGGCGCGCGTGGCCGGGCTGCTCGAGGGCGTCACGGGCGCGGCGCGCGAGGCCGGCGTGCCGCTCGTGACCAACAGCGTCGGCGGCATGTTCGGTCTGTTCCTCACCGACGCGTCGGCGGTGCGCACCCTCGACGACGTCCAGGGCTGCGACACCGAGCGCTTCGCCGCGTTCTTCAACGCCATGCTCGAGGCGGGCGTCTACATGGCGCCCGTCCGCGTTCGAGGCCGGCTTCATGTCGGCCGCCCACGACGACGCCGCGATCGAGGCCACCGTGGACGCCGCCGGCAAGGCCTTCGCCCGGCTCGCATCGACGGGAGGCTGAGCACCCATGGACCCGGATCTCAAGGCCCGCCTCACCGCCCGCGACAAGTGGCTGCGCCTGCTCTACATCGTCGTCTACGCGATCATGTTCCAGGTCGCCGAGATCGTCCTCGGTGTCACCGTCGTGGTGCACTTCGTCTGGACCCTGTTCACGGGCGCGCCCAACGCCAACCTGCGCGACTTCGGCCAGCGCCTGGCCGAGTGGCTGCGCCAGGCGGTCGAGTACGTCACCTGGGCGAGCGACGCCCGCCCGTGGCCGTTCGGCAACCCCTGGCCGCCGCAGTCGCCCGAGCGCGCCCGCGGCGACGGGGACTCAGGGCCATGGCGCGCGTTCCGCCCGCATGGCCCACTAGCGCCCGGACCGGGCGCTAGGCCGGCCATGGCGGAGCCCGAGCCCGCGCTGCAGGCGGTCATCTTCGACGTCGACGGCACCCTGGCGGACACCGAGCGCCACGGCCACCGCGTGGCCTACAACCAGGCCTTCGACGAGCTCGGCGCCGACTGGGAATGGGGCGAGTCCTTCTACGGCGACCTGCTCCAGGTCGAGGGCGGCCCCGAGCGCCTCACGCACTATCTCGAGGAGTACCGCCCCGAGTTCGAGCCCGACGAGGGCCGCCGCGCCTTCGTGGGCACGGCCCACCAGCGCAAGAACCGCCACTACCAGGCCCTGCTCGCCGCGGGCGAGGTACCGCTGCGCCCGGGCGTGCGGCGCCTGATGGACGAGGTCCACGGCGCCGGCCTGCGCCTGGCGATCGCCTCTTCGAGCCTGCGCGCCAACGTGCAGGCGCTGCTCACGCATGCGCTCGACCCGCAGGCCCCGGCGTGGTTCGACGTCGTGGTCACCGGCGACGACGTCGCGCGCAAGAAGCCCGATCCCGAGATCTACCGGCGCGTGCTCGAGCGCCTCGACCTGGCGGCCGAGGACTGCATCGCGATCGAGGACTCGCAGAACGGCTGCCAGGCCGCGGTGGCCGCGCGGCTGCCCACGGTCGTCACGACCAGCACCTACACCGGCCACCACGCGTTCGACGGCGCCGTGCTGGTCGCGGACTCGCTCGGCGAGCCCGGCCGCCCGTGGCACGTCGTCGCCGGCGACGGCGGCGGCGCGACCCATCTCGACGTCGCGGGGCTGCGCCGCCTGCACGCCGCGGCCACGGCCCGATGACCGGGCTGGAGCTGCTCGCCTACGCCGCCCTCGGCGCCGTCTCCGGCACCATGGCCGGCCTGCTCGGCGTCGGCGGCGGCGTCATCATCGTGCCCGGGCTGGCGCTGCTGCTCGCGACCGACAGTGTCCCCGCCGACCGCCTCATGCAGGTCGCCGTCGGCACCTCGCTGGCGACCATCGTCGCGACCTCGCTGTCCTCGATCCGCGCCCACCACCGCCGCGGGGCCGTGCGCTGGCCCACCGTGGCCCGCCTGACGCCCGGCATCGTGGTCGGCGCGGGCCTCGGTGCCGCGATCGCCGACTGGCTGCCGACGCGCGGCCTGGCGATCGTCTTCGGCGCGTTCCTGGTGCTGATCTCGCTGCGCCTGGCGCTGCTCGGCACGCCGGCACCGCACCGCCAGCTCCCGGGCGCGCCCGGGCTCGGCGCCTGGGCGTCGGCATCGGCACGATCTCGGCGCTCACCGGCATCGGCGGCGGCAGCGTGACCGTGCCGTTCATGGCCTGGTGCAACGTGCCGATGCGCGAGGCCGTCGGCAGCTCCGCGGCCTGCGGCCTGCCGATCGCGATCGCGGGCACGCTCGGCTTCGCGCTCACCGGCTGGAACACCCCCGGGCTGCCGCCCTGGGCCACCGGCTACGTCTACTGGCCGGCGTTCCTCGCGCTGGTGCCGACCACGATGCTGTTCGCGCCGCTCGGGGCGCGCCTCGCGCACACGCTGCCCACAACGCTGCTGCGCCGCGGCTTCGCCCTGTTCCTGCTGGTCGTGGGCGTGCGCATGCTGATCGGCTGAGGCCGACGACCATGAACCTGCCGCCCGACCTGCTGCCCGGCGCCTGGGTGCTGGCGTTGTCCGTGGCCTACGCCGCGAGCCTCGCGCTGGCGCTGTGGCGCGCCCCTGGGAGGAGCTGTTCCTGAGCCCGGCGCGCTCGCACCGCCTCGGGATCGTGGCGGTGGGCCTGATGCTGCTGTGGTGGCTGCGCGCCGGCATCACCGCGGGGCTCGGCGTGCACTTCCTCGGCATGACCGCGGCCACCCTGGTGCTGGGCTGGCCGCTCGCGCTGATCGCCGGGCTCGCACCCGTGCTCGGGGCGGCGGCGACCGGGCTCGAGGCCTGGGGCGCGGTGGGCGTCACCGGCTTTCTCACCCCGGCGCTGCCGGTGTTCGTGACCGCGGGGGTGCTGCACGCGCTGCGCCGCTGGCTGCCCGAGCACCCGTTCGTCGACCTGCTCGGCGCGGCCTTCCTCGGCGGCGTCGCGGCCGGCCTCGTGGCGCGCGGCTCGATCGCCGCGTTCCTGGTCATCGCCGACGTGCGCGCGCCCGCCGTCGTGCTCGACCAGTCCTGGGTGATCGTGCTGCTGACCGCGCTGCCCGAGGGCGTGGTCAACGGCACGATCGTGAGCCTGCTGTTCGCCTGGAACCCGGACTGGCTCGACGGGCTGCGGCAGTAGCGGCTGGGCGGGCAAGGCCGCCCCGGGGCGGCCGGGCACCCGCGTGCCGGCGTCGGCCCGCTGCTCCGCATCGGGCCGAAACCGGCCTACGCCTACGCCCATTGCGCGCGCCGGTGGCAACCGTCCACGTCCCTCACCGCCACCGCTCTCCGGGGGAGACAGGGGCGTCGTCCCGGCATGCCGTGCGTGGGAATCGAGTAGCCGGGGCGGTCACCCGCCCCGGCTCTCACACCACCGTACGTACGGGACCGTATACGGCGGTTCACGCAGCGCACGCGAGTCGACGGTACTCCCCGAGGAAGCTCACGAGTCCCTGATGGTGCAGCCACCGCGCCGGCACGGCGGCATGCATGTGCGAGGCACCTGCATTCCACCACGGGCCACGCCCGTTGGTCGCCGAGCGGTAAGCGCGGTAGCGTTCGACACCGAGTTGCATCAGCCGGCGGGCGCGGGTGGACCAGTGTTTCCACTGGCGCCACAGCAGGCAACGCAGGCGACGCCGGACCCACTGGTCCAGCGCCTCGAACGCCGCCTTCACCTCGGCCAGCCGGAAGTACGCCACCCAGCCCCGGATCACCGGTCTCAGCCTTGCCAGCACCCGCGTCAGGCGACGGCCCCGACCACGGCGCAGCTCGGTCCGGATACGGACCTTGAGCCGCTGCACCGAGGCGGGCGCCACCCGCAGCTTCGGCTGACGGTGGGCGGTCATCGTGTAGCCCAGAAGCGTGCGCTTCCATGGCCGGTCCACCGCGCTCTTGTCGCGGTTGACCACCAGCCGCAGCCGCCGCCACAGGAACCGCTCCAGCGAGGCCAGCACGCGCGTGCCCGCCGCCGGTGACCGCACGTAGACGGTCACGTCATCGGCATAGCGCACGAAGCGGTGGCCCCGCTGTTCCAGTTCCCGGTCGAGGTCGTCCAGCAGGACGTTCGACAGCAGCGGCGACAGCGGACCGCCCTGTGGCGTTCCCTCGCCTCGCGGCGAAGTCACGCCACCGGCCATGACACCGGCCTGCAGGTAACGCCGGATCAGGCGCAGCACCCGTGTGTCCCCGATCCGGCGGGCCAGACGTGCCATCAGCACGTCATGGTTCACCCGATCGAAGAACTGCGCCAGATCGAGATCCACCGCCCAGCGGTGCCCCGCCGCGACGTGCCCGCGGGCACGCTGCACGGCGTCGTGGGCACCCCGGCCCGGGCGGAAGCCGTAGCTGTCGCCCGAGAACGTCGGATCAAGGATCGGGGTGAGCACCTGCACCAGCGCCTGCTGGATCAGCCGGTCACCGACCGTCGGGATCCCCAGTGTCCGGCGACCGCCGCCGGGCTTGGGGATCAGGACCTGTCGCACCGGCGCGGGACGGTAAGTCCCTTCCAGCAACTGCCGGCGGATCGACGACCAGTGCGCGTGGCACCAGTCCCACAGATCGTCGACGGTGACACCGTCGACGCCCGGGGCACCGGCGTTGCGCACCACCCGCCGATACGCCTCCATCAGGTTGTCGCGACACAGCGCCGCCTCCAGCAGCGCCGTCGACCCGGACCCGGCTTCTCCCGAGCGCGCCGTGGCCGCTTGGCATCCATCACCCGTACCTCCGACGGTTCCGCCGTCGGCCCTCCGGGATGCGGCGGCCTCTCAACCGCCCCGTCTATGCCTCCATCGGTCATCGAGCACTCCGGTGCCGGATCGGCTCCGCGCGTTCGGCCCTTCGCCGCCCCGTGCCGGCGACTACTATGGCCTCGGCTGACTTCTGTCGGCCCATCCCGACGCCTCGCGGCGCCGGTAGCTCACGGCAGGCCGACAGACCTCCCGGGGTAAGACGCGTGACCTTCACTCCACGCCCGCCGCATCTACGTACCGCCGTTCCGGGTGACATCGGGTTCGAAGATCTGGGCCTTCTCGCCCGCGACGACACGCCTCGTATGCGGTTCCTGTTCGTCGGGTCGGAGCTTCGCCTGCGGCTTCCTTCAGACAACACCTCGCGATGATGCCCTTGCCGTTCGGCTCGCGGTTCCCGTCACCAGGGCCCGCAGGGGACTTGCACCCCCAGGTCACTTCCCGGCTCGCTTTCGCTTACCGGTTATCCAGCGCCGGGCACGGCGCTGGCGCGCCGTGCCCGGCGCACTACCAGAACAGGGGGCGCCGAGGCGCCCCCTGTTTGGCTGTCGGGATGTGCTCCGATCCCGCATTACATCGTGTCGCGGCCCTGCTCCCAGGTCTTGACGAGCTCGTCGTACGGGATCGTCTCGCCCTGGGGCTTCTCGTTGGCCAGCTCGGGCTTGGGCGCCCCTTCGCGGCTCAGCCAGTACTCGGGATCACGCTTCTCGTTGAGCCTCGGCCCGCAGCGCTCCTGCACGTTGGCGCGCTCGAGGCGCTGCAGCACCCGGTCCTGCTCCTGGGCGAGCGTGTCCATCGCGCCCTGCGGGGTCTTCTCGCCGGTGACGGCGAGCGCCGATGTTCTGCCACCACAGCTGCGCGAGCTTCGGATAGTCCGGGCACGTTGGTGCCCGTGTCCGACCAGCGCACCCGCGCCGGGCTGCGGTAGAACTCCACCAGGCCGCCGAGCTTCGGCGCCCGCTCGGTGAAGCTCTCGTGCTCGATGGTGGACTCGCGGACGAACGTCAGGCCCTCGTGGGACTTCTTCACGTCCACGGTCTTGGAGGTCACGAACTGGGCGTAGAGCCAGGCGGCCTTCGCCGCGCTTGGTGCGGGGTGGACTTCGATCAGCGTCCAGGAACCCACGTCCTGGTAGCCGACCTTCATGCCCTCCTCCCAGTACGGCACCGTGCGGGCGAGGGCGCCATGCGCCACTTCGGGCGTGCCATCCTCGTCGACGACCGGCGTGCCCTCCTTCGCCATGGCGGCGGTGAAGGCCGTGTACCAGAACACCTGCTGGGCGATCTGGCCCTGCGCGGGCACCGGCCCGGCCTCGGAGAAGGTCATGCCCGACGCCTCCGGCGGCGCGTACTGCTTGAGCCAGTCGATGTACTTGTCGAGCGCGTACACCGCCGCCGGCGCCAGTTGGCGGCGCCGCCGCGCGACGACGCAGGAGCCGACCGGGCTGGCAGTCCTCGTTGACGCGGATGCCCCACTCATCGACCGGCAGGCCGTTGGGGATACCCTTGTCGCCGGCGCCGGCCATGGACATCCAGGCGTCGGTGAAGCGCCAGCCCAGCGACGGATCCTTCTTGCCGTAGTCCATGTGGCCATAGACCTTCTTGCCGTCGATCTCCTTCACGTGCTCGGTAAAGAACTCGGCGATGTCCTCGTAGGCCGACCAGTTGACCGGCACGCCCAGCTCGTAGCCGTACTCGTCCTTGAACTCGGCCTTGCAGTCTCCGGGTCCGTGAACCAGTCGTAGCGGAACCAGTACAGGTTCGCGAACTGCTGGTCGGGCAGCTGATAGAGCTTGCCGTCCGGCGCCGTGGTGAACTGCGTGCCGATGAAGTCGTCGAGATCCAGCGTGGGGCTGGTTACGTCGGCGCCCTCGCCCGCTATCCAGTCGGTGAGGTTGCGCACCTGCTGGTAGCGCCAGTGGGTACCGATGAGATCGGCGTCGTTGATGTAGGCGTCGTAGATGCTCTGGCCGGACTGCATCTCGGTCTGCAGCTTCTCGATCACGTCACCCTCACCGATCAGGTCGTGGGTCACCTTGATGCCCGTGATCTCGGAGAAGGCCTGGGCGCCAGCACCTTCGACTCGTACTCGTGCGTGGTGATGGTTTCGGAGACCACATCGATCTCCATGCCCTGGAATTCCTCGGCGGCTTCGATGAACCACTCGCATCTCCTCGAGCTGTTCCTGCTCGGCGCAGCGTGGAGCGATGGAGACTCGTCCGCTACTTCTTCGTCGAGGCATCGGTCCGTGCCTCCGTGCCATGCCCGCCCAGCGCCGAGGCCAGCGCCGTCAGGGTGAGCGCCGAGCGCATACCGCGGTCTGTGGTCTCGTTGCTCAAGGACACCTCCTGCGTGTCCTGCCTCCGGTTCCGTATCGTTCTTGGTCTCATTCGTTGCAGACCGACCGGGTCATCGCGTCCGCCGCCGACCGCTTGTCGTGTCTCGAAAAACCCGATCACACCCAGCGGAACACGGCCGCCGCGAAGATCAGGCAAACGATCAGCGCCAGCCATTGCTGGGCGCCGACCAGTCCGAGCCAGGCCAGGTTGATCCAGGCCGAGCCCAGAAGACTGATGAAAAGCCGGTCACCGCGGTGAGTCTCGAGCCGAGATCCGAGGCTGGCATCCGGAAACGCAGCCCCAGGTAGCTGAACAACAGCAACAACCCGAGGATGATGTGGAAGAACAGCGCCGTGGGCAGCACCCAGGCCATCCAGCCCTGCTGCGCCATGGGCACCGTCCAGCCCAATCCGCCGTCCCGATTCTCCGGTGTTATCAGGAACAGCCAGGCCAGCACCGCCAGCCACGCCAACACGACGCCGATGCGGCAAGTGTCCAGATCCACTCCACTCCGGACATGATCACTACCCCTTATACCCGGCCGAGGGCGAAGCCCTGGGCGATGTAGTTGCGCACGAACCAGATCACGAGCGCACCGGGGACGATGGTCAGCACGCCGGCGGCGGCCAGCAGGCCCCAGTCCAGCCCGGAGGCCGATACGGTGCGGGTCATCACCGAGGCGATGGGCTTGGCCGACGTGGAGGTCAACGTCCGCGAGAGCAGCAGCTCCACCCAGCTGAACATGAAGCAGAAAAAGGCGGTCACGCCGATACCGCTGGCGATCAGCGGCATGTAGATCTTCACGAAGAAGTGCGGGAAGGAGTAGCCGTCGATGTAGGCCGTCTCGTCGATTTCCCGCGGCACACCGCGCATGAACCCCTCCAGGATCCACACCGCCAGCGGCACGTTGAACAGGGTATGCGCCAGCGCCACGGCGATGTGGGTGTCGAACAGCCCGACGGAGCTGTAGAGCTGGAAGAACGGCAGCAGCGAACACCGCCGGCGGCGCCATGCGGTTGGTCAGCAGCCAGAAGAACAGGTGCTTGTCGCCGAGGAAGGTGTAGCGGCTGAAGGCGTAGGCCGCCGGCAGCGCCACCGCCACGGAGATCACCGTGTTCAGGGTCACGTAGATGATGGAGTTGACGTAGCCCATGTACCAGCTGGCGTCGGTGAAGATGTCGACGTAGTTGTCGAAGGTCAGGTTCTGCGGCCACAGCGAGAAGGTGCTCAGGATCTCCTCGTTGGTCTTGAACGACATGTTGACGAGCCAGTAGATGCGGCAGCATCAGGAACACGATGTAGAGCGCCATCACACATGTAGCACGCGGGCGACCCGGACCATGCGCGGGCCAGTCGCTGCGCCGGGCCACCTTCGCACCGCTGGTCACGGATCGGTCGCAGCGTCGCCATCGCAGCTCCCCTGCTTTGTCCGATGTTGATCATGACGGTGTAGAAGACCCAGCTGACCGTCAGGATGATCAGGAAGTAGATGATGAGAATGGCGGCCGCCGCGGCCGAGGTTGAACTGGCCCAAAGCCATCTTCACCAGGTCGATGGACAGCAGCGTGGTCGCGTTGCCCGGCCCGCCGCCGGTGAGCACGAAGGGCTCGGTGTAGATCTTGAAGCTGTCCATGAAGCGCAGCAGGATCGCGATGGTCAGCACACCGCGCATCTTGGGCAGCTCGATGTAGCGGAACACCGCCCAGCGCGAGGCGCCGTCGACGCGCGCGGCCTGGTAGTAGGCGTCGGGGATCGCCTGGAGCCCCGCGTAGCACAGCAGCACCACCAGCGACGTCCAGTGCCAGACATCCATGACGATCAGCGTCACCCAGGCATCGACCGGGTCGCTGGTGTAGTTGTAGTCGAAGCCCAGGCTGTTGCAGCGACCAGCCCGAGCAGGCCGATGTCCGGCACGGCCGAAGATCTGCCAGATGGTGCCGACCACGTTCCACGGGATCAGCAGCGGCAGCGCCATGCAGCACCAGGCAGACCGAGACCACGGCGCCGCTGCGTGGGCATGCACAGCGCGACGCCGACGCCCAGCGGCACCTCGATGGCGAGGATCACGAACGGTGAACAGCGAACTGCCGGCCGAGCGCGCCGTGCACGCGCTCCGAGTCCAGCATGTCGCTCGAACCAGCTCAGTGCCCGACCCAGAAGAACGGCGTTGCCGGCCGAAGGTGTCCTGCACCGAGTAGTTGACCACCGTCATCAGCGGGATGATCGCGCTGAGAAGCGCACCAGCGACCAGCACGACCGGCAGGACCATCAGCCAGGCCTTCTGATTGACCGGTTTCTCCATGATCGCGCTCCGTCCTGCCCTCAGCCGACCAGCTCGCCGTCGGCGTAGACGCTAGCGTCCACGTCGGCGGTGAAGCACGAGGCGCGCGTCAGTCGCCGCCGGACCGGCCTCGCTCCTCGTCGCATCTTGAGCAGAGCGTGACCTGTCGCCCGAGGCGTCGGCGCGCACGATCTGGTAGCTGCCGACGATCCTCGACGTCGCTCGCACGTCGCACGCGGCAGGCCGTCCTCGCCGTCGCGCGCGAGGCGCAGGAACTCGGGGCGCACGCCGATCTCGCAGGCGTCCGGGCGCGGCGCGCCCGGCGTCGAGCACGTCGCCGGCAGCGTCGATCCGGTGGCCGTCCACGACGGCCGCGCCGCCGTCGACGTTGGCAGTCGCAGGAAGTTCATGCCGGGCGAGCCGATGAAGTAGCCGACGAAGGTGTGCGCCGGGCGCTCGAACAGCTCCTGCGGCGTGCCGAGCTGGACCACCCGGCCCTCGTACATCACCACCACCTTGTCGGCGAAGGTCAGCGCCTCGGTCTGGTCGTGGGTGACGTAGATCATGGTCATGCCCGAGCTTCTGGTGCAGCTCCTTGAGCTTGCGCCGCAGCTGCCACTTCAGGTGCGGGTCGATGACCGTCAGCGGCTCGTCGAACATGATCGCGTCGACGTCGTCGCGCACCAGTCCGCGCCCGAGCGAGATCTTCTGCTTGGCGTCGGCGGTCAGGCCCGCGGCCTTGCGGTCGCAGCATCGTCGCTCGAGGTCCAGCATGTCCGGCGATCTCGCTGCACCCGCGCGCTCGACGTGGTCGTCGGGCACGCGCCGGTTGCGCAGGGGGAAGGCGAGGTTGTCGAAGACGGTCATGGTGTCGTAGATCACCGGGAACTGGAATACCTGGGCGATGTTGCGCTGCTCCGTGGGCAGCGCGGTGACGTCGCGGTCGTCGAACAGGACGCGGCCCTCGGTCGGCACGATCAGCCCGGAGACGATGTTGAGCAGGGTGGTCTTGCCGCAGCCCGAGGGCCCCAGCAGGGCATAGGCGCCGCCGTCCTCCCAGACGTGATCGAGGTGGCGCAGGGCATAGTCCTCGGGCGCCACCGGGTTCGCCTGGTAGGAGTGGGCGAGCTGGTCGAGTCCGATGCGGGCCATGGCCGGGCGTCTCCCTAGGAGGCTGTCCGAGTAATCTGTGCCGTAGCGAGCGCGTGGCACAGTAGGCGGTTTCGGCGATCGTGAGACGAGCATGGTGGTTCGCATGCGAGTCGAACGATCGCCAACTGCCCTTGACCGGGCCGATGCCGCGCTCAGAGCCCATCACAGCTGGTGGGACAAGGCGCAGGGCGCCGCCAATGGCCGAAGCCCTTGGCAAGCACTGCAACGCCGGCCCGGCAGCTGTGATGGGCTCCCGACGGGCGCGCCCCTGGCGGGCCATCTGGCGTTGCGCGTCTTGAAATGGGAACCGCCATTCCGGCGAACCCGCGCCTCGCATCTGCCCCGCCAGGCGCGCGCTGAGCGAGTTGGCCCGGTCAAGGGCAGTGTAGCGGCCCTGCCACGTCGCCTTCGGCTCCTCGCAGCACTGGCTGTGGTGCGCGCGCAGTAGGCTCATGGTTGCTCGGACAGCCTCCGAGCTCAGGCGGCCGCGCGCGCGCCGCGCCCGGGCGCGGCGACGAGCCGGCCGTCGAGGTCGAACGCGAACAGGTGGGCGGGATCGAGGGTACACGGTGAGCTGCTCGCCCAGGTCGAATCCGTGCACCCCCTCCTCCTGGACGACCCACGCGACCTCACCGTGGCGCAGGTGGATGTAGGTCTCCGAGCCGGAGATCTCGGCCACCTCGACCTCGCCCGGCACGGCGACGTCGTCGGGCCCCTGCGCGTGGCGCACGATTTCCAGTGCGGCTGGGTCGCACGCCGAGGCGGTAGTATCGTCCGCCGGCCAGCTCGGCGAGACGGACGCGGTCGCCGTCAGGCGCACCTGACCCGCGCCGAGCACGGATTCGATCGCTCGCGCATGGCGGCCGGCGACCAGGTTCATCGGCGGGTCGCGAACGACCTGCGCCGTGGCCGCCGTCCGCCGGCCGGCGGTAGACGTCGGGGGTCGCGCCGTGCTGCACCAGCCGGCCCTCGTCCAGAGCGCCGCCGTGTGGCCGCCCAGCAGTCAGCGCTTCGACCGGCTCAGTCGTGGCGTAACGAAGATCACGGCGTCGCGACTCCTGGAAGATCTCGCGCAGCTCGACGCGCAGCTCCTCGCGCAGCTTGTAGTCGAGATTCACCAGGGGCTCGTCGAGCAACAGCAGGTCGGCGTCGCGCACCAGCGCGCGCGCCATCGCCGTGCGCTGCTGCTGACCGCCGGAGAGCTCGCCCGGGAGGCGGTCGAGCAGGCCGTCGATGTGCAGGCGCTCGGCCTCGGCGTGCACGCGGCGGTCGATCTCCTCGCGCTGGCATTTGCGCATCAGCCGCAGCGGCGAGGCGATGTTGTCGTACACCGCTCAGCGACGGGTAGTTGATGAACTGCTGGTAGACCATCGCCACCTTGCGGTCCTGTACGCGCACACCGGTGACGTCCTCGCCCTCCCAGAGCACGCGTCCCTCGCTCGGTCGATCCAGCCCCGCCATGACCCGCATCAGGGACGTCTTGCCGGCAAGCGTCGGCCCCAGCAGCACGTTCATGGTGCCGTTCTCCAGGGTCAGGTCCGTCGAGGCTAGATATGGGTCGCCTCACCGACCTGCTGGGTCACGCTATCCAGGGTCAGCGTCATCGCTCACCCCCTGCCGCGTCGGCGTCGAGTACCCTCTGGCATTCAGCCGCGGTTCGGTGCCGCTCAGGCCGGTCCGTCCCGCCGCTGCTCCACGGTTCGAGAAACATCGAATACACCTCTCTCCTCCGTATCCTCGGCATTTAGCCAGGCTTGGACGGCCTCGGCCTGTGCCTGGGTGAGCCTCAGACCGAGCTTGCTCCTTCGCCAGAGCACGTCGTCCGCGGTCCGGGCCCATTCATTTTCTTGCGAGGTAACGCAAGCTCAGCCTCGTAGAGGTCGGCGCCGAAATGCTCGGCTCGACGATCGCGCCACCGACGACGCCCAGTCGATCAGATCGATGGTCCGCGTGCCGTAGTTCGCGCGCCCAGTCGGCATAGCAGGCTCTCCGGCAGCCAGGGGTAACGTCCGCGCAGGTCGCTCGAATAGGCATCGAAGTCCGCCGTCGGCGATGTCGCCGCCCGGCAGCGCCGCGCCGCCCGGTCCAGGGACCGGCGTCGATTCGCCGAGCACGCTCGGCGATGCGCTCGCAGGCCTCGTTGGGCCAGCGGTCGCGGTAAGTCGTGAGCTTGCCGCCGAGCACGGACGAGCACCGGTGCGCCGTCGCGATCCAGGCTGAGCTCGTAGTCCCGGCTCACCGCCGAGGCGTTCTCGCTCTCGGCCTCGTCATACAGCGCCCGCACGCCGGCGTAGGTCCAGACCACGTCGTCGGGCGTCACCGGCTTGCGGAAGTAGCGGTTGACCGCCTCGCAGCAGATAATCGATCTCTTCACGGGAGGCCGTTGCCTGCGCCGGGTCGCCGTGATAGACGACGTCGGTCGTGCCGATCAGCGTGTAGTCGCGCTCATAGGGAATGGCGAACACGATGCGGCCGTCGGTGTGCTGGAACATATAGGCGTAGTCGTGATCGAAGAGCTTCGGCACCACGATGTGGCTGCCCTTGACCAGCTGCACGTCCCGCTCGGGCGGGTGCCGGGTTGCCGTACCCAGGAGCTCCCCGACCCACGGGCCGGCGGCGTTAACCAGCATGCGTACCCGAACCTGCCGTTCGGCGCCGTCGGCCGTTGAGCGCAACGATACCGTCCAGCCGTGCTCGTCCCGCTCCGCACCCACGCAGCGGGTCCGCGGCATGACCCGGGCACCGTTGGCCGCCGCGTCCTGGCAGTTGAGCACCACCAGCCGCGCGTCCTGGACCCAGCAGTCCGAATATTCGAAGCCACGCACCAGTCCGTCGGCGAGAGGCTCGCCGGCCGGCGTGCTGGCCCAGCTTGACACCCGCCGAGGCGGGCAGGCGCTTGCGCCCACCGAGATGGTCGTACAGAAACAACCCGAGCCGGATCATCCACGCCGGCCGCAGTTCGGTGACGTGGGGCATGACAAATCGCAGCGGCCAGATGATATGCGGCGCAATACCGAGCAGCACCTCCCGCTCCTTGAGTGCCTTCCGAACCAGCATGAATTCGTAGTATTCAAGGTAGCGCAGGCCCCCGTGCACCAGCTTCGTGCTCGCGGACGAGGTGTAGTTGGCCAGATCGCCCTGCTCGCACAGGGCCACCTTCATGCCACGGCCCGCGGCGTCCCGGGCAATCCCCGCACCGTTGATGCCGCCTCCGATGATCAGCAGGTCCAACTTCTTCGCCCAGAGCCATGACGCCCCTCTCGATCCGCGGCGCTCTGCCCGGTCTCCGACCGTCGCCGCTGTTCGTGATTTTCACAATAGAACATATCATAGGCCTTGAACGATCAAAAGTGAAAATCGTAATCCACGAACGTCCCGACACCGGCTCGGCGACGTCGAGAGGCGGCGCCACCACCACGCGACCACCGTGTTCCCGCATCAGTTGGCGTACCGTCTCGGGCGGCGGCGCGTCGGTGAACAGGCCGTCGATCTGGCGCAGGTCGCCGAGGCGCACCATGGCGCTGCGCCCGAACTTGCTGTGGTCGGCGGCGAGGAAGACGGTGCGCGCGCTGCGCATGATCGCCTGCAGCACGCGCACCTCGTGGTAGTCGAAGTCGAGCAGGGTGCCGTCGTCGTCGATCCCCGAGATGCCCATCACGGCGAAGTCGACCTTGAACTGGTCGACGAAGTCGATGGTCGCCTCGCCGGTGACGCCGCGGTCGCGGTGGCGCACCACGCCGCCGGCGATGATGACCTCGAAGGTGGGGTTCGCGCTCAGCGTCATGGCGACGTTGAGGTTGTTGGTGATCACGCGCAGGCCGCGGTGGTCCATGAGCGCGCGGGCGACCTCCTCGGTGGTCGTGCCCAGCGTCATGAACAGCGACGCCTGGTCCGGCACCTCTTCGCGCGAGCGCCCGCGCGATGCGCTGCTTCTCGGCGCGGCGCTGGACGCGGCGGGCCGTGTAGGCGGCGTTCTCGACACTCGACGGTAGCCCGGCGCCGCCGTGGTAGCGCCGCAGCAGGCCGCCGCGGCAGAGCGCGTTGACGTCGCGGCGGATGGTCTGCGGCGGTCACGTCGAAGTGCCCGGCGAGCGCTTCCACGGAGATGAAGCCGCGCTGACGCACGAGCTCCAGCATGGCCTCCTGCCGGCGGTTGAGCTCCACGTGGCGATCCGCGCTGGGCATGTTCTGGACTCCCTTGTCGTCACTTCGCGCCGAGGGGTACCGGCAACCCGGCGACGCGGCTCCGAGCAACCGTTCCATGAGCTGAGTCTAACCCGGAATGTTCATTTTCGAACATTCGGTCTTGACATTTTCGCTGCCAGATCGATGATTACGGGATCGGTCGAACATGACAAGGCGGACGGCGAATACGGCGTCGACCCGCCGCAAATTCCAGGAGCGAGGAGATTCAGGTATGGCGAGCGCCGACGGCATTCTGGCCGTGGACCAGGGCACGACCAGCTCGCGGGCGATCGTGCACGACCTCGACGGCCGCCCCGTCGCAACGGCCCAGCAGGAGTTTCCGCAGCACTACCCGCGCGGTGGCTGGGTCGAGCACGACCCGGAGGATCTCTGGCGCATCGACCGTCGCCGTCGCGCGCCGGGCGCTCGACCGCGCCGAGGCGTCGACGCGCGGCGCGCGTCGTCGCGCATGGGCATCACCAACCAGCGCGAGACCACCGTGGTCTGGGACCGGCAGACCGGCGAGCCCGTCTACAACGCCATCGTCTGGCAGGACCGGCGCACCGCGGAGCACTGCGCCGAGCTCAAGGCGGCCGGCCACGAGGGCGAGGTCAGCGCGCGCACCGGGCTGCTGCTCGACCCCTACTTCTCGGCCACCAAGATCGCCTGGATCCTGGACCACGTCGACGGCGCCCGCGAGCGCGCCGAGGCCGGCGAGCTGGCCTTCGGCACCGTCGATACCTGGCTGATCTGGCGTCTGACCGGCGGGCGCGTGCACGCCACCGACGCCACCAACGCCTCGCGCACGATGCTGTTCAACATCCACGAGCAGCGACTGGGACGACGAGCTGCTCGCGCTGTTCGACATCCCCCGGGCGCTGCTGCCGGAGGTGCGCGACTCGGCCGACGACTTCGGCACCACCGAGGCCTCGCACCTGAGACGCTCGCTGCCGATCCGCGGCGTCGCCGGCGACCAGCACGCGGCCGTGGTCGGCCAGGCCTGCTTCACGCCCGGCATGATCAAGAGCACCTACGGCACCGGCTGCTTCGCCCTGCTCAACACCGGCGACACGCCGGTGACCTCGCACAACCGCCTGCTCACCACCATGGCCTACCGCATCGACGGCGAGCCGACCTACGCCCTGGAGGGCGCGATCTTCGTCGCCGGCGCGGCCGTGCAGTGGCTGCGCGACGGCCTCGGCGTGATCGCGCACCGCGGCCGAGACCGAGGCCCTGCGCGCGGCGCTCGACGCACCAGCGACGGGCGTCTACCTGGTGCCCGCCTTCACCGGCCTCGGGGCGCCCCACTGGGATCCGGACGCGCGCGGCGCGCTGTTCGGCCTGACGCGGGACACCGGCCCGGCCGAGATCGCGCGCGCCGCGCTGGAGTCGGTCTGCTACCAGACGCGCGACCTGGTGGTGGCCATGGCGCGCGACAGCGACGCGCCGCTGCGCGAGCTGCGCGTCGACGGCGGCATGGTGGTCAACGACTGGCTGCTGCAGCGCATGGCGGACCTGGTCGGCGTCCCCGTGGAGCGCCCGCGCGAGACCGAGACCACCGCGCTCGGCGCCACCTACCTCGCCGGGCTCGGCCACGGCGTCTGGCGCTCGCTCGACGACGTCCGCGGCCAGTGGGCGCTCGAACGGCGCTTCGAGCCCGCGCTCGCCGAGGACGAGCGCGAGCGCCTGGTCGCCGGCTGGCACGACGCGGTGGAGCGCGTGTTGCCGCGACGGGGATAACGAGCGCCCAGATGCCCGCACGGCCCACACGAATCGCCCCGTTCCGCGGGTCCGGCCTCAGCCGGACGCGCACGGCACCATCGGGGCCGATCCCTGAGCGGCACCCGCCATCGAGCCGCGGTTGGGTGCAGCAGCCCCGTGCAGGGATACTCTCGCCAAGACGCCAAGCACGCCAAGGGTACAAGAGAGCAATGGCGGCGCGCGCCCGGATGCCGCGTCGGATCTACCATCGGCTCGCTCTGCGCCGGCGATAGCTCGCACGGCCGTACGAGCTTGCCGGTGCGGAGCCGAGCCGAATCGTCCAACCATGCCACTCGGGCGAGCCGGGCCCGGCCGCCATTGCTCTCCCTTCGCTTTCCTTGGCGTGCTTGGCGCCTTGGCGCCTTGGCGAGAGTACCAATGCACGACTCGAAAGCGCCGATGCTCGATCCGTCAGCCACCGGGCTCCACGCGAACGGCATCGCCCACCCGGATCCGCCCCGGGATCACGACCTCGGCGTAGACGCCGAACATGAGCCCGGCGTCTCGCGTGATGTGGCGGAGCACGCGCGGGTCGTGGCGCAGGCCGGCCTGGGCCAGCGCCACCAAGCCGCAGCGCTCGGTGGGCTCGGTCACGCGCAGCACGACCTCGTCGCCGCCGCGCAGCGTGGCGCCGATCCAGCCCTGCTCGACGGGCTCGGCGCCGGGGACGTCGACGACCAGGTTGGGCCGGAAGCGGCGCTCGTCGGCCTCGACGTCGACCAGCGTGTCCGCGAGCCAGGCGAGCGAGGCCGTGGTCAGGACGTGCAGCGGGCCGCTGTCGAGGTGCGAGCCGTCCTCGACCCGTTCCAGGGTCAGCGCCTGGCCGAGCGCCGCCGCCAGCGCGGCGTCGATCGCGGGATCGTCGGCGCGCCACTCGCGCCCGTCCGGGAAGGTGATGATCACGTCGCCGGCGGCGTCGTAGCGCGCCCGGTAGCGCAGCAGCCCGTCGACGCGCCGGAAGCGCCCCGTGGCCTTGCCGCTGCCGAGGCGCCCGTGCGGGTCGCGCAGGGCGTAGCGGCGGTCACCCGCGACGCCGATGTCGGCGACGTCGATGTGCCCGGCGGCCTGGCCGCGCATCGACTTGACCGGGTAGCGCCAGGCGCGCGCGACCGCCGGCCGCGGGTCCACGGCCGGACCCTCAGGCGGTGCCGTCGCGCAGCGCGACGACCTCGTCGTGGAGCGCGCGCGCGACCTCGACGCCGTCGCGCGCGCTGCGCTCGCGCGCGGCGTGGCGCCGCTGGCCGGGCAGCCGGGTGCCCTCCTGCGCGAGCACGCGCGCGAACAGCTGCTCCGCGTGCGCCAGCGCCGCGGCCGCGTCGCCGCCGCTGCAGCGTGCCGGGTCCAGCGCCAGCAGGAGCTCGCCCCCGAGCGGCGCGCCGACCTGGTTGGTATCCGCCTGCGCCGCCTCGTAGCTGAACAGGTCGCCGATCAGGGCGCCGGCGAGCAGCTCGACCATGAGCGCGATCGCGGCGCCCTTGTAGCCACCGAAGGGCAGCTGCGCGCCCGCGAGCGCGGTCGCCGGGTCGGTGGTCGCCTCGCCGTCGGGGCCGACCGCCCAGCCCTCGGGGATCGGCTGGCCGTCGCGCAGGTGCAGCTGGATCTCGCCGCGCGCGCTGGCGCTCGAGGCCTGGTCGAACACCACCGGCGGGCGGCCCTCGCGCGGCCAGGCGAAGGCCATGGGATTGGTGCCGTAGAGCGGCCGCGTGCCGCCGGCCGGGGCGACGTAGCTGATCGCGCCCGTGCAGGCGAGCGCGACCAGGCCGCGCTCCGCCAGGCGCTCGGCCTCCGGCCACAGGCCCGAGACGTGGAACACGTTGCGCACCGCCAGCGCGGCGATGCCCTGGCCGCGCGCGCGCTCGACCAGCGCCTCGAGGCCGCGCTGCAGCGCCAGCGGCGCGAAGCCGCGGCCGCCCTCGACGCGCAGCACCGCCGGCGCGAGCTCCTCGAGCTCGGGCTCGGCGTCGGGCACGGCGCCGCTGCCGCGGATCGCCTTGACATAGAACGGGACCCGGAACAGCCCGTGCGATTTCGCGCCGTCGCGCTCGGCGGCCGTGACGGTGTCGGCGATCGCGCGTGCCTGCGCGTCGGAGCAACCGGCCGTGCGGCAGGCGTCGAGCGCCAGCGCGTGGACCTCGTCGAGCGTCATGTGCACCGCGTCGGTCATGGTCTCGCTCCGTGTCGGGTAGGATCCGGGCCGCGCGTCAGCGCCCGAGCATGCCGGCCTTCATGCTGCGATCGGCGGGCTCGGGGCCGAGGAACACGCCCAGCAGCGCGCGGAAGAAGTCGCGGCCCGCGATCGTGCCCCGGGGCTCGCCGTTGACGCTGACGCGGGTGCCGTCGCCGGGCACGTACTCGAGCGCGAGCACGTCGCCCTCGACCGCGGCCGGGAACAGCGCGACGAAGCGTTCCAGGCGCCCGGCGACCGCCTCGCGCCGCTCGGCCGGGTTGTTGTCGCGGAAGCCCTCGCGCCAGGCCTCGGCCAGCTGCTCGCGCGAGACCTCGTCGTAGACGAAATGCATCTCGACGCGCGCCGGCCGGTCGCGTTCGAGGATCGCCTCGACCGACTGGCCGCCCGAAGGCAGATAGAGCGCGCCCACGTAGATGTCGAAGAAGAACTTCTCGCGCAGGCCGGCCCCGTGGAGCACCAGCGCCGTGCCGTCGCGGGCCGTGGCGGAGTCCGCCAGCGACACGCCCGCCACCGTGCGCGCGAACGCGGGCAGCGCGACGAGCACGGCCAGGGCGAGGACGAGGGCACGCGTCATGGGGACCTCCGGCTCCACGGGCGACCCCGAGGATAGCGGGCCCGGGCGCGGGCGTCAGCCGGGCAGCAGCACCAGCGCCCGGACGGCGCCCGGGGTCAGCGCCGCACTCCTGGCGAAAGGCGGATTACAGCCACCCCTGGAACCCCGTGCGCTCCGCGGGTCCGGCGTAGGCGCGTCTTCGGCCAGCGTCGAAGACGGTGGCCGAATGCGCGCAGCGGGCGTCGGGTACCGGCGTGGCGACGTCGCACGCGGGATCAACCCTCTCCCTGGCGGACCCGACACCCGCCGCGACGGAGAAAACGACAGGTAGACCCAGAAACAGGGTCAGACCCCATTTTTCATCTACCCCAGTTGAGAAAACAGGGTCAGACCCCATTTTTCCATTTTTCAGGGTCAGACCCCATTTTTCATCTACCCCAGCAGCACAAGCAGCCACACGGCGGCGGCGATCGCGAGCGACAACAGCAGCGCCGCGGCGCCGAGGTCCTTGGCACGGGCGGACAGCGGGTGCTCCTCGGTGCCGATGCGGTCAACCGCCGTCTCGATCGCGGCGTTGAGCAGCTCGACCAGCGGCACGAGGCCGACGACGGCCACCAGCACGGCGCGCTCGAGCCCGCTGTCGCCGAGCCACAGGGCCACCGGCACCGCGACCACGGCCGTGGCCACCTCGACCCGGAAGGCGAGCTCGTGGCGCAGCGCCGCGGCCAGCCCGCGCAAGGCGTAACGGAAGGCGTGGAGGAAGTGCGTCAGGTCACGCGCGGGCATGTGCGGTCCCGCGCATTTTGAGCACGCGCTCGGCCAGTCGATGCGCCGTGCGTTGGTACTCTCGCCAAGACGCCAAGCACGCCAAGAACATATGGACCAGGCACCGATACCCGCCGCGAGGAATGCTGAAGTCGGCAACCGGGCAAGACGAGGAAAGTACTTTTCCCCGGCAACGAGCGCCGCCAGGCACTGCCCAATCAGGCGGAGGAACGTACTCTGACCCCACTTTTCAGTTAGTGCTTGGCGCCTTGGCGAGAGTACCCGGTGCACGGCCTCCAGGCGATCTACGCCGCCTCGGTGTCGCGCGCGTCGCCGGCGGAGTCCTCGGGGTACCAGCGCAGGTGCAGCTCCTTGGCCGCGCGCACCTCGTCGAGGCGCGTGAGCGGCAGCGTGTGCGGCGCCTTGCGCAGCTTCTCGGGCTCCTTCTCCGCCTCCTCGCGGACGGCGACGAAGGTCTCGACCAGGCGATCGATGTCCTCCTTGCTCTCGGTCTCGGTCGGCTCGATCAGCAGGCACTCGGGCACGAGCAGCGGGAAATACATCGTGGGCGCGTGGAAGCCGTGGTCGAGCAGGCGCTTGGCGAAGTCCATCGCGCTGATGCCGTAGCGGTCGTG
Source organism: Halofilum sp. (in: g-proteobacteria) (assembly GCA_034521365.1). Lineage (GTDB taxonomy): Bacteria > Pseudomonadota > Gammaproteobacteria > XJ16 > Halofilaceae > Halofilum. Next base: position 107,283 of record JAXHMQ010000011.1, on the reverse strand, counting down.
CTCGGGCTTGAGCGTGACCAGGAACTCGTGGCTCGCGCGGCGCTCCGGGTAGGCGACGCGGAAGCCGGCCTCCTTGAGGCGCACCATCATGTAGTTCGAGTTGAGCGTCGCGTACTCGCCCACGCGCACCATGCCCTCGCGCCCGAGCATGCGCATGTAGACGTAGGCGCGCAGCAGCACGCCGGCGTTGCCCGCGAACGCGTGCAGCCGACCGATGGTGTCCGGGCAGTCGGCCTCGGTGCGCCAGGTGTAGCGCTCGCCGTCGTGGCCGACCATCGGCACCGGCAGGTACGGGAGCAGCTCGTCGCGGGCGGCCACGGGACCGGCACCGGGCCCGCCGCCGCCGTGCGGCGTCGAGAAGGTCTTGTGCAGGTTCAGGTGGATGACGTCGAAGCCCATGTCGCCGGGGCGCACCTTGCCCAGGATGGCGTTGAGGTTGGCGCCGTCGTAGTAGAGCAGGCCGCCGGCCTCGTGCACGACGTCGGCGATCTCCTCGATATTGCGCTCGAACACGCCGACCGTGGACGGGTTGGTCAGCATGATGCCCGCGGTGTGCGGCCCGACCGCCTCGCGCAGGGCGTCGAGGTCGACGTCGCCGTTCGGGTCGGTCGGGATCTCGCGCGCCTTGTAGCCGGCCATCGCCGCGGATGCCGGGTTCGTGCCGTGGGCCGCGTCGGGCACCAGGATCTCGGTGCGCGCGTCGTCGCCGCGCGCGTCGTGGTAGGCGCGGATCATGGTGACGCCGGCGAGCTCGCCCTGGGCGCCGGCGGCCGGCGCGAGCGACACGCCCTTCATGCCGGTGACCTCGGCGAGCGTCTCCTGCAGCTCGTGCATGCAGGCGAGGAAGCCCTGGCCGGCCTCGGGCGGCGCCAGCGGGTGGCGCTCGAGGAAGCCGGGCAGCATCGCCAGCGAGTTACACGCGCGCGGGTTGTGCTTCATCGTGCACGAGCCCAGCGGGTAGACGTGCGTGTCGATGGAGAAGTTGAGCTGCGACAGCCGCGTGTAGTGGCGCACCACCTGGAGCTCGGAGACCTCGGGCAGGCGCGGGCGCGCGCCGCGGCGCAGCGCGCCCGGGATGTCGTCGGCGTCGGGCGCCGGCGGCGGCAGCTGCGCGCCGTTGCTGCGCCCCTCGCGGGCATGGTCGAAGATCAGCTTCGGCATGGGTCGTTCCTCCCGTTCGTCGCGCCGGCCTCCGTCGGCCTCACTGCGGATCCCCAGCGACGCAGGTTCCGATCATCGTGTGTGCATGGGTATCTCGCAGAGCGCGCAGAGATCGCTGAGGTGGCGTCGTCGACGACGACACCGTCGCACACGATCTTGTCGTTCTCCGCGATCGCCAGCGGCTCTGCGAGAGTCACGTCGACGCCCAGGGCATCGGCCAGCTCTCGATCCGGCCCGACACAACGATTACGCCAGCGCGCGCTTCATCTCCGCGACGAAGCGCCCGCGCTCGTCCCCACCGTGGAGCTCGGTGGCGCACACGAGCAGCGTGTTGCCGAGCTCGGGGTAGTAGGTCTCGAGCGAGAGGCCGCCGAGGATGTCGGCGCCGGCGAGGTGGCCGAGCACCTCGTCGGCCGAGCGCCCGTCGAGCTCGAGCACGCACTCGTGGAACACCGGTCCGTCGAAGGCGCGCGCGACGCCGTCGAGCGCGGTGAGCTCGTCGACCAGCGCGCGCGTGTTCGCGTGGCAGTGGCGCGCGATCCGCTCGAGGCCCTCGGGGCCCAGCAGCGACATGTAGATGGTCGCCGCGGTCACCATCAGGCCCTGGTTGGTGCAGATGTTCGAGGTGGCCTTGGAGCGGCGGATGTGCTGCTCGCGCGCCTGCAGCGTCATGACGTGTAGCCGGGCCGGCCCTCGGTGTCGTAGGTGCGCCCCACGACGCGCCCGGGCATCTGCCGCGCCAGGCCCTTGCGCGTGCACAGGATGCCCATGTACGGCCCGCCGGCCGACATCGGGATGCCCAGCGGCTGGCCCTCGCCGACGACGATGTCCGCGCCCTGCTCGCCCCACTCGCCCGGCGGCACCAGCAGCGCGAGCGAGGTCGGGTTGACCACGCCGATCACCAGCGCGCCGATGCGCGTGGGCCGGCAGTCGGTGAGCGCGTCGACGTCCTCGAGCGCGCCGAAGAAGTTCGGCTGCGGCACCACGACCGCGGCGACGCCCTCGCCGCCGGCGGCGCGCTCGAGCGCTTCGGCCGGGGTGACGCCGGCCGCGTCGAAGTCCGCCTCGACCAGCTCGAGGCCCTGGTTGTGCACGATCGCGTGGGTCACCCGGCGGTAGTGCGGGTGCACCGTGCGCGGCACGATCACGCGCCTCGACTTCGCCTTGCGGTTGCCGCGCACGGCCATGAGCACGGCCTCGGCGAGCGCCGAGCCGCCGTCGTAGAGCGAGGCGTTGGCCACCTCCATGCCCGTGAGCTCCGCGATCATCGACTGGAACTCGTAGGTGACCTGCAGCGTGCCCTGGCTGGCCTCGGCCTGGTAGGGCGTATAGGCGCTGTAGTACTCGCCGCGCGTGGTGAGCTGCCAGATCGCCTGCGGCACGTGGTGCGGGTACGCGCCCGCGCCGAGGAAGCACAGCGGGCGCCCCTCGGACGCCGCGCGGCCCTCCATGAGCCGCGTGACCTCCATCTCCGGCAGGCCCTCGGGCACGCCCGCGAGCTCGCCCGCGCGCAGCTCCGGCGCGATCTCGTCGAACAGGCCATCGATGTCGTCGACGCCGATGGTCGCGAGCATCTCGCGCACGTCGGCCTCGGTGTGGGGGATGAACGGCACGGCGCGCCTCCGGTCAGTCTTCCTCGGACTCGGCGTAGGCCTGCGGTAGCGTCGTCGGATCGCCAGCTGTAGCTCGCGTCGAGCAGGCGTCAGCCGGCGTTGCTCGATCCTGAGCTTGTAGATCCAGCCCTCGCCGTAGGGGTCGTTGTTGATCAGCTCGGGCTTGTCGGCGAGGTCCTCGTTCGCCTCGACCACCTCGCCGGCGAGCGGCGCGTAGACGTCGGAGGCGGCCTTGACCGACTCGACCACGGCCGCGGCGTCGCCGGCGCCGAAGCTCGTGCCGACCTCGGGTACCTCGACGAACACCAGGTCGCCCAGCTCGGCCTGCGCGTGATCGGTGATGCCGATGGTGACCGTGGCGTCGTCCTCGGCGCGTACCCACTCGTGATCGCGGGTGTACTTCAGGTTGCCGGGTACTTCACTCATCGTCAGTGCTCCTCGAATGTCCGGGCGGCGACGCACGCCGGAACGCTGTCAGATCCGGGGCTTGCCGTTGCGGACGAATGGATAGCTTCGACCATCCGCGCCGGCACCTCGCTGGCCGCGGATGACCACCTGGCAGCTCTCGCCGCTCGCCGCGCGCGGCACGCGCGCGAGCGCGATCGAGCTGCCCGAGCGTCGGCGCGAAGCCGCCGCTGGTGATCTCGCCCTCGCCGCTGTCGGTGACCACCGCGTAGTGCGCGCGCGGCGACGCCCTTGCCCTCGAGCACCAGGCCGGCGAGGCGGCGCTCGACCCCCTCGGCGCGCTGCGCCGCGAGCGCCGCGCGCCCGATGAAGTCGCGCTCCTCGGGCTCCCAGGCGACGGTCCACGCGAGGCCGGCCTCGAGCGGCGAGGTGTCCTCGTCCATCTCCTGGCCGTAGAGCGCCAGCCCGGCCTCGAGGCGCAGGGTGTCGCGCGCGCCCAGGCCGCAGGGCTGCACGCCGGCCGCGCGCAGGCCCTCCCAGAGGGTCGCCGCGTCGTCGCCCGGCAGCATGACCTCGTAGCCGTCCTCGCCGGTGTAGCCGGTGCGCCCGACCAGCCAGGCGCCGGATTCGGCGGCGTGGAAGCGCCCGAGCGCGGCGGCCGCCTCGCCGAGCCCGCCCGGCAGCAGGCCATGGGCGCGCTCGCGCGCCTGCGGGCCCTGCACCGCGACCATCGCCAGGTCGCTGCGCTCGTCGAGCGCGACCTCGAAGTCGCCCGTGTGCTGGCCGAGCCACTCGAGGTCGCGCTCGCGCGTGGCGGCGTTGACCACGAGGCGGTAGCGCTGCGGGCCCAGGCGGTAGACGATGCCGTCGTCGATCACGCCGCCGGCCTCGTTGAGCAGGCAGGTGTAGATGGCGCCGCCGTCGCCCAGGCGGCCGACGTCGTTGGCGCAGACGCGCTGCAGGTAGGCCTCGGCGCCGGCGCCGGCGAGATCGACCTGGGTCATGTGCGAGACGTCGAACATGCCCGCCTCGCGGCGCACGGCGTGGTGCTCCTCGATCTGGGAGCCGAAATTCACCGGCATGTCCCAGCCGGCGAAATCGACGAGGCGGGCGCCGGCGGCGCGGTGAAGATCGTAGAGCGGCGTGTGCTTGCCCATGGACTGCTCCAGAGCGCGAGTGGCCGTTCCCAGCGACGCCGGCGCGAAAACGGCGCCAGTCTGTCGCGGGCGAGCCCCTCTGTCCATGCACCTGAGAGATACCGCGAGGGCCCGTTCGGCCCCGCGTTCCCCTTCGGTGGGCGGAGCCAAGTCCGCGCTCGCGCGACCGTGCTGCTGTGGCCACCGGCGCGGGCTTCCCCGCCACTCTCCAGAGCCGGCCTGCACCCGCACGGTCCGGATGCCTGAGCGTTTCCGGGCACGTTACGCCTTCGGCGCCCCGGCCGGGCCGCGGCGGCGCCGCGGGGACCGGCACGGGGACTCTCCCGCGCGGGTGTGGAAGCGGCGGCCGACGCCGTCGGCGCGGCCCCGTTCCAGCCGGACGGCAGACTATAGAGGATCGTCCCCGGGCGTGCCACCGGACCCCGCCCGCAGGGGACGGGCCAGCGACGGCAGGTCCCCGGCCAGGCCGGCGCCCAGGCGCGTGAACAGCCGCTTGGCCGGGCCCGAGCGGTCGGCGACGAGCATGCCGGCGTTGCGCAGGCCCGCGCGCGCCGGGCCGCCGTGCGCGAAGCCGTGGTGGAAGAAGTCCATCGCGGCCATGACCGCGGTGTTGTGCCCGCGGCGCCAGCGCGCGTAGCGCCGCAGGCCGCGCCGGGCGCCCGCATCGCCCGTGGCGCCGACCACCTCGGCCAGCGCGGCGGCGTCGAGCAGGCCGATGTTGAGCCCCTGGCCGGCCTGCGGGTGGATCGTGTGGGCGGCGTCGCCGACCAGCGCCACGCGCGCGCCGGTGTAGCGCTCCGCGTGGCGCCGCACGATCGGGAACGCGCGCCGGCGGGTCGCGCCCGTGACCGCGCCCAGCGCGTGCCCGGTGGCCTCGGAGAGCTCGGCGCAGAAGGCCGCCTCGTCGAGCGCGACCAGGCGCTCGGCCTCGTCCCGGGACGGAACCAGGCCAGCGAGCAGCGCCCGTCGGCGAGCGGCAGCATCGCCACCGGCCCGCCGGGCAGGAAGCGCTGGCGCGCGACCGCGCCGTGGTGCGCCTCGGTGGCGAAGTTGCACACGATGGCGCGCTGGCCGTAGTCGTAGCGCCGCACCTCGATGCCGGCGAGCTGGCGCAGGCGCGAGCGCGCGCCGTCGGCGCCGGCGGCGAGCGCCGCCTCGAGCGTCACGCCGGCGTCGGTGACCACCTGCACGCGGTCGTCGAGCGGCACCAGCGACTCGGCGCGCGTGCCCCAGTGCAGCTCGACGTGGTCGTGCGCGGCCAGCGCCTCGTGCAGCACGGCCTCGGCCAGCGCCGCCTCGACGAAGTAGCCCAGCACCGGCTCGCCGATCTCGGCGCTGTCGAAGCGCGTCTCGCCGCGGCCGCCGGCGTCCCACAGGGCCATGGCGCCGTACGGGCTCGCGCGCGCGGCCTCGATCGCCGGCCAGGCGCCGAGGCGCGTGAGCAGGGCCACGCTCGCGCAGTTGAGCGACACCACGAACTCGCCGTAGTCCGCGCCCGGCGCCTGCGCCGGGCCGGGGCGGGCGTCGACCAGCGGCCACGCGCCGCCCGCGCTGCGCCAGCGCCAGCGCCAGCGTCGCGCCGACGGCGCCGGCGCCGACCACGATCGCGTCGTGGGCGGGCGCGCGCTCACGGGCCCTCCCCGAGGCGCCACCAGCCCACGCGCGGCAACCCGCCGACCAGGCCCATCGTCTGCGCGGCCAGCGCGTGGCGCCCCGCGGCGCAGAGGTCGAGCCCGAGCAGCGCGCCGGCGCGCACCGCGCCGCCGGGCAGGCCACCGCCGTGGAAGCCGCGCGCGAGCAGGTCGGTGAAGGCCTGCGTGCGGCGCTGGTCGCCGCGGCGCCCGCGGCGCCAGCCCGCGAGCACGCCGGCGTCGCCCGGGTCGGCGACCGGGCGCAGCGCGGCCGCGAGCGCGCAGACGTCGCGCAGCGCCAGGTTGAAGCCCTGCGCCGCCACCGGGTGCAGGGTGCGCGCGGCGTTGCCCACCAGCGCCGCGCGCGGGCCGGTGGTGCGCGCGGCGACGGTCAGGCGCAGCGGGTAGGCGGCGGGCGCGGCGCGCGCCTCGATGCGCCCGACGCTGCGCCCGAGGCGGCGCGCCGCGGCGGCGGCGAAGTCGGGCGGCTCGAGCGCGGCGATCGCCGCGGCGCGCTCGCCGGCCACGGTCCACACGAGCGTGCGCCGGCGCCCGCCGCCGGGCAGCAGCGCCAGCGGGCCGTCCGCGCTGAAGCGCTCGAGCGCCGTGTATGGATCGCCGCCGGCGTCGATGTCCGCCAGCAGCGCGGTCTGGTCGTAGTCGTGCACGCGCGTGGCGATGCCCAGCGCCTCGCGCAGCGGCGAGCCGGTGCCGTCGGCCGCCACCACCAGGCGCGCGCGGCAGGGACCGTCGCCGGCGTCGCCCGCCAGCGTCACGCGCACGTCGTCGTCGCCGGGCTCGGCGTCGACCACGCGCGCCGGCGCCAGCCAGTCGACCCCGGCGGCCGCCTGCGCGCGCCCGGCGAGCGCGGCCCCCAGGCGCTCCAGGGCGACCACCTGGCCCAGCGCGGCCACGCCCTCGTCGGCCGCGTCGATGCGCGTGCGCCCGGGATGGCCCTGCTGCGAGACCTCGACGCGGCGGATCGGCACCGCCTCCGCCGCCAGCGCCGGCCACGCCCCGAGCGCGCCCAGCAGGCGCACCGAGCCCTCGGACAGCGCGGTCGCGCGGGCGTCGCCGCCCGGGCCGCCGGCGCGCGGCTCGACCACGGCGATGCGACGCCGGCCGTCGGCCAGCGCCAGCGCCAGCGCGCTGCCCGCGGGGCCGCCGCCGGAGATCAGCACGTCGTAGTCGGGGACCGTCATGGGCCGTGTCCGCGCCTCAGCGGCGCATCAGCATCAACGCCTCGATGTCGCCCGGCTCCTTGGGCAGCTCGGCGGTCAGCACCTCGGGGCCCTCTCGGGTCACGTGGATGTCGTCCTCGATGCGCACGCCGGTGCCGCGCAGGTGCTCCGGGATGTCGTCGGCCGGCGGGATGTAGAGCCCGGGCTCGATGGTCAGGCACATGCCGGGCTCGAGCTCGCGCCACAGGCCGTCGACCTTGTAGTCGCCGACGTCGTGCACGTCCATGCCGAGCCAGTGGCCCACGCGGTGCATGTAGAAGCGCTTGTACGACTCGTCCTCGACTCTGGCGTCGCGCTCGCCCTCGAGCAGGCCCAGCTCGATCAGGCCCTCGGTCAGGATGCGCACGCGAGGTGTCGTGGGCGTCGTTCCAGTGCCTGCCCGGGCGCACCTCCTCGATCGCCGCCTTCTGGGCCGCCAGCACGATCTCGTAGACGGCGCGCTGGGCGTCGCTGAAGCGCCCGTTGACCGGGAAGGTGCGCGTGATGTCGGCGGCGTAGCCCTCGCACTCGGCGCCCGCGTCGATCAGCACGAGGTCGCCGTCGGCGAGCTCGTCGGCGTTCTCGGTGTAGTGCAGCACGCAGGCGTTGGCGCCGCCACCGACGATCAGCCCGTAGGCCGGCTCGGCGCCGTTGCGCCGGAACTCGTGCCAGAACTCCGCCTCGAGCTCGTACTCGTGCATGCCGGGGCGGCACACGCGCATGGCGCGCTCGTGCGCCGCCACCGAGATGCGCGCGGCCTTGTGCATCGCGCGCACCTCGTCGCGGCTCTTGAACAGGCGCATGTCGTGGAGCACGTAGTCGAGCGCGATGAACTCGTGCGGCGCGTGGCTGCCGGCGCGCGCGTGGCTGCGCACCTCGTTGACCCAGCTCATCACCTTCTGGTCGAAGCTCGGGTACAGGCCCATCGTGCAGTAGATGCGCTCGCGGCCCTCGATCATGCCGGGCAGGATGTCGTCGGCGTCGCCGATCGGGAACGCGTCGTCGGCGCCAAAGCGCTCGACCGCGCCCTCGATCCCGCAGCGGGCCCCGTGCCAGACCTCGCGCTCGGGATCGCGCTCGCGCACGAACAGCACGTACTCGCCGTGCTCGCGCTCGGGGCAGATCACCGCGATCGCCTCGGGCTCGGGGAAACCGGTCAGGTAGAGCAGGTCCGAGTCCTGGCGGTAGGGATACTCGACGTCGCGGTTGCGCACGGCGTGCGGCGCGGCGGGCAGGATCGCGATCGCGTCCTCGCCCATCATGCGCATCAGCGCGCGCCGGCGGCGGGCATGTTCCTGGGCGTCCATGGGTCCAGCGCGGGTTCGGGTGGCGGCGACCGAGGGTAGCACGACGCCGCCCCGGCGCAGGCGGGGCCGGGCGCGCTCAGACGCCCGCGCGCTGCGTCATCCAGGCCTTGATCTGGCGCCCGTTGACCTGGAACACGGGGCTGGAGAACAGCTTCTGCTGGCCGGCCTTCGGCACGACCCGGTCGAACACGCGGCGCGCGGCCTTGTTGCCCAGCGCCTGCTCGCGATCGGCGGCGAAGGCGTCGGGGTCGAACGCGGCCTCGCCGGGGCGCAGGTCGAGGAACCACTGGAACGCGCTGTTGTAGCGCAGCTGGTCGAGGAACACCCGGTCCGTGTTGAACGAGTACAGCGCGATCAGCAGGCTCGCCTTGACCAGCGTGGCGAAGGCCGCGCCCGACTGCGCGCCCGCGCCCACATCGGCGCCCACCTTCTCGAGCGTTTCCTCGGTGAGCTCCTTGAAGCGTCGCAGCGGGTGCTCCTCGGGCACGCCCGGCGCCTGGCCGGCGGCGCCGCCCGGGCGGATGCCGGCGGCCTCGGCGGCCGCGTGCGCGGCGGCGGCGACGCCCTCGCCCCCCGCCTGCGTCGGCGCACCGGGCGGGGGTGCCGGGGTCGCGTCGGGGTCGGGCTCGACGTCGGCCTCGTTGAGGATGTCGTCGACGGTGACGCCCATCTCGCCGGCCACCTCGCGCACGCCGGGCCAGGCGGCCGGGATCGTCGGGGGTATCGTAGTCGAAGCGCTCGGGGTCGAAGCCCTGCAGCACGAGCCGCGTCTCGACGGTCAGCGCGACCACCGAATTGCCCCCGGAGCGCTGTTCCTTGATGCGGTCGATGATCTTGCGGACGGTTCCAGGCATTGGCGCACGCTCACCGGGTGTTTCGTATTGTGTGGCCCGCGGCCGCAAAGCTGCCGCATGCCGGCACCGCGCGCGCCCGATCATAACGGAATCGGGCCCGTCGCGGCACGTCAGCCCCCGCCGGCCGCGCCGGCGGCCTCGGTACGCACCAGCAGCGTGCCCACGCGCAGGTACTCCACGACCTCCGCGAACGCGGCCTCGTCGTCCTCGTCGGTGGTGACCTCGGCCTGGGCGATGCGTGTCACGTCCTCGAGGAACTCGCGTGCATCCTGGCCGAGCTCGCTCGCGGCACGACCCGACAGGCCGATGCCGGAGGCGAAGCCGGTGCACCATTGGCCCACGGCATCGGTGCGCGCCTCGAGGCCGACGTCGTCATCACCGGGCAACAGCAGCTCGAAGGCGAACGCGGAGTCGTCGAGCTGGCGCGCGGTCTCCTCGACCAGCACGTCGAGCGGGGCGGTGGCATTGTCCGTACCCGCGGCACGCTCGAGCCAGACGGCCTGCGCGGCGGGCGCGGCCATCGCGAGCAGCCCGCAGAGCAGGCCGTGTGCCTCGGCCGCCGAGGTGGGGGCATCGATGGCACGCAGTCGGTCCTCGACCTCGTGCCAGGTGGGCATCGACATGATGGTCCCCTCCTTGCTGCAGCGCCGGAGTCTAGCAGGGCGCGGCCACGGCCGTCGCGTGCACGCGTCACAACACGGCGATCGAGCGCGGCGGCGAAAATGCCCGAGTGACAACCGCTTACGCGCGCGCCGGCGGACACACGGGGGCACCCGGGGCGGCCGTCCGACCGCCGGTGGCGCCATTGACCCACCCCCCGGCGCGGCCTAGTATTCCGGCCATGAGCGCGGACACCGCACGGGATGCGGAGGCACGCATCGAGGAGTTGGCCCGCCAGGTCGACGACCTCGTGGCACTCTGCGAACGCTTGCGCACGGAGAACGACTCGTTGCGCCATCAGCAGGAGTCGTTGTCCGGCGAGCGTGCGCGCCTGATCGAGAAGAACGAGCAGGCGCGCGCCCGCGTGGAAGCGATGATCTCGCGCCTCAAGGCCATGGAGAGCAGCTGATGTCGGGATCCTCGGTTCCGGTCACGATCCGGATCCTCGATCGCGAGTATCAGATTGCCTGCCGCGAGGACGAGCGCGAGGCGCTGCAGGCTGCGGCGAGCATGGTGCACGAGCGCATGCAGGAGGTGCGCAGCCGCGGCAACGTGATCGGTACCGACCGCGTCGCCGTGATGGCCGCGCTGAACATGGCGCACGAGCTGATCGCGCTGAAGGAAACCGAGGAGTCCTGCGAGCGCATGCGCAACCGCGTGAGCGAGCTGCAGGACCGCGTCGCGACAGCCCTGTCCGAATAGGCCGGGGCGGGCGGCACGGGCTGCCGGCCCCGCGCACGACAGGCTGCCAGCACAGAGTTGAGAGTTCGGGCACGTTCTGCCGTGTGCGTTTGCCCGTCGGGTAGTTACCCTTGAACCTAAGCAATACCCAGGGGATTCGTTTGGCAGAGGTTGTTGAGCACGTCCGCCCCGCGCGGAAAGCCTGATACCCTCCAACCCTCCCCACTTGAACCGCCGGTTCAAGGTCTAAGACGGGCGACGGCACGTGCGGTTCGTGCCCCCTTGAACAGCCGGGGATCCGGCGAACGACGAACAGCGACGGATTCCGTCCGGGGGCATGCATGAGCCAGGACACCGAAGAACAGCGCGCGATCCTGCGCAAGTACGTCAAGGAGCAGCGCGCGGCGCTGACCACCGAGCAGCTGGCGGCCGCCGCGCGCGACATGTGCCTGCTGCTCGAGTCGACGCCGGAGTACCACCACGCCGTCCACATCGCCGCGTACTGGCCGATGAAGGGCGAGATGGACGTGCGCCCGGTCATCGAGCAGACGCTGCGCTACAACAAGCACGTCTACCTGCCGGTGATCACCGACGGCGACGCGATGATGTTCGCGCCCTACGACGGCGACACGCCCATGCGCGACAACCGCTACGGCATCGCCGAGCCCGACGTGAGCGATGACAGGCTGGTGTCGCCGCGCGACCTCGACCTCGTCATCCTGCCGCTGGTGGTGTTCGACTCCGCCGGCAACCGCCTCGGCATGGGCAGCGGCCACTACGACCGCACGTTCGCCTTCCTCAACGAGGAGGAGGACACGGTCAAGCCCGTGCTCGTCGGCGCGGCGCACGAGTTCCAGCACACCGGCGCGATCCCGCCGCACCCGTGGGACGTGCCCACGCGCATGGTGGTCACCGAGCAGCGCGTGTGGCGCCAGGCGCACCAGCTCGCCGAAGAAGAGGCCGTGGGCTGACGCCCGCCGCCCGATGGCGCACTGGCTGTTCAAGTCCGAGCCGGATACCTTCGGCATCGACGACCTGGCGGCGCAGCCGTCGCAGACCGACCACTGGGACGGCGTGCGCAATTACCAGGCGCGCAACTTCATGCGGGATCGCATGCAGGTGGGCGAGCAGGGCTTCTTCTACCACTCGAACACGAAGGAGCCCGGGATCGTCGGCATCGTCGAGATCGCGCGCGCGGCCTACCCCGACCACACCGCGTTCGACCCCGAGGATCCGCACTACGATCCCGGGAGCGACCCGAACGACCCGCGCTGGTACATGGTCGACGTGCGCCTGGTGCGCCGCCTCGAGCGCAAGATCACGCTGAGCGAGCTCAAGGAGCGCGCCGCCGACCTCGGCGACCTGCCGCTGGTGAAGAAGGGCAACCGCCTCTCGATCATGCCCGTGCCCGACGACATCTGGGACTACATCCTGTCCCTCGAATGACCCGGCGTGACCCGGCCTCGGGGCGCGCGGCGAAAGCACGGGTGAACCCGAATGGCGCCGTACGAGCCCCTGGCGGCGCCGGGCTTCGCTGGGACCCAGGCAACCACGGACGGACGCGGATCATTGAGCGCGGTCTCGTGCTTTGCTGATCGACCTTCTTGACTTCATTCGGCGCGAGACCATTTTTCCCTACGCGATCGCGACGACCTCGCGCGGCGCGCGCTCGGCGCGGACGTACGACCGTGCGGTTGCAGGAAGCCCGGCATTGATCCGCAATCCCCGGACGGGTAAGTTGCCGCGCCCCGGGAACAGCGCTACGGTCGATCACGCACACTGGAGCTCCCGCCATGAAGTCGACACGTGTTGTGCATGTCGTCAGCTGCCATGCCGAGGGCGAGGTTGGCGACGTCATCGTGGGCGGTGTCGCGCCGCCGCCCGGCGAGACCCTGTGGGCGCAATCGCGGTTCATCGATACCGACGGCACGTTGCGCGCGTTCGTGCTCAACGAGCCAAGAGGCGGCGTCTTCCGCCATGTGAATCTGCTCGTCCCGCCGAAGGATCCGCGGGCCCAGATGGGCTGGATCATCATGGAGCCCGAGGATACGCCGCCGATGTCGGGCTCCAACAGCCTGTGTGTCGCGACGGTTCTGCTCGAGACCGGGATATTGCCCATGGAGGAACCCGAGACGTCACTGGTCCTCGAAGCACCGGGCGGCCTGATCGAGGTGACGGCCGCGTGCCGCGAGGGGCAGGTCGAACGCGTGCGGGTGCGCAATGTACCCGCCTTCGTCGATCGGCTCGACGCGGCACTCGAGGTCGAGGGTCTCGGCACCCTGACCGTGGACACGGCCTACGGGGGCGACAGCTTCGTGCTCGTCGACGCCGCTAGCATCGGCCTCGACCTGCAACCCGACGCAGCGCGCGAGATCGCCGATCTGGGGGCGCGCATCACCAACGCCGCCAACGCCCAGCTCGGCTTTCACCACCCCGAGAATCCCGACTGGGATCACATCTCCTTCTGCCAGTTCACCGAGCCGCCCGCGCGCGAGGCCGGGACCCTCGTCGGGCGCAACACGGTCGCCATCAAGCCCGCCAAGCTCGATCGGTCACCGACGGGCACGGGCTGCTCGGCGCGCATGGCCGTGCTCCACGCGCGCGGCCTGCTGGGGGCGGGCGAGGCCTTCATCGGCGAATCGATCATCGGCTCGCGCTTCGACTGCCGCATCGAGGCCGAGACGCGCGTCGGCGAGCGCCCGGCCGTCGTCCCCTCGATCTCGGGCCGGGCCTGGATCACGGGCACCCACCAGCACATGCTCGACCCCACCGATCCCTGGCCGAACGGATACCGCATCGGCGATACCTGGCCGCGCGGGCCCGCCTGAGCGAGGCGCCCCCGGTATCCCGGCACGGGCGCGTCGGGTCCGGCGTGTGGTCGCGCGGGACCGGCACGGCGGCGGTGCACGGCCCGGGGGCGTCCGGCGGTCAGTCGCCGAAGTACATCCGCTTGATCTCGTCGAGCTCGAGCAGGCGCTCGGTCCGATCCTCGAACTTGTTCTGCCCCATTTCGAGGATGTAGCCACGGTCGGAGATCTCGAGCGAGCGCTTGGCGTCCTGCTCGATGATGACGAATGCCGCACCCTGCTCGTGGATGTGCTCGATCTGGCGGAAGATCGTCTCGGTTGCCTTCGGATCGAGCCCCGCGGACGGCTCGTCGAGCAGGATGACCTTGGGGCGTGTCACCAGCGCCATCGCCATCGCGAGCATCTGGCGCTGTCCGCCGCTCAGCGTCGAGGCCCGGTCGGAGAGCTTCTCGCGCAACACGGGGAAGTTCTCGAGCGCCTCCTCGACCGCCGCGCGCACGCTGGCCCTGTCCTTGGAGAATCCGGCCATCTCGAGATTCTCGCTGATTTTCAGCGACGGGAAGACATTGCGCAGCTGCGGCACGTAGGCGATCCCGCGCTTGACCTTGTCCTTCGTGGCCAGGTGGGTGACGTCCTCGTCATCGAAGCGGATCGTCCCCGAGACGGGCCGGAGATAACCCATGATCGTCTTGAACAGGGTCGACTTGCCGCAGCCGTTCGCCCCGAGGATCGTGATCACCTCGCCCCCATCGACCGACACGTTGGTGCCGTGCAGGACCATCGTCGCGCCGTAGCCGGCCACGACCTCGTTTGCTTCGAGCAGCGCCACCGCGTCTATCCCCCTCGCATCAGCCGGCCGACAGGTACGCCTCGAGCACCGCCTCGTCCCGGTGGATCTCCTCGGGCGTGCCCTCGGCCAGATTCTTGCCGAAATTGAACACGTACACCTTCTCGCAGACGTTGCGGATCACCTTCATGCTGTGCTCGATGATCAGGAAGGAGCGGCCCTCCTCTTGCCGCGCCCGCTCCACGGCGGCGAGCAGGTCGTCGACGAGCGTGGGGTTCACACCGGCCGTCGGCTCGTCGAGCAGGATGAGATCCGCCTCGCGCATGAGGGCGCGGCCCAGGGCCAGCAGTTTCTTCTGCCCGCCCGAGAGGTTGATCGCGTATTCGTCCTTCAGCCGCGTGAGGCGCAGCAGCTCCAGCAGATCGCGCGCGCGCTCGAGGTTCGCCTGTTCGCTCTGGCGGATCAGCCGGCGCCGGAAGAGGGCCTCGAAGGGCGACTCGCCGCGCTGGTGGCGCGCGGCCAGCAACAGGTTGTCGAGCACGGTCAGGCGCTCCGGTGCCCGGCTCACCTGGAACGTGCGGCACAGCCCCATGCGGGCGGTCACGTCGGGCGTCAGGCCGTCGATCCGCTCGCCCTTGAGCCAGACGCTGCCGGAGTCCGCCGGATAGAAGCCGGAGACGATGTTGAACAGCGTCGACTTGCCGGAGCCATTCGGCCCGATCATGCCGACGATCCGCCTCGCCGGCACGTCGAGCGATACCCCGTCGACGGCCTTGAGCGCGCCGAAGCTCTTCGACACCTCGCGGACCGATAGCAAGGGGGTCTCTGCGGCGTCAGTCATAAAGCTTCTTCCTCTCGCGCAGCAGCCCTTCCGGGCGATACAGCAGGAAGACGATGATGAGCAGGCCGATCAGCGCCATGCGCGCGCTGCCCATGAAGGCCGAGCTCACGTCGAACGCCCCGGACAGGAAGCGGGTCGAGACATTGAGCGTCTGGACGATGACGGCCCCGAGGATCGCCCCCTTGTGGTTGCCGCGCCCGCCGACGATGATCATCGCCCAGATCAGGAAGGTCTCGATCGGTCGGAAATTCTCCGGCGAGATGAACGTGATGTAGTGGGCGAACATGGCCCCGCCGAGCCCCGCGATCATCCCGGCCAGGAACATGGACTGGACCTTGAGCTTGCGCGTGTTCTTGCCGAGGGCGAGACACAGGTCCTCGTCGTCGCGAACCCCGCGCAGGTCGCGGCCGAACGGCGAATCGGTGATGAAATTGATCAGCACATAGACGATCGCGAGCAGCACCAGGGTGAGCGCGAGGAAGACCAGCGGATAGGCCGCCCGTCCCACCAGGGCCTCCAGGGGCTGGGGTATGCTCATCAGGCCGAACGTACCCCCGGTCAGCCATTCCTCGTTGATGGCGATCAGTCGAACCGTCTCGGCGGCCACCAGGGTGCTGATGGCCCAGTAGTCCGCCTTCAGCGAGCGGGTCGGGAGGCTGATCAGCATGCCCACCGCCCCCGTCACGAGCATGGCGGCGACCATCGCGATCGGGATCGGCACATTGAACTCGACCGTCAGCAGCCCCGAGGTGTACGCCCCGATGGCGAAGAACATCACCTGGCCGAAATTGATCAGGCCGGTGAAGCCGAGCTGGAGATTGAGGCTGAGGGCGAGCAGGCCGTAGATGCCGACCATCGTCAGCATGTACACGCCGAAGTTGACGAGCTCCATCTAGCGCCTCCCCAGCAGGCCCACGGGCCTGAACAACAGCACCAGGATGATGATGACGAAGCTCACGGCCGGCTTGTAGCCGGTCGGCACGAGCACCTCGCCGACGTCGAAAAGGCCGCCAAGCCCGAGCACGACCCCGAAGTCCGCGCCCAGGACCAGGTTCTCGGCCAGGCCGATGACCAGTGCGCCCAGCATCGCCCCGTAGGGGTTGCCGATGCCGCCGACGAGCGCCGCCCCGAACACCGGTATCAGGATATTGAAGCCGAGACGGGGAAACAGGGCGTGCTCGAGCGCCAGCATGAAGCCGCCAAGGGCCGCGTAGGCGCAGGCGATGAACCACAGCCAGCGGATCATCTTCTCGGTGTCGATGGCGCAGGCACTGGCCAGCTCGGGGTCGTCGGATATGGCGCGCAGCGCCTTGCCGAGCTTCGTGTGGTGCAGGCCGATGTGGAAGGCGAGCATGAAGACCAGGCCGGTGACGATGATGCCGATCTCGAGCGCGCCGATCCTGGCTCCCAGGATCTCGAGGGGCCGAGTCAAGGGGACATCGTAGGTTCGGGTCTCGGACGACCAGATCATGCGCGCCACGTTGCGCACCAGCAGGGCCAGGCCCATCGAGGCGATCAGCTGCGTAAACACCGCGGCCCCGCGCTGGCGCAACGGGCGGAACACGGCCCAGTCCATGCCGACACCCACGAGTCCAAAGGCGACCATGGCGAGCGGCACGGCGAGAAGCAGGCTCGCCCCCACCGGCTCGGCCAACGCAAAGGCGAAATACGCGCCCAGCATCGCGTAATCGCCGTGCGCCACATTGGGGAACTTGAGGATGCCGAAGACCATCGTCAGGCCCACGGCGAGTAGGCTCAGCTCCGAGGCACGGACGAGACTGTTGGCCAGGATCTGGGCGATGTCCATGTAGGGCTCCGTTGCATCCGACGCGACGGACATGGGGACGCCATGCCGCCGAACTGCGCTGGTTCGCGATACGCCCGCGTGCCGGACACAAGCGCCCCGGGCGCATCGCGCCCGGGCGCTTGCTGCTCACCTTACGGCATGTAGTCCGCGACTTCGCCGTCCTCGATGATGACCTTGCGGAACTCGGCATGGGCCTGCATGCCGTTTTCATCGAAGCGCTTGTCGCCGCCGTAGGACATGCCCCGGTACCAGTCGTCGATGACGAACAACGCATCACGAATGTCGGCCGGGTCCGTCGAGTTGGAGAAGTTCATCGCCATGGCAATCATGCGCACGGCGTCGTACCACTGGGCCGCGAACGCCGTCACGGGCTCGTGCCCCGTGCGCTCCTTGAACTTCTCGGCGAAGAGCTGCTTGGGCTCGAGCGGGTCGAGGCCCTTCACCCCTTCGAGGATCTCCGGGTTTTCCTTCATCGCGCTGGCGAAGCTCGTCGTGACCTCGCCGATGTACCACGGCACCTCGTTCATATCGAGGTATCCGGCCTTGTACGCCTGCTTGGCCCAGATCAGGCCTTCTTTGGCGTAGAAGGTGCCCACGATGGCATCGGGATCCTTGGAGTACAGCCGCTGGAGCTCCGGACGGTAGTCGGTCTTGTTGAGCTGGTAGTTGACGGTCGTGACGACCTCCTTGCCGAGCTCCTCGAGACGCTGCTGCGTGACCTTGCGCAGCTGCTGGCCGAAGGCGTTGTTCATGAACGCGAGCGCGAACGTCTGGGCGTCGCTGTCCTCGTCGATGAACTCGGCGAGGGCCTTGCCCTTGAACGTGTCGAGCACGGTCACGCTCATCAGGAAGTCACCGACATCGCGGAACTTCGGCGAGGTCGGGGTGCCGAGCACGAGCAGCTTGCCCTGCTTCTGGGCGTATTCAGCGACGGGCACGATCGCGCCGCTCGAGAAGCCGCCGGTGAGGACGGGCACGTTGTCGACCTGGATGAGCTTGCGTGCGGCATCCATCGCCGGCGCCGGCCGGGTCTCGGTGTCCTCGACGACGAGCTTCAGCGGCCTGCCGAGGACACCGCCGGCGGCGTTGGCCTCGTCGGCGGCCATCTGGGCGGCATCGATGAGATCCTGGCCGAACACCCCCTGCGTGCCGGTAATCGGCGCCAGGACACCGATCTTGACCGGCTCGCCGGAAGGCTTGGCGGCCTGGGCCCCCGAGAAGACGAGCCCGAGGACCAGGGCGGTCGCCAGACTCTTGCAGATACGTTTGAACATGTTTACCTCCCCTACTGGAGTACGTTGGCATCCACCGCTACCACGGCCATCATCATCGATGGCGTGGCCGTAGATCCCTGGGGGATTCCCGATGATTCGGACGTCCCGTCCGCAACCGGGAACGGGCCCTGGGGATGTGGGTTCCGCGGGCCCTCGTGTTCGGCGACCCGCAGTCGCCGAGCATGCCGGGGGCTTCATGCGCCCCGGCAACCTCTGATCTCGCGATGACTCCGCGGAGCTATGCAACCGGAAGCACATGTTCCACTTCCGCCAGCTGTTCCTGCGTGAGCGGCTGGATCGGTTTTCTGCACGGTCCGACGGAATAACCCATCCGGTTCGTGGCCGCCTTCACCGTGGCGTTGTACTCGTGCGTCCAGAAATGGATGCACGCCGGCAGGATGCGCCCCCACAGCTCCATCGCCTCGTCGTAGGCACCGCGCTCGACCAGGCCGTGAACACGCGCCATCTCGCGCGGCAGTGCGTTCATGCCGCCCACGATGCATCCGGTGGATCCCGCCGTCAGCGCGGCGAAGACCAGTGGGTCCGCCCCGTTGAATACCTTGACGCCCCTGGCTATCAGCTGCTGGATGCGAACCAGGTCACCCGTGCTGTCCTTGATATGCTCGATCCCCGTATGCTCGCGCAGCCGCTCGAAGAACTCGGGCGTGATGTCGAAATCCGAGAAGGCGGGGATGTTGTACGCCATCACCGGTATGCCCACCGATTCGGCGACGCGCGCGTAATGGTAGAGCACGCCCTCCGGTCCCGGCCCCTCGAAATAGGGCGGCAGGACCAGCACGGCATCGGCGCCGAGCGCCTCGGCCTCCTTCGAGGCCGCGACGGCATCTTCCGTGCGGATCGCCGAGGTCTGGACCACCAGCTGCTTGCGTCCGTCGAGATGCCGCGCCGCCACGCGCGCGATCCGTGTCTTCTCCTCGGCGGTGAGGAAGGGGAACTCGCCCGTGCCGCCGCAGACCAGGATCATGTCGAGATCGGCCTCGACCATGGCATCGATGTGCCGGACGAGCGCACCTTCGTCGATCTCGGAGCCGTCGTCGCTCATCGGCGTGCACAGCGGCACGCACATGCCCGCGAGCTCAGCGCTCATGGTTGGCCCTCCCAACGGCCGTCATTCGGGTGCATCGCTGCCGCGCGTGCCACGGCGCGAGTGGATACCGTTCGGATCAATCGAGCGACTCCTCCACGCCACGGTCGGCGAGGTCGACCCAGATGGTCTTCATCTCGGTGTACTGGTCATGGGCGTGGATCGAGTTGTCGCGCCCGCCAAAGCCCGACTGCTTGTAGCCGCCGAACGGGGTCGTGATGTCGCCCTCGCCGTAGCAGTTGACCGTGACGGTGCCGGCGCGGATCGAGCGCGCGGCGCGCAGCGCGCGCTTGACGTCGCGCGAGAACACCGAGGCCGCCAGCCCGTAGGGCGTATCGTTGGCGACTGCGATCGCCTGCTCGTTGCTGCCGACGCTGACCAGCGCCAGCACCGGGCCGAAGATCTCCTCGCGCGCGATGGTCGCGCCGGGCTCGACGTCGGCGAAGATCGTCGGCGTGACGAAGAGTCCGTCGCCGGTCGCGCTGGCGTATCGCCGCCGAGGATCGCCTTCGACGCCCTCCGCCTTCGCCGTCTCGATGTACTCGCAGACCTTGTCGTAGTGCCCGCGGTCGATCAGGGCGCCGAGGTGGTTGGCCGGGTCGAGCGGATCGCCGGTGCGCCACTCGCGGGCGCGCGCCAGGACGCGCTCGACCAGGGCCTCCTTGACCGACTCGTGCACGATCAGACGCGAGTTCGCCGAGCAGTTCTCGCCCATGTTCCAGAACGCGGCGTTGAGGACGTGGTCGGCGGCGAGGTCGAGGTCTTCGGCGTCCTCCAGGACGACGCAGGGGTTCTTGCCGCCGCATTCGAGCACGATCTTCTTGAGATTGCTCTCCGAGGAATAACGCAGGAACGCGCCGACCGATATCGGTCGAGCCGGTAAACGAGATCATGTCGACGTCGGGGTGGCGCCCGAGCGCCTCGCCCGCGCCGGGACCGTCGCCGGTGACCACGTTGAACACCCCGCGCGGCACGCCCGCCTCGTGGGCGAGCTCGGCGACGCGCACCGCGGTCATCGAGGTCTGCTCGGCCGGCTTGACGATCACGCTGTTGCCCGCGGCCAGGGCCGGACCCAGCTTCCACGAGAGCATCATCAGCGGGAAGTTCCACGGCAGCACCGCGCCGACCACCCCGACGGGCTCGCGCACGATCATCGCCATGGCGTCGTCGCCGACCGGCGCGGTCTGGTCGTAGATCTTGTCGATGGTCTCGGCGTGCCACAGGATGCACTGGATGGTCTCGGGCACGTCGATCGTGGCGCAGTCGCGGATCGGCTTGCCCGAGTCCAGGCTCTCCATCACCGCGAGCTCGTGGCGGTTGCGCTGCAGCAGCTTGCACAGGCGCACCATCACGCGCTTGCGGTCCCCGGGGTGCATGCGCGACCAGTCGCCGCGCTCGAACGCCTCGCGCGAGCGGCGCACCGCCAGATCCACATCATCGGCATCGCAGGCGGCGAGCTGGCCGAGCACCGCGCCGGTGGCCGGATTGCGGGTCTCGAGCGTGCGCCCCGACTGCGCGGGCCGGTAGGCGCCGTCGATGTACGCATCGCACGGGCAGCTCAGCTCGGCCGCGATCGCGGCGTACTCGTCACGCGTTAGCAGCTCGGACACGGGGCCCCTCCCAATCGCTCGTCTGTGCGGAGCGCTCGATCTGGCGCACCGCCGTCTGCAGGGTGCGGATAGTCGTCTCCAGCTCGCGCGTCTCGTCCTTCTTGAGCTCGCGCAGCGGCCGCCGCACCGGCCCGGCCGGCAGCCCCTGGTAGCGCGCGCCGTGCTTGATGCACTGCAGGAACTTGCCGCCCTGCTCGAGCAGTCGCATCAACGGCAGCATCGCCGACATCAGGCGGCGCCCGCGCGCGAAGTCCCCGTCGACCGCGCACGCGCGGTAGAGCGCGATGTGCTCGGCGGGCAGGAAATTCGAGCCGGCGCAGACCCAGGCGCGCGCGCCCCAGGCGAAGAACTCCAGCGCCTGGTCGTCCATGCCGCAGCAGGCCTGGATGTGGGGGTAGTCGCGCGCGAGCGCGTGCAGGCGCTCGATGTCGCCGCTCGACTCCTTGATCGCGCAGAAGTTCGGGTTGCGCCCGACCCGCTCGAGGAACTCGTCGCCCATCATCACGCCGGTGCGCGAGGGGAAGTTGTAGAGCATCACGGGGAGATCGGCGGCGCGCTCGACCTCGATGCAGTGCAGCGCGAGCTCGCGCTCGGTCGGCAGCGCGTAGTAGGGCGCCGCGATCAGGATGGCATCCGCGCCGGCCGAGCGCGCGGCCTCGGCGTAGGCCGCCGCCTCCTCGGTGCGCAGGGCGCTGACACCGACCACCAGCGGCACCCGGTCGCCGATGACCTCGCGCGCCAGGCGCATCAGCTCGAGCCGCTCCTCACGGCTGTGCGCGTAATACTCACCGGTCGTGCCGCCGACCACCAGCCCGTGCACGCCCGCCCCGATCAGGTGCTCGATCATCCGCTCGAAACCCGCGTGGTCGATCGAGTGGTCGGCGTGGCATGGCGTGATGACGGGCGTGTAGATCCCTTCGAAGCGCATGGCGCACCCTCGCAGCGATTTTGTATGGAATATACGCCACTCCGGGGCCGCTCGAACCGCGACCGGCCCGGCCATCGCCCGCGGCTGCAGCCGGCCGCGGTCCTCGCAGGGCCCTGCCGGCGGCGGCGCGAGGACGCGGGCCTGTGCGAGGATCGGGGACCCCGAACCCTTTCTCCGAGGACGATCATGGCGTCACTGCAGACACGAACCCTCGGGGCCGACGGCCTCTCCGTCGGGGCGCTCGGCCTCGGCTG
Source organism: Halofilum sp. (in: g-proteobacteria) (assembly GCA_034521365.1). GTDB lineage: Bacteria > Pseudomonadota > Gammaproteobacteria > XJ16 > Halofilaceae > Halofilum. Next base: position 85,181 of record JAXHMQ010000011.1, on the reverse strand, counting down.
CTGGGGCATGTCCGGCGCGTACGGGCCGGCCGAGCCGGAGCGCGCCGCCGCCACCATCGACCGGGCCCTCGAGCTCGGGATCAACCTGCTCGACACGGCGGACGAGCATCGAGCCGGGAGAACGAGCGCCTGCTCGGCCGGGCGATCCGGGGCCGCCGGGACCGGGTGGTCCTGGCGAGCAAGTGCGGCTTCGTCCACGACGAGCTCGGCAGCGCGGGCCGCCCCGACCGGCTCGTCAACGGCCGTCCCGAGTACATCCGCCAGGCCTGCGACGGCTCCCTCGCGCGCCTCGGCGTCGACCACATCGACCTGTACTACCTGCACCGCGTCGATCCGGAGGTCCCCATCGAGGAAAGCGTCGGCGCGCTCGGCGAACTCGTCGCCGCCGGCAAGGTGGGCCACGTCGGATTGTCGGAAGCCGCCGCCGCGACGATCCGGCGCGCGCACGCCGAACATCCGCTGACCGCCGTGCAGAGCGAGTACTCGCTGTGGACGCGGGCGATCGAGGCCGAGGTCCTGCCCGCGTTGCGAGCCCTCGGCATCGGCCTGGTGCCGTTCAGTCCGCTCGGACGCGGCTTCCTCACGGGCGCCATCGCGACGCCGCGGGACCTCGCCGAGGATGACTGGCGCCGCGGGCTTCCCCGCTTCGACGCGGACAATCTCGCGCACAACCGCACCCTCGTGCGCCGGCTCGAGGCCATGGCCGCCGAACATGACGCCACGGCGGCCCAGCTCGCCCTCGCCTGGGTGCTGGCGCAGGGCGAGGACGTCGTTCCGATCCCCGGCACCACGCGGCCCGAGCGCGTCGTCGAGAACGCCCGGGCGGCCGCGATCGAGCTCTCGCCCGAGGAGCTCGAGCACCTGGCAGACCTGTTTGCCCCCGGGGCGGTGGCCGGCGAGCGGCTGCACGAGTCCGGCATGGGGCTGGTGGACGGCTGACGGCAAGCGGCGATCGGTCGCCGCGGGGCGAGCCCACGACGCCCCGGGGCGGGCAACGGGTGCACCGTCAGCGGCGACCGCGGCCGCCGGCACGGGCTCACTTCACGGTGAATCCGTGCGCGAAGGGATCCCGGTCGTCGATGAAGATCGTGTTGTAGCCCGTCAGGCGGGCCCAGCCGGTGATGCTCGGGCGGATGCCCGTGTGCTCGCCGATGCGCGCCGAGCCCTCGATGCGCCCCTCGAACAGGCTCCCGATGATGCTCTCGTGGACGAAACGCGCGTCGTCGGCCAGGCGGCCGCGGGCGTGGAGCTGCGCCATGCGCGCCGAGGTCCCGGTGCCGCACGGGGACCGGTCGATGGCCCGCTCACCGTAGAACACGGCATTGCGCGCGTCCGCCCCCTCAGCGTGCGGCGGTCCGGTCCACATCACGTGCGAGACGCCGGCGATGGTGGGGTTGTCCGGGTGCTGCGGCGCCAGCATCTCGTTGAGCCGCTCGCGCACGATCGGCGACAGGTGCAGGATGCGGTCCACGGTGAGCGCATCCAGCCCCTCGAAGCCCGCCTGCGGCTCGAAGATCGCGTAGAAGTTCCCGCCGTAGGCGATGTCGCAGCGCAGGCGCCCCAGCTCGGGCACCTCGACCTCCACGTCGGTGGCCTCCAGCCAGGCCGGCACGTTGAACAGGCGCACGCGATCCACGTTGCGGCCGTCGAGCTCGTACTCCACGTCGACCCGGCCGGCGGCCTGTCGAGCGCCAGCCGACCGGGCTCGCGCGGTGTCACGAAGCCCTCCTCGAGCGCCACCGTCACGGTGCCGATGGTGCCGTGCCCGCACATCGGCAGGCAGCCCGAGGTCTCGATGAACAGCACCCCCACGTCGCAGTCGTCGCGCAGCGGTGGATAGAGGATCGACCCCGACATCATGTCGTGGCCGCGCGGCTCGAACATCAGCCCCTGGCGGATCCAGTCGAACTCGCGCAGGAAGTGCTGGCGATACGCACTCATGCTGTCGCCGACGAGACGCGGGCCGCCGCCGGCGACCACCCGCACGGGGTTGCCGCAGGTATGGCTGTCCACGCACATGAAGGTATGTCGCGCCATGATCTCTCGCCACGCCTCCCGGGGGCTCAGCTGGGCCCGTCCACGCGGGGGCCGCGTCGGCGACGCCGCCGGCGCTGACGGGCACATGCGTTTTGTATAAAATATGCGCGGCCGCCGAGCGGAGTCAACGGAGTCCGCCTTCCCCGGGTCGCGCCCGCGACAGTGCCCGGCCGCCCCACGGTGCCCGAGAGCCGAGCAGCAGTCCATGAGCAGCGAATCGACCTCCAAGCCCGAGCCAGTCAGCCGGCAAACCATGGCGAGCATGCTGGTGGAGGCCCTGCGCGAGCGCATCGTCAGCTTCAAGATCCCCGAGGGCACGCAGCTGCGCCAGGACTCGCTCGCCGCCGAGTTCGGGGTCAGCCGCATCCCGGTGCGCGAGGCGCTGCTGCAGCTCGAGGGCGAGGGGCTGGTGGCCCAGGTCGCACACAGGAGCTACACCGTCACCTCGCTCTCGCTGGAGGAGATCCGCGAGGTATTCGACCTGCGGGCGGTGATCGAGGTCGACCTGCTGCACCGCGCCATGCCCGCCATGACCGCCGAGGACATCGAGGCCGCGCGCTCGGTGCTCGCCGTATTCGACGACGACGCTGGCCCGCAAAACGGAGGGATCGCGCTCGGGCCGGCTCGACTGGCGCCTCCACGCCGCGCTCTACGCGCCGGCCGCGCGCCGGCACACCATGCGCATCCTGCAGAATCTGCACCGTACCGCCGACCGCTACCTGCGCCTGCAGCTGCAACTGACGCAGGGCACCAACGACCGCGCCCGCGCCGAGCACCGGCGCCTGGTCGAGCTGTGCGAGCGAGGCGATACCATGGAAGCGGTGCGCCTGCTCCGCGAGCACATCCTGGCCGCCCGCGACGACCTGGTCGACTTCCTCGAGAACCACCGCTCGCAGGCGGAGTCCGGCGAAACAGCCGTCTGACTTCATCCCCGCACGAAGGAGCGCAGGCCATGCTGGTCCCATAGCGGCCATCAACGTCTACCAGGTAGACCTGCCCCTGCACGAAGGCAGCTACAAGTGGTCCGGCGGCAATCGCGTGGATGTCTTCGACAGCACGCTCGTCGAGATCGAGACCGACGCCGGGATCACGGGCCTCGGCGAGGTCTGCCCGCTCGGCCCGGCCTACCTGCCAGCCTACGCCGAGGGTCGCGCGCACGGGTCTGCCGCGAGCTCGCGCCGGGGCTGATCGGCGCGGATCCGACGCGGCCGATGGAGCTCAGCCGCTGGATGGACGCCTCGATGCGCGGCCACCCCTACGTCAAGTCCCCGCTCGATGTGGCCTGCTGGGACATCCTCGGCCAGGCGACCGGGCAACCCGTGTGCGTGCTGCTGGGCGGGCGCTATGGCAACGATTTCGCGCTCTACCGGGCGATCTCGCAGGAATCGCCCGAGGACATGGCCGCCAGCTGCCGCGAGCACCGCGCCGCCGGTTACACGAAATTCCAGCTCAAGGTCGGCGGCGACCCGGACACCGACATCGAGCGGTCGCCCGCGACCTCCGGCTGCAGCCGTCGCGTCCGCGCCGATGCGGCGCACTCGACTCCGCCGGCGCGCTCTGCTCGCCCGCTTCGGCGAGCCGCGCTCGAGCGCGCCCAGCGCCGGCGCGAGCCGCTGCGGCCCCACGCCGACGCCGTCGTCTGCCCCTGCGAGGGCGCGACCGTCGGCCAGGTCAGCGCGATGCCGTCGCAGCTGGGGCTGGACGTACCTGCTCGTCGATCAAGGCCGTCGACCCGGTGCGGCATGGGGCCCTGCCAGGGGCGCTACTGCGAGCCGCTCGTCGAGCCGCCTCGTCGAGCACGCCGGGCGCACGCCGCGCGCGCCGCTGCGCCAGCGCGCCTTCACGCGCCCCGCCATGGCCGGCGCGATCGTCGCAGGGACAGCCGATGACGCATGACGCCCTCGTCATCGGCAGCGGTATCGTCGGCAGCTTCACCGCCCTGGCGCTGCACGAGCGGGGCCTGCGCGTGGCGGTCATCGACCGCGGCGGCCTCGCACCGGGGACCTCGCGCTCGAGTGACGGCAACCTGCTGTGCTCGGACAAGTCGCCGGGTCCGATGCTGACGCTCAGCGAGCGCAGCCTGCGCCTCTGGCACCGCTTCGTCGGCCGCTACGGCAACGCCTGCGAATTCGACCCCAAGGGCTCCACGCTCGTCGCCCAGGGCACGGCGCAGGCCGAGGCGCTGCAAGGCGTATCGTCCGCACGCACCGCAGCGACATCGGGATCGAACTGCCGACTACGCCTGACCGAGGCGCTGGCATCGCGCTCCAGCCCCACCTCGGACCCGGACACAACCGCCGTCGGTCACTGGCCCGACGACAGACACACAGGTGCAGCCCATGCTCGCCTGCTACCAGATCGCCCGCGCGCTCCAGGACGCGGGCGTACGCGTACGTCTTCTACCAGCCGGTGACCGGCACTCGGGCCGAAGCCGGCCGGCGCGGCGATCACCGCTCGGCGTGGACGGCCGGTCAGGTCCTTCGAGGCCGGATCATCGTCTGCCTGTGCGCCGGCGTGTGGACCAACGAGCTGCTCGCGCCGCTCGGCCAACCGATGACCCGCTTCGAATGGATCGAACCCGAGCCGGCGGCCACCGTGCGCATCACCGTCGACGGTACGCCGGTCACCGTGGCCGCCGACCGCAGTCTCCTGGCAGGGCTGCTCGCCAACGGCAGCACGAGAGTCGGGTTTTTCTGTGCGATCGGTCAGTGCCAGCGCTGCGTGGTGCGCGTCAATGGCGTGGCACGCCCCGCCTGCCTGGTGCGCCCGGCGAACCGGGATATGGTGGAGACCCGCGCGCTGGAGTGGCGATCGCCGCGGTGACCGCTTTCTGAGCGCACGTCCTAGGAGGCTGTCCGAGTAACCATGAGCCTACTGCGCGCGCACGCACAGCCACTGCTGCGAGGAGCCGAAGGCGACGTGCAGGTCCGCTTTCAGCGATCGTTCGACTCGCATGCGAACCACCATGCTCGCCTCACGATCGCTGAAATCGCCTCGCTGTGCCACGCGCTCGCTACGGCACAGATTACTCGGACAGCCTCCTAGCGCAGAAAGGTCCGGTAGGCGGGGTTGTCGGACTCCTCTTCCCAGAAGTAGCCCAGGTCGTCGAGGAAGCGCCGGAAGTCCTTCTCGTCCTTCTTCGGCACCTCCATGCCCGCGAGCACGCGGCCGTAGGCGGCGCCGTGGTTGCGGTAGTGGAACAGCGAGATGTTCCAGCCGCGGCCCATGCGGTCGAGGAAGTTCTGCAGCGCGCCCGGGCGCTCCGGGAACTCGAAGCGCAGCACGCGCTCGTTCTCGGCCATGCCGTTGGCGTGGCCGCCGACGAGGTAGCGGATGTGGAGCTTCGCCATCTCGTCATCGGTCATGTCCATGACCTCGTAGCCCTTCGCGCGCAGGTCCTCGAGGATCTCGCTGCGCTCCTCCGCGGCGCCGCGCGTCTGCACGCCGACGAACACGTGCGCCTCGTCCTTGTCCGAGATGCGGTAGTTGAACTCGGTGACCGAGCGCTTGCCCAGCGCCTGACAGAACTTGCGGAACGCCCCCGGCCGCTCCGGGATGGTGCGCCGCGAACAGCACCTCGCGGTGCTCGCCGAGCTCCGCGCGCTCGGCGACGTGGCGCAGGCGGTCGAAGTTGATATTGGCGCCGCAGACGATCGAGACCAGGTTCTCGCCGCTGATGCCCTCGCGCTCGATGTAGCGCTTGGCGCCGGCGACGCCCAGCGCGCCCGCCGGCTCGGCCAGCGTGCGCGTGTCGCCGAAGATGTCCTTGATGGCCGCGCAGATCTCGTCGGTGTTGACCAGCACGATCTCGTCGACGTACTTGCGCGCCAGGCGGAACGGCTCCTTGCCCGGCTGCGCGACCGCGACACCGTCGGCGAAGATGCCCACGTGCTCGAGGCGCGTGCGCCGCCCGCGCGCGAGCGAGGTCGACATCGAGGCGGCGTCGTCGGGCTCCACGCCGATGATCTTCGTCTCCGGGCGCAGGTACTTCATGAACGCGGCGATGCCGGCGATCAGCCCGCCGCCGCCCACGGGCACGAACACGGCGTGCAGGTCGTCGCCGAACTGGCGGCACAGCTCCATGCCGATCGTGCCCTGGCCGGCGATGGTGTCGGGATCGTCGAACGGATGGATGAAGGGATAGCCCTTCTCCTCCTCGATCTCGCGCGCGTGCGCGTAGGCCTCGTCGTAGGCGTCGCCGTGCAGGATCGCCTTCGCCCCGAGCGCGCGCACCGCGTCGACCTTGATGCCGGGCGTCGTGCGCGGCATCACGATCACCGCCTTGAGCCCGAGGTTGCGCGCGGCGAGCGCCACGCCCTGGGCGTGGTTGCCGGCCGACGAGGCGACCACGCCCTCGAGCTCCTGCTGGCGCGCGAGCTGCCAGATCTTGTTGTGGGCACCGCGGATCTTGAACGAGAAGATCTTCTGCAGATCCTCGCGCTTGAGCATCATGCGGTTGCCGAGGCGCCGCGACAGCGCGGGCGCCTCCTCGAGCGGGGACTCGATGGCGACGTCGTAGACGCGCGCGGAGAGGATCTTCTCGATGTATCGGTCCATAAGCCTTCCACCGTAGCAACTCGCTTGCCCCTTGAACAGGCGCGGTCTCGCGCGCAAGCTTGCCCCGCGGGTTCGCGATGCCACCCGCAGGAGCGGCCTCCGGCCGCGAACGGCATCCGGCGCCCCAGCCCCCAGCCATGCAACCCACGACGACCGAGGCCCCCATGTCCCAGGACGACCAGAAGCGCCAGGCCGCCGAGGCCGCCCTCCGCCACGTCGACGACGACATGGTCGTCGGCGTCGGCACCGGCTCGACCGTCAACCACTTCATCGACGCGCTCGCCGGCATGGCCGCGCGCATCCAGGGCGCGGTCGCCAGCTCCGAGGCCAGCGCCGAGCGCCTGCGCACCCACCGCATCCCGGTGCTCGAGCTCAACGACACCGGCGACCTGCCGCTCTACGTCGACGGCGCCGACGAGTTCACCGACCACCGCACCCTGATCAAGGGCGGCGGCGGCGCGCTCACGCGCGAGAAGATCGTGGCCACGGCCAGCGAGCGCTTCGTGTGCATCGTCGACGCCGGCAAGCACGTCGACTGGCTGGGGCGCTTCCCGCTGCCGGTCGAGGTGATCCCGATGGCGCGCTCGTTCGTCGCCCGCCGCCTCACCCGCCTCGGCGGCCAGCCCGAGCTGCGCCGCGGCGTCACCACCGACAACGGCAACGTGATCCTCGACGTGCACAACCTCGAGATCATGGAGCCGATAGAGACCGAGCGCCGCATCAACGACATCCCGGGCGTCGTCTGCAACGGCATCTTCGCCCTGCGCCGCGCCGACGAGATCCTGGTCGCCGGCGACGACGGGGTACGGACCATCACCTGACGCCGCGGGCCGCCTCGGCCCCGTTCAGAACCGCGAATGGACGCGAATGTTCGCGAATGGCGCTGCGGATCGGTGCGGTCAGCCAGAGCTGCGCTGTGAGCTATCCGGTCGAGCCGGTCTCGCGATGAACCACGAATGAACGCGAACATCGGGTGGGCGGTCGCCGAGCCATGCAGGACCTACGCTGACGCGCCCACCGTCGTTGGCGCTGCTTCAGCGTAGCCCCGCGAAAGACCGTGCCCGCGGGGCCATTCGTGTCCATTCGTGGTTCCGGCGGCATTTGCGAGCCATCGTGCTTCCAGCGAAGCTACGCCACGCGATAAGGACCGACGCGGCCATTCGCGAACATTCGCGTCCATTCGCGGTTCCCGGGCAGCGCTTCCAGTGCCGCGAACGAAAAACGCCGCACCGGGCGGGCCGGGGCGGCGTTTCGGGAGATGGCTGGGGGAGGAGGATTCGAACCTCCGCTGACGGAGTCAGAGTCCGTAGTCCTACCGCTAGACGATCCCCCAGTTGTCCGGAGCACGACCCTACGCAATGGCGCAGGGTCGCGGCAACCCCGCGGCGATCAGCGCTTGGAGTACTGCGTCGCCCGGCGGGCCTTGCGCAGGCCGACCTTCTTGCGCTCGACCTCGCGGTCGTCGCGGGTCAGGTAGCCGCCCTGGCGCAGCGGGCCGCGCAGGTCCTCCTGGAAGGACACCAGCGCGCGGGCCACGCCCATGCGGATCGCGCCGGCCTGGCCGCTGCCGCCGCCGCCCTCCACGGTGACGTGGAAGTCGAAGCGGTTGGTGGCCTCCGCGGTCTCGAGCGGCTGGCGCACGATCATGCGGGCGGTCTCGCGGCCGAAGTATTCGTCGAGCGGGCGGCCGTTGACGACGAACTGGCCGGAGCCCGGGCGCATGAACACGCGCGCGCTCGAGCTCTTGCGGCGGCCGGTTCCGTAGTAGTGCTGCTGCATCTGCGAGTTCCCGTTGGCGTATCGCGACGCGTTTGTTGACTAGATGTCGAGCTGCCGGGGCTGCTGGGCCTCGTGGCGGTGCTCGGGGCCCCGGTAGACCTTGAGCTTGCGGAACATCTGGCGCCCGAGCGGGTTGCGCGGCAGCATGCCCTGCACCGCGAGCTTGAGGATGCGCTCCGGGGCCCGGTCGCGCAGCCGCGCCAGCGGCTCGGACTTCAGGTTGCCGACGTAGCCGGTCCACCGGTGGTAGTACTTGTCCTGCTCCTTGCGCCCGGTCACGCGCACCTTCTCGGCGTTGACCACCACGATGTAGTCGCCGGTGTCCACGTGCGGGGTGTACTCGGGCTTGTGCTTGCCGCGCAGGCGCCGGGCGATCTCGCTGGCGAGGCGACCCAGGGTCTTGTCGCTGGCGTCGACCACGTACCAGTCACGCTGGACTTCCGCTGGCTTGGCACTGAAGGTCTTCATCGACGACTCCGCATACGCGCGCGGCGGCCGGGCAGGCGGCCGGCCGAAAGGAGCGGGATTCTACCGAAGCGCCCCGGGCCTGACAAGCGGCCCCCGGCGTTTGCATCAGGTCGCGCGGATTGCTACAAGAGCGTCCTGTCGCGCCCGCAGCGAGCCGGATCCGGTGCCGCGCGGGGGCGGCAGCCACAACAACAAGAACCGCAACAACGGCCGCCCGAGCGGTCTTGCCACAACGACAACAACAATCCGGCGGGGCTCCAGGCCCCTTTTTTTTGTCCGCCGGAAGCGCCCCGGGCCCGCCAACCGGGCACTCCTCCCGGCCCCCGTAGCGCCCGCCTTCGCCCTTCGCCCTTCGCCCTCAGCCCTCGGCCCTTGGCCCTCGGCCCTCGGCCCTCGGCCCTCGGCCCTCGAAGCAATCGGTACGCCCCATGGCGCGTCGGCCTTCGGCCGAAACGCGCCTACGCCTTCAGGCTGCGCCCCAGGTTGCGGCCATAGAAGATCTCGGCCATCTCCCGCTTCACCTGCTGCTCCACCTTGCGCAGCTCCCCCGGCGGCAGCTCCTCCTTGCCGGCCCCGAACAGGTAGTCGTTGAGGTCGAAGTCGCTCAGGACCATCTTCGTGTGGAAGATATTCTCCTGGTAGACGTTCACGTCGAACATCTGATAACGCTCCTTCGTATCCTTCGAAAGATAATTCTGTATAGAGTTGATTTTGTGGTCGATGAAGTGCTTCTTGCCCTTCACGTCCCGGGTGAAGCCCCGCACCCGGTAGTCCGCGATCACGATGTCCGACTCGAAGCTGTGGATCAGGTAGTTCAGCGCCTTGAGCGGCGAGATCCGCCCGCAGGTGGACACGTCGATGTCCGCCCGGAAGGTGCTGATGCCCCCGTCGGGGTGGCTCTCCGGGTAGGTGTGGACCGTGATGTGGCTCTTGTCGAGGTGGCCCACGACGCTCTCGGGCAGCGGCCCGGGGGACTCGCTGTTGGACAGGCCCTCGGAGCTGACCGGCTCCTCGGAGATCAGCAGGGTGACGCTCGCGCCCTGGGGCTCGTAGTCCTGGCGCGCCACGTTGAGGATGTTCGCGCCGATCAGCGACGACACGTTCTCGAGGATGCTGGTCAGGCGCTGGGCGTTGTACGCCTCGTCGATGTACTCGATGTACTCGCGCCGGTGCTCCTCGCTCTGCGCGTAGCAGATGTCGTGGATGTTGAAGCTGAGGGTCTTCGTGAGGTTGTTGAAGCCGTGCAGCTTGATGTTGCGCTTGAGCGGTTCCGTCACGATGGCCCCCGCAAGACCGGCCCGGGCGCGCCCGCCGCCCGGGCATTGACCGCCCGGCGGCCGCGGCCGCCGGCACCCTCGCCCGCCGCCCGGCGGGAAGCCCGCCAGTCTACCAACTGCGGCGGCGCTTCTCGATCCCGCGCACGGCTCAGTCGTCGCCGCGCAGCTCCCAGTCGTGGGTGATGGTCGCGGTCGACGCCAGCATGCGCGCGACCGAGCAGTACTTGTCCGCCGACAGGGCGACGGCGCGCCCCACCCGCTCGCCGCTGACGCCCGCGCCGCGGACCACGAAGTGCAGGTGGATGCGGGTGAAGACCTTCGGCTCGGTGGCGGCGCGCTCGGCCTCGAGCTCGACCTGGCAGCCCGCGACCGGCTGGCGCCCGCGGCGCAGGATGTGCACCACGTCGAAGGCGCTGCAGCCGCCGAGGCCCAGCAGCACCATCTCGGTGGGACGCGGCCCCTGGTCCTCGCCGCCGGCCTCCGGCGGGCCGTCCATCACGACCCGGTGGCCGCTCCCCGTCTCGCCCGTGAACCGGGCCCCGCCGTCCCAGGTGATCGTGGCCCGCATGGGGCGGCCCTCCGCGTTTTGACAGCCTCGCGTACCCGGTCAACAATGCCAGCCATGTCGCTGCCCCGCACCCCCAGGGAACAGCCCGAGTGGCTCCAGGTCTTCCTGCGCTACAGCCACCGGCGCCAGTACCCGGACCGCACGACCATCATCCACGGTGGCGACGAGTCGGACTCGCTGTTCTACATCCTGCGCGGCTCGGTGAGCGTGGTCATCGAGGACGAGGAGGGCCGCGAGCTGGTGCTGGCCTACCTCAACGAGGGCGACTTCTTCGGCGAGATGGGCCTGTTCGACGAGGAGACCCAGCGCAGCGCCTGGGTGGTCGCGCGCACCGAGTGCGAGCTCGCCGAGGCCGACTACACGCAGTTCCGCCAGATGTCGGAGCACACCCCGGCGATCCTGTTCGAGCTCGCCTCCCAGATGGCCGGCCGGCTGCGCCGCACCAGCGCCAAGGTGCGCGACCTCGCCTTTCTCGATGTCGCCGGCCGCGTCGCGCGCACCCTGCTGGATCTCGCCCACGAGCCCGACGCCATGACCCACCCGGACGGCATGCAGGTCAAGATCACGCGCCAGGAGATCGCGCGCATCGTCGGCTGCTCGCGCGAGATGGTCGGCCGCGTCCTCAAGGACCTCGAGGACCAGGGCCTGATCCACGCCCACGGCAAGACCATGGTGGTGTTCGGGACCCGCTGAGCGCCGCCGGGAACGCCCCCGCACGGGACGTAGGCGCGCCTGCGCGCATCCGCATTGCGCGCGTCCGCCTTCGGCGGAAACGCGCCTACTCCCTACGTCAAGGCGGAATGCCGCCCGCGGGGCGTCGATTGCCTGTAGGAGCGACCTCTGGTCGCGAACGACGGCGGTGCCGGTTGCCAGCCCCGTTTCTGGATCGCCACGGCGCCTTCGGCGCCTCGCGATGAGCATCGGGGTCGGCCGCCGCCGCTGGAACGCGCGCGGCCGCTGTGGGTCCGGCTTCAGCCGGACGCGCAGGGCGCTCGTCGAGGCCCGCGCGACACCGCGCAGGCCGTCGTCCGCCTGAAGGCGGACCCACAGCATCCTGAAACCACCAGGGGCTCCGTGGGTCCGGCTTCAGCCGGACATGCACGGCCTTGATCGAAGCGCGGCGACGCGCCTACGGGGCGGGGAAGAGCTCCGCGAGGCGCGCGCCCGGGTCGGGGGCGGTCATGAAGGCCTCGCCGACGAGGAAGGCGTGCACGCCGGCGCGCTGCATGGCGGCGACGTCCACGGCGTCGAGGATGCCGCTCTCGGTGACCAGCAGGACGTCGTCCGGCACCCGATCGCGCAGCGCCAGGGTCGTCTCGGTGGTCGTCTCGAAGGTGCGCAGGTCGCGGTTGTTGATGCCGACCAGGTCGGGACCGATGGCCAGCGCGCGCTCCAGCTCGTCACCGTCATGGACCTCGACCAGCACGTCCATGTCCAGCTGCGCGGCGGCATCGCGCAACTCGCGCAGAGCGGCATCGCCGAGCGCGGCGACGATCAGCAGGATGCAGTCGGCGCCCATGGCGCGCGCCTCGTAGACCTGGTAGGGGTCGACGACGAAGTCCTTGCGCAGCGCCGGCAGGCCGCTGGCCGCGCGCGCGGCCGCGAGGTGCTCGGGCGCCCCCTGGAAGAAGTCGCGGTCGGTGAGCACCGACAGGGCCGCCGCGCCGTTGTCGGCGTAGGCGCGAGCGATGGCCTCCGGGTCGAAGTCGGCGCGCAGCACGCCCTTGCTGGGGGAGGCCCTCTTGACCTCGGCGATCACGGCCGGCTCGCCGGCGGCAATGCGCGCCTCGAGCGCCGCGCGGAAGCCGCGCGGGGCGTCGGCCTCCGCCGCCCGCCGCGACAGCGCCCCGAGCGGCTCGCGCGCGGCCGCCTCGGCGACCTCCTCGGCCTTGCGCGCGAGGATGCGCCGCAGGATGTCGGGGGTGTCCGCCGGCAGCGCCTCAGAGCTCATGGGACACCCGCGCGAGCTCGTCGAGGTTGATGCGCGCCGCGCCGTTGGCGATCACCTCGAGCGCCTTGCGCACGCCCGCCTCGAGCGAGTCGGTGACGCCGGAGACATAGATCGCGGCCCCGGCGTTGAGCGCGGCGATGTCGCGCGCCGGGCCCGCCTCGTTGTCGAGCGCCGCGTGGACCATCGCCAGGCTGTCCTTGATGCTGCCGACGCGGATGCGCGCGATGTTGGCGCGCTCGAGACCGAAGTCCTCCGGCTGGATCGAGTAGCTCTCGACGTGGCCGTCGCGGAACTCGGAGACCCAGGTGTCCGCGCCGATGCTGATCTCGTCGAGCCCGTCGGCGGCGTGCACGACCATGACGTGGCGGCTGCCGAGCTCGCCGAGCACGTGCGCCAGGTGCTCGACCCACCCGCGCGAGAACACGCCGATGACCTGGTTGGGCGCGCCGGCCGGGTTGGTCAGCGGCCCGAGCACGTTGAAGATCGTGCGCACCGCCATCTCCTTGCGCGGCCCGACGGCGTAGCGCATCGCCTTGTGGTGCGCCGGCGCGAACAGGAAGCCGATGCCGACCTTCTCGATGCAGCGGCCGACCTGCTCGGGGGCCAGGTCGAGCTCGACGCCGGCGGCCTCGAGCAGGTCCGCGCTGCCCGAGGCGCTCGAGACCGAGCGGTTGCCGTGCTTGGCGACGTTGGCGCCGGCGGCCGCCGTGATCAGCGCCGCGGCGGTGGAGATGTTGAACGTGCCGGCGGCGTCGCCGCCGGTGCCGCAGGTGTCGACCAGGTGATCGACGTTGGCGTGCACGCGGGTCGAGAGCTCGCGCATGACGGTGGCCGCGCCGACGACCTCGCCGACCGTCTCGCCCTTCATGCGCAGGCCGATCAGGAAGCCGCCGATCTGGGCGTCGGTGGCCTCGCCGGTCATGATCTGGCGCATGACGTCGGTCATCTCGCCGCTGGCGAGGTCGCGGCCCTCGGTGACCGCGCGGATGCCTTGCTGGATGTTCATGCCGGGGCCTCCTCGGTGTGCCGCTCCGCCCGGCCCAGGAAATTCGCCAGCAGGTCGTGGCCGTGCGCGGGTCAGGATCGACTCGGGGTGGAACTGCACCCCCTCGACGGCCAGCTCGCGGTGGCGCAGGCCCATGATCTCGTCGAGGTCGCCGCCGGGCTCCTCGGTCCAGGCGGTGATCTCGAGGCACGCGGGCACCGCGTCGCGCGCGACCACGAGCGAATGGTAGCGCGTCGCCTCGAACGGGTTCTCCAGGCCGGCGAACACGCCCTCGCCCGTGTGGTGGATCAGCGAGGTCTTGCCGTGCATGATCTCGCGCGCGTGCACCACCCGCCCGCCGAAGGCCTGGCCCAGGGCCTGATGGCCCAGGCACACGCCGAGGATCGGCACCCGCCCCGCGAAGCGCTGCACCGTCTCGACCGAGATCCCCGCCTCGTTCGGCGTGCACGGGCCCGGCGAGATCATGATCAGCTCGGGCGCCATCGCCTCGAGCTCGTCGACCGTGATCTCGTCGTTGCGGTACACGCGCGCCGCGACACCGAGCTCACCCAGGTACTGCACCAGGTTCCAGGTGAACGAATCGTAGTTGTCGATCATCACCAGCATGAGCTCATTCCAACGCCATAAAGCTGTACTCTCGCCAAGATCGCCAGAGTACGCCAAGGTTTCTATGGGCGCTCCTCCGCACCGTTTGCCACACGTACGATTCCGTTCTTCATTAATGGCTCACCGAAGTTGAACAGGAATCCTAGTTTCATCCCGGTCAAGCGCAGATAAGTCAGCAGTTGTTTCCTGTGGGCGTTGTCGAGACGCTCCACGCATTTGACCTCGATCAGGACCTGTGACTGCACCCAGATGTCGATGCGAAACCCCTCATCGAAATTCGAGTGCCGCGACAGCGTAGCGGGACAGCTAACCTGGCGCTCCACACCGACGCCCCGGTCGCGCAGCTCCTGGACGAGAACGGCCTCATAGACCTTCTCCAGCAGCCCGGGCCCCAGCTCCCTGTGTACCGCGACGGCCGCATCGACCACGAGTCGTCCGATCTCGTCATCTTTCATTGCCCGCCTCTCCTTGGCGTTGCTCTGGCGTCTTGGCGAGAGTACCGCTTTCCGCGGGTCAACGCCTCGGAATGCCGTCGGCGGCATCCAGTCCGCTTCTCCGCCAGCTCGACGGCGCGCATCATGCCGCGCGCCTTGTTCATGGTCTCCTCCCACTCCGCGTCGGGCTGCGAGTCGTGCACGATGCCGCCGCCGGCCTGGACGTGGAGCTCGCCGTCCTTGATCACCGCCGTGCGGATCGCGATCGCCGTGTCCATGTCGCCCGACCAGGCGAGATAGCCGACCGCGCCGGAGTAGACCCCGCGGCGCACCGGCTCGAGCTCGTCGATGATCTCGAGCGCGCGGATCTTGGGCGCGCCGGACAGCGTGCCCGCGGGGAAGGTCGCGCGCAGCACGTCGATGCCCGACAGCCCGGGGCGCAGGCGCCCGACCACGTTCGACACGATGTGCATCACGTGGGAGTAGTGCTCGACCGTCATCTGGTCGGTGACCTTGACCGAGCCGATCTCCGCCACCCGCCCGACGTCGTTGCGCCCGAGGTCGATCAGCATCAGGTGCTCGGCGCGCTCCTTGGGGTCGGCCAGCAGCTCGGCCTCGAGCGCGCGGTCCTCGGCCTCGTCGGCGCCGCGCCTGCGCGTGCCCGCGATCGGGCGCAGCGTCACCTGCCCGCCCTCGAGGCGCGCCAGGATCTCCGGCGAGGCGCCGACGACCTGGAAGTCGTCGAGGTCGAGCAGGTACATGTAGGGCGACGGGTTGAGGCAGCGCAGCGCGCGGTAGAGATCGAGCGGGCGCGCCGCGAACGGCACCGACAGGCGCTGCGACGGCACCACCTGCATCACGTCGCCGTCGACGATGTAGCGCTTGATGCGCTCGACGGCATCCTTGTAGCCGGCCTCCGTGAAACCCGAGACGAAGTCGTGCTCGGAGACGTCGCCGGCGCGCACCGGCGGCGGGTAGCCCGGCGTGGGGCCGCGCAGCGTCTCGATCAGGTTGTCGAGGCGCAGCTGCGCGGCATCGTAGGCCGCGCGCGTGGGCTCGACGAACTCGATCAGCTGCGCCGTGCCGCGCAGGTTGTCGAACACCACCACCTCGTCGGAGACCATCAGCAGGATGGTCGGCGTGCCGAGCGGATCGGCCTTGTCCTGGGGCACGTCGAGGCGCGGCTCGATGTAGCGGATGGTGTCGTAGCCGAAGTAGCCGACCAGCCCGCCCTGCACGCGCGGCAGGCCCTCGGCCTCGGGCACCGAGAAGCGCCGGCGGTAGGCCTCGATCCAGGCGAGCGGGTCGGCGACCGTCTCGCGCTCGACCACCTCGCCGTCGGTGGTCACCGTGACCTCGCGGCCCTCGACGCGCACCACCGTGCGGCACGGCAGCCCGATGACCGAGTAGCGGCCCCACTTCTCGCCGCCGTGGACCGACTCGAGCAGGTAGGAGAACGGCCCGTCGACCAGCTTCTGCCAGGTCGACAGCGGCGTATCGAAATCCGCGAGGATCTCGCGCGAGACGGGGATGCGGTTGTAGCCCTCGCGGGCGTAGGCGTCGAACTGCTCTGGGGTCATGCGGTGTCTGCTCCGGAACTACGGGTGCGCCACGGTCTGGGTCTCAGGCCGTGCGCCACCATCGCCGCCAGCGCGGCGCCACCGTGTTCCGGATGATCGACACCATCGGTCGCATGAATCGCAGTCGAGTGCAGGAAAACCGGGAACATTAAACCCGCCCCGCGCGCACCCCGTCAAGCCGCGCCCCGGCTCGCACGGTTCCGCTCGCCCGCAGGCACGGCGCCGCGTAGGCGCATCCGCCGTAGGCGCGTTTCGGCCGAAGGCCGACGCGCGCAATGCGAACACGCGCCGGTTGCGCCCGACCCGTCGGAATCGCACCCCGTCATCGCGAGGCCGGCGCAGCCGGCCGTGGCGATCCAGAACGGCATCGGCCGCCGGCACGCAACGTCCCGGATCACGCCGGCGTCCGCCCGGGCGCTTCGCAGTGAGCGGGGCTGAGCATCGGTCGGCGCGACCGGGAGAGCCGGCAGGAGTGAGCCTGCTCGCGAAGGACGCAGACCGAGGTACCCCGGCCCTACGCGTCGCCCACCCGCTCACGGATGCCCTGTAACCGATCCAGGGCGCGCGTACCCGCATCACTGCCGGCCGCTGTGATGACGATGATGCACGGATCCAGATCGGCAGGCACCTCGACCGGGCGCGGCAGATCCCACTGGTGCTGCACCGCGTCGACGGCAACGCACTCGTGCGCATCGGTGCGCAGCGCACCCTTGATACGCAGAATCCGGTCACCGTCGTCGGCGCAGGTAGTCGCGAGCCACTCGGCAATGCGTTCGTATGCGAGAGGCGCGGGAAACCGGCGCACGGTGGAGGCGAAGTCGTCGGCCGCGTGCAGGTGGTCCGGCAACGTGTCCGGCGTCGGCCCAGACGTGCCGCCGGCGCTGATGGTCTCGGTGAGCGCGGCGTCCGATGGCACCGGCTCGAGCGGCCGCCGCCCGGGCCTGCAAGCGCTCGCGGATCGGCGCACGCTCGCCCTCGGCCGCGAGGTCGCACTTGGTCAGGAACAGGCGATCCGCCATCGCGACCTGCCGCCGGGCGAGCGCGTGGCGTTCGAGCGTGGCTTCCCCGCTCAGTGCGTCCACCAGCGTCACCACCGACTGCAGCCTGTAGAGCGACAGTCGCAGCGGGTCGACCAGGAACGTCTGCAGCAGGGGCACGGGGTCGGCCAGGCCGCTGGTCTCGACGATGACGCGCCGGTAGTGCGGCAGCTCGCGTCGCTCACGCCGCTCGAGCAGGGAACGCAGGGCGCGCACGAGGTTGGCCTGGCTCGCACAGCACAGGCACCCGCCGGCGAGCAGCACGGTGTCCTCTTCCGACGATTCGACCAGCGCGTGGTCGAGGCCGACCTCGCCGAACTCGTTGACGATCACCGCCGTGTCGTGGAGCTGCGGGTCGGCGAGCAGGCGCCGGATGAGCGTCGTCTTCCCACTGCCCAGGAAACCGAGAGCGACGATCACCGGGATGGACTCGTCCGCGACGAGCGCCATGGTCCCCCGGGTCGGGCAGGCTCACAGTCTCCTCATTCGATCCACGAGCCATCCCAGAAGCTCTCCGGGTGCTCGGTCATCGTCCGCCAGGCGCCGAGCTCGGGCTTGCCCAGCTCGACGCCCTCATCCGTCGCACCAGCTCCTCTTGCGCGGAGTCCACGAGTTCCGGCCGCGCCAGCATCTCGACCGCCGCCATGGCGCAGCGCCTCGGAAGCCATCAGCGGGCCCGGATAGCTCCCCTCGCAACCGGTCAGTGCCGTCATCGCCCAGTTGTGCAGCGGCACGGCCTCGGGGAATGCCCAGTTGACCCGCCCCAGGGGCACCCGCCAGCTCGCCTCGCCATCGTCCTGGCCGTAGGGGTCCGAGCCTTCGCGGTACAGCCCGATTCCATCGTCCAGCGCGAGCGGCGCGATCCGGCTTGCAGTACTGGCTCAGCTCGGTCATCCACTGCCTGCCTTGCGCGGTCCACTGTGGCGGCCCGACTACCTCCAGGCAGTCGTAGAGCAGTCCGGCCAGGGTGTCGTTCGGCAGGTAACCGCGGGTGCCGGAGATGAACTGGTGGTGCGCCTCGACCCCACCCAGCTCGGCTGCCCGCTCGGCGACGCCCGTGACGAACTCGTAGACCTCGCGCGCACGCTCGAACTCGACGTGCCGCGTGGTCAGGCCGCAGGCGGGCCTCATCGGGGGTCACGTTCGGGATGTGTCCGCCCACGCGCAATACGTGCTCGACGGAGGTCTCCGGGAAGTGGTGCGCACGCAGGCGCTCGATCGACTGCACGGCGAGCTCGGCGGCGTCGAGCGCGTTCTGCCTGCGAACCGCCCACCATGACCCGACACGCCGGAGAAGATCGTCGCCCCCGACCACAGACTGACACGGGCGTGACAGGGCCCCGTTCTGGTAGTCGCCGTGCGCGGTCAGGATGACGTCGACACCATCGAACGCGCCCTCGCGGAGCAACGCGATCTTGCCCCACACGATCTCCTCGCTGGGACATCCGATCACCTGGATCTCGCCTGCCAGGCCCAGTGACTCAACCGCGGCGGCCGCGGCGATCGCGGCACCCCGTGTTGCCCGAACCGATCTGGTTGTGGCCGCACGCGTGGCCCGCGCGCAGCCCGCGGCGCTTGCGGTACGGCACCGCGTCGTTGTCGGTGCCGGGGAGCGCGTCGTACTCGGCGAGCAGCGCGACCCGGGAGCCTCCGGAGCCGAACCGCTTGCGCGCCACGAACGCCGTGGGCAGGCCGAACGCGCGGCGCTCGACCTGGAAACCACGGCCCGCGAGCCAGTCGGTGAGCAGGCGGGCCGCGTTGGTCTCCATGTTGGGCAGCTCGGGGCTGCTGCCAGATCAGCCCGAAGTGCCGCTCGATCTCGCCGCGGACCTCGCCCCAGGCCTTGCGGGTCGTCTCCGCCCTTTCCGTACTCGATCCTTGCATGCAGCCAGTCCTCGCGATCCGCTCGATGAGCCTCAGAACAGGATTGCCGCCAGGAGCGCCGCCAGCGGCAGCGCGATCACCGTGCGCAGGAGAAGATCACGACGAGGTCGAGGAAGTTCGCCGGGATGGGCGACTTGAGCAGCAGCGCGCCTACCTCGGTCATGAATATGATCTGCACGAGCGCGACCGTACCGATGATGAACTTGGTCTCGACAGGGCCGATCGCCGCTCCGAGGATGAAGGGCAGGAACACGTCCGCGAAGCCCACCACCAGCGTCGGCGCAGCCGTCGCCGCATCCGCGACGCCGAACAGCATCAGCAGGTGCATGAACGGCCACGAGATCCAGTCGAAGAACGGCGTGTATTCCGCGATCACGGTCGCGAGCACCCCGAGGGTCATGACGATCGGCATCAGGGAGAACCAGATGTCGGCGATCACCTTGGCGCCGGAGACCAGGAAATGCTCCTCGCGCTTGACCGAGGCGCGCGCCGTTGCCACGCGCACGGCGGCCCTGAGCACGCCCACGTCGGACGGGAAGTGCTCGGCAACGCCACGCTGCGGTGCGTCGGCGTAGTACTCGTTCGGCTTGAGACTGATCGGAGGAATACGGGGCATGATGATCGCCAGGATCACGCCGATCGACACCATGCCAAGGAACAGGTACGGCACCAGCTGTGGCGCCTTCAGGAATTCGGCGAACAGGATCACGATCGGCACCGAGACCACCGAGAAGCTCGTCGCGATCGAGATCGCCTCGCGGGCCGTGTAGAAGCCCTGGCGATACTGCAGATCGGTGATGACCACGCCGATCGTGCCGCTGCCGATCCAGGAGGCCGTGCAGTCGACCGCGGCCCGGCCGGGCACGCGGAACAACGGCCGCATGATCTTGCGCACCGCGGTGCCGACGAGCTCCATGAACCCGAAATCGGTCAGCAGCGGCAGCAAGAGACCTGCCCAGAAGAAGAAGGGGACCAGATTGGTCATCAGGTCGCCCAGCATCAGGCCCGCCGGTGTAGTCCGACCACACCATCTCCGGCCCGAGCTGCCAGTACGTCATGCAGGCCAGCACCCAGCGGCGAGCCAGCGCAGGCCGAGCACGGACCAGGAAACCCCGAACAGGTGCGCAAGGAAGCCGCGGGTAGACGGCGGGCTTCACGACCCCGACCAGGCTGGCGACCGCCGACACCGCGAGAACGGCGATCACGATCGGCACGAGGACCGGGTCGAGGAACGCCTTGGTTTTGTCGACGATCAGCGAGAGCAGCAGGGTGATTTCACCGTCCAGGCTGAACGGCACCAGGAAAAACGGGACGCCGACGACCGACGGCAGCAGGAAGCGCCGTAGCCCCGGGCCGTCGACCGGGCGGTTCACCGCCTCTTCGACATTGATCACTGATCATGTGTCGTTCCCCACTCGGCCATCGGGTACGAGCGGCCGATTCGCGACGCCGCCGACCCCTGGCGGCCAAGCCTGCGCCGGGGTCACGGGGGCTAAAAGACCCGAAGTCGAATGTCGAGCATTGACTGGATCAATGCTTTGGGCATTGGCACGGAGCTCCGCGAGCAGCAGCTTCACGCGGGCGGTAGGAGGGCGCGGAGCTGTTCGTGATCACGTAGATCGGTATGGACGGCTCCTCGGCCTCGGGCGTCAGGCACCAGAGCCGCGCGGCCGCAACGTCCTGGACGGCGGTGCCGACCGGCAGGAAGGCGATCCCCATACCGAGACGCGTCAGGCGGCACATCTCGTCAATGTGGTCTGCGTACGCCGACCGCGTTGCGTCCGAGCCCGTGGCGCAGCCGGAAACGCATGATCTCGTCGGGCTCACCCGGCCCCTTCACCACGAAGCGCTCGTTCACGAGCCGGGACAGGTCGGTGACCGTCTTGCCGAACAGCGGGTGCGTCGGCCCGCAGGTAGAGCCGCTGTACCTCGCGGAACAGCAGGTGGTACTCGAGGCCGGCGTGCTGGAACCGCACGGGGCCGACGCCGGCATCGAGCTCGCCGTGGAGCAGGTCTTCCGCGATCCCTTCCACGGCCCGATGCCGAGCTCGATCTCGACGCTGGGGTAGCGCCGGTGGAAGCGCTCGAGTGCCTGGTCGAGCGCCGGCGTCTGCACCGAGCTGATCAGCCGGATCCGCACGCGCCCGCGCAGCTCCTCTCCTGTGGCCGCGACGCGCTCGGGCAACAGCGAGACCAGCTGGCCGATCTCGTCGCAGATCTCAGCCGCTGCCTCGCCCTCGGCCGTCAGGGTGAAGCCGCGCGGACCGCGCTCGCACAGGCGCACGCCGAGGCGCTCCTCGAGCCGCCGCAACGCGAGGGAGATGGCCGGCTGTTTCCGGGAAAGCTCGTGCGAGGCGCGCGAGATCCCGCCCGCCGCCACGATCTCCTGGAAGGTCTTCAGCAGGTTCCAGTCCAGCTGCCGCCGGAAGTACTGCTCGGCCGACAAGAGCGGATTCCCAAAGCATTGGAGGGATCAATTATTGACGGGGCAACACCGTGGGGCAAGGCGTCGCCCATCGATGGAGCCGGGCAGAGTTTCCGGAGCTTGCGGGGTGGGTCGGTCGGCTTTGCGCGTGAACGCCGCTCCCGGCCTAGCGCGAGGCCACGGGCCGACCTTCCTCTCCAGCAGGGCCTGGACCAACGCGTCGAAGCGGTCAAATATCGGCGTCGGCTGCCGTCGACTCGATCGACTCGCCGAGGTTGTAGCCAGTCGCCGCACCAGGCCGGCAGCCGCGGGCGTGCCGCGGCCACGTCGACGGCCGAATCGCCGATCATCACGCAGTCGCCGATCGCGACATCCAGGCGCTCCGCCGCAGCGAGCAGCATGGCCGGGTCGGGCTTGAGCGCGAGGCCCGCATCGCCGGCGACGAGCGCGTCGAAGCGGTCGGCGACGCCGAGCGAGCCCAGCAGCGGCAGCGCGAACAGCCGCGCCTTGTTCGTGATGCAGGCCGTGCGCACCCCGGCCGCGCGCAGCCGATCGAGGCCCTCGACCACGCCCGGATACAGCGGGCACATCGTGCCCAGCACCTCCGCGTAGGCGGTGTCGAAGCGCGTGCGCGCATCGCGCAGCGCCTCGGCCGACGGCTCCTCCCCGGTGGCGTCGCGCAGCGCCCGCGCGAGCAGCGTCGCGATGCCCTCGCCGACCCAGTCGCGCACCTTCGCCACCCCCGCGGCCGGGTAGCCGAGCTCCTCGAGCACGCGATCGACGGCGCCCGCCAGCTCCGGGACGCTGTCGCAAAGCGTGCCGTCGAGATCGATCAGCGTGGCTGCATTCATGGGCGGATATCGAGGGCCGGGCGTTGTGACATCGCGCGGGATCGGGAACGGGGCGCGGGCTGGGGATTGTACCGAAGGGCACGCCTACCGACACCCTGGCGCACGCGGCGATAAAAGCCCGGTCGACCGGCACCATCGTGTCAAGCTGACCCGGTCCAACGTGTCAGCGCTCGCTCAGGGCCTTGTCCCGATACCGCAGGATGGGGGCCAGGAAATACTCGATGATGCGGCGCTGGCCCATGTCGATGTCGACCGTTGCCGTGAGCCCGGGGCGCAGGGGCCGCTGCTCGCCGTCGACGAGGACGTGGTGCCGGGCGAGCTGCACGCGTGCGGAATAGATCCGCCCCAGCTGCTCATCGTCGGTCGAGGCCGGGCTGATGTCGCGGATGACGCCGGGCACGGACCCGTAACGCGTGAAATCGTAGGCCTGGAACTTGACCTCCACCTCCTGGCCTTCGTAGGCGAAGCCGATATCGCGATTGAGTATCTGCGCCTCGACCTCGAGCGGCTGGTCCTCGGGCACGATGCGCATGAGCACATCGGCCGGGCGCACCACGGCCCCGGCCGTGTGCACGGCCACGTCCTGGACGATACCGTCGATCGGCGCTCGCAATGTCCGTCGCTCGAGTTTCGAGCGCGCCTTCGTGAGCTCCTGCCGGCTCGCCTCGGCACGCGCCTCGAGCTCGGCCAGCGACGCGGTCCGCTCGGTACGGAACCGGGAACGCACGCCACGCAGCCGCTGCTCGACGAGCCCGAGCTGGGCGCGCCCCTCGGCAAGTCGGTGCTGCTCGACCCGGCGCTCCTGCTGCTTGTCGACGAGCTCGCGCCTGGCGTCGTCGAGATCCTGGCGGGAGGCGACCTCGCGCGCGACCAGTCGCTGCATGCGCTCGACCCGTCCCTCGAGGTAGGGCAGCACGGCGTCGATGGAGGCAATCGAGGCTTCTATCGTCGCGAGCCGCGCCATGCCGTTGGCATGCTCGCGCTGCAGCTCGGCCTCCCGGTCACGGTACGCTGCCCACTCGCTGCGCATCAGCTGGCGCTCGCGCTCGACCAGGCTCAGCGGGATGTCACCCGGCGCATGGAGCACGGGGGGCCGCGTAGCCGCATGGCTGTCGGCCCGCAGCAGGCCTTCCAGGCGTGCGGCCGCGACGCGGCTGCGATCCAGCTCGTCCTGGTGATGACGCACGTCGGCGAGCACGCCGACCGCGCGCATGCGTACCACGGGCTGACCGGAGATCACGCGGTCGCCATCCGCAACCAGGACGGCATCCACCACGGCCTGGTCCGGGACTGGATCGGCTTTACGCGCGAGCTCACGATCGTCGAGCCCTGGGCGACCGCGGTCACGTCGAGCCGACCGACACTGGCCCACACCCCGGTGGCCAGGACGAAACCGAGCAGGGCCACGAGCAGCCAACGACTGGCCCGCGGCAGCGGCGCATCGGTGACGGCGCGGATGCCCGAGTGGTACGGCGCGGCCACGCGCTCGGCGGCGGCGCTGGCCCGCCGCTGCCCGAGCCGGGCACGCAGGCTACGAAACGGTAGATTCATGGGCTGCCACCTCCCCGGTGGCGGAGAACGGGCGTTGTGCCTGCTCGAGCTGCGCGAAGGCACCTTCACGCGCGAGCAGCTCCTGCGGGCATCCCTGCTCGACCAGACGGCCCTCGTCGAGGACCAGGATGCGATCACAGACACGCAGCATCGAGAGCCGGTGCGAGACGATGAACACGGTACGGCCCGCGACGATCTCCCGGAGGTTCTCCTGGATGCGGCGCTCCGCGTAGGCGTCCAGCGAGCTCGTAGGCTCGTCCATCAGCAACATGCGCGGCTCGCACGCGAGCGCGCGCGCGAGCGCAACCCGCTGGCGCTGCCCCGACGAGAGCTGGCACCCGCGCTCGCCCACGACCGTGTCGTAGGCCTTCGGCAAGGCGCGTATGAATTCGTCGGCCGCCGCGAGCCGGGCTGCATGCTCGACCGCCTCGATGGGCAGGTTCGGACTGGCCGCGGCGATGTTCTCGCGTACCGTGCCGTTGAACAGCACCGTGTCCTGCGTGACGGCACCGACGCGGCGCCGGAGCCACGCGGGATCGATGTCGGACACATTCACGCCGTCGACGAGAATCCGCCCGCGTTGCGGCACGTACAGGCGTTGCAGCAACCGCAACAGCGACGTCTTGCCGGCGCCGGAGCTGCCGACGATCCCGACGACCTCCCCGGGCTCGACATCGAACGAGACATCCCGAAGGGCGTCCGGGCTCTCCGGGTGGTAACGAAAGCTGACCTGCTCCAGGCGTACGCGACCGCTCAACGGCGGCAGGCTGTCGGGATGGCGACTGCTACCGGGCTCCGGGGTCGCATCGAAGATCTCGCCCAGCCGTCCGACGGAGACCCGTGTCTGCGAAAGCTGCTGGAACAGCTGCGCCAGGCGCAGCGCAGGCGCCATCACGCGCCCCACCATCATGTTGAAGGCGATCAGCTGTCCCGCCGTCAGGTTGCCGTCGATGACCATGAGCGCACCCAGCCAGAGCGTCAGGGCAACCGTGCCCTTGTTCAGGAACTGGGCGACCTGGGAAAGCATCGTGGTGAGGCGCTCGGACTCGCGCGTGACCTGCGTCTGGTCCACCGCCTGGCGCTCCCAGCGCGCCTGCATCTGGGGCTCCAGCGACAGCGATTTCATGGTCTCGATCCCGCTGACCGCCTCGACCAGGAACGACTGGTTGTCCGACGTGGATCCGTACTTGCGCTCCAGGCGGCGCTTCATCGCGGGGGCGAGTAGCCCGTACATGGCCAGCATCAGCGTCATTGACGCGATCACGATGATCGTGAGATGGACGCTGAACAGAGCCATGACGCCGATGAACAGGAACGCGAACACGAAGTCGACGAGGGCCGTGAGGCTGGGTCCGGTGAGGAACTGGCGCACGGTCTCGAGCTCGCGCACGCGCGTGACCGTGTCGCCCGTCTTGCGGGAACCGAAGAAGCTCATCGGCAGGCGCGTGAGATGGCGAAACAGGTCGGCGACCAGCTCGACGTCGAGGCGATGGGTCACGTTGGCGAACACGAGACTGCGCAGCGCCCCGATGGCGAGATCGAAAAGCGCGATCGCAGCGAGGCCAATCACGAGCACGTTGAGCGTCGACAGCGCGCCCGTGGTGAGCACCTTGTCGATGATCACCATCGTGAACAGCGGCGTCGCCATGGCGAACATCTGGATGACCAGCGAGGCCAGCAGCAACTGGGCGACGGTCCCCCGGTAGAGCAGGAGGCGGGGCAACAGGCTGTGCAGCCCGAACCTGCGGCCGTCTGCGGTACGCGAGGGCGCATCGGCTGGCCTGACGAGGACAACGCGACCGCTCGCCCGGGCGGTGAACTCGTGCGGGGCCATCCGCGTCTCGGTGGCCCCCGCGGGATCGAAGGCGGTGACGGCCTCCTCATCGATGGCAGCCACCACGAGACAGCCATGACCGGTCGTCTCCGCCATGAAGGGCGTCGGCAGCCGCAGCAACCCCGCCGGCGCCAGCGATCGCGTCTCCCCTGGAATCCGAAATGCTCGGCCGCCGTCGCCACGTCGCCGAATGCCAGGGGATCGTGCAATCCCGTGCGGCGCCGGATCTCCTGCTCGGAGGTCTGCAGCTCGTGGTACT
Organism: Halofilum sp. (in: g-proteobacteria); assembly: GCA_034521365.1. Taxonomy (GTDB): domain Bacteria; phylum Pseudomonadota; class Gammaproteobacteria; order XJ16; family Halofilaceae; genus Halofilum. Next base: position 59,077 of record JAXHMQ010000011.1, on the reverse strand, counting down.
GCAGCAGCGCGAGCAGGCCCACCATCAGCGGATCCGGCTGCGCCCGCGTTGCACCGGCAGTCGGATCGTCGCCTTCAACGGTATCGTGGCTCATGTCCTTGCCATCCCTGTGCCCGTGCGGCGGGCTTCCGGGCGCGCGTCCGCGCGCGAGACCCTCAGGCCGCTCCGTCGTCCGTGACCTCGACGGTCTCGCGGCGGCCGCCCGGCTGCACCCGGACGTAGCGGAACACGCGCCCATCGAGCGCGGTCTTGCGCAGATCCTCGAGCATCCGGTCCTGGCCACCGAAGGGGGCGACCAGCTCGACGAGCCAGACGCGGTCGCCGCTGCGCCACTCGTTGGCGCCGAGCCGCCCACCGCCGGCCAGGCGCTGCTCCACCGTCTCCGAGAGAAAGGCCCAGAACGCCGCGCCGACGGGCTTCCCCTCGCTGTAGAACAGGCGATACTGGCCCAGGGTCAACGGGGGGATCACCAGCCACTCGAGGTCACCGATGAACAGGGAATGGCGGTGACTCGGCGACTGGGACAGCAGCCACGCGATCTCGCCGAGCGCCGTCGCCACGGTCTTGCGCGGCGCACTGTCCCCCGGCGGCGATTCTTCGCCCTTCGCTGACGTGTTCGCCTCGGCGTCCTCCTGCTCCGGCGCCGCCGCTGCGCTGACCTGCTCATCGCGCTTGCGTGCACTCATCGGCTCCCCCTTCCACTGGTACCGGTGCCGCCCGGTGGGCGGCCGTCCCCACCCGCAATCGCAACGACCGCACTCATTGCCCCCGCCGGTGGCCCGCGATCATTGCTCAGCGCAGCCAGCGGGCATAGAGGCCTCCCACCTGCTGCAATCCCGCACGCCGCATGAAGCGGTCCATCCGGGCCAGTGACACGCCCTCTGCCAGGCCCGTGCCGAGCGTGATCTCGCAGGCCCGGCGCTTCTCCGCCCAGCGCCAGAACAGGCGCAACAAGCGGATGGCGGCAGACGATCCCCGGTACTCCGGGGCCACGAAATACAGCACGGACTGCGCCATCCAGTCGTTGCAGAAGAAATACTGCTGCATGTTCGCCAGGTGGAGCCCGGCATACGGCCCGTCGCTTGCTACCGCGACCCCGAGCATGTAGCCCGGGTTGTCGATCGCGTGGAGCAATACCTTGCGCCCCTTCTCGTGATCGAAATCCAGGTCCCCGAACCGCGTGCGCTCGAACATGCGCTTGCCCAGCTCCACCAGGGCATCGACGTCATCCGGGGTGGCCATGCGGATCTCCATGTCACCTATCCAGCCACGGTCGCCATCTCCAGCTCGTCCGCGTCCGCCCCTTGCGCGGCCGCGATGGCTGCGGCATCGACCATCGCCGACGTATCGCCGCCAGTGCCCGGCGCGAGCGCCTGCGCCTGCACCATGCGCTGCACCAGCATCGCCGCGGCCTCGTCAGCCGTCATGGCCGACGGCTCCCCACTCGCTTGCACTTCTTCGCCAGCGTCCGGTGCGGGCGCCGCCGACGCTGCCCCGTCTTCGCCCGCATTGGTCGAGAGCGGCAACGGGCCCGTCGCTGCCGATTCGCCCGTCGAGCGATAGTGGAAGGCCACGTCGCCGACCGCATGCTGCGTACCGTCGGCGTGGGCGTAGGTCGTGGTCCCGAAGAGCGAAACGTCGTCCACATGCTGGTACACCCGGTCCGCCACGAGATGGATGGACCGGATACCCGCGTCCTCGAGTGACTGCCGTTCACCCGCGTCCTCCACGCCGTCTCCATCCCGGTCCTGCCAGACGGCGAACGCCGACCAGCCCGCGTCGCGTGCGTCGAGCAAGCCATCCTCATTGGAATCGTGGGCTCGCCTCAAACCTTCCAGGTCCGTGCGCGCGTCGGCGTCGTCATCGACGAAGCTGATCTCGTCGAAACCCGATACGCGCCCGTCGCCGTCTCGATCCAGGGTAAGCAGGCCGTCGTCGCCACCGATCCAGGACATGCGGTCCAGGACGTCATCGCCGTTCATGTCCGCCACGATGTCGGAGTCATCGATGCCCTGGAACTCGAGCCCGTCTCGGTCCAGGTCCAGCGCCAGCGGCTTCTTGCCGTCGCCGGAGGGCATGTCGTTCTCGATGTGGATGCGTTCACGTATCGTCACGTCATCGTTCGCGCCGGGACGCTCGCCCCGATCGGTGATCTCGACGACGAAGGACTCATGGCGCGGATCGGCCGACGGCTCCGCTCGGTGCGTCCGGCCCCGTATTGATCCGGTAGCGGAACGAGCCATCCGCCTCGAGCTCGACCTCACCCTCGGCCGTGTTCTCGAGCAGTGCGTACGTCAGGTCGGTCCCGCTCTCCACGTCCATGCCCAGAATTCGTCCGGTCGCATTGACGCTCGGGTAGCTCGTCGCTCCACCCTTCGTGCTCGGATCCGGGTCGTAGGTGTAGGTATCGATCTGCCCGTCGTAATCGACCTGGCCCGGCGCCGTATACGGGGCATCGTTCACCGCGGCGACGTCGATGCTGACGGACTCGACTGCCCGTGCCCCGTCGGCCCGGCCGGCCTCGTAGGCGAAGGCGGCAGCGGCACCATCGAGGCTGTTGAAGTCGCGCGTCGGCGTGAACTGGATCGTCGCTGACGTTACCCGAACTTCGCCCTGGTCGGCGCGCGCGTGATCGATGTGAACGCTGTGATCGGTGAATCGAAGCTCCTGCATCCCGTAGAGATGGTCAGTGCCATCCGCGCCACCATTGCGGTGCGCGACCTCGAGATAATCACCCATGGCGGTGATGTCGTACTCATCGCGCGTACCCGAAAAGACCGCGACATCCCAGCGGCCGGCACCCCCGATGAGCACGTCATCACCGCCGCGCCCCGCCAGCACGTCGTCACCGGCCCCGCCCTGGAGCACGTTGCGGCCGGCATCGCCATCGAGGGTGTCGCCACTGGGCGTGCCGATCACGTTCTCGATCCGAGCAGGTAGTCACCCTCGGCGCTGCCGTTGTGCCCGTGGCCGCCCAGGAGGTCGACGGTGACGGCGCCACCCGAGCGTGAGTAATCGACCGTATCGGCACCTGCCCCGCCGTCTACGCGGTCCCCGCCGTCACCGGTCACGAAGAGATCGTCGCCGCCGCGCCCGAACAGGCGGTCGCTGTCGTGGAACGTGGACGTTTCCGAGCCACTGTGAGCACCGGCGTGTATCGGGTCAGGATCTGCCCCACGATGACGTCGTCGCCGCTCGTGCCATCGAAGCGATCGCCCGGACGCGGTCCGAGGTCGATGAGCTCATGGCCCCTTCGCGCGAAGCCTGGTAGTAGTACGATCCATACGTGGCGGTCCGCAGCCCGCCGCTCGCGGGGTCGATCTGCTCCTCCAGGCCGGACTGGTCCCAGTAGTTGTCGTCGAGCGCGCGCGTGAGCGCGACGTCGATGCCGCTCACGCTCAGGAATCTGGCACCGTTTCGCCGGGATCCACGTCGAAGTCGTTGCCGGTCAGGTCGGCATCATCGAGGACGAGTGCCGTGTCCTCCTCCGCGTGGAAACGGTCCGGCGACGTGATGGGCGCGTTGTCGCGGCCATCGAGATGGATCGCATGGCCGTCGAGCTCGGCCACCTCCACCGCGAGCTCGACGGCATCCCCGGCAGGCCCTGTCACGCGCAGAACCGAGCCGCCTTCGAGCCACTCGAGCCCGGCCAGCTCGCCGGTCCCGGGCTGCTGATCGGCGACCTCCCGGATCGTCTCGCCGAAGGTGACGACATCGTGGCCGGGACCCCCGGCGATCCGCTCCAGGGCGTAGCTCCCGTGCATGCGGTCGTCGCCGCTGGAGCCGCGTACCGCCTCGATGCCGCCGTCGCCGCCGGGACTCCCGGTGTCGATCTCCGTGAGATCCGGCTCGCCCGGATAGCCCGCCGCGAGCGCCACGGTGTCGTAGCCGCGGCCACCGTCGAGCAGGCCGAGATCGTCGGCCGCGTCCACGACGAGCGCGTCGTCCCCCGTTCCACCGACGTACGTGTCCACGCCGGCGCCGCCGTGGAGGACATCGTCACCGCTCCCGCCGAGCATCACATCGGCACCCGCCCCGCCGCGCAGCACGTCATCACCGTCCTGGCCGAACAGGCGGTCCGCACCCGAGCCACCGGCGAGCAGGTCCGCGCCGGCTCCGCCGAACACCACGTCGCGGCCGGCGCCCGCGAACACCACGTCGTCCCCACCGGCGGCGTACACCCGGTCGTCGCCCTGCAACGCGTCGACCCGGTCATCACCACGGAAGGCGTACACCACGTCGAGGCCGAGATCATCGACGAGCAGATCATCCCCGGGGGATCCGAACAGGTAGTTCAGCCGGTTATCGGCTTCGGTCGCCGGGAGCTCGAGCTCCGCGGCAGCGCGCTCCCCGGTGGCTGCGGAAGCCACGGCTCGGGACCCGGTGGCCTCCACCGTTTCCGCTGGCGGCCCGTCCTCGCCGGGGAGGGCGGGCATACCGACGACCTGCGTATCCAGGAGCGGGCCGATCGGGTCCGACTCTTCCGGTGGCAGCGCGGCACTCGTCCCCATCGGGCCCGACCCGCCATTGCCACCGCCACCGCCGCCACCGTTCACCGATGAGGCCGCGCCGTGGGCACCTCCAGGCATGGCCGGCGTCGGCCCCGGTACCGCGGCATCCGCAGCCGAGGCCGATGACACCGGGACATCGACACCGCGTGCCGCCTCGGCTGTCGTTGCCGGGCGCTCCGCGTACTCCGCGCGCCGCTGCTCCGCTGCGATGGCCGGGGCCGAGAACGCCGCGACCAGCCCGATCGCCGCGGCATCGCCGACCGTCGTGCCACTGCTGACCGACATGCCGCCGATCCTGCGCTGGCGTTCCTCCTCGTCGCCGTGCTCCAGGATCGTCAGGTATTCCTTGAGCGTCTCGACCGCGATACTGCGCTCGCCGAACTGCAGGTGCTCGATCCCCTCGATACGGTCCCCGGCGCCCGTGGCGCCGCGCGCGACGCGCAGATCGCCCTCGACCAGCTCGACCCGGTAGTCCGCGAGCTCGTGCTCGTAGACCAGCGTGTCACGGCCGCTACCGCCGACCAGGTGATCGCGATCGCCGTGGCCCACCAGCGTGTCATCGCCGCTGCCCGCAATGACGGTATCCCGACCACCGCCGCCGTCCAGCAGGTCGGCGCCCGCGCCACCGGCGAGCACATCGTCACCGAGACCCCCACGGAGCCGGTCGCCGCCGGCGTGGCCGGCCAGGCGATCGTCCCCCGCCCCACCCTCGAGCCGCATCGGCGCCGCGGCCACCATGCAGCACGTCGTCACCGCCGCGGCCATGCAGCGCATCGCCACCCCCGTTCCCGGCCAGCTCGTTCGCCCCCGCATCGCCGGACAGGCGGTCGGCGGCGGCGCTGCCGAGTGCGCGCTCGACGCCGTCGAGACGGTCACCTTCGGCATGGCCGCCACGGCCCTCCCCGGCGGCGAGATCCACCGCAACGCCGGCGTCGCTGCGCCGGTAGTCGACCGTGTCGGCACCGGCGCCACCGCGCAGCGTGTCACTACCCAGGCCCGCGACGAGGTGATCGTCACCGCCCCCGCCGACCAGCACGTCCGCCCCCTGCCAGCCGATCAGCGTCTCGTCCGCACCGCTGCCACGGACGGCCCCGCTCGCCGCCTGGCCCGCCAGGACCACCTCGCCGGTCGCGGAGAACGCCTCGGCCAGGGCAGGGCCGAGATGCACGGCGCCACCACCGGGCTCGACGCCGGCGAGCGCGAGGAGATCCTCGAGCGCCCAGGCACGGCCCCCACCCACATGGAGCATGGCCACGTCGAAGTCGGCCGCGTAGGCATCGACGCTGGCGTGCGGCAGGTCACGGATCGCCGCGTCGGGCCGGGCGGGGTCGCCGACCGCGACCACGAGCTCGCCGTGCATGTTCGCGACGACGAGATCGGTGACGTCGAGCGAGCGGACATCGATCCCGGCCGCCTCCAGCGCCGAGCTGAGACGGGAGGCCCCGTCGAAGCGGTGCGCCTGGTCGAGTCCCAGTGCCTCGCCATCGGCGGCAACCTCGCGTGCCGCGAGCACCATTGCCGCCGCGGCACCGATGTCGCCACGCGCAACCTCGCCGCGCGCGTGCGCGTCCAGCTCCGCCACCACCCCCGGATCAGCCTCGAGGGCGCTCGAGCTCGGCCGCATGCCCCTGCTGGCGGCTGTAGGCGCGCGCGGTCGTCAGCGCGTCGTTGGCATCGGCCAGATCGAGCTCCCCGGCCTCCAGCTCGCGATAGAGCGCACGCTTGACGAACACGTCACCGCCCTCGATCGCCTGGCCGGCCAGCTTGGCCTGGACGATGTGCTCGACCGCCGCGGCGACGCTGTCGAAACGCTCGCCGTCGGCGTACAGGCCTTCGCCGTCATAGCCGATGGTCGCGCCCGCGAGCGATCCGGGATCCAGCAGGCGCCCGCCCGTGGCGTCGACGAGCGCGTTGATCGCATCCGCCGCGCGCTGCGCGGCCACCGACATGCCACCGGCGTTGCCGCCGTTCGCGCCGGTTGCCAAGTCGACGAAATAGCGCCCGTCGTCATCGACCGCGAGCGTCGCCTCGGCCTCCGGTGGCGGCGGCGGATCGCTGCCGAACAGGTCACCGATGGCCGACCCCAGGGCGCTGCCGATGAACGAGCCGATGTACGTCCCGACGACCGGGATCACGCTCCCCACGGCGGCGCCGACGGTCGATCCCACGCCCGAGAGCATCGCCCCGCTCGCGGTCTCGGCGCCGAGGCCGAGCTCGCCCGTCAGCTCGCTCGCGACCAGGCCAGCGCCCAGGCTGGAAAATGCCGTTGCGGAGAATCCGTTGGAGAAGATGTTGCCGGCGTCGTCGGCGAGGTCCAGGCCGCTCCCTGCAAGCGCGTCGACCCCGGCCGCAAATGCCTGCTCGCTGACCACGCTGCCCAGCTGATCGCCGAACGAATCACCGTCGAAACCCGACGACTCGGCCAGCTCCACTCCAACCAGGCCTACACCGACGCCCTTGAAGCTATCGAGGACGTCCGAACCGAAGTCGTCGAAACCCTCCGTGCCAGGGGCATTGTCGATGACTTCACGCACGTTCGACTGGAATGCATTGTTGACGGTCGTGAATGCCGCCCGCGCCCCGACATCGTCGAGATCCAGGCGCTCGCCGAGAAAGGCGCCGACGAAGCCGGCACCACCTGCTGCCAGCAGCTGCTCGCCCGTCGAGTACCGCGCCTCCGGCCCGAGGTGAGTCGCTTCCGCGTCGGACAACGCATTGCCGAACGACGGCACCGGCGCGGGCGCCACGCTCCCGGACCCGGGCGGTTCGTGTGCCTGGGTGCAGCCCCTGCTCCGGATCGAGTTGCGGCGCCGCAGAATCGTCCCCGTCGGGGGAGACCGGCCCGTCGACCGGAGCCGGCGCCGGCATGCGGGGATCGAGCGCGATGTGACCGATGTGCGACGGATCCGGGACGATGAGCTCGGCACCGGCCTGGATCGAGTCCGGGTCGTCGATGCCATTCGCCGCGGCCAGGTCCGCGACCTCCAGCCCCGTGCGCAGCGCCAGGCCACTCAGGGTATCGCCAGGCTGGACCGTGTACCGACCACTGCGGGGACCCTCGACGTCCGTGGCGGTGTGCGCGTCCCAGTGCGTGCCGCTGCCGTCGAGCGGCGCGTTGGGCCCGTAGTTTTCCAACGGGCTGCTGGTGAATTCTACGTTCGCGTCGGTCCCCGAAGCGGAGTGCGAACCCGATTCCGCCGCCCCCACGCCCTCCGTGGCGTAGGCCGGATTCATGCCGTAGTCGGCAGGGTCAAGAGGCCCGCCGCTGACGGACAGGTCGTGGCCCGGGTGTCTACCAAGGTCAGATGTTAGTCCTCGCGCTGAATCTTCACCTTGTCTCAGCAAAGGCGCCGCCCGTAGCCTCCTTCGAGCCATCATCATCCGATACGGCGGACTCATCGATTGCGGCCGGGCGCATGACGAACCTGTTCGCGCCCTCGGCATCGCCGAAGCTGTGCGCCCACGGCAGATCGACGTACTTGACCGTGCCGTCCTCGTACTTGAAGGCGCGCACCTCTCATCCCGCCGGCTACCCCCTGCTCCGGGTCATTGCGGTACATGTCGATCGCGACGTACCTGGTGCCATCGGGCCGCGTGCCCGACCAGAAGTCGCCGCGAGCCTGGCCTTCATCCCCTCCGAGCATTTCCGCTGTCATATCCAGCGCTTCGACCGACTGACATGCACGTCATCGTGCACTACGATCGTCTATATCGAATCCGACCGGGTTCCGTATCCGCCAGCATATTCGCGCGAAACCGGTAGATCCGTCCGGGTAGCTTTGCCCGGACAAGTACAACCGTCTGCCCGATCTCGTTGCATGCCGGTTATCGAGCTCCTGGGTAATTGATCGATGCCCCGGAAAATCCGGATAGCGTCAGCTCCGCTTCCAGCACCTGTTCCCGGCTCAATATCGTGTAGTCGTGATTTTCGGTATGGACCTCGTCGACGCTGAGCTCGCTACCCCACTTGATCCTGCCAAGAGGCGAATTGATTTCGAATGACCCCGTCTGCGCCTGGCCCAGGAATGCGCCCAGCGCGTACACCGCAACGGGCGTCGCGAACTCGACGCCGATCTCACCGTCTTCGTTGACCCCAGGCCGCCAACCGGGGCGTAAGTCGAATGACAGGGAGCGCGCGCCGCCGTGCCACCAGCGGCGCCATCACGGGCAGGATCTCCACGGCGAGAGCCCGGGTGTACCCTGCCCCAGCTTCGATGGATCCCCGATGGTCGGGACTGTCTGGGTCCTGGCCGATCCATCATGGCTCACTGCTTCCCGTTCATCGGCCTGTCGCCGCTGGCGCCATTCGTCCGCCCGCCTGGCGGCCTCTTCCATATTGGCCTTTCGTCGAGGAACCAGCGCCTCGTCGCTCCACTCATGTTCCGCTGTCAGAATGGCCATTGTCGCTCGCCAGCTTGGCCCACTCTGAATGCCTCGACCGGGTCCTGCGGAACGCCGAGTCCCTGGATGTAGGCGTTGTAGAGCTTGTATCGCGCGTGGGCGTGATCCCATCGGCCGCGGCCCTTCGGAACCACAGGATGCCCTTGACTGTAGTCGCGCTTCGACGCCGTCGCCCCACATGTACGCGTCGCCGAGCTCTGTCTGGGCGACGGCGTCGCCTTGCTCCGCCGCCCGCCGGAACCAGCGCGCCGCACGCGCCTCGTCCCTGTCGACGCCTTCTCCTTCTGCGTACATCAAGCCCAGATTTCGTTGGGCCAATGGACTACCGTTCTTGGCTGCACGAGTGTAAACCTCTGCTGCCTTGGCCTTGTCTTGAGGCACACCGATGCCTTGAGAATAGCTGTAACCCAAACTTACCATTGCATTGAGATGGCCTTGTGCACTTGCCCGATACAGCCACTCCCTTGCCCGGGAATAGTCTGTATCGACTCCGAGACCCCGTCCGAATAAAGTCGCAAGGCGGTACTGTGCTTCTGCATCTCCGGCCTCGGCCGCCGGCTTCAATTCGGCGAATGCCTTCTCGTAATGGCCGGCCTCGAACGCCGCCACGCCCTCGGCGGTACCCGCCGACAGCGCTGCTGGCAATGACAGGAGCAGCGCCAGCAGCGCCAGCTTGCGGAAGCGCGAATGATTCATGAGTGAGCGCGCAAGCATCGCGGGAGTACTCATGGGCGTAACACTGTCCGCCGATCCGGGATCCGTACTGCGGGGAGATTCCGTTGTTGCCGCACGGCGGCTCGTTGCAACGCACGGGGACACGTGCTGCGCCCTGCTCGATCGAGATGAGCCTTTGCGAGAGGTCACGCCGTCCTCGCCAGCAGCTCGGCCCGCCGCCGCTCGCGGCACTTCTCGCAGCGACGACACGGTTCGAGGGCGTCGCTCGGGTGCAGGCAGCTCCAGGTCAGGTCCCACAGGTCACCGAGTGCCTTCCGGATCGTGCCCTTGCCCACTTCCCGGTTCAGGTTCTTCTCGGTGACCACGCCCTTCATCAGGTTCGTCTGGCGCTCGACCAACGCCTCGTTGCGCACCGGCCAGGCGCTGGGCTGGTCGTCCTCGGCGCAGCAGAACCAGTAGAGGATGGCGTCGTCGTAGCTCATCGCGGTCACCATCGCCAGGACGGTGACCTCGTCCGAGGGCTCGGCGACGGTGTTCTCGGCGGTGATGCCGTAGCGCACGACGCGGAAATCGCGGGTGCGCTCGCGCAGCGGGGTTTCCAGGCGGCGCGTGGCGCGCATGAATGCACGCACGTAGCGCGAGTCGACGGCGGCGCCCACGCAGACGGCGACGACGGGGTCGGCGGTGTCACGCAGGAACTGCAGCAGCCCGTAGGTGCTGTCCGGTCCCCCGCTCCAGCTGATGACGTGGGTGGTCACGAGCACCTCCCCTGTTGCTCGTGGTCCTCGTCCTTACTCTAGCGGGCCCGTGGCAGGGTGCAATCGGGCGATGTGGACAATCGCTGTAGGTCTTGTCCTACACGCAACCGGATCCCGAGGCGCGTTGCGTCCGGATTTGCGGTGGTTCTATCAGGAAATCAAGCGGTTGCGGCCGAATCACGACCGCCGGGGATCGAGGGCGGCACAGCGGGATACCGTTCGTCGGCTCAAGAACACCGGTCCGGCGGCGGCGTACCGAGCCGAACGTGGAACCCGGAGATATCGGCATACTGTTCCCGGAGCCTGCCCCGCGCCTGGTTGTGATCTACGCGCCAGAATCCGGACGGTCGCTGCGATCTCCTGGTGGTCGCAGCGTGCTTCCGCTGATCCGGGCCGGAATCCCGACGCCCAGCGAGCTTGATCCGGAAGATCCACGAAGCCGCGACGCCCAGCCTGAGAATCTGCTCGAGCCCCGCGTACGTGCAGTCGCCGGGCGCCACTTGGTACTGATCCTGGACAGCGACCGGGAAGCGCGCAGATCCTCCCACCAGCCGGCTCAGGGACTCCGGCTCCACCCCAGCATCCGGCCGTCCGAACGGCACCTGATCAACAACGCGTAGTGCCGGAAATCGTAGAGAGTAAGCCCATGTTCCGCACCGCCTTCCGAACGCGACGCTCCTCGGTGCCTGTAGACCCGTCCGGGTGAATGGCGGCTGGCTGGGAGCGCCGGGCTCCAGCCCGGCGGGCAGCTTTTCCCGAAGCTGGAGCTCGGCGTTCCCAGCCGGCGGTAGCAGGGTCACGCCGAAAGCGTTGGCAGTATCCCCTTGATGCGCTCGGCGTGTTCGCCGGGAAACCGTGCCAGGATCTCGAAGCCGACCGTAGCGCGAGTTTCGAGGTCGACAATGGGCTGGCATACGCGAGGGGCTCGCCATTGGACAGGCGCTGCCGGAAGCGGGCGAGGCGCTGGCATCGTCACATGCAATGGCGCCCTGGTTGCGCTCGATCAGCGCAGCGGCGACGTCCGCGAATACTTCGAATGAGCGCAAGATGGACGTGGTCGAGAGCCGGATCAGGCTTGCGCTTGAACGCGCAAAGGGCTCCCGAGCGTCGAGCCGTCGGACGAGCCGGATCGGGACACTCAGATGCGCGCCGACGGGCAGTTCATGGGTGACGCGCAGATCACCGGCCGCGGGTAGCTCCTGCGCATTGTGTATCAGTTGCGGCAGGCGTCCGTCGATGACGCGCTGACGGTGAGACTCTTTCGCCGAGGTCGCTGCCACCTGGCCGCACCCGCTGGGCGTCCTCGTCCGCGTCCACGTATCGGAATACGCGCCGGTCACCGACGAGCTCCGAGACGAATGCGACTTCCATGTCCAGATGCTGCCGGATGGCCTGCGGCGGGCCCTGGGTGATCTCGTCGAGCGTTCCTTCCCCACGGGTGATCTCGTCGGCCCGTGATGCTGGTCGGTCGTTCGGCGAGGCGCTGCGGGATCGAGGTCCTGTGCCATGGGTTTGAGCTTCTCCGCTTTGCCGAGAAGAGCCTCCGTGGAGATCCCGAGTTCCTGCCAGGCACGCCACAGGGCACACGCAACGCGTCGGCAAGCACCCGCACATCCCGCGCCGGAGCACGGATCCCAGGGCTCGCCGGCGTCCGCTGACGGCTGCAGGACGTCTCCTGCGTTGCCGGGCCGCCGACCTCGAGCCAGCAGCGGCGAGGGTACGCGTCGCCAAGGCCTGCCGCGGGCCGCTTGCGGTGGTTGCGGAGCTTGCCCGGCACGCGGCGGACCGAGCGGGGATGCTGCAGGTCTCGACGTGTCGAGCTCCCCCGTGGGGGGAGCCGAGCCTCAGACGGCCGGTGATGCGTCGTGTCTGGCTGGCGTGCCGCTCGGCCAGCCGCGAAGTCCGGCCCGGGCCGTGCCGGACCCCACAGGAAGCCCTGGCCGAGATCGCAGCCGAGCTCCGCGAGGATGCGGGCCTGTTCCTCGGTTTCCACGCCTTCGGCCGTAACGGTGAGTCCGAGGGCGTGGCCGGCCTCGACCATCGCGAGCACGAGTCGGCTGGTCTTGGGGTCAGCCCTCGAGCGGCCGAACGGATGCAGCGGTCGATCTTGAGGTTGCTGGCCGGCAACCGGCGCAGGTACGCGAACGACGCGTAGCCCGTACCGAAGTCATCGATGCTCACTCCGACCCCGTAATCGCGGAGGCGGCGCAGGAGGGTGATCGCGCTCTTCGGGATCGCGCATCGACGCGGATTCGGTGATCTCCACCTCGAGATGCTCGGGGGGCGTCCCGGTTTCGCGCAGGCCTTGAGGAAGCAGAGTGTTGATCAGTGTCTTCGTCAGCGAGGTTCCGTGGGGCCAGATCGACACTGACCGGCGTGATCAGCCCGCTGCGGGCAAAGTCGGTTCGCCGTCGCGGATGACGAGAGCAGGCTGAACGCGTCGATCACGGCTCGTACGCTCCAGCTTGGGCATAGAAGGTTCCCGGCGGAACAAGGCCCTGGTCCGGGGCGCCCGCCACCAGCGTACGAGCGCCTCCAGCACGCGGCCGGTCGGCCAGTTCGGAGAGCCATACCTTCGGGCTGGTAGTGCAGCTCGAACTCGCCGGCGTCCAGGGCCTCCTGCGCTCGCGCGATCCAGCTCTATCGTGGCGCCCGCATCGGGCTCGAGCGTAGGGTTCAGTAGCTCGACCCGTCCCGAGTACCAGGGAGAACGGCGCGCCGCAGCGCAATACGAGCCCGTCGGATCAGGCTGGTCTGCCCGTCTTGCACCGGAACATCCTCGTAGGCCGACGTGACCGATCCCGAGAGCCGGCTCGATTCGCCGCCGGCGCACCGTCCACGACGAGCGACGAGGCGGCCGCGGTGTGCCGGGTCCGGGCGATGCGCTGTCGTGACGGCCTGTCCTCGGCCTCGACGATCAACGCGAGCTCGGAGGCGCTGAAGCGATAGGCACCGGATACTTCCGGGCAGATGCGGCCGAAGGTGCTGGCCCAGCTCACGCATCAGGCGATCCCCACCTTCGATGCCGGTGACGTCCACGATGTCGCCGAGATCCGTGGCGCGAACCAGCACCGCGGCGAGCTCGTGCCCGCTCTCGCGTATCCGCGGCCAGGCGCTGGCCGATGTCGTCTATGAAGGCTGCCTGGTTGAGCAGGCCCGGCGGGCGAGTCCCGTCGCAGGGCATTTCGCTCCGCCCGTGCCTGGCCGCGCAGCCGGTCGCTCCAGCCGCCGGCGACGAGGCCGACCCCGGATGAACACCCCCAGATGAACGAGCCCGAGCATGCCGATCGATGGATCGAAGGGCCCGCGATGATCTCCGGGATGTCGGGGCCCACCAGCAGCGCCCCCATGGTGGCGCCGATCACGCCCGCCGATGAGGCCGCAGCTGCCGGCGGCGGCGGCCACGAGACAGCGGCAGGATCATGCGAGTCCCAGTAAGGCCCCTCGAACCCCGCCGCTCGCGTGTGCCAGCCAGGTGATCAGGGCCATCGCGACGGCGATGCCGGCAAATCGCCAGGGCGTGCCACGTCCAGGGGCGCGTCTGCCAGCCGGGGCGCGACGATCGTGTAGCGGAGAGAAAGCGATGGCGATGTCCCTGGTGATCACTGTGTAAAGATCGCCATGTCTGGAAAGCAAAATTCAAGCCCGCGTGCGCGAGGCACCGGACGTCGTAGCGCGCGCGCCGGTCGGCTCGCAGCCCCGTCACGGCGCGAGCCGAGGCCGAATCGCCCGGATCTCCGTCTCTGGAGGAGGCGGGGCGAGTGCGGATTCCGCGCCGGGTAGCGGCGAAGGCCTACCTCGCCGGCGCCCGGGGTCCGCTCTCAGGGAACCGGTCACGACGAATTCCTCGCGGAGCCCGCGCTCGGGGTTCGCAACGCCACCCGGCCGGTGGCTCTCGACAGGCTTGTCCACCGGGGACTCTCGGCTGGATGCCGATGGCGACGTAGGCAGTCATCCAGGCAGGAGAATCGCCGTGGACGTGCCGCCAAAATGCCGCACTCACCCCGCGGTGGTCGAGCCCGGTCGGTCTGGCGGGTCGTCGACGACGGCTGGGGCGACCCTGGGCTCCAGGAACGGCTCTACGCGATCTGCGGATCGAGGAGACCGGTGCACCGCCCCGGGAATTCTCCCGGGATTTCGGCTAGCAGGACCTCGCCCCTTGGACCGCGCCTCAGTCGCCGAAGGGTTCCAGACGGTGCATCGCCTCGATCATCGAGCTCGGATCCTCTACCGCCGCTTGTGCCTCTTCGGGGGCAGGCCAGGCATTGGAGATGCGGATCGCGGTCATGCCATTGGGCGCAGGCACGACCCGGTTGCCGATCCAGCCTGACATGAACGGAAGCCACGTCACGTCGGCGTCATCCGATGTCCGGAAGGGAGCGTAGTGGTACCCCATCTTGTAGCGCAGGTTTCCGTATTCCGTCGAGTTCGCCGGACCCTGGTCGAGGGTACCTTCGACGGAGAACAGCTCCTGCGTCTTCCCGCGATTGAGCAACTGCTTGCCGTCGTGCCGACCCCGCGCATGCAGAAGTTCGGCCACCTTTGTCAGATCGCCGAGCCTGGGATACCAGCCCCAGGCCATGATTGGCTGACCTACGCTACCGTCGTCCTCGAAGGTCATGTTCATGGGTGCGTGATGGATACCGATGGGTTCGAGCACCTCGCTCGCGACCATGTGCCAGATGTTTGCGTCCTCGCCCTCGACGAGACTTCAGGAAATTGTCCATCGCTACGCCGAGAGAGAACATGTCCCGGTCGCGATAGCGCACCACCTCGCCGGGTCCCCACGGGTAATTACCGACCTTGTCCAGCATCGCCACCTTTTCTGCCTCGGAGCGTGCGCGATACCACTCGTCGTAACTGCCTCCGAAGGTGTAGTCGACATAGATATTGTTCGGATTGGCCTGAATGTTCCCGCCACCGAGGCCCGTGGCCATGTTCAGCGCGTCGCCAAAGGTCACGCCCTCCCAGGCCGTCATGCGGGGGGTTGATGTCGAGGTGCCATCCAGCAGCTCGAGATTGAACACCCAATCGCCATACTTCTCCGCGAGTCGCAGCATCCCAAGGGCGGGTCCGACGGATTTCGTGACCGACCACACACCGAAGCGCATGCGCGTGGGATAGGGGAAGGGCCCCTGAGGCGTCGCAGAGGGCTGATAGTAGAGCACGCCATCCCTGACCAACGCGTGCATGACCACGTATTCACTGCTGGTTTCGCCTTCGAATCCATGCAGCGCTGCCGCCTCGTGCGGTCCCGCGGCAAGCTCGCCCCACTTCGCGGTCTCGATACGGTCATCGAGCTCAACGGCGTAGGCCCGGCGCTCCTCCGCGTACTTCGACGCGTCGGCGGGGTCGTATGCGGCCGGCAACGTGCCCCAGGCCTGGAAATGCGTGGCGATGTAGTAGGGCGCCGTCTGCTGCGTAATCTGAAAGCGCACATCGCTGACCTCGCCATCCTTGTACAGGAAGGTCGCCACGCCATTGTGCGTATCCGTCTCCAGCCGGTTGACCAGCGCGAAGGGGAAGGATGCGCGCGACCAGCCCTCGTCGCCTGGCTCGGACCAGACCTTGCCCGGCTGCACGATGATCTGCCAGTAGCTGTTCTGCGCCGCCTCGCCGGATGGGGTGATCACCTCCCGGGTCACCGGCACCAGGTCGCCGTCATGCGTGAAGAACTCAAGCGTCACGCCCGGGAACATCTGCGCGTCCTGTCCCATGACTTCGCGCGAGTCGAGCTCCGGGTCCATCTGCATTTCGGCCGCCGACAGGACCAGCTTGCCGTTGAAGGTTTCCACGGCGGCAGCTCGTGAGTCAGCCGGGCAGGTCTGCCCGGTTCTGCACCAGCCCCTGCGCGGTGTCTTCGGTCAGGTGCTTCAGCGTCAATTCCGTGCGGCCGCTATCGGCCAGCGCCGCCTGTGCAGCCAGTCCAAATACAACCGTGCAAACCAGAGTCCGCGCTAGTGAAGAGAGCATTCGAATTCCCGGTATTCTTGTTTCATGAATCCTTCATGTAGCGAGAACGAGCTATCCGGGGGCATGTCGACTGTCAACCAAGCCATCTCGCTAACACGAACCTTGCAGTGCGCTCAGGTGCGCGACGATCGATGCGATCGCGTTGCGAATTCAAGTCCGGCTGAAGCCGGACCCACATCCTTCGTTTGGCGCCGCGCCAGCCGGCTGGAGCTGGCCCACATGGTTCGTCTTGCGCCGCGCGATCGATCTACCGATTCCGCGTCCGCCGACGAGCCGGGCTTGGGGTTGGCCGGGCGTTCGCGGTCCGCGTTGCGCTCAGCCGCGCGCGGAGGCGATCGCGGTGCGCATGTCGGCGATGGTGCTGGCGTAGTCGGCCTGGCCGAAGATGGCCGAACCGGCGACGAAGGTGTCGGCGCCGGCGGCGGCGACCTGGCCGATGTTGTCGGCCTTGATGCCGCCGTCGACCTCGAGGCGGATGTCGCTGCCGAGCTCGTCGAGGAGCGCTGCGCGCCTCGCGCAGCTTGTCGAGCGTGGCCGGGATGAACTTCTGGCCGCCGAAGCCCGGGTTCACCGACATCAGCAGGACCATGTCGACCTTGTCGATGACGTATTTGAGCACGTCCAGTCGGGGTGGCCGGGTTGAACACCAGGCCGGCCCTGCAGCCGTGCTCGCGGATGAGCTGCGAGCGTGCGGTCGACGTGCTCGGAGGCGTCGGGGTGGAAGGTGATCCAGTTGGCGCCGGCGGCGGCGAAGTCGGGGACGATGCGGTCGACCGGCTTGATCATCAGGTGGACGTCGATGTCGGCGGTGACGCCGTGGTTGCGCAGCGCCTCGCAGACGAGCGGGCCGATGGTCAGGTTGGGGACGTAATGGTTGTCCATCACGTCGAAGTGGACCATGTCGGCGCCGGCGGCGAGGACGCTGTCGACCTCCTCGCCCAGGCGGGCGAAGTCGGCCGACAGGATCGACGGCGCGATCAGCGGGGCGTGCGGGCCGGGCATGGTCTGCGGGTCTCGCGTGACGGGGACCGGGAGGCTACCCGATCCCCGTCACGGCGACAAACGGCCCCGCTCAGAAGCGGAAGATCAGGCCCGCGGAGACGACCGGGTAGAGGTCGTAATCGCTGAGGTCGTCCTCGATGTCCTGCTCCTCGTCGCGCTCGCGGGAGGGGCTCGGCACACCGCCGCTGTCGACGGTCGCGTCGGCGTCGCCGTGGGCCATCACGCCCAGGTCGATGCTGAACGACAGCGGGACGAAGCCGCTGGTGTGGTTGCCCCAGCCGATGCCGGCGTAGGGCGCGTTCTTGTCCCACTCGACCTTGGCGTCGACCTGGCCGCCGCCAGTGGCGGTCCCGGTCGCGACGATCTGGTTGTTGTTGCGGATGATGCCGCCGGTGAGGCGGAAGCCGCCGGTGAACGGGTGGAAGTCGAGCAGCGCGTGGTAGCTGTCGAGCTCGATGTCGCCGTCGTAGTCGATCCGGTCGCTGTCGACGTCGAAGCCGTACTCGTAGGCGTTGACGCCCACGCGGGCGTTGAAGAACGGCGTGAAGCTGCGCGAGAGGTCGACGCCGAGGCCGAGCGTGCCGGCGCGCGCGCCCACGCCCCAGTCGGCGGCGTACGCGCCCGGCGCCGCGAGCAGCAGCGCCGCGCCCATCAGTCCCACGCAGATCCGGTTACCGAGGAAACGTGTCATCGTGTCTCTCCCGTGCCGGGGCCGGCGGGCCGCGCCGCGCGCGGGCCCGGCACCCCGTGTGTTCGATCCAGGACCAGTATGCGCCCGTTGCCGGGGCCGGGGGCGCCGCCGATATGGACCAAGCGGCCGCCTGTCTGCCGATTCTGGGAGAAACGGGCCCGCGCGCGCCACCGCCGGGGGCCGGAATGCGACCGCGTTCACAGTCCGCGCGGCGCCCGTCAGCCGGCGAAGTCGGCCTCGGAGCGCAGCTGGCAGGGGTTGCCGTCGGGGTCGAGGAAGTCGGCGACCGCGCCCCAGCCGTAGTCCACGCGCGCGATCTGCACGCCGCGCCCCGAGAGCTCGGCCATGGCGGCGTCGAGGTCGTCGACGTTGAAGCGCAGCTTCATCGGCAGCTGCTCGTGGGCGGTGCCCTCGGGCCAGGGCCGGTCGTCGGGCTCGACCATCAGGTAGGCGCCGCCGAGGTCGAAGCAGGTGAGCCTGCCGTCGTCGTCCTCGAGCGCGAACATGCGCGGCAGCTCGAGCGTCTCGCCGTAGAAGCGCACGCAGGCGTCGTAGTTGCGGGTGTAGAGGATGATGCCGTTACGGGCATAATGCATGGCTCTTCTCCGTGGTCCGGGGCGGCCCGGATCCCTGGCCCGGGCGCACGCGGATCGGGCCCGCGTCACTCCCATCGAAACATGAACGCGCCGAGGGCGAGAAACGCGGCGCTCATGGCCACCAGCACGGCGAGGTTGGGCGCGATCGCCGCGAGGCCGGCGCCGTCGATCATCACCGCGCGCGCGGCCTCGATCACGTGCGTGAGCGGCAGCGCGCGCGCCAGCGTCTGCAGCCACGGGTGCAGCCCCTCGGTCGAGAACCACACCCCCGACAGGAACATCATAGGCCAACTCATCATGTTGAGCAGGCCGCCGGCGAGCTCCTCGCTGTCGGTGCGCGCCGCGATGATCAGCCCGAGCGCGATCAGGCAGATGCCGCCGAGCACCAGCACGACCAGCAGCGCGGCCACGCTGCCGTAGAGCGGGAAGTCGAGGATGGCGTGGCTGCCGGCGAAGATCGCGGCGGTGATCGCGACGATGATCAGCAGGCGCGAGCCGAGCTGCGCCACCAGGAACTCCGCCGGGGTGAGCGGCGTGGCCTTGAGGCGCTTGAGGACGCCGTTCTTGCGGTAGCGCACGATCACGAAGCCGACCCCGAACAGCGCCGTGAACATCATGTTCATCGCCAGCAGGCCGGGCACCAGCCAGTCGACGTAGCGGATGGTGCGCCCGGGCACGCTCTCGCGCGCGAACGTCTGCGGCCCGCCCTCGGCCACGCCCCACAGCACCCGCTCGAGCAGATAGCCCTTGGGCGAGGCGTCGCTGACCCAGTAGCGCCGCGCGTCGAGGTCGAGCAGCAGGTCGAGGCGGTGGCGGCGCACCTTGTCGAGCGCCGTCTCGCGGTCGGCCACGCCGGTGAACTCGACGCCCTGGATCGCCAGGCGCTCGGCCGCGACCTGCGGGTCGCCGAGCACGCCCACGGTGTAGCGCTCCGGGGCGGAGCCGGAGAAGGCGAACGCGAAGCCGAACACGATCGCCACGGGCAGCAGGATCGTCCAGGCGAGCGTGTGGCGGTCGCGGAAGAACTCGCGGTTGCGCGCGACGAACACGGCGGCGATGCGGCGCGGGCTCATGCGCGCAGCCCCCGGCCGGTGAGCTCGAGGAACAGGTCCTCGAGCGTACGCTCGCGGATGCGCAGGCGCGCGAGCTCGGCGCCGCCGCGCAGCAGCGCGTCGATGGTGCCGCGCACGTCGCGCGTGAGGATCTCGACGCGCTCGCCGGCGTCGACACAGGTGCCCGGCAGCCCCTCGAGGCTGTCACCGAGGTCGGCGCGCGGGAGCTCGAGCACGGTGTCGCCGAAGTGCGCCGAGAGCAGCTCGCCGGGCGCGCCCTGGGCGATGATGCGCCCGTGGTCGACGATCGCGACCGCGCTCGCACAGGCGCGCGGCCTCCTCCATGTAGTGCGTGGTCAGCAGCACGGTCTTGCCCCGGCCGCGGATGGTCTCGACGAGCTGCCAGAAGTTGCGCCGCGCCTGCGGGTCGAGGCCGGTGGTGGGCTCGTCGAGGAACACGACGTCGGGGTCGTTGACCAGCGCGATCGCGAGCAGCAGGCGCTGACGCTGGCCGCCGGAGACGCGGTTGCAGTACTGGCCGAGGAAGCCCTCGAGCGCGCACATGCCGACGAGCTCGTCGAGCGCCACCGTGCGCGGGTAGAAGCGCGCGAACATCGCCAGCGCCTCGCGCACGGTCATGAAATCCGGCAGCGCCGTCTTCTGGAACTGGATGCCGGCGCGGGCGCGGAACTCTGCGCCGCGCGGCGCACCGCGGTAGCGGATGGTGCCGGCGGTGGGTTCGGTGATGCCTTCGAGCATCTCGACCGTGGTGGTCTTGCCGGCGCCGTTGGGGCCCAGCAGGCCGAAGCAGGTGCCCGCCGGCAGCGCGAAGCTCACGCCGTCGACGGCGCGCACGCCGGGGTACTGCTTGACCAGGTCCTCGGCCTCGAGGAGGTAGTCCATGTGTGTGGTCCGGCGGGGTGTCAGTGGGAGGGGCCTGGGCCCGAGGGCCAAGGGCCAAGGGCCGAGGGCCGAGGGCCGAGGGCCGAGCGCCCAGTGGCCAGTGGCCAGTGGCCGGCGGCCGGGATGGCAGACGCGGGGCCTACGGCCCGTGGTCGGCCGCCGAGGTCGGTGAGGATGGCCCGTGCCGATTGCAGCGCGGTGTCGGGGTCGGCGGCGAGCACGTTGACGTGGCCCATCTTGCGCCCCGGGCGGGCGTGGTCCTTGCCGTAGAGGTGCAGCTTGGCGCCGGGCTCGTCGAGCACCCGGGCCCAGTCCGGCGGGCCGTCGCGCCAGAGGTCGCCGAGCAGGTTGACCATGGCGACGGGCGCGAGCAGGTCGGTCGGCCCCGGGCCGAAGCCGCACAGCAGGCGCACCTGCTGCTCGAACTGGCTGGTGGCGCAGGCGTCGAGCGTGTAGTGGCCCGAGTTGTGCGGGCGCGGCGCGAGCTCGTTGACCAGGACCGCGCCGTCCTCGGTGACGAACAGCTCGACGCCGAGCACGCCGCAGTAGTCGAGCGCGGCCGCGGTGCGCGAGGCGATCTCGCGGGCGCGCTCGGCGTGGCGCTCGTCGACGCTGGCGGGCACGCGCGTGGTCGCGAGGATGCCGTCGACGTGGACGTTCTCGCCCGGCGGGTAGCAGGCGACGCGGCCGTCGGCGGCGCGGCACACGATCACCGAGAGCTCGCGGGCGAGCGCCACCCGGCGCTCGAGCACGCAGGCGACGCCGCCGAGCGACTCGAACGCGGCGGCCGCGTCCGCCGGCGTGTCGACCGGCGCCTGGCCCTTGCCGTCGTAGCCGCCCGAGGCGGTCTTGAGCAGCGCCGGCGTGCCCACCTCCTCGACCGCGGCCGCCACCGAGGCGGCATCGTCCACCGGCGCCCAGGCGACCGTCGGCAGCCCGTTGCGGTCGAGGAAGGCCTTCTCCGCGACGCGGTGCTGGGTCGGCGCCACGGCGCCGGCGTAGGGGCGCGTGGGGCAGTGCGCGACCAGGCGCTCGAGCGAGGCCGCCGGGACGTTCTCGAATTCGGTCGAGACCGCCGCGCAGTGCATGGCGAGGTCGTCGAGCGCGTCGGGGTCGTCGTAGGCGGCCTCGATGTGGCGGTTGGCGACCTGGGCGGCGGGCCCGTCGGCCTTGGGATCGAGCACCACGACGCGATAGCCCATGGCGCGCGCCGCGAGCGTGAACATGCGCCCGAGCTGCCCGCCCCCGAGCATGCCCAGCGCCGCCTCGGGCAGGATCGGCGCGGTGCTCATTCGCCGGCGGGGAGCTGCATGTCGAGGACCTGGTCGCGCTGCTCGGCGCGGAACGCCTCGAGGCGCTCGCGCACGCCGGCGTCGCCGCGCGCGATCATCGCGGCCGCGAACAGGCCGGCGTTGGCCGCCCCGGACTCGCCGATCGCGAAGGTCGCCACGGGCACGCCCTTCGGCATCTGCACGATCGAGTAGAGCGAGTCCTGCCCGGAGAGGTAGCGCGAGGGCACGGGCACGCCGAGCACGGGCACGATGGTCTTGGCGGCGAGCATGCCCGGCAGGTGCGCGGCCCCGCCGGCGCCCGCGATCAGGCACTGCAGGCCGCGCACGCCGGCCTGCTCGGCGTACTCGAACATGAGGTCGGGCGTGCGGTGGGCGGACACGACGCGCGCCTCGACCGGCACGCCCAGGGCCTCGAGGCGCTCGACCGCGTGGCGCATCACCGGCCAGTCGCTGTCGCTGCCCATCACCACGCCGACGATCGGATCGGCCACGGCGGCGCTCCTTCGTGGTCGGGGAAACGGGGGATTGTGGGGCATGGCGGGTTCGCACGCCACCGCGCCCACCGGCGGGGGCGGGCGCATCCGGGCGTGGCGGCAGGACGAAATCCACGCCCGGCGGGCCGATTCGGGAGGATCCTCTATTGCGAATCATTCGCACCCGGACGTAGACTGGGCCCGTCGACTGCCGCGCCACCCGCCGGCCCCGGAGACCCGGAGACCCGCATGTACGTCTGCGTCTGCAACGCCGTGACCGACCGCCACATCCGCCACGCGGTGCGCAACGGCGTGCTGACCTTCGAGCAGCTGCGCATGGAGCTGCGCGTGTCGACCTGCTGCGGGCGCTGCGAGCCGTTCGCGCGCCAGGTGCTGGCCGAGGCCGTCTCCGAGCAGTTCCCCGCCTTCCCCGCGCGCGTCCACCTGCCGCTGCCCTCGGTCGCCTGAGCCCTCGCGCGCGCCGGCAGCCTCCGCGGCGGCTGCGGCGCAGTGGTGAGCCCAGGTCCGGCAGGCTGCTAGACTGGCCCGATCTCCCACGCGAGGCGGCCACCATGCAGGGCGACAAGCAGGTCATTGCCTATCTCAACCAGGCGCTCAAGGCGGAGCTCACCGCGATCAACCAGTACTTCCTGCACGCGCGCATGCTCGAGAGCTGGGGCCTCGAGCGGTTCAACGAGCAGGAGTACAAGGGCTCGATCGAGGAGATGAAGCATGCGGATCGGCTCATCCGCCGCATCCTGTTCCTCGAGGGCCTGCCCAACCTGCAGGACTACGGCAAGCTGCTGGTCGCCGAGAGCGTGCACGAGATCCTGGTCAACGACCGCAAGCTCGAGGCCGAGGCGATCGAGCTCTACCGCGAGATCATCGCCTGTTGCGAGTCGGTCCAGGACTACGCCTCGCGCGAGCTGGTCGATGCGCTGCTCGCCGACGAGGAGGAGCACCTCGACTGGCTCGACACCCAGCTCGCGCTCTACGACTCGATCGGCCGGGAGAAATTCCTGCAGGCCTGGATGTAGCGCGACCGACCGAACCGCCGCCACCGCCGCGGGTCAGCGCCGCGTCCCCGGCGGGCGCGGCTCGGCCCCCGCCGGCATGCGCGCCGCTCGCGCGGGGGCCCCGCGGCGACGTCGCGCTCGCCGCAGCATGCGACAGCGGCCGCCACCCGCGAATCACCCGCATCGGGCGTGCCCCCGCCGGGCCATCCCGACAGCAGCAGGTACAGCGCCGCCGTGGTCACCCCGACCGCGCGCAGCAGGTCGCGCGTGGCGCCGGCCATCTGCCGGTTGGCCGGCGGCGCCGCTAGCGGGCAAACGGATTGCCCCACGGGACGCGGCGGCGGGCCAGGGGCGCGCCGTCCGCGTCCAGCTCGGCCAGGGCCAGCTGCCAGCGCGCCAGGCGGCGCGCGTAATGGCGCCGGTCCGGCCCGGCATCGGCCTCGGCGAGCGCCCGCGCCAACGACTGCACCTGCGGCGCCGCCGCGGGCTCCGTGGCGCTCTGCGGGGATTCCGGGCGAACGTCGGGTGGATCGGCCGGATCATTGGCCGCGGCGGCCCGGCGGTGTCTCGTGGCGGTCGGATCCATCGGTGCTGCTCCGGGTGACCTCCTGCAGATGATAATGGTTCTCATTTGCAATGCAAGGAGGGCCCGGCCACCCCGCCATGGCGGTCGCCGCGGGCGCGTCGGCGGCACGCCCGGCCACCGCATCGATGGACGCCACGGGGCCGACCGACGACAATGCCGCGTTTTCGCGATGGCGGGGCGCTGCCGTGACCGAGACGCTCTTTCGACCCGACATCCGCTCGCTCGAGCACATCCACAGCGGCAAGGTGCGCGATCTCTACGCGATCGACGCCGAGCGCATGCTGATCGTGGCCTCGGACCGGCTCTCGGCCTACGACGTGATCCTGCCGACGCCGATCCCGCGCAAGGGCGAGATGCTCACGCGGCTGTCGAACTTCTGGTTCGCGCGCCTGGGCCACGTCGTGCCCAACCACCTGCTCGACGTGGACCTCGCCGAGGTCCTGCCCGACCCGGACGAGCGCGCGCAGGTCGAGGGACGCGCGGTGGTCGCGCGGCGCCTGAAGACGCTGCCGATCGAGGCGATCGTGCGCGGCTACCTGATCGGCTCGGGCTGGCGCGACTACCAGGCGACCGGGGGCATCGGGGGCCTGGCGCTCGCGCAGGGGCTGCAGCTCGCCGACCGCCTGCCGGAGCCGGTGTTCACGCCGTCGACCAAGGCGGGCGCGGGCAGCCACGACGAGAACATCGCCTTCGCGGACGTGGCCGCGCGCGTCGGCGAGGACCTGGCGGCGCGGGTGCGCGACATCAGCCTGCGGCTCTATGCCGAGGCCGCCGACCACGCCGCCGCGCGCGGCGTGATCATCGCCGACACCAAGTTCGAGTTCGGCCTCGACGCGGCCGGCGAGCCGGTGCTGATCGACGAGCTGCTCACGCCCGACTCGTCGCGCTTCTGGCCCGCCGACCAGTGGCGCCCCGGCACCAACCCGCCGTCCTGGGACAAGCAGTACGTGCGCGACTGGCTCGAGCGCCAGGACTGGGACAAGACCGACCCCGGCCCGGCGCTGCCGGCCGACGTGGTCGCCGAGACCGCCGCGAAGTACCGCGAGGCGCTGGAGCGGCTGACCGCCCAGGCGTAGGTGTGCCGGGCGGGGCGGCCTGCGGCCGGGAACGGGTTGAGGGGCGACCGCGCGCCGCGTTCGCGACCAGAGGTCGCTCCTGCAGGTTTCCGGACGCCACGGCGGCATCCAGTGACGGGAGCAGCGGCCTCCGGCCGCGAACGGGGTGGTGGCCCGCCGGGCGCCGTCGCAATCGGCGACGGCCGTGCCCGGGGCGAGCGCCGTGACTGGATCGCCACGGCCGGCTGCGCCGGCCTCGCGATGACGGGAGTGTCAGCATCGCGGGCCGGGGCTCGCGTAACGACATCGTCAGGGGCACAGCGGTGCGGGCGATCGACCGCCGCGGACCCCGCTGCGCACTCGCCGCGCACTGCGTCATTGCGAGCCCCTCAGGCCCCCCAGCGGGGGGCCTCGAACCATGAACAGGGAAGTTCATTAAGAGCCCTCAGGCCCCCTGCAGGGGCCCCGAACCGAAGATGACGTCGTTACGTCATTGATAGCCCCGCAGGCCCCCGGCGGGGGCCTCGAACCGGGCATGACGTCGTTAGGTCATCAGGAGTCGCGACGAGCGGTTTCGGACCACCGCCGCCGAAACGAAGGGCCCCCTCTCCCGCTTCGCGGGAGAGGGACGGGGTGAGGGGCGTCGAGGCAGGCACCACCGCATCAGGGGATCCCCTGGCACGGGGCTTCGCAATGCCCGGGTGCATGGCGTGGCGCGGGTGCAATGCGCGCGTTCGCCTGCGGCGAAGGCGCGCCTGCTGCGCTGCCGGGGCCTTGACGACGGCCGTGCGCGTCCGGCTGAAGCCGGACCCACGGAACGGCCCGTCAACCATGCCGCGGTCATTGCGAGCCCCTCAGGCCCCCGGCAGGGGGCCCCGAGCCCGGGGATGACGTCGTTGCGTCATCACGAGTCGCGACGAGCGGTATCCGGACCGCCGCCGCCGAAAACGCAGGGCCCTCTCCCGCTTCGCGGGAGAGGGACGGGGTGAGGGGCGTCCAGGCAGGCACCACCGCATTGGGGCCTCTGGCACGGGCTCCGCAATGCCTGGGTGCATGGCGCGGCGAGGGTGCAACGCGCGCGTTCGCCTGCGGCGAAAACGCGCCTACTGCGCTGTGGCCGGACGGATGGTCGATGTCATTAAGAGGCGCCCGCCGGGCGCCGCGGCAATCCGGGATCGGGGTGTCCACGCCCACCGCCGTGACGGCATCGCCACGGCCGAACTCGCCGGGACGGGGGCGCCGGTGCGTCGGGTTTCGCTTCGCGCTACACGACCTGCGGCTTGTCGACCGCGGACGCGGTCATTCCGACTCGGGGGCGACGTCGATCTGGCCGTCGGCGCCGATCTCGACGATCTTCATCGAGTTGGTGCCGCCGTGCACGCCCATGAGGTCGCCCTTGGTGATGATCACGCGGTCGCCGGCGCCGACGACGCCGCGCTCGACCAGGACCTCGACCGCCGTGCGGTTGGCCGCGGCCGCGTCGACGTCGACGATCGGGTAGCTCACCGGGTAGACGCCGCGGTAGAGGCTCACGCGCCGCGCGGTGCGCTCGTGGCGCGTGAGCGCGTAGATCGGGATGCCCGAGTGGATGCGCGACATCCACAGCGAGGTCGAGCCGGACTCGGTCAGCGAGGCGATGGCGCGCACGCCCAGGTGGTTGGCGGTGTACATCGCGGCCATCGCGATCGCCTCGTCGGTGCGCTCGAAGCGCGAGTCGATGCGGTGCTCGGAGACCTGCACGCTGCGGTGGCGCTCGGCGCCGATGCAGATCCGGCCCATCGCCTGGATGGCCTCGGCGGGGTACGCGCCCGTGGCGGTCTCGGCGGAGAGCATGACCGCGTCGGTGCCGTCGAGCACCGCGTTGGCGACGTCGAACACCTCGGCGCGCGTCGGCAGCGGCTGCGTGACCATCGACTCCATCATCTGCGTGGCCGTGATCACGGGCACGTTGGCCGCCTCGGCGTCGCGGATCAGCTGCTTCTGCACCGCCGGCAGCTCGGCGTCGCCGATCTCCACGCCGAGGTCGCCGCGCGCGACCATGATGGCGTCGGCCACCTCGAGGATGTCGTGGCTGGCCGCCACCGCCTCGGCGCGCTCGATCTTGGCGACGATGCCGCCGTGGCCACCCGCCTGCTCGAACAGGCGGCGCGCGGTCTCGATGTCCTGCGCGGTGCGCGGGAACGACACCGCCAGGTAGTCGACGTCGAGCTCCGCGGCGAGCTCGATGTCGGCGCGGTCCTTGTCGGTGATCGCCGGCGCCGACAGGCCGCCGCCCTGGCGGTTGATGCCCTTGTTGTCCGACAGCGGCCCGCCGACCTCGACGCGGGTACGGATCTCGTCGCCCGCGACCGACTCGACGATGAGCTCGAGGCGGCCGTCGTCGACCAGCAGCACGTCGCCGGCGTCGACGTCGCGCGGCAGCTCCCTGTAGGAGACGCCGACCCGGCCCGCGTCGCCGGCGTCGCCGGCGAGCGCCGCGTCGAGCACGAACGCGGCCCCTTCCTCGAGCGTCACCTCGCCCCCGGCGAAGCGCTCGATGCGGATCTTCGGGCCCTGCAGGTCGCCCACCACGCCGACGTTGCGCCCGAGCCGCCGCGCGATCTCGCGCACCCGGCGCACGCGCTCGCGGTGCTCGTCGTGGGTGCCGTGCGAGAAGTTCATGCGCACGACGTCCACGCCGCTGGCGATCATGGCGTCGAGCATCTCGCTCGACTCCGAGGCGGGGCCGATCGTGGCGACGATCTTGGTGCGGCGCACGCGCACCGCGTCCGCCGTGTCGACGAAGGGCAGGCCGGCGTTACTGGTTCTGGCTGCGTTGCTCAAGGATATCCACCGCCGGCAGGTGGCGGTGCTCGACGAACTCGAGGAACGCGCCGCCGCCGGTGCTGATGTAGGACATGCGGTCGCTGAGACCGAAGCGGTGCAGCGCCGCCAGGGTGTCGCCGCCGCCGGCGATCGAGTACGCGCCGGAGGCCGCGATGGCCTCGGCCAGCGCGCGCGTGCCGCCGGCGAAGGCCTCGATCTCGAACACGCCCACCGGGCCGTTCCAGAAGATGGTGCCGGCGCCGGCGAGCAGCTCGGCGTAGCGCGAGCGGGTGTCGGGGCCCACGTCGAGGATCATGTCGTCGGCGCCGACGTCGCCCACCGCCTTCACCGTCGTCTCGGCCCCCGCCTTCGCCTCGGCGGCGACCACGGCGTCGGTGGGCAGCGGGATGCTCGCCGCGCGCCTCGGCCGCGGCGATCAGCTCGCGCGCCGAGTCGACGAGATCGGCCTCGTGGAGCGAGCGCCCGACGTCGTGACCCTGGGCGGCGATGAAGGTGTTGGCGATGCCCCCGCCCACGATCAGCTGGTCGACCTGGTGCAGCAGCGCGTCGAGCACGCCCACCTTGGTCGAGACCTTGGAGCCGCCGACGATCGCGATCAGCGGGCGCCGCGGGTCCTCGAGCACG
Organism: Halofilum sp. (in: g-proteobacteria); assembly: GCA_034521365.1. Classification (GTDB taxonomy): domain Bacteria; phylum Pseudomonadota; class Gammaproteobacteria; order XJ16; family Halofilaceae; genus Halofilum. Next base: position 30,643 of record JAXHMQ010000011.1, on the reverse strand, counting down.
TGCCTGATCGCCTCGAGCTCGCGCAGCAGCAGCGGCCCGGCGCAGGCGAGCGGCGCGTGGCGCGCGACGCCGTGGGTCGAGGCCTGGGCGCGGTGGGCGACGCCGAAGGCGTCCATGACGTAGATGTCGCACAGCGCGGCCATGCGCTGGGCCAGCGTGTCGTCGTTGGCCTTCTCGCCGACCTGCCAGCGCACGTTCTCGCACAGCACGAGGCCGCCGGGCTCGATCGCGGGCAGGCCGTCGAGCCAGTCCACCACCAGCGGGACCTCCCGGCCGAGCAGCTCGCCGAGGCGCTCGGCGACGGGCTCGAGCGAGGACTCCGCGTCGGGGTGGCCCTCCTTCGGGCGCCCGAGGTGGGCCATCACGATCACGCGCGCGCCGGCCTCGATCGCCTGGCGCATCGTGGGCAGCGAGGCGCGGATGCGCTCGTCGCTGGTCACCCGCCCGTCGGCGACGGGCGACGTTGAGGTCCTCGCGGATGAGCACGCGCTTGCCCGCGAGGTCGAGGTCTTCCATTCGCAGCATGAGCTCGTCGATCCCCGTAGCGCTACGCTTCGCCCAGCGACCGCGAGGGGCGGTCGCGGCGACGTGTCGCGGCGGCCCGGCCGACCGCAGCCCTCATCCTGCCCTCCTTCCCGAGCGAGAAGGGCATTCGCCGTGGCCCGCCCTACTTCTTCGCCTGCGACCAGGCCAGGGCGACGTCGAGCATGCGGTTCGAGAAGCCCCACTCGTTGTCGTACCACGCCACGGCCTTCACCAGGTTGCCGTCGGTGACCAGGGTCTGGGTCGCGTCGAACACCGACGACGACGGGTTGTGGTTGAAGTCGATCGAGACCAGGGGATCCTCGTTGTAGGCGAGCACGCCGGTCGCCATATGGCTCGAGGCCTTCTTCATCGCCTGGTTGATCTCCTCGATCGTGGTCTCGCGCCCGGCGATGAAGCTGAAATCGACCAGCGAGACGTTGATCGTCGGCACGCGCATCGAGTAGCCCTGCAGCCGGCCGTCGAGCTCGGGCAGCACCAGACCGACCGCCTTGGCCGCGCCGGTCGTGGTCGGGATCATCGAGTGCGTGGCCGAGCGCGCCCGGCGCAGGTCCTTGTGGTAGACGTCGGTGAGCACCTGGTCGTTGGTGTAGCTGTGCACCGTGGTCATCTGCCCGCAGCGCACGCCCACGGACTCGTGCAGCGCCTTGACCAGCGGCGCGAGGCAGTTGGTCGTGCACGAGGCGTTCGAGACCACGCTCATGTCCTGGGTCAGGATCTCGTGGTTGACGCCGTAGCAGACGGTCGCATCGATGTTGCCCTTGGCCGGCGCGGAGATCAGCACCTTGCCGGCGCCCGCCTCGATGTGCGCGCGCGCCTTGTCGGCCTCGGTGAACAGGCCGGTGCACTCGAGCACCACCTCGACGCCGAGCTCGCCCCAGGGCAGCCTGGCGGGGTCGCGCTCGGCGCACACGCGGATGCGGTTGCCGTTGACGACCATGTGGTCGCCGTCGACCTCCACGGTGCCCGGGAAGCGCCCGTGGGCGGTGTCGTGGCGCGTCAGGTGGGCGTTGGTCTCGGCGTCGCCCAGGTCGTTGATCGCGAGCACGTGGATCTCGTCGTTGCGCCCGGCCTCGTAGAGCGCGCGCAGCACGTTGCGGCCGATGCGGCCGTAACCGTTGATGCCAACCTTGATGGCCATGGGTAACTCGTCTCCTCAGTCGCCGGCCTACGCGCGTGCCGGATCGTCTCCGACTGTCCGTCAGGTCCCGGCGACTCTCGCCGCGGCGCCGGCGCCGTGCCCGGGACTCTGCAGTTCGGAGCTCGCAAGCCGCCGACCCCAGCGATTTCGGCTCGGGGGCAGCCTGACCGTCATGCCAGCGCAGCCCGGGGCACGGACTGCCCGACTCGGCCATCGCGCCCTCCGCGCCCTCCGCGCCTCCGCGAGAGCACCGTTCCGCGCACGGCGTCTCAGGCCCGGGCCGTCGTGCGGGTCTCGCCGACGACCTGCTTCGCGGTCTCCACCACGTGATCGACGGTAAAGCCGAAATGCGCCATCACGTCGGCCGAGGGCGCGGACTCGCCGAAGGTGTCGATGCCGACGACGCCGCCCTCGAGGCCGACGTAGCGCCGCCACCAGTCGGTGACGCCCGCCTCGATCGCGACGCGCCGCCCGCCCGGCGGCAGCACGCGCTCGCGGTAGCCCGCGTCCTGGGCGTCGAACGCGCTCGGTGCAGGGCATCGACACGACGCGCGCGTCGACGCCCTGCGGCGGCGAGCGGCGCGGCCGCGCTCGACCGCGAGCTGCACCTCCGAGCCGGTCGCGATCAGGGTGACGTCGGGCTCGCCCTCGCTGTCGACGAGGATATAGCCCCCGCGCGCGATGTCGGCGAGCTGCTGCGCGTCGCGCGCCTGGTGCGGCACGCCCTGGCGGCTGTAGGCCATCGCCACCGGGCCGTCGGCCTTCTCGAGCGCGCGGCGCCAGGCGGCGACCGTCTCGACCGCGTCGCAGGGCCGCCACAGCTCCATGCGCGGGATCAGGCGCAGGCTCGAGAGGTGCTCGACCGCCTGGTGGGTGGGCCCGTCCTCGCCCAGGCCGATCGAGTCGTGGGTGTAGACGAAGATGCTCGGGATCCTCATCAGCGCCGACATGCGCACCGCGTTGCGCGCGTAGTCGGAGAACGTCAGGAAGGTGCCGGCGTAGGGCTTGAAGCCGCCGTGCAGCGCCAGGCCGTTGACGATCGCCGACATCGCGAACTCGCGCACCCCGTAGTAGACGTAGCCACCGTCGGCGTGGTCCGCGGTGATGTCGGTGGCGCCCTTCCAGCGGGTGTTGTTCGAGCCGGTGAGGTCGGCCGAGCCGCCGAGCAGCTCCGGCACCACCTCCGCGAAACCGGTGATCGCCGCCTGCGAGTGCTTGCGCGTGGCCGCCTTGTCGCCGTGCTCCTGGGTGTCGCGCAGCAGGCGCTCGGCGTGCTCGGCCCAGTCCGCGGGCAGCGCCCCGGCCAGGCGGCGCTCGAGCTCGGCGGCGAGCTCCGGGTGCGCCTCGCGGTAGGCCGCCAGGCGCGTGTTCCACTCGGCCTCGCGCTCGGCGCCCGCGGCGCGCGCGTCCCAGCCCGCGTAGAGCGCGTCGGGGACCACGAACGGCGGGTGCTGCCAGCCGATCCGCTCGCGCACCAGCGCGACCTCGTCGTCGCCGAGGGCGGCGCCGTGCGCCTCCGCGCTGCCGTGCTTGTTGGGCGAGCCCCAGCCGATGACCGTCTTGCAGCAGATGATCGACGGGCGCCCGGTCTCGGCGCGCGCGGCGTCGATCGCCGCGCGCACGGCCTCGGGGTCGTGGCCGTCGACGCCGGGCACCACGTGCCAGCCGTAGGCCGCGAAGCGCCCCGGCGTGTCGTCGGTGAACCAGTTGTCGACCTCGCCGTCGATCGAGATGCCGTTGTCGTCGTAGAACACGACCAGCTTGCCGAGGCCCTGCGTACCCGCCAGCGAGCAGGCCTCGTGCGAGATGCCCTCCATGAGGCAGCCGTCGCCGGCGAACACGTACGTCCAGTGGTCGACGACCGGGTGGTCGTCGCGGTTGAAGCGCGCCGCGAGGGCCTTCTCCGCGAGCGCCATGCCGACGCCGTTGGCCAGGCCCTGGCCGAGCGGCCCGGTGGTGGTCTCGACGCCGGGCGCCTCGCCGCACCTCGGGGTGGCCCGGCGGTCTGCGAGCCGAGCTGGCGGAACCTCTTCAGTTCGCTCGAGGTCCAGGTCGTAGCCGGTCAGGTGCAGCAGCGAGTACAGCAGCATCGAGCCGTGGCCGTTGGAGAGCACGAAGCGGTCGCGGTCGGGCCAGGCCGGGTTGGCCGGGTTGTGGCGCAGGTAGTCGTTCCACAGGACCTCGGCGATGTCGGCCATGCCCATCGGCATGCCGGGGTGGCCGGAATTCGCCTGCTGGACCGCGTCCATCGACAGGGCACGGATGGCGTTGGCCAGCTCTCGGCGCGCGGGCATGGCGGCACTCCCGGGTAGCGGTCGGTTGCGGTCGGCCGGCGCGGACGGGCCGCCCGCCGGGCCTTGTCGCGGCCCGCGGCCGTCCCCATCTCTCGGCGGGAAGGCGGGCTCCCCCGGGCGGCGCGGGGACGCTCGTGCCCTCCGCCGGGGGCTGTGGCCGCGCGCGGCGAAACGCGAATTGTCGCCCAGCGCGCCCGCCGCGGCAACCGCCCGCACCGGTTCGACCGCGGGCGCGCGTGGCACGGCGGGGGCCGAAATGCTACACTGGAAGATTAGTCTTGCCGCGCATCACCCCCTCAAATCCCCTTCGGGGCCGGAGCATATGGACCAGGAACAGCAGTCGCGCCTGAAGGACCTCATCGCCAAGGGCAAGGAGCAGGGGTATCTGACCTACGCCGAGGTCAACGACCACCTGCCCGACGGCGTCGTGGAGCCCGACCAGGTCGAGGACATCATCTCCATGATCAACGACATGGGGATCCAGGTCCACGAAGTGGCTCCCGACAACGACACGATGATCCTCGCCGACGAGACCGTGAGCACGGCCGACGACGACGCGGCCGACGAGGCCGCCGCCGCGCTGGCCACGGTCGACGGCGAGTTCGGCCGCACGACCGACCCCGTACGCATGTACATGCGCGAGATGGGCACGGTCGAGCTGCTGACGCGCGAGGGCGAGATCGAGATCGCCAAGCGCATCGAGGAAGGCACGCGCCAGATGATGGCGGCGCTCGCCGACTACCCGGGCACCGCCGCCGCGATCCTCAACAAGTGGGAGCAGATCGAGGCCGGCGAGGCGCGCCTGACCGACCTGATGAGCGGCTTCCAGGACCCCGAGGCCCCCGACAACGCGGTGTCGCCGTCGGCCGACGACAACGCCGACCGCAGCGCCAACGACGACAGCGACGACGACGAGGCGGCGAACGACAACACCGTCGACATCGAGGAGATCCGGGCTCACATGAAGGAGCTCGAGCGCCTCTACAAGCGCGTCACCCAGGCGCTGCAGAAGGCCGCGCGCCAGCGCACCCGGCCGAAGTCCGGCGTGCGCGCGCAGAAGCCGCGCGAGGAGATGGCGCGCAAGGTCCTCGAGATCCAGCTGGTGCCGCTGTTCGTCGACAAGTGCGTCGTGCGCCTGCGCGAGCACATCTCCGGAGTGCGCAGGAACGAGCGCACGATCATGGAGTGTGCGACCACGCGCGCGAACATGTCGCGCAAGGCCTTCATCTCCTCGTTCACCGGGCGCGAGAGCGACCCGGCGTGGCTGCAGGAGATGATCGACGCCGGCGAGCACTACTCCAAGAAGATCGCCAACCAGTCCGAGACCATCGAGGACGCGCAGCGCCGCCTCACGGAGATCGAGAAGGAGACCTGCCTGCCGATCTCCGAGATCAAGGAGACCAACCGGCGCCTGTCGATCGGCGAGGCCAAGGCGCGGCGCGCGAAGAAGGAGATGGTCGAGGCCAACCTGCGCCTGGTGATCTCGATCGCCAAGAAGTACACCAACCGCGGCCTGCAGTTCCTGGACCTGATCCAGGAGGGCAACATCGGCCTGATGAAGGCGGTCGACAAGTTCGAGTACCGCCGCGGCTACAAGTTCTCGACCTACGCCACCTGGTGGATCCGCCAGGCGATCACGCGCTCGATCGCCGACCAGGCGCGCACCATCCGCATCCCGGTGCACATGATCGAGACGATCAACAAGCTCAACCGGATCTCGCGCCAGATGCTCCAGGAGATGGGGCGCGAGCCGACGCCGGAGGAGCTGGCCGAGCGCATGGAGATGCCCGAGGACAAGGTGCGCAAGGTCATGAAGATCGCCAAGGAGCCGATCTCCATGGAGACGCCGATCGGCGACGACGAGGACAGCCACCTGGGCGACTTCATCGAGGACCAGTCGGTGCAGTCGCCGGTCGACGCGGCCACCACCGAGGGCCTGTCGGAGACCACCGAGGGCGTGCTCGCGAGCCTGACGCCGCGCGAGGCCAAGGTGCTGCGCATGCGCTTCGGCATCGGCATGAACACCGACCACACGCTCGAGGAGGTCGGCAAGCAGTTCGACGTCACGCGCGAGCGCATCCGCCAGATCGAGGCCAAGGCGCTGCGCAAGCTGCGCCACCCGAGCCGCTCGGAGCAGCTCAGGAGCTTCCTCGACGACTGACGCCGAACGCCACCGCGACGCACAGGGGCCGCATCCGGGCACCGGGTGCGGCCCTTTTCGTGTACGGCCTGCCGGGCCGTGCGTTCGTACTCTCGCCAAGACGCCAGGCGCGCCAAGGGTGTGGAGGATCGAGCGAGCTCCTGGAGCGCGCTGGGAGCGCCGGGCTCCAGCCGCTGGCGGGCGCTGTTGCCGAGCTGGAGCTCGGCGTTCCCGGCCGGCGGCAGTCATGACCGCAACCGCTGGCAGATCCCCGGGAGGCTGGCTGGGAGCGCCGGGCTCCAGCCCGGCCTGGCGGGGCGCTGTTGCCGAGCTGGAGCTCGGCGTTCCCGGCCGGCAGCAGTCATGACCGCAACCGCTGGAAGTATCCCCCGGGAGGCTGGCTGGGGCGCGCCGGGCTCCAGCCCGGCCTGGCGGGCGCGTGTCTGCCGAGCTGGAGCTCGGCGTTCCCGGCCGGCAGCAGTCATGACCGCAACCGCTGGCAGTATCCCCCGGGAGGCTGACTGGGAGCGCCGGGCTCCAGCCCGGCCTGGCGGGCGCTGTTGCCGAGCTGGAGCTCGGCGTTCCCGGCCGGCAGCAGTCATGACCGCAACCGCTGGCAGTATCCCCCGGGAGGCTGGCTGGGAGCGCCGGGCTCCAGCCCGGCCCTGGCGGGCGCTGCTGCCGAGCTGGAGCCCGGCGTTCCCGGCCGCAGCAGTCATGACCGCAACCGTTGGCAGCATCCCCCGGGAGGCTGGCTGGAGCGCCGGGCTCCAGCCCGGCCTGGCGGGCGCTGTTGCCGAGCTGGAGCCCGGCGTTCCCGGCCGGCAGCGCCGTAGCCCCGATTCCACCCTCCGGGCTTCATTCGGGCCACCACTTCCCGAGCAAGTGCCATTCGGGCCATTCCCCGGATTCCGGCTTCGCCCGCATCCGGGCTACGGGCTACGCCGCAATGAGGTAGGCGCGTTTTCGCCGAAGGCGAACGCGCGCATCGGTGCACGGCACCCCTCTGCCCTGTTCCCTGTCTCCTTGGCGCGCTCGGCGTCTTGGCGAGAGTACAGAACGCACTGCCCGCAACAGCCCGCGGCGCCCGGCCGGCTGGCGTCGCGCGTGGACAGACGTTATAACGACACGCACGGCCCGCACTCGCGGGCCGACGTGATTCGAGGAGCGCATCCATGGCGGGCAACCGCTACCCGCTCGAGGTCCAGCCGGTCGTGCCGGACGCGCTCGCGCGCCTGCACGAGCTCGCGGACAACCTGACCTATTCCTGGGACCGCCGCATCCGCGGGCTCTTCCGGCGCATCGACTCGGGGCTGTGGGACCACAGCGACCACAACCCGAAGGTGTTCCTGCGCCGCGTGACCCAGGAGCGCCTCGACGAGCTCGTCGCCGACAGCGACTTCATGGCCGAGTACAACGCGGTGCTGGCCACCTTCGACCAGTACCACGAGGCCACCGCCCCCGAGGTGCGCCGGGTCAACGGGCTCGAGCCCGGCGTCGACCTCGTCGCCTACCTGTGCATGGAGTACGGCCTGCACGAGAGCCTGCGGCTGTACTCGGGCGGCCTCGGGATCCTCGCCGGCGATCACTGCAAGGCCGCCGCCGACATCGGCCTGCCGTTCGTCGCGGTGGGCCTGATGTACCGCCAGGGCTATTTCACCCAGACGATCGACGCCGACGGCACCCAGCACGCGCACTACGTGCCCGTCGAGCTCGCCGACCTGCCCGTGACGCCCGTGACCGACGCCTCGGGCGAGCGCATCTCCTTCACCGTCCCCATGCCCGGGCGCGAGGTGCGGGTACAGGTGTGGCAGGCGGTCGTCGGCCACACCCGCATCCTGCTGCTCGACACGGAGCTGCCGGCGAACGCCAAGGACGACCGGGCGATCACCTACCAGCTCTACGGCGGCGACAACGCGACGCGCATCGCGCAGGAGGTCGTCCTCGGCATCGGGGGCGTGCGCGCGCTGCGCGCCCTCGGTCTCGCGCCCACGGCGTGGCACGTCAACGAGGGCCACCCGGCGTTCTCCATCCTCGAGCGCTGCCGCGAGCAGGTCGCGGCCGGGCTCGACTTCGACGCCGCCCTCGAGGCGGTGGCCGCCGCCACCGTGTTCACGACCCATACACCCGTGGCCGCGGGCCACGACCTGTTCGACCACGAGCTGGTCGTGTCGCACTTCCGCGACTACGTGGGCCAGCTCGGGGTGAGCCCCGAGCGCCTGCTCGACCTCGGCCACTCGCCCCAGGACCACGGCCACTTCAACATGACCGCGCTCGCGCTGCGCGGCTCGCGCCGCCACAACGGCGTCTCGCGCATCCACGGCGGCATCGCCTCGCACATGGAGCGCTATCTCTGGCCGGACGTTCCGCCGGAGGAGAACCCGATCACCTCGATCACCAACGGCGTGCACGTGCCCACGTTCCTGGCGCGCGACTGGGCCGACCTGTTCGACACCCACGCCCCGGGCTGGCGCAGCCACCTCGTCGACCCCGGGTTCTGGCGCGAGCACATCGAGGCGATCGGCGACCAGCGCTTCTGGTCCGTGCGCCAGCTGCTCAAGACCCGGCTGCTGGACTACGTCGGGCGGCGCCTGACGGCCGAGTACTCGCGCCGCCACGTCAGCCGCGGCCGTATCCGCTCGATGCAGCACACGCTGACGCCGGAGAACACGCGCACGCTGGTGATCGGCTTCGCGCGGCGCTTCGCCACCTACAAGCGCGCACTGCTGCTGTTCCGCGACCCCGAGCGGCTGGCGCGGCTCGTCGGCGACCCGCAGCGACCGGTGATCTTCCTGTTCGCGGGCAAGGCGCACCCGCGCGACGAGCCGGGACAGGAGCTGATCCGTGCCCTCGTGCAATACGCCGACGAGCCGGCGTTTCGCGACCGCGTGTTCTTCATCGAGAGCTATGGCATGACGCTCGCGCGCCAGCTCGTGACCGGCGTGGACGTGTGGCTCAACACCCCGGAATACCCGCTGGAGGCGAGCGGCACCTCGGGCCAGAAGGCCGCGGCGAACGGCGTGGTCAACGTCAGCGTGCTCGACGGCTGGTGGGCCGAGGCCTACGACGGCGCCAACGGCTGGGCGATCGAGCCGCACGACCCCGACGTGCCCGCCGACGAGCGCGACGCCATCGAGGCCGACGAGCTCCTCGACCTGCTCGAGTACGAGGTCATCCCGAGCTGGTACGCGGACGACGCCGCCGGTCTGCCCGGCGACTGGATCGCGTGCGCCAAGGCGTCGATGGCCAGCATCGTGCCGCGCTTCAACGCCGAGCGCATGGTGCTCGAGTACACCGAGCGCCTGTATCACGGCGCGATCGAGCACGGCCGGCGGCTCGGCGCCGACGGCGGCCGCCGCGCACGCGAGCTCGCCCAGTGGAAGCGCCGGGTGCGCGAGCGCTGGCGCAGCCTGGCGCTGCACTGGGCCGAGCAGCCGCCGCGGGCCGCGCGCACGGGCGAGGTCGTGCGCCTCGCGGTGACGGTGAACCTCGACGGCCTGGGCGTCGACGACGTGTGCGTCGAGTGCGTGCTCGACCGCCGCTACGAGGGCATCGACGAGGCGCCGCGGATCGAGCCCTTCGAGCCCGTCGGCGAGGCGGCCGGCGAGCAGCGCTACGAGCTCGCCCTCGACGACCTGCCCAACGGCCTGCTCCACTTCCGCGTGCGCGCCTACCCCTGGCACGCCGACCTCGGCCACCCGTTCGAGATGGGATTGATGGCGTGGTTGTGATGGGCCCAGGGCCGAGGGCCGAGGGCGTAGGGCGTAGGCGCGTTTCGGCCGAAGGCCGACGCGCGCACGGGCCCCGGATCGCTCGGTGCGCGCGTTCGCTGCGCAAAGCGCGCCTACGGCCGAGGGCCGAGGGCGTAGGGCGTAGCATGGGGCCTCGGATCGCTCGGCGCGCGCGTTTGCTGCGCAAAGCGCGCCTACGGCCGAGGGCCCAGGGCCCAGGGCCCAGGGCGAAGGGCGAAGGGCGAAGGGCGTAGGCGCGTTTCGGCCGAAGGCCGACGCGCGCATGGGGCCCCGGATCGCTCGGCGCGCGCGTTTGCTGCGCAAAAGCGCGCCTACGGCCGAGGGCCGAGGGCGAAAGGCAGGGGCGGTGCCTCGGCAAAAGGTTGTGGGTCCGGCTTCAGCCGGACGGCGGCGGCGTACGTCCCGCGGTGGCCAGCCGCGTCCGCCACGCGCGCGCGGCGCGCTCGTCGAGCACCCCCGCGGGGGCGCGCCACCCCCAGTTGCCGTCGCGCTGGCCCGGGACGTTCATGCGCGCCTCGCTGCCGAGCGCCAGCAGGTCCTGCAGCGGCAGCACGGCCAGGCGCGCGCGCGAGCCGAGCACCGCGTCGATCGCCGGGCCGGGCCTGGTGGCGCCATCGGTGGCGAGCGCGGCGCAGGCCGCCGCCCGCGTCTCGGCGTCCAGGCCGCGCCACCAGCCGAGCGTGGTGTCGTTGTCGTGCGTGCCCGTGTAGGCGACCGCCCACTCCGGGTGGTTCGCCGGCAGGTGCGGGTTGTCGGCGCCGCCGTCGAAGGCGAGCTGCAGCACGCGCATGCCGGGCAGCCCGAGCGCGTCGCGCAGGACCTCGACGTCGGCGGTGATCGTGCCGCAGGTCCTCGGCCACCAGCGGCCGCGCGCCCAGCGCGTCGGCGATGGCGTCGAACGGCGCCCGCCCCGGCCCGGCGATCCACTCGCCGCCGCGCGCGTCCTCCGCCCCCGCCGGGATCGACCAGGCCGCGGCGAAGCCGCGGAAGTGGTCCACCCGCAGCAGGTCGAAGCGCGCGTACAGCACGCGCACGCGCTCGATCCACCAGCGCCAGCCGTCGGCCGCGTGCGCGCCCAGTCGTGCAGCGGCTGGCCCCAGTGCTGGCCGCTCTCCGCGAACGCGTCCGGCGGCACGCCCGCCTCCGCGGCGATGCGCCCGCGCCCGTCGAGCGCGAACAGCCCGCGCCGCGCCCAGGCGTCGGCGCTGTCGTGGGCGCAGTACAGCGGCAGGTCGCCGAACAGGCGCACGCCGCGCTCGGCGGCATGGGCCCGCAGCGCCTGCCACTGGTGCTCGAGCCGGCACTGCGCCGCGCAGCTCGGCCGCGATCGCGGCGGCGTGCTCGCGGCGCGCGCTCTCGAGCGCCGCCGGGTCGCGGTCGCGCAGCGCCGCCGGCCACTCGGGCCACGGCCGGCCCAGGTGGCGGCGCAGGGCGGCGTAGAGCAGCCAATCCTCGAGCCAGTAGGCGTGGCGCCGGCGGAAGGCGTCGACGTCGGCGTCGGCGCCCGGCCCGTCCGGGTCGACCAGGCGGGTGTCGCCGGCGAAGGCCGAGGGCGGCTGGTAGGGCGAGCCACAGGCGTCGACCGGGCCGGTCGGCAGCATCTGCCAGGCGCGGAAGCCGGCGTCGGCGAGCCAGTCGACGAAGGCGTAGGCGCTGGCGTCGAGGCGCCCGGTGGCGCCGGGTCCCGGCAGCGAGGTGGGGTGCAGCAGGATCCCCGCCGCGCGCGTGTCGAAGCCGCCGGGAAACTTCACCACGTGCCCGGCAGCGCGCGGCGCAGCCCGAGCGCGAGCGCGGCCGTGCCCAGACCCCAGGTGGCGTTGAGCACCGCGCCGACGGGGATCATCCCCGGCGACACCGCCATGCCCTTGAGCGGGAACACCACCAGCAGCGCCACGGCCGTGGGTGCGACCGCCCCGAAGAGGCCCGCGTAGAGCCAGTAGCGCGGCCCGCGGCGGCGCCGGATCAGCGGCCACAGCGGCAGGCCCCAGACACCGCCCCAGAACGCGAGCGAGATCACCGACGGCACCCCGAACGGCGGCGTCGGCGCGGTGGCGTACGGCGCCACCGGCACGATGCCCGCGAGGTACAGCACCCCGAGCGCCAGCTGGTGGAACACCAGGGTCGCCAGGAATCCGGCGACGTAGGCGCGTACGTACGCCATGGTCAGGTCTCCGCGGCCCGGTTCATGCGCAACATGCCGGCGCCCCTGGTGGGCCGGCCCGGCCGGCGCGAAGCGCGGGCAATGCCGGCGTAGGGGCCCGACGCGCCGCCGGGGCGTCGCAGGCCTCGCTCACACCGTATGCCCGGACACCCCGGCGCCGAGGTGCTGCCGCGTCACCAGGACAATGCCCTCGGGGCTGACCTCGTAGCGCGCGGCGTCGGCCATCGGGTCCTCGCCGATCACGCTGCCGTCGGGGATGTCGCAGCCGGCATTGATGATCGCGCGCCGGATGCGGCAGCCGCGACCCACGCGCACGTTCGGCAGCACCACGGAATCGTCGATGCGCGAGCCCTCGGCGATCCAGACGTTGGAGAACAGCACCGAGTGGCGCACCACGGCGCCGGAGACGATGCAGCCGCCGGAGAGCATCGAGTCGACCGCCATGCCGCGGCGGCTGTCGTCGTCGAAGACGAACTTCGCCGGCGGCCACTGCTCCTGGTAGGTCCAGATGGGCCACTCCTGGTCGTAGAGGTTCAGCTCGGGCGTGACCCCGATGAGCTCGAGGTTGGCCCGCCAGTAGGAGTCGATGTCGCCGACGTCGCGCCAGTAGCCGGGCTTGTCCTCGACGGGGTCGCGCAACGGGAAGCCGAAGACCTGGCAGTCGCTGGCCACGGCCTTCGGCAGGATGTCCTTGCCGAAGTCGTGGCTCGAGTCGGGGTCGGCAGCATCCTCGCGCAGGCACTCGAGCAGCCACCCGCGGCGAAACGCGTAGATGCCCATCGAGGCCAGCGCCAGGTCGGGCTCGCCGGGGATCGCCGGCGGATCCGGGGACTTCTCGACGAAGCGCTCGACGCGGCCCTCCTCGTCGACGTCGAGCACGCCGAAGGCGCTGGCCTGCTCGCGCGGCACCGGCATGCACCCGACCGTGAGGTCGGCGCCGTGCTCGACGTGGAAGCCGAGCATGGTGCCGTAGTCCATCTTGTAGACGTGGTCGCCGCCGAGCACGAGCACGTACTCGGGCTCGTGCATCTCGACGATGTCGGCGTTCTGGTAGACGGCGTCCGCGGTGCCCTGGTACCAGAGCTCGCCGACGCGCTGCTGCGCCGGCCACAGCTCGACGTACTCGCCGAACTCGCCGCGGAAAAAGCTCCAGCCGTGGACCACGTGCTGGATCAGCTCGTGGGCCATGTACTGCGTCAGCACGCCGATGCGGCGGATGCCGGAGTTGACGCAGTTCGACAGGGTGAAATCGATGATGCGGAACTTGCCACCGAACGGCACGGCCGGCTTCACGCGGTCGATGGTCAGGCCGCCGAGGCGAGTGCCGCGTCCGCCGGCGAGGACCACGGCGAGCGTCTCGCGCGTGAGCCGGCTGACGAAGCGCTCGGGCTTGGGTGGACGCATCACGCCCTCCGGGGCGATCCTCAGGGGGCGAGCATAGACCAATGCCGGCGCCCGCGGCAGCAAAGCCGGCGGTTGCCGCCACCGAAGTTGATCGTGGTCAACGAAGGCGGCGGCGGCGCCCGGACAATGGCGTCCAGCGCCGGGCGGCGCCCGCAGCGCGGGCGCCGCGGTGCCGTCGCCCGGAGGCCCGACCGCCTTGACCCTCACCGCCCTGGTCCCGCTGCTCGCCGTCGGCGGCCTGCTCGCCGCGCTGGCCATCCACGTGCACGTCGGGCGCTGGCCCACCGGCGACGCGGCCACCAACGAGCGCGCCGCCGGGCCATCCGCCACGGCGCCCGCCTGTTCCTCGGCCACGAGTACGCCCGCCTGGCGGTCTTCGTCGTCGCCGCCGCCGGCGCCATCGCCGTCGCCCTGACGCCGGCCGCCGCCGCGGCCTTCGCGGGCGGCGCCGTGGCCTCGGGCCTCGCCGGCGCGATCGGCATGGCGTCGGCCACGCGCGCCAACGTGCGCACGGCGATCGCCGCGCGCGACCGCGGCCGCGGCCCCGCCCTCTCCGTGGCGTTCTCCGGCGGCGCGGTCATGGGCCTCGCAGTCGCCTCGCTCGGCCTGCTCGGCGTCGGCGGCGTGTTCCTGCTCGTCGACGCCGCCGGACCCGGGCGCGCGACGCTGGCCGCCTTCGGCATGGGTGCCTCCGCGGTCGCGCTGTTCGCCCGCGTGGGCGGTGGCATCTTCACCAAGGGCGCCGACATGGGCGCCGACCTCGTGGGCAAGGTCGAGAGCGGCCTCGAGGAGGACGACGCGCGCAATCCCGGCGTGATCGCCGACAACGTCGGCGACAACGTCGGCGACGTCGCCGGCATGGGCGCGGACCTGTTCGAGTCGTACTGCGGGGCCCTGATCGCGGCGTTCGCGATCGCCGCGGTGCTGCCCGAGGCGGAGGCGGCCGCGCTCGGCGGGCGGGCCACGCTGCTGGTGCTGCCGCTGGGGCTGGCGAGCGCGGGCCTGGTGGCGTCGCTGCTGGGGCTCGCGGTGGTCCACTGGGCCGCGCTCGAGCGCCCCGAGCAGGCGCTGACGCTGGGCGTGGTGGGCGCGACGCTGATCTTCCTGCTCGTCGCGCTGGTCGGCATGCACTGGAGCGCGATCCCGATGCCAGGCCTGGCTCGCCGTGCTCCTGGGCACGGTCGCCGGCATCGTCGTCGGCGCCGCGACCGAGCTCTACACGCGCGGGCCGCCGGTGCGGCGCCTGGCGCAGGCCGCGCAGACCGGCGCGGCGCCGGTGGTGATCCGCGGCATCGCGCTCGGCATGGAGTCGGCGGCGCTGCCGGTGATCGCGATCGGCGTGGCGATGTACGGCGCCACCGTGCTCGCGGGCCTCTACGGCGTGGCGCTGGCGGCGACCGGGATGCTCGCCACGACGGGCATGGTGATGGCGATCGACGCCTACGGCCCCATCGCCGACAACGCCGGGGGCCTGGCGCAGATGGGCGGGATGGGCAGCGAGACCCGCGCGATCACCGACGAGCTCGACGCCGTCGGCAACACCACCGCGGCGATCGGCAAGGGCTATGCGATCGGCGCGGCGGCGCTGGCCGCGCTCGCGCTGATGAGCGCCTACGTCGAGACGATACGCCAGAGCGTGCCGGAGTTCTCGCTGCACATCGCCGACCCCGTGGTCCTGCTGGGCGGATTCGTCGGGGCGCTGCTGCCGTTCCTGTTCAGCGCGCTGACGATGACCGCGGTCGGGCGCACGGCCGAGGAGATGATCGCCGAGATCCGGCGCCAGTTCCGCGAGATCCCCGGCCTGCGCGAGGGCAACGCCCGCCCCGACAGCGACCGCTGCACCGACATCGCCTCGCGCTCGGCGCTCACGCGCATGCTGCTGCCCGGCGGCACCGCGATCGCCGTGCCGATCGCGGTGGGCCTGCTCGCCGGCCCGCGGGCGCTGGGCGGCATGCTGGGCGTCGCGGTGCCCACCGGCGTCGTGCTCGCGCTGCTGCTGGCCAACGCCGGCGGCGCCTGGGACAACGCCAAGAAGCTCATCGAGAAGGGCGAGTACGGCGGCAAGGGCTCCGACGCCCACGCGGCCTCCGTCGTCGGCGATACCGTCGGCGACCCGTTCAAGGACACCGCGGGGCCGTCGATGAACATCCTCATCAAGCTGCTGGCGATCGTGAGCCTGACGCTCGCGCCGCTGCTCGTCTGAGCGGCGTCGGCGGGCGCCGCCCGCATGACGGTGAATTGACCGACGTCAACGGCAGCCGCACGCGGGCGGCCTACGCTCGAGTGGTCGTCACCCGTGCTCCCGGGTGACCGGGCGCAAGCCCCGGTGGATGCATGAACACGTCCCGAGCGCGCCCCCGCGAGCGTGGCGCCGTGCCGTACGCCCGCCATGGCTGAGCTGCACGTCGGCACCTCGGGCTGGTCCTACCCGCACTGGTCGGGCCCGTTCTACCCGCAGGACCTGCCCGAGCGGGACTGGCTCGGCTATTACGCGCGCCGGTTCACCAGCGTCGAGATCAACAACTCCTTCTACCGGCTGCCGGCGACGAGCACGCTCGAGAGCTGGCGCGACACCGTCCCCGCGGGCTTCGAGTTCGCGGTCAAGGCGAGCCGCTACGTCACCCACATGAAGAAGCTCAAGGATCCCGAGGACACCATGCCGGGCTTGCTGGCCCGCATGGAGCGCCTCGGCGACCGCCTCGGCCCCGTCCTGCTGCAGCTGCCGCCCCACTGGCGCTGCAACCCCGAGCGCCTGCGGGCGTTCCTGGAGGCGCTGCCCCCGGCGCACCGCTACGCGTTCGAGCTGCGCGATCCCAGCTGGTTCGACGAGCGCGTCTTCGAGCTGCTCGCGCGCTTCGACGCCGCCTTCTGCGTCTACGACCTCGCGGGCACGCAGTCGCCGGTGGCCGTCACCGCCGGCTTCGCCTACGTGCGCCTGCACGGCCCCGGCGACGCCTACCAGGGCAGCTACACCGACGCGGCGCTGCGGGGCTGGGCGGACACGTTCGCCGGCTGGCGGGCCGACGGCCGCGATGTGTACTGCTACTTCGACAACGACGAGGCCGGCTACGCCGCCGCCAACGCGGCGCGCCTGCGGGAGCTGGCCGGGCGCTGACGGCGATGGCGGCCGCCGTGGCACTCCCGCAGCAGGTGCCGGACTTGTCGCACAGTCTCGTCAGCCGGACGGCGGCATGGCGCCAGCCGGCGCGCTGCGGGCGCGCGCCGGGCGGGGGCCCACCCGCTGCCCGAGCAGGAGCGCCACACCCTGCCGGGGACTGCCTGGGCGGACGCAACGCGGAGCGCGGCTGGCGGAGCCGGTTGGGGCGAGCGCGCCGCGACGGGGCAGTAGCCGGTCCACGCCTGCCCCGCCCGCCAGGGATGCGCGCGGCGCGCCTGGCCGTCCCGTCGCACGTGGCCGCCCGACGGCGACGGGCCACGAATGCCCTACTCCACCTCGATCGTGCGGGCGCTCTTCTGCGCCTCCTCGGTCTTGGGCATCGTGAGCACCAGGACACCATCCTTGAACTCGGCCTTGATGTCATCGGCCTTCACGCTGTCCGGCACGCGGAAGCTGCGGCGCACGGAGCCGTAGGAACGCTCGCTCAGGTAATAGCCCTTGCGCTCGTCCTCGCGCTCGTCGCTGCGCTCGCCGGAGACGGTCAGGATGCCGTCGGAGAGGTCCACCTTGATGTCTTCCTTCCTCATGCCGGGCAGGTCGATCTGGAGCTCGTAGGCGGTATCGGTCTCGCTCAGGTCGGCGCGGCCGAGCTCGCGCTCGCCGCCGCGGGCCGCGGGCCACTCGAAGCCGGCGAACGGATCCCAGTCCCAGGGCGACTCGACGACCCCCCGCCGCCGTCCCCAGTGCGGCCAGTGCACGCCGCCGAAGCGGTCGAACAGGCGGTTGACGTCGTCGCGCAGGCTGGCCAGCCCGCCGCCGCGAACCGGCACCTCGCCGGACTCCTGCGCTTCCTCTTTCTTCGTTGCCATGGCAATCCTCCTCGATATCGCTCGCATCGATCACCAAACCCGCACCGACGGGGTGGCCGGCGGGGGGACCGATGACCCCATGTATAGCCGAGCGCACCCGGGACTCGTTGACGAAAGTCAAGGCTGCGCCGCGTGCGCGCGTGTCCGCTCCTCCACGGCAGCATCGGGTGTCGGCGCCGGCGGTGTATGCTGGTGACGGCAGCCGCCCGGGGCCCCGGTGGCCGGGTGGGAGGGATACGGTGACAAGGCACGACCCCCTGGTATTCGCGCCCGGCGCGAGCGAGCCCTTCGGACGCGACGTCGCGGGCGCACTCGCGAGCGGAGCTTCGCACCGCTCGAGGAACGCGCGTTCGAGGACGGCGAGCACAAGCTGCGCCCGCTGCTGAGCGTCCGTGACCGCGACTGCTACGTGCTGCACGCCCTGCACGGCGACACCACGCAGACGGTCAACGACAAGCTCTGCCGGCTGCTGTTCTTCGCCGCCACGCTGCGCGACCACGGCGCGGGGCGCGTGACCGTGGTCTGCCCGTATCTGTGCTACGCGCGCAAGGATCGGCGCACGAAGTCGCGCGACCCCGTGACGACGCGCTACGTCGCCCGGGCCATCGAGGCGATGGGCGTGGACCGGATGGTGGCGCTCGAGCCACACAACGCGGCCGCCTTCGACAACGCGTTCCGGATACCCGCGGAGCGGATCCACGCGCGCGGGCCGCTCGTCGCCGCGCTGCTCGGACACGTCGGCGAGGCGCCGGTGGCCGTCGTCTCGCCGGACACGGGCGGGGCGAAGCGCGCGGCGGCGCTGCGCGCCGATCTCGCCGCCCGCACCGGGCGCGAGCCCACCAGCGCGTTCCTCGAGAAGTACCGCAGCGCCGGCGTGGTCAGCGGCGATGCCGTCGTCGGCGACGTCGACGGGCGCGTCGCGGTGATCGTCGATGACCTGGTCGCGAGCGGGACGACGGTGCTGCGCGCCGTGCGCGCCTGCCGCGAGCGCGGCGCCACCGCGGTATACGCCGTGGCCACGCACGGCGTGTTCGCCGCCGGCGCGGAGCGCCTGTTCGGCGAGGCCGCCCTCGAGCGCCTGCTGATCACCGACAGCGTGACGCCGCGAATGGAGCAGCACTGGGGCGGGCGCGTCGAGCGCGTCTCCGTCGCGCCGCTGCTGGCCGACGTCATCCGGGCGCTGGGCCGGGGCGGGTCGCTGACCGACGTGCTCGAGCCCCCGGCGAGCGGCTGAGCGCGAGCGCCGGGAGGCGGCCCGGCGGGGCCCGCCGGGCTGCTTGCCGGCGCGTTCACCGGGTGCCGGGGCGCGGCGCGGGCCTCAGCGGGTGTCGCTCGCGCCCAGGCCGGCGAGGCCGAGCTGCAGGTACGTGCGCGCGAGCGCGCGCCACGGGCGCTCGGGCGCTCCGCGCTGGAGGTGGCGCCCGCTCAGCAGCGCCCACAGCAGCGCGCGGCGCGCGCGGTAGCAGGCCATCAGCGGCGCGGGGACGGCGTCGCCGAGTCGCGCCGGTAGGTCTCGAGAAAGCGCTCGCCCACCCAGCCGGCGCCGAGGCGCTCGCAGTCGAGCGCGAGGAAGGCCAGCTCCTCGGCCGGGTCCATCAGGCGCAGCTCGCGGCGGAACGTCAGCCGATCGAGGAACACGGGCGAATCACCGGGGTAGACGTGCTGCGGGCGCAGATCGCCGTGCACCTCGCGGCACTCGCGGGCCGCGAGCTGCTCGCGCTGCGCGGCGAGCGCGCGGCGCAGGGCCGCGTGCAGCTCGCGGCAGCCGGCATCGGCCCGAGCGGCAGCCGCCGCAGCTCCGCCGCCTCGGCGTCGACCCGGCGCAGCATTGCGTCGGGGTCCACCGGGCCCGCCGACGGCGCCTCGCGGTAGAAACGGTGCGAGCGTCTCGGCCGCCCGGTCGATCTCGCCGGCATCGAGCCTGTCGTCCCGGATGCGGTCCTCGAGGCAGCGCTCGGCCGGCAGCCGCTGCATGCACACCAGGTAGTCGACGGCCGGGCCGTCGCCGCCGATGGCGAGCGCGCCGCCCGCCGCCTGCACCAGCGCCTCCACCCCGAGGTAGACGCCCGGCGCCAGCGGCGCGTTGAGGCGCACCTCCGCCTCGCAGTCGCCGCGGCGCGCCGTCGAGCGCGCTGAAGTCGAGGTGGTCGTAGCGAACCGGCTTCTTGAGCTTCCAGGCCCGCTGCGGCGTCAGGAAAACCCAGGACAGGCGGGTCTCGATGGCGTCGACCGTCGCGGGCTGGCCCGGGTAGCTCGCCGGCCGGCTCAGGAAGGCGACCTTGGCCGCGAGGGTGACCGCGGGGGCGTGCGGCGCCGCGGTTGCGCCGCGGCGTGCCGCTTGGTGCGTGTCAGAGGGCATGGCGAGCCTGCGTCACGGCAACGGCCCCAAGATAGGCCACCGCGGTGGCTGCGGGAAGCATGCGCGGGCGAGGCAACCCGCCGGCGAGTTGACCAGGATCACGAACCGGCACGCGCGCCGCGCGCACGATACCTCGACGGCGACCGACCCGGGGATCGACGCGGGCACCACATGAGCTCGGCACCAGCGAGCACCGCCACGCACACCGTGCGGATCGGCACCGACGGGCGCGAGGGCCTGCTCGCCGTGCCGGACGCAGCCCGCGGGCTCGTGATCTTCGCCCACGGCAGCGGCTCGGGCCGGTTCAGCCCGCGCAACACCCACGTCGCGCAGGCCCTCAACCGCCGCGGCCACGCCACGCTGCTGTTCGACCTGCTCACCGATGACGAGGCGCGCGACCGGGCCAACGTGTTCGACATCCCGCTGCTGGCCGGCCGCGCGCTGGAGGCGTTGGACCATGTGCGGGGCGGGCCGGCCGTGGGCACGCTGCCGGTCGGCCTGTTCGGCGCCAGCACCGGCGCGGCGGCGGCGCTGGTCGCAGCCGCCGAGCGCCCGCGCGAGATCGCGGCCGTGGTAGCGCGCGGCGGGCGCCCCGACCTCGCCGCGGACGTGCTCGACCGGGTGCGCGCGCCGACCCGGCTGATCGTCGGCGGCGCCGACCGGCACGTGCTGGCGCTCAACGAGGAGGCGCTGGGGCGCCTCCCGGTCGACAAGGACCTGCAGGTCGTGCCCGGGGCGTCACACCTGTTCGAGGAGCCCGGCGCGCTCGAGCTCGTGGTCACGGCCGCGGGCGACTGGTTGCGACCGGTGGCTCGACGGGGCCGACCGATGACCGACACCGGTACTGCCACGGGCTGCGGGCCGGTGGGGCACCGGGCGCCGGGTCGTCGTGCTGGCGCTGGGCTCGGGCAGCAGCGGCATCCCGCTCGAGTGGGCGGCGCGCACCGCCCGGCGACAGCGCTCGGCCGCGGTGCCCGCGGATCTCAGGCCGGGGCGTCCGGGCTGCCCGGTGCCCGGGCCGGGGCCTGGTACTGCGCGCGGATGGCGCCGTAGCAGGCGCAGGCGCGTGCCTCCAGGGCGGCGCGGTCGGGCACGCGCAGGCGCCCGCGCCCGCGCTCGACCAGGCCCTCGCGCTCGAGGCGTTCCGCGCACTCGCTGACGCTGGGGCGGCGGATGCCCAGGACCTGCGCGATCGCGGCCTGGGTCATGGGGATATCCGGGCCCTCGAGCCGGTCGAGCGCGAGCAGCAGCCAGCGACAGAGGCGATCATCGAGGCGATGCTGGCGGCTGCACACCGCCGTTTGCGCCATCTGCTCGAACAGCGCGTGGCCGAACCGGTTCAGGTTGCGCTGGAAAGCGCCGCCGCGCACGTACTCCGCCCGCGCCGCGTCGGCCGCGAGGCTCCAGCTGCGCAGGGGCGTGTGGACGATCACGCCCGGCGCCCCGGCGTCCGCCCCGGCCGTGATCCGCCCCAGCCCGACGACGCCCTCGCGGCCGATGACGGCGACGCCGACCGGGGCGCGCCCCCTGCGGCGCGGGCGATCGAGACCAGGCCGGCGCCCGGGAAGTGGACCCGGTCGTCGGCCGTGTCCGCCGCGAGCGTGCCGTCGCCCGCGCCGAGCTCGACCGCGGCCAGCACGGCCGACAGGCGCGCGTACTCCGCCTCCGGCAGGGCGCCGAGGAGGAGATTCTCGCGCGGTGTGCCTGCCGTCATGCGCGTGTCCGGTCCAGGGTCGTGTCGCCCGCGGATCGCCCGCCGGGCCCTCGTGCGCGCGCACCGCGCGTGGACCCGCTCGCGTGCAACGCCCGTACCACCCGTCCACGTGCGGCGAGGCCCACGCGTTCCGGCGGCGCGGCTTGGGCGGGCATCCGGCCAGCGGCGCTGGATCGACGCCACGGGCGGCACGCGCGGCGGTCTGCCGCGCGCCTACCCGCGGCGTCGCACGAGTCCGCCACCCACCCGCGCGGGCGTGACGTCCCGCGCGCGCGACACTCGCCCGTCCCCGGGGAACGGTGTCGATGCCTGCGTCGAGCAACGCGTGCGCCCGGCCCAGCTCGCCGCGCAGGAACGCATCGGGCAGCGCCGGCGGCCCGCGCGCCGGTTCCCCTTCGGAAGCTTCTCGTACCATGGCGATTCCCGCCCGTGGCGCCCGCGCCCGCCGCGCGCTCCCTGCACGCCGCGCGTGCGTCCGTTGCGTCGATGCCGGCGATCGCGCCGTCACCGGATGCCTCAGTGCCCTGATGCTCACGCTAGGCCACCCCGGGGCACCCGTCCTTGACGCCGATCAACGTCCGGGCACGGCCGCATCGCCGAACGCCGCCCGGCCGGGCACCGGGCGCGTCCTTGACCCTGGTCAAGCCCCGTCGCCGGGGAGGGGGCTGGTCCATGGTCGACGCACGGGTCCGGGAGCCGCGGATGCGTCGCGCACGCCGCATCGGTACGCCAGCGTACTGACAGCGGGGAAACCCTGAGCTAATCTCTCGGCAAGGTGCACGCCTCGCTCTCCCGCCGTCAGCAGCGGGGCCACGCCGTGCCGTCCGCCAGCGCGGCGTCCGGAGCCGCCCGGAGAAAGGACCATGGCACAAGCGCTACCCCTGCGCGCTCGCCCTACCACCTGGCACCCGCGCCAGTCCGTCGCGAGCCTCGCCGCGTGCAGGCGGCTCTCCGCCTCGCGCCCGGCTGCCTGCCGGCGCGCCTGGCCGCGCCGGACCTGGCGCGCCTGCGAGAGGTGGTGCGCCCGTTGCCGCCGCTCGAGCGCCACCAGAGCCTGTTCGACGGCGGCGCCGCCCGCGGCCACCTGTTCATCGTGCGCTCGGGCTGCCTGCGCACCTCGGTGCAGGAGGCCGGCAGCAGAGCCAGGGTCATGGATTTCCTCCTGCCGGGCGACATCACCGGCGCCGGCACCGGCATCGAGACGTTTCGCGGCGGGCGGGTGATCGCGCTGGAGCGCACCAGCGTCTGCGCGGTGAGCCTGGCCGGGATCAAGGAGCTCGCCACCCGCATCGACGGCCTCCAGGATGAGCTCTGCCGCCTGTTCGAGGGGGCCCACACGGACACCGCGCACCACGTGCTGGCGATGGGACGCCACAGCGCCCGCGAGCGCCTGGCGCTGTTCCTCCATGCCTGGTCGTTGCGACGCCAGGCGGCCGGCTTCCCCCGGGCGGAGCTGCACCTGCCCATGCGGCGCGAGGACATCGCCAGCTACCTCGGGCTGGCGACCGCAGACGACCAGCCGCTCGTTCTCGCGGCTCGCGCGCGAGGGCGGCGTGATCGAGGTCGCCGACCGCCACCGGGTCCAGCATCCGCGACCCGGCGGCCCTGGCGGCGATCGCCGGCGTCGATGCCGACGGGTGCCCGCCCGGCGCCGGCGACGGGGATGACGGGCACCGGGCGGGACGCCGCCGCGGCTGCCGGCGCCCGGCAGGCCCCGGGCACGGGCGCGCGGCCCTGACCCGCGCGCCCGGGCCGCGGCGCCGTCTCAGGCGTCCTCCGGCGGCACCAGCAGCGCGCCGGGGAAGAGCGCCGAAGAGCTCGCTGCAGGCCGCCGCCGGCGCGCCCGCACACCCGGTCGACGCGCACCGGCGCGCCGGTGATCGCGTCGACCGGACCGCCGGCCGGGCCGTCGGCCGGCCGGCAGCAGCCGCGCGTCACCCCACGCATCGGGCCCGAGCGGTTGCCGGCCGCCGCCGGTGAGCGCCGCGGCCAGGCGCGGGACCGCGACCACCGCGAGCCGCTCGCCGTGGCGGCGGGCGAAGGCGAACACGTGGTCCGCGCAGGGCCCGGTCGCCGCCAGCGGCTCGTAGCCGCCGTCGCGGAAGAGCGGCTCCAGCCCGCCGGCGCGCGGCCAGCGCCCGGCGCACCAGCAACTGCTTCGCCAGGCCGTCGCGGTCGGCGCCCGCGACGAGCGCCGCGATGCGCTCGCGGCGCTCGCCCGGCCCCAGGCGCTCGATCTCCGCGACCGTGTCCAGGCCCGCCGCCAGCGCGTCGAAGTCGACCGCCCGGCGGTTGTCCGGGTCGACCAGGGCCAGCTGCCAGGCCTCGGCGCCCTGGTAGAGGTCCGGCACGCCGGGCGCGGTCAGCTTGAGCAGGCACTGCGCCAGCGCGTTGAGCGCGCCGAGGCGCGCGATGCGCGCGCGCAGCGGCGCGAGCGCGTCCAGGAACCCGCGATCGCCGAGCGCGCCCTCGACGAAGGCGTCGAGCGCGCGCTCGTAGGCGTCGTCCGGCTGCCACCACGAGGTCGCGCGCTTGGCCTCGCGCGCGGCCTTGCGCAGGTAGTCGCGCATGCGCGCGGCGAAATCGGCGTCCGGGCGCTCCAATCGCCGGCGGCAAGGCCCCGACCAGGGTCTGGTGGAACTGGATACTCGTCGTCCGCCGCGGGCGCGCGGCGGCCGCCGACGCTGCGCCGGTGCCGCCGATTGTGGCGGCGCCAGCGGGCCGTCGCCGCGTGCCAGTCGCCCGCGAGCTCGGACAGCGCGCGCGGCGCGGCGACGCACGTCCTCGCCGCGCTTGGCGTCGTGGGTGGCCGTGGCCAGCATCGCGTGCGGCCAGGCGTGCGCGCGCTCGGCCAGCGCCCGGTGGACCCGCCCGGGGTCGGCGGCGAAGTCGCCCGGGTCGCCGCCCACCTCGTTGAGCGCCGCCAGGCGGTGGTGGCGATAGAACGCGGTGTCCTCGATGCCCTTGGCCATCAACGCGGCGGTGTACTGCTGGAACCGCAGCACGAAGTCGGCCAGGTCGGGCCGCCGCGACTCCACCAGCGCCGCACCCGGTCGCAGCAGGAGCACGTCCCGGATGAAGGCGAGCACCGCCGGGTCGGCACGCCCCGTCTGCGCCGCGCGCGCCACGGCGGCGCGCTCGATCGCCGCCCGGTCCGCCGCGGATACCCGCCCGCCGGCGATGTAGGTGCGGTAGACGGGGAAGCAGGCGATCACCTCGGCGAGCCCGTCGCGCAGCCCGTTGCGGGTGAAGTCGCGCGTCTTCCAGTCCAGCTCGGCGAGGCGGTCGAGCCGGTGCGCCAGCGTGGCGAGCTCGGCGGCCATCTGCCGGCGCATGATCAGGTGCCGGGCATGCGCAGCTCTCGTCGGCGAACGCGACCCGGCGGCCGTACGAAGCGGTGATACGCGCTCGTCAGCGCCCGCTCGCCGTTCGGGTCGACGAACAGCCGACCGGCCAGGTTGGCGAACTCGTAGCCGGTGGTCCCGTGGACCGGCCAGTCCGCCCGCAGCCCTTCGTCGGCCGCCAGGATCTTCTCCACCACGCGGTAGGCCGGCGCCGCGCCCGCCGGTGCGACCGCCTCCAGGCGCCGCGCCAGGCGCCGCAGGTAATCGCGCGGCGCGTAGAGCCCGTCGGGGTGGTCGACGCGCACGCCGTCGAGGTGGCCGCCGGCGCGCAGCTCGAGGATCAGCCGGTGCGTCGCCTCGAAGACCTCCTCCCGCTGCGCTCGCCAGGCCGGCGAGGTCATTGACGTCGAAGAATCGCCGGTAGTTGATCTCGTCGCCGGCTACGCGCCAGTGCGCCGGGCGCCAGGCCTGGGCCTCGAGCAGCGCGTGCAGCGGCTCGAAGCTCGCCGGCTCGCCGGCGAGGCCGTTGAAGAAGGCGCAGACGGCGTCGAGATGGGCGCGGATCGCGGGACGCGCCGCGCACGGTCCGCGCGAGGCGCTCGCGGCCGGCCTCGCGCTGCGCGCTCGGCGCGCGGCGCGCTCCGGTGCTCCGCCTCGGTCCAGCGCGGCGGCAGCGCCAGCGAGCGCGGCACGCCACCGGCGTGGAGCTCCGCCGGCCCCGTGGGGTCGTGCGCGCCGAGCGTCGCCTCCGAGCCGCTCGCGCCACAAGCCGCAGCAGGCGCGGCCAGGTGCCGGGGTCCAGCGGGAAGCCGGTGCTCGTGGTAGTGGACGGCGAAACGCGCGGCCGTCGGGGTCGAGCGCCAGGCGCAGCTCGCCGGCCTCCGAGCACCGACCCCGTAGTGGTCGCCGAGCACCGGCAGCAGGACGCGTCCGGCGAGCTCGCGCCGCGCTGGCTGCCAGTCGATATCGAAGTACTTCGCGAACTTCGAGGCGGGACCGTTCTCGAGGACGTCGAGCCACCACGCATTGTCGGCGCCCATCACGCCCATATGGTTGGGCACGATATCGACGATCACACCCATGCCGCGCGCGTGCAGCGTCTCGGCAAGCGCCTCGAAGTCGCCGCGCGCGCCCAGCGATCGCGTCGATGCGGTCCGTGGTCGACCACGTCGTAGCCGTGCGCGCTCGCCCGGCCGCGCCTGCAAGCGCCGGCGACAGGTGACAGTGGCTGACGCCCAGCGCTTCGAGGTCACGGCACCGGCGCCGCGGCGTCCCGCAGCGTGAGCCCCGGCCCGAGCTGCAGGCGGTAGGTCGCCCGCGGCGCCGCCTGTCCGCGCGCGGCGGCGGCACCGGCGCCTCGCGCCGGCCGTCCACGCCCCTCGGCGGCAAGGGCATCCGCCGTCGCGCGGAATTCCGGATCGGTGGCGAATTCATCCACGCACAGCGGATAGCGCCGTCGCCAGTTCGGGTGCTCGTCCGTGGTCCCGGGGAGATTCACCTGCTCGCGCTGCCCGAGCACGTCCTCCGGCTGCACCATCACCACACGGCTCGGTGCCCGCGCGACATACCGGTGGATCGCCCGCCGCAAGGCCCCGTCGAGGTGCGGGACTGCTCCCGGATCCGATGCGGCGTCCGGCGGCAGCAGCCCCTCACGCTGCAGGGCCGAGAGCAGCGCGCCGCGGTCGGCTCCCCGCTGCTCCACCTGGGTGATCCGGAGCTCATCGGAGGGGAACAGGTCGAACTCCGCGCGCAGGAGCAGATCGTGGCCAGCCCAGAAGCCGGCGAGCGGTGGGAGATCATGCGTGCTGACCGTCGCCAGCGCCCGCTCGGGGTAATCCGCCGGCGCCCGGAAGGCCCCGTCGTCCTCGCGCTCGAAATAGAGCACGCGGTAGGACTGGACCTCGGCCGGACCCAGCGCGGCGCGCACCTCGTCCGGGCACCGTCCCGAGGTCCTCGCCGACCACCATGCACCGGTTGCGCCGGCTTTCCAGTGCGAGGATGCCGAGCAGGTCGTACAGCGGGTAGTGCACGTAGGCACCTTCCTCGGCGGATCGGCCATCCGGCACCCAGTAGAGACGCATCAGCCCCATCACGTGATCGATCCGCAGGGCGCCCGCGTGGCGCATGTTCCAGCGCAACGTCGCGATGAACGGCTCATAGGCGGATTCCATCAGGCGCTCGGGGATCAGTGGCGGCAGGCCCCAGTCCTGCCCGTGCAGGTTGAAGTCGTCCGGCGGCGAGCCGATGCTCGCACCGCGCGCGTGGAGTCCCCGGTTGCCCCAGGCCTCCGCCCCGTGGCCGGCCGAGCTGATCGCAAGGTCGCGGTAGAGCCCGACGGACAGACCACCATCGCGCGCGCTGCCGGCCGCCTGCGCGAACTGCTCGTCGGCCAGCCACTGCAGGTACTCGAAGAACGCGATCCGCTCTGCATGCCGCTCGGCGAATGCGGCCACCGCGGGTGAATCGGGGCTGCGGTATTCCTCCGGCCAGCCGGACCCCGCCTCGCCGCCGCCCGGCTCGAACCGTTCCGCCAGGGCCTCGAACACGGCATGGCGACGCAGGGCGGGGCCACACACCGACCGGAATGCGTCGAACGCCCGGCCGCGTGCGCTCTCCCGACCCAGGTGACGCTGGCGGAAGCGTTCGAACAACGCTTCCAGCACCGGCCGCTTGAGCTCGGCCACGGCCCGGTAGTCGACGAGTTCCGCGGCGCGCGCGGCTTGCAGACGCTCACGGAAACCGGACCCATCCATGATCGCCCGCGCCTTCGGGGCCTCTGCCAGCTCGGGCACCGCTGCGGGGTCGATGTAGAGGACGTTGACGAACAGGCCGGCTGGACGGGCCGTGAGGCCGCAGTCCTCCAGGGTGCGTGCGGATAGAGCGCGTGCAGCGGATTCAGGCCGATCACGTCGGCGCCGAGGCGGCGCGCCCCGTCGACCAGTTCCGCCAGGGTCGTGAAGTCCCCCATGCCCCAGTCGTCGCGGGAGCGCAGCGAATAGAGCTGGACGGCCAGCCCCCACGCCCGCTCCCCCGCCGCGATCCGCGGCGGCACGTAGCATGCTCGGCGGGGCACACGATCAGCCGCGTACTCGCGGGCGGACCGACCGGCGGCTCGATGTTCAGTTCGTGATACCCGAGCCCGGGATCGCGTGGCAGCGAGAGGAGCGAGCCGTCGCCGCGGCTCTTCGCTGCCCATCACGTCGCGCCGGCGTCCCGCGCCTCTTCCACGAGTTCGCGCGGCAGGAAGCGCCCGGCGAGCTCGCGCCCGTGCTTCCGTGTCGAATCCGCCACCCGGTGCACCTCGCTCCAGCGCCGGCCAGCGTCGACCACCACCGGCACGCCGTGGCTGCTTGCGGTCGCGGACCACCTGCGACCGGCGGCAGCACGCGGCTGCCACGGGCCGGCACGACGCTCCGCGGCGATCGCGGCGCACGAATCGGCAGCGTCACTGGATACGTCCAGGCCCATCGCGGCGAGCAGGTAACGCCAGGCGCGTGTCATCGGACGCGGCGACGCTCCTGTCCCCAGATGTCCCTGTAGCTCCCCGCGATCCCCTCGAGGTCGGCGAGCTCCGCCAGCAGGCCCGGGTCGATCATGGCCGGCGACACGTCGAAGAGCTCATCCGTCGCCACTCCTCGCCGATGAAACCTTCTCCAGCCGCCATTGCACCGCCAGCGCCGAGCCCGGCGCGCCTATGCGCCGACACGGGGCCGCAGGCATGGAGAGGGCGGCCGCGGAGCGGTTCCGGGAACTCGGTTTCAGCAGGGCCCAGGTTGGCCCGCAGGCGCAGGCGGTTGCCGTCGCCGAGGGTCCAGTCCACCTCCAGTCGCCGTGTCGCGCTCGAGCGTCTCGGAAGCGACCCGGCGTGACCGCTCGATCCGCGGCCAGTCGCGGCACTACTTCGCGGTTGCGCAGCTCAAGCAGTGTCCGGTACCACTGCAGCCACGCGGCGTTGGGCGCGCGCTCGCGTTCCGGCCAGTCGAGCACCGAGCGTCGGAACGTATCCGGATCTCCGGGGTCCGGTATGCGGCGGCGCGCCGCGGGATCGGCGAAGGCGCGGAAACCGGCGAATTCCTGCTGGCGCCCTCGCGCGACCCGTTCGGCCAGGCCCTGTTCGAAGTCGCAGAAGAAGAGAAACGGGCGAGTGGTCCCCCACTCCTCACCCATGAACAGCAACGGAGGCTGCGGCGCCAGCAGCAGGATCGCGGTGAGCGCCCGGACCGCCTCCGGTGACGCGAGTTCGGTCAGACGCTCGCCGAATGCCCGGTTGCCCACCTGGTCGTGATTCTGCAGAAAAGAGACGAAGGCCGTGGGCGGCAGATGGTCGCTGGACTCTCCGCGCACCTCCCCCCCACGCCAGGCGGACACTTCGCCCTGATAGCCGAAGCCCTCGGCGAGGCAGCGGCCCAGGCGTGCAACCGGATGTTCAGTGTAGTCGACATAGTAGCCATCCGACTCCCCCGTCGCCAGCACGTGGGCGGCATGATGGAAATCATCGTTCCACTGGGCATCGAACCGCGATGGCCGACCGCAGGTATCGCGTTGCAGATAACGCGCCTGGTTGGCGTCATTCTCGAGCACCAGGTGCACGTGCCGGTCGGCCGGCATGGTGTTGCGGACCGAGACGGCGAGTTCTTCGACGATATCGGGCATGCTCTCGTCCGTGATGGTGTCGACGGCATCAAGGCGCAATCCATCAAGGTCGTACTCGCGGAGCCAGTAATGCGCATTGTCGATCACGAAGTCGCGCACGGTTCGGCTGTGCGCATCGTCGTAGTTGATGGCCGCGCCCCAGGGCGTCTGGTGACGCTCGGTGAAGAACGCCGGCGCGATCCGCGGCAGGTAGTTGCCCTCGGGTCCGAAGTGGTTGTACACGACGTCGAGCAGGACCGTCAGGCCGCGTGCGTGGGCGGCGTCGACGAACGCCTCGAGGTCCTCAGGTCCGGCCGTAGCCGAGTGCTGGACGGCGTAGCGGGAGCACGCCGTCGTAGCCCCAGTTGCGCTCGCCGGCGAACGTCGGCCACCGGCATCAGCTCGATGGCGGTGACGCCGAGATCCGCGAGGTGTCCCAGGCGCTGCTTCGCTGCGGCGAATGAGCCCTCGGGCGTGAAGGTCCCGACGTGCAGCTCGTAGAGCACAGCCTCGCGCCAGGGCCGGCCGATCCAATCGATGTCGGCCCATTGGTAGGCCTTCGGATCGATGACCTCGCTGGCCCCGTGGACATCGTCGGGCTGGAAACGCGAGGCCGGGTCGGGCAGAGGCGGACCGCCATCAATGCGATAGCGATACCGGCTCCCGGGAGCGCCATAGCTGGTGACGATGCCGAACCATCCACCGGTTTCCGCGGCCATGTCCAGCTCAAGAGGTGAGGGAATATCCTCGATGCGAAGCGTGACCCGCTCGGCCTGCGGCGCCCAGAGACGGAAGCGTACACGGCCATCGTCCAGGCACTCGGTGCCGAAGGGCATGTGATGGGCGCACCCGGTCATGGCATGTCCTTCGACGCGCGCGTGGCCTCCGGCGACGGTTGACGCAGCAGCAGCAGGGCGCGGGCACTCACCGCGAACTTCGCGCCCGGCGCCCACGTACCACCATCGGGCGCCACCGCCACGGTCGTATCGATGAGGGGCTCCCAGCGGGCGTGCCCCGGCTTGCGCGGGAGGTGGAACTCGACGGCTTCGGGGTCCGCATTCAGCAGCAGCAGGAAGTTGTCGTCGAGCCGCCGCCGGTTGCGCGCGTCGTACTCCTCGAGGCCCTCGCCGAGCAGGAACATGCCCAGGCAGCGCACCTGCGGGTCGTGCCAG